>CAWBOW010000020.1:0-33777 GCA_963790495.1 uncultured Alphaproteobacteria bacterium | reverse complement strand
GCAGTATTTGAACGGCTTGGGCATTCTGGAAGCTCCTTCGGCTTAGAAATCAGTTTCGTCTGGCTATGAAACGACTGCTGGTGGATGCATCGCGGCGCTCACGGCGTGCGCTACCTACCAGCCCTTGCCGCCGCCGACGGGGCCAAACTTGGCCGTCAGCTTGGACCAGCTCGAAACTGCGGTTCCCGATTTAGTCGGCATTAGCGCAATCAATAGCAAGCGTCCGCTGACCCTCGACCAGATCGGTCTTTTGGCCATTCTCAACGATCCCGATCTGAAGTCCGAAAGCGGTGAAATCGATGCGGCGCGGGCGGGAATTGTGCAAGCCACGATCCTTCCGAACCCGGTAGCAAACATCAGTTATGGGGCGCTGATCAGCGGTCCCGCAACCACATCATCGTTCTCCGCGGCATTCTCACAAATTTCGCAACTCGTCACGCGGGGGGCGCGTGTTGAGTCCGCGCATGCCCGCCTGATCAAGTGGATGCCGATCAGCTCTGGCGTGAGTGGCAGGTGGCACAGAAGGCGCGCCAGCTCGCGGCTGACATCTATTCGGAGGATTATCCATCGAGCTTACCCGGCACCAAATCGCACTCGCTGTCGCAAGAGATCGATGAAGTGAAGAAGGCTATTGCCGTAGGCAACCTGACCGTTGCAGCACAGGCCCCCCTTGCGACCGCACAAGCCGGTGCTGAGAACGCTTTTGTGACTTTGAGGCTGAACAGATTGAAAAGCTGGCAGACCCTCGATGGCTTGCTCGGACTAGACCCGAAGGTGCGCTTTCGTATCGCGCGACCGTACATAGGCCCACTGCCGGCCAACGTCGAAGTGTCCTTGCCGATCTGCCCGAGCGGCGGCCAGACTTGATGGCGTTGCAGCTTGGTTACAGTTCCGCGGAGGAGGATGTACGGGCTGCAATTCTGGGCCAATTCCCGGCTCTGACGCTTGGCGGATCGTACAATAAGGACACGTCCGACGTAATCTCCGCCGGGCCCACACTCGATTTTGGCCTTCCCGTATTTGACCGCAATCAAGGCCACATTGCAAATGCGGCCGCCACACGGGTCCTGCTGCGCGCGCAGTACCAAGCAAGACTCGATATTTGCCAATGCGCATGTCCATGCTCTGATTGCGCAAATTCGTCAGCTGTCGGCGGATTTGGCGACGGCTCGTAAGGCCGCCACGGCATCACGTCCTTGGCGACAACGGCGCGCCAGGCTTATGCGCAAAACAATCTCGACCAGCGCACCATGACCGAATACGAAACAACGGCGCTGGAACGCAGGCTTGAAGTCATTGCGATCGAGCGGCAAATCGTTGAAGACAAGATATTTCTCGCGGTCGAGCTTGGCTTAGGGTTACCGAAGATGCGATTGGCTCTGAGCGGGGAGCCCCCATTGTGAACCGGAACGTTGCGGCCACTCTGTGCTTTTTTCTCCGCTGCATTTTTCGTCACTAGCAGTGAGGGGGCAGAACAAGCGCCTTCACCGAGCGTTTTGGTGCAGACACACGCTTCAAAAGGGGGCTTTGCCGAGGATCGTAACCGTTTTCGGCAAAGCCGAAGCGAGTCCTTCAATGCAAGAAGAGATTACGGCACCCGCCAGCGCCGTGGTCGACGCCATTTTCGTCAAGACGGGGCAGCAGGTGAAGCCCGGCGATCGTTGGCCCGTTTTGGGCCGACACCCGAGACGGCGGCCGCATACAGCAAGGCGGCCTCCTCGCTCGACAATGCACGCGGGCTCGTTAGCGCACCCAGCACTCTGTTGGCTCAACATCTGGCCACCCAGCAACAGCTCGCAGACGCCCAGAAGGCTCTGTCCGATGCGCAAGCCTCACTCGACGCCCTGACGGCCGGAGGCGCGAACACGCCTCGAACTCTGACGTCGCCCGACGAGGGTCGTGACCAGCATTTCAGTGAGCCATGGCGCCATTGTGACTGCAGGTACCGCATTGCTGATCCATCGCGCGGGCGAATGGGCTTGTGCTTGCGGCCGGCGCCCCTCCCGAACAGGCGAAGGAAATCTCGAACGGCGATGCGGCGACGATATCGCCGCTGGGTAGCGGAGACGTCGCGCACGGGAATCGTCCTGCTGCGGGGATCCATCGTCGAGGCGAATACCGGCCTTGTCCCTCTCGAGATTGCACTGCCGGAAGGCACACTCCTCGCCGGACAGGCCGCGCGGGCTCAGATCGTAACCGGCACAGTGAAAGGTTACCTAGTTCCGCACGAGGCAATATTAGTGGATGACGGTGGTGCTCCATACGTGGTGCAGGCGAAAGACATGATCGCACACCACGTTCCTGTAAAGATACTTCTCAGTGCCGGCACCAAAGATGTGATTACGGGCGCGCTCGATCCGCAGGCCGCACTCATTCTTGCCGGCAATTACCAGCTCAAGGACGGCATGCACGTCCGGATAGCCGACCCCGCAAAAAAGCCGGACGGCCAATGAGTTTCGTCGGTTGGCTTGAATATCATCGCCGCTCGCTCATTTTCGTTGCGTTCGCTCTAGCGGCGGGCGGACTATGCTGGCATGAGTTTGCCGGTCGAATTGTTCCCGATCGTCTCGTTTCCCCGGCTCCGCGTAAACGTCGAGAGCGGCACAATGCCGGCGCAGCAGATGCTGGTCGAGGTCACCGAGCCGCTTGAAGAGGTGGCCCGTTCAGTTCCTGGCGCCGTCAACGTGACATCCACCACCTCGCGCGGCTCCGCGGAGATGTTCGTCGACTTTCCGTGGGGGACTGACATGGCGCAGGCGCTGCTTAGCGTCGACGCCGGTTTCGCTCAGGCTGTTCCCAAGCTGCCGGCCGGCACCACTTACGAGGTGATCCGGGCCAGTCCAACCACGATTGCGCCCTTCCTCTCATATGCGCTTATCTCCGATACGGTTTCTCCTGCCGACCTGCGCAGGCTTGCTCAGTATCAGATCACGCCGCTGCTCATGAGCGTTGAGGGTGTCAAGCGCGTGGGCGTTTTGGGGGGCGAGACGCCGGAAGTGCAGGTCTCGATCGATCCGCAGAAGCTCAGTGCCTACGGCCTCACAGTTGCGGACGTAAGCAAAGCCATTGCAGCGACGAACAATCTGAAAGTGGTCGGCCGTCTCGAAGATAACGACCTGCTTTACCTTGTGGTCAATAACAACGCTTTCAGCTCGCTCGGATCGGTGGGGGCTGTGGAGCTGCGCAATAGCGCCGGCGGCATTGTTCGGCTCTCGGATGTCGCCAAGGTTACGATGGGCTCGGTGCCGCAGTGGCTTCTTGTCGACGTCAACGGACAGCGCGCGGTCACCTTCGACATCTTTCAGCAGGACCAGGCCGACTCGCTGACTGTCGCTCGTGAGATCGATCAGAAGCTGTCGTCCTTTATGAAGACCGAGCCGAAGACCATCCAGCTCCACAATTGGTACGATCAGACGCAGCTCGTGCGCTCCTCCATAGCCGCGCTGGAGGAAGCAATCGGAATCGGGCTGGTCTTTGCCGGCATCGTAATACTGGCATTCCTGCGGAACTGGCGTGTCGCGTTGACCGCGATGATCGTCGTGCCGCTATCGATCTCGGCGACCGTGCTGGTCCTCTACGGTCTCGGCATGACGCTCAACATCATGACCCTGGGCGGCATCGCAGCTGCGATCGGCCTCCTGATCGACGATGTCATTGTTATGATCGAGCACATCGCCCGGCGTGCCGGGGTGCCCGGCGTGGAGGAGCCCGATCGGACGGTACTGATAGCGGCGCACGAGTTCTTTTCGCCGCTGCTCGGATCGAGCCTGGCGACGATCGTTATCTTCCTGCCGTTGACGTTTTTGTCGGGTGTCACCGGAGCCTTTTTCAAGTTTCTGGCGATCACGATGGCCTCCGCGCTCGTCATTTCCTTCTTGCTCACCGCTTTTACGGTGCCGCTCTTGGCACGCGGCATTATCGATTTTGGCCGCTGGGATGATCCGCAACATGGCCGCGAGGGTTGGCTACGGCGCGGCCACGGCACGCTGCTGGATCGACTGACGGCGCGACCGTGGCTCGTTGGGCTTGCGGTCCTCCTCCTCGTTGGCTGCGGTTATTTCGCCTACGGCCGGGTCGGCACCGGGTTTCTGCCGCGCATGGACGAAGGGGGATTTGTCCTCGACTACTATACCGCACCAGGCACTTCGTTGGCCGAAACCAACAGGGAATTGCAGGAGTTCGAGCAAATCCTCAAGCGCGATCCAAGCATCGCGACTTATTCCCGCCGAACCGGGCTGGGCTTTGGCGGAGATTTCAAGGAAAGCTACCAAGGCGATTTCGTTGTCCGCTTGGTCGACCCCTCACGCCGGCCGTCAATCTGGACCGTGATGGACGACGTCAACAATAAGATTACCAGCCAAGTCCCGGGGATTTCCTTCGACACGCATCAACTTCTTGGCGACATGATCGGCGACATGGTGGGCCGCCCGCAGCCGATTGTGGTCGAACTCAGCGCCCAGGATCCGGCCGGCGCTGCCGGCGGTCGCCGCCAAAGTCGCTGCCGCAATCGCCAAGGTGCCTGGTGTCGAAGCCGCCTCGGTTAACAACGGCATCGTGCCCGCGGGAGACGCGCTCGACATTCGTGTCGATCCCGCTGCCAGGCAGCGATGGCCGGCATCACTCCCGCGGAGGTCCAGGCGCAGCTCTATGATTATCTTCATGGCACCGTGGTGACGAGCTATCTCGGCCAAGGTGCAGCCGGTCGGCGTACGGGTGTGGCTTGATCCTCCAATGACCGTGATCTATCAGGACCAACTAGGCGCGTCTGCTGATCCGCGCGCCGAATGGGCATGTGTTCCCGCTCGAGCACCGTCGCAAAGGTCCGCTTTCGTCGCCGGCCAGCCGGAAATTACGCGGAACAACCTGGCTCAGATCGTCGCTGTGACCGCCGAGATCGGCGGCGGCCACGATCTCGGCTCCACAGCCGCAGCCGTTCAGTCACATTGTCGCCAAGCCCGGCTTCCTTCCCGAACGGCGTCTATTCTCCAGGTCGGCGGCGCCTACAAGCAGCAGCAGCTCGCAGCACACGGAATGATCAAGGTCTTCGCCGCCGCTGTCGTCGGCGAAGCGATCCTGCTGCTTTACCTTTATGAGAGCTTTTGGCTCCCGCTCATCATTATTCTTAGTCGCTGATCTCGACCAGCGCGGTCTTCTTGGCCTGTGGCCGACAGGGATCGAGCTCAACATCACGGCAATGATGGGCATGGTCATGATCGTGGGCATCGCCACCGAAATGGCCATCTTTCTTGTTTCCGAATATCAGTCGCTCGAATGCGAATTGCCGCCGCGTCAGGCGTTGCGTGAGGCCGCCCTCAATCGTATGCGACCAATTGCGATGAGCACGCTCGCGATGATTTTCGCGCTGCTTCCGCTTGGAGCGGCCATCAGCGGCTCGGGCGATCAAATGTTACAGCCGCTCGCGATCGCTATTATTGCAGGGATCGCGGTCCAACTGCCGCTCGTCCTCTTCGCGATGCCGGCAGTGATCGGGCTCACGATCCGAGATTGAGATCAGCATCCTTGGGGGACGAATTGGGAACCTTATTGGTATCTAGAAAATGCTAAATCATTGAAATTGCCGCCGTAGGAGCAGAAAACGCAGCAACCTTGCTTTTTGGCCGCAAAATCTCGTCGCGCCGGTATATTCACAGGAGATTCGGCAGGCATTAAGTGACGTCCGCTCCACCTTTGCCATTCTGCAAATTGGACAGAGGTTGAAGGGGTCAATGACCGGCGAGGAGGCTCCGGTCGCGAGGCCGGTGCTTCTTTACGTTCGATGATGCCGGATCTGCGGAGCACAATAAAGTTCGCTCGGCAATATTTAAGCACGATCGGTTCTGCCGAGCACAGCTCACACGCAGACGCAGGGCAAAACGCCAAACTGCGGCAAACGTTTCCGTAGTCGCAGTGTGCACCATTGTCTGTTTGGTCGTTCTTTTGCTGTCAAACGGCATTGGACCGGGACCCCTATCGGCATCCAAAGGGCTCTCGACTCATATGTGGAACGGCCCGACAGGCAAGGTGTTTGTGGAGGTCTCATCTCTCCGTTTGCACCTTTGCTCCTTTCTCGGCAATCAACGCCGAGTATTCGTGGTCGATTAGGCCGCCACCGGCTGCCTGTAGAAGCCTCCGTTGGCAAGCAGCGCCCAGATGATCCGGGCGGTCTTGTTCGCGCAAGCGCTACTGCGACCAGTTTGTAAGGCTTGCGAGCCATCAGCCCGGTGAGCCATGTCGGCAACGGGACGCCGCGTTTCGCTTGTTTGATGATCGACGTGGCGCCAACCACCAGCAGGGTTCTGAGTTGGCGATTGCCCTGTTTGGAGATCGAGCCGAGCTTGTCTTTGCCGCCGCTGGAGAGCAGCCGCGGCGTGAGCCCCAGCCAGGCGGCGAAGTCGCGGCCGGTCTTAAAGCCCGCAATGTCGTTTACGGTCGCCCGAACAGTGGCGGCGATCGGCGGCCCGACGCCAGGGATGCTGGTCAGGCGTCGAGCGGTCTCATCGGCCTTGACGCCCGCCAGGATTTCCCGGCCAATGCGCTCGATGCGATCGGAGAGAACGTCGATCTGTTCTGCCATTTCAAGTGGCGCGAAGTCGCGCGGCAGGGGCAGCGAGACGTCGGAATTGCGCAACTTCGCTCTTGCGAGCTTGGCAATGCTTGCCATGCCGAGCGCACCGATGATGCCGAATTCCCGGCCGGTGGTTCCGACTTTCTCCTGATTTGCAGGCACCAGCGTCCCCGCCGTCAGGCAGAAATTCCACCTATCGTCCTATGCAGATTTCCGAGGCGAGCCTCCCAGCCGTTGGCGTCTACCATTGCTGCTCAGACTCCAAGCAAGGCACGCAATCATTTTGGAAAAATAGAAAATGGCGGAACTAATTGGCTTGTCGCCGACTTGAACCAATCAAACTTCGTTTTTAGAGCGTCAGTTTTATCGACGCCCAACCGTCTGGAACTTGCAAAAGCAATTGACAGCCGTTGTAAAAGGGGACGGTAATGTTTGGTTGAGCATGTGAAGGGCAGGAAAAACTTATCGGACCGTAAGAAACCGCTCCCCTAAATTTAGGAGCTTCGCCGATGAACGCCTCTGTTGCTCCCTACGGTAGCAAGACCCAACACCCACCAAATTGGCGGAAGTTCACGTTCTCTGGATTACTGCTGGCCTCGGGTGTGACGGGGATTTGGTTTCCATTACCGCCGCGAGCAACCCCAGCATCGAAGACGTGATGCTCGGGGCAATTCCGGGCTGCCGAAAGTGCATCTGCACAATCCGGTCCTCGCCTACAGCGTGGGCGATGAATTCATGAAACCATTCCATCAGGGCGACCGGGTATCGGTTTCCGTCCCCACACCGATAGTGTCCCGCGCAAGACGGACTTCATGTTCTGGAGTCATTCAATGGAAGCTCTAGCTTTGTCCGCGCGATGCTGCCGCGTTCCTCGGCATCAGCAAGCGCACTCTTACCCGTTTGATTGCCGACAAAACGATCGTGGCGCGGAAATCGAACAGCCGCACCTTGATTGATGTGGCGTCGCTGAAATCGTACTACGCGGGCTTGCCGATCATCACCCGACCGGCACCGCTGTACTGTTCGATTGCGACGCCAAAGGCGCGGATGAAGGCTGAGCGCAAGATGCGGCACTAAGGTCCCGCGCGACTTTGAGAGGCCGATTAGTTAACCGGCACCGCAAGAGCGCAACCGGCCATTGGTGATTTTAATCAGTCTTGAGCAATCCGGTTACCGCGTCCGTTAATTGCTCAGCCGTGTAGGGCTTCGGCAGAAATCTACTGCGCTCGGCAAGCATGGCCCTCATGCCATCGGTCAACTCGCGCCCGCTGGCGTACAGGACGGGCGTTCCCTTCCTGTCCCGTTCTACCATCTGACCGATGGTCAGACCGCCTTCAGCGTGATTGCGCAGGCTTACGTCGGTGAAAACCAAATCGAACTTTTCGTCAGGCGAATTGATGAGCGTCTGAGCTTCGGCCACAGTGGCGGCGGAAACCATTTCGTGTCCCGCTTGCTCTAAAATCGACTCGGCCAACATGAGGACTTGGGCGTCGTCCTCAACGATAAGAATACGCGCCATCCAGCACCCCAAACCTGACGCCCCCAGAGGTCATACAGGTAAAATGACGTAGCCGGAAATGGTTCCAGATGGCGGGCCTTCAACGCAAGTCTTGCGATTTACCTCCTATTCGCCCTGCTTAGCTGTCCAGTCCCCTTAACGCGCCTTCGCACAAACGGTTGGGGTCGCGCTCGCCTTTCGATGCTAGGGCGACGATGCGCTTAGCAATGACCTCGCGAACGACTCCAGGCTGTCCGTGCCCATTGACCGCCGAAATCGCCTTGTCATAGGCGGTGCTGAGGATCGAAATGGTTTCAGGATCGAACTGTGTATCTGGAATTCTGAATGGCAGTATTCGCGCCATGTCTTGCTCCGCGCGCCAAACGGGTTCGCCGGGCTTGAGGCAAGCGACACGGCGCGGTCCGTCCCAAATCTCTATAGCCCGCTTGTCGAGTAGTTCCCCGGCTTTCTGTATGGCGTCATCATCATCGGAGGAAGAGGGGGGATGGCATGGCAGTCCCTCGTCTCCTTTCCCTCTTGGAAAAAATTAACCACTCCTGTCACCCCACGTCTGCCGGGACCCGGCACAAGCGGCTTGCTAATGGTGTGACAAAGTCATACCACCCAATTTGCCTCCGCAGTAGGCGCGGTTCAGCCCGCCCCCCAATGTTGCGGTCTCTGCCCCGCTGACGGGGCGACCCAACTAGGCAACCCATGCCAGTTTCGATTGCCATGCCCCAAAACAGGCTCTTACGCGAGCTTGACAGGGAGGCGGGGGTAAATCCTGCGATAACAGGCCGGCCGTCGTATCATCCGTCCGTGCTGTTGAAGCTCTACATCTACGGCTATCTCAATCGGGTTCAGTCGAGTCGCCGGCTTGAGCGGGAGGCCGCGCGGAACGTTGAGGTGATGTGGCTCACTGGCCGTCTTGCTCCCGATCACAAGACGATTGCCGACTTCCGTCTGCGCCAAGCCGCTCCATTTTGGCGCGCGTGAAGTATCGATGTTATCGCCGACCGCGGCTACTTCAGTGGCGAGGAGATCCTGGCGTGCGATCAACCGGCATCGTGGTCACACTACCCAAGCCGATGACATCAAACTCAAAAGCGGAGGGGCGCTTTGGCAAGCAGGACTTCCGCTATGTGGCTGAGGAGGACGTTTACGTTTGTCCTGCCGGTGAAAGACTTGCCTATTCGTTTACGACGCAAGACAAAGGATTGGTTTTGCGCCGCTACCGGACTAACGCCTGTCAGCGTTGCTCCATCAAACATGAGTGTACCACCGGCAAGGAACGACTGATCTCACGATGGGAGCACGAGCATGTTCTTGAAGCCGTACAGCGGCGACTCGACGAGCATCCGGAGAAGATGCGCCAGCGGCGCGAAACGGTCGAGCATCCCTTCCGCACGATCAAAGCCCGGATGGGCGCCACACACGTCTTAATGAAGACACTGCCGCGGGTCGCCTCTGAGATGGCGCTGCACGTATTGGCTTAAAATCTTACCCGTGTGATGAACATAGTGGGCTTCCAGCCGCTCATTGCTGCGATGCGGGCATAGGTCGGACCTAGAAATCACCCGTCTCTGCCTTCACATCCCTCAATCTACGGTTCTCTTGAAGTGTTTTGACACGACCAAGACCCGAAGCGGACATCTCGTGCCCTTGGGCTGTTGGCCAAATCGTCAGGTTGATCGGGGCGGCAGTGGCAGCAATTCCGAGTCTGAGTCACGAGCGATTGCAACATCCCTCTCTTTTAACGGCGGTAGCTCACCGGCTGCCTCTAGCACGGGATAGGCGGCGGAACAGATGTGCGAGTGGATACGCTTTAGATCGCTCAGTATGTCGAGGTGCAATGATGTCGTTTCGAGGCTCTCTGGTCGGCCTTCGCGCAGCCGCTCGAAATGCCGGTCAGCCGCTTCAAGCTGGGCCTTGCGCAGTTCCGTTTTTCACGGAGGAGCTTGCGTGCGGCTTCTACGTCGCCGGTCATAAAGATACCGAAGGCAGCCTGTAGGCTGTCAACAACGCACCTGTGAAAAGTTGTAATCTCCGCAGCTCCCTCCGGGGAGAATTGGTATCGCCGCTTGATTTTCTTAGTGGCGAGTTCGCACAAGTTTTTGTCGATGATATCGCCAATTTGTTCGAGATTGATGGTGAAGGACACGATCTCCATGGCGCGGCGGCCCTCCCGTTCGTCGAGGCTGCCGCTTGTGAGCTTGATGATGTAAAGCTTGATCGCTTCGCTGAGCCGGTCCGCGATATTGTCCATCCGCGACACATCACTGGCGAGTTTGCGATCATTGTCCATAAGCGCGGTCATGACCTCCCGCAGCAAGGCCTCGATGGTGTCTCCCGCGCGCAGCGTCTCACGGGCCGCGTTGGCGAGTGCGAGTGGCGGGGTTTCCAGCGCGGCATCATCCAGATAGCGCGGCAACGAAGGGTCGGCCGCTTGCTTTCTGTCGGGGAGGAAGCGCACCAAGAGCCATGCCTCCGCATCCAAAACACCGATGAATATCGCGGCGAGCACGATATTGAACAACAGATGGAACTCAGCCGTCATCTTCGAGGCGTCCGGCTGAAGGGCCGTCAATTCCCGGGCAATGGGCTGCAAGAAGGGCAGCACGATAAGGACGCCGACGAGACGATTGAGCATATTGCCCAAGGGCAGCCGCCGGCTCGCCGCATCGCCACGATTTCCGCCTCAAGCAGTGGATTAATCGCGCTGCCGAGATTGGCGCCGAGCACAAGGGCGAGCGCCGCCTCAGGCGTGACAAATTGCGAATAGGCGAGCGACATGACCAAGAGCACGACGGCGACGCTGGAATGCGCTGCCCAGGTCAGCGCAGCGGCAATCAAGATGCACAGAATGGGATCGTTAGTGATGGAGCCAAGCAGGGCTTGCATTGCCGGCGCCTGCTCGGCTGGCGCCAGCGTGTCCAGCAGTATGTGCAGCGCCAACAGTATCAGGCCGAGCCCGATGGCGATCCGCCCAAGCGCACGGGCGAGATTGTTCCCGCCGACGCGGAAGGTGATGAGGCCGATGACGAACAAAACCGGCGCGACCGCCGATATATCGAAGGAGAGAAGTTGGACGATCAGCGTCGTGCCCACATTGGCGCCGAGCATGATGGCAAGTGCGGGGACGAGGCCGACAATCCCGTCCGCCGCGAGCGAGGCAGTCATGAGACCGGTAGCGGTGCTGCTCTGCAACATCGCGGTTAGCCCGAGCCCGGCCGCGAAAGCAGTGAGGCGATTACTTAGCGTTTTGCCGAGAAAGCGACGTAGGTCGGGACCAAACGCGCGCAAAACGCCGCTGAGGACCATGTGCAGGCCCCACAGCAGCAGTGCTACCCCGCCCATAAGGTCAAGTAGGACAATCGATCCCATCCTGCGGGGCGCCTCGATTCAATTCCGGTTCCCGGTGGCTCCGGGCGCACCGATTGGTAAATAGACACATTGATAGCCGTTATCCAGCCGACGACGAGCATTAGGACCAAGCTACTTGGATCATGTCGGCAAGGCCAAGGTGCCGCTCGGCTCAGCTTCATTGACGTTGCGGGATAAGGGAACAATAAGAATTTTGGCGCATGAAAGTAGTATGAGCGAACGAAGAAAATCCAGGCCGAGGCGGCATATTCAATATGCGGCGCTGCCTTACAGAGCAGCCCGGGCATCCGTGGAAATTATGCTGGTGACGTCCCGCACTACGCGACGCTGGATCATTCCTAAGGGCTGGCCAAAAGCCGGCATGGCGCCCCACGAGTTGGCAGCCAAGGAGGCGTATGAGGAAGCAGGCGTTGCTGGGAAGGTCAGCGAACACTCGATCGGATCGTACTCGTACAACAAGGTATTAAAGCAAGGTGGACACCGCCAGATGTAGTGTCCGGGTGCTTCCGCTTGAGGTAACGCGTCAGCATAGAAGCTGGCCCGAAAAACAGGAACGACAGGTTGGTTGGTACACGCCGGACGATGCGGCTCGGTTTGTCGGTGAGCCGTACCTGCGGCGTATCATTCGCAATTTTGCAAAACAACGCATCTGAACTTTTGCTGCTGAATTTCTGTTATTGGCACTAATGCGAAGTGCTGGAATGTCCGCTATTGCGCCGCTGTTGGGGTATGAGCGGACATCACGCTGACATGGCCGAAATGTCGTTCATGACCCAGAGCGGACGCCGAGTGCATGGCTTGGCACTTCGGCGTCGTATCCATTTTTTGATCTAGGTCAACGTCAGCTGTCTTTTGGCGCTCACGCTATGTTCAGCCGCACCTGAGGCGGCTCCCGTCACCTTTCAGTTCCGCAGGAAGAGGAGGTCGGCCATGCATCCGAGGAAGCATCTTTCGATCAAGTCAGCGACAGTTGCGGGGATTGCTGCCAGCGTCCTGTTGGGGCTTGCAGGTCCCCTTTCAATCCACGCCCGCCAAGGCGGTCGTGTACTGCCAGTATGTTGGTTATCCGCACGGTTGCGTTGCTAGGGCCGGCGTCGTGCTCAGGCCTCGTCCGGTGGCGCGCGCTGCGGTCCGTCATCACGCCGGCGGCAATTTGAACGGGGGCGTCAATCGCGTTGGCGTGCGGCGGTAAAGCATTGTTTGCGGGTCACGAGCCTTGGCCGCAGACGGCAAGCCAAGGTTCGTGATCCGCTAACGAAATCAGGACAGGACTTGCGGCTCAGATAGCACGGCAATGGCAAACGCTGCGCAATCGCTCAAATTGGTGGATGCTACGCCGACGATGACGGATTACCTGCACGGGTAGTGCGCCAGAACCCAAGGCGCGGATGTCTGGATATGGCACTAATGTGAACTGCCGGAATGTCAGCTCTTCGGATATGAGTTGTAACTCTTCGAGTTTAGCCTCAGTTGCTGAAATGCATATCGCGATAGACGACGGCCAAGCAGCTCCCAACGCAACCAAATCTGGGAGATGCTCACCGCGTCGCGCTCGCAACGATGCTGACGCCGATAAAACGGCTCAACTTACGCGGGATCGCCGGGCGTCGCTTGGAAGCCGCCGCCGCGACATGATTTGAATGATTTGCCTGCGCTTGCGCAGATCAGCGGCATCGAGCAGCATTTGCCCGGCCCAGCGATAGACATTGCGCAGGCGAACGATCTCACGCATCAGACGCATGCGCTCGCGCTGCTCGGCCGGGGGCATCACCAGCGCCTGCTCTATGGCGTCAACCATACTCTGGGAATTGTAAGGGTTGACGATGAGCGCCTCGGGCAGCGCCGGCGAATGTCGAAAGCAGCAGAACACCCTCCTGGTCGTCGCGCGCGGCGACAAATTCTTTGGCGACGAGATTCGATGCCGTCGTGGAGACTGGAGACGATGCACAGGTCGGCGGCTCGGAACAGTTCGAAATCTCGTGCGGCTCATAATGCCGTACGATCAGGAGGATCGGCTGATATGATTCCGTGCCATGCCGTGCATTGATATCACGAGCGAGCTCGGCGGCCTCGCTCTGCAGCGCGCTGTAGGTCGGCAGCTTGGCACGGGTCCGCGCGGCGACCTGGATGAAAACGAACTTGTTCTTCCACTCCGGATGGCTGGCGAGGAGGCGTCGACGGCACGCAGGCGGTCGACGATGCCTTTGGTGTAATCGAAGCGCTCGATGCCGACCCCCAGCCGTATCTCCTCGGCGAGGCCATGGCGCCGGCGAACGGCGGAACCAGCAGGACGATGGCGACGACAATCAACAGCGCCGCCAAGCCGTAGCCCATGGCGAGTTTCATCGTCGTGCCCTGTGCGTCATCCCCCGGTAGCCTCCCGCAGCGTCCGAGCGATAGAATGCAGGCGACAATGCGTTAAAAATACGGCGCATGCCGCCTCGCGACAATAGGCAATGACCACCAAATCACGTTGCCTCATTTTAGATTTTTCCGCATCACCGCGAAGATCAGCAATCCGAATCCGGCGAGACGGAAGAAAAACGCCCAGTCGTGCGAGGATGGCGGCGATGCTTGCAGCGAATGGAAGAATTGGTCGAGCGCAAACAGCAGAAACGCGGCGCCGAAGGCGATGAACAGCGCATCCGCGGTTTTCTGCCAAAACCGCCAGAAAAACAATCCAGCGGCCAAAAACGCCATGGTATTCATGCCGTAGATGAATTGAGTTATCGCAGGCTCCTAAACGAATTCCCAAATAAAGCCGACCAGTAAGGTCGATACCGCGAGCAGCGTTGCCAGAAGCCGCGGCAGCGAAAGATCGACGTTCGGCAGCACGATGAGGTCGAGAACGACCAGGAGGTTGTCGACGGCGAGCAGCACGAAACAGGCCGCGGTCCAGAGCAGCACTCTGCTCCTGGTCCGTCGATAGCTTCGAATCAGCAGCAGGCAGCACGACAGGCTGGTGAGAAAGCACAGCAAATAAAGTAAGTCGATCCAGGGGCTCATTTGGTTTTTCCTGAAAGGCGGAACGCATCGGCAAACGTTCGAAGCTTCTCATCGGGAGCCCCGAGGATAGCGCGCACGATCTTCACCGGCTTGCGCGCGTAGACCAATTCCAAGCGGTCGCAGATAGTGTCGAGTTGGGCCGAGACTTGCTGGTAGCGATAGCCGGAGCCCGGAATTTCCTCGATCAGGCCGGATTTGGCCAGATGCTCGAGCGCCTGAGCGACAGCGATCTGGCTGCTGCGCAATTCGCGCACCAGCTGATCGGCCCGAAAGCATTGCTGCCGCTCCCGCCGCAGCAGGATAAGCAGTTCAAGCGCGCAGACGGAGTTGATTGCAGCCTGCGCGAAGGCAACGGTGTCGTCCTCGGAATCGCCCTCTTGTCCCACGCGAGGCTCCGGTAGCGGGGCGGCCAAAGCGTGCGGACAGGGCCGTCAGGTCCGCTGCCCGCTTGAAACGTCTCAACTGTGGTTGGCTTTCGCCCCGCAGAAAGCCGTCCCCGTCCGCTCGAAATGCGGTGTGGGCGATAAAGTTCCTTATGGCAGTCAAGAACGGTCGCGACATGCCGCCGCAGCTGGTCCATTTGAGTGTGGGCGCACTTCCACTGTGCGCACACCAAATCAAGGCAATCAAAGCCCCGCGCGGTCGTTCGGTTCGCTTTTTTCTGCACCGCACTTTGGTCGCGATTGGCACAAAGCGGATGTCGAGCCATGTCCGCCTTGAGCCCGCTGCCGGGGGTAAAGCGGACGCTCCAGTTTACGAGCGCCACTTCTGCTTTTTACCCAAAGGCGATGGCTGCACTGGTAGAAAACCGACCGCCTCGTCTGGTGTATGCAGTGGCGGCCCGAGCTCTACAATCAAATTGATTGAGCAGCGGTCCAGTCTGCTGCGAGGCACCTTCAGGCCCCACAATTCAGCGCCGGAGTGGAATTTTTGGAGGGGGCCTCTTCTTAGCGGGCGGCCAAGCCGCCCTTATCTACAATGAATTCGACGATCGTGGGCACGCCGTCGCCCGCACGAAGATTGGTCATGACGAAAGGACGGGCGCCGCGCATGCGTTTCGCGTCGGTTTCCATTTTTGCCAGTGACGCGCCGACATGGGGCGCGAGGTCGATCTTGTTGATGACCAGAAGATCCGAGCGGGTAATGCCCGGGCCGCCCTTGGAGGGAATTTTGTCTCCCCCGGCAACGTCGATGACGTAGATCGTCAGGTCGGCAAGCTCCGGCGAGAATGTCGCGGCGAGATTGTCGCCTCCGGATTCAATCAGCACCAGATCAAGCTCGGGAAATTTGGCCCGCATGTCGGCGACCGCGGCAAGATTCATCGAGGCATCTTCGCGGATCGCAGTGTGCGGGCAACCGCCGGTCTCGACGCCTATGATGCGATCGGCATCGAGCGAGCCCGAGCGCACCAGAAACTCGGCGTCCCATTTGGTATAAATGTCGTTGGTAATGGCGGCGATGTCGTAGGTCTCGCGCATCGACTTGCACAGCGCATCCATCAGCGCGGTCTTGCCGGAGCCGACCGGGCCACCGATGCCGACGCGAAGCGGACCGTTTGGGCTTGCACTCGGGTCTTCCCTTAGCTGCGAAACAAGCGCGTGTATTGGGTTTCGTGCCGGGCGCTGGCGATATCGGCACGGAACACCGCGCTGCCGAGTTCGTCGAGCCGCGCCGTCAAAGCGCGCTCCGCCGTTGCCGCAACCGTGGGCTCAAGCGCCTTCAACATGCGCTGGCCGTCCGTATGCCCGAGCGGAATGAGGCGGATGCCCGCGGAAACCCAATTGGACGACACCGCCGTCAAAAACGCGTGCAACGCCGAATCGAGCGGTACGCCGTGCGCCGGCACAGGCCGCAGCAACCGCGATCGGATAGGCCACCGGCCCGCGCCAAAGCTGCTGCAGCCTAGTCAATGCCGGCACATGGCCACGCCGCTTGCGTCACCTCGAGAAATGCGCGGCCCATGGCGGTTGTTTCGAGAAAACGTTCGCGAGTCGGCACCAAGGCCGCCGCAAGCTCGGCGACTTCGACCAGGGCGCGCATCGTCGCCGCCTGTCACGGCCCGATGGGCATGGCTGAAGAAAATGCCGTCGCTCATGCCGGAGCCGCGCCCAGCATGACTTCGATCCAGCGGCGCAGCGTTTGCGCGTCGCTGATGTCGCCGGCCTCGACCGCCCACTCGATGCCGCTCGGAATAGGAAAATGCGCCGACCGGATAGGCCGGCGACAGCCATGTCATCAGGCGATAGAGCGCCGCCGCTTCCAGGCGATCGGTCCTCCTCTGCACATTCCCGTCGCGGCGCGGAACGCGGCGCTCGATCCGCGCTTTTCGCGGCGACGGCGGACCAGTGCGCGCGTTTCAGACATGCTCGGTGAGCATGCGCATGCGCGCTCTGATAGGCGCCGCCTTCCGGAGTCGAACGGCGCCTCGATCTCCACGACGTCGGCGCCGAGCTGCCTCGCCAGATCGGCAAGCACGTGATCGCGGCGGATGCGCAGCGCATCGCTGCAGCACTTGCGTCGGCACATGCCGATTGCCCATATGCCAGGCGACGCGGGCCAGATGCTGCGCATCGGCGCAGCGAATTTCCAACAGCGCTCCGGCGCGGCGACGACTTCGACCAAGCGTCCGTCCTCCAGCAACAGCGCATCGCCGCCGCGCAGCTCGGCGGGCGACGGCAGATCGAGCAAAAAAGCAGTGCCCTTGTCGCCGGTCATGGCGATGCGCCGGCGATGCCGATCGTCGTAATCGAGCACGACGCGATCGGCCGCCTCGCCCGACCAGCTATCCGCCGCGCTTTGATCGCAATGGCACGCATCGCCGAACGCCTGACCTCAAAACAGAAAATAGCGCTGCGCCATCGGCAGCACATCCGCCGGCGCGCAGGTCAGCAGCTCGCCGTCGGCGCGCACCTCATAGGTCTCCGGATCGACCTCGATGGCCGGCGTGGCATCGTTGTGGATCATGCTCTTCTTGGAAATCCTGCCGCGCGTGTTTTCCACGGCGACGAGCTTTTTCTGCATGCCGAGCTTTCGCCAAGCCCGGCCTTCACGGCGGCCTTCGATGCAAACACATAGGACGAGGCCGTGCGCGCGCGGCCGAAGGCGCCGAACATCGGCCGATAATGCACCGGCTGCGGCGTCGGGATCGAAGCGTTGGGATCGCCCATCGGCGCGGCAACGATCGAGCCGCCCTTGATGATGCAATCCGGCTTGACGCCGAAAAATGCCGGCGACCACAGCACGAGATCGGCGAGCTTGCCCTTCTCGACCGAGCCGATCAGCTTCGACACGCCGTGCGCGATGGCGGGATTGATGGTGTATTTGGCGATATAGCGCTTGACCCGCGCATTATCGTTGTCGCCCTTTTCCTGCGGCAGGCGGCCGCGCTGCTTCTTCATCTTGTCCGCGGTCTGCCAGGTGCGAATGATGACCTCGCCGAGCCGGCCCATGGCTTGCGAATCCGACGACATCATCGAGAGCGCGCCGATGTCGTGGAAGAATATCCTCGGCCGCGATGGTCTCCTTGCGGATGCGGCTTTCGGCGAACGCCAGATCCTCGGCAATCGACGGATCGAGGTGGTGGCACACCATCAGCATATCGAGATGCTCGTCGATGGTGTTGCGCGGTATAGGGCCGGGTCGGATTGGTCGAGGACGGCAGTACGTTCTTGAGCCCCGCCACTTTGATGATGTCCGGCGCGTGGCCGCCGCCGGCGCCTTCGGTATGGAAGGCGTGGATGGTGCGGCCCTTGAACGCCTTGATGGTGTCCTCGACGAAGCCCGATTCGTTGAGCGTGTCGGTGTGGATCATCACCTGGATGTCGTAATCGTCGGCGACCGACAGGCAGCAATCGATCGCCGCCGGCGTCGTGCCCCAGTCCTCGTGCAGCTTCAGCGCACAGGCGCCGGCCTTGATCATTTCCTCCAGCGCCGCCGGGCGCGACGCATTGCCTTTGCCGGCAAAACCGAGATTGACCGGAAAATCGTCCGCCGCCTGGATCATGCGCCCGATATGAAACGGCCCGGGCGTGCAGGTGGTCGCAAACGTGCCGTGCGCCGGGCCGGTGCCGCCGCCGAGCATCGAGGTGACGCCGGACATCAAGGCTTCGTCGACCTGCTGCGGGCAGATGAAATGAATATGGGTGTCGAAGCCGCCGGCGGTGAGGATTTTGCCCTCGCCGGCGATCACCTCGGTGCCGGGGCCGATGACGATGGTGACGTTGGGCTGAATGTCGGGATTGCCGGCTTTGCCGATGGCAAAAATGTTGCCATCCTTGATGCCGACGTCGGCCTTGACGATGCCCCAATGGTCGACGATCAGCGCGTTGGTGATGACGGTGTCGACCGCGCCCTGCCGATTGGTGATCTGGCGATTGCCCCATGCCGTCGCGGATCACCTTGCCGCCGCCGAATTTCACCTCCTCGCCATAGACGGTGAAGTCCTTTTCGACTTCGATGATGAGATCGGTGTCGGCGAGCCGAACGCGGTCGCCGGTCGTCGGACCGAACATGTCGGCATAAATATTGCGCGCGATTTTCGCCGGCATGGCTGCCTCCTAGAGTTTTCCCATGATTTCGTTGCGGAAGCCGTAGATCGTGCGCTTGCCGGCGACCGCCACAAGCGTGACGTCGCGGGTCTGCCCGGGCTCGAAGCGAACCGCCGTGCCCGCGGCAATGTCGAGCCGCATGCCGCGCGCTTTTTTGCGGTCGAATTTCAGCGCCGGATTGGTTTCGAAGAAATGATAATGCGAACCGACCTGGATCGGCCGGTCGCCGGTATTGGACACCGTCAGCGTGACGGTGCGACGGCCCTTGTTGAGCTCGATTTCGCCAGGCTCGATGAACAATTCGCCGGGGATCATCGTCATCACCTGATCGGTTCGTGCACCGTCACGAGCTTGGTCCCGTCCGGAAATGTCGCTTCGACTTGGATCTCGGGAATCATCTCGGCGATGCCGTCCATCACTTGCGCGCGGGTGAGCACGTGCGCGCCTTTTTCCATCAGTTCGGCGACGCTGCGGCCGTCGCGCGCGCCTTCCAGGATAAAATCGGAGATCAGCGCGACGGCTTCGGGATGATTGAGCTTGACGCCGCGCGTCGAGGCGGCGTTGCGCCACCATCGCCGCCATGGCGATCAACAGCTTGTCCTTCTCGCGCGGGGTGAGCATGCATGGCGTTTTCAGTTCAACCACAGCCGCGGCAACGGCGCCGCGCCGAGCGCGGTCAAAACTCGGACGAGATCGTGACGTAACAGCGCGCCGTTCGCGCGCGACACAGCGGGCGACCACGAGGCCATTCCAGGCCGACACGCCGACTTCGCCGGTAAATCCTGTTGCAGCGCCCGGACCGATTGCGACGTCTTTCTCGTTGCCGGGATATTTTGACCAAGCTCGCCACGGCGATGTTACCGGCCGCAATCGCCCGTTCGGCCAGAGCTTCGCGCGATCGCGCCATCGAGACGGATCGACGTCGGCAAAGCGGAGCGAGCCGTCGACGCGTAAGCGCCAGCGATCGAAAAAACGCCCGTCCGCGACAGTCTCGCCCATTGCCGAGCGGCCAAAAACACACGCCTCGGCCAACAGCAGGCGGGCATCGCCAGCGAGATTGATTTCGATATTGCGACGGAAGCGCGCCCGGTCGAACAGAATCGTCTCCTGCGGCAGCCAGACCAAAGAGCCGCCCGAGTTCGACGTCGAATCTCACGTCGTTGTGGTGTCGGGACCAAGCGAGCGGTAAACCTTTTCCGCCGCGGCCGTGGTCACTCTCAATGCGGCGCCGCTTTCGACCTTGAAATCGAGATCGAATTGATCGCCCCCGGTCATGCCGCCGGCGGTGTTGATGATGACGGCCTCGATCCCGTCGCCGGCGCTGTGCGGAAAACGGACGCGCAGCGAGCCCGCTTCGTGCACGCGCCCCCGCCGGCTTTTTCCCGAAACCGCGGTCACGGTAAGGCGAATGCGTCCCGTCGCGCGGTTGGCGGCAAAGATCTCACTGCTCGCTGCGTATTCGTCGCCGAAACATCGCTCATCAGATCGCACTTGATTGCCGCTTTAGGTCGCCGCTGCCGCGTCAGATAGCCATTTTTAGATCGCCATGGCCCGCCGCAGCGCCGCTTCGTCAAGATTGTCGCGATCGCATGCATAGACGACGGCGCCGCGATCCATGACGGCGAAATGATCGCCGAGTTCGCGGGCAAAGTCGAGATATTGTTCGACCAGCACGATGGCGATTTTGCCGAGCGACCGCAGATAACTGATGGCGCGGCCGATGTCCTTGATGATCGAGGGCTGGATGCCTTCGGTCGGTTCGTCGAGCAGGAGGAGCCGGGGCCGCATCACCAGCGCGCGGCCGATCGCGAGCTGCTGCTGCTGGCCGCCGGACAAATCGCCGCCGCGCCGGTGCAACATGCCCTTGAGCACCGGAAACAAGGTATACACGTCGTCCGGCACGTTGCGCTCGGCGCGCGGCAGCGGCGCATAGCCGGTCTTCAAGTTCTCTTCGACGCTGAGCAGCGGGAAGATTTCGCGGCCTTGCGGACATAAGCGATGCCGCGCCGCGCGCGTTCCGGCGGCCGCAGCGCGGTGATGTCCTCGCCCTCCCATGTGATGGTGCCGCGACTGACCGATTGATGCCCGGCCAAGGCATCGAGCAGGCTGGTTTTGCCGACGCCATTGCGTCCAAGCACACACGTGACCTTGCCGGGCGCGGCCCTGAGCGAAACGGCACGCAGCGCCTGAGCGGCGCCATAATGCAGGTCAATCGCTTGTGCCTCAAGCATCGCTCTAGCGCCCCGAATAGACCTCAACGACGCGATCGTTTTTCGAAACCTCGTCGATAGTTCCTTGCGCAAGCACGGCGCCTTCGTGTAAGCAAGTGACATTGACGTCAAGATCGCGCACGAAAGTCATGTCATGCTCGACCACCACGACCGTATGCTCTCGGTTGATCTCCTTGAGCAGTTCCGCCGTCTGCCGAGTCTCGACATCGGTCATGCCCGCGACAGGCTCATCGACCAGCAGAAGCTTCGGATCCTGCGCCAGCAGCATGCCGATCTCGAGCCACTGCTTCTGGCCGTGCGATAACCGGCCGGCCAGACGGTCGCGGACCGCGGTCAAGCGGATGGTCTCGAGTAGCTCCTCGATACGGCGGCGTTCCTCGTCGCTGTCTCGAGCCCAAAGTGTCGCTCGTACCCGGCGATCGGCCTTGAGCGCGAGCTCGAGATTGTCATAGACGGTGTGGCTGTTGAATACGGTAGGCTTTTGGAATTTGCGGCCGATGCCGAGTTCGGCAATCTCGGTTTCGTCGAGTCGCGCCAAGTCATGCAGCCGATCGAAGATAACCGCGCCGGTATCCGGCCGGGTCTTACCGGTGACCACGTCCATCATGGTTGTCTTGCCGGCGCCGTTCGGACCGATAATGGCGCGCATCTCGCCCGGTTCGACAGCGAAGGACAGATTGTTCAGCGCCTTGAAGCCGTCAAACGACACCGTAACGTCCTCGATGTAAAGCAGCGTACGATCGAAGGCCGCCATGGCCCGATCTTCCGCCTGCCTTAGCCGGTCCTGAATTTTCATCACCCGATCCTCACTCCGCCGGCTGCGGCTCGGGCGGCGGCGCGGCGACGCCTTCCTCGGCAGCGGCGGAAATGCGCGCCCGACGCAGCCCGGTCCAGTGATGCAGTGTTCCGATAATCCCGCGCGGCAACAACAGCGTCACACCGATGAACAGGCCGCCAAGCATGAACAGCCAGTACGGCGCCAGCACACCGGAGGTGAAATAGGTCTTGGCGTAGTTGACCAGAATGGCGCCGACGGCGGCGCCGACCAACGTTCCGCGGCCGCCGACGGCAACCCAGATGACCGCTTCGATGGAATTGCCGGGCGCGAATTCGCTGGGATTGATGATGCCGACTTGAGGCACGTAAAGCGCGCCGGCAATGCCGGCCATACAGGCGGACAGCGTGAAAACGAACACCTTATAAGATTCAACGCGATAGCCGAGAAACCGCGTCCGGTTCTCGGCGTCGCGGATGGCGATCAAGACCTTGCCGAATTTCGAGGTGACGACGGCGCGGCACACCACAAACCCCAACATAAGCGCCAGGCAACTGATCGAGAACAACGCCGCGCGTGTCGTCTCGGCCTCGACATTGAAGCCGAGAATATCCTTAAAGTCGGTCAGTCCGTTATTGCCGCCGAAGCCGAAATTGTTGCGGAAGAAGCCGAGCATCAAGGCATAAGTCAGCGCCTGGGTGATGATCGACAGATACACGCCGGTAACCCGGCTTCGAAAGGCGAACCAGCCGAAGACAAATGCGAGAGCGCCCGGCACCAGCACCACCATCGGTGCCGCATAGGGAAAATGCTGAAAACCGTACCAAGCGATTGGCAGCTCTTTCCAATTCAGAAACACCATGAAATCCGGCAGGATCGGGTTGGCATAAACACCGCGGGTACCGATCTGGCGCATCAAGTACATGCCCATGGCATAGCCGCCCAACGCGAAAAAGGCGCCTTGGCCGAGCGAAAAATCCCGCAATAGCCCCAGATCAGATCAATCGACAGCGCGAGCAGCGCATAACAAAGATATTTACCGAACAAGGCGACGAGATAAGTCGAAATATGCAAGGCCACAGACTGCGGCACGGCAAGATTAAGCACGGGAACGGCAATCGCAAGCGCGGCCAATGCGATCAAAAAAATCGCCGCGGTGCGGTCGAACAGGCGAATGATGAAATGGGAGTTCACGCCTCGACCGCCCTTCCTTTGAGCGCGAACAACCCGCGTGGTCGTTTTTGAATGAACAAGATGATCAAGACGAGAATGGCGATCTTGCCGAGCACCGCGCCGACGAACGGCTCGAGGAATTTATTGGCGATGCCGAGCACGAATGAGCCGACGAAGGTCCCCCACAAATTGCCGACGCCGCCGAATACGACCACCATGAAGCTGTCGATGATGTAACCTTGGCCGAGGTTGGGACTGACATTGTCGATCTGCGACAGCGCCACGCCGGCGATGCCGGCGATACCGGAGCCCAGGCCGAAGGTCAGCGCGTCGATCCGGCTGGTGCGGATACCCATCGATGCCGCCATAGCGCGGTTCTGGGTCACCGCTCTCATTTCCAGTCCGAAGCGCGTGTAGCGCAAGAGCGCAAGCAGCGCTACGAATACTGCGAGCGTGAAGCAGATGATCCAAAGCCGGTTATAGGTGACTGTAATGCCGCCGAGATCGAACGCGCCACTCATGAACGACGGATTGCCGACCTGGCGATTATTTGGGCCAAAGATCGTGCGCACGGCCTGCTGAAGGACCAATGATAATCCCCACGTCGCCAACAGGGTCTCTAAAGGCCTGCCGTAGAGGAATTGGATGATGCAGCGCTCGATCAGAATGCCGACGAGACCAGCAAACAAAAATGCGAGCGGCACTGCCATCGCCAGTGAGTAGTCGAACAGCCACGGCGTATTGGTTCGGATGAGCTCCTGAACGACATAGGTGACATAGGCTCCGAGCATTACCATTTCGCCATGCGCCATGTTGATGACGCCCATGACGCCGAAAGTGATGGCGAGACCGATAGCTGCGAGCAGAAGCACCGAGCCAAGCGAGACCCCGTACCAAGCATTTTGGACGGCATCCCAGATCGCGAGGCGCCGCTGGATGGCGGCAACGCCGGCATTGGCGGCAGCGACGACGGGCGCAGCGGACCCCCCCGGGAGACTCGACAAGACTGCTAGAGCATCCTGATCGCCGCGCATACGAATAATCGCTACGGCGGCGAGTTGATCGGCTTGCGTGGCATCGGCGGAATTGAGGGCGATTGCCGCGCGTGCTTGCTCAAGGGCTTTCTTGACTTTGGGGTCCTGCTCCTTGGCAATGACGCTATCGAGTCTTGTCGAGGCGGTTCCGTCGCGCGACTTGAAGACGGCCTGTGCGGCGTCGAAGCGTTTGTTCGGGTCCGCGGAAAACAGCGAAAGAGTGCCCATGGCGGCATCGAGCGCGCTACGCACACGATTATTGACGTTGACGTTGTCAAGATCGCCCGGCGGCTCGCCCGAGATCGCTGCGCCGGTCGCGGCATCGGTAAGCTTACCGGCGTCGTCCTGGATGTAGACCTGTTTCTTTTCAGCGCTGAACATCAGCTGGCTGGCCTGCAGCGCATGCAAAATCGTCTCTGCGCGTGGGCTGCCGCTGGCCGCGACCTGATTGACCCCGCTCAGGGTATCGTCGAAGTCGTCCGCCGTGAAGTGAGCGATCGCCGCATCGAGATTCGGGCTCTGCGCGTAGGCACAATCCGAAACCCCGGCGGTGGCAAAACCGAAGGCCAGGGCAAGCGCGATGAGGCAGGCTCGGCCGAAGCACATCGCAATGTTCCCGGGCGTTGCACCGGAAAGGCAGAGGCCGCCTTCCCGCAAGTCAGCGTTCAAAGCCCTGCCGCGCCTACGAGCCCCCGCAAGTCTTGGTTATGGTGTTGTAGTTGCCGCAATTCAGCTTCACCCAATCGGCAACCAGATCCTTTGATCCGGGCAAGTACGGTGACCAAGCCTGACCTGGCACCAGACTTTTGGTTTTCCACACGACGTCGAATTGACCGTCGCCGCGAATTTCGCCGATGAAGACGGGCTTCGTGATGTAATGATTAGGCAGCATTTCGGAGACGCCGCCGGTCAGGTTGGCTTGCTTGATGCCAGGCAAAGCGGCGATGACCTTGTCGGGGCTGGTGGTCTTCGCCTTCTCCACCGCCTTAACCCACATGTTGAAGCCGATATAGTGGGCTTCCATCGGATCGTTGGTGGTGCGCTTGGGATTTTTGATGAAGTCGTGCCAGTCTTTGATGAAAGCGGCATTCGCCGGCGTCTTGATCGACTCGAAGTAGTTCCAGGCCGCCAGATGGCCGACCAGTGGTTTGGCATCGAGCCCGGCGAGTTCCTCCTCGCCGACCGAGAATGCCACCACCGGAATGTCGGTCGCTTTGATGCCCTGATTGCCAAGCTCTTTGTAGAACGGCACATTGGCGTCGCCATTGATGGTGGATACCACCGCCGTCTTCTTGCCGGCTGAGCCGAATGCCTTGACCTTGGACACCTCGGTCTGCCAATCGGAGAATCCGAACGGTGTATAATTGATCATAATATCCTCGTCGGCCACCCCCTTTTGCTTGAGGTAGGCCTCAAGGATCTTGTTGGTAGTGCGGGGATAGACGTAGTCGGTCCCTTCCAGTACCCACCGTTTCACCGATCCGCCGTCGGCGCTCATGAGATAATCGACCGCAGGGATGGCTTGCTGGTTCGGCGCCGCGCCGGTGTAGAACACATTGCGCTCGCCTTCTTCTCCTTCGAATTGCACCGGATAGAACAGAATGCTGTCGAGCTCTTTGAACACCGGCAGCACAGATTTGCGCGACACCGAGGTCCAGCATCCGAAAACCACGGCGACTTTGTCCTGACTGATCAGCTCGCGCGCCTTCTCGGCGAATAAAGGCCAGTTTGACGCGGGATCGACGACGACAGGCTCAAGTTTCTTGCCCAACACACCGCCTTTGGCGTTCTGCTCGGCGATCAGCATCAGCATCACGTCCTTCAGTGTCGTCTCGCTGATCGCCATGGTACCTGAGAGCGAATGAAGGATGCCGACCTTGATCGTGTCCTCGGCGTGCGCCGGGAACGCGCCAGCCAACCCGAGCGCAACGCTGCTCGCTCCGACGAGCCAGCCGCGGCGCGTGAGCGTGTAAGTCTTAATAACATCGTTGGACATGATGAGCCTCGCTGTAGTGCGCCGAGCGGCCAAAGGGCGCTCTTTCCGGCGAAGGCAACGCAAGCGGTGTGCCAACTTCCAGCGAAGCCAAGGCCTTGAAAACCTTGGGGATTATGATTTTCCAAAAAATGACGTTATTTTTTCAGCACTCCTCCGCCTGATTTATAGGCAGACAAGAGAGTCTCGATCACAGGGATCAATCCCGGCTAAGCCTTCACCGATCAAAGCGTCGGCATAAAGTAGGTCAGAAGGCAGATTTGGCTGACCCTCGTAGGCTCTGAGCTCAGTTATAACGACATGGAGCATCGATAATTTGCCGGATTTAGCGGATATGCCGATTCTGATCGCCGCCTCAAATACGGCAAATATTTCTTCGCGACCTTTCAATTTTTCCGAGCCTGCATACTGGCGGTCGTGGGAGTCTTTAAGATTGTGAACGGGCTGCGCGAGCCGCTTTAAATCGGCATCGCCCTGGCGTTGCCGGGTTTTGTTTGGGCATCAGACAGGCTCTACCAGACGTTCAGCAGTGAGACCCTCCTGATTAGCAAATTGGGACTCGAGATTTACGACGCCTTCAACGTAGCTGCCGCTATCGCGCTTGCTGTGGCGGCCTGTGGTGCGCTCAGGCTGGTTGAAATCATGTCAAGACAGGACCCAGATCTTCGCTTCGGATACGGATTTCTGGCGCCCGCCGCGCTGCTACTGGGTGTCGGCTTGCTCGTTCAGGCAACCGGATGCAATTTTGCAAAGACCGCGGCGTTTATCACCTCGCTGCGAGCGGTGTTCGTCGTGTCCACAATTGCCGCCTACGGATTGTTCATCGCGGCCGCAGGGCTGATAACGACGCGTCGCAACGTCGAGCGCTGGACCGGCACCGCGATTAGCCTGGTGAGTGCCTATATGATGTCAAAGTTATCAGCTCGACGTTTTCAACTAATCCTTTTGATCGAAACGGTGGGCTGATGACGTTTTGGTTTTGGCTTGAGCCAGTCGCCATGCTGGTTGCCGGTGCCGCCGACTGGCGCATGGGCACCGTCCTCCGTGCGCAGGCGCTGCGGGAACGATCTGCGCGGAGCTAACCTCTCACGACGGCTTCCGCTGACTAGCGGAATGTCGGTTGTTGGCACTTTTCGGACTTGGCGCGGCATCGGGCCCTGGTCCGCGACAGGGGTGGAAAGCGGACGTCGGATGGCGGGCCCCAAAAGGCTAGATACTTTGCCTTGCCGGTTTCAGCGTTCTCTTCGTGGTCGAGAATAAAGCTCGCCACAGCATGGCATCGGACGCCGCGTCGTCGTCTTCAATGGGAGGCTCAGTCATGCGGCGTCGCGGCTGTGATCCGCGGTCCGAAGATTGGATTGATGGCATCGGCAGCGTTCGCATCAGGAGAACTGCGGCAACAGGTTGATCCGGTGTTCGAGGATCAGCTCTCAGAAGTGACAAGGCAGATTTCAAAGTGGGCAACCCGTTTGATGCTCTAACGCTTGCCTATCCGCTGTTTCAGTAGGGCAAGGCACTCCTGCATGGTAACTTCATTTCTAGTATACGCTCTAGGCGAAGCCCGATTCGGCAAAGATGGATCGCCCCCAGCCATATAAAGAGCGACCTTCACTTTCAGACGGTCGGGATCGGTGTCGCCACGACGAAGGAGAACGGTGGCCTCGCGCCGAAGCTCTCCGACCCATTTATCTTGTAGTGCTCGTGTCGCAAGCACTTGTTCCAGTATCCACCTGGTAGCATCTAGCTTATCGGATGACTCTGCCGCAGCCTGTCTGGGCGTGACACCACCAAGCCGTTGAAATGATTGCTCCAGCCAGGCTGCGGCATCGTCTCCGAGCTTTCCTTGGGCTTCCAACTCAAGAGCCGCGACTCGGGCCTCTCGTTCCTGACGCGCCTTTTCTTCGGCTTCGGATTGTCGCTGCGTGATACGCGCTTCATGAATGACGCGCATCGAACGCAACGTGTCCACGATGGGCAGGCCAAAGTCCTCGGCTTTCTCTTCCGTCTCGTCTTTCAACACCGCAAGAGCGGTCTTGAGCCCTTTCATCAATTCATGCCAGGCAGTATCACCGGCGTCGGCCATGGCTTGCGGCGTTTGGGAAGATGCGCCAATCGGTTGTGCCAGCCATGCCTTGAAATCGAAGCTTACGGCGCTGTCTCGACGAGGTACAGAAGTAAGGACATCCTTCACGAGCGTCTCCAAACGGCTGTGCCTCAAGGATCGCTCTGCCGCTTCCCGTGCGAGCCGCTGTTTCTCGTGGGCGCGCCGATCAAGTTCGTCGGCATGATGACGAGTGTAGCCCCATCGCCATCCTTCATCGACCGCAATCCCCTTTCGCGCGAGATATTGGAGGAAATTTTCGACCGCGCATTGCGGCCCACCCGGCGGCAGGTCTGCTTCCGCGATCAAACTTTTGTCGTGATGGTCGGCCGTGCGAAAACGTTCAACCAACCAGCTCCGGCGTGAGAACTCGGCAATCACGGCACCAGGTGTCGAACTTCCAAAGCGTTCATGCAGGAAGTTAAGAACCGCAGCTTTCCAGATTCGAGGATGGACCGTGAAGTACCCTTCACCGCCTGCGCCGCCCTCAAGAAGCTCGGCATCGCCCGCTTCGGTGACCTTGACCACGTCCCCGTCCTTCTTCCAGTCAAAAGCCAAGGCTTGCCCTCGCGTCCGAGCATAGATGCTGGCGAGGTCGGCCACAGCTTTTTGCCGACGTTTTTTGGCGGCCGCTGCTTCGGCCTCGGCCTCGGCGTTTAGCTCGTTTCGGATTTCCTGAATGCGCCGGTTATAAATCCACTCACGTGGGGCCGAAGTAATAACGGCATCATTCACGGTGGCAGTATCTGCATTGCGATCCACACCGGAAAGATCAATTTCGATGGCGGCGATTCCGGCCGCAATGATTTTGTGGCGCTTCTCATCGCTGCAACGATTGGTGACGAACACCTCTACATGCATGCGGTTCTCGCCCTTGTACAAGATCACGTCGGGAATAGTCTCACCGTCCATCATCTCTAGTTTGGCGGCATCGAACGAATAAGGCTTGGCTCTACGCTTTATCTTGCTGCGCAAGCCAAAGCTTACGGATACCGGGGGAAGAACGAGAGACTTCTTCTGGTTGAGAAGCCTTTCGGCATAGGCGTGAAGTATCGTCATAGGCGCGTAACGACAATTCGGCGAGACCCCCGCCTGCCGCTCTGCGTCAGTTAGCGGCGCATGCGAAAAATGATGGGCAATATCGGAATCGGGCTTATAGGCAATCAACGTGCGTCGGCAGTCCTGCGCGGGACAGATGCAACCGCATGCCTTGCCTCGCCCGACTTGCGAAATGTGGACAAGTTCACCGTCCCATCGCCGCCCAAAAGCGAGCTGCACACCATCTTTTGCGAAGAAGGCGTGTCCGATCTGACTGAAAGCAGACAAGGGCCGTAGGTCGTCCATCTGGTCCAATTCTTCGAAAGCGAGTCGCACGCCTAAGGATACCGCTTCGCGCGTAAGGCGCGCCATGTTTCGCCTCGTTCACCTTTATCGCTCACCTCTCGTACGCGCGAGGGTGCTGATGATGTCGGCGGCGCGACGCGAGCTATGGGGTGGCGCGCGACAGCAATCCCGTTTCAACAACTGCGGTGAGGGGGGCCCGCGTATACTCAATTGCTCCCCCTCTCGCGTACGCGAGGGACATTTCTTCTTGGTGCTGGGCGCCGCGATGCTGGTGTGGTCGTCGTCGATGGTGCTGGCGCCGCTGACGAGGTACGGGGTCGCGTGACACAGCACCCCGGTTCAACAACTGCGTTGAGGTAGCCCCCGCGTATACTCAATTGCTCCCCCTCTCGCGTACGCGAGGGACATTTCTTCTTGGTGCTGGGCGCCGCGATGCTGGTGTGGTCGTCGTCGATGGTGCTGGCGCCGCTGACGAGGTACGGGGTCGCGTGACACAGCACCCCGGTTCAACAACTGCGTTGAGGTATCCCGCGTATACTCAATTGCTCCCCCTCTCGCGTACGCGAGGGACATTTCTTCTTGGTGCTGGGCGCCGCGATGCTGGTGTGGTCGTCGTCGATGGTGCTGGCGCCGCTGACGAGGTACGGGGTCGCGTGACACAGCACCCCGGTTCAACAACTGCGTTGAGGTAGCCCCCGCGTATACTCAATTGCTCCCCCTCTCGCGTACGCGAGGGACATTTCTTCTTGGTGCTGGGCGCCGCGATGCTGGTGTGGTCGTCGTCGATGGTGCTGGCGCCGCTGACGAGGTACGGGGTCGCGTGACACAGCACCCCGGTTCAACAACTGCGTTGAGGTAGGCCCGCGTATACTCAATTGCTCCCCCTCTCGCGTACGCGAGGGACATTTCTTCTTGGTGCTGGGCGCCGCGATGCTGGTGTGGTCGTCGTCGATGGTGCTGGCGCCGCTGACGAGGTACGGGGTCGCGTGACACAGCACCCCGGTTCAACAACTGCGTTGAGGTAGGCTTGTGGCATCGCTCGCTCTGCGGAGCGCGAGCCTGTGGCAAGCGATGGGCATGCGAGATCGACCTGTGGGGTGCGCGAGCTGCGCGACCCGCCTGTGCGGCGCTCTGTGCGGCAGCGGGCGGCCGACGTCGATCGTTTGTTGGTGGCGATCTGGCGATGCCGGCAATCGCTGGCGAATTCGGGCCAGGGCGCAGCAGCGTGCCACCAACACGACACTCGCCGCCACACGGCGACATCCGTGTCGTCCCAGGATGGTGGCCGCTGACTGCGCTTGGTCTGGCTCGCGCCCCGAATCGGGTCGCGGCGCCGGCGGCACTGAACGATCAGCGGAATTGGCCCGCGTATACTCAATTGCTCCCCCTCTCGCGTACGCGAGGGACATTTCTTCTTGGTGCTGGGCGCCGCGATGCTGGTGTGGTCGTCGTCGATGGTGCTGGCGCCGCTGACGAGGTACGGGGTCGCGTGACACAGCACCCCGGTTCAACAACTGCGTTGAGGTAGGCTTGTGGCATCGCTCGCTCTGCGGAGCGCGAGCCTGTGGCAAGCGATGGGCATGCGAGATCGACCTGTGGGGTGCGCGAGCTGCGCGACCCGCCTGTGCGGCGCTCTGTGCGGCAGCGGGCGGCCGACGTCGATCGTTTGTTGGTGGCGATCTGGCGATGCCGGCAATCGCTGGCGAATTCGGGCCAGGGCGCAGCAGCGTGCCACCAACACGACACTCGCCGCCACACGGCGACATCCGTGTCGTCCCAGGATGGTGGCCGCTGACTGCGCTTGGTCTGGCTCGCGCCCCGAATCGGGTCGCGGCGCCGGCGGCACTGAACGATCAGCGGAATTGGCCCGCGTATACTCAATTGCTCCCCCTCTCGCGTACGCGAGGGACATTTCTTCTTGGTGCTGGGCGCCGCGATGCTGGTGTGGTCGTCGTCGATGGTGCTGGCGCCGCTGACGAGGTACGGGGTCGCGTGACACAGCACCCCGGTTCAACAACTGCGTTGAGGTAGGCTTGTGGCATCGCTCGCTCTGCGGAGCGCGAGCCTGTGGCAAGCGATGGGCATGCGAGATCGACCTGTGGGGTGCGCGAGCTGCGCGACCCGCCTGTGCGGCGCTCTGTGCGGCAGCGGGCGGCCGACGTCGATCGTTTGTTGGTGGCGATCTGGCGATGCCGGCAATCGCTGGCGAATTCGGGCCAGGGCGCAGCAGCGTGCCACCAACACGACACTCGCCGCCACACGGCGACATCCGTGTCGTCCCAGGATGGTGGCCGCTGACTGCGCTTGGTCTGGCTCGCGCCCCGAATTGGGTCGCGGCGCCGGCGGCACTGAACGATCAGCGGAATTGGCCCGCGTATACTCAATTGCTCCCCCTCTCGCGTACGCGAGGGACATTTCTTCTTGGTGCTGGGCGCCGCGATGCTGGTGTGGTCGTCGTCGATGGTGCTGGCGCCGCTGACGAGGTACGGGGTCGCGTGACACAGCACCCCGGTTCAACAACTGCGTTGAGGTAGGCTTGTGGCATCGCTCGCTCTGCGGAGCGCGAGCCTGTGGCAAGCGATGGGCATGCGAGATCGACCTGTGGGGTGCGCGAGCTGCGCGACCCGCCTGTGCGGCGCTCTGTGCGGCAGCGGGCGGCCGACGTCGATCGTTTGTTGGTGGCGATCTGGCGATGCCGGCAATCGCTGGCGAATTCGGGCCAGGGCGCAGCAGCGTGCCACCAACACGACACTCGCCGCCACACGGCGACATCCGTGTCGTCCCAGGATGGTGGCCGCTGACTGCGCTTGGTCTGGCTCGCGCCCCGAATTTGGGTCGCGGCGCCGGCGGCACTGAACGATCAGCGGAATTGGCCCGCGTATACTCAATTGCTCCCCCTCTCGCGTACGCGAGGGACATTTCTTCTTGGTGCTGGGCGCCGCGATGCTGGTGTGGTCGTCGTCGATGGTGCTGGCGCCGCTGACGAGGTACGGGGTCGCGTGACACAGCACCCCGGTTCAACAACTGCGTTGAGGTAGGCTTGTGGCATCGCTCGCTCTGCGGAGCGCGAGCCTGTGGCAAGCGATGGGCATGCGAGATCGACCTGTGGGGTGCGCGAGCTGCGCGACCCGCCTGTGCGGCGCTCTGTGCGGCAGCGGGCGGCCGACGTCGATCGTTTGTTGGTGGCGATCTGGCGATGCCGGCAATAATAGGAAACAAGGCGACTGCCAACCAATCGCCCTTGCCCAGGCCTTGTCTACACAGAATCCACTTCCAAGAGAACGACTGCGCGTCAGCAATTGGATTTTACAAGGACCCTTATTTGATTGCGAAGGAAACTACTCGGTCTTCCGACAGCTAGATGATAGCCCGCTAGGCTCTCTCTTGTCTACGAGGCCGACGCGGTGGTCGTCTCAAGATGGTGGTCCGAAAGCTGAAGGCCGCAATCTATGAATGCGTACTTGCGCACAGTCTTCGCAACGCAGTCACTTCAACCGGTCCTTGCGGGACACCATGTGGGACGGCCCTGCACGTCGGCAGCGGCGCCAGCACCATCGGCGGCGACCACACTGTCCACCATCATCGCTGTGCACCAGCAGGTCACCGCCAACAAAAGACTTAGAAGATAAATGTCGCGCGCCGGCGGGGCGGTATACTCGGGTCAGTCTGTGCGTAGCGCGATATTGTTCAACGTCTCGACATTGGTGGGTTGATAGCGAAGGCTGCCTCTTCGGCCAATATCCGAATGTCGACATCACCGGAGTTTTTCTCGTTCTATCCATTCCTGCAATTTGTTGATTTCATAAAACAGCCTGCGACCGATCTTCGTGCTCGGAGGACCTTTCTGTTCTTTGCGCCAGCGTTGCAGCTGCCGCTGGCTGTAGCCCAGCATTGCAGCAACGCGACGCTCACTGATAAATCGCCGCTCGCCGATAATGATCTCGTCGTCAGCCGCGGCCGTGGCTTCAGGATCGGCAATCGTAACCGGTGCGGTATTCGTGGCCGGTCTGTCTGGCAACCATTTGTCCTTGCCCGGCACCGACAACGGACCGTCAGATTGGCCACTAGCCCGCACCTCGTTTGCCGACGTCGTTGAGCACGGATCGGCTGGTTTCGTGCTCTCCAG
>CAWBOW010000019.1:0-23482 GCA_963790495.1 uncultured Alphaproteobacteria bacterium | reverse complement strand
CTTCTCGCCGCCGTTCCTCGTTCAGTTACATCTCTATGCTCGCGATCGCACACGGCGACGTGCGCCCTCGCGCCGTCCGCTCCATGCTCATGGAGGATCGCGGCGACGGGTTGCGCGGCTCCGCGCGGGGCAAGCCACCCGCGTCAGCGCGCGAGGCGATCACGCACGTCGAGCGCGTCGAGTCGCTCGCGGGCGCGACGCTGGTCGCCTGCCCGCCTCGAGACGGGTCGCACGCACCAGATCCGCATCCACCTGAGCAGAACCGGCCACCCCATCGTCGGGGAGCGCGTGTACGTGCGCGGCTACAGGGGGCAGGTCATCGATGCGCCGCGCCTCATGCTGCACGCCGCGGAGCTCGGTACCACCCCGGGACGCAGCGCGAGATGCGCTGGGAGCTCCCGCTCCCGGACGACATGCGTGCCGTCCTGGAAAGGCTACGTCGATGAAGCGGCGTCCGGCGCGTTCTCGTCGCCGATGGCTTTTTTCAGCGGGTAGTAGCAGAGCACCATCACACGCCCGTGACCATCGAGATGCCGCCTCATCATGATGAAGAACGACGTGCTCGCCATCGTTTCCCAGAACGTCGCCAGGTACCCGCGACAGGTAGTTGCCGAAGAAGCTCGACAGGAACCACATGCCCATCAGCATCGAGACCATGCGCGCGGGGCGACCTTGGTCACGAGCGAGAGCCCGACCGGCGAGAGATAAAGCTCGCCCACCGTCAGAGGAACGTGCAGCCGATCGAGCCAGAGGAAGCTGCCATGTGGCCGCTCGCGAAGACGCGCGCGCGCCGATCATCACGATGAACGAGGCCCAAGCAGGAAGCAGCCGATGGCCATCTTGGTCGACGCTCGTCGGCTCCGTCTTCGCCTTCGCCTGGCGGCCCCAGAAGCATGTCGAGCAGCGGCGCGAAGAGGAAGATGAACAGCGGGTTGAGCGACTGGAACCAGGTGGACGGCATCTCCCAGCCAGACAGACGTGCCAGTCGGTGTTCTGGTCGGCCCAGAGCTGGATCGTGTTGCCCTGCTGCTCGTAGACGCGCCCAGAAGACGATGTTCAGCGCGCAGAGGACGACGAGCGCGACGATCGCGCTTCCACTCGTCCTGCGTCGAGCGGCGGCTGCGTGCCTCGGTCTGCCGCGCCGTCGGCGCGCCTGCATCATGTTGTCGGCGGCGAGGTACTTCTGCCCCACGAGGTAGACCACGAGGCCGATGAGCATGCCGACGCCGGCGGCGCCGAAGCCGTAGTGCCAGCCGTAGACCTGCCGAGCGTGCCGCAGACCAGCGGCGAGAAGAAGCGCGCCGAGGTTGATGCCCATGTAGAAGATCGTGAACGCGCGGTCGCGGCGCGGGTCGCCCGGCGGATAGAGGTGCCGACCTGGGTCGAGATGTTCGGCTTGAAGCAGCCGTTGCCGACGATGAGGAAGAGGAGCGCCGAGCGAAGAAGAGCGACTCGCATGGCCATCAGGAAGTGGCCGATCGCCATCAGGACGCCGCCGACGACCACCGTCTTGCGCTGCCCGAGGAGCTGTCGGCGAGGATGCCGCCGAAGAACGGCGTGAGGTACACGAAGCCCGTGTAAAGGCCGTAGATCTGCGACGGCGAGCGGCTGGACCGCCAGCGGGCCGAAGATCGCACTCGAGCGCCGAGCTTGACCGCGCCGAAGCCGAACACGTACGCGCCGCGCCTGCGGCGTTGTACGATCAGGCTGCTTCGTCATGTAGAGGACGAGCAGCGCGCGCATCCCGTAGTAGCGAGAAGCGCTCCCACATCTCGGTGAAGAACAGGACGTAAAGGCCGATCGGGTGGCCGAAGCGCTCGCGCGGGGACGCCTGGGCGCGAGGGGAAGCGGCCACGTCGGCGCTGTTCTACATGGGCTGCGCGCGCGATACACCGTCGAGGCCGGGCGCTACGTGCACGATCAACCAGGAACCACTTCACCCGGCGGTCACCTCGAGGTGGAAGTGATTGCGGTGCGGCCAGTTGTAGTCGGGCGTCAGCTCCACGTTGAAGAGGCGCGCGTCCGCCGCGTCGCACGCGATCGCCGGAGCTCGAGGGCCTCGGGCGTCGCGGGCGACGGGCCGGTGCCGGGCCGCACGTCTGCGCGCCGATGCGGCCGTGGAAGTCCCTCTCGACGTCGAGCGTCGTGCCGTCGCTCTTCACGAAGCACGCCGCGTCGATCGCGAGCGCGCCGTGTGGCGCGTGCCGAGCTTCGCTCGCGGGCCACGCTTCGCCGGCGGCGGGCGCCAGCACGGAGATGTGGATGACCTCGACGACGCCGTGCGCGCGCAGCATGCGCGCGAAGTCGTCGAGCGCGAGGACGAGGCGGCAGTCGAAGATCTCGTACGGCGAGGTGGCGCGCTGCGCCTCGGCGGGACCGATGCCGCCGACGGGAACGGTCGACGCCCGGGAGCCGGGCCCCGTCGAGGCCGCGACCGGCGCGCAGCGACGCCGTCGCGGCCTCGCTCGACGGTCGCGAAGCGGGATCGCTCGCGCGTACGGGCGAGCTCGCGCCTCGCGATCGAGGCCGAGGCTCGGTATCGCGACGCGTCGGCGCAGCCGCGGACCGGCGAGGGCGGGCGCGGCGTCGGCACCGGGAAGCGTCGACGCGGCGCGCGCGGGGAGCAGCGCTCGCGCCCAGCCATGACGAGCGTGAGCCCGACGCTTCGCGGACGTGCACGCGCCTGTGGCCCCGAGCCTCGCCACGCCCGACGCGAGCCGCCGCGTGCTACGCTGCATCGTCGTCGATGGCCGAGCTGCGCCGCGCGCGCCCGGCAGATCCTCTACCCCTGCATCACCGAGTACGTGGCCACCGGCGAGCCGGTCGGTCGCGCACGCTCTCGAAGAAGCGCGGGCATCGACCTCTCGCCGGCGAGCATCCGCAACGTGCTCTCCGACCTCGAGGAGCTCGGGCTACCTGCAGCAGCCGCACACGAGCGCCGGCCGCGTCCCGACCGACCGCGCCTTCCGCCTCTTCATCGACGCGCTGATGCAGGTGCGCGAGCTGTCGCCGACGAGGACATCGCCGAATCCGCGAGCGCTTCGCGGCGCATCGCGCCGGGCCAGAACGTGATGCGCGAGACCGGCAAGCTCCTCTCCGAGCTCACCGGCACGGCCGCGGTCGTCGTCGCGCCGCGCGCCGAGACGCTCGACGCTCAAGCACCTCCGCTTCATCCGCATCCAGCCCGGCGAGCTCCTCGCGGTGCTCGTGCTCAACGAACGGCACGGTGCAGAACCGCTTCCTGCACGGCGACGGTCGAGCGAGCCCGAGCTCCTGCGCGTCCACAACCTGCTCGACGACGTCGTCGAGGGGCGCATCGCTCGGCGACCTGCGCGACCTCTTCGCGCGGCGCCTCGCAGAGCGAGCGGGTGCAGCACGACGAGCTGCGCCGGCGCGCCTTCGAGCTCGGCGGCGCCGCCGTCGCGAGGCGGTCGAGCCGGCGCGCCGACGTCGTCATCGAGGGCCAGGCGCAGGCTCCTCGGGCAGCCCGAGTTCGCACGACGCCGAGCGGCGTGAAGCAGCGTCGTGACGGCGCTCGACGAGCGCGAGCAGCTCGTGCAGCTGCTCGACGCGACGCTCGCCGCGCAAGGGCGACCACGCGTCGTCGTCGGGCGCGAGGCGGGCGAGCTCGGCGGCGGGCAGCTCGCGATCGTCGGCGCGCGCGTACACGGACCACGGCCGGGCGGCCGGCACCGTCGGCGTCATCGGCCCGACGCGGATGGACTACCCGAAAGTCGTCCCGCTCGTGGCCGCGACCGCGAACGCCATGAGCGAGTTCATCGACCGCGAGCGCGGCCGGAAGACGACGAGCGACGAGGACTGAAAGCGCTCGCCGGACGCACGGACCGAGTCCGCGCTGGTAGTACGCTGGCACGCGATCATGCGCGCGCGCCCCGCCGGACCTGCCCGGCGCCCACGACGATCGACTCGCCGCTCGACCGCGCGCTCACGCTGCTGCTCGCCGGCGAGCGCGAGGCGGCGCTGCGCTGGAGCGCGGCGGTCGTGGCAGCAGGACGCCTCGGTGCCGAGCGCGCTCATTCTCACGTGCCGCCTGCTCGCCGACGCGGGCCGCACCGAGGCCGCGATCGAGGGCTTCGAGCTCGGCGTGAAGCGCGCGATCGACGCGGGCAACCTGCCGCTCGCGGTCGCCGCCGTCGGCGACCTGCGGACGCTCGGCGTCGAACGTCGACGCGCCACCTCGACGAGATCGCCGCGCGCGTTCTGCGCCGGGCTCGCCGCGCCTCACCGACGACGCCGCGCCGCCGCCGCCGCCGCTGCCCGACTTCGAGGAGTTCAGCCGCTCAGCTCGTTCCTCACCGGGCCCGCGCTCCTCTCGAAGGCGACGCAGATCGTCCACGAGGCGACGCACGCAGTACGAGGCGCTCGAGGACGTCGCGAGCCGCCGCTCGTCGCGCCGCTGCCGCTCTTCAGCGCGCCTCGAGAAGGAAGGCGCTGCGCGCGCTCATCGCCGCCTTCGAGATGATCACCGTCGCCCGCGGGCAACGCGGTCATCGAGGAGGGCGAAGAGGGCGCCGAGGCGTACATCGTCGCGCGCGGCGAGCTCGAGGTGCGCCAGGCGCGACCGAGCGGACGAGGACGGCCGCGAGCCGCCGACGCGTCGCTCGCGCGGCTCGACCAACGGCGCGCTCTTCGGCGAGATGGCGCTGCTCTCGCGGGCGCCGCGCGCGGCGAGCGTCGTCGCGCGCCGGCCGTCGATCCTGCTCGTCGCGACGCCGCGACGCGCTCGAGGCAGGTGGCCGAGACGCGCGCCCGAGGTCGGGTCGAGCTCGCGGCGCACTGCCGGCGGCGGATGGTCGCGAACCTCGTGCGCACGTCGCCGGTGCTCGCTCGCCGTGCCGCCCGCGGAGCGCGCCGCGCTCGTCGAGCGGTTCGAGACGCGCGTCTTCGAGAAGGGCGACAAGCTCGATCGACCGAAGGGGAGGAGGCGCAGGGCCTCCACCTCATCGCGTCGGGCGAGGTCGCGGTCGTCGGCGCACGAGGGCGGGCGAGCCGTTCGTGCATCGCGACGCTCGGCGTCGGGCGAGACGGTCGGCGAGGTGGCGCTCGTCCTGCGCCGCAAGGCGAACGCGGACGTCGTCGCGGTGCACCCGACGGTCACGCTGCTCCTCCCGCGCGAGGAGCTTCATCGCGCTCGTCCAGGAGCACCCGGCGATCCTCCACGGGCTCTACATGCGCGCCGTCGGCGCGACGACGAGACCATCCGCGCGCTCGACACCGCGCCTGCCGCGGTGGCCGACGACTACGTCCTCGCTGTAGAGCCGACCGGATGTCCGCGTGACGGCCGCGGCACGCAGCACGCGCACGACCACGCGCACCGGCGCAGGAGCACGCGCCCGTAGCCGCCCGCGCGCACGCGGCGAGTTCACCGCGGGCGAGGCGAGGCAGGCCGGCCGCCTCGACGATGGTGCTCGGCGCTCGTCGGCGGGTTCTTCGTCGTTCGAGCTCGGCGGGGCGATCGCTGCGCCGACAGCGTCGTCCTCCAGGCCGACGCGCTCCACCTGCTCATGGACGTCCTGGCGCTGGCGGTGAGCCTCCTCGCGATGCGCCTCGCCGTCCGCCGGCCCGACGCCGCGCTTCACGTACGGCCTGCGGCGCGCCGAGCCGGTGGCTTGGTATTTGCTCAAGACATCAGCTACCACTTCCGGGAAATAAGGTGTGCCCGCGGTAAGCAAATTGAAGTCATCAGCGCCTTGACCGAAGGTCTCGGCGTTCGCGCGACCGCACGCATTACCGGCGTCAATCGCGAAACGGTGGGCAAGCTCGCCCTGCATATCGGACGTGACTGCGCTGAATTACACGATCGTATGATGGTCGGCATTCGCCTGAACCGGATCGAGCGCGACGAGTTGTGGAGCCATGTCGGACATAAGCGCAATCCGCAGAAAGGCCCCGCGTTGCCGTCGCCAGTGAAGGGCGACCAATACACCTACATCGCGTTGGGCGCATCCTCGCGCGCCATTCTCGCCTATCGCACTGGCAAGCGCACCACGGACATGACGGACGATTTCATTCAGGACTTACGCGGTCGCGTCATCGGCTCGCCTGAGATTTCAACCGACGGCCTGCATTTCTACAAGAACGCGATCCGCGATGCTTTTGGCGGTCGCGCCTCGCACGGCGTCATCAATAAGACCTATAGCGTAACCCACCTGAATGTAACCGAAGCCTCGCGGCGCTATTCCCCGGCCTCCGTAGTAGCCGTAGAGCGTGTAGCGGTAAGCGGCGAACCAGAGCAGATTTCGACAAGCTATGTCGAAAGGCAAAATCTGACGATCCGTATGGCATCGAAGCGGTTTGCGCGGCTCTCAAATGGCTTCAGCAAGCGGATTGAATGCCACTTGGCCGCGGTCAGTCTGCACGTCGCTTTCTACAATCTCTGCCGCGTCACGAAGTCTGCGTAGCACGCCAGCTATGGCGCTCGGCATTGCGGATCGCGTGTGGACGATTGGCGACTTGATCGACGCGGCCCTAGCAGCCGTGCCGCCGCTCCCTACGCCGACCGCGCCGGATCGTCGGCGGCAGTTTAGGGTAATTGAGGGAGGTTGTCAGTGAACCCGACCAACGATCTCGCAAACAACGTGCTGATATAAGTTTGTAGCAACTCCGCCGGGCATCTGTATGAGCATTCCAGTATAACTATCGGCACGTATCCAATGTAGAATATAATCTCGATACTCAAAATTCTTTTGGGTATCGAGATTGCCAGCATTTTCTATTTCGTCAAAATATACTTTGCTCTCGTTTAAGGTGAGGCGAGCCCCCTTAACTTTTCCAGCCAAACTATCGTTCTGATAAATCCCGTCAGGATCGCGCGTCGGTGTTACGGTTGGCTTGGCAATCGGTTGAGTTAGCTTGTCGATTGAATCCTTTAGGCCTCTTATGGTGCTCATTAACTCGCGTTGTGCGGCGTCCGAATTGCGCCGATCCTGGATGCACACGCCGATGGCGATACCCCCGACAATCACGAATGCTGCAACACATAACCAAATAAAAACTGGAGAGGGCTGGCTAAGGGCCATAACAAGCCCCATGACAACCCCCATCACTGCCAGAATTAGCGGCAACGCAATTGCGAGCCCCGTAACCATTGGTTTCCCCAGTTGGGCTAAGCATACCCAAAACAGGGGAATGGCATAGTGGCCGGTTCTCACTCATGGAGTGGCCGGTTCCGGCCAGTACCAGGGGGCGGGTACTGGCCTGTTTTTATCCCCACTGGTCCCTTTTGAAAGACGAGGTGGTTCCTTTTGATCTGAACGCTTCAGGGGATTTCTGCGTTTTACGGGGGATAATGGAGCTAACTATGGCAACGCTTAAGATCGAAGGACTGAGCCGCGATATTCTCAAAAAGCGGACTCATGTCACGATCGTATGGGCTGATAATCTGGAGCGGCGTCTGGGTCTTCCCGTGCCATTTGACTGCCAACTAGATGCTTTGAGGGCAGAAACGGAAAAGGCGCTCCATGCGCTAATAAAGGAACTGGAATCCGCGACCATAGAAGGTCCGTGAGGCCGCCTCAGTAGGCGACCTCTTTCATTAGATCCCTGTAAAATGTTCCGTTTTTAGGGATTGAGTTTCCCAGCCAGTGAATTGTGAGCATGAACAATTCCGCTAGTCAGGACTCGCGTCCTGTGCTGCCTCGGCCTCGCACTTTGTAACGGCGCCGCGTTCGCCAAAGATCACCACGCCATGCCTTATCCGCCCGCGTTCCGCCGGCCGGTGGCGATCGGCGTCACGTTTGAGCGCCACTATTGGGATCCGCGCTGTACGGCGGTCTGTGCGTGGACCCCGGCCGGGCAATGGCTCTGTCCAGCGGAGCGCGTCTATCCGTGAGGCGGCACCGTGCGCTTTCATGCGCCGTGGCCTGCCGCCGCCGCGCCCGCTATCAAGCCCGCTATGGAACCGCTTAACTCCCCTGCCCCGCCCGCATTTTTGAGCCACGACGATCTGCGCAAGGTCGTGCGTCTGGCGCCGCTCATTGCGATCGACCTCATCATCCGCAATGCACGGGGGAGATTCTCCTCGGTTTGCGCAACAACGAGCCGGCCAAGGGCTGGTATTTCGTGCCGGGCGGGATGATTTTGAAGAACGAGCCGTTGCGCGACGCTTTCGCCCGCATCCTCAAAAATGAGACCAATCTTCCCGGCGACATCGACGACGCCCGGCTCCTCGGCGTCTACGAGCATTTCTATCCCAACAACCGCTTTGGCGATGAAGGCTACGGCACCCACTATGTCGTGCTTGGCTACGCGCTGACCGCCGCCGATGGCGCCACAATCCGACAGGACGACCAGCACCGGGAATTGCGCTTCTGGGACGAGGCGGCTTTGCTCGCCGCGCCAAACGTTCACCACTACGCCAAGGCCTATTTCCGTGCGCCGCCGATGCCCCCCGATTTAATGATTTAACAAAACAATTCTGTGTAATGCAGTGGGCGACCCGGAACGGGGTAGGAATCATGGTAGCGTTGCATTGCCTTGACTTCAGAACGATCGTGAGGCGACGGCAATCGAATTTGTGCTGATCGCGGCCGGCGTCTCGGTGGCGATCATCGCCGCGGTCCAGGGGCTCGGGAGTCAGCTCCATACGACCTTCTCAAGCATTTCGAGCTCCCTTAAATAGCGTCAGCCAAGGAAAAACTGACGCAGATCAATGAGCTGTGATGGCAGTGTCGGACCAATCTAGCGCAATGGATTCCGGCAACGTCATACCGATCAGCCGTCATTTCTGTCCCGCATGCGGGCGGCCAATGCGGCTTGTGCTGGTCATCCCGCCTTTCGGATCGTTTCCCGAATTGCACACCTACGTATGCAGGGACTGCGGCGTGAGCCTCACCGAAGCCGCCAAGGGAACGGACAAGGACGCGCCCAGCGCCGCGGAAAGCGAGCGCGAGCGAATCAAGCCTCGATGACGATCTTCGGCGGTGGCCGGCTGGCGACGGCGAGGCTGTCGCGCACGCGCGCCGCGATGTCGCGATAGATTTCGGCGTGCGCGGAGTCCGGCGCACTCGCCACCACCGGCAGGCCGGCGTCGGATTTTTCGCGTATCTCCATGACCAGCGGCACTTCGCCGAGGAACGGCACGCCAAGCCGCTCGGCCTCGTGCCGCGCGCCGCCGTGCCCGAAAATGTCGGACTGCGTGCCGCAATGCGGGCAGATGAAGGTCGACATGTTCTCGACGATGCCGAGCACCGGCACATTGACGCGGCGGAACATGGCGATGCCGCGCCGCGCATCGATGAGCGCCAGGTCCTGCGGCGTCGAGACGATCACCGCGCCCTTGAGCGGCACTTGCTGGGCCATGGTGAGCTGGGCATCGCCGGTGCCCGGCGGCATGTCGACCACCATGACGTCGAGCGTGCCCCACTCCACCTCTCGCAGCATTTGGGTCAAGGCCGACATCACCATCGGCCCGCGCCAGATCATCGGCGTTTCCTCCTCGATGAGAAAGCCGATCGACATCACCGGCATGCCGTAGCGCTCGATGGGTTTGAGCCGGTTGCCGCCGACGGTCTGCGGCTTCTCGCGGATGGCCAGGAGCTTCGGCAGTGACGGGCCGTAAATATCGGCGTCGAGAATGCCGACGCGCAGGCCGAGGTCGCGCAAGCCCAACGCGAGATTGACCGCCGTGGTCGATTTGCCGACGCCGCCTTTGCCGGAGGCGACCGCGATAATCGACGCCACCCCGGGAATACCGGCCGGGCTGGGCGCGGCATGGCCGCCCGGCGCCGGTCCCGGACGCGGTGCTTGGCGCTGGTGAGCGGCCGGCGGCGGACGGCGCGGCGGGGCACCGCCAGCGCCGGCGGCGCGTTCCGCGGTGAGCGCCACCATTACCGATGTCACGCCGGGAATGGCGCGGATCGCGGCCTCGGCGCGCTGGCGCACGGCTTCCCATGGCTCGACCGCGGCCGCATCGACCGTGATCGACAAAAATACCTTGCCGTCGCTGGCGACAATTTCGGAAAGCTTGCCGGACGCCGGCAGGGCTGCGCCGTCGGGGCTCGAAACCTTGCCGAGGGCCGAGAGTACATCGTCCTTGAGTGTCATGTCATCCTTGAATGTCCTGCCGTCCTACATAGGCCCGTCGCGGGTGCGGTCAATCTCCCGGTTGACGGGCCGCCGCCGGGCAGGCCATGACCAGGGCCAAACCAGACCAAGACCGCGTCATTGGAGGAAGTAATGGCAAAGGTGGCATTCGTCGGACTCGGCGTCATGGGTTACCCTATGGCCGGGCATCTCAAGGCCAAGGGCGGGCACGACGTCACGGTCTACAACCGCACCGCGGCCAAAGCGCAGAAATGGGTTGGCCAGTTCGGCGGCAAGAGCGCGCCGACGCCGAAGGCTGCGGCCGACGGCCAGGATCTCGTCATGGTTTGCGTCGGCAATGACAATGATCTGCGTGAAGTGATGCTGGGCAAGGACGGCGTCTTTGCCGGGGCGCGCAAGGGCGCGATCGTGGTCGACCACACCACGGCGTCGGCCGAAATCGCCCGCGAGCTTCATGGCGAGGCGAAAACCCACGGCTTCGACTTCGTCGACGCGCCGGTGTCCGGCGGCCAGGCCGGCGCCGAGAATGGCGTGCTCACAGTGATGTGCGGCGGCGACGACGGGCCGTTCGCAAAGGCCGAGAAGGTGATCGGCGCCTATGCGCGGGCGTGCAACCTGCTGGGACCGCCCGGCTCCGGCCAGCTCGCCAAGATGGTCAATCAGATTTGCATCGCCGGCGTCGTGCAGGGGTTATCCGAAGGCTTGCATTTCGCCATGAAGGCCGGGCTCGATGTCGAAAAGCTGATCGCCACCATTTCCAAGGGCGCCGCGCAGTCCTGGCAGATGGAGAACCGTTACAAGACCATGGTCGCCGGCAAGTTCGATTTCGGTTTCGCGGTCGACTGGATGCGCAAGGACCTCGGCATCTGCCTGTCCGAAGCGCGTCGCAACGGCGCGCACCTGCCGGTGTCGGCGCTGGTCGATCAGTTCTATGCGGAAATCCAGAGCATGGGCGGCAAGCGCTGGGACACGTCGAGCCTGATCGCGCTGCTCAACCGTTAAGGGTGCGGACCGCGCATGGCAGACGTTTATCCCATCGTCAAAGTCGCTGCCGTGCAGGCGGCATCGGTGTTCCTCGATCGCGACGGCTCGACCGAGAAGGCCTGCCGGCTGATCGGCGAAGCTGGACGCAACGGCGCACGCGTCATCGGCTTTCCGGAAGGATTCATCCCGGCGCATCCGGTGTGGTTTCACCACCATGTCGCGACCGGCGCGCTAGCTAACCGGCTTTCGGTCGAGCTGTTCAAGAACGCGGTCGAAATCCCCGGCCCGCATGTCGCCGTGCTGTGCGAGGCGGCGCGCGCGGCGAACGCCTATGTCGTGATCGGGGTTTGCGAAAAAATCCCGGGCACCATCGGCACCATGTTCAACACCCAGCTCTATATCGGCCCGGACGGCATGCTCATCGGCAAGCATCAGAAGATCATGCCTACGGTCGGCGAGCGGCTCGTCCACACTGGCGGCCACGGCGATACGTTCGGCGCGTTCGCCTCGGAATTCGGTCCCATGAGCGGGCTGATTTGCGGCGAAAACTCCAATCCGCTGGCGGTGTTCGCGCTCACCGCCGAAAGCACGCGCATTCACGTCATGAGCTGGCCCAATCATTTTCCGGTCAGCGGCGATCCGATGAAAAACCGTGTCGCGGTGGACAGCCAGGCCTTCGCCCAGATGAGCAAAGCCTTTGTCGTTTCCGCCTGCGGCACAGTCGACGACCGCATGATCGAAATGCTGGAGCCTTCCGCCGAGGCGGAGCAGTTTTTGCGCAACCCCGATTGCTGCGGCGGCAGCGTCATCGTCGGTCCCAACAGTCGTATTCTAGCGGGTCCGATGGGCGCCGAAGAAGGCATCCTCTATGCCGACTGCAATCTCGAACTCGGCGTATTGATGAAGCTTCGCCACGATTTCGCCGGACATTACAACAGGCCGGATATTTTTCAGCTCCATATCAATCGCCGGGCGCCGCAGCTCTATACGGTGCACGGCGCAGGTGGACCGGAGTTATTGCCCAACGGCGAAACTGCGGCCAACCTGACGGATGACCCGCCGCGTGGCCTCCTCAATGCGCCGCAAGACGACGATGGAAATTGAGCGGCGTGTCCTTCGCCGCAGGGACTGCTGCAAAGATTCTGCGCCGAACCACCGAAGAAATTGCGCCGGAAAATTCAATCCACCGGCTGGATATTGGCGTCCTTGGCGAGTTTGATAGTCGTGTCGTAGTCGTCCTTGAAGAACTTGGTGAACTGCGCCACGGTCATCAATTCGGGATCGACGCCGATCTTGGCCAGATGCTCTTTCACCGCCGGCACCTGCAGCGCCTTTTCGGTTGCGTCGTGGAGCTTGTCGACGATGTCAGCCGGCGTTTTCGCCGGCGCCGACAAGCCAACCCAGAAGTTTGACTCCGCCGCCGGATACCCTGCCTCCGCCACGGTCGGCACGTTGGGCAACAGCGGTGCGCGCTTGGGGGTGCTGACCGCAAGGGCCGTTAGCTTCCCGGTTGTGAGCACCGAGGCAGCCGCGGCCAGCGGAATGAAATAATAGTCGATGCGGCCGGCCATGACCTCGGTCAGGCCGTTCTCGCGAAACGGGATATGACGGACGTCGATCTTGGTGGCCAGCCGGAATTTTTCGCCGGCCATGTGCGACGTTGAGCCGACGCCGGCGGAGGCAAACGTCAAAGCGCCCGGTTTGGATTTGGCGGCCGCAACCAGGTCGGCGACCGTGTTGAATCCGCTCTGCTTAGAGGCGACCAGTACGTTCGGCTGCACGCCGAACAGCGCCACCGGGGTGAAATTGCTCAATACGTCGTAGGGCAAATGACTGTGCAGCACCTTGCCATTGGCCATCGACGACGAACTGGTGACCAGCGTGTAGCCGTCGGGAGCGGCCCTGGCGACCATCTCGAAGCCAACGATACCGCCGGCGCCCGCCTGCGGCTCAACAATGATCGATTGTCCGAGAATCTGCGACAATTGATCAACCACGACACGCGCAGTGGTGTCCGACGCGCTTCCAGCAGGGAACGGGCTAACGAGCCGAATGGAGCGCGATGGATAGGCGTCCGCGGCCGATGCCGACCGGGCCTTGATGAATGCGGCGCCAAAAAAAGCACCGGCAAATGCGCGCCGTGACAGCACGGGAGTCCTCCCTCTTTCCTTTTTCGTTCCAGAGGCGCCGAACCACCCGGACCCCGGAAGTAGCTCGACACCGCCGCGCCGTTTTCATAGCACCCCTTGACGGTTTTTTGACAGGCCAAAACGGCGCAGGCCGGTCCGAGCCGCGGGAGCCGGCGATGGAACTCTTCGCCTCGGCTGGGACTTTTAAGCTTTCGGGGCCGGGGAATGTTAATGCTAGCGCGCCCGGCGCGACAAACGGGGTAGGCACGATGCAGGAAGTCAAATTCAGGCTGGTCAACCCCGAGCTCAAGCCAAGGCGCACCAAGGCCGAAATGCCCGGCTGGGCGGGAAAGCCGGAGCCGCGCAGCGACGGCTCGCACGAACAGGCCTGGCACTGCGCCCCGTTCACCGAAAGCGCCCAATACGGCATCGAGATTTTCTACCCCTACGCCAACGAGCTCCGCGTCAGCCGGCGCGACGGCAAAATCGTCTTCGAAGGCGATTTCGGTCCGCCGCCGGCGGATAGCGACGTGATGTGGCCGCCGTTCCGCACCTTCGGCGAGGACTATTACAGCTACCAGCTCTTGCTCGATCTCAAAGTCGGCAAGGATTGGGCGGTGCGGACCGAACCGCATCCGCGCTTTTACACGGACGCCACCGGTACGGTGCCGATCGCGGTACCGGCGCTGCTGCGCACCGAGTGGTGGCCGATGATCTCGTTTGTGATCTTCAAGGCGCCGACGGAGGGATGTACGCATATCTTCCGGCCAGGCGAGCCGATGCTGCAAATCCTGATCCTTCCGGTCACCGCGGATTTCACGCTCGTGCCGATGGACGAGGATGAGGCCGCCGAGCGCGAAATGCGCGGCCGGCGCATTCATGCGAGCCGGCCAACGCTGGCAGCCGACAGCACCTGGACCTCGAGTACCGACACGGTGTTTGACGGCACCTATCGCCATCTCTTACGCGCGGCGAAAGCCAAAGATCGCGGTGACTGATCGCGCAAGGAACAGGTCGGCCGAAAAAAAGGGGCGCCCACCAAGTGGCGCCCCTTTTCGTCATTCTAGCTGGAATCCCGCTAGTGGACGACGATCGCCGGGTGGTGGTGATGGTGGTGATGGTGATGATGGTGCACAACCACGTGGTGGTGATGGTGATGAGCCACAACATGATGGTGATGATGATGATGGCCGAGCTGCACGGAAATCTGTGCCACCTGTTCAGCAGAGCGCTGCGCGAGCTGTGCGTTGTCCGCCTTTAGGAGCGGGCCCGCATTCGGAATAGGATCAAGAAGATCCCGGTAACTCGTTGCCGGCGCAAGTTGGGAAGTCTGAGCCGGAGTCGCCTGAGCGGCGGAGACGACAGTAAGCGCCGCCGCGGCACCCAATAAACCGGCAATCCTCTTATCCATGATTCCTCCAATGGAAGTAAACCCTCTGCCCCCAAGCCGATCAATCCTCGGAGAGCTGATTGGTTCCCCCGTGATCGGCACCGGCCGTCCCTTTGACGGCAGCGAGACGGATGCGATGAACGCGCCGGCGCCACAATCGAGGGTTGACGAACGGCCCGATCCTCACGCCGCGGCGCTCGGACGCGCTGAAACCGCCTGATGCCAGCGCCGCACATCGACGAGATCGTCCGGCACGGCAAGTCGCGATACGCGCATGAAATCGACCGCAATCAATGCGGTGATGTCCGCCACGGTGTAACTCGCGCCGGCGATATAGGCCCGGTTCTTAAGTTCGCCGTCGAGAAATTGCAGAAATGCTGTAACCCGGGGTTTGTTGGCCTCGCCCCAGTCCGGCACCTGCGGCTGCACCATCTGCTTCATGGCGGGATGCAGATGCTGGAACACAGCGGCAACGGGAAATAACAGGTGCAACTCGGCCCGCCTGTTCCACATTTCGACCAAGGCGCTCTCGACCGCGCCGCGCCCGAACAACGGCGGCTCGGGATGCAGCGCCTCGAAATAACGGCAGATGGCGATCAACTCCGCAATGACGGTGCCATCGTCGAGCACAAGCGCCGGCACGCGCTGCATCGGATTGATCGCGGTGTAAGCTTCCGAGCGCTGCTGCAGGCTGCCGAGATTGACCTGTTCGGTGGGAACCGCGAGACCCTTCTCGGCCAGAAAGATCCGGACTCGGCGCGGATTGGGAGCACGGCCCCCATCATAGAGCTTCATTCCGTTTGCCTCCCTATCCCGTTGCGTGGCTTGAACTTATCGTGCCGCCCCTGGCCTCGCTAGCGGTTCCGATGCGGGGACATCCGCCAAAGCCTAGCCTTCCCCGAACGTAAACGAATACCTGCCGCTTCGGCACGGAAAGCCGCCGCTTAAGCCTGGTCTTAAGGAATTTGAGCGACTTTCGGGGCCACTGCCCCGACCCCGGACGACGATGCCCAACACAATCAGCGAAACCCACGAGCTAGCTTCGCCCGCGGCCGCCCCATCGACCCAGCGGCGACTTGCGTCCCAGCACGTGCGCGAGGCGCGCGACCGGCTGACCTCGACCAGCGGCACGCGGCCGGTTTTCGACTACGAATTATTGCGCCAATTCTCGCAGAACCGCATTTCCGCCTCTCCGGTTATCCTGTTGCTGATCATCACCATCGGCGCGCTGTCCGGACTATGGACGGGCGCGCTGATTTGCGGCGTCTGGACCGCCGGCACGCTTGTCATCCATCTCGTGATCCTTCGCACCTGCCGGCAATTTCTGGCCGAGCCGCCGTCGACCACGCAGTTACGCTCCTGGCGCATGCGCTTTATCCTGCTCGATCTGTTTTTTGGCATGGCGTGGACCTTCATCCTGATCAATCCGGTCGGCATGGACGATCAGGCGGCGACCTTCATGCTGTTCGTCATGCTGCTGGTGGTGGCGATATCGAGCATGCTCGCGTCGAGCCTGCCGATCGCGGTCTTGGCGCTGACACTGCCGGTCGCCGTTGCCATCGCGCTCGATTTCGCCATCAGGCACACGCTGCATGACTATATCCTCGCAATCATGGCGTTGACCGCCGAAGGCTATTTCTCGCTGCTCGCCTACCGGCTCTATTCGACGACATTGGCCACGCTCGAGGCGCGCGCCGAGAAGGATGCCCTGATCGGGGAACTCGAACAGTCGAAGTCGGTATCCGACGAAGCGCGCCGCCGCGCCGAAACCGCCAATATCGCCAAATCGCGATTCCTCGCTCAGATGAGCCACGAGCTGCGCACGCCGCTTAACGCCATTCTTGGCTTCTCCGAGGTGATGAAGGGCGAGATTTTCGGGCCGCACGGTGTGCCCATGTACAAGGATTACGCCGCCGACATCCATAGCTCGGGAGTGCATCTGCTCAATCTCATCAACGAGATTCTCGATCTATCGCGCATCGAGGCCGGCCGTTACGAGCTCAACGAGGAACCGGTTTCGCTCAACCGCGTGGTCGAGGATTGCCATCACCTCATGAAATTGCGTGCCACCAATCGCGGCATCACCATCCACGAAATGTTCGAGCCCGATCTGCCGCGGCTATGGGCAGACGAGCGCGCGGCGCGGCAGATCTGCCTCAACCTTGTTTCCAACGCGATCAAGTTCACTCCGCAAGGCGGCGAGATCTGGCTCAAGGTCGGCTGGACCGCATCGGGCGGGCAATATATGAGCGTCAAGGACACCGGCCCCGGTATTCCAGAGGAAGAAATCCCGATCGTGCTGGCCTCGTTCGGTCAGGGCTCGAACTCGATCAAATCGGCTGAACAGGGCGCCGGTCTCGGTCTGCCGATCGCCAAGAACCTGATTGATCTGCATGGCGGCACCTTCACGCTGAAGTCGAAGCTGCGCATCGGCACCGAAGTGGTCGTCACCTTCCCGCCGGAGCGCGTGATGTCGGCGCTGGGGCCGATCTCCGAGCATTCCCCGCCGACGCAGCCGCAGGCTGACATGTCGTCGTCCTCGTCATTTCCCGACAATTCGAAGAACCGCGCCAGGCGGGCGCTGTTCGGCGCCGGCGGCTGAAGTCCGCCCATCTTGATCCTTGCCTTCACCCGCTTCGCGCCTATGGTGCGCCCCGCGCTTTAAGAGGACGATCGTGCGCCGGCGGCTTTTATGGTTTCTCCTGATCGGGATTGTGATCGCAATCCTCATCATTATCGCGCAAAACGGCCGTGGCACGGTCGGACCGTTGTCGACCGACCAGTTCGGCTCGCTGGCCTATAAGATCGCGCTCCTGGTGTTCCTCACCGCTGCCGTGGCGACGATGTTCCGCGAGCGCTTTACGCAGGCCGTCACCGCGGCGCTGTTGTGGGTGGTGGTCGGACTACTGCTCGTGATCGGCTATTCCTACCGTTACGACATCAACGCCGTTGCCGACCGGGTGATGGCGGAGCTCATTCCCGGCCACGTTATCTCCCACGGGCGCACTGTCGAAGTGGCGCGCTCGAACGGCGGCGACTTTGCCATCACCGCTCAGATCAACGGCGTCCGCGCCCATATGGTGCTCGACACCGGCGCAAGCTCGGTGGTGCTGACCCAGAGCGACGCCAAAGCCGCCGGACTGCCGATCGATCTGCTCGACTATTCAGTGGGCATCGACACCGCCAATGGGCGCACCCGCGCCGCGCCCGTCACGCTCGACCGGGTTGCCCTCGGCAGTCTTGAGGAAAAATCCGTCGAAGCCCTGGTGGTGCAGGCGGGTCAGCTCCAGATGAGCCTCCTCGGCATGAGTTTCCTCAACCGGCTGCAGAGCTGGCAGGTCGTCGGCGATCGGCTGGTGCTGAAGGGCTATCCATGAATTAGACGTTCCAAAACAGGCTGACCAGAAATCGCGCCGACACCAGCAGCAGAAAGCAGGAGAACACGATCTCGAGCGTGCGGCGCGACAGCCGATGCGCTAACCGCGCGCCACACGGCGCGGCGAGGCTGGATACCGGCGCCATCACCACCACTCCGATCAGCGACACGAAGCCGAGCGACAGCGGCGGCACCAGCGCCTCATGCGGCAGGCCCGCCAGGATATAGCCGATCGTGCCAACGATGGTGATCGGTACACCTAGCCCCGCAGAGGTTGCCACAGCCTGATGGATCGACTTGCCGTGCAGTGTAAGCACGATGTTGGACAGCGAGCCCCCGCTCACACCCATCAGCGATCCCCCCAATCCGATGCCGAAACCGTAGGCCGTCATCGGCACCGGACCGGGCAGTTCGCTACCGATATTCCAGCGGTCGCCGGCGAACAGAAATTTGGCCGCAATAAAGCTCGCGATCACCACGAAAGCGATCTTGAACACCGCGGGCGGCGCGAAGGAAGCGATTGTTGCGCCGGTGGCAACGCCGATGACGGCCGGTAACGCCCATAGCCGGATCACCCGCGGCACCACCAGACCTTTCTGCACGGTGCGTCAGATAAGAGCGCACCGTGGTCGGCAGGATGATGGCAATCGAGGTGCCGAGACAAAGCTGCATGCGCACCGCATCCGGCACGGCGAGAAGCTGAAATACCTCATAGAGCACCGGCACGATGACGGCGCCGCCGCCGATGCCGAACATACCGGCCAGAAGTCCGGTGATGACGCCGGCGACGACGACGGCTAGCGCAAGCCAGGCGATCTCGCTTAAGGGAACGCCGAGAATCATGGTTGCTCTTTTGCTCGCGGGGCCGGGGCCGACTGTTGTCTTTATCCTCCGCCTTTGAGGATGGGGACAGATAATGCCGCGCATAACACCCTCGCCTTAAGCGGGGGGACGCGCCGGCGCGGTCGCATCATGCCGCGGCGCGCGCACCGTCCGCTAAGGCGCCGGACAATGCGGCATCGTCGATGAGCGCAAGCGCGGCAATCAGAAGCTCCGCGCCGCCTCGCGGCGCGGACGCGGCATCGGCCAGTGCGCGGCGAAAGGCGCGCGCGCCGCGAACCGCATGAAACAGGCCGTGGAGGTGCCGCGTGATGGCATGAAGCCGCGTGCCCCGCGCCAGTTCGCGCTCTATGTAAGGCGCAAGAGCCGCTGCGGCCGCCTTGGGCGACGCGAAGGCGCAAGCCTCGCCGAAGAAGGCCGGGTCGACGGCCATAAGCCGCCATGGCTCCTGATAGGCGGCGCGGCCCATCATGACGCCGTCGACATGACGGCAGATGCTCCAGCGCGGCGTCGACGCCGCTGACGCCGCCGTTGAGGACGATCGGAAGCCGCGGATGCGCCGCTTTCAACCGGTAGACGCGGTCGTAATCCAGCGGCGGAATTTCGCGGTTTTCCTTCGGCGACAGGCCTTTGAGCCAGGCTTTGCGCGCATGCACGATGAGCGCGTCGGCTCCGGCTCGTTCGACGGCTTGGGCGAAGACTTCAAGCGCCGAGTTCGGGATCCTGCTCGTCGATGCCGATGCGGCATTTGACGGTAATGGGAATGTCGACCGCCGCTTTCATGGCGGCGACGCAATCGCCGACGCAGTTGCGGCTCGGCCATCAGGCAGGCGCCGAAGCGGCCGTCCTGCACACGGTCGGACGGACAGCCGGCATTGAGATTGATCTCGTCAAATCCGAGATCGGCGCCGATGCGCGCACAAGCCGCGAGCGCTGCCGGCTCGCGACCCGCCAAGTTGCAGCGCCAGCGGATGTTCGGCCGCATCGAATCGCAGAAGCCGCGCCCGGTCGCCGTGCAGCACCGCGCCCGGTGGTCAGCATTTCGGTGTAGAGCAGCGCCCGGCGCGTCAGCAGCCGATGGAAGAACCGGCAGTGCCGGTCGGTCCATTCCATCATAGGAGCGACACAAAAGCGCCACTGGGCCATTTTTTCCGTATCTACTTGTTTTTCAGTCACTTCATTAATTTCCGATATATCTTTTGTCGTACCATTTCCGGCTCATTTTGACCCATTTTCGCATCCGTGGTACGATAAATTCGTACTTTGACAGTCGCGTCGTACCACAATTTTTGATTATCGGGACGACCAATCAGAGGGACTGACACGATCGGTCCGAAAGATAAACCGATAGCAAAATCGGTACGACCGCAGCACAAACGGGTACGACGACGGTGCGACCACAGCAAATCCAGTACGACAACAAGTTGCTCTAAAGATAACATGGGTACGATCATAGCAAAAACGCGCAAGGACGGTTCCAAGGCGTTTACCGCCCAGATTGTCATCAAAAAAGGCGGCGTCACTGTCCATCGCGAGGCGCAAACTTTCGATCGCAAACAGGCCGCCAATGCCTGGATCGTCAACCGTGAGGCCGAGCTTAAACGCCCGGGTGGGCTAGAGCGAAAAGACGACCCGACGCTCGCCGCGGTGATTGACCGTTACATTGAGGAATCAAGAAATCCCGTGCTGGGGAACAAAGCTCAGGTGCTCAAGACCATAAGGAACACCGAACTAGGCGAGACGAAATGCGGCCACATCACCAGCCACACGCTCGTTGCATTCGCCCAGGAGCTAAATAAGTCCGTCGAGCCACAGACCTGCAGCAATTACCTCTCGCATCTCTCCAACGTTTTCACCATCGCTCGGCCGGCTTGGGGCTACCCGTTGTCGCGCTTGGAATTCGACAATGCTTTGACCGTGATGAGGAAGCTCGGTCTGATCGGCAAAGCCGCCGAACGCAGCCGCCGGCCGACGCTCGAAGAGCTCGATCGCTTGATGGAGCATTTTGGGCATGTCAAACAGCACCGTCCCTCCTCCATCCCAATGCAGACAATTGTCGCGTTCGCGCTCTTCTCAACGCGACGCCAGGAAGAGATTACGCTGCTGCAATGGGACGATCTGGATGAAGATCGAATCCTCGTTCGCGACATGAAACATCCCGGCGACAAGAAGGGCAATCACGTCTATTGCGAGTTGCCACCCGAGGCCGTCACGATCGTCAAAACCATGCCCCGGATTGCGCCTGAAATATTTCCTTACACAACAGACGCCATCAGCGCTGCGTTCACGCGAGCGTGTCGATTTCTAGAAATCGAAGATCTGCGATTTCATGATCTTCGCCATGAGGGTATCTCGCGTTTATTCGAAATGGGTCGAACAATTCCCCAAGTGGCGGCTGTTTCGGGTCACCGAAGCTGGGCCAGCCTGAAGCGATACACCCATATACGGCACGGGACAGACAAGTATGACAATTGGAAATGGAAAGCGCTAGCAGGGATCAGCCGGGGTCATTGATCGAAAAACCTTGATCCGAGTTACAGTAGCTTGCGAAGTGCCGATCACTCCCTTGCAATACTGCTCAAGTACGCATGGCAGGACGACGCGTGCTTTCCAGGCCAGATCAAACTAGCCGAGGACATGGGCGCCACCGACCGCAGCGTCCGCACGTACCTAAGGAACATGAGGCGGCGGAACTGCTGGAAATCCAAGCAGAGGGGTCTCGGCAAGACCAACCTGTATCGACTCCACCTTATCGTTAAGCCAAAAAACGACCCGCACAGTCGCCGGTCTCTCTATAGAAGGATACACGTCTAAGAATACTCATATAAATAATACGCCGCAGGGGAATGCGATTTAGAAAATCAGAATTGGAATGCAAATGCGCCCAGAATGGCGACCCTTTGGGTCGTCACTTCGCTCGATCAAAGCGACGCGAGGACTATCGGACGGCTTGCTGTTCGATAGCCCGGAGCTTGCGCCTCTTCGCCCCCGCTTTGCCGCGTCGCGATACCAGCCTCGGCGCGCTCCCTCCGACAAAGCGGGGGCGGAGGAGTTTGTCACTTTCTTTTCACGCCCACTGAGAAGATCTGCGTGAAAGACGGGTTCCCAAAATATGGCACCTCATCCTCAGCGCCGAAGCTGCTGCCGACATGTACAAAAAGCCGATCGACGAGCTGGCAAAGGCAATACACTCCGAGCCGCTACCGCCTGACGTGCGTATGGTTGTCATCGCGGCGTGGTCGCGTGGGGGATTGTTGCCTCGAACAGCCATTGAGCAAATTGTCCCAAAACTAGCTAATGTAGACTAAGGCTTCAAACAAGTTTTGGGCGTAAAGTTCGTCGAGCCGTTTCGTCTTTGCGTCCTGTAGGAACTTTATGAAGACCTCGATAGACGGAAATCCTTCTCGACCCATTTTGCTTCGGAATATTTCTAAAGCGCTCCGCTGCTTAGTTTCGCCGAACAAATACGTCCTTCAAGGTGTTGGTGAAGGCAAAGCTGGTGAACCGCGAACCCTGATCCGTGTTGAAGTATCTCGGGCCGCCCGAAGCGGGCGATCGCCTCCTCCAGCGCCATAACGCAGAAGTCAGCATCCATCGTGTTTGACAGCCGCCAGGCCAGGACCTTCCGGCTGGACCAGTCCATGATCGCGACCAAGTATAGGAAGCCGCGGCGCATCGGGATGTAGGTCACGTCCGCGCACCAGACTTGGTTCGGCCGATCGATGGTCAGGTGGCGAAGCAAATAGGGCCAAATCCGATGCGCTGGATGTGGTGCGCTGGTTGTCAATCGGCGTTCAAATTGACCCCTGATCGGCGTCCAATTTTGGCTCACGAAAAACTCGAAGGAGCATACGTTCCCCTACGGTGATCTTGCTGCCGGGATACTCCAAACAATCCCCCGCGTGGAACGAAACGGACCTGCTCTTTCCGTCGCGTGTCTCGTTCGAACGGCCGCTGTCGGGCTGGAGCAAGTACAAGATCGACTTTGCGGACGGAGTGACCGGCTGGACGTTGCACGATCTACGACGTACGTACCGGAGCATCCACGGCCAGATCGGTACAGCCTCTGAGATCGCGGAGCGGCAATCAACCATGCCACCGCCATGCAAACGGACGTCGAAGCGGTCTACGATCGCTGGCATTACTTGCCGCAGATGCGGGCTGCCGTGGCTGAGTTTAACAGTCTCAGACGGCGTGATCTTCGACGATAGGCCTAGTTGGCGACCGCGTTGCCGGTTTCACGAACGGCTCGCATCGCACCACATCTTGCAATCGTGTCAAAACCGATTTCACACTTGCCACCTGCCGGCCGCAGCTGCGCCACGTCGCAGGAATGTCATGATCGCAAAGTCTCTCACCCTTAAGTTCGGGATTTTTCTGGATCATAACGCTTGTCGTGTGGGCAATAATCTCATTCGCCGCGCGCGCCTATTGGAAGGACGTGCCGGAAAAGAGTTTGAAGTCGGATCTACCGAAAAGTACCAATTAACAACACGCTATCCGTCATGGGAATTGTATGCCCGCTGCTCATCGCCGTGGCTGCATATCTGTATGTGAACTTGCCGACCTCAGATTTCTCATACATCCTGGCCTCCATTGCTGACTTTACCGCAGCACTCATAATCGCGATCTGGGAAACCTTTAGCCTTCTTGGCAAAGCGACGACTGACGACACGGAAGTCGCGCAAGATCGTCGAT
>CAWBOW010000018.1:0-194824 GCA_963790495.1 uncultured Alphaproteobacteria bacterium | reverse complement strand
ATCGATCGGCGTCCTTTATGGCCTGATCCACAACGAAACCCACTGCACCGATCCAGTCGGCACTTACAAATGGATGTCGATCGCCCGATCCGCAGATTACGGGCAGACCTGGCATATTCTCGGTCCCGTCATTACCAGCGACGATGCTGATGTGCCCCATTCGCAAGGCGAGGGCGATTGCACCGCGGTCGACGGGCATGACGGTTATTGGTACGCGTATTGTTTGCGTCGGCGGGATGGAAAAAATACCGTCGCGCGCGCGCCGATCGAGAACCCCGCTCCGGGCAAGTGGTTCAAATGGAGCGGGGATGGATGGAATGCGCCGGGCGTGGGCGGCACCGGAGCGGCGCTGGGCGGATTTGTCGGCATGAGCTCCGCTTATTGGACCGATGCCGACGTCGTCTTGCTCCTGGCGACCATGAACTCATCGCTGCGGTTGTCGATTTCCGAAGACAAAGTGCACTTTGGTGCCGTCGCCGATCCACTCATTCTCTACGACGAATACAACTGGAAGCGGCCGGCGCCCACGGAGCTTTACGCTTATCCGAGCATGGTGGCCGACCGAGGCTCCGACAATATATCCAAGCATTTTTTCCTGACCTACATGTATGTGCCGCCGAACCAAGGTTTCACCCACAGATACCTCGTCCTCCAGGAGGGCTCGATCACGGCGTCGGCCACGCCCCTTTATCCGCAAGTTCGCACCGCCTTATCGCGCTGGGTCGACGCGGATGGCGATACCTGGAGCACCACGGGGCCGACGGTCTCGCCGGCGCGCAGCTACAAATTCGATCGCAGTCTCGGCTATGTCATGACCGCGCCGCCGCCGCAGGGCGACGGCGTCAAATTGGACGAATGCTTTTCCGAACGGACAGGCACTGGCTTTCTCGCGCCCGCCGGCCGCTGTGCCGCCGAAGGCAGCGAGCGCCGCCGCCCCGGCGGTTATCTGTTTCGATCCAGGCGGCCGGGCACGAGCGCGCTTTACGGCTGCGTCGCGGCGGGCGGCGCGCGCTTTGTGTCGCAACGCTCCGATTGCGAGGGGAGCGGCGTGCGCGAAAGCATTTTGGGATTCGCGCTGCAGTAAAAATACCGCTGGCGGACGCCCGGTGTTTTAATAGGCGCCTTCGCCGCGGAGGAGCGCGAACGGCGTGCGCAGCACGATGTAAAGATCGAACAGGATCGACCAGTTCTCGATGTAAAAAAGATCGTGCTCGACGCGGTGCAGGATTTTTTCGCGGCTGTCGGTCTCGCCGCGCCAGCCGTTGATCTGCGCCCAGCCGGTGATGCCCGGCTTGACCCGGTGCCGGGCGAAATATCCGTCGACCGCTTCGTCGTATAGATGATCGGCGGCCTTCGCCTGGATCGCGTGCGGCCGCGGCCCGACCAGCGACATGTTGCCGGTGAAGACGACATTGAAAAGCTGCGGCAATTCATCGAGGCTGGTTTTGCGGATGAAGCGGCCGACACGCGTCACCCGGGGATCGCCCTTGGTGACTAGCTTCCTGGCGTCGGCGTCGGTCGCCTCCGCATACATGGAACGGAATTTGTAGATTTCGACGAACTTGTTGTTGAAGCCGTAGCGCCGCTGCTTAAACAGCACCGGGCCTTTGCTGTCGAGCTTGATGGCGATGGCGATCAAAACCATGATCGGCGCGACACAGATCAGCACCAGCCAGCCGATAATCTTGTCGAACAGCCATTTCATCACCACGTCCCAGTCCGCAATCGGCCGGTCGAAAATGTCGAGCACCGGGACGTGGCCGATATAGGAATAAGCGCGCGGGCGAAATCGCAGCTTGTTGGTGTGCGCGGCAAGCCGGATGTCGACCGGCAGCACCCAGAGCTTCTTCAGCATCTGCAGGATGCGGCCCTCGGCGGAGACCGGCAGCGAGAATATGACGAGGTCGACGCGGGTGTGCCGGGCGAACTCGACCAGATCGTCGACAGTGCCGAGCTTGGGCACGCCGCTGCAGCTTGTCGCGGTGCGGTCGTCGCCCCGATCGTCGAACGCGCCGACAATGCGTACGTCGGAATCGCGCTGGGCGGCCAGCGTTGAGATCAGCGCCTCGCCGCTGCTGCCGGCGCCGACCACGACGGTGCGGCGGTCGAGACGGCCTTGCCGGGTCCAGCGGCGAACCAGCAGGAACAAAGCCCGCCGGAATGCGATTAACGCGCACAGCCCGATGACGTAATAGCTGCCGAGCCAAGCCCGGGAAAACTGGTCGCCGGATTTGCTGAAATAAGACACGGTGACGGCGATCAGAAACACTACCGACCACGCCGAGGCGAGCCGCATGTATTGCTTTTCGTGGCCGCGAAACGCTTGCACCTGATAGATATCGGCCGCCTGGAACGCCAACAGGGACATTAGCGAAATTCCGGCGATGCCGCCGATGTAATAGCGCGCGGAATCCGCGACGCCGGCGGCCAGCCAAAAATACAGCAAAAGCCCAATGGCCGCGACCAGCACGGCCTCGATCGTGCGAACCGCGCCGGCCAGAACGATCGGCGAATAGGCGTCTTTGAACTGCTGGCCGGCAACCGCAAGCGCCGCAGCCGATAGCGCGCGCGGCCCCGATGCCCTGGCCGTCGCGCCCGGCATGGCTCTGACCGCCGATGAGACGGCAGCAGCAGTCTCGAATATCGTGCTTTGTTCGGGACCTGACATAGCCGCGGACGTTTCTCCCCGCCCGTGCGCGTGATCCCCCAGGCGCGCTCCGGCGATGTGGCCGCAACGTAGTGAATAATGTTCAAAAAATAGTTATGCCAATCGAGCAATTTTCGCCGCGGCAATGGCGTCGCGATAGCCCGCGAGATTGCTTTCCACCATCGTGGATAGGGAAAATTCGCTGCGAATTCGCGTTTTCAGGGATTGCACGCCCAATTGCATTTTTTCCGGATTGGCCAGCGCCTGGGTGATCGCCGCGGCCAGCGCCGCCGCGTCGTCAAACGGAATGAGCCTGTCCGACTGTGAACCGAAGATTTCCGGAACTCCGCCGACTTTGGTGGCAATGATCGGCAGCCCGGCGGCCGCGGCTTCGAGCACGACGTAGGGCAGAGACTCCGCGCGCGACGGGATAACCAGCATCCGCCCCATCGAAAACGCAGTGCGCGCCGCGCAAAAGCCGATAAAGCGGATTTGATCGCCAAGCCCCAACCGGGCGGACAGCGCCTGAAGCTTGGCGGCGTCGGGGCCTTCACCCGCGATCGTTGCGGTGACCCGGCGGCCGGATTGCGCCAACGACGCCAGCGCCTCGAGCAGCACGTCCATCGCCTTGACCGGACGCAGTTCGCCGACGCAGACGATGTCGGTGGCGTCGGCTTGCGGCGTCACCGGCTCGAACTCCGACTCGGCGATGCCGTTGCGCACGACGCGCACCATGCCCCGCGGCGGCGCCACCACGGAACGGTACAATTCGGCGATGTAGGTGCTTTCGAACAAAAACAGGTCGGTATACGGGTTGAGGATGCGTTCGATCGTCCGGTAAAAGCCGCCGCTCAGCGTGCCGGGACAGTAGACCATGGATCCGCCGTGCGGCGTATAGGCACGGATCGCGTCCGGAGCGGCGGACGTCAGACGTACGAGAGCTGCACCCTTGGCGCCGTGCCCGTGCAGCACGTCGGGCGCAAGCGACTTGATCCGGCGTGAAATGCGCGACAATGCGAAGACGTCGCTAAAGCTCAATTGCCGCGTGATCGGAACGCGCTCGACGCCGAGCGCAAGCCGCGGCGCAAATTCGCCGAGAATTGCGTTGGCGCGCGTTCCCCCCGTCGTCGAATTCGACGATCAGGCCGACGCGGTGGCCGCGTTCGATCTGGCCCTTGGCCACGTCAATCACGTGCCGGAACAGTCCGCCGAGCGGCGCACGCAGGACGTGGATGATTTTCAAGCTGGAGGGCACGACGGCGGCGTGCCGCAGGTCATCAGCCGGCGCGCGCGAGAGGTCCTCGCGACGGCCGAATGAAACGCGGGCGAGAGTGTTCGTCAGAGGTGGCGTATCGCCCACGCATGCAACCTTAAACTTGCCGGCAAAAAATTAAGGCGATTGAGGGGTGCGCCGGTTAATAAACCCTCACGACGGCCGGCCGTGCGGCCCATTCTTTCAGAATGCGATGCGGCCTTAACCGAATGGCAACCTTAATAGTTTGTGATCAGGCATGGCTTTGAGGTCAGTTGGGAACTATTTTCGTAGGCGTTCTGTGAGCAGCGTGGCGTCGAGTGAGCCGCCGCCGCTCCCACCGTCGCACGCGAAAGATCCATACGACTCCGCGCTTGATCTTCCGGCGCTCGGCGCGACGCTCTGGCGCAAGCGATTGAACGTTTTGCTGCCGACGCTTGCGGTCGCGCTGCTCACATTTGTCGTCGTGCAAATGATCGCGCCGCGCTACTCCTCGGAGGCGCGGGTTTTTCTGGAAGAGCGCAGCAACGCCTATCTTCGTCCGGACGTCGACAAGACCATCAACGATCCGGCGATCGATGAGGAGGCGGTAACCAGCCAGGCGCAAATCATGCTGTCGCGTGATCTTGCGCTCGAGGTCATCAAGAAGCTTAATCTCGCCAAGCGTCCCGAATTCGATCCGGCGCTCGCCGGCGTTTCGCCGTTGCGTGCCTTACTCGGCCTGTTCGGCTTCGCCAAAGACCCGTTGAGCATGACCCCGCAGGAGCGCGTCCTTCAGGCCTATTACGATCGCTTGAGCGTATATCCGGTCGAAAAGTCGCGCATCATCGATATCGATTTCCTATCCGAAGACCCGGTGCTGGCCGCTCAGGTCGCCAATGCGATCGCCGACGGCTATCTGGAACGCCAGCGTCAGGCCAAGGAGGAGCAGGCCAAGTCGGCCGGCCAATGGCTGGCCGGGCAGATCGACACATTGCGCAAGAATGTCGAGGAGGCCGAAGGCAAGGTCGAAGCTTTTCGCGCCAAGTCCGGCCTTTTGATCGGCACCAACAACACCACGCTCTCGGCCCAGTCCTTGGGCGATCTCAACGCGCAGCTCGCCGCCGCGCGAGCACAAAAGGCCGACGCCGAGGCCAAGGCCAAGCTGATCCGCGAGATGCTGCGCACCGGCCAGCCGATCGAATCCTCCGATATCCTCAACTCAGAACTCATCAGGCGGCTGGCTGAGCAGCGCGTCACCTTGCGCGCACAACTCGCCGAGCAATCGGCAACGCTGATGGACGGTCATCCGCGGATCATCGAGCTCAAGGCGCAGATCGCAGATCTCGACAACCAGATCAGGTCCGAGGCTCAAACCATTGCGCGGTCGTTCGAGAACGACGCAAAGCTTGCCGGCGCGCGCGTCGACACGCTTACCGCCAGCCTCGACGAGTTGAAAGGTCAGGCGGCGTCGACGAACGGCCAGGACGTTCAATTGCGCGCGCTCGAGCGTGACGCGAAGTCACAGCGCGATTTGCTGGAATCCTACCTCACCAAATACCGCGAGGCGGTGTCTCACGACACGCCGGATTCGACGCCGGCAGACGCACGTGTGGTTTCGCAGGCGACGCCGGCCGCCATTCCTTCCTATCCCAAGAAGCTGCCGACGCTCCTGATCGCGACGTTTGCGACGCTGATGCTCAGTTCCGGCATGATCGTGACCAGGGAGATTCTGGCCGCGCCGGTCAACGTCGTGCCGGTCCGCGCCGAGCCGGTGGTTCCGGTGTCCGACGGGCTGGGCGCGCGGTCGCAGACGATGGTGAATGAACCGGCTCGCCCGCCGCCAGCTCCCAGCTTTGCCGCCAGTTCGATCGTCAACGTTGCGGATAATTTGCGGCAATCCGGCGGTGCCGGACAGCGGCTCGCGGTGTTCAGTGCGCTGCCGGGATTAGGCGCAAGCCAAGCGGCGATCAAGCTTGCCCGTGCGCTGGCGGACGATTCGCGGGCGGTCTTGGTCGGCCTCGCGCCCGGCAGCACCGCCATCCGCGGGATTTCGACCGAGCCGGCCGCCGCCGGACTTGCCGAGCTGATCCGTGGCGTGGCCTCGTTCGGCGCCATCATCACCAAGGATCGGCTGTCACCGTTGCATCTCATTGCAGCGGGGCAGGGGCCGGTCGACCGGACCAGTCTCCTTGCGGCGCCGGGCGTGGTGACGAATTTCAATGCCCTGGCGCGCAGTTACGATCACGTCGTCGTCGACGCCGGCGACGCCACCGGTGCCGAGGTGGAGCGCGTCGCCGAGATTGCCCCCCATGCCGTGCTGGTGACCGACACTTTGAGTAACGCCGCCACTGCCGCGGCGCGAGAGCTTCTTTTGCGCGCCGGCTTCGCCGACGTGCGCATGCTGGTCGGTGCCAATGCCGCGCCTGGAGAGACTGCCGTCGCCGCGTAACGGCCGCGAAGGTTCCCATCCGATCGTACGCGTGGCGACGGCAGTTGACCCGGCTGCGGTCTTGGCAAAAGATTGGGCAAAAGACCGGCTCCGGCAATTGTTTTGGTGATGATCTTGCTCGTGAACTTGGTCATGATCTCGATCATGATTTTGCAAACACCGGCGGCTGCGCCTTGACGAGGGAATTCCGGTGGCCGGACTGAAGCGCACGATCATTCGCGGCGGCCTGGAATTGCTGTATTTCACCGGCGCGCACGTTGCGCTGCGGCCGTTCGTGGGCGGCGTCGGCGCGATACTGACGCTGCATCACGTGCGGCCGCCGCGGCCGGACCGCTTCCAGCCCAATCGCCTGCTCGAAGTGACGCCGCGTTTCCTGACGCGGGTGGTGCGGATGCTGCGCCGGTCCGGCTTCGATCTCGTCAGTCTCGACGAAATGCATCGGCGCATGACCGAGCGCGATTTCTCGCGCCGCTTCGTCTGCCTGACCTTCGACGACGGCTATCGCGACACGCTGCAATGGGCCTATCCGATCCTCAAGGACGCACGCGTGCCGTTCGCGGTCTACGTGCCGACGAGCTTTCCGGATCGGCTCGGCGAATTGTGGTGGCTGGCGCTCGAAGCGGTGATCGCCCGCAACGATCGCATCGGCCTGGCCATCGACGGCCGGGATCGCAAATTCGACTGCGCGCACGGTCGCCGACAAGCGTACGCTCTACGACGAGCTTTACTGGTGGCTGCGCGGCCGCTCCGACGGAAGCCGAATTGCGCGGCGTGGTCCGTAATCTGGCCGCCTGCTATCATGTCGATATCGCGGCGTTTTGCGAGCGAACTGTGCATGAGCTGGCAGGAGCTCGCAGAGCTCGCCGCCGATCCGCTGGTCACCATCGGCGCCCATACCGTCAATCATCCGATGCTGGCAAAGCTGCCGCGACGATCCGTGCGCTCGGAAATGGATTTGAGCCGCTCGGTGATCGAAGCGGCGCTTGGCGCTGCGGCCCGCAGCATTTGTCCTATCCGGTCGGCGACCGCAGCTCGGCCGGCCCGCGCGAATTCGAGATCGCGGCCGAGCTCGGCTTCAAGACCGCCGTGACGACGCGGCCCGGCGTGCTGTTTCCCGGACACAGCCGGCGCCTGACTGGCGCTGCCGCGGATTTCGCTCAACGGCGATTACCAGCGCATCGCGCTATGTGCGCGTGCTGCTGTCCGGCGCCGCGACCGCGATGTGGAACGGCTTCCGCCGGCTGGACGCGGCGTAGACGCGGCTGGTCTTACGGTCGCTGATTCGCTGGCCGCGCTCATCCATGCGATGATCGGCATGGCCGGCAGCACCCAGCCAATTCCGGCGATCACGTAATAGGCAGACCGCCAGCGACCAATTGTCGCGGATGACCGGCGCTTGCGCCAACGCCATCGCCACCAGCGCCCACACGATGACCAGTACCAACAGAGCGACGGCGCCGATGAATTTGCGCAGGCGGATCGGCATGGCGAGCGTTGACGCTTCGGTTGCGAGGGCAGGGCGCAGCACTATATGGTCCGCGCGCCCCGACAAGCGAGCATCGTCAACCGACCGACATGCCGGACGTCAGTTTCATATCGCAACGCGCGCGATCCGGCTGTGGCTCTATGCCGTGGCCGCGCTGATCCTGGCGATGGTGCTGGTCGGCGGCGCGACGCGGCTGACCGAATCCGGCCTGTCGATCACCGAATGGCAGCCGGTCATGGGCGTGGTGCCGCCGCTCAGCCAACGCGCAGTGGCAGGCCGAGTTCGAGAAATATCAGGCCATTCCGCAATACCGCGAGCTCAATCGCGGCATGAGCCTTGACGCCTTCAAGACCATCTATTGGTGGGAATGGACGCACCGGCTGCTCGGCCGCGCCATCGGCGCCGCGTTCCTGCTGCCGTTCCTGTGGTTCCTGTGGCGCGGCTGGATCGGGCCGCGGCTGCGCGGCCGGCTGTGGTTGATTTTCGGGCTTGGCGCGCTGCAAGGCGCGGTCGGCTGGTGGATGGTCGCGTCCGGCCTGGCCGATCGCGTCGAAGTCTCGCAATACCGGCTGGCGACGCATCTGGTGCTCGCCTGCCTGATCTATGTCGCGATCCTGTGGACCGCGCAGCGGCTCGACGAGCGTGCCGGCACACGCCGGTGCCGGCCGTCGCAGCCGCACGCGTCGGCGCCATCGCGCTTCTCGTCCTGGTGCTGGCGCAGATCTATCTCGGCGCGCTGGTCGCCGGCCTGCGCGCCGGCTACGTCTACAATACCTGGCCGCTGATCGACGGCGCGCTTCGTGCCCGAGGCGGCGCGGCTGTTCTTCGATACGTCCGCTGTGGCGGAATTTCTTCGAGAACACGCTGACGGTGCAGTTCGATCACCGCATGCTCGCTTATGCGATCTGGGTCGTCGCGCTGCTGCATGCCTTCGATGCCGCGCGACTGGCGAAGCGAGGCGCCGGTCGTCGCCGGCGCGTCTGCGCTTGCCGCCGCGGTGACGCTGCAGGCCGCGCTCGGTATCTCGACGCTGCTGGGTGGTGCCGATCTCGCTCGCGCTGATGCACCAGGCGATGGCGATGGTCGTGCTGACGGTCGCGACCGTGCACGCGGCGCGCGTCGTCAGCCGAGCGCGCGTCCGCACTCGCCGACAGCGCGTCATCGCTGCAGCGATCCGGCGACCGTGCTTGAACCCGGGTTCGCCGTCCGGCGCGCTCCGGAATGCAAGGCCTAATCCGCCAGCGCCTGCTCCAGATCGGCGATGATGTCCTCCTTGTCCTCGATGCCGATCGACAGCCGCACCACGTCGGGGCCGGCGCCGGCCTGCACCTTCTGCGCGTCGGAGAGCTGGCGGTGCGTGGTCGAGGCCGGATGGATGATCAGCGAGCGGGTGTCGCCGATATTGGCGAGATGCGAGAACAGCTTCACGTTGGAGACGAGCTTGACGCCGGCGTCGTAGCCGCCCTTGAGCCCGAAGGTGAACACCGCGCCGGCGCCGTTCGGGCAGTATTTCTTGGCGAGGTTGTGATAGCGGTCGCCCGGCAGGCCCGGATAGCTGACCCACGCGACCTTCGGATGCGCCGGCGATCCATTCGGCGACCGCCTGGCGCGTTGTCGCAATGCTGCTGCATGCGCAGCGGCAGCGTCTCGATGCCGGTGAGGATCAGGAAGGCGTTGAACGGCGACAGCGCCGAGCCGATATCGCGCAGCGCCAGCACGCGGCAGGCGATGGCGAAGGCGAAATTGCCGAACGTCTCGTGCAGCACGATGCCGTGATATTCCGGCCGCGGCTCGGACAGCATCGGATAGCGGCGCTCGCGCGACCAGTTGAAGGTGCCGCCGTCGACGATCATGCCGCCGATCGAATTGCCGTGGCCGCCGAGAAATTTGGTCAGCGAATGCACGACGATGTCGGCGCCGTGCTCGAACGGCTTGCACAGATACGGCGTGGCCAGCGTGTTGTCGACGATGTAGGGCACGCCGGCGCGCCGCGCGATCTGCGCCACCGCCTCCATGTCGGTGATGACGCCGCCCGGATTGGCGATCGACTCGATGAAGATCGCCTTGGTCTTCGGGCGTGATGGCGCGCTCGAACGAGGCGATGTCGTCGGGATCGGCCCACACCACGTTCCAGCCGAAATTCTTGAAGGCGTGATTGAACTGGTTGATCGAGCCGCCATAGAGCTTCTTCGAGGCGACGAACTCGTCGCCGGGCTGCATCAGGCAATGAAACACCAGAACCTGCGCGGCGTGGCCGGAGGCGACCGCGAGCCCCGCGGTGCCGCCTTCGAGCGCGGCGACGCGCTCCTCCAGCACCGCGTTGGTCGGATTGCCGATGCGCGTATAGATATTGCCGAAGGTCTGCAGGCCGAACAGCGAGGCGGCGTGATCGACGCTCTTCGAACACGAAGGAGGTGGTCTGATAGATCGGCGTGGCGCGCGCGCCGGTGGTCGGATCGGGTTGCGCGCCGGCATGGACGGCGAGCGTGGCGAAGCCCGGAATGCGTTCGGTCATCGTCTGTCCCTCCTCGGCGCGGAACCGGCGTCCGGTCCGGTTTATAGGACCGGCGAAGGGCGTCAAGGCGAGGCGATCTGTTGCGTTAATAGGTCAAGCGACGCGCAACAGAGGCGCCGTGTACAGTGGCGCGAACCGAAATAGCGTTCTTAGACAGTGCAGCGTTAGCGTGCCGACGCGGTTTGCGGATGGTAATGCGCCAGCGCGCTGCGGCAGGCCGGCGAGATGCGGCCGCGATTCGATATCAGGCATGTCGCCACACGTTCGCGATTGGGAATGAATGCGGCGCAGACTGACATGGCGTCCTGCATGCACGCCTGCTGGCCCGACTTCTCGGCAAGCCGATCCTACAACCGGCAACGACATGGTCGCGACCGTAAGCGACGCAAGCGCGAGCATTGTGCGCGTCTTCATAGCATCCTCCTGAAAAAGGCTGCGACTATCGAGCGTAGCGTCGCTTATTAGACGCACGAACGAAAGAAGGTTCCGGTCCTGCGGAACCTTCATGATTAAGACAGGTTCGGAATGATGCGGCGGAAATAACGCTTCCGCCAAAGTAAAATGCATCGATCCGAAATCAAACGATTGCTCTCTAAGGAAATGCTTGACCGCTTCGCGGCACGCCGGCGAGATTTTGCGGCGATTGGCAATGAGGCAGTGCGCGACGCGGACGCGATTGGGAATGAACTGCCCGCAATAGGTCTGCGCGTCCATCATGCAGGCGCTCTGGTCCTGTTGCGCGGCGGCGCGTGCGGCGTCGGGGGCCAACATCACGCCGGACAGCATCAATGCAACCGCAACGTAAATTCGCGATTCGTATTCCTGTTTGGCGATGGATTAGACGGGCTAATGGTGAAGAAAGTTCGACAGGCTTTTCAGCCGCCGGCCTCTTCGCGCTGCGCGCGGTCGGCCGCTTCGGTCGCGCCGCCCTGAGCGCTGGTGCGGTTGAGCGTCATGCGCTGGATGCCGCCGAGCGTTGCCTTTCTTGAGCTGACAGCGTGCGCGTATTGACGCCCATCCAGGCGATCTCCGACGACAGTCTGCCGTATTCGATCTTGGGACAGCGGTTCATCACCACTTTCATGCCATTGGCCTCGGCCAGCGCCGCCGCCTCGTCGTTGCGCATGCCGAGCTGCATCCAGATCACGCTGCGGACGCGGTTTGAGTGCGAGCGCCTCTTGCACGATCGCCGGCGCGTATTGCGAGGCGCGGAAAATATCGACCATGTCGATCGGCTCGGGAATGTCGGCAAGCCGTGCGTAGATCGTCTGGCCGAGCATTCGTTGCCCGGCCTGGCCGGGATTGACCGGGATCATGCGGTAGCCGCGCTCGAGCAGATATTTGAAGGCGAAATAGCTTGGCCGGTTTTCCTTCGCCGAGGCGCCGACCATGGCGATGGTTTTCACGGTATTGAGAATGCCGCGGATATAGCTGTCCGGATAGGAATCGTGATTCATCGCCGGTCCCTGGTGGTCGGCGCACTGGTCAACGGTGCAACTGTGTCAACGGTCTTGCCATTTCGGCTCGCGCTTCTCGATGAAAGCCGAGATGCCTTCCTCGGCGTCGCGCGCCAGCATGTTCTCGACCATGACCTCGGACGCGTATTTGTAGGCCTCGGCAAGCGGCATTTCGGCTTGCCGGTAGAACGCTTCCTTGCCGATTTTGACGGTCAGCGTCGATTTGGCGGCGATTTTCTGCGCCAGCCTGATTGCCTCGGCGCGCTCGCGGCCGGCGGCGACGACGTGATTGACAAGGCCGATGCGGCGCGCATCTTCCGCCGCAGATCATTTCGCCGGTAAGCAGCATTTCCATCGCGTGCTTGCGCGAGACGTTGCGCGACAGCGCCACCATCGGGGTCGAGCAGAACAAGCCGATATTGACGCCGGGCGTTGCGAATTTCGCGGTCGACGCGAGCGACGGCGAGATCGCAGCTTGCCACGAGCTGGCAGCCGGCCGCGGTCGCGGTGGCCTGCACTGCGGCGATCACCGGCTGCGGCAGTCTCACGATCTGCTGCATCACGTCGCTGCACAGTCGTCATGATGTGCTTGAAATAGGCGCGGCCGCGGTCGTCGTCGTTGCGGTGGGCATCGAGCTCTTTGAGGTCGTGGCCGGCAGAGAAGGCCGGTCCATTGGCGGCCAGCACGACGACGCGCACGTTTTTGTCATGCGCAATCGCGGTCAAGCGCGTCGCTCAATGCCTCGAGCATCGCTTCGGACAGGCTGTTGCGCGCCGCCGGCCGGTTCAGCGTCAGAACGGCGACGCCGCTATGATCGCCGTCAAGTCTTCGCGCAGCAGGATCAGCTCCGACGCGGTGGCGGCGCCTTTGGCGGTGGCGGCGGATTGGGCATTGGAGTGGGCATTCATGCGACCATCCAGGGTTGACCCGATCGGGACTTTTGCTTTTGCGGCGTGGTTCGCCATTGTATCGGAGCCGGCGTTGACGGGAGAGGTAAACATGACGGGGGGCAAAGAAAAGGCGGCGCCGAAATTGACCCGCGAGGAGCTTCTTGAGCGCCTCCAAGCCGAATTTCCCGAAGCCGCGCATGCGGTGGGCGATTACGAGATCGAGGACGTCTGGCTCGGCGGCTGCCGGGTGCGAAGGCGGCATCACCAGCAATCGTTGCGTCCAGGCGGCACGGTTTCCGGGCCGATCATGATGGCGCTTGCGGATTTCACCATGTACTTGGCCGTACTCTCGGCCGTCGGCTGGGTGCCGCTGGCGGTCACGACCAATTTGACCATCAACTTCCTCAAAAAGCCCGGCAGCCGTGACCTTCTCGCCGAAGCGCGCCTGCTCAAGCTCGGCAAGCGGCTGGCCGTCGGTGAGGTGGCGCTGCGGTCCGACGGCGACGACGATCTGGTGGCCCATGTCACCGCGACCTATTCGCTTCCGGCGACCTAGTGGTAGCAAAATACCTCCAATGTAACGCTTTGATCCAACGAAATTTTCCGAAACCGTTTGACCTGGGGCGGGCATGCCGCTACAAGCCGCAACTCAGAAAAATGGCTACGGACGAATTGCCGTAGCCAGCAACGGATGCGGACATGAAAACCTTTTCTGCCAAACCGGCCGAGGTCGATAAGAAATGGGTGATGATCGACGCTGAGGGCTTGGTCGTCGGCCGCCTCGCGTCGCTTATCGCCATGCGGCTGCGCGGCAAGCATCATGCCGTCGTTCACGCCCCATGTCGATTGCGGCGACAATGTCATCGTGATCAATGCCGCCAAGGCGGTGCTGACCGGGCGCAAAGTCGAGCAGAAAGTGTATTACCGGCACACCGGCTTCATCGGCGGCATCAAGGAGCGGACCGCCAAGGCGATTCTGGCCGGTCGTTTCCCGGAGCGGATCGTGGAGAAAGCGGTGGAGCGCATGCTGCCGCGCGGTCCGCTCGGCCGCCGTCAGCTCGGCAATTTGCGGGTCTATCCGCACGCCGAACATCCCCACGACGCACAGCAGCCGGAAAAAATCGATATCGCGGCCATGAACCGCAAGAATAAGAGGACCGCGTAATGGCCGAGACGATCCAGACGCTCGAAGAGCTGTCAGCGCTTAAGCCGGCGGCGGCGCCGCAGGCGCCCCAATATGTGCAAAAGCTCGACAAGCAGGGCCGCGCCTATGCCACCGGCAAGCGCAAGGACGCCGTGGCGCGGGTGTGGATCAAAATGGGCGCCGGGAAAATCCTGGTCAACGATCGCGAGGTCGAGACCTATTTCGCCCGGCCGGTGTTGCGCATGCTCATCCAGCAGCCGCTGGTCGCTGCCAACCGCCAAGGCCAATATGACGTCGTCTGCACGGTGTCCGGCGGCGGACTGTCCGGCCAGGCCGGCGCGGTGCGGCACGGCCTTTCCAAGGCGCTGATGCGGCACGAGCCGGACTTGCGCAGCGTGCTCAAGCGGGGCGGGTTTCTCACCCGCGATCCGCGCGTGGTCGAGCGCAAGAAATACGGCCGCGCCAAAGCCCGCCGCAGCTTCCAGTTCTCGAAGCGGTAATTTGATCGTCATTGCGAAGCCCTTTTTGGGGCCGAAGCAATCCAGGGCGGCGTGCTCCGAGCGAGCGGCCCTGGATTGCTGCGTCGCTTCGCTCCTCGCAATGACGAACGCGCCCTAGAAAAAAGCCAGCGTGCGGATTTCGATGCTCTCGCGTGGGCGGGCGTGCGGCGGCGAGGTCGGGTCCTCAAACGCGGTATGCGCGGTCCAGCGCGCGCGGCCGTCCTTTTCCGAGTCGAATACCTTAAAGACGTAAGCTTCCTCGCGCCGCATGCGCGGGAACCAATACCATTTGTGCGCCGGATTGTATTTGATCGCGTAGGTCTGGCCGATGCGGCCGGGCGACCGCCGTTCCGAAACGATCATGTCGGCGGGCGACAGCGTTTGCGCGTCCGCCATCGCCAGCGGATAAGTCTCGACCGGATGCCGGATCGGCCGCCACGTCTGAATGACGGCGAAGCGGCGCTTGAGCAATTCCTCGGCCTCGCCGGGAAGAATATCGCGCACCCGCTGCGGCGCGGACCATTCGGTATAGTCGTTGTGCACCCGCCGCACGACCTCGCGGATTTGCTTTTCTTCGCGCAATGCGTCGTCGGCGGTGCGCAAAGTATGATCGAAGACGACGACCCGCTTGGCTCCGCTCTCGGCTTTGATCAGCGCCTCCATCTCCGGATAGTAGACGCGTTTGATTTCGGCCTCGTCGTAGAAATCGGCAACCTTGGTGTCATGCCGCACGAAGCGAAAGCCGTTACGGTCCAACACGAAGTCTTTGGCGAACGGCCGGCCGTTGTGGATGGTCACTCGGCGCGGATCGGGCGTGCCGCCGGAGCGCGCGTCGCGCCCGCCCGGAGTGGCGACGACGGTGAAGACTTTGCTGCCGTCATCGGCGATGTAATTCAGCGTCGCCTCGACGCTTGCGGGCTGCGGAACATCGCGGACGGCGTCAAACTCTGCAGTGAGCGCCATAGGGCCTCCTGTGCGACTGCTGGGTAACTTGCGTTTCCGCCTTAATCTATGACCGGACGGCGGCTGCGGGAAGGGTCGTTAAAATCATGCCGCGGCGGTTTACCAGGCGGCAAGCCTATTTGCCGGCTTTGCCTCGGTGGTAACGCCTAGAGAAGGTGAAGCTTCTAATTTACCGCTCTCAGTCGCTGGTTCCTGTCGGCATGCATCTTGATCCGCCTACCATCTCCATCGTGACGGTGTTCGTCGCCGGGCTGCTCGGCGCGCTATTGGTATTCGGCGGCTTGCAGAACCGCGGCGTCCGCGCGCCGATGTGGTGGGGCGCGGCCCATATTATCAACGCCGGCGGCTTCGCACTTTTGACTTTGCGCGGCGCCGTGCCGAATTTTGTCAGCATCGATGTCGCCAATGCGCTGGTGCTTTTGGGCTATGGATTGACCTGGACCGGCGCCCGCGTCTTCGATGCCAGACCGATCCGCCTGCCGCTGGTGCTGCTGTGGCCGCTGATCTGGATGCTGCTGTGCCGCATCCCGGCCTTCGCCGATGACGCAGCGGCCAGGATCATTGTCGGCTCGACCCTGCTGGCGCTGCTGGCCTTGCTGGCGGCGGAGGAGTTTTGGCGCGGTCGCGGCGAGCCGCTGATGTCGCGGTGGCCGATTATCGTGGTCCTGCTCGCCCACGCCACGGCGTTGGTGGTGCGCGTTCCGGTGATTTTGTTGAGCGCCGCTTTCGGCGACGATTTCGTATTCGGCAAGGCGTCTTTCACACTGTTTGCCTTCGGCGCCCTGTTGTACACAGTCGTGCTGGCGTTCCTGCAGCTCAACATGACCAAGGAACGCACCGAACTCAAGCATAAGATCAATTCGCTGGTCGATCCGCTGAGCGGCGTCGCCAATCGGCGGGCGTTTCTCGACGGCGCCGCGGCGTTGCTGTCGCGGCAGGAAAGCGGCCATGAGCCGCTGGCAATCCTGCTGTTCGATCTCGATCATTTTAAGCAAATCAACGACCGGTTCGGTCATGCTGCGGGCGATGCGGTGCTGCAGACTTTTGCCGCGACGGCGACGCAGACGCTGGGCGCCGATATCCTGTTTGCCCGCATCGGCGGCGAGGAGTTCGCCTCATGCGTGCCGGTCGGCGACGTCGACGAGGCCTACGCGATCGCCGATCGGGTACGCCGCAATTTCACCGCCGCGGCGGCCAGTTTCGGCGACCGCAGCTTCGCTCCGAGCGTCAGCGCCGGCGTTGCGCTCGGCTGCGATCCGGCGGCCACCGTGACGGATCTGCTGGCAATCGTCGACCGGGCGCTTTACCGCGCCAAGGAGCTCGGCCGCAATCGCGTCGAGATCGAAATGCCGCAAGCGGACGCATTGCATGCGAGCTCCCCGCCGATCGTGCCGATCATCGGTCCGGAGCGCCGCTCGGGGCGCAATCGACAACGCGCCGCTGGCGCATCGCATCCTGACAAGCGTCAAGGCATGATCCGGAAAAGTGCAAACCGGTTTCCGAAAACATCATGCTTCACCTAAAAGCTAGAGCGGCAATCGATTCCATTTGAAGCGATTGCGCTCTGGCCTCAGCCGTTGCGGTTTCGGCAATCCGATCGCTGCAATTTTCACAAAGTTATTCGAGCAAACCTGCGCGATCGGCGACACGCTCGGCAAAGCCTGTTCCGCGAACGCTCACCCAAGCGGCGGCAACCGTGATACGCACCTCTCCCTATTGAGGTGAGGAGCTCGCGGGAATGTTGGCACGCTTGGCGGCAGCGTCGATGTCGCTTGACATCGGCACGCTGTTTGTCATCGCGACCTGCGTGACCGTCTTGCTCGGTCTGTTCCTGCTGTTCGCCTGGATGCAAGAGCGCATCCAGGCGCTCGCCTGGTGGGGATTGGCCTATCTGCTCGGCGGCTTTTCCGGCGCGCTCTGGCGGCTCGGCGGGCTGATCTCGCCGCGATTGCCCGCCGGCATCGCCGACGATCTGTTGTTCATCGCGCTCGGCATGATCTGGACCGCGGCGCGCCTGTTTCATGGCCGCGAGGTGCGATGGGGCGCGATGTGCTTCGGCGCCGTGATCTGGGCCGCGAGCGGCATTACGCCCGGCGTTTCGCCGTCGCCGGCTGCGCACACCATGCTGAGCTCGATGATCGTCGCGACTTATACGTTTCTGATCGCCGCGGAGCTTTGGCGGGAGCGAAGGAAGGCGCTGATCCGGCGCTGGCCGGCAATGTTCGTGCCGATGCTGCACGGCGCGATCTTTTTGTTTCCGGTGGCGTTGGCGAGCCTCGGGGTGACGCAGGTCTCACGACCGGCTGGATCGCCGTCTTTGCCATCGAGGTGGTGCTTTATGTGGTCGGCGCCGCCTTTATCGTGCTGGTGCTGGCCAAGGACCGCGCCGTCAACCGCTACAAGGCGGCAGCCGAGACCGACCCGCTGACGTCGCTGCTCAACCGCCGCGGCTTCTTCGCCGCCGCCGCGGCGCTGATGAACGGCAGCAAAGTCAGCAAGAAGCCCGTGAGCGTGCTCGCTTTCGATCTCGATCACTTCAAATCCGATCAACGACCGTTACGGCCATAAGACCGGCGACGCCGTATTGGCGCTGTTCGCCAGAGTGCTCCGCACGACCACCCGCTCGACCGACGTGCTCGGCCGCATCGGTGGCGAGGAATTCGTCGCGGTGCTGGCGGGGACGCTCGACGACGCCTGCATCGTTGCCGAGCGCGTGCGCGCAGCCTTCGAGAAGGCCGCGATAGCACCCGACGGTCCGCAAATTCCGGTCACCGTCAGCATCGGGGTAGCCTGCGGCGCGCCGGACGCCTCGATCGATACGCTGATCGCTCGGGCCGACGCCGCGCTCTATCGGGCTAAGGCGAACGGCCGTAACCGCGTCGAGCCGGACGACGAGATGGCGTCGAATTCAACCGACCGCCGCGCCGATGACCGCGGCCAGATCAAGTGGATGCCGATCCCCACGCTGCAGACGATCACGGTGCCGATTTTGGTGCGGTGAGGAAGCTAGTCGCGTACGTGTCGGCTCGCATTATCGCGCGCTCCGCCGTCGAAGCCGATGGCGAACTGGTCTGGTTCTAATCGGTTCTCATGCCGACATGACGCTTTGATCGGCTAGCCCTACATCATCAAAGAAAAAGGGCGCCGCGAGCGGCGCCCTTGAGTTGCATTGCGTTCGGCAATGCCGGGAGGAACACGCCGAACTACACCAAGCGTTACGCCGAGTAATACATTTCGAATTCGACCGGATGCGGGGTGTGCTCGAAGCGGATGACCTCGCTCATCTTCAGGTCGATATAGGCGTCGATGAAGTCGTCGTCGAACACGCCGCCGGCCTTGAGGAAGTCGCGGTCCTTGTTGAGCTCTTCGAGCGCCTGGCGCAGCGAGCCGCACACGGTCGGGATCTTCTTCAGCTCCTTCGGCGGCAGATCGTAGAGATCCTTGTCGATCGCTTCGCCCGGATCGAGCTTGTTCTTGATGCCGTCGAGGCCGGCCATCAGCATCGCCGCAAAGCGCGAGATACGGATTGGCGAGCGGATCGGGGAAACGCACCTCGACGCGCTTGGCCTTCGGGTTGGTGGTGTACGGAATGCGGCAGGACGCCGAGCGGTTGCGCGCCGAATAGGCGAGCAGCACCGGCGCCTCGAAGCCCGGCACCAGCCGCTTGTAGGAGTTGGTCGTCGGGTTGGTGAAGGCGTTGATCGCCTTGGCGTGCTTGATGATGCCGGCGATGTAGGACAGGCAGGTCTCCGACAGGTCGGCGTATTTGTTGCCGGCGAACACCGGCTTGCCGCCCTTCCAGATCGACTGGTGGCAGTGCATGCCCGAGCCGTTGTCGCCGTAGATCGGCTTCGGCATGAAGCGTCGCGGTCTTGCCGTAGACCTGCGCGACCTGCTGGATGCAGTATTTGTAGATCTGCATCTGGTCGGCCATCACCGTCAGCGGCGAGAATTTCATGCCGAGTTCGTGCTGGGCCGACGCCACTTCGTGGTGGTGCTTCTCGACCTTGACGCCCATGCGCGCCATGGCGGCGAGCATTTCCGAGCGCATGTCCTGCACCGAGTCCTGCGGCGGCACCGGGAAATAGCCCTTCTTGGTCCAGACGCGGTGGCCGAGATTGCCGCCTTCGTATTCGGTGTCGGAATTGGTCGGGAATTCGACCGAGTCGAGCTTGAAGCCGGTGTTGTAGGGCTCGGCGCTTGTACTTGCACGTCGTCGAACACGAAGAACTCGGCTTCGGGTCCGAAGAAGATGGTGTCGCCGACGCCCATCGACTTGACCATGCCCTCGGCGCGCTTGGCGATGCCGCGCGGGTCGCGGTTATAGGGCTCGCCGGTGGTCGGCTCGAGCACGTCGCAGACCAGCGACCAGCGTGGTCTCGGCGAAGAACGGATCGATGCAGGCCGAGGCCGGGTCCGGCATCAGGCACATGTCGGATTCGTTGATCGCCTTCCAGCCGGCGATCGAGGAGCCGTCGAACATCTGCCCTTCGGCGAAGGTGTCTTCCTCGATCATGGCTGATGTCGAAAGTGACGTGCTGCCACTTGCCGCGCGGATCGGTGAAGCGGAAATCGGCGTATTTTACGTCGTTGTCCTTGATCATCTTCATGACATTCTTTGGCGTCGTCATGGCAGGCGTACCCTTTCGTGGTGTTGGTTGATGGCGTCTGGCGCACCGGACTGACGCTCGGCCAGCCGGCCTGCGCAGAGCGAAACGGACTTCAGCAATTCAGATGGCGTCGAGTTCCGGATTCCCCGTCCTGATCCGGATGGCTTCTTCGATGTTCGAGACGAAAATCTTGCCGTCGCCGATCCGCCCGGTCTGGGCGGCGCGGCGGATCGCCTCGATGGCTTTTTCGACCATGTCGTCGCCAAGCACAATCTCGATCTTCACCTTGGGGAGAAAATCGACGACGTATTCGGCGCCGCGATAAAGTTCGGTATGCCCCTTCTGGCGGCCGAATCCCTTGGCTTCGGTGACGGTAATGCCTTGCAGTCCGACTTCCTGCAGCGCCTCCTTCACCTCGTCGAGCTTGAACGGCTTGATGATCGCCTCGATTTTCTTCATCGCGTCTCGTCTCCCGGCTCCCTGGCCGAGCAATTCATCCGTCGGAACCGAGCCTTGGTTAGCAGGTCCCGTGCCAAGGCCGCTTAGCGCGCGGAAACTGACAGTCGGATCAGTAGACTAGAACGTGGTCTGAGGGATTCTGTGCGACGCCTGCGAAGGGGCCGCCGCCGATAAAATAGGCACACTGCCCATTATCTCGTCAATGCGCCGACGGCGACTGCGGCAGAGCCGCATATTCGCGCCGCCGGTCGCTTTGGCTATCGTGCCGCGCATGATTGAACTTCTGAGCAACGCCGAAATGGCCGGGCCGACCGGCTGGCGATCGCCGGCGGCATGGCCGGCATCGGGCTGATGGAGAACGCAGGCGGCGCGGTCGCCGAGGCGGTGGCCGCGCGCCAGCCGGGTGGCAGCCGCGTCATCGTCGTCGCCGGACCGGGCAACAATGGCGGCGACGGCTTTGTCGCGGCGCGGCTGCTTGCGGAGCGCGGCTATCGGCGTCGAGGTGATGCTGGCTCGGCGACGTCGAGCCGGCTCAAGGGCGACGCCGCGCTTGCCGCCAAAGCCTGGACCGGTGCCGGTCGCCGCCGCCGAGCCCGGCCGCGCTCGGCGACGCCGACGTCGTCATCGACGCGCTGTTCGGCGCCGGCCTCGACCGGCCGGTCGAAGGGCTGCCGCGCGCCATGATCGAGGCCATGAATGCGCAAGCGGCGCCCGATCGTCGCCGTCGATCTGCCGAGCGGCATCAATGGCACCTCGGGCGCGGTCATGGGCGCCGCCGTCAAGGCGGCGCAGACCGTCACGTTCTTTCGCAAGAAGCCCGGGCATCTGCTGCTGCCCGGCCGGCTGCATTGCGGCACGATCTCGCGTCGCCGATATCGGCATTCCCGGCGGCCGTGCTGGCAGAGCATCGCGCCGACGACCTTCGAGAACGTGTCCGGCGCTTGTGGCGCGCGCACTTTCCGGTGCCGCGATCGACGGGCCACAAATACGATCGCGGCCATGCCGTCGTGGTGTCGGGTCCGTCGTGGTCGACCGGCGCGGCCCGGCTGGCGGCGCGCGGCGCGCTTGCGCGCCGGCGCCGGGCTCGTGACCATCGCCAGCCCGCGCGAGGCGCTGGCGGTCAATGCTGCGGCAAACCTCGCCGTCATGGTGCGGCCGGTCGATGGCGCCGCCGAGCTTGCGACATTCCTCGGCGACCGGCGCCTCAATGCGGTGGCGATCGGGCCCGGCCTCGGCGTCGGCGAGACGACCTGCGAGCGGGTGCTGGCGGCGCTGGCGGGCGAGCGCGCGGTCGTGCTCGATGCCGACGCCATGACGAGCTTTGCCGAGGCGCCGCAGCGCCTTGCCGAGGCGCTCAAGGCGCGCGCGGGCAGGGCGACGATCATGACGCCGCACGAGGGAGAATTCGCACGATATTTCGGTGCCTTGGACGAGCAAGACTAAAGTCGGCTCGAAGCTCGAGCGAGCGCGCCTCGCGGCCACGCTGACCGGCGCGATCGTGGTCCTCAAGGGCGCCGACACGGTGGTCGCGGCGCCCGACGGCCGCGCCGCGATCGCCGCCAATGCGCCGGCCTATCTGGCCACCGCCGGCGCCGGCGATGTGCTCACCGGGATTGCGACCGGCCTGCTGGCGCAGGGCATGCCGGCCTTCGAGGCGGCCTCGGCCGCGGTCTGGCTGCACGGCGAGGCCGCGGCGCGCCTTCGGCCCCGGCCTGATCGCCGAGGATTTGCCCGAAATGCTGCCACGGGTTTACCGGCGTTTACTCACCTGAAATCTGCGCGTGAGTATGGCCCGACCGGCCGCATTTTATAGTAGCTTGCCAGCCGTGCATGATATAAGCCGCGCCGCCGAGGCCGCCCTGCGCGTTCGCGGGCGTGGCGGAATTGGTAGACGCGCGGGATTTAGGTTCCCGTGACGAAAGTCGTGGGGGTTCGAGCCCCTCCGCCCGCACCAGCCGGGCGGTTTTTCCACAACTTGGCCGGGATGCGCTCGATCTCGCGCCGTGAAGAGTAATGCCGATGCAAGTGACTGAAACTGCCGCCGCCGGTCTCAAGCGCGAATATCGCGTCGTCGTCCCCGCAACCGATCTCGAGGCGCAAGGTCAACGAGCGGCTCGACGAGCTCAAGGGCCGCGTGCAGCTCCGCGGCTTCCGTCCCGGCAAGGTGCCGGTCGCGCATCTCAAGCGCCTCTACGGCAAGTCGGCCATGGCCGAGGTGATCGAGGCCGCGGTGCGCGAGGCCAACAGCAAGATCGTCACCGATCACGGCTTCAAGCTCGCCACCGAGCCGAAAGTGGTGCTGCCGACGGAAGAGGGCGCGGTCGAAGGCGTCATCGCCGGCAAAGCCGACCTCGCCTACACGGTCGAGATCGAGATCGTGCCGCCGATCACGCTGGCCGATTTCAAGACCATCAAGCTCGAGCGGCTCACGGCGCCGGTCGACCGACGCCGAGATCGATCGAGGCGCTGCAGACGCTCGCCGAGCAGAACCGGCCGTTCGTCGGCCAAGACCGAAGGCGCCGAGAAGGGCGACCGGGTCACGGTATCGTTCCAGGGCACGCATGGACGGCGAAGCCGTTCGAGGGCGGCTCCGGCGAGGATGTGCCGATCCTGCTTGGGCTCGGGCCAGTTCATCCCCGGCTTCGAGGACCACCTGATCGGCATCAAGGCCGGCGAGAGCCGGACCTTCGACGTCAAGTTCCCGGACGAATTATCCGGCTGCCGCCGTGGCCGGCAAAGACGCGACCTTCGCGGTCACGGCAAAGACGGTCGAAGCGCCCGGCGACGTCACGATGGACGACGACTTTCGCCAAGACGCTCGGCCTGGAATCGCTCGCCAAGCTGCGCGAAGCGCTCGCGCGAGCGCATCGAGCGCGAGCATGCCGCCGCCTCGCGGCAGAAGCTCAAGCGCGCGCTGCTCGACCAGCTCGACGCGCGCCACAAATTCGAGCCGCCGCCGACGCCTGGTCGAGCAGGAATTCAACAACGTCTGGCCGACGATCGAGAACGATCTCAAGCAGCAGAACCGCACCTTCGCCGACGAGGGCACGACCGAGGAAAAGGCCCGCGCCGAATACCGCGCGCATCGCCGAACGCCGGGTGCGGCTCGGTCTGGTGCATTGCGGAGATCGGCGAGAAGAACAATATCAAGGTGACCGACGAGCAGCTGACGCCAGGCCGTGGTCGCGCAGGCCAGCAGGTGCCCGGCCAGGAGCAGCAGGTCTGGGACTATTACCGCAACAATCCGGGCGCGCTGGCCGCTTTGCGGGCGCCGATGTTCGAGGACAAGGTCGTCGATTTCCTGCTCGAGCTTGCCGATGTCACCGACAAGCAGGTGTCGCGGGAAGAGTTGTTCAAGGAAGACGAGGAGTAAGGCCGCTTGACGCCGGATTTCACGTCTTGCCGGCGGGATTTCCGCGCTTATCTGCGGTAACGCCGAGACTGCGCGGCATGTCCGATCGGTAAGGCGATGCAGACGGCGGCTTCGACAACGCGACCGACTCAGTCACATTAGGCGCAGCGGCAGGTAGCTGCGACTACCGGCGAGCCATTGGCACCGGTCGAGGTAAGTCCGTGCCCTTCAGCGGCCACTTTCAGGTGATCCATGCGCGACCCGACTGATACTCTACATGAACACCTCGTCCCCATGGTGGTCGAGCAGACCAACCGCGGCGAGCGGGCCTACGACATCTATTCGCGGCTGCTCAAGGAGCGGATCATCTTCATCACCGGCCCGATCGAGGACGGCATGGCCTCGCTGGTGGTCGCCCAGCTTCTGTTCCTCGAGGCGGACAATCCGAAAAAAGAAGTGTCGATGTACATCAATTCGCCGGGCGGCGTCGTGACCTCGGGGCTGGCGATCTACGACACGATGCAGTTCATCCGCCCGGCGGTGTCGACGCTGTGCACCGGGCAGGCGGCCTCGATGGGCTCGCTGCTGCTTGCCGCGGGCGCCAAGGATCTGCGCTTTGCGCTGCCCAATGCCCGCATCATGGTGCACCAGCCGTCCGGCGGGTTCCAAGGCCAGGCGACCGACATCATGCTGCACGCCCAGGAAATCCTGAACCTGAAGCGGCGGCTGAACGAAATCTACGTCAAGCATACCGGCCAGCCGCTGAAGAAGATCGAGGATGCGCTGGAGCGCGACATGTTCCTGACCTCCGAGATGGCCAAGGATTTCGGCCTGATCGACAAGGTGATCGAGAAGCGGCCGGAGGAACCGGGCCTGAAGACGGAACCGGTCCTCAAGGGGGTGAGCTAGAGCCGCGGCGCGGCCGCCGCCTCAAATGGGCCGATTTGCTCGGTCCAAAGCGGCGGCCAAGGCCAGACGGCGGTCAAGCGCGTTATCGGCGGTGTGGTCCGGAAAACACACTGGCTCAAACTCGCGTTATCGTTAATGGATTCTTGATTGGCACGCCGTTAGCATGGTCGGCTTGTGCTGGGTGCCGGACGTGTAGGCACGTTGGCGGTTGCGGGCGATCAGGGCGGTGCGTGCTACGGAATTTTAGCGCAGCGCTTCGTAAGGTGTCAGTTGAAGTGCTGCGCTCGCGAGGAGACGGAGACTGGAATGAGCAAGGTTGGCGGCGGCGATTCCAAGAATACGCTCTACTGCTCGTTCTGCGGCAAGAGCCAGCACGAGGTGCGCAAGCTCATCGCCGGGCCGACCGTCTTCATCTGCGACGAATGCGTCGAACTGTGCATGGACATCATCCGCGAGGAGAACAAGTCCTCGCTGGTGAAGTCGCGCGACGGCATTCCGACGCCGCGCGAAATCCGCAAGGTGCTCGACGACTACGTGATCGGCCAGGACCACGCCAAGAAGGTGCTCTCGGTCGCGGTCCACAATCACTACAAGCGGCTCAATCATCAGAGCAAGCACAACGACGTCGAGCTGGCGAAGTCCAACATCCTGCTGATCGGGCCGACCGGCTCCGGCAAGACGCTGCTGGCGCAGACGCTGGCGCGCATCCTCGACGTGCCGTTCACGATGGCGGACGCGACCACGCTGACCGAAGCCGGCTATGTCGGCGAGGACGTCGAGAACATCATTCTGAAGCTGCTGCAGTCGGCCGACTACAATGTCGAGCGCGCGCAGCGCGGCATCGTCTATATCGACGAGATCGACAAGATTTCGCGCAAGTCCGACAACCCCTCGATCACCCGCGACGTGTCGGGCGAGGGCGTGCAGCAGGCGCTGCTCAAGATCATGGAAGGCACCATCGCCAGCGTGCCGCCGCAGGGCGGCCGCAAGCATCCGCAGCAGGAGTTCCTGCAGGTCGACACCACCAACATCCTGTTCGTCTGCGGCGGCGCCTTCGCCGGCCTGGAGAAGATCATCTCCGCGCGCGGCCGCTCCACCTCGATCGGTTTCGGCGCCAGGGTGGTGGCGCCGGAGGATCGCAAGCAGGGCGAGATTTTCCGCGAGGTCGAGCCCGAGGATTTGCTGAAATACGGCCTCATCCCGGAATTCGTCGGCCGGCTTCCGGTCGTGGCGACGCTTGGAGGATCTCGACGAGCCTTCGCTCAAGCGCATCCTCACCGAGCCGAAGAACGCGCTGGTCAAGCAATACCAGCGCATGTTCGAGATGGAGACGGTGGACCTCACGCTCGCCGATGAGGCGCTTGTCGGCGATCGCGCGCAAGGCGATCGACCGCAAGACCGGCGCGCGCGGCCTGCGCTCGATCATGGAGAGCATCCTGCTCGACACCATGTTCGATCTGCCGAGCCTCGAAGGCGTCGAGGAAGTCGTGATCTCGCGCGAGGTCGTCGAGGGCAGCGCCCGGCCGCTCTACATCTATGCCGACCGGTCCGATCGCGCCGGCGATGCCGGCGGAGCGAGCGCCTGACGGGTGGCCGACATCCGGCACCCGCAATTCGGCGGCGCGGCCGCGCGCGCCGTCGGCCGCAGGCCGCAGTTTTGCTGCGGAAAATCCGGGCTTTCTTGACACGCCCGCGGCGCGACGCCACCTATAGTGAACGCGCGAAAAGCGTGTCGTCGTCATCGCGCAGCCGGCAGTCCGTCGTGACAGCGCATCCTGCGGGTCGCGACGGAGGTGCACAACAATAAGGAACTGGGGCCATGACAAGCGTGCCGCCAAACCCAAGCCGCTCCTGACCGCCGGCGAAAGCCGGGCCTATCCGGTGCTGCCGCTGCGGGACATCGTGGTTTTCCCGCACATGATCGTGCCGCTGTTCGTCGGCCGCGAGAAGTCGATCAAGGCGCTCGAAGAGGTGATGCGCTCGGATACGTTCATCCTGCTGGCGACGCAGAAGAACGCCTCCGACGACGATCCGGCGACCGACGCCATCTACGACGGTCGGCACGCTGGCCAGCGTGCTGCAGCTTCTCAAGCTGCCCGACGGCACCGTGAAGGTGCTGGTCGAGGGCGCCGCGCGCGCCCAGGTCAAGCAATACACCGACCGCGAGGAATATTTCGAGGCCGAAGCCGTCGTGATCGCGGATTCCGCCGGCGATCAGGTCGAGGCCGAAGCGCTGGCGCGCTCGGTGATCAACGAATTCGAAGGCTATGTGAAGCTCAACAAGAAAGTGTCGCCGGAAGTGGTCGGCGTGGTCCAGCAGATCGAGGACTATGCCAAGCTCGCCGACACCGTCGCTTCGCATCTCGCGGTCAAGATTCCCGACAAGCAGCTGATCCTGGAGACGCCGAGCGTCACCGAGCGGCTGGAGAAGGTGCTCGGCCTGATGGAGAGCGAAATCTCGGTGCTGCAGGTCGAGAAGCGCATCCGCACGCGCGTCAAGCGGCAGATGGAGAAGACCCAGCGCGAGTACTACCTCAACGAGCAGATGAAGGCGATCCAGAAGGAGCTGGGCGACGAGGACGGCAAGGACGAAGTCGCCGAGCTCGAAGAGAAGATCAAGCGCACCAAGCTCTCCAAGGAAGCGCGCGAGAAGGCGCAGCACGAGCTCAAGAAGCTGCGGCAGATGTCGCCGATGTCGGCGGAAGCCACCGTCGTGCGCAACTATCTCGACTGGCTGCTGTCGATCCCGTGGAACAAGAAGTCCAAGATCAAGAAGGATCTCGGCGCTCGCCGAGCAGATTCTCGACGCCGATCATTTCGGCCTGGAGAAGGTCAAGGAACGCATCGTCGAGTATCTCGCGGTGCAGCAGCGCGCCAATAAGCTGACCGGCCCGATCCTGTGCCTGGTCGGCCCGCCCGGCGTCGGCAAGACCTCGCTCGGCAAGTCGATCGCGCAAGGCGACCGGGCGCGAGTTCGTGCGCGTGTCGCTCGGCGGCGTGCGCGACGAGGCCGAGATCCGCGGCCATCGGCGGACCTATATCGGCTCGATGCCCGGCAAGGTCATCCAGTCGATGCGCAAGGCGAAGACCTCGAACCCGCTGTTCCTGCTCGACGAGGTCGACAAGATGGGCGCCGATTTCCGCGGCGATCCGTCGTCGGCGCTGCTCGAAGTGCTCGACCCCGAGCAGAACCACGCCTTCAACGATCACTATCTCGAGGTCGACTACGATCTTTCCAACGTGATGTTCATCACCACGGCGAATACGCTCAATATCCCGCCGCCGCTGATGGACCGCATGGAGATCATCCGGATCGCCGGCTACACCGAGGACGAGAAGGTCGAGATCGCGCGCAAGCACCTGATCCCGCACGCGATCGTCAAGCACGGCCTCGAGCCGAAGGAATGGTCGGTCGACGACGAGGCGCTTGCTCACGCTCATTCGCCGCTACACGCGCGAAGCGGGCGTGCGCAATCTCGAGCGCGAGCTGTCGACGCTGATCCGCAAGGCGGTGAAGGAGCTGACGATCTCGAAGAAGACGTCGGTCGCGGTCACCGACAAGAACCTGCCGGATTATCTCGGCGTGCCGAAGTTCCGCTACGGCGAGGTCGAGGACGAGGATCAGGTCGGCGTCGTCACCGGCCTGGCCTGGACCGACGTCGGCGGCGAACTGCTCACCATCGAGGCGGCCATGATGCCCGGCAAAGGCAAGATGACCGTCACCGGCAACCTGCGCGACGTGATGAAGGAATCGATCTCGGCGGCGGCATCCTATGTCCGCATGCGGGCGGTCGCCTTCGGCATCGAGCCGCCGGCGTTCGACAAGCGCGACATCCACGTGCACGTGCCGGAAGGCGCGACGCCGAAGGACGGTCCGTCGGCGGGCGTGGCCATGGTCACCGCCATCGTTTCGGTGATGACCGGCATTCCGGTGCATCGCGATGTCGCCATGACCGGCGAGATCACGCTGCGCGGCCGCGTGCTGCCGATCGGCGGCTTGAAGGAAAAGCTGCTCGCCGCGCACCGCGGCGGCATCAAGACCGTGCTCATTCCGGAAGAGAACGCCAAGGATCTTGTCGAGATCAACGACTGCATCAAGAGCGGGCTCGATATCATCCCGGTATCGCGCATGGACGAGGTGCTGGCGCGTGCGCTGGTGCGCAAGCCCGAGCCGATCGTCTGGGAAGAGCCGACGGCAAAGCCGGTCGAGGTGGCGGACCCGGTGGTCGAAGAGGATTCGTCGGGCTTGACCGCCCACTAAAATCTAACCATCCAATCGCTTCAAACGGAGCTGACGGCGCCCCTCGGGCGCCGTCTTTTTTTGTGCACGCGGTTTATACGGATGTTTGTTCACCCAGTTTATACGCATGGTGTTCCTCAAGCTTTTTGCCTGGCCGGGCATTCCGGCGGCGGCATTATCGGTTTTTTAGTCATCTGGGCGTCGATTAGCCGGCGGCGATCCGTGCCGGTGTAGTGTCGGATCGTCCGGCTTTTGAAGGCCCGTCGAGAATGGATCGCTTTTCTCGTCCTGCGACAACGCGGCGGCGCGCCACCGGCGGCTCGCGCCAGACGTTCGTCGCCATTGCTGCCATCGCCGCGGTGCTGGCACTCGGTGCCATGGCGACCAATGAATACGTAACAGCCGCCAAGCGTGAAGCGGCCGGCGGTACCTACCAGGCGCCCAAAGGCGACGACATCTATACCGGCTCCATCCTCTACATGCCCGGTACGAGCAATCTCTGCCATCAATGGCTGTTCGACAACAAGAAGGGACAATTCGCCGACCTCGGCAACGTCGATTGTGATACCGCCGACCAGGACGCTAACGGGCCCAGACAATGGTCGGCGGCGCGTATTAAAGTGATCAGCGACGGGTTCCGCGATCAGTAACGCCTGCGCTGTTCGCGAGCCGTTGGATTTCGACTTTCGCTTGAAGAATTTGCGGCCGGCCTGGAAGCGACTGCCATAATCGCTCGCGGGTGTTTATTGAGCCCGCGCTTTCGCAAAACCGCCTTCCACTTTTGCCGAACATGCTCCAGTCTCGAAAGTTCCGCAGCACGTGCTCCGAAAAAAGTTGGCGGCGCATCCGACTTTCGTTAAATTCGCGGCACGACGCCGCTTGCGGCGACGCAGGCGGTGACCGGAACACTACCGAAGCACAATACGGAAATGACGAGGGTAACGTGTACAAAACCATTCATCCGCTTGCCGGATGCATCGGGCTTACGCTGGTAACGCTCGGTCTGTCGCTGGGCACCGCGGCGGCCGATGATTTTCCGCTTGCCGGCAACTACACCCAAAATGTCGCCTGCAAGGGGGACGGAACCGACCCCGCGACTGCCAAGGTCATGATCTCGGCCCAGGAGATCGTATCCAACGTCGGCGTCTGCACGATCTTGGATACGAAAAAGAACGGCGACAGCTACGCCGAGCATGTCGAGTGCAAATTTCCGAGCGGTCCGCTGATGGGCAACATCACGTTCACGCCCAAGCCCGACAACACGGTCGAATTCGTCGACAGTAACGGTACCTATAAGGCGGTGCTGCACCGTTGCCCGAATTCGCCTTCGGCGGCCGCACCCGCCGGCAAATGATATAAACAGGGCGACATCAGGAGATTGGCATATGAGCTATTATCAAGGTCTGCAGGCGGAGCCGGTGAAGTTCCGCGCGCATAATGGCGATGAGGGCGACGCCTATTACGCGCGTCCCACGCCGCGCCGGAAAATTCCCCGGCATTGTCGTGATCCATCATCTGCCGGGCTGGGACGAATGGACCATGGAAGTCGTGCGCAAATTCGCGCATCACGGCTATGCGGCGATCTCGCATCATCTTTATTTCCGCGAAGGCTCTGACAGTCCGGACGATATCGGCGCGCGGGTCCGCGCGGCAGGCGGCGTCGCCGACGCGCAAGTCATGGGCGACACGGCCGGCGCCATGGCCTTTCTGCGCGCCCAGTCCAACGCCAGCGGCAAAATCGGCGTGATCGGCTTCTGCTCCGGCGGCCGCCACGCTTATCTGGCTGCCTGCACCTTGCCGGGCATCGACGCCGCGGTCGATTGCTGGGGCGGCAATGTCATCGTCGACGATCCGAAACAGCTCAACGACAAGCGTCCGGTCGCGCCGATCGATTTGACCGAAAAAATGAGCTGCCCGCTGCTCGGCATTTTCGGCAACGACGATGCCAATCCGACCGCGGATCAGGTCAACCGCACCGAGGCGGTGCTCAAGAAGCTCGGCAAAAACTACGAGTTTCACCGCTACGACGGGGCCGGGCACGCCTTCTTCAATACCGCGCGCGACGCTTATCGCCCGGACCAGGCGGCGGACGGCTGGAAGAAGGTGTTTGCCTTCTACGAACGCTATCTTGGCGCGGCCGCAGCCAGCGTCGCGGCCGAGTAACGGGAGAACGCATCATGTGCTCCTATATCGTCGAGAAGGCGGCGCTCATCGGCAGCGCCAAAGGCCGCAAAGGCTGGATGCGCATCGACACGGCCAATGTCTATTTCGATCATCCGTATTATTCGACGCTCGACCACGTGCTCGCCATCGACTTCACCAATGAGGGTGAAGGCGGCCGTGATCGCGTGGCCGTCGAGTTGAGCGCCGATTCGGCGCGCGCTCTGGTCGAGCGGATTCTCGCCGCGCTGGAGAGCGGCGAGGCCGCGCACACGACGCCGGTAACGGAAGCCGCGGCCGCCTAAAACTCGCTGCTAGCGCACGCCGCCTGCGTTCACGACCGGCCCGGAGTATTTCTCGAAACGTTTGCGCAGGTCGGCGATCTTGGTCGTATCGACCAGAAACGCCTTATAGTCGGTGACGACCTTGTAGTCGAAAATGGGCTTGTAGCCGGCCGGTGGCGGCACGTCGCTGCGGCCCGACCATGTCTCGGTCGCGATCTGCTGCGCCGGCTCCAACAGCCAGGAGAGAAACAATTTTGCCGCGTTTTCATGGGGAGCGCCCTTGAAGATCGCGCCGGACAGCGGCCAGAATGGCGTCGCATCGACCGTCGGAAAATGCGAATCGACTTTCATGCCCTGCTTTTTCAGCACTGTCGTGATGTTGTAGATCGAATCGAATGTCGCCAGGTTTTCTCCCGAGCCGATGCTGCGCTGTTCGCCAAGATGGCCCTGAATGAAATTGGGCTTCGCCGCCATGTACTTGTCCATGTAGCTCCAGCCGTATTTTTGCACGATGTGGTAGAACACCCACAGCGTGACGTCATCGTCCGCCGGATAGGCGGTTACGATCTTGCCTTTGAACTGGGCTTTCAGAAAATCCAGCGCCGAATTCGGTACGTCCGCCGGGGCGACCTTCTCCGTGTTGTACATATACGGAACGGCATTGACCATCGTCGCCCAATAGGCGCCGTCGGCGTCTTTGAACCGCGGATCGATCTTGTCGAAGCCGGCCGGCTTGAAAGTCGACAAGGTGGCCGGCGGCTTTCCAGCGCACGAAATCGGCGATGGTTTGCAAGATCGCGGCATCGACTTCCAGCTTGCCGGCGGCAATCTGCGCATCGACTTTTTGTCGAGCACGTTGGAAAAGCCGCCGCTGATCGAGATGGTGATGCCTGGATATTTGGCGTTGAACACCTTCGCCATGGCCTCCCAGGGCGCAGTCGGGCCGCCCACGTAAAGGACGAAGGCTCCTTCGCCCTTGGCCTTGGCGTAAAGGTCGTCCAGCGATTGCGCGCTGGCAGGCGGGCTGATTGCTGCAAGGCTGATTGCGGCAAGGCCGATTGCGGCAAGGCTGACTCGGGCAAGCCCAATTCGGGCAAGCCTGATTGCCCCATGTCCGAATACTGCCGAAATGACGGCCGCGAGCCGAGTGATCATGGTGGTCCCCCCTAATATTTTACCGCAATCATCGCCGCACTGACCGGCAAAGACAAGCGTCCACCGACTGTGGAAATTGTGGTCTCGCCACAACCGGCGCGGTCGTGCTAACTCACCGTCTTCAAGTATTCTTGCCGATTGCGATAAGGAATTATCCGATGAAAATGATCGCCTACCTCCTCGCTATCATCTGCGCCATCGCGGCCGTCATGTATTTCACGATGCCAGCCGGCTCGTTGCCGACATTCATGCCTGGCTACAGCGCGGGCTCGACCACATCCATCATCTGCATGCCTACGCCGCGCTGGTGGGCGCTGTCGTACTGTTTGTCATCGGCTGGTTTGCCGGCCGGCGCGCTTAGCTCGCGCCGCGGACTTTGCGGCGGACCCGTTCGTCGAACCGCTCAACGCTGACGACGACCCGCTGATGCGTGCCGCCGCCGATCGGCTCGAAGTCGTCGCGGGCCTCGACGCGGAAGGTCACGGTGCGGCCCTCGAGCCGCAGCACCTCGGCGGTCGCGGTGACACGCAATCCGACCGGAGTAGCCGCGGTGTGGCTGACGTCGAGGTGGATGCCGAGGCTCTGATGGCCGGTCGGCAGCTCGTGCTCGATCGCCGCCAGGGCTGCCGCCTCGATGACATTGATCATCACCGGCGTGGCGAGCACCGCGATGCGCCCGGAACCGACAAAGGGCGCGGTATGCTCGGGGCCGACCAGGAGTTCGGCGGTGCCGGTCATGCCGGGCTTAATGCGGGTCAGGACGTCGCTGATACGGGGAGAGGCGTTCATGGCCTGCCTTATAGCGCCAATTTGCGCCATGGTATTGCGCCAAAGAATGCCTACAATGCAGCCTCGTATTCAGGGGGTAAACGGGAAAACGCCATGCTTCGATATGCATCTATCGCCGCTTTGCTGATCGCCATGCTGCCGAGCGCTCCCTCTTTCGCGCTGACGGCCAAAGAAAAGATGGTGACGTGCAAATTCGGCGCCGACGACCAGAAACTGCAAGGTCCGGCGCGCGTCAAATTCCTCAAGAGTTGCATGTCCAACCGAAACGATCCGCGCGGCGCCGCGGGCGCGACGGCAGGCGCGCCGCCGGCGGCCGCGGGCGGAGCGCCGCCGCCGAAGCAATAGCTAAGACGCAACGACGGCATGGCGCGCGCTAGCGCGCGCCTGAGGCTCTAACGACAAAAATAAGCCGGAATTGGGGGGCCAATCGATGACCATGCAAGCCAGTGCGCAGCCTGGCGGCCATTTTCGCCGCGGCTGGGTTTATGTGCTGATGCTGGCGCTGGTGACGATCAATTACATGGATCGTTCGGCGCTGGGTATCGTGGCGCAGGCGGTGCGCGGCGAGTTCAAGCTTGTCGCCGGTCGAGATGGGCTTTTTGTTCTCGTCGTTCCTTTGGACCTATGTGCTTTGCCTCCTGCCGATCGGCATCCTGCTCGACCGCTTCGCCCCGCGCAACATCAACTCCATCGGCATCGCGTTGTGGTCGCTGGCGATGGCGGCGACCGCCGGAGTGTGGAGCTTTGCCACGCTGATTGTCATGCGCATGGCGATGGGAGCCGGCGAAGCGACGTCGATACCGTCCTGCGGCCGCATCGTGCGCGAATGGATGCCGGCGAGCGAACGCGGCGTCGCCAACGCTTTTTGGAGCGCCGGCAGCTTTCTCGGTCCGGCGCTCGGCGCGGTCGTCACCGCCGCGATCGCCAGCGCCTGGGGATGGCGCGCCGCCTTCGTCTTTCTCGCCGCACTGGGCGTCATCTGGCTCGCTTGCAATCTTCTGTGGTTCGATCGGCCGGAGAAGGTGAGCTGGCTGTCCGCCGACGAGCGCAAAAAGATCGTTGACCGAGCGTTCCGCCGGCTCGCCCGACGAGATCGGCCTGCACGGCAGTCCCGGCGTGCTGGTCGATCTGCTGAAATCGCCGTCGCAATGGGGCGCGATGATCGCGCAGGCGTCCGGCATTTATACGCTCTATCTGCTGCTGTTCTGGATGCCGAGCTATCTGCAGGATACCAAGCATCTCACCATCATGAAGACCGGTCTCTATACCGCGATACCATGGGCCATCGCGGTTCCGGTCAGCATCGTCATCGGCATTCTCAGCGACCGGCTGTTGAAGAATGACACTCTGTTGGCCGGCGGGCGGCGCGCGATCGTCATCGCCTGCATGCTGTTGTCCGCCGTGATCGTGTTCGTGCCTTTCACCAGTAACACCACGCTGATCCTGGCGCTGTTCGCGCTGTCGCTGTCGGGCATCAATGCGGCGATCTCGCTCAATCTTTCGCTGGTCACCGATCTCGTTCACAACGCGCGCGATGTCGGCAAGGCGATCGGGCTTACGATCCTGAGCGGCAATCTCTGCGGGCTGCTGGCGCCGATTGTCACCGGCTACGTCGTCTCCGGGCTGAAATCCTACGATTGGGCGCTTTGGATTTCCTGCATTCTGTTGGTCAATCGGCGCGGTTGCGCTCGGCACCATGACGCGCAGCGTCATCCTGCCGGCCGCCGACGGCGCAAGAGCGCCAGCGCGTGCGGCGTGAAAGAGTCTGGTAACTTGCCGGAATGAATCTGCCGCCGCTGCGCACGCTGTTCTTCGAGGACCTTTCGGTCGGCATGACCGAGACGTCTGGAGAAGACGGTGGCGTCGTCTGACGTTGTTGGTTTCGCCCAGCTCACCGGCGACCGCAACCCGATCCATCTGTCGGAGCATTTCGCCGCCCGCACATCGTTTGGCGGGCGCATTGCCCACGGGCTCTACACTGCAAGCTTGATCTCGGCGGTACTGGGAACACGGCTGCCGGGACCGGGTGCGGTTTACATTTCCCAGACACTGAATTTTCGAGCGCCGGTGAAGATCGGCGACACCGTCGTCGTCAGGGTGACGGTGAAAGAGCTGATCGCCGCCAAATCCCGGGCCTGGCTTGTCTTGCGTTTGCGCCGTCGATGGCAAAGTGGTGCTGGACGGCGAGGCCTTGGTCAAAGTGCCAAGCGAAAAAGCCGCCAAGGGCAAGCGGCCCATGCTGCGGCTGTGAGAATTCGGCCCTCTATGGCATCATGCCAATGAGATCGCGACCGGGGCCTGCAACGAGAAGACCCGCGTAATACCGGTGACAACACAGCCGTGCATCGGAGAATGAGGAAGGAAACCCAATGACAACCGCAGTATTGGACGCCGAAACCACCGCATTCGAGACCAAGGACATCGAATATCTGCGTCACGGCGACAAACCGCTATTGGCGCGCGTGTTTACGCCGCGCGGAAAGGGACCATTCCCGGCGCTGGTGGAATGCCACGGCGGCGCCTGGTGCATGAGCGACCGCAAAACCGAGCATTTGCGCCATGAATTCATGGCATCGCATGGCATCGTGTCGATCGCGCTCGACTTCCGTTCCGGCAACGAGGCGCCATATCCGGGCTCGGTGCAGGATATCAATTACGCCGTGCGCTGGGCGAAAACCCATGCCGACGAGCTGAAAACGCGGCCGGAGCTTATTGCGTTGTCCGGGCAATCGAGCGGCGGTCATTTGGCTATGCTGGTCGCCATGCGGCCCCGTGACCCGCGCTATGCGGCGATCGCGCTGCCAGCCGGCGCGCCGGCGGTGGATGCCAGCGTGCCTTGCGTCGTCATGTCGTGGCCGGTGATCAATCCGCTGTCGCGCTATCGGCACGCCAAGCGCGCGATCGAACGCGGCGAGGAATGGGGCAAGAGCATCGTGCCGCGCCATGACGCCTATTGGCCGTCGGAAGCCGATATGGCGGAGGGCAATCCGATGCTGGCGCTCGAGCGCGGCGAGAAGGTGGAGTTGCCGCCCGCTATTTGGTTCCAGGCCCGCGGCGACGACGTGCATGATTACAAGGACACCGAGTCGGATTTTCCCGGCAATGAACCGGAGCGTTTCGTCGCCAATTATCGCAAGGCTGGCGGCGATATCGAGCTCGTCTATATCGAGATGGAGCGGCACAAGGGCCACACGCCGGACCTGTCGCAAATCGGTGGCGCTTTTGCCGAGATGGTGAAATTCGTCGGCAAGCACGTCAAGGCTTGAAGAGCCCGGTCGCGACTGGCGGGCGGCAATTCATCGATTGCAGTTCATCGATAGTGGTTTATGGGCGCAAGCTTTGCGGCAGCATGCGCCGCATGACGCCATCGCGGTAATAGACCAGGTGCAAGAGCGCCGCGGCGACGTGCAGCCCGATCAGAATCAAGAGAGCCCACTCGAAGTCCTGGTGCCAGCCGTCAATGGTTCGGAGGAGCCTCGCATTGCCGGCGGTCAGCATCGGCAGCGGAACCATGAAAAACCAGGACATGGTCCAACCGCGGGCAGACGCGAACAGCCAGCCTGAGAGCGTGGTTGCGAGGACCAAGAGATAAAGCAACCAGTGGACCGCTTCGGAGGTCAGACGTTGCCATGGCGGTAGAGAGCTTTCAGGCGCCACCGGATGGGTCATGCGCCAGACCAAGCGCGCGACAATGACGGCAAGAATGGATGTCCCGATCGATACGTGCAGCGTCATGGCGACGCCGGGCGTCATGCCGCGTTTGATGTCGGGCATGAACCAGCCAATGAAATATTGAACGACAAGAAGCCCCACCACGAGCCAATGGAGAGCCTTCGCGGTCGCTCCGTAGTGCAGGTGTTTATCCATCGCCCCGGCTGGATTTCGGTGAGGTGACGCCAAGCACGATCGGCGCGGGACATTGGCCCCGCGCCGGTCAGCAGTGCAATATACTCTTAGCCGATGATTTGCAGCACCAATGATTTGCGGTGTCAGCGAATATAGACGCCCAAGCCGTGGTGATGATGGTGGTGATGGTGATGGTGGTGATGGTGGAAATACGGCCGGGGGAGGACGCGGATGAAGCGGTGGTGATGATGATGATGATGGTGATGGTGATGATGATGGTAGAAATACTGCGCCAATTGCACCGGCTGCTCGGTCGCGCCGCTGGCGATCCGGGCATCGTCGGCCTTTAAGACGCTTAGGGCGTTCGGAATGGGGTCGAGCAAGTCCCGATAACTCGCGGCCGGCGCTGGGCCGGTGGGTTGCGCCGACGTCGCCTGGGCGGACGCATGCAGAGTGGTCAGCGCCGCTGCGGCGCCGAGGAGTCCGACAATTCGCTTGTCCATCGTGTGGTTCCCGAGTTGTTATCGCTTGCTGCGCGGTCCGAGGCCGCAACTACCAAAATAAGCAAATGCAAAGACAATAGTTCCGAACGAAGGGGGATTTGAAGGAACCGTTCATTGGGCAACGGACAACTGGCGGGAGAAAGTTTCCGCGCCTGCCAGCGGAGAAACCAGCAGATAAGAATCGCGTCCCGCGGCGTCGGCCGAATGTGAAATCGGGTCGAAAACCTTAGCGGGGGAGTGATCCAGGTATCGACCCGGAAATCGATGCACAGGTCCGCGACCGACCCTCCGCAGCCACAAGAACTGACACTCAAGGGGCTGGGTGGACACCCGCCCTTGGCCGCCCACCTTTATTTGCGCCCGGCTTGGTGCTTGCGCAACGCGGCGCCGAAAGCTTCAAACAAGGCGCGATTCGGATTGTCGCCGCCCGGATTGCTGTCGGCCATGTGCTCGGCATGCCATTGCACGCCGAGCGCAAAGTTCGCGGCGGCGTCGACTCGGATGGCTTCGATCGTTTCGTCCTCCGCTACGCCTTCGATGACGATGCGGTCGCCGGCTTTGAGGATGCCTTGGCCGTGCAATGAATTGACCCGGATGCATTCGGTGCCGAGCAGTTTTGCGAATTGGCCGCCCGGCGTCAGCCGCACCTCGTGTCGCTCGGCGTAGATCACTTTCGGATCCGCGTTAATCTCGCCATTGGCGAGGCGGAGCGCGCGGTGGTTCATGCGGCCTGGCAATTCGCGGATTTCCGGATGCAGGGTGCCGCCGAAGGCGACATTGATCTCCTGGAAGCCGCGGCAGATGCCGAACAGCGGCACCCCGCGTGTCACCGCCGCCTGGATTAAAGTCAGCGCCAGCGCGTCGCGCGGCTGGTCATAGGGCTCATAGGACGGATGCTCCGCCTCGCCAAAATGGCTCGGATGCACATTGGCGCGCGCTCCGGTGAGGAGGATGCCGTCGACGGTATCGAGCAAGGCGCCGATTTCGGTGATCTTCGGGTTGCCGGCGAAGATCAACGGCAGTGCGCCGGCGGCGCCGGCCGCGGCGGAAAGAATGCGCTCGCTGACCCGCTGGGCGGGAAATTTGCCTTCCGCCAGATGCGCCGAACCGATGACGCCGACGACTGGTGTTTTCGCAGTCATGCCACAGTATGAGTCCGAAGATCAGCCAACAACCACCACCTAGAGATTCGCCAAGCCCCTGTCCGCCATAGCATTTCGATTCCGCCGCGGGGAGGGCCCGGATTGCGCAACGGCGTTGCAAGAAATCGGCCCCTCGACGCGGGGTCGGGAGGGCGAGCGACCAAACCAGTTGCGTGGTCTCGACTTCGAAGGGGCCGTCGACCTGCTTTTGGCGCTAAACGTAGCCAAGGCGCTGAGCGATCTGAGTCCGCTCAGAAGCGTTGGCCAGCACAAGCTGCGGGCAGCGCGAAAAGGCCAATGGGCGATGACGGTGAACGCGCGCTGGCGCATTTGTTTCGAGTTTCGTAAGGGTGACGCTTACGAAGTCGAGATCGTCGACTATCATAAAGGTTGAAAACCGTTGCTTCCAGCCATTCATCCAGGCCGTTTGTTGAAGCGGGAGCTGACCGCTCGCTCCCTGAGCGCCAATCGGCTCGCCCTCGATATAGACGTTCCGTCCGGGCGCATCACCGACATTTTGAACGGCCGGCGCTCGGTCACCGCCGACACGGCCGTTCGTCTCGGCCGTTATTTCAGCAACAGCGCGCAATTCTGGCTCGATCTGCAGAGCCAATATGACATCGCGATGGTCGAACGCGAAAACGGGGCTGAGATCGCGCGGCGTGTGCGGCCGGCGGATGCGGCTTAGGCGCATTGAGCGGCGCTGCGCGCCATCAAAAGATTGTATCGGAGCAAGCTTACGCCAGGAGATTTCGATACTCCGGGTGCCGCTCCACGTAGGCGCGCACGAACGGGCAACGCGGCACGATTTTGAGCCCGCGCGAGCGCACCTCATCCAGCACGCCTTTGACGAGCTGGGAGGCCAGCCCGCGCCCACGCGCCGCGACCGGCGTCTCGGTGTGATCGAGCGAGATCACGTTGCTGGAACGCTGGTAATTCATGAACACGGTGACGCCGCCGGCCTCGAGCTCAAAGCGGGAGCGGGCGGCGTCGTCGCGGATCGGCAAGGACATGAGCCATCACGCAGGGTCACTGGCGATGAAGCGAAGCTTGCTTGAGCCTGCGCTATTCCGGCTCGTTCGAAATGCCGGGGTCCAGCTTGTGGTGCAAAACCTCGGCACTGGTGAAGATATCGACCACCGCCGCGGCTGCGCTCTCGATCCTGTCCACGAGGCCTTTTTTCGCGGCCGGCGGAACGGCCGTCTTTGGCACAGGGTTCGGGGCCGTAACGGGTGCGGGTCGCTGCGGCGCGGGTGCTTTCGGTGCGGCTTTTTTCGGCGCGGCCTTGTGCCGCTTCGCGGCGATGCCGGTTTTGCCGGCGGCTTTTCTGTTGGCGCCTTTCATTTTGGCGCTTTTGCTCTTGGCGTTCTTGGCGCTTTTCCTCTTGGCGCTTTTCCTCTTGGCGCTTTTCCTCTTGGCGCTGTTGACAGCTTTTTTCTTGGGGGCCGCCTTGGTGCGGGCTTTCGCTTTCTTCTTTGCTTTCGCAGCTGTCGTCTTGCGTTTGCTCTTCGCCATTGCCGACCCTCGCGTTTCCTGACGATTTCACCGACGGAATCGGCGCGAGCATAAGCGGCGCTTTGCCGGCGCGCCAGGGGGCGGGCGGCATTGTCGCGGACGGCGCGGCGCAGAGGCGCTATTATCGCTTGTTCGGCGGGGCAGGGAACCGGAGACGACATGTTCGAGAAAGATGAAGTCCTCAAGGAGTTGCACGTTCGCTTGGTGGCCGCCGGGATCAACCCGCTCGACCCGAAAGTGCAGGCGATCAGCGAGGTGGTGAACTCGTTCTACGCAGAAAGGACCCGCGAAGTGCTGCAGAAGATGCAGGAGGTGCTGAGTAAGATCGACACCTAAACCGTCAGCCGCAATGGCCGGTCAGCCCGCGGACGATACGGGACATGCCGGTCGGATCGCGGTCGTCGAGCGCCGCGAAAGATTGCGGCCTATTCCGCTGCTTCCTTGCGCGGCGCCGGCGGCGTGCCGTGGCTGTGGAAGGACTCGATCGTCTTGAGCCCCCAGGCTTGGCCTTTCTTCCGCTCCGCCTCGTTCCAAACGATGGTTTTCCAGTCCGGCGCAAGGATCAGCCGCGCGCCGGCGTTGGCGACTTCGACGCGGTTGCCGCCGGGCTCGTACAGATAGAGAAAGAACGTCTGCTGGATGGCGTGCTTGTGCGGGCCGGTCTCGATGAACACGCCGTTTTCGAGAGCGATGTCGGCGGCGCGCAGCACGTCCTCGCGGCTGTCCACCGCGAAGGTCACGTGATGGAAGCGTCCCGGCACGCCCGAATGGTCGAGCGAGATGGCGAGATCGTAGGATTTGTTGGTGCAGGTGAGCCAGATCGCCTGCTCGCCGGCCTCGAACACGATCTGCTCAGTCAGCCGCATGCCGAGCTTGTCCATAAAGAAGCGCCGCGCGCCGGGAATGTCGATCGCAAAGAAATTGAGATGGTCGAGCCGGCGCACGGAAATGCCGCGCGCGGGATATTTCTGCGCCTGGTTCTTCAGCGCGGGCTTGAGTTCGGCCGGCGGCTGATACCATTCGGTCTCGTAATAGAGCTCGATGAGGTGGCCGTCGGGATCGCGGCACTGGTAGGCCGGGCCGTGGCCGATATCGCCGTCGATCCAGCCGACGTGGTGCGGCGTGTCTTTCAGCGCCGCAACCCGGCGCGCCAGCGCCTCGGCGCTACGCGTGCGGAACGCGGTATGCACAATGCCGGTGGTGCTCGAGGCCGTGACTTTCAGCGTTGCGCGCTCGTAATCGTCCCAGCCGCGCAGATAGACGCTGTCGCCTTGGCGGCCGGACTCGGTCAAGCCGAAGACCTGGGTGAAGAACTTCAGCGATTCATCGGGCTTCGGCGTCAGGATCTCGACATGGCCGAGATGCGCCAGATCCATGTTCGGTTCACTCACGCGATCCTCCCGCAGGCGGCATTGGCATTGCGGTCCTGCCTACCGGGCCAGAAGAGGCGGAGCAAGCCGGGCTCACCCCGTCGGCGGGTACTGCGGATATTGCGGCAGGTCGTCGGTGATCTCAAACCATGGTGCCTTGCTGGCGACGAAGCAGTGCAGTTGCGGCCGCGCCGGCGGATCGTCGAGCAAGGCCAGCGCGACGCCGTATTGCGGCGGGCCGTCAGGAAAGGCGGCCGGCGCCTTCCAGTTCGGCCCGGCACGGTTGAGGATCGGCGAGCCGCAGTTGCGGCAGAAGCCGCGCTGATAGCCGCGCGGGCTTTCGTAGAATGTCAGCAGATGCTCGCCGGCAAGGAAGCGAAAATCTTTGGCCGCGACGCGCACGCGGCTTCGAAAGGCGGCGCCATGCTGCTTGCGGCATTGCGAGCAATGGCAATTCATCGGCGCGAGCAGCGGCCCGTCGATTTGGAACGTGACGCCGCCGCAAAGACAACTGCCGCGAATGGAGAACATGACAAGGCTCCGGTATTGGACAGACCGCCGATGGAAGCGCGTTAGCAACCCAGTCGCGCGCCGGCAGCGGCTATCGCCCGGAGCGTAATCTGCGGTAAGGTTGCGTCAAGAAAAGCAGAGGGGGAGACAATGACGCTGCAACGGATGGTACTTGCCGGCTTGATGGCGATTGCGATCGCTCTTTCCGGCGCGGGCCAGGCGGCGGCGCAGGATTTTTCGAATAAGCCGATTCGCATCATCGTCGGGCTGGCGCCCGGCGGCGGCACCGACGTCACGGCGCGGCTGATCGCGCAGCGGCTGTCGGCAAGCCTTAACACCAACGTCTATGTCGAGAACAAGCCTGGCGGCGCTTTCGAGCCGGCCTATCGCGAGCTCGCCAGCGCCGCGCCCGACGGCCATACGCTGTTCTTCATCTCCACCGCCACCGTGGTCGCGCAGCCCTCGACCAAGGACTACCCGTTCGACGTGCGCAAGATGACGGCGGTGACCGAAGTCGGCCGCGGGCCGTTCATCCTCACCGGCCGCAAGGCGCTCGGCTTCCGCAACATCGGCGACCTTGTCGACCATGCCAAAAGGAACCCCGGCAAGGTCACCTTCGGCTCCGGCGGCGGCGCCACCGGTTCGTTTTCGTTCAGCGTCGAGCTGCTGCGCCTCGCCGCCGGCATCAATGTCGTCAACGTGCCGTATAAGGGCGCCGCCGAAGCGCTGAGCGATCTGCTCGGCGGCCGGATCGACGCCATGTTCGACGCCACCCCGATCGAAATCCCGCAGGTGAAGTCGGGCGCGGTCAGCGGCGTCGCGGTGACCGGCCGGGAGCGGCTGGCGGCGCTGCCGCAGGTCGGGACTTTTACCGAAGGCGGCTTTGGCGTGTTTTCCGACGTGTCGAACTACTACGTCATCCTGGCGACGCCTGGCACGCCGCCGGCGGTGGCGCAAAAGCTGCGCGACGAGATCGCCACGGCGGTCACCGCGCCCGGCGTGATCGACCTGTTCGACAAGCAGGGGATGAAACCGAGCGCCAGCCAGCCCGCCGACACCGCGCATATGCTCGCGGCCGATCTAGCGCGCTGGACCGACGTCATGACGAAGGCCGGGATCGAGCCGAAGTAGGCCCGAGCTTGTGTTCCGCTCATTCCGCGCAAGCTGGAAGCCAGCCTGGGTCCCCGCCGTCGCGGGACGAGCGGGGTAAGCCGTCATTGCGAGGAACGTCAGCAACGAAGCAATCCAGGCGCCGTGCATTTCGCACTGGATTGCTTCGCTAACGCTCGCAACGACGATGCCGATGATCGAGCTAGCGGCGCGGCCGCCAGCCGATCACGGCCGCCTGGATGCGCTCGCCACTTTCGACGCTGTGCCACGCGTCGTTCGTCCACCGGCATAGGAACGGCAAGACATAGGTGCCGACATGGTCCTCGCAGAGGAGTTCGAGCGGCTCCTCCGCCGGCGGCTCGCCGTCGTGGGTGAAAGCGTCGAGCCGCGCTTGCCGTGTTGCCATGGCCGGAAAGCCTCGTGCTTAGGGTTCGCGCGACAGCTTGCGAAATTCGGCGAGCGTCCGTCCGGCAATGCGGCCAAGCTTTCGCGCCGCCGGCACCGGCGCTTTCGGCGGCGCCATGCCGGTTTCAAACTCCGCGAACCAGCGGCGCAATTCGGCGAGCTTTTCGGGCGGCAGTTTGAGGATGGCTTCTTCGATGTCGTCGAGGGTCATGGCAGGATATTACCACGCCCTGAAGCGCGCAGGGGGAGGCTGTTTAGGCTTGCGTCATCCTGAGGCGCACGCCGAAGGCGTGCCTCGAAGGATGCGTTCCCAGGCCCTTCGGCATGCACCCATCGAGGCTCGCTGAGCCTGTCATCGGGCCGCGCGCTTCGCGCGGACCCGTTGGCTCGCACCTCAGCGTATCGGTTCAATCGGCCTGGACCTTCGGGTCGGCCGGTGCCTACGGCGCCATGTTCTTGTCGGCAAGCTGCTCTCGCGCCTTCTCGCTCTTATCGCCGTCGAACTGCATGGCGCGCAGCACCTGCGGCGCCTTGGAGAACTGGATGTCGGCATAGGCGACGACTTCGATGCGGTTGCCCCACGGATCGAGAAAATCGAGGAACGGCCCGTCGACCATCTTGGCGCCGGCGGCCTGCGCCAGTTCGCGCACGCGGCCACGATCGTCGACCGCCAGCCCGAAATGGCGCGCCCGATCCTGATGCGGCGTTTTGGTTTCCATCAGCGCCAGAAACTGATCGCCCATATCGATGAAGGCCTGACCGTCGCCGCGCCCGCGCAAGCTGAAGCTGAAAATCTTGCCGTAGAAGGCCAGCGCCGCGTCGATGTCGCCGACTTCCAGCGCGACGTGATTGATGCCGATCAGGCGGGGCAGGTCGGTTGGCGATGCGGTGGACAGGTCGGTGGGCATGGCATGCTTCCTGTTGCGTGCGCGGGTGCGGGCTTTGCTGGTATGTGGGGCCGCGCGGCAGCGAGCGGAAGCGGGCAGGGCGCCTTCATCATGACCGCGCTTGTTCGACCATCCACGCCTTATGACACTCCGCCATTCAAAATTACTTCGCTGCCACCGGCGTCAGTTCGAACACGCGTCCGTACTTGGAAGCTTCGCCGAGTTCGCCGCGGCGCAGCGCGAAACGAACAGCTTCGAGCTTGCGCGCGTCATCGAGGGACATAGTAGGCGACCAGCTTTCCTCGCCATAAATGGGCTCAATCGCGACTTCCGCCGCGTATTTGCCTTCGTGGATCAGCTCGATGCTTTTGCGCTTTTCTGTCATTTTCGCCGTCGCATAAAGTCCTCGGACCATAACCGGGGATCGGGTCGATAGGCAGTAACAAGCACCGCCGGTGTCAATCTATTGCGTGCAATACCCCAAAGCACGTGAATGGGTCGATTGGCGCTGTCGCATTGTCAAACCAAAACCGATGGTCCCTTGTGGAAGTCCGGATAATCTTCCACCAGCGAAGCTTCGGAGGTGCCTGCCACAGCATCGTCCAGCAGAATATCATCCGCGGCCAATTCCTGTAAGCCATGCCGCGAAACCTCGATTTCGCCGGTCCCGACGAGCGCTTGCACGCGACGTAAAGTCTCGCTCATGCCCGGTCACCGCACCCCGGCGCGGAGCCTGTCATCGGACGGCGCTTCGCGCCGATCCGTTGGCGCCGAACCTCCCTGCAGCGACCCCGCAGGGGAGGGATAGGCACATCATTCCGCCGCCTCAACCCGCTTCTTCTTCCGCGGCTCCGCGCCGCGCCTTGCCAGCACCGGCTTCAAGAACGCCCCAGTGTAACTGCGCTTCTCGCGCACGATGTCTTCCGGCGTGCCCGCGGCGACGATTTCGCCGCCGCCGTCGCCGCCCTCGGGGCCGAGATCGATGATCCAGTCGGCGGTTTTGATCACTTCGAGATTATGCTCGATGACGACGACGGTGTTGCCGGTGTCGGTAAGCTCGTGCAGCACTTCGAGCAATTTCGCCACGTCGTGGAAGTGCAGCCCGGTGGTCGGCTCGTCCAAGATGTAAAGCGTGCGGCCTGTCGCGCGCTTGCTCAATTCCTTGGCGAGCTTAACGCGCTGCGCTTCGCCGCCGGACAGCGTGGTGGCCTGCTGGCCGACATGGATGTAATCGAGGCCGACGCGGTGGAGGAGGGCGAGCGGCTCGCGCACCCGCGGCACCGCCTTGAAGAAATCGAGCGCCTCTTCGACCGTCATGTCGAGCACGTCGGCGATCGATTTGCCGCGGAACAGCACGTCCAGCGTCTCGCGATTGTAGCGCTTGCCCTTGCAGACATCGCAGGTGACATAGACGTCGGGCAGAAAGTGCATTTCGATCTTGATGACGCCGTCGCCCTGGCAGGCCTCGCAGCGGCCGCCCTTGACGTTGAACGAGAAGCGGCCGGGCTCGTAGCCGCGGGCTTTGCTTTCCGGCAGGTTGGCGAACCACTCGCGAATGGGCGTGAAGGCGCCGGTATAGGTCGCCGGATTGCTGCGCGGCGTGCGGCCGATCGGCGACTGGTCGATGTCGATGATCTTGTCGAGATGCTCGACCCCTTCGATGCGGTCGTAGGGTGCGGGGGCGTCGCTGGCGTTATTGAGCCGTCGCGCCAGCGCCTTGTACAGCGTGTCGATCAACAGCGTCGACTTGCCGCCGCCGGATACGCCGGTGACGCAGGTGAACAATCCCAGCGGGATTTCGGTGGTGATGTTTTTCAGATTATTGCCGCGCGCACCGACGATTTTCAGCGTCCGCGCCGGATTCTTCGTTCGGCGCTCGGGGACTTCGACCATCAGTTCGCCGGAGAGGTATTTGCCGGTCAAGGAGTCCGGCGCCGCTTCGAGGTCGGCGACGCTGCCTTGGGCGATGACGTGGCCGCCGTGAATGCCGGCGCCGGGGCCGATGTCGAGCACGTGGTCGGCGGTGCGGATGGCGTCCTCGTCGTGCTCGACAACGATCACGGTGTTGCCGAGGTCGCGAAGTCTCTTCAGAGTTTCCAGGAGCCGGGCATTGTCGCGCTGGTGCAGGCCGATCGAGGGCTCGTCGAGCACGTAAAGCACGCCGGTCAACCCGGAGCCGATCTGCGAGGCGAGGCGAATGCGCTGGCTCTCGCCGCCGGACAGCGTGCCACTGGCGCGGGCGAGGGTGAGATATTCCAGCCCAACATCGACCAGGAATTTGAGCCGCTCGCGGATTTCCTTGAGCACGCGCACGGCGATTTCATTCTGCTTGTCGGTCAGCCTCTGGGGTAGCTCAGTGAACCAGGCGGCTGCGCCTTTGACCGACATGTCGGACACTTCGCCGATATGGCAGCCGCCGATCTTGACGCACAGCGCCTCGGGCTTGAGCCGGTAGCCTTTGCAGGCGTCGCACGGCACGTCGGTGAAATAGCGGGCGATCTCCTCGCGCGCCCAGTCGCTGTCGGTCTCCTTGTAGCGCCGCTCGAGATTGGTGATTACGCCTTCGAAGGCGCGCTTGGTGTCGTAGGCGCGCATGCCGTCGTCGTAGGAGAAACGGATCTCGGTGTCGCCCGAGCCGTAGAGGATGGCGTCCTGCGTCTTCTTCGGCAGGTCCTTCCATTTGGTATCGAGAGTGAACTTGTAGTGCTTGCCGAGCGCCGCCAGCGTCTGCGTGTAATAGGGCGACGAAGATTTGGCCCACGGGGCGATGGCGCCCTTGCGCAGCGTGCGGTCCTTGTCGGGGATGACGAGATCGGCGTCGATGTGCTGCTCGACGCCAAGCCCGCCGCATTTCGGGCAGGCGCCGAACGGATTGTTGAACGAGAACAGCCGCGGCTCGATCTCCGGGATGGTGAAGCCGGAGACCGGGCAGGCGAACTTTTCCGAAAAGACGAGGCGCTCGGCGGTCTGGTTGCGCTGGCGGTTGGCTTTGGCGCCCTCGACCGGCGCGGCATCGGCCAGCTCCGCGACCGCGAGCCCGTCGGCGAGCTTGAGCGCCTGTTCGAGCAAATCCGCCAGCCGCGCGGCGATGTCGGCGCGCACCACGACGCGATCGACCACGACGTCGATATCGTGGGTGAACTTCTTGTCGAGCGCCGGCGCCTCGGCGATCTCGTAAAACTTGCCGTCGATCTTGACCCGCTGGTAGCCCTTCTTCATGAATTCGGCGAGCTCCTTGCGGTACTCGCCTTTGCGGCCGCGCACCACCGGCGCGAGCAGATAAAGCCGCGTGCCTTCCGGCAGCGCCAGCATGCGGTCGACCATCTGCGACACGGTCTGGCTCTCGATCGGCAGCCCCGTGGCCGGCGAATAGGGCACGCCGACGCGCGCCCACAAAAGCCGCATGTAATCGTAGATTTCGGTGACGGTGCCGACGGTCGAGCGCGGATTGCGCGAGGTGGTCTTCTGCTCGATGGAGATCGCCGGAGAGAGGCCGTCGATCTGATCGACGTCCGGCTTCTGCATCATCTCCAGAAATTGCCGCGCATAAGCCGACAGGCTCTCGACATAGCGGCGCTGGCCTTCGGCATAGATGGTGTCGAAGGCGAGCGAGGATTTGCCGGAGCCGGACAGGCCGGTGAACACCACCAGCTGGTCGCGCGGAATGTCGAGGTCGATGTTTTTGAGATTGTGCTCGCGCGCGCCGCGGATGGAGATGACGCGGCGATCGAGGGCGCCCGCGACCGGCGGGACGGATTTTGGCGCGCGACTGTCGCGGCTCGCCTTGGCTGATTTGTCGAACAGGTCGTTCATAGGTCAAGTTTCCGCTCGTCCCCGCGCCAGCGAAGACCCAGAATGTTCAATCCCATCCGAGGCAAGCTGGACTCCCGCCGACGCGGCGGGAATGAGCGGACGACAACCCGCCAACCTGTTCAGGGCATATTACCGAACATAGTGAGAACGGGGGCGCTGCGCCAGACCGACGCGCGGAGCTATTCCCGTAATTCTTGGCTGGGGTCAGTCTTTGGCTGGGTTCCCGCCGGGGCGGTCAGCAGGTCGCGCAAAAGTGCTGACCGGAAGGCTGCGGGGTGAAGCGCCAGTCGAGGCCGACAGTCAGAGTGTGCAGGTAGGAGGTGTTATTCACCGGCGTTGCGGTGAACGGATAGGTCTGGGTGCCGAAATCGTAGAAGTCATATTCGAGCCGCGCCGACAAATTCTCGGTCAGCGCATATTCGATGCCGCCGCCGGCGACGAAGCCGGTGCGGTTTTCGTTTAAGGTTTGGCTAGCCGGAGTGGCGCCGGCCGAGAGTTGGTCCTGGATATATTGGGCGCGCAGCCAAGCGACGCCGCCTTTGGCGTAGAACAGTAAATCGTTGGCGGCGTAGCCGACGCGGCCGCTAGCGGCGGCAAGCCACGGCGGGTTCGAGGTGTTGCGCTCCTGGGTTGCTCCGAGCGCGGGAGGCCCAGCCGTGACCCCGCCGATGCCGTAACCGCTGATATTCGAGGCCGACCACGCGCCTTCGATACCGACCACCCATGCATCGAATTGGTAATTGAAACCGACCTGGCCGCCGCCAATGATGCCGGCGGGATGAGCGGTTTGGGTACCGGAAATCGTCGTCGTGCCGAGCGCCGTTGCCGGGCTGATGCTGTCCGACAACAATCCGCCGCCGACATTGCCGCCGGCATAAATTCCGGTCCAGTTGTACATCGCGGGCGGCAGTGCCGCGGCCGGCGGGTAATAGCTCTGCGGGACGGCCATATCCGCGGCGCGGGCCGGCGCAACGACAACCGTCGCCGCCATCGCCAGCGCCATCAGTCCCGGACCTAGCCATCGCATACGCAACCCCCCGGAAGGGGGCCTCGCGGCTCCCCGCACAGAATTACTACAATGCTTCTCAGTCGCAGTGAATAGTGCAAAAAAACCACAGCCCACTGAAATCCATAAGCCATCCAAAATGCCAAGCCTTCCAAATGCAAAGAGCGGGGCGTTAGCCCCGCTCAAGCCTATCGGTTAAGTCCAAGTCTTAGCGGAACTTGTAATCGACCCCGAGCCGGATCAGGTTGGCATTGAGCGACACCGTGGGGGCTGCGCCCGTAGTGAACGACGCGTTCGAGAAATCGACGAACAGATATTCGACCCGGGCCGTCCAGTTGTCGGCGAAGGCTGCTTCGACACCGGCGCCCGCGGTCCACCCAGCCACAGATTTGCTGGCAAATGCGCTGTTCGGGGCACCATTCACCCCCTCGGCGATATTGCCGAAAGCGCCGCCGGCGGTGCCGTAGAACAACACCCGGTCGGCGGCATAACCGACGCGGCCGCGCAGCGTGCCGAACCAGTTGTTCTTGGTTTCGCAGCCAGTGACAGTCACCGCCGTGCAAACTACGTCGGTGCCCGTGCCGTTGAGCCATGAGCCGTCGAAATCGCCCTCGATGCCGAAGACGAATGCATCAGTCTGGAAATTGGCACCGATCGTGCCGCCGATCATGGCGCCACTGGTATTGAACTCGCTGCTCGTGCCGGCGACGGTATTGCTCCATTGGCTCTTGCCGAAGCCGTAGCCGCCATTGACGCCGAAATAGATGCCGCCCCAATTATAGACCGGCGCAACCGTCGGGACGTACGCGACAGGCGCTTGCGGCGGCGGCGGACCCGGTTCGGGAAGATCTGCCGCGAGTGCCTGCCCAGAGGCAGCGAACGCCAAGGCTCCAGCTATCAACCATCGCTTCATCGCGATCCTCCACTGCGCTAAACGGCCGGGCGGGCTATCCCGAAGCGGCTCTCTCGTTCGCGCCTATCTTGCCGCGACGGAATCACTTGGCATCGCCGTCGCCTGCCTATAACTACCTGATCCACCTCAAAAATGATGTGACCTAAAAGCAACAGAGGCGGAGATTATCCACATCCGCCACGATATGCCCTGCCGACGGCGAGGCGGGGAATGACAAGCCAACCAAGTTCGATTGGCGCAGCGATTGGCGCATTTTCTGGCGTCCTCCACTTGCGGATTTGCCACGCAAAGGCTAGAACAAAACTAGAACAATCGGGGGACTTCAGGGGACTGGTGTGGATAACGCCGATGCTTGTTGCGGGCCGCTACGGGTATGCGACTAGGTTCAACGGCGGCGGACTTCAGCGGCCGGGCGGACCGGCATCAGTCACCGGAAACGGATCAGTGAGCGGAGAAGATCATGGCAGGAAGCGTCAATAAAGTGATCCTGATCGGCAACCTCGGTGCAGATCCGGAAATTCGCCGCACGCAGGACGGTCGGCCCATTGCCAATCTGCGTCTGGCGACATCGGAATCCTGGCGCGACAAGACGACAGGCGAGCGCCGCGAAAAGACCGAGTGGCATCGTGTCGTCATCTTCAACGAAAATCTGTGCCGCATTGCCGAGCAATATCTGAAAAAGGGCTCCAAGGTTTATCTCGAAGGAGCGCTGCAAACCCGCAAATGGCAGGATCAATCCGGCCAGGACCGTTATTCGACCGAGGTCGTGCTGCAAGGGTTTCGCGGCGAGCTCACTTTGCTTGATCGCGCCGGCGGGGCTGGCGCCGGGGGAGGCGGCGACTTCGGCGGCGAAGAAAGCGGCGGCGACTTCGGCTCACCGGGCCCGACGCGCAAGGTGGCGGCTGCCGCCGGCGCCGGCTCGCGTGCGGGAGCGGCCGCCGACATGGACGACGAGATTCCGTTCTAAAGTGTCATTCCGGCCGGGCGAGCGTCGCGAGCGAGCGCCGGAATTCATAAGCCCGGCATGGGTCATGGTGCCACGGCGATACCGCTTGCTTTTCGCCTATCGTAATTATGGATTCCGGGTTCGCGCTGGGCGCACCCGGAATGAAACGATGCTCGACCTGATCTTCACCATTAAATTCGTGCATGTGTTCGCGGTCACCGCGATGTTCGGCGGCTGGATCAGTCTCGCCATCTTCATGGTGCTGGCGCACCGCTCGGGCAACACCTCGGTTGTCGCTTTGACGTCGGGCTTCGTCGTCAAGGTCGAACTGATGGTGGTGGCCGCCGCCCTCGTGCTGCAGCCGCTCAGCGGCTTTCCGCTGGCTTTCGCCATCGGGCTTTCGCCGCTCAACGAATTCTGGATCGTTGTTTCGAGCGCGCTCTATGTGGTCATCTGTGGCCTGCTGGGGGGCGGCGCTTTGCACCGAAATGCGTATCCGCGATTTGACGCGCGAGGCCGCGCTCGCCGGCATGCCGCTGTCGAGCCGCCTACCGCCGGCTGTTCCGGATTTGGTGCGCGCTTCGCCTTCTGCTTCTGATCGACTTGTTCGCGGTCTTTGCCCTGATGATCTGGCAGCCGCGGCTCGACAATTAGCTGACTTTCAAACGGCGCCACGGTCTTTGCCCTTTGCTCGGCGAGCGCCGCCAGCGCCGGACCCGCCAGCACATAAGTGAGGCATTCGGGCAACGGCAAAAAACCGGCGTTGCTGGTAGAAGTTTCTGCGCCGGATTGTCGGCCCGCACCGTCAATTCGACGATCGGACTGCCGAGCTCGCCGCGAAGGCTGCGACGCGGGTTATCAGTGCGCGGGCTACGCCGTTCGCGCGGTGATCCGGATCGACGAAACAGGTCCTGGAGAAAAATCACCGGGCCGTTCCAGCCGGTGAGCTTGCGCCGGCTGCATGTCGCCATCCCGCATATCTTCGCGCGCTGCATTCGGCGACGAAGGCGGTGAAGCCGGCGTCCGGGCCGAAGCCGTCGCGCAGCCAGTCCGTCGGGCCCGCGCGCACGACGTGCAGCGAGTTCTCGGCGCTCGCCAGCGCGCGCTTGAGCCGCATCAGTTCCGGAATATCGCGCGGCTCGGCGGCGCGGACGCGAATATCCGCTCATACCCTGATGTCGAGGATGCTGCCGATTTTGCCGGTGGAATTGGCCGGCGGCCCAATGCTCTGCTGCAGCCCATCCACGTCGCTGAGCGAGGGTGTCGAATTGCCATTATGCTTGTGCTGGCTGGATGTTGGCGAAATTTGTTGAAGCGGTGGCTGCGACGTTGGCGTCGTAATTCCCAGAACCGGCATGACGGTCTCCCGAGCGTAAGGCTTAAGTGATCGTGAACGGCTATGGTTAACGAACGCTTAGCGCACCGTTTCGCCGCCGGGCTTCCGCTGTCACCTCCGCCGCGCCTCTCACAGAATGTTCAAGGGAAAATCGCGCGAATGCCGTCGACGACATATTGCACCGCCAGCGCCGCCAAGAGCACGCCAAGCAACCGGGACAGCACGATATTGCCGGTGCGGCCAAGGAGGCGGCTGATGCGCTCGGCGAGAATGAAACTGACAAAGCAAAAAACGGCGATAAGCACCACGACGCCAACAAGAATGCCGAGCAGGATCACGCGGCCTTCGGCCCGGCCGGCGAGCAGGAGACAGGCGGTGATGGCGCCGGGTCCGGCGAGCAGCGGGATCGCCAGCGGAAAGGCGGCAATGTCGCGGACATGCTCCTCCGCCGCCTCCTCGGCGGTCTGGCTTTCGCGCCGCATGCGCACGCCGAACACCATTTCGGAAGCGGTGGCGAACAACAACAGGCCACCGGCAATGCGGAAGGCGACGAGCGAGATTTCCAGCGTGTCGAGCAGCCAATTGCCGACCAGCGCCGCGCCGATCAGGATCGCGCCGGCGATCAAGCTTGCGCGCATCGCCACGCTGGTGCGGGCCGCGCGCGGCAGCCCCTCGGTCACGGCCAAATAGGTCGGCACGAGGCCGATCGGATCGACCACGACAAACAGCGTCAAGAGCGCCGAGACGGCGTAATCGAGCAACATCCAATGGCCTCGAAAGCCAGCGGCGCCCTTCCGGCATAAACCTTCGCGCCGCTCCCCAAGATGGCAGGATTGCTAAAATCCGGCCACGGCCTCCAGCGTCTTGCCGGCTTGAGCGCGGCGGATCGCTTCGAGTTGCTGCGGCGAATGCCGCAGTTGGCCGATTTCCTTGGCAAATTCCGGCCGCGCCCGCAGTTTCTCCGCCCAGGCATGGACGTGAGGGTGCAGGCGTTCGAACGGATAATCGGCGAGCGAAAGCCGGTGCGCGTAGATGAACCAGGCAATGTCGAGCACGCTGAGATCGTCTCCCATCAGATAGGGCTGTCGGGCGAGCGCTTTGTCGAGCGCGTCGAACTCGGTCCGGAATTTCTGCGCCGAGAGGCGGGCCCGTTGGTCGGGAAAGCCTTCCGTCGCGGCGCGCTGCCAAAACGCGATCTGCACCTGTTTCTCATGATCGTTGAGGCCGCCCACCGTGCCGCTGCCGTTGGCGCGATAGCTTTCCAGCGCCGCCGCGGGCTTCGGCGGTCCGGGCGGGGCGAACACGAAGCGGAAGCTCAGCGTGCGCAAATCGAGATGCAGATCGTCCTCGTGCTTGAGGAGCGCCGCGACCTCGGTCTCGTGACCGGCGGGAACGAACTTCGGCTCGGGAAATGTCCGTTCCAGATATTGGATGATGTCGTTGCTCTCGATATGCACGGCGCCGTCGTGCACCAGAACCGGCACCAGTCCGCGCGGATTGATGCCGAGAAACCACGGCTGCATGTTCTCATTGTTGGGCAGATCGACCGGATGCGATTGCCAGGGGATGCCCTTCAGGTTGAGAAAAATGCGCAGTTTCTGCGAGCACGACGAGCCGGCGAAATGCAGGATGTGGACGCCCTTCCAGCCCAGCACATCGCGGGTCTTGATGTCGCTAGCGACGAGCTGAACCATGGCGCACCTCTCCCTCGGGGTCTTTTCGCGAGGCATTTTAGGGGGCTTTGGCAATAGCGCCAGCGGGTTTGGCGCGGGGGGCGCACGCGCTTTTTGCAGCCGGCTCATGAGGGCAAAAGCGAGGCCTTGCCCCGGCCTTGACGGGAGCGCGGAAACTCAGCTTTAGGCTATTAAATCTGCTAGCAAAAATACCACGTAAGCCAGGCCGATAAAGGTGGCTCCCTAAGCCCCGATCGGCTATAAAAATCGCACGCGATTCGTCAGGAATTTCACGCTTGGCAGACCAGGATGATACGCCGCCCAGCGGCGGCGGGCCTTCCGATATTCGCCCGGTTTCCATCACCGAGGAGATGAAGAAGAGCTATCTCGATTACGCCATGAGCGTGATCGTGGCGCGCGCGCTGCCGGACGCCCGCGATGGGCTCAAGCCGGTGCATCGGCGCATTCTCTATTCGATGCACGAGAACGGCTATGAGTGGAACAAGCCGTACCGCAAATCCGCGCGCGTCGTCGGCGACGTCATCGGTAAATATCATCCGCACGGCGATCAGTCGATCTATGACGCGCTGGTGCGGATGGCGCAGGTATTCTCGATGCGCCTGCCGCTGATCGACGGTCAGGGCAATTTCGGCTCGGTCGACGGCGATGCGCCGGCGGCCATGCGCTACACCGAGGTGCGGCTGGCGAAGGTGGCGCAGGCGCTGGTCGACGATCTCGACAAGGACACCGTCGACTTCCAGGAAAACTATGACAATACCGAGCGCGAGCCGGTTGCGCTGCCGGCGCGCTTTCCCAATCTCTTGGTCAACGGCGCCGGCGGCATTGCCGTCGGCATGGCGACCAACATCCCGCCGCACAATCTTGGCGAGGTGATCGACGCCTGCATTGCGCTGATCGACAATCCGGCGCTCTCGATCGAGGACCTGATCGGCATCGTGCCGGGGCCGGATTTCCCGACCGGCGGCATTATTCTCGGCCGCCAAGGCATCCGCTCCGCCTATCATCTCGGCCGCGGCTCCATCGTCATGCGCGGCAAGGTCGAGTTCGAGACGCTTCGCGGCGAGCGCGAAGCGATCGTCATTTCGGAAATTCCCTATCAAGTGAACAAGGCGCATCTGGTCGAGCGCATCGGCGAACTGGTGCGCGACAAGAAGATCGAGGGCGTCGGCGCGTTGCGCGATAAATCCGACCGCGACGGCTTCCGGGTCGTGATCGAAATGCGCCGCGACGCGGTGCCGGACGTTGTGCTCAACCAGCTCTACCGCTTCACCGCGCTGCAGTCGTCCTTCGGCGCCAATATGGTCGCGCTCGACAATGGCCGGCCGCTGGTGATGAACCTGAAGGACCTGCTGACGCTGTTCCTGGCGTTCCGCGAGCAGGTCATCTACCGCCGTACCAAGCATCTGTTGGGCAAGGCGCGCGATCGCGCCCATGTGCTGGTCGGTCTCGCCATCGCGGTCGCCAATATCGATGAGATGATCAAACTCATCCGCGCCGCCAAGGACGCCAACGAGGCGCGCGAGGAACTGATGGGTCGCGAGTGGCCGGCGCGCGACGTTGCCACCATGGTCACGCTGATCGACGATCCGCGCCACGTGGTTTCGGAGGCCGGCGCCACGCGGCTGTCGGCGGAGCAGGCCAAGGCCATCCTCGATCTGCGGTTGCAGCGCCTGACGGCGCTGGGGCGCGACGAGATCAAGGCCGAACTCGACAAGCTTGCCGTTGAGATCGCCGATTATCTCGACATCCTGCGTTCGCGCGCGCGCATCCAGACCATCGTCAAAGACGAGCTGATCGCCATCAAAACCGAATTCGCCACCCCGCGCCGGACCGTGATCCTCGATCAGGAAGGCGAGATGGAAGACGAGGACCTGATCCAGCGCGAGGACATGGTCGTCACCGTCTCTCATGCCGGCTACGTCAAGCGCGTGCCGCTGTCGACCTATCGCTCGCAAAAGCGCGGCGGCAAGGGTCGCGCCGGCATGCAGACGCGCGAGGAGGATTTCGTCACCCGGCTGTTCGTCGCCTCGACCCATGCGCCGGTCTTGTTCTTCTCCTCGCGCGGCCAGGTCTACAAGGAAAAGGTCTGGCGGCTGCCACAGGCCGCGCCGCAGGCGCGCGGCAAGGCGCTGATCAATATCCTGCCGCTGGAGCAGGGCGAGAACATCACCACCATCATGCCGCTGCCGGAGGACGAAAAGACCTGGGAGAAGCTCGACGTGATGTTCGCCACCACGTCCGGCACCGTGCGGCGCAACAAACTGTCGGACTTCGCCGACGTGCGCCGCTCCGGCATCATCGCCATGAAGCTCGACGAGGGCGATGCCATCGTCGACGTCCAGATCTGCAAGGAGGACGACGACGTCCTTCTGACCTCGGCGGCCGGCCAGTGCATTCGCTTCGCGGTCAACGACGTGCGCGTGTTCTCCGGCCGCACCTCGATGGGCGTGCGCGGCATCAATCTCGGTGAAGGCGACAAGCTCATTTCGCAATCGATCCTGCGCCACGTCGAGGTGAGCGCCGAGGAGCGCGCCGCTTATCTCAAGCGCGCCAATGCAGTGCGGCGCGGCGGCAATGGCGACGCCGAGGAGGTGAGCGCCGAGGCCGAGGAGGCCGCCGGCGCCATCGAGCTCGGACAGACGCGCTACGTCGAACTGTCCGCGGCCGAGCAATTCGTGCTGACGATTTCCGAGAAGGGCTTCGGCAAGCGCACCTCGAGCTACGAATACCGCACCACCGGCCGCGGCGGCAAAGGCATCGTGGCGATGGCGATCACCGAGAAGAACGGCCGGCTGGTGGCCTCATTCCCGATCGACGAGTCCGACCAGATCATGCTGGTGACCGACGGCGGCCAACTGATCCGCTGCCCGATCGACGGCATCCGTATCGCCGGCCGCGCCACCCAAGGCGTCATCGTGTTCTCGACCGGCGAAGGCGAGAAGGTGGCGTCGGTCGAGCGGTTGACCGAGGACGGTGGCGGCGGCGACGGCAATGGCGAGATCGACGGCGAGTGAGGGCAGTCATTGCGAAGCGTTAGCGAAGCAATCCAGCGGCGCGGCGGCTCGTGGATTGCTTCGTCGCCTGCGCTCCTCGCAATGCCGGAGCGACACGAGCCGGCATGGCGTCGGAAGGTGGCGAACGAAGATGGCGAACGAACCAGTCGATTTTAGGATTTTGGCGGGCGCCGGGGCGGCCGTCCGCGAATTCAAGGCCGGCGAAGTCATCTTCGGGCAAGGCGACGCCGCCCGGGAATTGTTTGTCGTGCAGAGCGGCGAAGTCGAAATCCGCCGCGGCAACCGCCTGCTCGAAACGCTGTCGCAATACGACATCTTCGGCGAGATGGCGATCATCGATGCCTCGCCGCGCAGCGCGACCGCAATTGCGGCAACCGATGTGAAGCTTGTCGCCGTGGGCGAGAAGCAGTTTTTATTTCTCGTCAGCAACAATACGCCGAATTTCGCCTTGAACGTGATGCGCGTCATGGCGCGGCGGCTGCGCGCAACGACGAGCACCCTGTAGCGGCGCAAACTCCCGACGGCAGAAGCGCTTACGGCTTTGCCGCAATCCACGGTTTTGTGTCGGATGCCGTCGTCGCGAACTGGAAGGCGACGATCATGCGATCGCCGGGGCGGCCGGAATTGGGGTCTCGCCTGACTGATGCGACCCGCGGACGGCCGCGCCCGGCAAACCGCCCGTTTGTTGCCCGCTATGTTGCGACCCGAGCGTTTGACGCAACAATTATCGCGGCCTCTTGACCCGGTGGATTCATCTTAACCTCCGTGTCGGCATGGCTACGGTGAAATTCTGGACCGACTGTTTTTATTGTCAAGTTTGTCAGCCGGGATTTCGAACAACATAAGTTGCGTCATTGTCGAGGAACCCAAAGCGGCGGCTTGCGTTTCGGATGCTGGCGTTCGCGCGTCCGCGTATCGCGTGATGATTTTCGCACATGAGCCGTCGACAATCCGGCCCGCGTTGGGGGTCGTGGACGGCAAGCCGCTGTGCTATCAGGCAGCATGCCCCAATCTCACGATCAAGCTCACGATCACGGTCAAAGCGCCGATCGCTGGAAGCACGATGGCGTGCGCGTGGTTCCCGGCGATCAGCTCGATCCCAATGTGCCGTCGACGCCCGGCATGGACCGCAAGGCGGCGATCAATTTTGCCCGCGTCGGCGCGCAAAAACTGTGGGCTGGCACGGTGACCATCAGGCCCGACGCCAAAACCGGCGCGCACCACCACGGCCATCTCGAGAGCATCATCTATGTGGTGCGCGGCAAAGCGCGCATGCGCTGGGGCGAGCATCTGCAATTCACCGCCGAGGCGGGGCCCGGCGATTTCATTTTCATCCCGCCTTACGTGCCGCATCAGGAGATCAATGCCAGCCGCGACGAAGTGCTCGAATGCGTGTTGGTGCGCAGCGACGGCGAGGCGATCGCGATCAATCTCGACATCGAGCCGGCGGAGAAGCCGCAAACTGTTTTATGGGTCGATCCGATTCATCGCGATCCCGCGGCCAAATCATAAATTGCGGCCACGCCATTAAGTGCGGAACCGCGCGGTGAGGCCCTCGGCGAAGCTGCCGCCGCTACTTATCCACAGGTCGGAACGGCAATCTTTTGACGCTCGACGTTCGGCGGCGCATCAATTTGGCTGCAAGGGGTGGTGAGTGGTTCAGTTGTCAGTGGGTAAGCGTCCTATGCTCGATCATCTGGCGAGGGCCCGCGAGCTGCGCCGGCACGCGGTCAAATGCGAAGCCGTGGCCAAATCCACGGTGTCGGCGAAATTCGGCGACTGCTACCGCCTCCTGGCCAGGAATTACGTGATCCTGGCGCAGCTGGAAGAAGACTTCGTCGCCCGGCAGAACGCAGCGCTGCTCGAAAATCAACTCATCGCCGCCGAATAGCGGCTGGCGGCGCTCTGCGGCACGACGCTCCTTGCCGCAAATCACCGTGGCGACAAGGCGGACGCACCGCTACCATCGGGCGAAAGTTCCGCGCCCGGAGGACCCCTCCCGATGACCGCATCAGCTTGGCCGATCACGCTCAAGGACGCCACCATTCATCCGGTCATCGAGCAGCAGGGCGGCTGTTTTCGAATTGTTCGGCTTCTTCCCGTCGCTGACCAAGGAGCTGTTCGACGAAAACCGCTCCTGGCTGCAACCGACATTCGTCGATGCCGACCACATGTTGATGCTTTGCATCCAGAGCTTCGTCATCAAGACGCCGCACCACAATATCCTGATCGACGCGTGCGTCGGCAATCACAAGCCGCGGCCGACGCGGCCGTTCTGGAATATGCTCGACAGCGACCGGTTCGAAAGGGGATTGGCGAGCGTCGGGCTCTCCCTCAACGATATCGATTATGTGATGTGCACCCATCTGCACGGCGATCATGTCGGCTGGAATACGCGGCTCGAAAACGGCCGCTGGGTGCCGACCTTTCCCAAGGCGCGCTACGTCATGACCGATCGCGAGCTCGCGCATTGGACGGCGCGGGAAAAGGAAAATCCGGCGAGCGTGCCGTGGATCACCAATTCGGTGCTGCCGATCGTCGCTGCCAAGCGCGAGCAAGTCGTTAAAAGCGATTTTGCCCTCAACGAGACCATCCAGTTCATCCCGACGCCCGGCCACACCATCGACCATTTCTCCGTCCTGGTCGGCAATAAAGGCGACGATGCGCTGATCACCGGTGACATGATCCATTCGCCGTTGCAGGGCAAATATCCCGAGATCGGCATGATGTCGGATTACGATTCCGTGCAAGCGGGGCAGACCCGCCGCAAGATTTTCGACCGTTTCTGCGAAGATCCGACAGTCATGTGCGCCAGTCACTTCCCGGCGCCGTCGACCGGCCGGGTGCGGCGTTGGGGGAATGGCTACAAGTTCGTCGCCGCCGCATAAGCGCGGCCGGCCGTCGCGAGGCTTTTTTTTGTTGGACCGAGCGGTGAAAATGAAGTCAGGCGCAAGTATACAAGCTTGCGCCGCATTTGCCGGTATGTGAAACTCGTTTGTTCCCCCAGGGGCTGATTTCCTAGGGCATCGCAACAGGTGGAGGGACCTAATGCGCCGTTTTGCACTATCGGCGGGCCTCGCGCTCGCTTTGTCGGGGCTGGCTTTTTCCGGTTCGGCGTGGGCGGCTTGGCCGGCCTGCGCGGTCGGGCCATCCGTGCACAATCATGCGCAAATCATGCTGCATCATAAGATGATCGCCGGTTGCTCCGGCGCGTCCGGCTGCAAATGCGTGTCGTGCTACAATCTCAACGGTTCGGTGTCTTCGGCCTGCTACGCGCTGGTCGTGCCGATGCCGAAGTAAGGCGTAGCCGTTTCCTCGGCTAAACGTCTTTTTCCGCGGGCGCTGCGGATGACGCGCGGGCTAATGCCTGCGCGCTAGCGGCGTCATATACGTTGGCGCCATTCCACATTTGGCGTCATTCTAAATGGCGTCATTCTACAATGCCGTCATACATTTGCTTCGTGGCAGTAAAGCCGCCGGTCGCCCGGCGGCTTTCGAATTTTGGAGGCGCACTTCTTTCCGGCGCTCTAGCGGCGATTGGGATTGGTCACGCACCGCAGATTGTTCGATTTGGCGTGCCGTTGGCAGGAGCGCATGCTGGCGTAGTAGCAATCGAGGCTGCCGCGAGCGGACGGCCTGCAATATTTGCCATGCCCGGCGACGCGCCCGCGGGTGTTGGTCGCCGCCGCGCGGCTTTCCGCCCCCGAGGGCTTGGTGGCTCTGGAGCTCTTATTGATGCTGGCTGGGGACGGTGAGGTTTGAGTGGTCGGCGCATTTTGGGCGTTGGCAATGGATATCGTGCCGAACAATGCGGTGGCGACGGCAATCGCGGCGAGGGCTTTCATCGATGTTCTCCGGCTGGCAAAGGTCTCGGCTGTCAAAGGTCTCCGCTGTCAAAGCCTTCGGCGCGAAAAAGTTGCACGCGGCCGATGTTCTCCGAATTTGTGTTCTCCGAATTTGCCCTGCGACATTAACGGCCTGCGACAATAAACCATGGAGCGTTTCGCCCGATGCTTGATTGAATCCGCACGCCGGGGGCGGCCATGGAGGACAGCATGGCTGTCGATGTGGTGCTCTGGTTTATTCTGGCTGCGGCAATCATCCTGATATGGTGCGGCTGCAAATTCACCGCGCCGCCGCGCAAAGCGACGAAACTCCCGGAGGCCGGCTACGCGCCGAAACTCGATCGGGCGGCATGAAGCTCCGCGGCCTGGGTGTCTACTGGGTCGCCGGCAGAATCAGCGCCGAGGCGTGCGCGCCATCGTGATGGATGGTGTCGGTGCCCATCAGCGAAGGGTGATAGGGATGCGAGAACACGCCGTCGGTCGCGGGTGAATCCCCGTTGGCGAGTTCGAGCCGGATGCGGTGGCCCTTTTTGAACACGTAGGCGATCGGCAGAACCTCGATATCGAAGGCGTAAATCTCGCCGGGCGTGAGCGGCTTGGGATCGGTGTGCCGGTAGAACGGCCGCTGCGGCGTCGAGCGCGTCGAATCCTTGTCGCGGTGCGAGGCCTTCAGCCAGCCCTTCGATACCGGCGTAAACGCCGGCTGCTCCGCGGTCGCGCGCGCCGCCGGACTTTGCGGATGCTGATCGGTCAGCTTGACGATAAATTGAGTATCGATCGCGGTCGATGAGGCGAACAGCTTGAGCACGATCGGCCCGATCACTTCGAGGTCGGCCTCAAGCGGCGCGCTGGTGAATGTCAGCACGCGGCGCGCCGGGTCGACCCGCCCGTCCGGCCCGATCACCGCGACGCCGTTGACCCATTGCCAGTCCGGATAAGTGTAGCTGGTCGGCGCTTCGTCCGCCGCCGGCTGTTCGGTCGAGAGCCCGCCGTCATTGAGCGAGCTGACGCTGCCGGACGGACCTTTGCGCAGATAAAAGGCGAGGGGGGTGGTGTTCTCGGGCGGCCATTGCAAATCCGCGCGCCAGACATTGTCGCCGCGGACGAACAGCTTCACTGGCGCGCTCTCCATGAAGCCGTTGTTTTTGCCCTTCAGATGCAGATCGTAGAACGGCAGCAGCTCCTTCTCGTGAAATTCGATCTGGTCGAACAGGCGGTGCGCCTCGAACGTATTGCGCGCGCCGGTGACGACGAGTTTCTTGGGCGCCTTGACCTCTTCATAGCCGAGAATGTTGCCGCGCAGGTGCAGGCCCATCTTGCCCCAATGGCCGATCGACAGCACCGGGCATTTGATCCGATCGAGCCGCCAATAGGGCGAGCGCTGGCGCCAGAATTCATCGTCGAGCGGATGATTGATGATCTCGCCGGTGAGATCGAGCTTCATCGGCGGTCGGCCATGCTTTCCGGCCGGACGGTGCTGGTTGTCGGCGCGCAATGACGTGTACCAGACCGAGCGGTAAGAGCAGTAGATGCCGCCGTGATAGTTCGAGCCACGATACTGGTCGACGAGGCCGTCATAGGGCGCGATGCAGGCGAGTCCGGGCGGGTTGTAGGTCGCCATCAACCACTGCGCCATGGCGTAATAGGATTGGCCGATGCCGCCGACGCGGCCATTGCTCCAGGATTGCGCGACGATCCAGCCGATCAGGTCGACGTAATCCTGCTGCTCGGTAAGCCCCATGAACTCGAATTCGCCTTCGGAACGGCCCGATGCCGCGCACGTCGGCGTGCACATAGGCGTAACCTTGAGCGACATACCATTCGATCGGACCGGTCTCGCGCCACAGGAACAGCGGAAAAGCGGGCACGTCGTCCATCTCGTATTGATACGGCGAGGCGGCGAACAGCGCCGGAAAGCGGCCCTCGGCGGCCGGCCGATAAACGCACAGCGAAATGCGGATGCCGTCGCGCATCCGCACGGTGACGCCCTTTTCGACCTTCATCGCCGCATTCGGCATTGATTTGCCCCCTTGTTACCGCTGTAGCGCACCCGGCGCTGCAAACCACCGCCGCCAAAGACCTGCGACCTCTGGCCCAGTTTAGCCGCTTGCCGCAAGCGGTCATCTTGCGGCAATCTCCGCCGCAACGACAATAAACATACCCTCGAGGAAATCACATGCGCCGCTCTCTTTTCGCTTTGCTTGCCTTGATCGTGTTGCCGCTGCCGGCGATGGCGCAGAATTTTCCGTCGCGGCCGATCAAGGCAATTGCTTCGCAGGGACCCGGCGGCTTGAGCGATCTGTTCATGCGCGCGCTCGGCGAGCAGCTCGGCGCCGCGCTCAACACCTCAATCGTGGTCGAAGATCGCGCCGGCGCGGAAGGCACGATCGGCGCGCAGGCCTGCGCGGGGGCTGCTCCCGACGGCTACACGATCTGCATCCTCCCCGGCGAGACCGTCACCATTAACCCGCTCATCCAGCCGAATACGGATTTCGATCCGGCCAAAAGCCTTGAACCGATCACGCGCGCCTATTACCTGACGCAGGTTTTTGCGGTGGATGCGTCGCTCGGCGTCAAATCCTTCGCCCAGCTGGCGGCGCTGGCCAAATCCAAGCCCAATGCGCTGAACTATATGGCGCCGTCGCTATCGAAGGTCGCCTTCATGCAGGAGTTCAACAAGACGAACGGCGTCGACATCGTCCGCGTGCCGTTCAAGGGCGGCGGCGACGCGGTCAACTCGATGCTGACGGGAACGACCCAGATCGCGATGTTCGGCATCGGCAACCTGGTGTCGTTCATCCGCGCCGGTCAGATTGTCGGTCTTGCCATCGACGGCAACAATCCTTCGCCGCTGGCGCCCGAGATTCCGACTTTCAAACAGGTCGGCTACACCAAGCATATCGCGCCGACCTTCTTCGGCATTTTTGCGCCGGCCGGCACGCCGAAGCCGATTGTCGACAAACTGTACAAGGCCATTGCGGCGATCGGGGCGAAGCCGGACTTTCAGAAGAAGTTTTTGCTGAGCCGCGGCCTGACGCCGGTGTTCAGCCCGCCTGAGCAATTCGCCAAGGAACTCGTCGACGACCGCGCCGAAGGCTTGGCCGCGGTCAAGGAATTGGGCCTTTATCCCAATGTGAAGTGAACGGAACGAGGACTTCTACTGGCCGCGCCGCGCGGCGGAAGCGAAGCGCTTGGCCTCTTCGGCGGCGCGGAATAGCGCCGCGGCCTTGTTGATGCATTCCTGCTGTTCCAGATCCGGATCGCTGTCGGCGACAATGCCGGCGCCGGCCTGAACATGCATGGTGCCGTCCTTGATCAGCGCCGTGCGCAGCGCGATACAGGTATCCATGTCCTCGCCCGCGGAAAAATAACCGACGCAGCCGGCATAGAGCGAACGCTTCTCCTTTTCCAATTCGTCGATGATCTGCATGGCGCGCACCTTCGGTGCGCCGGAGACCGTTCCGGCCGGAAAGCCGGCGGCGAGCGCATCGATGCCGTCGCGGTCGGCGCGCAGATCGCCTTCGACATTGGAGACGATGTGCATCACCTGGCTGTAACGCTCGACGAAGAACTGGTCGGTCACCTTGACCGTGCCGATTTTGGCAACGCGGCCGACGTCGTTGCGGCCGAGATCGAGCAGCATCAAATGCTCGGCGCGCTCCTTGGGGTCTGCCAACAACTCAGCTTCGAGCGCCGCATCGTCGTGCGGCGTCGAGCCGCGCGGACGGGTGCCGGCAATCGGCCGGATGGTGACCACCCCGGCGCTGGTCTTGACCAGGATTTCCGGGCTCGATCCGGCGACCGCGAACGTGCCGAAGTCGAGGAAGAACAAATAAGGCGATGGATTGACCCGGCGCAGCGCGCGATATAGCGAAAACGCCGGCAGCGCGAACGGCGCCTCGAAGCGCTGCGACAGCACGACCTGAAAAATATCGCCGGCGGCGATATAATCCTTGGCGCGCGTCACCATCTGCTTGAACTCGGCGGCCGTGGTGTTGGAGCGGGGCGTGACGTCGAGCGGGCCGCCGTCGACCGGGGCCGCCGATTTATTCAGCGGCCGATCGAGCGCGTCGACCACGGCGGACAGCCGTTCGGTCGCCGCGCAAGCGCGCCGTCTCGGCGCTCACGCCGGCGTGCGCGCGCACCGGCGTGACAATGGTGATCGTGTCCTTCACCGCATCGAAGACCACGATCAAGGTCGGTCGCAACAGCACGGCATCGGCGATGCCGAGACGATCGGGCGGCGGCGGCGGCAAATCCTCGATCAGCCGCACCGTGTCGTAGCCGAGATAGCCAAATACGCCGGCCGCCATCGGCGGCAACGCCTGGGGCAGCGCGATACGGCTCTGCGCGATCAGATCGCGCAATGCCTCAAGCGGCGGCTCGGCGACCGGCACGAAAGCGTCGGCGTCGGAGGCGACGGTCCGGTTGATCTCGGCTTGTCGCGCAGTGATGCGGAAGATGAGGTCGGGTTCGAGACCGATGATGGAATAGCGGCCGCGCACCGCGCCGCCCTCCACCAATTCCAGCAGGAAACTCATCGGCGCGGCGCCTTCGGGCCGGCCGCCGGCAATCTTGAGATATGCCGAAACCGGCGTTTCCAGGTCGGCGACCAGCGTCGTCCACACGACCTGCGGCTCGCCCGACGCATAGCGCGCCGCGAATGATTGCGCCGATGGCTCGGTCTGCATGGTCCGATCCGGATATTAGTTGGTGTCCGGGGCGCCGTTCCCCATGGCCTGGGCGAAAACCGAGGGATTGACCGTGGTGCCGAGATCGCGTTCCAGCCAATTGACGTACTGGCCGATCAGATCGTCGGACATCTGGGTGTGCAGAGTTTCCTCGATTTTCTTGGCGTCCGCCGAATTCGGATCGGGCTTCGGCGTCTTGACGTCGGTCACCTGAAAAACGATCCATTTGTCGGGAGCGCTGCCGATGCTGCTGCCGAATTGGCCTTTTGCGGTGTGAAAGATCGCCTGCGTCATGTTGGCGGAGACGTCGCCGCTCGACCCGCCGCGCTTGAGATCGCTGGCGGTTTCGATTTTGAGATTTTCGCTGCCGGCAAGCGTACCGAACGGATTGCCGCTCTTGAGCTTGGCCAAGAGATCGGCGGCGTCGGTCTTTAACCGCGAGTCGACCTGATCGTCATGCCAGCGCTGCGCCACCTGGCTTTTGACTTCGGCGAGATTGCGGTCGCGCGCCGGGGTGATCGCGGCGACGTCGTACCACATATAGCCGCCATCCACCTCGATCGGATCGTTGTCGACACCGACGTCCGACGCAAAGGCACCGCCGACGATCTCGGAGCCGTGCGGCATATCGGCGATGGGCTTGCCCTGCGGGTCGCGGCCCGAGCGGTCCACGTCGAGCGTGGTGACCGGCAGTTTCTCCTTCGTCGCCGCCTCTTCGAGCGTCGCGCCGCCGGCGCGATCGTCCTCGATCTTGTCGTGGATGTCCTGCACCTCTTTCTTGGCGCGATCGAGCGCGATCTGGTTGCGCAACGCTGGCGTCGCCGCGGCGAGCGACTTGGTGGTCGACGGCTCGATCGTAAGCACGGTCACCAGCACGGCGCCGAATTGGGTTTGCACCGGCGCGCTGACTTCGCCCGCCTTGAGCGCGAAGGCGGCGTCGGCCACCTTAGGATCGACCATGGCGGATTGGCTCAACGTGCCGAGGTCGATGTCCTGCGCCTTGAGGCCGCGGGCGGTCGCGATATCGGCGAAGCTCGTACCGCTCTTGATGCGGTCGGCGGCTGCCTGCGCGTCGGCCATTTGCGGAAACACGATCTGCTCGATGTGACGTTTCTCCGGCGTGACGTAGCGCGACTGCTGGTCCGCATAGGCCTTCTTAATGTCGTCGTCGGAGATCTGCATCCATTGCGCCAGCGCCGGCGGCGTCACCGTGACGGTATTGATCTTGCGATATTCCGGCGCCCGAAACATGATCTTTCGATCGTCGAAATATTTGCTGAGCTGGTCGTCGGTCGGCTGCGGAATGGCGCCCGCCTGCGCCGGGCCGAGCACGACATATGTGATGCTGCGTTCCTCGTTCTGGAACGTGTTGATGGCGTCGAGCCAAGCCTGCGGCGGGCTGGGATCGCCGGACACGCTGTCGATCAATTGGCGACGCAGCGTAGTCTGCCGCTCGCTGGCGAGAAACGCCGGCTCCGTCATCTGCATGTTCTGCAGCACCAGCTGCAAGCGCGCCGGATCGAACTGACCGTGCTCGTTCTGCAATTGCGGATTGGAGGTGATGTGGCGGGAAATCTCGGCGGTGGAGAGGCCGAGCCCGATCCGGCTCGCCTGCTGGTCGATGGCGGCCTGCGCCATGATCTCGCTCAAGACCTGGCGGTCGAGCCCCAGCGCCTTGGCTTGCTCGGGCGGCAGCTGGCGGCCGAGGTCATGGCTGATCGTCTCCAGCCGGTTGTTATAGGCATCGCGGAACTGCTGGAGCTGGATCTCGGTGCCCCCAACCTTGGCCAGCGCCGAGTCGCCATAGCCGTTGAAAATGTCGTTGATGCCCCAGACGGCGAAGCTCGCGGCGAGCGCCGTCATGACCACGCCCATGACAATGCGGCCGAGCCAATTTTCGGAGATGTTGCGGATGCCTCGTAACATGGGCCGACTTCACCCGTCTAAAGCGCGCTGAATGGCGGAGAGGCGGCGCACTATAAGGACCGAGCGCACGCGCCGCAACCGGCGGATTTTTAGGCTTAAGGCGCCCCTTTTCCGGTTGCAACGGCTCTGCTAACGCCTCGTTGTCGCAACCGATCGAAGCCCTAATCTGTTGAGCCCACCTGATGGCCCGCCGTCCGCTCCTTGCCGGCAATTGGAAGATGAACGGGCTTGCGGCGGAGCTTGGCGAGCTGCAGGCCATCGTCGCCGGCGCCCAAAAGGTTCCCGCCGCCGACATGGCGGTGTGTCCGCCGGCGACCCTGATTGCCGCCTGCGCCAAGCTCGTCGGCGGCAGTCGCGTGATCGTCGGCGGCCAGGATTGCCATGCGCTGGCCGCGGGCGCCCATACCGGCGACATTTCGGCGGAAATGTTGCGCGACGCCGGCGCGCGCGCGGTGATTGTCGGCCATTCGGAGCGGCGGCGCGATCATTGCGAGACCGATGCCACGGTGCGGGCGAAAGCGCTGGCCGCGCAGCGCGCCGGTCTTGCGGCCATCATCTGTGTCGGTGAAGAGCGCGACGAGCGCCAGGCGGGCCAGACCCGGCATGTCGTCGGCCGGCAGCTTGACGGCTCGCTGCCGGACAGCGCCGCCGACATCGTCATTGCCTATGAGCCGATCTGGGCGATCGGCTCGGGGCAGACGCCGACACCGGGCGACGTCGGCGAGATCCACGATTTCATCCGCGCGCGGCTTTGCCTGCGGTTCGGCGAAGCCGCGGAGGCGGTACGAATCCTCTATGGCGGATCGGTAAAGCCCGCCAACGCCCAAGACCTCCTGACGGTGGAGAATGTCGACGGCGCGCTGGTCGGCGGCGCCAGCTTGAAAGCCGACGAGTTTCTGGCGATTGCGCGCGTCTACCGCTAGGGTTGCGGTCCAGCGCCGGTCATCGAAACCGGCGAGCGGGAGGGCGCCATGGGTATGCATATTCGCCGTTGCATCGCTGGGCTTGTCGGCTTGATCTTCGCCTTTTCGGCGGCGCAGGCGCAGGCCGCCGACATCAAGGTCTTCAGTTCGACAGCCCTGAAAGCCGTACTCGATGAGCTCGGGCCGCAGTTTGAAAATGCAACCGGTAACAAACTCGTCTTCAGCATCGGTGCTTCCGCCGCCATGAAATCGAAAATCGATCAGGGCGCGGCATTCGACGTCGCCATTGTTACGCCGCCGTTGCTGAAGGCTCTCGCCGCAGCGGGCAAGGTCGACCCGGCGACAAGTGCCGTGATCGCGCGCTCCGCGCTGGGCGTTTCCGTTCGCGCCGGCGCGCCGAAGCCGGACGTCGGGACGGCCGACGCCTTGAAACGCACGCTTCTGAATGCAAAATCGATAGGCTTCAATGGTCAGGGCGCCAGCCGGGCCGGTATCGAAGCAATGTTCGCCAAGCTCGGCATTGCCGAGGACGTCAAGCCAAAGATCAAGCTGTTGCAGACCAGCGCCCCGGTGGCTGTCGCCAGCGGCGAGGTCGAATTGGCGCTCAGTCCGATCAGCGAAGTCGTTGCGGTCTCCGGCGCGCAACTCGCGGGACCGGTGCCCGCCGACTTCCAGTCCTATTTGGTTCTCTCCGGCGCGGTTGCCGCCGACAGCAAGCATGCTGACGTCGCCAAGGCGCTGATCAAATTCCTGACGGCGCCGTCGGCCGCGGCCGTCCTCAAGGCCAAAGGCATGGCGCCGGGCTGAGCCGGCATTCCCTGCTGATGCGGCGTTTTGCGCCGATGCCGAGGCCTTTATCGAAGCCATGCCGGCGAGGGCCCCGGACGGCAGGGGAATAGCGCGGCATCGGGCCGCGCGACGGCCATAGAAATGTCGCCGCGGATCGTGTAGAGACCGCGCCAACTCCCTATATCGGGGCTTAGAGGGCAGGGGCGGTTGAATACCCCGGCTCGATCGCAGGCGGTTTGAGATGCTGAGTGTCGTCGTTGCTATTCACCTAATGCTCGTTCTCGCCCTTATCGGCGTCGTTCTGCTGCAGAAATCCGAGGGCGGCGGGCTGGTGAGCTCCGGCAGCGGCTTCATGACCGGGCGCGGCACGGCCAACATGCTCTCGCGCGCGACGGCGCTTCTTGCCGCGGGCTTTTTCGTCACCAGCCTCGCCCTGTCGTGGATCTCCAGCTACGAGCACCGTCCGGTCAGCGTCATCAATACCTCGGGGGGCGCCGCGGTACCGGCGCCGCCGGCCCCGGGCGCGAATCCGGCGGCGCCGCCATTGAGCAGCGGCGGCGGCCTCCTCAATCAGATGGAAAAAGGCTTCCCCACCCTGCCGGCGGGATCGAATCCGAACTTCGCGCCGGAGCCGCCGAGCGGGCCGCAAGTGCCGCAGTCGAAATAGCGCCCAGCGTCCGGGCCAGACCCTCCGCGCCGCGGTCGCAGCTAGCCACAGCGCCGCGGTTACAATATTGCATGAGAAGGCCTATATAACTCCATGCAATTAAACGCTTTCGGTCGTACCCTTTGCGCCTCTATCCAGGGCGCGGCAGATATTCCGGAAAATCGCTCGTCGAATTGAACAAGGCAGGCTAAGCGATAGGTCCCATGGCGCGGTACATATTCATCACCGGCGGCGTGGTCTCCTCACTTGGCAAGGGTCTGGCATCCGCCGCGCTCGGCGCGCTGCTGCAGGCGCGCGGTTACAAGGTTCGGCTGCGCAAGCTCGACCCCTATCTCAACGTCGATCCCGGCACCATGTCGCCGTATCAGCACGGCGAGGTGTTCGTCACCGATGACGGTGCGGAGACCGACCTCGACCTCGGTCACTACGAGCGCTTCACCGGCCGTCCGGCGACGCGCCAGGACAACATCACCACCGGCCGCATCTATCAGGAAATCCTGCTGAAGGAGCGCCGCGGCGATTACCTCGGCGCCACCATCCAGGTCATCCCGCACGTCACCAATGCCATCAAGGACTTCATCCGCGACGGCAACGACGGCTTCGATTTCGTCCTCTGCGAGATCGGCGGCACCGTCGGCGATATCGAGGGCCTGCCGTATTTCGAAGCCATCCGCCAGATCGGCAACGATCTGCCGCGCGGCGACGCCATCTATATCCATCTCACTTTGATGCCGTTCATCCCTTCCGCCGGCGAGCTCAAGACCAAGCCGACCCAGCATTCGGTGCGCGAACTGCGCGCCATCGGCATTCAGCCGGATATCCTGTTGTGCCGCAGCGATCGCGCGATTCCGGAGAGCGAGCGCAAGAAACTCGCCTTGTTCTGCAATGTGCGCGAAAGCGCGGTGATCGAGGCGCGCGACGTCGACAATATTTATGCCGTGCCGGAGGCCTATCACGCGGCCGGGCTCGATTCCGAAGTGCTGGCCGCGTTCGGCATCGACAACCCGCCGGCTCCCGATCTCGCCACCTGGCACCTGATCAATGAGCGCATCCGCAATCCGGAAGGCGACGTCACCATCGCCATTGTGGGCAAATATACCGGCATGAAGGACGCCTATAAGTCGCTGATCGAGGCGCTGTCGCACGGCGGCATTTCCAACAAGGTGAAGGTCAAGCTCGACTGGATCGAGAGCGAGGTGTTCGAGAAGGAGGATCCGGCGCCGTTCCTCGAACATGTCGACGGCATTCTGGTGCCGGGCGGTTTCGGCCAGCGCGGCGCCGAGGGCAAGATTCTCGCCGCCCAGTTCGCGCGCGAGCGCAAGGTGCCGTATTTCGGCATCTGCTTCGGCATGCAGATGGCGGTGATCGAAGCGGCGCGAAACCTGTGCGGCATCGAAGCCGCCAATTCGACGGAGTTCGTGCAGACGGCGGAGCCGGTGGTCGGCCTGATGACCGAATGGATGAAAGGCAACGAGCTGCAGAAGCGCGGCATCACCGGCGATCTCGGCGGCACCATGCGGCTCGGCGCCTATCCCGCCATCCTGCAGCGCGGCTCCCGGGTCGCGGAGATTTACAACGCCGGCGAGATTTCCGAGCGCCACCGCCACCGCTACGAGGTCAACACCGGCTATAAGGATCGGCTCGCCCAGCACGGCATGCGGTTTTCCGGCATGTCGCCCGATGGGCTCTTGCCGGAGATCATCGAATACGACGACCATCCGTGGTTCATCGGCGTGCAATTCCATCCCGAGCTGAAATCGCGGCCGTTCGCGCCGCACCCGCTGTTCTCGTCGTTCATCGAGGCGGCGGTGGAGCAGTCGCGGCTGGTGTAATATCCTCCGTCATTGCGAGCGGAACGAAGCAATCCAGCAGGCATCGCAATGACAAAAGGAGAGGACCCCAATGATCTACGAAATGCGCGTCTATCGTTGTCTGCCGAACCGCCTGCCGGCCTTGGTGAATCGCTTTGCCAATACCACGCTGAAGATGTGGGAGAAGCATGGCATCAAACAGGCCGGCTTCTTCACCACGCTGATCGGCGAATCCAATCATGAGCTGACCTATTTTCTGGCGTGGGAGTTGCTCGCCGACCGCGAAAAGAAGTGGAATGGCTTCATGAGCGATCAGGCCTGGATCACCGCGCGTGTCGAGAGCGAGAAAGACGGCCCGATCCTGCAGAACATCAGCAACCAATTCCTGCAGCCGACCGCATTTTCCGCGATGAAATAGAACAAAGCGCAATCGCGACGTATCCGCACGCTCCGGTCGCGGCGCGGCTTGTTCGGGGTTTCCCCGCCGCGCCGCATTCATGCTCGTGGCGAAGCATGAATGCGCCCGCGCCCTGACAGCTTTCAATTCCGGAGGATCCGATGGTGACGGCAGCCAAGGCGGACGCGATCCGGCGCAAAGCCAACCCGCTCTTCAACGATCGCAAGATGAAGCTTGGGACCTTTTGCACCAACCTGAGCGGCGGCTGCGCGATCACCACCATCGACGGCGTTCTCGAAGCGGACTGGCCGAGTACGCTCAAATTGGCGCAGCTTGCGGACGCCATGCAGTTCGAGGCGCTGGTGCCGGTCGGCCGCTGGCAGGGGTTTGGCGGCAAGACCAATTTCAACGGCGCTGGTTTCGAGGCTTTTTCGTGGGCGGCCGGCATCGCCGCATCGACGCGATATCCGGGGATTTTTGCCACCTCGCACGTGCCGACTGTTCATCCGATCATGGCGGCCAAGCAAGGACAGACCATCGACCATATCAGCCGCGGCCGCTTCGCGCTCAACATCGTCACCGGTTGGCATAAGCCGGAAATCGAAATGTTCGGCGCGCCTTTGATGGATCACGACAGCCGCTATGACATGGCCGAGGAATGGCTCGACATCATCAAGCGGCTGTGGACCGAAGAAGACGATTTCGATTACTCGGGCCGCTTTTACAACATCAAAAGCGGCCATCTGCAGCCAAAGCCGCTGCAAAAACCTTATCCGGCTCTTATGAACGCGGGCGGCTCCGAACGCGGACGTCACTTCGCCGCGAAAAACTGCGACGTCGCTTTTGTCGTCTTTAATCCCGACGATCCGGCGCAAGCCAAGGCGCTCGTCCAAAAATACAAGCAACTGGCCCGCGAGGAGTATGGCCGCGAGATCCAGGTCTGGGCGGCGAGCTATATGGTTCAGGGAGAAACCGAACGCGAGGCGCGCGATTTCTACAAATACTACGTTCACGAGAAGGGCGATTGGGAAGCGGCGACCAATCTGGTCGAAACCATGGGCCTGACGACCGGCATTTTGCAGCCGGAAGTCCTCAAGGCCATGAAAGAGCACTTCATCGCCGGTTGGGGCGGTTATCCGCTGATTGGCACGCCCGAGCAGATCGTTGACGGATTTTCAGTGCTGCTCGACATCGGCCTCGACGGAACTGTGCTGTCATGGGCGCAATACGAGGCGGGAATGCTGGCTTTCCAAAAGGACGTCTGGCCGCTGCTGCAGCAGGCCGGGCTGCGCTGACGAGCGATCCTAAACCCATTCCAAAGCCCGTCTCTGCAGGAGAGACACTTCTTGACAGTCGTCCCTGTAGTGGTTACATGCGCCCCGTCCGCCCATCGAAGGGACGTCGACCGGTGACAGCCGATCGATGGGGCGGGTGCGGTTCCTGCGGGCGGGCTTGTAACCCGCTCTCGGGCGGCCCGGGCATCGACCCCGCCGGCATTAGGACCGGCGTGCGAGGTGCCTCGCTTAAGCGCCGCCGACGGCGCGGGTAACGCCCGCGTGTCGGGGCGGCGTGAAGCGCGGCCTGGGCCGAGCCGGGGGTAAATCGCCGGCAAGAGCCGCGGTGGAGCGCCGGAAGGCGAGCGCGCCCGAGGCGCCGATGAGTGGCAACATTCGTCGGCGTGGCGCGCGCCGCAGGGCAGATGGTTTGCGCAGACTGCGTAAACTTGTCTGCGATGCTGCGGCCTCTGGACGACGCGCCTTTCGGCGCTTCGCCTCCCTTCTTTCAAAGGGAGGTTTGGGACGGGCTTTTGAACAGCGCGACGAGAGAACTCGGATGCATCCGCACCGCGAGAACGAGGAAGTATTGCCGCATCCGCGACGGGAAGCCGCCATCCCGTGGCAGGTTGACCCAGTGAAGGTAGCGTTTCATGGTCGCGGATGAGGAACGCATGACCGTCACACCCAATCCCATCGTCGAGGTCGGCAAAGCGCGGTTCGGCAATGCTTTGCCGCTCGCTTTGATCGCCGGTCCCTGCGCGTTGGAAAGCCGGGCGCATGCCTTCGACATGGCCGCCGCGCTCAAGGAGATTGCGGCAAAGCTCGGCATCGGCTTCGTCTATAAAACCTCGTTCGACAAGGCGAACCGCACCTCAGCGGCGAGCGCGCGCGGGCTCGGCCTCGATGTGGCGCTCGAAGTGTTTACCGACCTGCGCGACGAGCTCGGCGTCGCCGTGCTCACCGACGTGCACGAGCCCGACCAATGCGCGCGCCTCGCCGAGGTGGTCGACGTCCTGCAAATTCCGGCGTTTCTCTGCCGCCAGACCGATTTGTTGATTGCCGCGGCCAAGACCGGCCGCGTCGTCAATGTGAAAAAGGGTCAGTTCCTGGCGCCATGGGACATGACGAACGTGGTCGAGAAAATCACCGGCGCCGGCAACGCCAATGTGCTGGTCACCGAGCGCGGCGTGTCGTTCGGCTACAACACGCTGGTCTCCGATATGCGGGCGCTGCCGGTGCTGGCCAAGATCGGCGCGCCGGTGATCTTCGATGCCACGCATTCGGTGCAGCAGCCGGGCGGGCAGGGCGCCTCATCGGGCGGCGAACGGCACTACGTTCCGGTGCTGGCGCGGGCCGCCGTGGCGGTGGGTGTTGCGGGCGTGTTTATCGAGACCCACCAGGATCCCGATAAGGCCCCGTCCGATGGCCCGAACATGATCCCGCTCAAAGCGTTGCCGGCGCTTCTTGAGCGGCTGCTGCAATTCGACCGGCTGGCCAAGCAGGCGTGATAGCTCAGGCGATCCAGTGGGTCGGAAGTATTGCGGAAAGGCCGTGAAACCCCCATTATTGCGGTATCGGCATGGGGTGCCGCGTCGGTGGCGCGGCTGAGATCAAACCCGTCGAACCTGTCTGGGTCATTCCAGCGAAGGGAGCCGCGTTGACCGGACCGAACCTATCCATCTCGCCTATCGGCAAGCGGCCGCGGGTCGTCATCATTGGCGCCGGCGTCATCGGGCTCGGCATTGCCTGGCGGCTCGCTCCGCGGGCCGAGGTTTTGCTGTTCGATCGCGGCAAGGCCGGCGCCGGCTCGAGCCATGCCGCGGCCGGCATGCTGGCGGCGGCCTGCGAGGCCGAACCCGGCGAAGAAGATTTGGTGGCGCTCGGCCGCGACAGCCAGGCGCGCTGGCCGGCCTTCGCCGCCGAGCTGTTGCGCGTCAGCGGCGTCGATGTCGAGTTGCGCACGCGAGGGCACGCTCCTTCTGGCCCTGACCGCCGACGATCAGGCGACGCTGGCGCATCATTTGGATTTTCAGCGCAAGCTCGGGCTGCCGCTTCACTGGTTGACGCCCGCGGCGACGCGCGCCAAGGAGCCGCATCTTGCCGGCAAGATCGCCGGCGCTGTCTTCTCGCCGGAAGACCATCAGGTCGATAACCGCAAGCTCGTCGCGGCGCTGCGGATCGCTGCCGAGACGGCGGGCGCGATCATTCACGAGCATCAACCGGTCAAGGAAATCGCCGTGCAGGGCGGTCGGGCGACCGGCGTTGTCCTCGCCGATGGTACGGTGGTTACGGCCGATAGCGTGGTACTCGCCGCCGGCGCCTGGTCGCGCGGCATCCCCGGGCTGCCGCCGGATCGCCGGCCGCCGGTGCGCCCGGTAAAGGGGCAGATGCTGGCGCTGCGGATGGATCCGCAAGGCGCCGCTGCTTAATCACGTGCTATGGCCGCCGGGCGCCTATCTGGTGCCGCGCCTTGACGGCCGCCTGATCGTCGGCGCCACCGTCGAGGAGAAGGGCTTTGACGAAACCATCACCGCCGGCGGGGTGCTGACGCTGCTCGACGCCGCCTGGCGCGCCATTCCGGCGATCGAGGAATTGCCGATCGACGAAATCTGGGTTGGCCACCGGCCGGGCAGCCGCGACGACGCGCCGATTCTCGGCCACGCGCCGCTGGAGAATTTATTTTATGCGACCGGCCACCATCGCAACGGCATATTGCTGGCGCCGGTGACCGCGGACGCGATGGCCAAACTCATTCTCGACGACGTGGTCGAGCCAGCCATAAAGCCATTCGGCCTGGAGCGGTTTCTGCCGGCGCGGGCGGCGGAGTAGGAAACATGACGCAGCAGCAGAGTCTGGAAGCAACAATCCGCGTCAATGGTGAGACCGCGCCGCTGGCAGGCGGCAACCCTCGATGCCTTGCTCGCTGAAAAGGCGGTCGACACGCAGCAGCGCGGTATTGCGGTTGCGCTCAACGGCGCCCTGGTGCCACGCGCGGCGTGGCGCGAGACGGCGCTCAAGGCTGGCGACAGCGTCGAAATCGTGCGCGCACGGCAGGGGGGTTGAAGGAGTCAGAGATGTCCGATCCGCTGATCATTGCCGGCCATCAGTTCGGCTCACGGCTGTTTCTCGGCAGCGCCGGTTATCCCAACCGCAAGCTCATGCTCGATTCCATTGCGGCCAGCGGCACCGAAATGGTCACCGCCTCGATCCGCCGCATCAGCCTCGCCGGCGACGACGAGAGCATGGTCGACCTGTTGGCCGGCCGGGTGAAATTCCTGCCCAATACCGCGGGCTGCCAGACCGCCAAGGACGCGGTGCTGACCGCCGAATTGGCGCGCGAGGCGCTCGACACCAACTGGATCAAGCTCGAAGTGATCGGCGACCGCGAACTGCTTTATCCCGATGTCGAGGAGCTTATTCGCGCAACCGCCGAGCTGGTCGGTAAGGGCTTCATCGTGCTGCCCTATTGCACCGAGGACCCGGTCACCTGCCGCAAGCTCGCCGATGCCGGCGCCGCCGCGGTGATGCCGCTCGGCTCGCCGATCGGTTCGGGGCTCGGCATTTGCAATCCGCATTTGATCGAACTCATCTGCGCGCGCTCGCCGGTGCCGGTGGTGCTCGATGCCGGGATCGGCACGGCGTCGGACGCGACGCTGGCCATGGAGCTCGGCTGCGCCGCGGTGCTGGTGAACACCGCGGTATCGAAAGCGCAAAACCCGCGTGCTGATGGCGAAAAGCCTGCGCGCCGCGGTCGAAGCCGGACGGCTGTCGCGGCTCGCCGGCCGCATCGCCAAGAAGACCCACGCCGAGCCGTCCAGCCCGCAATTCGGGCTGGTGGGAACGTGAGAGAGGCTCCGATTATATCTTGACGGCTAAAGCCAGCTTATCAGCCGCATCGTACAGTCGCTTATCGCGAGTCCACAATCTTGTATCTGCCATAAGTCGCGCCGCCGCGAGTAAATGCACGTCAACATATCCGACACCTAGTGCGAACAGATGATCTCAAATCATCTGGAGGTCGCGCGTCGGCGGCGCGGTAATTTGAGCGCGGGTTCAGTGCCGCCCATTCTTGCCAGGCGACGCGCAGCCTCGCGCTCGACAAGCGCTTTGAGCGCTTCTCGAACCAAAGCTGATTTCTCTTTCACACCGGTCAGCTCTTGGGCCTTGGCCAGCAGCTCATCATCGAGTGCCAATGTGGTGCGCATCGCCACCTCCGATAGCCCTAAAATATCGCATCAAATGATGTCGTCTTCAATGCGTGCCGCATATTCATTAAGCCAGCATCTCCCGCACCATCGGCATCACCTTCGTCCCATAAAGCTCGATGCAGCGCATGATCTTGTCGTGCGGCAGCGTGCCGGCCGAATATTTCATGTCGAACCGCACGGCGCCGAGGTCTTTCATCGTCGTGGCGATACGCCGCGCCACGGTTTCCGGCGAACCCAGATGCAGCGCACCGCCGCCGACCTCCTGGTCGAAGGCGGCGCGCGAGGCCGGCGGCCAGCCGCGTTCGGCGCCGAGGCGGTCTCGCGATGCCTTGTAATGCGGCCAGTATTCCTCGCGCGCCGCTTCGTCGGTAGCGGCGACATAACCGTGCGAGTGAACGCCGATCGGCTGCACCGGCTTGCCGAATTGCGCGAAGGCGCGATGATAAAGATCGACATAGGGGCGGAACCGCTTCGGGTCGCCGCCGATGATGGCGAGCATCAGCGGCAAATCGTAATGCGCGGCGCGCACCACCGATTCCGGCGAGCCGCCGACGCCGACCCAGGTTCGCAAGGTTCCGGCCTCGATCGGCGGATAGACGCTCTGATGGTTGAGCGCCGCGCGCGTGGTGCCCTGCCAGGTCACCGGTTCGTTGCGCAGCAGTGCCGCGAACAGATCGATTTTCTCCTCGAACAGTTTTTCGTAGTCCGACATTTCGAAACCGAACAGCGGAAACGACTCGATGAACGAGCCGCGGCCGAGCGTGACTTCGGCGCGGCCGTTCGAAATGCCATTGAGCGTCGAGAACCGCTCGAACACGCGCACCGGATCGTCGGAGGACAGCACGGTGACGGCCGAGCCGAGCCAGATGCGCTTGGTGCGCGCCGCAATCGCCGCCAGCACCACGTCCGGTTCGGATATGGCGAAATCCGGCCGGTGATGCTCGCCCAGGCCGATGGCATCGACGCCGGTCTGGTCGGCCAGCACGCCTTCATCGATCACCTCGCGGATGACCTGCGCATGCGATTTGAGGGAGCCGTCGGCCTCGGCGGTGATGTCGCCGAAGGTATCCAGGCCAAGTTCGATGGGTTGGGTCATCCGGCGTTTATTACCGGCTTTGCGGCGGTGGGGAAGCGGGTTCGGCCAAATTAACTGTCGGCCAAGAGAGAGGAGATCGGTTTCGCCGCGAGCACGGCACGTTTCGGCTAGACGCGGATGAAAATCCTTCGCCGGTAGAGAAAGCCGGCCAACGCGACGGCCAAGGCGAGCATTACGAGGTGGATGGCGAAACCGCCGGCGCCCTGGCCGATCAGGCGATCGAGAGAACTGGCGAAATCGCCACCGACCAGGCGCGCGGCGGCCGAATAGAAATTTGCGATATCGTTGAGGAAGTAGAGCGCCAATGCGTTGGCGCCGATCCAAACGAAGATTGTGGCCCAGCGGCGCCACTGCCAGACGTCGACGATCTGATGCATTGCCGCCAGCATGAGCGCGCTGAACCCCGCCGCCACCAGAACGAACGACGACGTCCAGATCGCCTTTATGATCGGAAATTGCAGCGCCCAGAGGTAGCCCGCGGCGAGCAGCGCCAAACCGGCAGCGCCAAGCCACAAGGTCTTTTGCGTCTCCGACAGGCGGTCGTCGCGCAATAGGAGCCCGGCGAACACGCCAAGCAGGCAAGTGCCGATGGCCGGCAGCGTGCTCAACAGGCCCTCCGGGTCGCGGGTGACGTCCCACAGCCTGCCGGGCAGGTACGTGCGGTCGATCCAGTTGGTGAGATTGGCATCGGGCGCGAAGGAGCCGACGCCGATGCCGGGAACCGGGACGAACGTCAACAGCGCCCAGTAACCGGCCAGGATAATGATAGTAGCGGCTATCAAGCCGCGCCGATTGAAATGCAGGAACATCAGCGCGGTGACCAAGTAGCAAATCGCGATTCGCTGCAAAATGCCGAGCAGGCGAACATCAGACCAATGCGCGTTGATGCCGCCATAGGCGATCAGCCCCATCACATACAGCAAGACCGAACGCCGAATGATCCGGATGTGCGCCTTCGCCGAGCCATCGCGTTCGACCAGGCGCGGCAGCGAAAGCACGATCGAGACGCCGGTCAGGAAGATAAACAAGGGAAAGATCAGATCGTAGAAATGCATGCCTTCCCAGTCGACATGCTCAAATTGTGTACCGAAGAAGCCGCCGACCGCGCTGAGCGCCGGGCCTTTGCCGCCGGTCATTTGCGCCACGGCTTCCATGGCGCCGTCGAAGCCCATGATCCAAAACATGTTTAGGCCGCGAAGCGCGTCGACCGAAACGACGCGGGGCGGCTGCAGCACGGATGGCAGGTCAATGTAGCGCATCGGGTTTGGCTGTTCGAAAGCAAATCCGGTGCCGGATCGCTTCGGCAGCGTACACGAAATGCCATCAGGGCGACGATAATTCCGCCTTGCATGCGGTCAAGACAAGCGGCCGGAACTTCCGTCAGAGTGGCGGGATTGGGGCAGGCTCAGGGCTTCGCCGCGACCACGGCCGGGGTGGCGACGCAGTGGCCGACAGGCTCTTGCACGCGAAAATAATTTCGGCCGACAAACGAGCGATCGTAGTGCTGCCAAGCCGTGCTTTGATCGAAGGCGATGACACCGGCGAGTGTTACCGCAAAGACGGCGCTCGCCATATCGCGCTCATGGGCTTCGAGGTTCTCCGGCAGCTTGGCGCTGGCGTAATCGACGTAAAACACGCGGCGCACGCAACTCATGTCCGCAGCGGCATCGAGCGCCGCTTTTCCGGTCATCAAATGGTCGGAGTGATCGGCCGGATTGATGCGCGGATCGGGGTCGGCGAGGTTGAGCGAAATGAGCGGCGCGCGGCCGCGCTCGTAGCCGATGATGTCATGCACGGTCGCGACCAGATCGCTCCAGCCGTGATACACAGTCGAGCCGTCGATTGCCGCGAGTGTGGCGATGTCGCCGTCGGCGAGCTTTCTGAGCGACTGGTAGCCGGTGCCGGCGAAACCGGTGCCCAAGGCGTCGCCGTCGGGCAGGCGGAGGAAATAGCCTATGGTATTGCGATAGCGGGTTCGAAAGATTGCGTGACCATTGATGGTCGCTTGGCCGGCAGTCTCCGCGATCGGGGTACGATCGGCGTCAGCCATAAAGCGCATTGCATTCACTGCACCGTTCTCGCGCGCCAGGTAATACGGATATTTGCGGCCGCCTGTTCCCATGCCGAGGCCGTCGTCTCCCGCGGTGACATAAACAAATATTGTCTTGGCTGCACCGCCGAGCACGTCCTCAAAGGCAGCCGGGGCCATGAAAAGCTGCCAGTCGTCTTCATGTGCGGCAAAATAAAACGACACTTTGTCGGACTTGATGTCGGCCGCTCGTACCGCAGGCAGCGAAAGCAGGGCGATGATCGCGCACGCCGTGGCGAACAGAAATCGCGGCAGCGACGCGGTGAAATCGCGTTCTTTGTTACGACAGGATAATCCAGCCATGACGGTTCCCAGCCACGTCGTATCAGGCCGATTTCGCTGCATATGAAAAGCGACAATCGCCCTTGGGCGAAGTTTCAGCATCGACGGGTGCTGCCTGTCGACTTTGCAGATTGTCGCAACCTTGCAACGTACAATGATGTGCAGTGCACAATGACTTTGGCGTCACCAGAGAATTGAGGTTTGCACGCCACAGGCGGGAAAATGACCGCCGGCCGGGCTCGCGGATCGATTCCGGCTTCGCCGGCTACGGCGCCTTTTTTCCAGCGTAGGATTTCTCCTCGACGATCTCGGAGCCGAACTTGACGTTGATGCTGTGCTTTATGCGGGAGCGACGGTCGTTGGTCAGATAGACGCTGCGCGCCAATGCGATGAAGCGGGCACCAAAATCCTGCTGGGCCTCCAGTTCGCGAATTTCGTCTTCCGTGTCCCACAGGACCGCATTGGCCCTTTTTAGCTCTTCGGCCAACGGCTCCATATCCGGCGTATCGAGGGCCGCGGCTGACCTTATTGCTTTGAGAAGCTGCAACTCGGCTTTGATATTGTGCAATTTGGCACGATCGGCAATTCGCTCGGCTTTGATTTCGAGAATCGATATTTTGTCTATCAGCTCGCCGATTGCGATCGGCGCGGTGACGCCGCCACGTAGCCTTTGCGCTGATTCCATCGAAGGAGGCTCGACCACTATGTGCGCTCCGCCGCGGAAATGCCAAGCGCGCCCAGCAGCGGTTCAAGTTGCGCTTCATACACCCGCCAGCGGCCGACGGCGCTGCTATAGATCGGCTGGCGGACTTGAGTGGCGCTCGCGGTGCGCACCGGCCGCTCGGTCTGATGAAATGACAGGCAGCGCTCATCCCAGGGCAAGCCGCAATAGGCGATGATACGGCGCGCCTGGCCTTCCAGGTCGGCGACGACATTTTCATAACGGACGTCAAGAATGCTGCGTGCCGGCAGTACGCGGTGCCAATGTGCCATCAGACGCTCGTAGCGTTTGTAGTACCGGCCGAGCTCGGTGAGATCGTAAGTGTGGTTTTGCTCGGCGGAAAAAAGCTTGGAGAAGCAGGAAATGCAGGTGTCGACCGGACTACGAATCGAATGGATGATTTTGGCGTTCGGCAAGGCGAGGTGGATCAGTCCGGCAAAGTAATAATTTGACGGCATCTTGTCGGTGACGCGCTCGCCTGCGGGGGCGAGCTTGCGCACCTCGGCGACGTAACGCGTACCGATCTGCCGCAGCGCCTGCGCATCGAGGGCGGGCACGAAGTCGGGATAGCGCAGCGTCGTGCCATCCGGAGCGCGGACGTTGAGAATGACATCATTGAATGTCTGCAATTCGCCCGCCCCATGCACAAGCGGATGACTGGCGATAATCTGCTCGATCAGCGTGGTCCCAGAGCGAGGCATGCCGATGACAAAGATCGGCATCGCCGAGGAATCGCCGCCGCCCGATTTTTTCGCGATCAATTCGGCTGTGAAGATTGTCTCGATCCGCTCGAACAGGCCAAAGACCGCCGCCTCGTCATAGGCGATGGTGGCCCGTTTTGCCGCGTTGCCGGCCAAAAGATGTTCGAACGAACGCCGATAATCCTTGAGGTCGCCGTAAGCCTTGCCGAGCGCGAAATCGAGCTGCAGCCGATCGGTCTTCGACAGGCCTTCGGATTTAGCCGCCAGCGTCTGCATCGCCTCGAGATGGGGATCGCCGGGCGCGAATTTCTTGGAATTGGCGAGGTTGACATAGACGCCGGCAATATCCGGATCGAGCCGGAGCGCTTGCAGATAGGCCTCTTGCGCCTCCTGCAATTGGCCGAGTTCTTTAAGGACGTTTCCCATGTTGTTGTAGGCGTCGGCGAGGTCCGGCTTAAGGGTCAGCGCACGACGGTAATCGGCGAGCGCGGCGGCAAGATCACCGCGTTCAAAGGCGATACGGCCCGCCAGATTGACGGCGTCGTGGTTGTTGGCATTAAGCGCGAGCGCGCGTTGGTCGGCGTCGGCGGCTTCTTCGACTTTGTGCTGATCGAGCAGCACTGTGGCATAATGCACGAACAGTTTTTCGTCGCGCGATTCGATCGCAATCGCGCGACGCATCAGATCGGCGGCTTCGTCGAGCCGATCGAGGTCCTTGAGCGCGAGCCCCAGGTTGTCGAGCGTGTCCGGATTGTTGGGCGCGAATTCGAGCGCCGTGCGATAGACGGTCTCCGACTCCTCCGGGCGCTTGAGTTCGCGCAAGCAGGTGCCGAGATTATTCCAAGCGTCGGCGAAATTCGGCTGCAGTTCCACGGCGCGGCGATAGTCATTTTCCGCCTCGGCGAAGCGCTTGAGACGTTGCAGCGCGTTACCGCGGTTGCTGTAGGCCTGGGCGAACGTGCCTTCCTGAGCGATGGCGCGACTGTAAAGCTCGAGCGCCTCCTCGAACTTGCCCTGGTCGAACAGGGCAATGCCGAGATTGCTCAAAGCCCCGGCGTAATTGGGATTAAGCTCGATGGCGCGGCGGCCGGCCGTGACAGCCTCGTCGACACGGCCCGCAAGCCGGCACATTTCGCCGAGATTGGCGTGGTAAAGCGCCACATCCGGTTTGATGGCAATGGCGCGACGCAGGTGCTCAATCGCCTCGGCGGTTTTGCCTGACTGATGCGCTACGATGCCGAGCATATGCACGGCTTCGGCATTGGCCGGGTCGGCGGCGGCCGCGCGTCGCGCCAACTCGTCGGCATCCGCCAAAAATCCGTGGCGGCGCTTCTGCTCGGCGACAATGAGCGTCTGCCCCGGCGATGCTGCTTGCATCGGCAGTGGTGGCGGCCGCAGCGCCTGGATGGTTTCCGCAGCGATGATGGCTGCAGCCTCGGTGGCGCGACGCTCGCCCTCGGCCTTGAACGGCGCCAGCCGAACGGCGTCGCCTTTGATGACCGCCGCGAGCTCCCTGGCAATGTGCGCGACGACTTCCGCCCAGTCCTGGTCCTTTTTCTGGCGGAACAGCCGCATGGTCGGGTACCAGGGATTGTCCTCGCGATTAAGCAGCCAACGCCAATCGGTGACCCAGGGCAGCAACACCCAGACCGGTTTGCCCAGCGCGCCGGCCAGATGCGCTGTCGAGCTGTCGATTGAAATCAGGAGATCGAGCGCGTCGATCGCGCCGGCCGGTTCGCTGAATCCCTCGATTTCCGCGGATAAATCTTCGATTGCCGGCGCAGCGCGCTTGAGCTTCTTGAGATCGGCGGCGCGCGGGCCGAATTGCAGGCTCACGAACGACGCTCCGCGCACGGCGAACAGCGGCGCAAGCTTCGACAGATCGATCGAGCGCCGGGTATCGTTGACGTGCTCCGGGTTGCCTGCCCAGACGACGCCGACGCGCAGGCCCTTCATTTTACCAAGCCGGACGTTCCAACGCGATTGCACCTCGGCCGGCGCGCGCAGGTAGGGGACCTGCGCCGGAATGGTTTCCAGCCGTGTTTTGAACAAGCGCGGCAGGCTTAGGAGCACGGCGTCGCATTGATAAGGCGCCGGAGTGCCGCGGTCGCCGAGAACTGTAATGCCGGGCAGGCTTTCGCGCATCAGCGTTACGAGCTGCTGGTGCACACGCAACGTGACTTTGGCGCCGCGCGCGATGAGCATCGGCATGTAGCGCGCGAATTGCAGAGTATCGCCGAAACCTTGCTCCGCCTGAACGTAAATATGCTTGCCGGCGAGGTCTTCGCCCTGCCACGGGTTTTCGGGAAACTTCGGCCCCTTCCGCTCGGTCGAGCGCAAGCGCCATTCATATTCTTCCCAGCCCTCGGCCAAATCGCCGCGCATCAAGAGCAGGATGCCGAGTCCGGAGCGGGCGTTGGCGTGATGCGGCGCCAGCGCAATGGCGCGGCGCAACGCCGAAATGCCGTCTTCGAAATTGCCGCTGTGATGCAAAGTGGTGCCGAGATTGGCCCAACCGTCGGCGTAGTTCGGATTGATCGCGATGGCGCGGCGATAGGTCGGAATGGCTTCGTCGAAGCGGCGCAGCGCATGCAAGGCATTGCCGAGATTGCTGTGCGCTTCGGCAAAATCCGGCTTGGCTTCGATCGCTCTCCGCTGCGCCGACGCCGCACCCTCATAATCCTTCAGCTCGTACAAGGCGACGCCGAGATTGCTCAGCGCTGCCGGCATTTTGGGATCGATCTCAAGCGCTGTGCGCGCGGATTCCGCGGCCAATTTGGGCCGACCGGCGAGACGCAGCATCTCGCCGAGATTGGCATGAAACAGCGCGACCTTCGGTGCCAGCTTGGTCGCCCGTTTGACGTGCTCGATGGCCTCGCCGAGCTGGCCGTTTTGGTGAGCGATGACGCCGAGCAGGTGCTCGGCCTCCGGAACATTCGGCTCCGCCTGCAGGACCTGGCGGCAGATTGCCGCCGCCTCCAACAGCTTGCCTTCGCTCCGGCACCGCTCGGCATACATTAACGCTTCGCCAAGCGGCATAACTGTCTGACTGGCGGGCGCTTGTGCCATGAAAGTGTCGATTAGCACGCGTCCATGCACACCGCCAAGAAGATCAAGGGCAGGTGACAGGCTCTCGTTATGGATCGGCGGCGTTAGCGATAATCGCGGCATCAAGACGCTTCACAACAGGCTGGAAGCAAGCCACAATGCACTATTCTCCAACCCTTGGGTCCTCTAACTTCATGAAAAGCAAAGTAAAAATGGCCGCTTGCCTTGCGGCTATGCTGACGATGTCGATGTCTGGATTTGCGCTGGCGCAGCAACCATCGCGACCGGCGGCGCATCCGCCTGCCGGCGCACCAACCACCGATGCGCCGCAACGGACCACCGCGACCTATGGCGACTGGGTGGTAGAATGCGTGGAGAACACCTCGCCGCCTTCGGAGGCGGTCTGCGATATGGCGCAGGTGACGCAGATGCAGGGCAAGAACCTGCCGTTTTCGCGGGTCGCCGTGGCGCACCCCCAAAAAGGCCAACCGGCAAAGCTGATCGTTCAGGTCCCGGTCAATGTCTCGTTTGCCACCCAGGTCCACATTCAGACCGGCGATCAGGATCCCGGCATCATCGCACCGTTCGCCAATTGCAATCCGAACGGCTGCTTCGCCGAGTTCGAGCTGAAGGAAGACATTCTCAAGAAGCTGCGGGATGCGACCGGCGTCGGCAAAGTTTCGTTCGCCGATGCCGGCGGCCACGATGTCAAGGTTCCGCTCTCATTCAACGGCTTCGCCGCGGCATTCGAAGCGCTCCTTAAAAAATGAGGGGCGGACCGCGCGTCATAGCGAAGCGCCCCAGGTCCTTCGCCAGGCGCTCTTGAACAGCCCGCCGTCACGCCGCGAGAACAGTTGTTCGCTCGCCGATCCGTCGGGTCGGCACAGCTTCAGCGTGACGTGGCCGCCGGCTTTTCGCGGCCGCGCGATCACTCGGGATGCTCCGGTCGGCGCAGTTCGGCGCGAGACCGCGAGGTAACTGTACTTTTCATCCTCCCAAGGGACTTGCGCATTCTTGGCCTGCCGATGGGCACGGGAGCGGGCGACGCGTTGGGAAAAATGGCACCAGTCCGGCGGCTGCAGGGGACAGGCTTGGTCATGAGGGCAGGGCGCGATCACCCGCGCACCGCTCTCGATCAGGAAGCGCCGTGCGGCGACGATACGCTGCCAGCCGGACGGCGTTCCAGGCTCGACAATGACGAAGACACCGGCGGTCAGTTGCCACAACCGTTGCAACACGTCCTGCCGAACCTCGGGGGCCAGTTCATTGAGCGTATAGGCCATGACGACCAGATCGCTCGGCGGGCAGTCGATCGCTGCAGCGGCAATATCCATGGTCCGCCAGGAAACGCTCGGCAGCTGGATTTCCGCCATGAGCCGCTCCGCGCACGCCCGAAAGATCGGACTCGGCTCGACTAGGCACGCTTGGGCGAGGTCCGGCCAGCACTCGGCCGCCGCCCAGATCGCGGTGCCGGGCCCGGCGCCGACGTCGAGCACGGTTTTGGGCGCCAAATCCGGGAGTGCCTCGGCGATCGCGGCAAAGCTCGCGCGGACCGCGGCATAAGTCGCCGGCAGTCGCACCGCCAAATAAGCGAGAGCGTCCTCTTCGCTTGCGACGTGAGGCCGGCCGTCACGCCGCTCCTCGAGGTAGCGCTGCGACAAGGCCGCAGACGCGGCGGCGAGTTCGGCCAGCGCCACGCCGCTCAGCCTGCGATCGATGGCGTGACGCAACAAAGGCGGCAATTCCATTCTTCACCTTCGGGATTTCCAGCCGTTTCCGTGAGCACGGGCTAACGAACCAGTCGAAGCCAGCCTACTGCAGCGAGCCGCACTTGGCTAAACCACGCCGCCGACGCCAGGCGGGTGCGGAGGAACGCGAGCGGGTGCGGAGCGTTGCGTTACGACGACTGTGGTCTGGAAATTGCCGCCTTCGGTGCGATCGTGCTGCGCCGCGATTTTGCCGGAATTGATCGCCGCAGACCGATATCGACGCAGACTATTGGAATCCCGACCATGGCGCTTGTTGCAACGCTCGCCTCGCGAAACCTGCTTCAAGACCGGCTGCGATTTATCGCGACCTTGATCGGCATCGTGTTCTCCGTCGTTCTTGTGATGGTGCAGATGGGTCTCTATCTCGGCTTCGGGCGCATGGTGACCACCATGATCGATCACGCTCCGGCGGATCTTTGGGTCGTCGCACGCGGAACAAATAGTTTTGAGGACTTGTCGCTCCTGGATACGGGGACGGCCAACCGCGTGCGCGCTGTGGCGGGAGTGGCGGACGTCATTCCGGTCGTCATCGGATTTTCCGCGTGGCGGCTGCCCGGAGGCGGCATGACGCCGATTTTCGTCGTCGGCTCAAACATCGCCGACGGCGGAATTGCGCCGTGGAATATTACGGCCGGCTCCGTTAACGCGCTCTCGACGGCGGGTCACGTCGCAGTTGATAAGACTTATTTCGGCCGGCTCGGCGTGACCGGCATCGGGGCCAAGAGCCAAATTCGCGGTCTGCCCGCGGAGGTCGCAGCGGTCACCGATGGCATTCGTTCTTTCACCACGACGCCCTATGTGTTTGCCGATCTTGACACGGCGCGCTCCTATATCGGCCTGCCTGCGGATCGGGCCAGCCATTTTCTGGTGCGGTTGAAGCCCGGCGCCAAGGTCAAGCAGGTGCAGAGCGACATTCAATCCGCACTTCCCCATGTCGAGGCACTGACGCCCGCGCAGTTCAGCGCGCGCAGCCGCTCGTTCTGGCTGTTCGGTACCGGAGCCGGCGCGGCGCTATTCGCCGGCGCCTTGCTTGGCGTCATTGTCGGCACAGTGATCGTCGCACAGACGCTTTATTCGAGTACAAAGGATCACCTCTACGAGTTTGCCACGCTGCGTGCGATCGGCTGCACCAAGAGCTACATTTACAACGTCATTATTTTGCAGGCGCTGATCAGCGCGGTTCTCGGCTTCGTCATCGCCGCGGGGATCGGGTTTGGCATTGTCGCAGCGACCGCCAAAACATCGTTGCCGATCGTGATCACGCCGGGTCTGTTGGCGGCGCTGTTTCTGCTCACCGTGGCGATGTGTGTCGGCTCCGCGCTGGCGGCAATCAGCCGTGTGGTTCGGCTCGAACCCGTAATGGTGATGGCGCGATGACAAAACCCATCATCCAGGCAAGTAACGTCGGTAAAATCCTGGGCACCGGCGCCGCGCAGGTGCGGGCGCTCAAGCACATCAATTTGTCGCTGAGCGGCGGTAGCCTGACGCTGCTGATGGGGCCGTCCGGCAGCGGCAAGACGACCTTGCTATCGATCCTCGGCGGCATGCTGCTACCGAGCGAAGGGAGGGTGGAAATCTGCGGCGATACGACCGACGGCGCCGATGCCGAGGCGCTGGCGGATATCCGCCGCCGCCATATCGGCTTCGTGTTCCAGACTTTTCATCTCTTTCCGACGCTGACGGCTGCCGAAAACGTCCAGCTCGCGCTCGACGTTCGAGGCGAGCGCGGCGCGATGGCGCGCGCGCGAACCCGCGAGGTTCTCACCAGGGTCGATCTGGCTCGCAAGGCCGATGCATTTCCGCGTCAACTCAGCGGCGGCGAACAGCAGCGCGTGGCGATCGCTCGCGCCATCGTCGCTGAACCCGCGGCAATCCTGGCGGATGAGCCGACCGCAGCGCTTGACGGGGCCAACGGACAGGCGATCATGACGCTGTTATCGGCGATCGCCCACGAACCTGATCGCACCGTTTTGGTCGTGACCCACGATACCCGCCTGACCGGGTTTGCCGATAATATTTTGCGCATTGAAGATGGCGTGCTGGTTCCGGAATCCGCCGCATCGTCGAATGTCTATCGAATCCGCAGTGGCGCTTGACCCGCACCCGGACGGCTACAGGGTCCGCCGGCATATAAATCCCACCAACCAGACTGCGGCGGCAAGAAACACGGCGGTGACGTTGAGCACCGGGAAGCTGTCACTGAGGTTGTAGAGGTAGTCGGCAGCGGTCCATAGCAGAATCGTCGCGGCGAAAAAGGAGGTTAGCCAGAACAGTGCATTTCCGACCTTCATGTGCAGCACTCGATGCCGAAGGTGGGCCGTATAATAACAACATCAGAGGATTGCACCGGTTCCACGACCCGGGCGATGTCCGACGAAAGGGGCCTAGCGCTGGCCGTCGGCGGAAATCTAAAGCTCGCCACGTGCGGCCATGGCTTTGATCCGGTCGGCGGTGCGGCAGGCGATGGCCTGGATCGTCAGCGACGGATTGACGCCGCCGACGGTCGGAAACACCGAGCCGTCGCAAATCCATAAATTGGGAATGTCCCAGGAGCGGCAATCGGCATTGACGACGCTCGTTGCCGGATCGTCGCCCATGCGCGCGGTGCCGTTGAGATGGCAGGTGTCGTCGGTCTCGTCCCAGATTTCGGTCGCGCCAGCCGCGTCGAGCGCACTGGCGCATGAAGCCGAGCGAATGATCGATCAGTCTCTTGTCGTTGTCGCAATAGGAATAGGTGACGCGCGGCACCGGCAGGCCGTATTGGTCGCTCTCGTCGGTCAGCGTCACGCGGTTGCGCTCCTGCGGCAGGCATTCGCCGACGATCTTGAGCCCGACCTGATGGTTGTATTTCTCCATCTCGTCGAGCAGGCGCTGGCCCCACAGACCGCGCTTTGCCGGCTTGCGTGCCGGACCAGACGACCGGCAGCGGGCCCTGGCTCATGTAGGCGTAGCCGCCGAAGAAATCCTTGCCCTTGTCGGTGTAATTCCAATGCTCGGTGATGGCGAGCGACGGCGGCCCTTTGTAGGAGCGGATTTCCTGCTCCATGAGGCCCCACACCGCCTGGTTGGACTGCACCATCAGATTCTTGCCGACCAGCCCGGAAGAATTGGCGAGGCCGTCGGGAAACCGGCTCGTCGCGGAATTGAGCAGCAAGCCGCGGCGTCTCGATCGCATAGCCGGCGACCACGACATTGCGCGCGCGCTGGAAGCGCCAGCGGCCCTTCGCGCATGATAATGCACGCCGGTGGCGCGGCCAGCGTCGTCGTGCTCGATGCGGCCCGACCATGGCGAGGTCGCGGATTTCCGCGCCGGCGGCGAGCGCGCGCGGCAGCCAGGTGATGAGCACGCTCTGCTTGGCGTTGGTCGAGCAGCCGATCACGCACATGCCGCGATAGACGCAGGGCGGCGAATGACCGCGCGGCGCCGACACGGTGGCGAGCGGCGTCGGCGTCCAGCCGATGCCGAGCGCTTCGGCGCCTTCGGCCAGCACCAGCGCGGCGGCGTTGAGTTCGTGCGGCCGATAGGGATAGCGCGGCCGCTTCGGGCCCCAGGGATAATTCACCGGCCCGGAGATTTTCAGCGCCTTCTCGACCTCGGCGTAATAGGTCCACATCTCGCGCCAATCGAGCGGCCAGTCGGCGCCATAGCCGAGCTTGCTTGCGCGCCTTGAACCATTCGGGCCGGAAGCGCAGCGACACCATGGCGAAATGCACGGTCGAGCCGCCGACCGATTTGCCGGAATTGTTGGAGCCGAGCTGCATCGGATCCTCGCCGTCGACGATGCGCTCGTCGGTCCAGTAGAGCTTGGCCTGATGGTGCTCGTCGGAGGCAAAATCCTCGAGCGGCCGCCAATAAGGTCCGGCGTCGAGCGCCACGACCGAGAAGCCGTATTCGGCAAGCTTGCAGGCCAGCGTGCCGCCGCCGGCGCCGGTGCCGACGATGGCGAAGTCGACCGACTTCGTCGTCGGCGTATTGGCGCATCGGCACCCAGCCGCCGGGATGAAACACATCGGGCGCGCGGCCGCTCGATGGCGCGCGGGCTATCTTGCGCGTCAGCCGACACGGGCGTTCTCCCGCCGCGCCTGCTCCTCGCGGCCGGGCCGCGCTTCGGAGGCTTCCCACGGATCGCGCCGGTCGAAATTCATCCGCACATAGCCGCGCGGGACTCGCCGGGCCGCCGAAGCCGATCTCGTTCCAGGACGTCGGATGGGCGTAATAGGCGCTGACGATGTCGTGCAGCACCCGCTTGGTGAAGAAAGCTCTTCGGCGGCAGGTCGCGCCAGGCGCGGCTCGTGCACGTCGCCGTCCTGGACAGCTGTCAGAAGCGCGTCCTGCTCGCACGCGGTCAAGCTCGTGAAAGCGGCGGCGATGGCGCGCCTTGGCTTCGGCGTCGAGCGCGGCGAGGCCGCGCCGCCACGCCTCGCGCATCGGCGGCAAGTCGGCGTCGCGATAGCCGTCGCCGCCATTGTTGTGCAGCTTCTCGTCGACCATGGCGGCGAGCGGCACCGGCTGCGGCCGCGCCGCGGTCTGCGGCACGATGCGGTCGCAGACCGCGCGCAGCGGTCGGCCATTCCTCGTCGGTGAAAGAACAGGTGCCGGTCCGGATCGATGCGCCAGCCGCTGATCGATCACCGCGCGGGTCTGGTCGTTCCACGACGGCGAGTTGCGCTTGCGAGCACGTCGTAGCCGGGATAGCGGTCAGTCATCGGTCTTCCTCCTCGATCAGCGACAGCGCGGCGAGGCCGGCGAGCGCCAGGCCGGTAAAGCTCGGCGGCGCCGGCAGCGGCGGGCCGTTGAGCATGTTCTGGCTCCAGTTGCGCCAGCCGCCCATGTTGCGCGACACGCCATAGGCGTGGAAACCGACGCCGGCAAAGCCGAGCAGCGCGGTGAGCCGCAGCCACCAGCGCGCGAGGCGATTGACGCAGTCGGCCCGGACGCAGCGCCGCCGCGCCGAGCAGCGCCGAGGCGACCGGCGGCACGGTGACCGGCAGCAACATCGCCGGGTTGTGATAGGCGCCGCGGAAATGCAGCAGCCCGGCTTCGCCGACGGTGCCGGCGAGTCCGGCGGCGGTCACCGCCGCGAGCATCCGGCCGGCCGGCAGGCCGAGCACGGTGGCGCTGCGCCGAGGCCGGCGTATCGCGCACCCGCTCGGCGCCGCGGCCGAGCAAGCCCGGCCAGCGCCAGCGCCATCGGCGCGCCGATCGGCGCCGCATAGAACAGATTGAGCCACGACAGCCGCCCGGCCGCTTGAGGATTTGTAGGCGTGAAAGCCGAGACCGGCGAAGCCGGTCGCCGCGGCCGCGGCATAGATCGCATCGCGCACGACGATGCCGTTTCGGCCGCGCGTCGGCGACGCCGAACAGGCTGCGCGCCGAGCGTCAGCGCCGAGGCCGCCAGCGGCGTGTACATGGCGCGGTTCTGGAACGAGCCGCGATAATGCTCGACCGCGCTGTCGGCGAGCACCGAAAACGCCAGCATGCGCGGCGCTGCCGTTGAGCCGCCGGCCTGCGCGTGCGCGTCAGTCGGCGCCGTTCGCGCGCACGGCGGCGAGTATCGCGCGCCAATGCCGCGACTCCGGAGCTGCGGCAGCGGCGACGGCGGCGGCGAGGCGCGGCCGGCGCCGCAATCGCCGAGCCGCTCTGCAGCAGCGGCGAGGCTGCGATTCGCGCGACAGTGACGCGGCCGCACGCATCAGCATCGCCGCGGCGCCGGCCAGCGCCAGGCTTGGCAGATCGACATCGAGGCTCGATCGCGTCACGCATCGCCGCTCCGTTGACGCGAAAGCGCTCGGCATCCTTGTGCTTTGAAGGCGAGCCCGTGGCCGGGGCGGCTGAGATCGGGCTCGATCGCGCCGTCGCGCGCGACCGGCGCGCCGTCGAACAGCATCTGCTCGATGCGAACGTGGTCGTGAAACCATTCGAGATGGCGCAGCCGCGGCACCGCGCAGGCGACGTGGCGGTGCATCGCCGGCGCGCAATGGGCGGACAGATCGATGTGATGCGCCTCGCACAGCGCGCCGACCTGCAGAAAGCCGGTGATGCCGCCGCAGCGCGTCGCGTCGGCCTGCAGCACGTCGACGGCGTCGGCCTCGAGCATGCGGCGCGCATCGTCGGGCGTATAGATGTATTCGCCGGCGGCGATCTCCATCTGTCCGGGCGCGCGCTCGCGCATCAGCCGCAAGCCCGGCGAGATCGTCGGAGGTGACCGGCTCCTCGAACCAGCGGATGTCGGCTTCGGCGCAAGCTGTCGGCAAAAGTCAGCGCCTGCTTCACCGAGAACGCGCCATTGGCATCGACGAACAATTCATGGTCGCCGATGGCCGTCCTTGGCCATCCATGACCCGCTCCGGATCGCGCTCGGGCTCGCTGCCGATCTTCATCTTGACGAAGCGGCAGCCGTCGCGCTCGACCCAGCCGGACAGCTGGTCGCGCAAGCTGCTCGTCCGAATAGGTGGTGAAGCCGCCGCTGCCATAGATCGGCACGCTGTCGCGGCAGCGGCCGAGCAAAGTCGCCAAGCGGCAGATCGAGGCAGCTGCGCTTTGAGATCCCACAGCGCCGCATCGACCGCCGAGATCGCGCAGGCGGCGAGCCCGGAGCGGCCGAGATTGCGGACGCTGCGCTGCATCGCCATCCAGCAGCCGGGAATGTCGAAGCTGTCGCGCTGCGTCGATCGACTTGGCGAGCAAGCCGCTGGATCAAGCGACGCGACCGCAGGCATCCGCATAGGTGTAGCCGAGGCCGGTCTCGGCCGCCGGCTTCGACATGCACCACGACCAGCGTCGTCGCGTCCCAGCGAAGCGTGCCGTCGGCTTCCGGACCGTCGGTCGGAATCCGATAGGCGGCGGCCTGCAGCCGCCTGATCGGCGCGCCGCCGCTGTTCGAGTCTGTCACGTCTTATTTCCCAGGAACGATCGAGCCGAGCACCTGCTTGCGCCGTCTCCTTGATCATGCCGCCCTCGTGCGGATCGCCCTTGATCAGCGCTTCGGTCAGGTGCTTGGCCTGCTGCGAACGTGATGTGCGGCGGCAGCGGCGGCACTTCCGGATCGGTCTTGACTTCGAGCACCACCGGCCGGTCGGCGGCGAGCGCTTGCGTCCCACGCCGCGCCCAGCGCGTCGGGCTGATCGACATAGATGCCCTTGAGCCCGATCAGTTCGGCGAAGCGGTGATAGGGCACGTTGGGAATTTGCTGCGAGGCGTTGAATTTCGGATCGCCCTCCATGACCCGCTGCTCCCAGGTCACCTGGTTGAGATCCTCGTTGTTGAAGACGCAGACGATCCAGCGGTGATCGGACCATTGCCGCCAATATTTGGCGACCGTGATCAGCTCGGCCATGTTGTTCATCTGCATGGCGCCGTCGCCGACCAGCGCGATGACCGGCCGATCGGGATGAGCGAATTTGGCCGCGATGGCATAGGGCACGGCGGCGCCCATCGAGGCCAGGCCGCCGGACAGCGACGCCATCATGCCGCGGCGCATTTTCAGATCGCGCGCATACCAATTGGCGCAGGAGCCGGAATTGCTGGTGACGATGACGCGGTCGGGCAGCCGCGGCGACAGCTCCCAGGTGACGCGCTGCGGATTGACCGGATTGGCCGTCGCCATGGCGCGCGCTTCGAGCGTCTTCCACCACTCGGCGACATTCTTGCCGATGCCGTCGCGCCATTTGCCGTCGCGCTTCTGCTTGAGCAGCGGCAGCAGCGCGCGCAACGTTTCGGCGGCAGTCGCCGACCAGATTGACTTCCATCGGATAGCGCAGCGACAGCATGTCGGGCGCGATATCGATCTGCACGCCGCGCGCCTTGCCCTCCTTCGGCAAGAATTCCGAATAGGGAAAGCCGGAGCCGATCATCAGCAGCGTGTCGCATTCCATCATCATCTCGTAGCTCGGCTTGGTGCCGAGCATGCCGATCGAGCCGGTGACCCACGGCAGATCGTCGGGCAGCGCCGCTTTGCCGAGCAGCGCCTTTGCCGCGCCGGCGCCAAGCCGGTCGGCGACCGCGATGACCTCGTCGGTCGCACGAAGCGCGCCGGCGCCGACCAGCATCGCGACCTTTTTGCCGCTGTTGAGCACTTCCGCGGCGCGGCGCAGATCGGCCTCGTAAGGGATCGTCTTCGGCTTGGTGAAGCCGACGCCGGAATGGACGGTGCCGTGCTTGCGCGGCGGATCCTGATAGGGCGCTTCCTGCAGATCGTTGGGCAGAATGATCGCCGTCACGCGGCGCTCGCCAAGCGCGATGCGGATGGCGCGATCGACCAGATGGCGCACCTGCGGCGCCGTCGAGGCCTGCTCCACGAAGGCGCCGGCGACGTCCTTGAACAGCGACTCGCAGATCGACTTCCTGCTGGTAATGGCCGCCCATCGCGTTGCGCGCCTGCTGGCCGGTGATGGCGAGCACCGGCATATGATCGAGCCGCGCGTCATAGAGCCCGGTGACCAGATGCGATGCGCCGGGACCGGACGTCGCGATGCAGACGCCGAGTTCGCCGGTGAATTTGGCATAGGCCGAAGCCATGAAGGCGGCCATTTCCTCGTGCCGCGCCTGGATGAATTCGATCTTGCCGTCGGCGCGATTGAGCGCGCCGAACACGCCATTGATGCCGTCGCCGGGATAGCCGAAAATTTTGCGCACGCCCCACGCGTGAAGCCGCTCGACAAGGAAATCGCCCACAGTTTTGGCCATGCTCTGACGCTCCGGCGGAACGCCAGCAGCGGGTTCCAGCCAAATGATGTTTAGGTCTTTATCTTGAACGGCGGGGCGACATTGCGGTTCCGCATTGCGACAAAGCGTTAGGGCCATGGTCCCGGCTGCCATGGTCCCGGCTCCAGGGTATTGGCCGCGGGGAGGGGCCAGGGCTCGGCAGCCGGCCGCCGCACACACGCCAAGGCTAGATTTCCTTCATGACCTGCGCGTAGGCAATCAGGGCGAATAAAGCGGTGCCGCCGACGACGTTGCCAAGCAGCGTTGGGATGGCAAACTGCCCCAGCATTGCCAGCCAGCCAATTTGACCGTCCAGCACCAGCAGAAAAGCCTCGACGCTGCCGGCGATGATGTGCATGAAGCTGCCGGCGGAAATCAGATAGGTCATAAGCACGATAACGTAAAACTGCGCCGATTCCGCGCTCGGTATCAGCCAGACCATGGCGGCCATCAAAAACCCGGCCGCGATACCGCGGAAAAACACCTCGGACAGGCTGTGGCCGAGGATATGACGGCTGATGTCGATCATGCCGTTAAAAAGATCCGGTGTGAGCACTGGCGTGAATTTGCAGAACACGGCGGCAAACAGGGTGCCGGCGAAGTTCGCGATCAGCACCACGCTCCACATCCGTGCGAGTTTTCCGAGCCCGCTCCAGCTGAACGCGGCCATGACGGGAAGAACCGCGGTGACCGTTGTCTCCGTGAACAATTGCTGCCGCGACATCACGACCATGACGAAGCCGACCGAGTAGCCCAGGTCGGCAACCAGCGGCCGCCACGGTGCATCCGGCAGATGCGTCTGCAGGATAGCCTGTGTCAAAAGCGAGAAGCTGATCGAAAGGCCGGCGGCGACACCGGACCACCACAGCGACACGACCGGGCGCGCCATTTCCTCCTCGCCGTGCCGGCGAACGATCTCGTAAATGACCGGTGTGCGCGGAGAGGACAGCTCCTCGATGTCTTCGATCTCTCGCTGCGTGATCTTTGGCGCGTCGCCGCCGTCGTCACCGCGCTCTTTAGCACGGTGTTGCGGCTGCGCCTTAGTCTGACGCTTGTGCGGTTTTGCGGTCATGCCGGGGGATACATCAATGGTATCGCGAAAGGTAATCGTTGAATGTCAGACTAAACATGAAGATCAGCCAAAACAGCCCGGCGCCGCCGATGAGGCGCACGATCGCCGTCGCGTTTCGCATATCCATCAAAAACGTCACCAGAAGCACGATCATGATAGCGGCAATCGCCAGGTGGGCCGCGAGGTTGTGGCCGCCGAGCGGCAGATAGGCAACGCCGAGCGTGATGCCGAATAGAACGACCAAGGCGAGCCAGACAAGCGCCGGGCCCTTCCACAGCCACCAGGCCTGCGGGCTCAGTTCGCTGCGCTCGCGAGAGTCAAGTCTGCGGGTTGGACGGATCGCTCATGATCGGCCTGCCAGATAGAGCAGCGGATAAAGCACGAGCCAGACCGAATCGACGAAATGCCAATAGATGCGCGACGCCTTCCATGGTCGAGCCCTGCACCGGAATGATGCGGCGCTTGAACAACGTCATCACCACCAGGACGACACCGATGCCGGCCGGTGAGATGAACGGCGTGGATGCCGGTCATGATCCAATAAAGCCCCAGAATATCTGCGTTGCCGGCGGCGACAGCGGAAAATGCGGCCCCGGAACCAGATGCTCCTTCAGGTCGCTCGCGATATTCGAGGCCCTTGCAAACGAGGAACGCGAAGCCAAGCGCCGCGGTCACGGCGAGACAGATCAGCGTCAGCGCGCGCAGTTCGCACGGTCGCGGCGCGCAGCGCAACGGTCATGGTGAGGCTCGAGGTCAGCAGCAGCACGGTATTGATGGAGCCGTAGACGATTTCGGTATGCGCGCCGGCGATGCGAAACGCCTCGGCATTGAAGCTGCGATAGACCGCGTAGGTGCATGAACAGCGCCGCCGAAGAACAAGCACTTCGCTGGCGAGAAAGAACCACATGCCAAGGCCGACGCCTTCGCGCTGCAGGCGCAGGTCCGGCCACGGCTCCTGCAAGGCGCCGGGCGACGTCGCTCATGACGGCTCACCCTGCGGCCGGGCCGCGCGTCTGCGTCGCCGGCTTCTCGCGGCACGGCCGAACTCGTGATAGTCGTACGGATCGGCAGTCGACGCGCGGCGGCCGCAGGAAATTCTGTCTTCGGCGGCGGCGACGGCGTCTGCCATTCGAGGCCGGTCGCATGCCACGGATTGTCGCCGGCGCCTTCTCGCCGTAAAGCAGCGACCAGGCTGAGATAGACCAGCGGCATCAGATAGGCGACGGCCAGAATCACCGCGCCGCCGCTCGAGAGCACGTGCCAGATCTGAAAGACGTCGGGATAATAGTGATAGCGGCGCGGCATGCCGAGCCAGCCCATGACGAATTGCGGCAGGAAGGTCACGTTGAAGCCGAGAAACATGGTGATGGCGGCGAACTGCGCCCAGAACTCGTTGTAGCAGCCGGCCGGTCACCTTCGGCCACCAGTAGTGGATGCCGGCCATGAAAGCCGACACCGTGCCGCCGACCATGATGGTGTGGAAATGCGCGACGACGAAATAGGTATCGGTGGTCGCGATATCGATCGGCACCGAGGCGAGGAACAAGCCGGTCAGGCCGCCGATGGTGAACAGGCCGAGAAAGCCGAGCGCATAGAGCATCGGCGCTTCGAAGCCGATCTGGCCGCGATAGAGCGTCGCCGTCCAGTTGAACACCTTGATCGCCGACGGCACCGCGACGATGAACGACAGGAACGAGAAGACGAGGTTGGCGAGCGGCGACTGGCCGGCGACGAACATGTGATGGCCCCACACCATGAAGCCGATCACGCCGATCATCAGCATCGCGTACACCATGAAGGCGTAGCCGAACACGCGGCGGCGGGCGAAGCAGGCGAACACTTCGGAGACGACGCCCATCGCCGGCAAGATCATGATGTAGACGGCGGGATGGCTGTAGAACCAGAACAGATGCTGGAACAGCAGCGGATCGCCGCCGGCGCCGGCATCGAAGATCGGCAGGCCGAAACAGCCGCTCCGCCGAGATCAGCAGCAGCGACATCGCCAGCACCGGCGTCGCCAGCACCATCACCATGCTGACGGCATACATCGACCAGGCAAACAGCGGCAGCCGGAACCAGGTCATGCCCGGGGCGCGCAGCATGTGGATGGTGGCGAGGAAATTGACGCCGGTCGCGATCGAGGAAAAGCCGACCACGAACACGCCGGCCGCGGCGGCGACCACGTTGGAATGCGAATAATTGCGACGAGAACGGCGGATAGAAGGTCCAGCCGGTGTCGACGCCGCCGGCGAGCAGCACGTAGACGGTGAACGCGGCGCCGATCGACATAGAGATACCAGGACAGCAGATTGAGCCGCGGAAAGGCGACGTCAGGCGCGCCGATCATCATCGGCAGGAGGAAATTGCCCATGGTCGCGGGGATCGACGGCACCAGGAAGAACCACACCATGATGATGCCGTGGATGGTGAACAGCGCGATTGTATTCGTCGGAGGTCAGGAACAGTCCGGTCGGGCTGATCAGCTCGAGCCGCACCAGGCCGATCGCGATGCCGCCGATGAAGAAGAACACCGTGATCGACAAGCGCGTAGAGGATGGCGATGCGCTTGTGATCGGTGGTGGTCAGCCACGACATCATCGTGTGGCCTTCGTCGAGGTAGCTGGCCCGCCGCTCGCTCTCGAGCGGCGGCACGAACGGCAATGTCATCGTCGGTCATTGCGATGCTCCCGTTGCCGCGTTTCCGATCGGTCGGCGTCGTCTTGTCCGAGTCAGCGACTTGATGTAGGCGATCAGCGCGACGATCTGCCTTCGCGTCACCGAGCCGGTGAAATTCGGCATCGAGCGGCGGAAAGCCGGCGACGCGTGTCCTTGTCCGGCAGCAGGATGCAGTCGCGCAGATAGGCTTCGTCGGCGGTCACGGTGCGGCCGTCGGTGAGCTGCACGGCGTGGCCGTAGACGCCGTGCAGATCGGGCGCGTGGACGCGTCGAGCCCGGCGTGTGGCACCCGGAGCAGCCAAGCGAATGGAACAGCGCCGCGCCCTGATGGGCGAGATCGTCGCCCTCCGGCTGCGCCGCGGTCCAGCGCGCATAGTCCTGCGGCGTCACGATCACGAGCGTGCCGGCCATGACCGAATGATCGGTGCCGCAGAATTCCGCGCAGGTCAGATGGAAGATGCCGGTCTTGTCGGCGTTGAACCACAGTAGGTGTAGCGGTCGGGCAGGATATCCTGCTTCAGCCGCAGCGCCGGCAGATAAAGATCGTGGATCACGTCCTGCGACGTCATCGCCAGCCGCACATTGGTGTGGGCCGGCACGTGCAGCTCGTCGATCTCGCGCGCGCCGCTCGGATGCTGGATGCGCCACATCCATTGCTTGGCGACGACGTGGATTTCGAGCGCGTCCTTCGGCGGCGTCAGCGCCGAGAGCTGGTCCGATGCCGCCCACCAGAAAATGAACAGGAACGTGAACAGCGTCGCGACCGTCCAGCCGATCTCGATCTCGCGGCTCTATGCGCTCCGGCAGCTCGCCGCGCGGCGCGCGCGAGCCGCGATAATACAGCGCGAAGAAGACGACGATCAGCGCCGGTGACCAGCAGCAACGATGACGCCGGAGATGACCGACAGCAGCTAGAACAGTCGATCGACATGGACGGCATAGTCGGAGGCGGCGGTGGTGAATTGGGCGATGCTTCATGACGGCACGCCCTCCGCCGTTGCACGCGCGACCATGGCGAAAATGCCGCCGGCCATGACCACGAGCGTCGCGCCGGCGGCGAACGTCGAGCATGGTGGTGATGCGCTCGGTGTAGATGCCGCTGCGCCGGATCGTAGCCGTAGCAGAGCAGATGGATGCGGTCGGCCAGACGTGCCGACGGCGCCCTGCCCGGCATCGACCAGCGCCAGCCGCAGATCGCCGCCGTCGAGGCCGAGCGGCGACAGCACGCGCCGCACGCGGCCGCTCGGAGTCGACGACATAGGCCGCCGCCGGATGGGCGTATTGGTCGTGCTCGGCGATCGTAAGCGTAATGCAGCCCGACGGCTTGGGTCGCGGCGCGAATGGCCGGCGTCATCGCCGGTCAGAAAGACCGCGGCGCGCTGCGATCGGGCTGCCGGCGTCGATGTGTTGCGCGCGCATCGCTCGTGCGTGTCGATGCCGTCGCGCGGATCGAGGCCGATCACGACCAGCCGGTAATCGATGCCGGGCTGCAGCCCGGTTTTGCCGAGCCCGGCGGCGGTGAATTCCAGGATCGGGCCGCACAGCGTGCGGCAGGTGTAGTCGGCGAAGATCACGACGGCCGGCACGCGCGCCGATGGCGCTCGCAGAGGGTCGAGGCGCCGGCCGTTTCATCGTGGAATGTCAGGGTCGAGCGGCAATGCCGCATTCGGCGGTGGCGCGGCCGCAATTTGCGCGAGCTGCGCCGAGGTGAAATTCGCCACGCGCCGGCGCGAGCGAGCGCCAGCGCGCAGTAACGACCGTCAGCACGGCTGCGATGTCGCGCGAGCGTTTCATGGTTGTGGCTCCGCGTTGGCGGATTGCCGTGCGGCGGCCGGCGGGGCCGGCGTGATCGGCGTTCTGCGCCGCCAGCCGTTGGCGAGGTCAGCGCCGGCTGCGGCGGCAACAGCGGCGCATAGGCTTCGTCGCCCTTTTGCACCAGCAGTTGTCATCGCGCGCTCGATCGGGATCTGCACCAGTGTGTGCTGGTCGTCGGCCCAGCCCCAGGTTTCCAGCCGCTTGCTCTGCTCGGCGCGCAGGCGATGCAGCTGCGCTCGCGTCGGCTTCGGAAGTATCGACGCGCGGCTGCGGAAATGTTTGCGGCGGCGGCACCGTCTTGACCGGCACGCGCGTGATCGTAAATGCGGAAGAGCCCGCCGATCGCGCCGCCAAGCAGCACCAGCGCGCCGAATGCCGCACCACAGTACGATGCCGGGTGTCGACACCCGGCGATTCCGGAACATATTGAATGTGCTCTTCAGCGGGCATCGGCCGGCTCCCGCGACGGACAAGAGTGTGGTCGACGCCGCTCAGCGAACAGGCCGCAGCAATGCGAGCCCGATGCCGACGACGGCCAGGAGCGCCGGTGACGAGCGCGCAGCCGCCCGCCGGCGGCGCGATCAGATAGGCGTCGTAGCAGGCGAGCCCGATCAGCGTGCAGACGCCGACCGCGCGCAGCGGTCGTGCGGGCGTTGCGGACTCGCGCCAGCAGCAGCGCGAGGATCGGCACCACCGAGACGAGGACGAAAGCGCCGACCGCCAACGCCGCCAGGGCCACCGGTCGCGTTCGACGAACCAGATTTCCTCGCGCGGCAGGTCGCCGTACCAGATCACCAGCACGGCCATGAAATCGATGTAGGTGATGCCAAGCAGGTCGCGAGCAGCAAGTCCGCCGACATCGCCGATGGCCGGATCGTCGTCCGGCATCGGGCGCCGCAGTGCCGCCAAGGCCAGCGGCGCCGACCAGCGCGGAGATCGCGACGCTGGCGCCGAACGACGACGAGGTGAATGGCGCTTCGAGCGACAGATACCAGTCGATCGACACGCTGCGAGATGATCAGCGCGTGGAACACCAGGCCCATGCGCCGGCCAAGAGCTGGCCGGTGCGCCCGCTGACGCGCGGCAGCAACAGCGCCAGCGCCGACCAGCCGACCAAGCGCCAGCAGCGGTGCGCACGATGAACGAAGGCGCGTTCAGATAATAGGACAGCACGTCGGGCTTGATCGCTGCCGGCGTGGTGCGAGCCACGGATAGAGCACCGGGATGGCGATAAACAGCGGGACGGCAAGCAGGAATGAGCAGCGGCACGGCCGCGGTCGCCGGCTCGACGACCGGGGCGACCATCTCGCCCCAGCGTCCGCCGGTCAGCCGGTGGATCATGACCAGACGTCAGGCTGCCGACCAGAATTTGCGCCCAGAACACGAAGCCGACCAGCCAGCCGGCCGCGGCCGCTTTCGGATCGAGCAAAGCGGCGACGATCAGGAGCACGGCCGCGCCATGCGGCGCCGACGAAAGCGGCGTTGCGCAGCTCCGCACGGCGGTGATTCGGTCCATTCATCGGATATGCTCCGCCGCATCGGGCACCTCGGCGACCGTGGCGCGGCGCGACAGTTGCAGCGCGCGGATATAGGCGGCGATCGCCCAGCGGTCGTGCGGATCGACGCGGTCGGCATAGGAGAACATCACGCCGTAGCCGTTGGTCATCACGTCGTAGAAATGCTGCGCCGGCGCGGCGAGCAAGCCGGTCGATGTGATAGGACGGCGGCGCCGGAAAGCCGTGCGCGACGATGACGCCGTCGCCGTCGCCGGCGAGGCCGTGACACGGCGCGCAGAAGATGCCGAAGCGCTCGCGGCCGCGCGCCAGCAGCGCGGCGGTGACTGGCGGCGGCGTCTTGGCTTCGGCCGCGCGCTCGACGTCGCCCTGCGCCACGACATGCGCGCGGCAGCGGCCGCGCCGACGTTCCGTCCGGCCACAGCGCGGTCGGCGCATAGGTCGTGAGCTTGCGCTGCTGCGTCATGCTGAGATCGCAGCCGGCAAGCGCGAAGCAGGCGCAGGCGACGACGAGCGCGAGGAGCGACGCGCGAGGCGGCGTGCATCATGTCTCGACCTCCCGCATCGCCACGGCGCCGGCGCCGCGGAAGAAGTCGAGTGCCCGCTGCAGTTCGTCGTCGCCCGCCGGCCGCTCCAGCGCCAGCATGAAGCGGTCCTGGCTGGCGCGCTCGAAGCCTTCGACCGCGAACAGCGGATAGTGCAGCCGCGGCAGGCCGGCACTCGATCAGGAACGTCGCAAAGCCGGCAGATCGCGGCGAGCAGGATGCCGGTCGCGAACGGCACCAGCATGAAGGCCGGCCACGCATCGAGCGGCCGGCCGCCGCTGTTGTAGGGATAGTTGATCGACCGCCGAATAATATTCGAGGCCATAGGCCAGCGCCGCCATGGCGATGCCGCCGATGAACATCGCCACGCGAATGTGGCTGCGGCGCTGCTCGAGCAATTCGTGCACGCCTTCGACCGGAAACGGCGTGAAGGCGTCGACCAGCCGGTAATCGCGCGCTCGTGCGCGCGTCGCGCCGCCTCGACAAAGCGCCGTGGACTCGGCAAACTCGGCGAGCAGGAGCGCGGTCATGACGCGCCCTCCTCGTCGACGAGCTTGCGCACCTCGTGCATCGACACCACGGGAATGAGGCGCACGAAGACGAGAAACATCAGCGCGAACAGGCCGAGCGAGCCGAACGTCGTCAGCCAATCCCAGATGGTCGGAATGAAACAGCCGCCACATGCTCGGCAGGTAGTCGTGCGACAGCGTGTTCCAGACGATCAGGATGCGCTCGAGCCACATGCCGATATTGATGAGGACCGAGATGACGAAGACGGCGACGACGCTGCGGCGCACCGCGCGCGAACCAGAACGCCTGCGGCATGACGACGTTGCAGAGCAGCAGCGCCCAGAACATCGGCGCATAGGCGCCGGTGAACTCGAAGACGACCAGGCTGCGATCGGCGCGCTCGCCGCCGTACCAGGCGTTGAACCATTCGGTGGCGTAGGACAGGCCCATGATGATCGAGGCCGCCAGCATGACCTTCGCCATCACGTCGAAATGCGCGATCGTGATCAGGCCCTCCATGCGAAAGCCCCAGCGCACCAGCGCGGCGAGGCACACCACCATGGCGAAGCCGGAATACATCGCGCCGACGACGAAATAGGGCGGGAAAATCGTCTCCTGCCAGCCCGGCATCAGGCTGGCGGCGAAATCCATGCCGACGACGCTGTGCAGCGAGACGACCAGCGGCACGCCGAGGCAGGCAAGCGCCAGATGCAGCGTCTCGTAGGCCTGCCAATGCCGCGCCGAGCCGCGCCAGCCGAGCGCGAAGGCGCCGTAGATCGTGCGCTGCGACTTCGCCACGCGCGCGGTCGCGCATGGTGGCGAGATCGGGAATGAGGCCGACATACCAGAACATGATCGAGAACAGGATGTAGCTCAGGATCGCCCAGAAATCCCAGATCAGCGCGCTGCGCCACTGCGGCCAGACCGTCATCGTGTTGGGATAGGGCGTGAGCCAATAGAAATACATCGGCCGGCCGAGATGGATGATCGGAAAGATGCCGGCGATGGTGGCGGCGAACAGCGTCATCGCCTCGGCGAAGCGATTGGTCGAGGCGCGCCACTTCTGCCGCATCAACAGCAGCATCGAGGAGATCAGCGTGCCGGCATTGCCGATGCCGATCCACCACACGTAGTCGGCGATGGCAAAGCCCCAGACCGACGGTCGTGTTGACGCCCCAGATGCCGATGCCGCGGGTCGAGCACCAGGATACACGGCGATCAAGAACACGACCGTCAGTGCGCCGCTGATCGCGACAGCCGATCCACCACGCTCGCCACGACCAGCATCCGCGCTCGTAGAGCGGCGCCGTGACCAGCTCGTTGACGGCGTCGAGGCTGCGCGCCTCGCGGCAGCGTCCAGCGCACCGGCCTCGGGCGGCGTCGGTCTCGGTGCGGATGGCGGCAATGCGTCATGACTGCGCCTTCCCGAAGTCCGGATTGGGATTTTGCAGCCGCGCGAGATAGGTGGTGCGCGGCCGGGTGCCGAGTTCGCCGAGCAGCGCATAGGCCTGCGGCTCGCCGCGCAGCGCGTTGACGCGCGAATTCGGATCGGACAGGTCGCCGAATGCGATCGCGCGCGTCGGGCACGCGGCCTGGCAGGCGGTGACGACTTCACCGTCGCGGATTGTGCGGTCCTCCTTCTCGGCGGCGCGCCGCGCGCGGCTGATGCGCTGGACGCAATAGGTGCACTTCTCCATCACGCCGCGGCCGCGCACCGTGACGTCGGGATTGAATACCGCCTTGACGATGTCGTCGCCGAAGCTCTTGTATTCCTCGCCGTCGGCATAGCCGAAGAAATTGAAGCGGCGCACCTTGTAGGGACAGTTCGACTGGCAGAACCGCGTGCCGACGCAGCGATTGTAGACCTGCACGTTCAGCCCTTCGCTGTCGTGGACCGAGGCCGCCACCGGGCAGACCGGCTCGCACGGCGCGTGCTCGCAATGCATGCAGGGCACCGGCGAGAAGCCCGGCTTGCCGTCGATCGACGTAGTCGTCGATGCGCAGCCAATGCATGTCGCGGCCGTCGGCGATCTCGTCCGGCCCGACGATCGGCACGTTGTTTTCGGCCTGGCAGGCGACGACGCAGGCGTTGCAGCCGATGCAGGCCGCGGTGTCGATCACCATGGCCCACTCGTAGGTGTCGTAATCGTGCGGCGGATAGAGCGTCGGCGGATTGGCGCCGGGCTTGTTCAGGCCGAGATCGGGTCTTGGCAAGATCGGCCAGCGTGAAGCGCGGCTGCAAATCCTTTGCCTCGCCTTCGAGCGTCGAAGAAGTGCTGCGTGAGCAGCAGGTTTTGATGGCCGCCGGTCTGGCTGACGCGTGACATCTGCGAGCGCCCATGGCGAATCGGCACGGCCGCAGCCGATAGACGTCGAAGCCAATGCCGTTGCCGATCGCTCCCGGCGGCGGTGCGGCCATAACCGAGCGTCGCTGCGACAGCGTGCGCGGCGCCTGGCCCGGTGCGCACCAGAACCGGCGCCTCGAGCGACCGTTTCGCCGGCAATGAGCCGCACCACGTCGCCGTCGACGACGCCGAGCTGCTGGGCATCGCTTTCGGCGAGATGCAGCGCGTTGCCCCAGACCTGCTTGGTGAACGGCTTCGGGCATTCCTGCAGCCACGCATTATTGGCGAAGCTGCCATCGAACACCGAAGGATCGGGCGCGAGCACCAACGTGAAGCTGCTGACCGTCGCTGAGCGGCGGCGACTTGCGGCAGTTTCGGCGGCGGCAGCGAAAGCTTTGGCTGCCGCACTGTCGGCGACGACGCCGTCTTGCAGGGTTTGCCGCCACCAATCGTCGAAATCGCCGCCGTGCTTGGCGGTTGTCTGCCATTGATCGCGAACCATGTCGAAGGCGGACGGCGCGGTGGCGTCGCTCGAGCAGCGCCAGGATTTGGTGCGCGGTCGCGGCTGTCGTAGAGCGGACGGATCAGCGGCTGGATGATGCTCGCGGTGCCGTCGAAGGCGCGGATGTCGGACCAGCCCTCCAGCGCATGCGTCAGCGGCAAATGCCAGGTGCAGTGCGCGGCGGTTTCGTCGCGATAAAGCCCGAGCTGCGCGGAGAACGGCACTGCGGCGATGGCATCGGCGAGGCCGAGGTCGCCGGGCGCGTCATAGACCGGATTGGCGCCGACGATCATCAGCGTTTCGATCGCGCCCGGCGTGGACATCGGCGACGAAGACTCGCAGCGATTGGCGATGCCGCCGCATTGACGCGGATCGACCGGCGCGATGAAATCGACCGGCGCGCTCAGCTGCGCGTTGATCCAATGGCACAGCGCGTGAACTTCGGCCGGCTGGCGCGGCCCGCCAGCACCAAGCCGCGCCGCGCCGCGCCGTGCAGATCGGCTGCGGCCGCCTTGGCAAACTGCTCGGCCTCGGGCGGTCCTGTCAGTTGCGGCACCGAAGCGCCGAGCGCGCGGGCAATCTCGAGCGCGACGTTGCGGACCAGTTCCGGCCGCAGCGCCAGGCGGTGATCGGCGAGCGCGCCGGTCAAGGTCCAAGCCGGCTCGACGGCATAGAGGCGCAGCGATTGGTCCGGGACATGCGCTGCCGCGCGCCGATAATGTCGCGGGCGAAACGGATTTGTTCGGGACCGACGCCAAGCGGATCGGCATCCAGCGTCAGCACCACGCGCGCATCGGCAAAGCGCGGCAGCGCCGTCGCCGGCTGGCCGAACGCCAGCATCGCGCCGTTGCGAATGGCGTCGTCCTCGACCGGCTTCGTAGCGATACCATTTCGCCTGCGGCAGCGCCTTGCATCAGGGCGTCGATCTGCGCGATCAGCGTCGGCGAGGTGATGCGGCCAGTCAGAAGCGCCAGTCCGCCGCCCTGCTGCGCGCGCGCCTGCTCGAGCCGCGGCTGCAACGCCGCCTCGAATGCGCTCCAATGCTTGAATGCGGCCGCTGCTATACGGCGCCTGCGAGCGGTCGGGATCGTAGAGCGACAGCACCGTGGCTTCGGCAAAGACGTCGGTCGAGCCGAGGCTCGCCGGATGGCGCGGATTGCCGTCGATCTTGATCGGCCGGCCCTCGACCGAAGTGACGATGACGCCGCGGCCGTAGCCGGCGAGCGGCAGGGCGCTGGCGAAGCGCAGCGGCAGGCCGGGCGTCATGCCGTCCGGAATGTCGACATAGGGCACGATCTTTTCGGCCGGGCGGCCGCAGGAGGCGAGCGCCAAGCGCAGCGCCGCTGACGAACAGCTTCAGGGCCGCGCGGCGATCGACCGCGCCGCTCGGCGGCCGGTGCAAGTTCGCCTGATCGGAACGCAAATGCTTGTTCATCGGTGGCATACCGAGCAGTCGGTGAGATGCTTGTTGTCGAGGTTTTGGTGGGCGAGAATAATTCCCCGCTTGTCCTGATCGGCCGGCGCTTGCCAGTCGGGATCGAACACTTCGGAAGCGGGACGCAGATTCGGCGCGGGATCGCGATGGCAATCAGGCACCAGCCCATCGTCAGCGGCGCTGCCTGGCGCATCAGCGGCATGGTCGCCACCGGACCGTGACACGTGGTGCAGCCGACGCCTTTGGCGATGTGGATGGAATGATCGAAATAGACATAGTCGGGCAGCCGGTTGACCTTGTTCCAGTGAATTGGCTTGTTTTCGGCAAGGCTTTCGCGCACCGGCGCGAGCATCGCGGCCTGGGTGTAAAGCTGCGAATGGCAGGTCATGCAGGTGTGCGTCGGCGGCATGCCGGCGACCGGCGAAGTCTCGACGCCGGTGTGGCAGTAGCGGCAATCGAGACCGAGGCCGCCGACGTGATGCTCGTGGCTGAATGGCACCGGCTGATCGACCGTGACCGTCTGTTCGGTCTCGTAAGGCGAAGCGGACAGCCAGTAGCCGGCCGCAATGGCCGCAAACGGCACCACAAGGGTCGCGACCAGTACAGTGCGAGCGATGGTGTCGGCATAGGGCCGGAATAAGTGCGGCATTTGCCGCCCTCCTCACCAACAATGCGCCCGAATAAATATTGTCTTGGGGACGGTCGCCCCCAGCCACGGTCAATCGCTCAACGCATGCTTGCGTCGATGGTTCCGGGGTAGGCGCAATGACGCAGGCCTGCGTCGGGGTCCCGACACAGGCCTGTCGCGGTCTCACGAGGGATGCGATTTCCAACCCGCCATCGGCGGCCAACTAGGCGGCAATGATGTCGACGATCTCCAGCGAATCCGGATCGATGATCAGAATATTGTCGCCGACGATAATGTAATCGTAGCCACGAAATTCAGGCACGACGTCGACTATTTCAGTGGGCAGCACCTCGACATGGACGCTGCTTGGAATTTTGACACCGACCGAGACGTCAAAATGCACGTTGGTCACGCGAGCGCCGCTGCTTTTGCCGATCATCGTCTGGATCTTGGTGCGCTGCGTTTGCGACAACTTCACCGCGCCGTGCGCGCCGGTCGTCTTGCCGGCGTTCTGCTCGGCGGAATTTGGTCCCGATTTGGCGTTGTCTTGTTGCACCCCGCGCTGCTCTGCGCTGCTGTTTTCCTCACCGGTCTTTTGCGTCCTGGACGCAGGCTTTTCCTCCGCGGCATTGCGCGGCGGCGTCATTCCCTTGGGCTGATCTTGGCCAAGCTTTTGATCGGGACTTTCTTGCCCAAGCTTTTGGTCGGATTTGCCGGTCGGCGATGCGTCTTGTGCCGACTTCGCGTGATCCGGGCTCGTGCCTTGTACATGGCCGCCAGGCAGGTCGCCTTTCAGCGCACCGCTTAGTGCACCTTTCGATTCCGCAGGTTTCGTGTTTTCTGTTTTGGCGGCGGCGCCGGAACCGGCTGGCGAGCCTTGCATCGTCTGCGCGGACGCTACACCGGCATATCCGGCGAGCGCTGCCGCGGCGACTGTGGTCAATAACAATTTTCCCATCGCTGGTCTCCTGGTTGTCCCTCAAAATCGCGCCACAGCCGTTCGCATGAGCGAATCGCCGGCGCGTTTCCTTCGCCCAACCCGCTCGCGGAACTCACGTTCCTGAATTTGAAAGCGATTTCGATTATCCGAGTGCCTAAGCTCTCGGTAAGGGGAACTTGCCGGGAACCAGCCTGCGACTGCAGACGTTGGTGCGCCGACAAACTATGTAACCCTTACATCCAGAAGCAGCGCGCGTGGCGTTAGGGCGGGTGGCGGGTAGGGACGTATGTTCCTGTCCGCCATTGTGCCTGCGAAGCCGATAACTCGGCCCTAACGCTTCACAGAAAGGAGACCATTATGAGCTCTCCGCCGGAATCCGATCGTCATCCGCTCGAACCCCATCCCGTCGTGCGCACCAATCGCGCCAGGCAAGGCGTGACGGGGCATAATGTGCGCTACGTGCTCGGCTTCGGGCTCGCGGCGGTCGTGATCGTGTTTGGAATTATCTATCTCGTTTACTTTGGATAACGACCCAAGTAACGGCCCAAGTAACGGCCCCAGTATTCGCGCTAGTCGCTTCGCTCCACCAGCTTGGCGCGCTCTTTGGAGACATCGCCGGCGCTGACCGCGGACGCGGAGTTGCCCCAGGCGTTGCGCACGTAGGTAAGCAGTGCTGCGACCTGATCGTCGTTGAGCACCCAAGCAAAGGCCGGCATTTCCGGCGCTGTCGGAGCGGCCTTGGTCGCTACCCCGAGCGCGCCGCGCAGCACGACGTGGATGAGGGTTGTCGCGTCAGTCTGCTGCACGAACGGCGTGCCATGCAACGATGGGAACAGCCCCGTCACGCCTTTACCATCCGGGGTATGACAGCCCGAGCACTCGTCGGCATAAATTTGTTCGCCGGCTTTCATCGGCGCCTGGTCGGGGGTAGACGAGGCCGATTGCGTTTCGCCCTGCTGCTTACTGGGGTCGTTCGGCCGATCTTTTAGATAAACCGCAATTGCCTTGGCGTCGGTGTCCGTTAAATGCGAGGTCGAAAGATGGATGGTCTCGGCCATAAGGCCGTTGCCGACGGTGATACCGTTTTCGCCGTTCTTCAGATAGGCGCCGATCTGGTCGACCGACCATGAACCAAGCCCGCGCCGAGCGTCATTGGTGATATTGGGCGCGAACCAGCCCTGCAATGCGTAACCTTGCAGCGCCTCACTAGCCTTGTCGGCTCCAAGCACATTTTTAGGAGTATGACACATGCCGCAATGGCCGGGCCCTTCGGTGAGATAGGCACCGCGGTTCCATTGCGCGCTCTTGTCCGGATTTGGCTTGAATTCGCCGGGCGTGAAAAACAATTCATCCCATCCTGCCATGCTTAAGCGTATGTCGAGGGGGAACGGCAATTGATCCGATTTGATCGGATTGTGCACGGCCGGCACTGTGTTGAGATAGGCGCGAATGGCGAGGGCATCCTGCCGCGTGAGCTTCGTATAATAGGTGAAGGGCATCGCCGGATAGAGCCGCTCGCCATGGCGGCCGGTGCCTTTGGTCAGGGCATTGACGAACTCGTCATCGGTCCAGGCGCCGATGCCGGTGAGCGGATCAGGCGTGATGTTCGGCGCAACCAGATTTCCGAACGGCGTCTCGACGGTGCGGCCGCCGGCGAAATCGTGGCCGCTGCCCGGCAAGGTGTGGCAAGCGGCGCAATCGCCGACGACGGCCAAATACTGCCCCCGTTGCACCTGATCGAAATCTTGGTTGTCGATGGCGCCGGCGGCATAGGCGGCAACCGGCCAGCCGACGAGAGCCGCGCCGACCAATAGGCCGCGCGCCAGCTTGGCAAGATATCGTTGGTCCTCAGGCATGGACAAGCGGTCCCGGGTTTTTGAGATATTGCGAGCGGATCGCTTCCGCCGACCAGAACGCCAGCGCGCCCACGGTCCCGGTCGGGTTGTAGCCGGCATTCTGCGGAAACGCCGAAGCTCCGATCACGAACAAATTAGGGACGTCCCAGCTTTGCAGATAGCGGTTCACCGCGCTGTTACTGGGATTGTCGCCCATGATGGCGCCACCGTTGAGGTGCGACGTCTGATAGGCGGTGACGTCGTAGGGGGCCTTACGCGGCTTCTTGACGATCTGCTTGGCGCCCATCGCCTGCAGGATCCCGGCATATTTGTCGGTCAAGAAGCTGCTCATCTTTATTTCGTTGTCGTGGAAATCGATCGTGATGCGTACCAGCGGACGGCCGAAGCGGTCCTTGTAGGTCGGATCGAGGCTCAAATAGGTGTCGCGATAGGAGTACATCGAACCATGGCAGGCGCCGCCCGAATTGATCGTCGACAGATAATTGTCTTTGATCGCCTGCTTCCATTTCGAGCCCCAGGCCGGCGTGTCGGGCGGCACCGCGGTGCTTTCGATCGGCCGGCCATTGGTCTGCACCTGGCCGATATAGCCGCCGCCGACGAAGCCACGCGGACCATGATCGAAATTGTCGCCGTTGAACTCGTCGATGATCATCCCGATCGCGCCGGAGGCGACGAACGGATTGAAGTTGTATTTGTCCTTGTCGAAGAAACCCAGCGCAGACGACATCGTCTGGTGCGTGAAGTTGCGCCCGATCTGGCCCTGACCCGTGCTTGGATCGTAAGGGGTGCCCACCCCCGACAGCAGCAGGAGTTGCACGTTGAACAGCGAGAAAGCGCAAACCAGCACAAGATCGGCCGGCTGCTCGTATTCCTCACCCGAGGAATTCGACGAAGGTGACGCCGGTCGCGCGCTTGCCGGTATTGTCCAGATTGATGCGGGTGACTTCGGAATCCGTCCGGGCTTCGAAGTTCGATTTGCGAAGCAGCGCCGGTAGCACCGTGGTTTGTGGACTGGCTTTTGAATTATTGGCGCAACCGAACCACTCGCAGAACCCGCAATAGGTACAAGGCCCCAGCGTCACGCCGAGCGGATTGGTGTAGCCTTGCGACATGTTTCCCGACGGCTGCGGAAACGGCTTATAGCCAAGCTTCGCCGCGCCTTCGGCGAACAGCATGTGGCCGTAGCCTTGCTTTTGCGGTGGCGTCGGGTAGGGCCGCGAGCGCGGTCCCTCGTACGGATTGCCGCCGGCTTGAATTTTGCCGCCGAGATTGCCGGCTTGGCCGGCGGTGCCGCACAGATATTCGAACGTATCGTAATACGGCTCGATGTCGTTCCAGGTGATGCCCCAATCCTGGATGGTCATGTCGGACGGCAGAAAGTTCGCGCCGTAGCGCTGCGTCAGGTGGCTCTTCAACGTGAAATCGGTCGGCTGAAACCGCCAGGTTTCCGCGTTCCAATGCACGCCGGCGCCGCCGACGCCGTTGCCGAGCATGAACGCGCCCCAGGTGCGCACCGGGAGCGCCGTCTCACTGGTGTTGTTGCGGAACGTTACCGACATCTGCGAATTGCGTAGGAACAACTCGTGGCGGATGCGGTAACGAAGCTCGTCCTGGGCGTAGGAAATCGGAAAATCGGTCCCGGTGTCGCGCCATGGGCCGCGCTCGATCGCCACCACGTCAAGTCCGGCGTCAGTCAACTCGTTGGCGAGGATGGAGCCAGTCCAGCCCAGACCGATGATTGCTACGTCCTTGTGGGGCAGTTTTCGCGGCATAAGTTTCCTCGGCGGGGCCACGCCAGATCTTTTAGTCTGCTATTGCGCCCAGTTCGGATGATTGGCGATGCCGACCGAGGCCAGCGTGACGCGTTGGTTATGCTTGTCGATCCAATCGCGGTAATCGTAATGCGCGCCGGGGAAGCCGATCATCTTCCATGACGCCATATCCTTGTTGCCGCCATAGATCGGATCGGCGAGATAGCCGTTCTGTGTGTTCTTCAGGATGAGCTTGAAAAATTTTTCGCCGTCCGTTCCGTCGAGCTTGAATGACCCACCTTCAAGCCCGCCGATGACCTCATCTTTTTGCGCATCGGTAAGGTCGGCGAAGGCTTTGCTGTATTTGCTGCGGCAGGCTTGATCGAGCGCAGCGAGCGCCTTGCGATATTGCTGCGCTGGCGTCTCCGGCGATTGGGGCCCTTGTTGTTTGGTGCCTTTCTGAAACGGTCCGGCCATGTAATAGCCGCCGAAATGGCCATAGGGGCCGGCGAGCTGGCGGTCGATATAGACGGCGCAGCCGCACTCTTTTCCCCCTGCCGACAGCTCGTCAGCCGGAATCAGACGATCGACGAACGCTTCGACAGTCGCAGCTTCCTGTGGTGTAAAATATTTCCAGCCGCCGGGCGTGACTTGCTCCGGTGGGTCGGCGGCGCCGGGCTTCCAGGGTATACCGCCGCGGATGATGGCGGCGCGAACGGCGCTGGAACTCACTAACAGCCACACGGCGCTTGAGCCGAGCAGGTGTCGTCGGGTCAATCGATTCACGAACTTGATCCCCGGTCAGGCCGTCGCCGCAATCTCAAACCCGGCGGGAACCGAAAGTTCCACCTGATAGCCAAGAATCTCCGCATTAAGTCGGGTACTAGACCCTACGCATCGTCCCCGCGATTGCGGCTACGACAAACAACACGAGCGCAACCAAGAACACGATCTTGGCGATGCCGACCGCGGCCCCGGCGATTCCGCCGAAACCCAGCACCGCCGCGATCAATGCGATGATCAAAAGCGTAACAACAAGATTGAGCATGGCTTTCCTCGCAAATAATTTTGGCCTCGCGCCGCGTGAGGCGTTTCGTCGACTGGTGCGAGAAAGAAACGCGGGCTAGGCAAAAAGTTCCGTTGGGCGAAGCTGCCATGGAACCGGACTCGCACTGGACGGTTCACAAGGCGAACCGCGGCAATTAGATGGCGGGATTTTGCAACCTTGCATCCGCTTGTGAAAATTGCCGCCTGTGGCGTGAACGCAATTTATTTCCGGGAGAAATCAATGGACGAAACAACGATCGTCGGTGAGAACGTCGCAGTGATGGGTTCACCGTCCGCCGGCTGGTCCGGAGCTTGGAGCGGCATATCGTGGAGCGCCGTGATTGCCGGCGCGATCACTGCGATTGCCGTATCGTTCATAATCATCGCGCTCGGCTCCGGTATCGGCATGGCGGTTGTATCGCCCTATTCTTATTCTTCGCCGTCGGCGACGACGATGACCGTCATCGGGGCGGTGTGGCTGGTCTTTGCCCAGGCGGTAGGATTTGCGGTGGGCGGCTACGTCGCCGGTCGGGTGCGCCGATCGCCGACCCCGCTACGCACCGACGAAGTGAAATTTCGCGACGGCGCCAATGGCTTGGTGGTGTGGGCGATCGGGGTCTTCATAACCGCGATCGTGTTGGTGGCTGCCGCCGATAAGGTGGAGAGCGCGGCCGCGAATACCGGCATCGGCACGCTTGCCGTGGGCACCGCCGGCACTACCGCCATGGGGCAGGGCCCCTCGGTCAATTATTTCACCGACACGCTGCTGCGCGGCGGACCGGCGAATGCGGGCGAAACCGCAAGCGCATCGGCAAACGGCAATGCCGCTGGCGGCACGGCTTCCTCGACCGGCGCTCCTTCGGGAGCGGCGGCCAGCGGCACGCCGAGCGCGTCGCCAAGCAATTCGTCGAGCAATTCACCCAGTCAGGCTGCGGCCTCCCGCGAAGCCAACAATCAGCAGCGCTTTCAGATCAACCGCATTCTGGTAACCTCGCTGGGGCCGCACGGCATCTCTAATGACGATCGGACGTATCTGGCGCAGCTCGTTGCCCAGCAAACCGGGATGAGCCAAGCCGATGCGCAAAAGCGGGTCGACACGGTTGTCAACCAGATGAAACAGGACGCCACGCAGGCCGCCGAGACAGCGCGCAAGGCCGCCGCCTATCTGTCGTTCTGGACGTTCATGTCGCTTCTGTTCGGCGCCGTCTGCGCGACCTTGGGCGGAATTTTGGGTGGCGATCTACGCGATGAATTTGCCGACCGGCTGGCGGTGCCGCCGCCGGCCCGCTAGCGGAAGCTCAAGTCGAGCGGACGACTCGAAACCTACTGATAAAGCGGCCGGGGCGGCGACGCCCCGGCCGTGTCGTTCCCAGAATGGTTTTATCGCTTGTTAAAAGACGCATTGCTCCGGAACCGGGCACGGTTCTCGCACTCTCTGCGAGTTCCCGGAACGAGTGCGGAGGCCAGTCGTTGCCTTCGGTAACCCAACCGGCAGGCGCATTTTGCGCATCGAGCCCGGTTAACGCAGCCACAGAGCAACAAAAGAAGGAGCCAACAGCATGGGACTGTTCTCGCGAGACATTAAAACGATGGACGATCTGTTCGTGCACACGCTGCGCGACATTTATTATGCGGAAAAGCAGATCGTCAAAGCGCTGCCCGACATGATCCAAAAAGCGACCGACCCACAGCTCAAGCAGGGCTTTCAATCGCATTTGCGCGAGACCGAAAATCACGTCAAGCGCCTTGAGCAGGTATTCGAGCTGACCGGCAAGAAGGCGCAAGGCGTCGACTGCCCCGCGATCGACGGCATCATCAAGGAGGCCAACGAAGTCGCCGGCGAGGTCGACAAGAAGACCGTAATGGACGCCGCTTTGATCGCTGCCGCGCAGGCGGTCGAACACTACGAGATGACGCGCTATGGCACGCTGATCGCTTGGGCGAAGCAGCTGGGCCATAACGATGTCGTTACGCTGCTTAACCAGACACTCGACGAGGAGAAAGCAGCGGACAAGAAGCTGACGTCGATGGCCGAGTTGCAGGTCAACCGCAAAGCGGCGTAGGCCTTGCCTCTGTTCGAGACCCTAGCGAAGCGGCGCTGCACTGCAGCGCCGCTTTTTTGGCGTCCGCTCTGAACGGCTGATAGCCGGCCCTTCACGCAGGGGATCGCGGGAATCTGCGCGCCGCTGACGGCATTTTTCTTGTGGTCGTTTGCGATCATTTTCAAGGCGCTAGTGCCTACGTCTGATCGCTTTCAGCGGTCCTTCTCGGAGGGAGGAAGTTGCAGCGGTCAGGGACGCCCATCCGGTCTTGAACGGAATCGGCGAAACTGGCATCCACCCAGCCATGAATATTTCCGTCCGGACGTCCCTGGCCGCCGAAGCTGCGCCGCCCATCGCGGCGGAGGTCGCGCGGCGCCGCACCTTTGCGATCATTTCTCATCCAGACGCCGGCAAAACCACCTTGACGGAGAAGCTCCTTCTGTTCGGCGGAGCAATCCAGCTTGCCGGGCAGGTCAAGGCTAAGCGCGACCGGCGGTCGACCCGATCGGACTGGATGACGATCGAACGCGAGCGCGGGATATCCGTGGTGACTTCGGTCATGACCTTTGAATACGGCGGTCGAGTATTCAATTTGCTCGACACGCCAGGCCACGAGGATTTCTCCGAAGATACCTACCGGACACTCACGGCGGTCGACTCGGCGGTCATGGTGATCGACGCTGCCAAGGGCATCGAGCCACGGACGCGCAAGCTTTTCGAAGTGTGCCGGCTGCGCGATATCCCGATCATTACTTTCATTAACAAGATGGACCGGGAAGCCCGCGACCCATTGGAGCTCATTGACGAGATCGAGAAAACGCTGGCGCTCGACGCCGCCCCGATCGTATGGCCGGTCGGGCGCGGGCGCGATTTCGTCGGCACCGTCGATGTGGAATCCGGTGGGGTGCGCCTCCTTGACGGAGATTCCGGGTCGGTGGGCAAGCCACGCGAAATGTCAGTGGCCGACATTGCTGCCTTAACCTCTAATCTCGACGCCGCGACCCTCGGCGGCGAGCTTGATCTGGCGCGCGAAGCCTGCAAGCGGTTCGACCGGCTCGCTTTTGCCGAGGGTCACATGACACCGATCTTCTTTGGCAGCGCGCTGAAGAATTTTGGCGTCGGCGATTTACTGAATGCGCTCGCCGACCTGGCGCCATCGCCACGAACCCAAACGGCTGACCGACGGGTCGTGTCGGCCACCGAGTCCACGATGTCGGCGTTCGTTTTCAAGATCCAGGCGAACATGGATCCGAACCACCGCGATCGTATTGCTTTCGTGCGGCTCTGTTCCGGCAAGCTTACCCGCGGCATGAAGGTCAAGCAGACGCGAACCGCGAAAACAATGAGTTTGCGCGCACCGCAATTTTTCTTCGCGCAAGATCGGGCGCTTGCCGAGGAAGCCTATGCCGGTGACGTCGTTGGCATACCCAACCACGGGACGCTGCGCATCGGTGACACCCTGACCGAGGGCGAGGACCTGAACTTTGAGGGCATACCTAACTTCGCCCCGGAGATTTTGCGTCGGGTCAGGCTGCCTGATGCCATGAAGGCCAAGAAGCTGAAACAAGCGCTGCAGGAGCTGTCCGAGGAAGGCGTCGCCCAAGTATTCCGGCCGACCGACGGTACCGCTCTCCTGGTTGGCGTCGTTGGCCCGCTTCAACTCGATGTGTTGAAGGCCCGGCTCGCCGCGGAATACGGGCTGGAAATCGATTGGAACACACCCGAGTTTCAATTTGCGCGTTGGATTGCTGCAGACGACCGTAAAGTGATCGATCGGTTCGCGAAGAGCTACTCGTCATCGATCGCCGAGGATTTCGACGGCGATCTCGTCTTTCTGGCGCGCACCGCCTTCGATCTCGAATACACGGGTGAACATAACAGGGATATTGTCTTTTCCGACGTGAAAGACATCCACCGGAAAAAGGCGGGAGGCGCAAGCTAAGGCCGCAAGCGCCCCAGCCCGACCGCCCGAATTGCCGCAGCCTGTCTGAACGAATCCACGAATGACGGCGATATCGCAAAGTGGCGGAAGGGGTGAGATTCGAACTCACGGGAGCCCTTGCGAGCCCCGCCGGTTTTCAAGACCGGTGCCTTAAACCACTCGGCCACCCTTCCATTGCCGCCCGGACTTAAATCCAGCCGGTAAAGAAAGCTACCCGGGAGCGAGCGAAGAGCCCCAAAATCACAAGGCCGCGCGGCGGCCCGAAGCCGGTGCCGAATGTGGGGCGCCCAATGCACGGGCCGCGCTTGTGCAATGATCCATTCACTATCGCGGGCCGCTTGTCCATTTTCGCCACAATGTAACCACGCTAGAATTCAATAAAATTCCATTCGGGACGGGGGACGATGCGGGGTCGGGTCAACTCGACAGTGCGGCGGCTTGCGCCGTTTGGGCGCCTGTGCCGCGCTTTGCCTGTTCGTCGCCAATTGCGCCAATAAAGGCAATGTCGACGAGCGTTACGGTGTCTCTCCGAGCGCGCGGCTGGTGGAACCCGGCGAGCCGGTGCCCAAAGGCGGCGGCGTCTATCGGGTCGGCTCGCCCTATGTGGTGGCAGGCCGGGTCTATGTCCCGCAGAATGATCCCAATTATAACGCCGTTGGACTTGCGTCCTGGTATGGCGATGATTTTCAAGGCCGCGCCACCGCCAACGGCGAGATTTTCGACGGCAACTCCATCTCAGCCGCGCATCCGACGCTGCCGTTGCCCAGCTATGTCCGGGTGACCAATCTCAACAACGGCCATTCGCTGATCGTGCGGGTCAACGATCGCGGTCCCTATGCGCATAATCGGATTATCGATGTGTCGCGCCGCGCGGCGCATCTTCTAGGCTTCGCTAATCGCGGCGTTGCCTGGGTGCGCGTGCAATATGTCGGACGCGCCCCGATGGAGGGGTCGGACGATCAGGTTCTGGCTTCAACACTGCGCGAAAATGAACCGGCGCCGCTGCCATGGGATGTACGTCTGGCGGCAACTCCGATCCTGCCACACTTCCCGTCGCAGCCCCCGCCGATCCATCACGAGCGGCTCGCTTCCTTAAGCGGTACTTTGGATGATCCCAGTCCGGCGCAGCCGGTATCTTACGCAGGCACCGTAGAGGGTGCGGACGGCACCGACCAATTCCTCAATGGCCGCGGGCTTTATTAGGCCGGGTTCACCTGTCGCATGAGCATTCGGTGCGGTATTTTCATCGCGTCTTAACGCGGGCTCGCGCGTGCGTTATGTGGCAGGGATAAACTGCCAACAAAAGCGGAGGCGAAGCTTGCGCAAGACCGATCGGGCGGGACCGCCGGGGAGGGGATATCTGGCGGCGGCCGCGCTCGTCGCCCTCCTCGGGCTTGGCCTCGCCCAGCCGACGCCGACCGGCGCCGCGCCGACGCAGCCAAAGTCCGAAGGCAGCGTTCCGAGCATTGTGCCGACCGCCATCCTGCTCGACTTCGACAGCGACAGCATCCTGTACGAGAAAAACGCCGATCAGCCAGTCGAGCCGGCAAGCCTCGCCAAGCTGATGACGCTTGAATATCTGTTCAACGAGATCAAGCAGGGCCGCGTCAAGCTCACCGATACTTTCACCGTCAGCGAAAACGCTTGGCGCAAAGGCGGTGCGCCGTCGCATGGCTCGACCATGTTCGCCGCCATTCACAGCAAGGTCGATGTCTCGGATCTGATCCAGGGCATCATCGTGGATTCCGCCAACGACGCCTGCATTGCCGTCGCCGAGGCGCTCGGCGGCAATGAGGCCGCGTTTGGACAAATGCTGACCAAACGGGCGCGCGAAATCGGCCTGCAGAATTCGACTTTCACCAACGCCACCGGACTGTCCGATCCCAATCTGCGCGTCACCGCGCGCGATATGGCGGAATTGGCGCGCCATATCATCATCACCTATCCCACTCTTTATCCGATGTTCGCACAGCGCGATTTCACCTGGGACAAAATCCATCAGGAAAACCGTAATCCGCTTCTTGCCATGGGCATCGGCGCCGACGGGCTGAAGACCGGCGAGACCAAAGAGGCCGGCTTCAATCTGGTCGGCTCGGCGGTGTCGGACAATTCGCGGCTGATTGTCGTGGTCACCGGGGCAAAGACGGACAAGGACCGCGCCGACGAGGCGCGCAAATTGCTGGATTTGGGCTTCCACGACTTACAAATCCCGGGTGGTGTTCGCCGAAGGCCAGACCATCGGCGAGGCCAAAGTGTTCGGTGGCGACAGAAACTACGTGCCGCTGCTCGGGCCCGGCCTTATCAAAGTGATGGTGCCGCGCGACAACAGCGAGCCGCTACGAGCGCGTATCGTTTATGACGGGCCGATGCCGGCCCCGATCGCCAAGGGCCAGCCGGTTGCGACACTGAAAGTATGGCGCGGCGACAACCTCGCGCTCGAAGCGCCCCTGCAAGCTGCCGACGATGTCGGCAAAGGCAGCATGACCCAACGGGCCATGGATGGCGCGACCGAACTTATCATCGGCGTTCTGCGCGCCGGCGTCGCCAAACTCTAGTGGTCCGGTTCTCTCCACTAGGCCATTGCAGCGGCGCGTGCGCCGCCCGATAAAGGCCCTTATATTGCAGCGACTTGGGCCGTTTCGGCTTTGGCGGCGGAAAGAAGGCGCTATAAGTTGGCGCCATAAGCTGTTGGAATTGTTGATTGTTCGTGCGGTTTGCGAGGCGCCGATCGGCGCGGCGGTAACCGCTTTGGGTGCCAAAGGCTTTGGATGCGCGGGAAGTTCATCACTTTCGAGGGCGGCGAGGGCACCGGCAAATCCACGCAAGCGGCAATGCTGGCGCTGCGGCTCGGAGGCGCTGGGGCTTCGACGTCCATCTGACGCGCGAGCCCGGCGGCTCGCCGGGTGCCGAGATCATCCGGCATGTGCTGCTTGTCGGGCGCCGCCAAGCCGTTCGGTCCGGACGCCGAAGCGATGCTGTTTGCCGCCGCGCGCGACGATCACGTGCGATCCACCATCCTGCCGGCGCTCGATGCCGGCACATGGGTGATCTGCGATCGTTTCGCCGATTCCACCCGCGTCTATCAGGGCATTCTCGGCCAGGTCGATCAGCGGCTGATCAAGGGACTCGAACGGGTCTCGGTCGGCGATCTCGTCGCCCGACCTCACCGTCATCCTGGATGTGTCGGTCGAAGTCGGGCTGGAACGCGCCACCGCGCGCCGCGGCGCGGCGGAGGCCGACCGCTTCGAGGCCGAAGACGTCGAGTTTCATGAAAAGCTGCGTCAGGCCTATCTGGCCATCGCGGCCGCAAGAGCCGGAGCGCTGCGTCGTCATCGATGCCGCCGCGCCAAAAGAGGTCGTGGCGCGCAAAATCTGGAACGCGGTCGGCACCAAGCTCGATCCGGCTGACCTTTCCGCTCAATCGCGTGACGCCGGCGGAGCGAAGTCGAGCGCGTCGTGAGCCCGCGCACCGTCGACGAAGACGATGTCGGCGACACGCCGCATCCGCGCGCGACGCCGGTGCTGTTCGGCCATGCGGCACGCCGAGACCGCGCTTATTGTCGGCCTATCGTTCCGGACGCGTGCCGCATGCGGTTCTGATCGCCGGGCCGCCGGGCATCGGCAAGGCGACGCTGGCCTACCGCATGGCGCGCTTTGTGCTGGCCCATCCCGATCCGGCAGCGCCGCGAGGTGCAGGCGGCAGCATCGCTTTTCGTCGATGCCAGCACATCCCGGTGGCGCGGCGGATTGCCGCGCAGGCGCAGCCCGATCTGCTGGTCATCGAGCGCACGGTCAACGACAAGGGCGTGCTTGCACAAGCAGATCGCGGTCGACGATATCCGCAAGACCGTGGCGTTTTTCGGCTCGACCGCGGGCGAGGGCGGCTGGCGCATCGCCATTGTCGATGCGGTCGACGAATTGAACACGTCCGGCGCCAATGCGCTGTTGAAGTTCTGGAAGAGCCGCCGGAGCGCGCGCTGTTGCTGCTGGTCAGCCATTCGCGCGGCGCGGGTGCCGGCGACGTTGCGCTCGCGCTGTCGCATCGTCACGCTGCGGCCGCTTGGCGCAGGCCGATGTCGCTGCGGCGGTCGCCGCGGCGACGCGGGCGAACGGCCGACGATGCCGAGGTCGTCGCGGCTGCCGCGGCGGCCGACGGTGCGCGTGGCGCGGGCCTTGGCCTTCCTGGACGAAGGCGCGCTCGATCTGCGGCAGCAGGCGCTCGATCTGCTCGACCGGCTGCCGGCGACCGATGCCAAGGCTCTGCATGCGCTCGGCGAAGCGCTCGCCGGCACCGATCCGCAGCCGCTCGCCGCCTTCATCGATACCGTCAATGCCTGGCTGTCGCAGCGGCTGACGCGCGAGCAGAATGCGCTGGACCGCGGCCCGCGCGGCTGGCCGAGGCCTGCGAGAGCATCAACCGCGCCGCGCGCGACGCCGAAACCTACAATCTCGAGCGCAAGCCGCTGGTTTTCAGCGTTTTCGGCTTGCTTGCCGAGGCCACGCGCGGTTGATACCAACCCTCATGTCCGTGAAACAAAACTTGCCCGGCAAGCCCTATTACATCACCACCGCGATCGCCTATCCGAACGGCGCGCCGCATATCGGCCACGCCTACGAGGCGATCGCCACCGACGCCATCGCCCGCTTCATGCGGCTCGACGGCTACGACGTGTTCTTCCTCACCGGCACCGACGAGCACGGCATCAAGATGCTGCAGACGGCGGCCAAGGAGAACCTGACGCCGCGAGCGAGCTGGTCGAGCGCAACGTGCCGCGCTTCCAGGCCATGGTCGAAGCGGTTCGAATGCTCGAACGACGATTTCATCCGCACCACCGAGCCGCGCCATCACCGCTCGTCCGAGGCGATCTGGCAGCGCATGGAGGCGGCCGGCGACATCTATCTCGACAAATATGCCGGCTGGTACTCGGTGCGCGACGAGGCCTATTACGACGAGAGCGAGACCCGTCTCGACGACAAGGCAGGCGCGGCTCGGCCCGCACGGCACGCCGGTCGAATGGGTCGAGGAGGAGAGCTATTTCTTCCGGCTCTCCGCCTATCAGCAGAAGCTGCTCGATCTCTACGCCGAGGTGCCGGATTTCGTGCTGCCGAAGGAGCGCATGAACGAGGTCGCGAGCTTCGTGCGCGGCGGCCTGCAGGATCTGTCGCTCTCGCGCACCACCTTCGACTGGGGCATCAAGGTGCCCGGCAACGACAAGCACATCATGTATGTGTGGGTCGACGCGCTGACCAATTACATCACCGCGGTCGGCTTTCCCGATACGCGAGAGCGAAAAATTCAAGAAGATACTGGCCGGCCGATCTGCACGTCATCGGCAAGGACATCGTGCGCTTCCACGCCGTCTATTGGCCGGCGTTTCTGATGTCGGCCGGCATCGCGGTGCCGCGGCGCATTTTCTCGCACGGCTTTCTGTTCAACCGCGGCGAGAAAATGTCGAAGTCGGTCGGCAACGTCATCGATCCGTTCGCGCTGGCCGACGCCTATGGCGTCGATCAGTTGCGCTATTTCCTCCTGCGCGAAGTGCCGTTCGGCCAGGACGGCAATTACAGCCACGAGGCGATCGTCAACCGCATCAATGCCGATCTCGCCAACGATCTCGGCAATCTGGCGCAGCGCTCGCTGTCGATGGTGGCGCGCGGCTTTGGCGGCGTGCTGCCGCAGCCGGGCGCATTCAGCGAGCCAACGACCAGGCGATCCTTGACGCCGCCGACGCCATGATCGGCAAGGCGCGCGACGCCATGGCAGACGCAGCAGCTGCACCACGTGCTCAACGCGGTCTGGGCGGTGGTGGCCGACGCCAATCGCTATTTCGCCGGCGAAGCGCCGTGGGCGCTCGCCAAGACCGATCCGCCGCGGCAGGGCACGGTGCTCTACGTCACCGCCGAGGTGCTGCGCCAGGTCGGCATTCTGGCGCAGCCGTTCATGCCGGCTTCGGCCGGCAAACTGCTCGATCTGCTGGCGGTGCCGCAACCGGAGCGGCAGTTTCGCCTTCCTCGGCGGCGCATCGCACGCGCCGGCATTGCCGCGCCGGCGCACGGTATTGCCGCGCGACCCGGCTGCCGATGTTTCCCGCGTTGCGAGTATCGAAGCCACGAAGCAAGCCAGGCGCTGCGTACACGGATCGCTCGCTGATGCATGACAATGACGATGCTGGTCGACAGCCATTGCCATCTCGATTTTCCCGATTTCGCCGCCGAGCTCGACGCGCGTGGTCGGCGCGCGCGCGCGCCGCCGGGATCGAGCGCATGGTCACGATCTCGACCCGGGTGCAGCGCCAGCCCGATCTGCTCGCCATCGCCGAGCGTTTTGCCGACGTCTTTGCTCGGTCGGCACGCATCCGCATCACGCCCATGAAGAGCTCGGACGTGACCACGGCCGATCTGGTCGCGCACACGCGAGCATCCCAAGGTCGTCGCGATCGGCGAGGCGGGGCTCGACTATCATTACGACAACTCGCCGCGCGAGGCGCAGGAGCGCGGCTTTCGCACCCATATCGCGGCGGCGCGCGAAACCGGGCTGCCGCTGGTCATCCATTCGCGCGAGGCCGACGACGACATGGCGCGCATTCTCGAGGAGGAAACCGGGAAGGGCGCCTTCCCGGCCGTGCTGCACTGCTTCACCGGCGGCCGCGACCTGGCCCGGCGCGCGATCGCGCTCGGCCATTTCATCTCGTTCACCGGCATTCTGACGTTCAAGAATTCGGACGGCGTTGCGCGCCATCGCCGCGGAACTGCCGGCCGACCGCATCCTGGTCGAGACCGACGCGCCTTATCTCGCGCCCGGGCAAATATCCGCGGCAAGCGCAACGAGCCGGCCTACGTGGTCGAGACCGCCAAAGTCCTGGCCGAGACGCGCGGCGTCTCGTTCGACGAGATCGCGCGCCAGACCACCGAGAACTTCTTCCGGCTGTTCAGCAAGGTGCCGCGACCGGCTGCGGCCGCGGCGTAAACGGCAGTGACCCGACCATGAGCCTGAAATTCACCATTCTCGGCTGCGGCTCTTCCGGCGGCGTGCCGCGGCCGGCGCTCGGCTGGGGCGACTGCGACCCGACCAATCCGAAGAACCGCCGCCGGCGCACCTCGCTGCTGGTCGAACGGCGCCAGGGACCCGACGGCCGGCGGCGTCACCCGCGTGCTGGTCGACACCTCGCCGGATTTGCGCGAGCAGCTGCTCGACGCCGACGTCGATTGGCTCGACGGCGTGCTCTATACCCATGAGCACGCCGACCACACCCACGGCATCGACGACCTGCGCGCGCTCTTCCTCAAGCGCGCCGCCGCGTCGATGTCTATCTCGAGCGAGCCGACCTCGGCGTCCGCTGCGGTCGATTCGGCTATTGCTTCGACTCGCCGCCCGGCAGCGACTATCCGCCGATCGTGACCGAGCACCGGCTCACCGCCGGCGCGGCCGGTCACCATCGCGGGGCAGGGCGGCCCGCATCACCGCGCTGCCGTTCCTCCAGGAGCACGGCGACATCGCCTCGCTCGGCTTCCGCTTCGGCAACGTCGCCTATTCGGCCGACCTGAGCAGCCTGCCGGCCGAAAGCGTCGCCGCTCTTGGCGGGCCTCGATGTCTGGATCGTCGATGCGCTGCGCTACCGGCCGCATCCGAGCCATTTCTCGCTGGACGATGCGCTCGGCTGGATCGAGCGGCTCAAGCCGCGGCGCGCGATCCTGACCAACCTGCACGCCGACCTCGACTACGAAGTCCTGCGCGGCAAGCTGCCGGCGCACGTCGTGCCGGCCTTCGACGGCATGACGTTTGCTGTTCAGAAAGCCTGTAAATCCTGCAATATGGGCGAATGTTCCATAATATATCTTATGCGAATCAAGGAACGATAAAGCCTGAGGCTCGACATTTAAAGTTTGAGCTAAATCGCTGCCCGCGCCTGCCAGATTCCTGTCGCTAGATCGCTCTTCACCAAATTCCCGGCACAGCCGCCAGCGCACGCGCGCCGCATAATCCCGATAGCCGGGCAGCTCGGCTTGCAGGACACGGTCCTCGGTGATTGCGCGATACAGGAGGAACGGCAGCGTGGTGACCACAAGAAGCGCGGTCGCGAGCCAGGAGCCGAATCCGATACCGCTCGCCACCATGACGACGATGCCTGCGAGGTAACCCGGATGACGGATGACGGCGTACGGGCCGGTCGAGATCACGTGCTGGCCGCGATCGGTCTGGATGCGCACGACCGACGAGAAAAACCGGTTCTCGTGCATCGCCCAGAGGCAGAAGGCGTAAGCCGCCGCAACGGCGATCAGCCCTGCGGCCTGGAGCCAGACCGGAACCGTATCGCTCCAATGGTAGCGGCCGCGGTCGAGTCCGGCGATGATCCAATGCGCGAACAAGATGCCGCTGACGAGCCAGAGCGCCGTGGGTGGCTTCTTGCCGCCAGGACGCATGCGCTCGCGGGCGAGGTCGGGATCGAGCCACAGGAAGGAGACGACGATTATCGCGATCAGAGTGGCGAGATAGACCCAGAATTCCGGGATCGCGAGAGTGCCGGCGGAGGCAAACAGCGCCAGGGCGGCCAAAAGGATAAAAAGCGCCGATTGGACATAGGCGGAGACGGGCATCGATGTGGAATGCTGGCTCATCATCGGAATTCAAGGTCATGTCAGTGGGCCGCATTTCCACGATTACCACCTTTTTGCTCGATCAGCAGTCCGAGCGGATTTTCGCCGCGACCGACGACCTCGCCGAACGGGCGCAAGATCGGCAGCAGACGCTGCGCTCTATCGAGGCCGGCCGCGCGGCTAAAAATAGGCCGCTATTGCGCAGCTCCTCCGCCGCGGCGGCGGCTGCTGCCGACCGATGTGCTAGTGTTCTGGGAAAACCAGGATTCCAGCGCATGACCCCTTCCCGCGATATCGGCCGGCTTATCGAGATCATGGCGGCGCTGCGCACGCCGCAGACCGGCTGCCCGTGGGACCTGGCGCAAGACTTCTCGACCATCGCGCCCTATACGCTCGAGGAAGCCTACGAGGTCGCCGACGCGATCGCGCGCGGCGACCTCGCCGATCTAAGGACGAACTCGGCGATCTGCTGCTGCAGGTCGTCTTCCACGCCCGTATGGCGCAGGAGCAAGGCGCGTTCGATTTCGGCGACGTCGTCGAGGCGATCACCGACAAGCTCATCCGCCGGCATCCGCACGTCTTCGGCGACGAGCGGCAAGACCGCCGAGGCGGTCAAGGGCCTGTGGGAGCGCATCAAGGCCCAGAGAAACAAGAACAGCGCGCGCCGCGACGCCGTCGAGGCCAGGAAAGCGTGGCGGAGCCGGCGAGGAGCACGACGGGGCGCTCGCCGGCGTGCCGGTTGCGCTGCCCGCCCTCACCCGCGCGCTGAAGCTGCAGGAGAAGGCCAGCAAGGTCGGCTTCGACTGGAACGATCCGCGCGCGGTGCTCGCTAAGATCCGCGAGGAAGCCGACGAGATCGAAGCCGAGCTGGATCGCCCGGCACGCGATGACGTGCGCGAGCGGCGGCCGAAGTCGGCGATCTGCTGTTCGCCGTGGTCAATCTCGCCCGGCATCTCGAGCCGATCCGGAAGCCGTTCTGCGCGGCACCAACCAGAAATTCGAGCGCCGCTTTGCCTCATCGAGCGCGCGCTCGCCGCCGAGGGCAAGACCCCGGCCGAGCGACCCTCGCCGAGATGGACGCGCTGTGGGATGAGGCGAAGACGAGGAAAGCGCGGAGTGAGCTCGCTTCGGCCCTCACGCTGCGGCGAACTTCAGGCATCGCGCATTCCGCCTCACGCTTCGGCCGGCGATCGACGCGCACCGTCATGGCGATGCGGCCCTCGTCGCCGAGCCGTCTTGTCAATGACCTCGGTGTGGCGGTGCAGCCAGCTCATGCCGGCGCCGTCGGCCGGATCGAGCGTCAGCTCGATGACGCACGCGGCCGGCGGCGAGCCGCGTCTTCGATGGCCGCGGCGAGCGCGTCGATGCCCTCCCCGGTCACGGCCGACACCAGGACCGGCCGCTCCGTCTCGGCGGCCGCCGCTCGGCGATATTGGCGAGCCGCTCGCGCGTCTGCGGCATCGAGCCGGTCGATCTTGTTCCAGACTTCGATCAGGCCCGGCTTGTCGGCGCTCTGCGGATCGATGCCGAGCTCGCGCAGCATCTTCTTCGACGTCGCGCAATTGCGCCTCGGCGTCCTCATGCGACACGTCGCGCACGTGCAGGATGACGTCGGCCTCGATGACTTCTTCCAGCGTGGCGCGGAAGGCCGCGACCAGCATGGTCGGCAGATCGGAGATGAAGCCGACCGTGTCGGACAGGATCACGCGTGCGCCGTGCGGCAGCTCGACCGCGCGCAAGGTCGGATCGAGCGTCGCGAACAGCATGTCGGCCGACAGCACGCTCGCCTGCGTCATGCGGTTGAACAGCGTCGACTTGCCGGCATTGGTGTAGCCGACCAGCGCCACGATCGGATAAGGCACGCGGCGGCGGCTCTCGCGATGCAGCGCGCGCGTGCGCTTGACCTTGGCCAGTTCGCCCTCGATCTTGGCGAGCCGCTCCTCGATCATGCGCCGGTCGGCTTCGAGCTGGCGTCTCGCCGGGGCCGCCGAGGAAGCCGAAGCCGCCGCGCTGGCGCTCGAGATGGGTCCAGGAGCGCACCAGCCGGCTCTTCTGATAAGTCAGATGCGCGTGCTCGACCTGCAGCGCGCCTTCGCGCGTGCGGGCGCGGCGGCCGAAAATCTCCAGGATCAGCCCGGTGCGGTCGATCGACCTTGGCGCTCCAGGCCTTTTCGAGATTGCGCTGCTGCACCGGCGAGAGCGCGCAGTCCATCACCACGATGCCGGCTTCGAGGCTTTTGACCAGCCCGGCGATCTCCTCGACCTTGCCTTTGCCGAGATAGGTCGCGGGACGGATGCGCATTGAGCATGACGATGCCGGACTGCTCGACGTCGAGATCGATGGCGCGCGCAAGCCCGACCGCCTCGTCGAGCTTGGCCTCGGCGTGCGCGTTCGCGTAGCGCGCGGTCGCGCGCGGCGGCGCGCCGCAGCACGGGCTCGATGACGAGCGCGCGCCCGGTCGCCGAGCGCCGTCGCGGCCTTTGAGCTCAGCCGGTCGGCGCGCGTGTCGCGCGGCGCGGCTCCAATCAGACCTTTTCCCCGGCCGGCGGTTCTTCGGCGCCTTCGAACAGCTGGACCGGATGCCCCGGCATGATGGTCGAGATCGCGTGCTTGTAGACGAGCTGCGAATGCCCGTCGCGACGCAACAGCACGCAGAAATTATCGAACCAGGTCACCACGCCCTGCAGCTTGACGCCGTTCACCAGGAAGATGGTGAGCGGAATTTTGCTTTTGCGGACGTGATTGAGGAAGGTGTCTTGTAGATTTTGTGCGCGGTCGGCTGCCATGGCCGTTGTTCCGTTCTTTGTACCGCGGGCCCCTGCCCCGCGGGTCTGTTTCTTTACGCCTTCTTGTCGCGCGTCACGTTTTCGCCCTGGGCGCCTGCAGCACGGAAACTCGTCCCACGCCGCAGCACCGCCGCAAGCGCCGATTAGCCATTAGAAGGCGCGGCGCAGGATCGTATGCAAGCCCAAGTTGGGACCAGGCCGACGACATCCGGATTGCCGGACCGCGCTCACGCCGATTTCGGCGAAGCGGTGAAATGCCCGCCGCAGCGCCTGGCCACCGGTCCCGGGCTTGCCGTCGCCGATCGGCACGGCCGTCGATGCTGCACCACCGGCATGACGATCTGGCTCGCCGAGGTCATCGAACGCCTCGCGCGCCGCCGTAGGCCTCCTCCAGGGTGAAGGCGCGCTCCTCGACGGCTTGAGCCCCTGCGCCTTGACGGCGTCGATGCACGACGGTGCGCGTGATGCCGCGCAGGATGCCGTGATCGGCGTGCCGCGTGACCAGCTTGCCGTCGCGGCGTCACGATCCAGGCATTGGCGGACGCGCCTTCGGTGACGTGGCCGTCTCTGTCGACGAACCAGGCCTCGCGCGCGCCCTGCTCGAGCGCCGCCTGCCGCGCCAGCACGTTCGGCAACAGCCCGACCGTCTTGATGTCGACGCGGCCCCAGCGGTTGTCCGGCACGCTGATGACGGCGATGCCCTTGTCCGCCAGCGCCTCGTTGCGCGCCGATGTTGAGCGGCGCGCGGTGACGACGAGGCTCGGCGCGGTTCGCGGCGCGGGAAACGCATGATCGCGCCGCGCCACGCCGCGGCGTGATCTGCAGATAGACGACGCCGTAGCGGATGCGGTTTCGCGCGCACCACTTCGCGCAACACGACGCCGAGCGCGCGCGGCGACATCGGCATGCGCGATGCGCAGCTCGGCGAGCGAGCGGCTCAGCCGCGCCATGTGGCGCCGCTCGTCGATCAGCCGGCCGCCCCTCACCTCGCAGACTTCATAGACGCCGTCGGCAAACTGGTAGCCGCGATCCTCGACGTGGACTTTGGCGTCGCGAAACGGCAGATAGCGGCCGTTGACGTAGGCGTATCGCGACATCGGACGCGAAATCCGTTTCGGACGCTCAGCTATCTGTCATCGAAACGCACGGGTCCGGCTTGTATCGATTCGGCCACCGATCAGCTAGCCGATCAATCGATCCCCAGCGCCTTGAGCTTGCGATGCAGCGCCGAGCGCTCCATGCCGACGAATTCGGCGGTGCGCGAGATGTTGCCGCCGAAGCGGTTGATCTGCGCCAGCAGATATTCGCGCTCGAACACCTCGCGGGCCTCGCGCAGCGGCAGGCTCATCAGATGCTCGCCGCCGTTGCCGTTCGGCATCGTCGGAATCATCGAGCCGACGTCCTGCGGCAGCATCGAGGCGGTGATCACCGCGTCCGGATCGCCGCCGGCGAGGATCATCAGCCGCTCGACGTTGTTGCGCAGCTGCCGGACGTTGCCCGGCCAGTCGTGCGATTGCAGCACGGCCAGCGCGTCGGCGCCGACATTGCGCTTGGGCAGTCCGGTCGCTTGCGAAATCTGGTCCATGAAATATTCGACCAGTTCGGGAATATCCTCGCGCCGCTCGGCGAGCGCCGGCACGCGGATCGGCACGACCGACAGCCGGTGATAAAGGTCCTCGCGGAATTTCCCGGCCGCGATGTCGGCCTCGATATTGCGGCTGGTCGACGACACGATGCGCACGTCGACCGTAACCTTGGTGCTGCCGCCGACGCGCTGGAACGTCTGGTCGACCAGAACGCGCAGGATCTTGTTCTGCGTCTCGCGCGGCATGTCGGCGATCTCGTCGATGAACAAGCGTGCCGCCGTGCGCCTCCTCGAGCGCGCCGACCTTGCGGCTGTGCGGTGCCGTTGCCGCCCTCGACGCCGAACAGCTCGATTTCCATGTGCTCCGGCGTGATCGCCGCGGCATTGATCACCACGAAGGGACCGTTCGCCGCGCGCCGAATGGGCGTGGATGGTGCGTGCGGCGAGCTCCTTGCCGGCGCCGGAGGGGCCGACGATCAGGACGCGGCTGTTGGTCGGCGCGACCTTCTCGATGGTCTGGCGCAGCTGATTGACGGCGGGCGAACGGCCGACCAGCGTGGCCGCAAGCGGAGCGAGCTGCTTGAGCTCGCGGACTTCGCGCTTGAGCCGCGAATTTTCCAGCGCGCGCTCGGCGACCAGCAGCAGCCGGTCGGCCTTGAACGGCTTCTCGATGAAATCGTAGGCGCCGCGCTTGATCGCTGACACCGCGGTTTCGATGTTGCCGTGGCCGGAAATCATCACGATCGGCAGTTCGGGATGCTCCTGCTTGAGGCGTCGAGCAACTGCAGGCCGTCGAGCCGGCTGCCCTGCAGCCAGATGTCGAGGAACACCAGATTGGGCCGGCGCGCCACGACCGCGCGCCAGCGCGTCGTCGCTGTCGCGCGCGGTGCGCGTGCCGTGGCCTTCGTCCTGCAGGATGCCCGCGACCAGTTCGCGGATATCGGCTTCGTCGTCGACGATCAGGATATCGGATGCCATGGTCTGATTCACCGCTTGAGCTGCTTCGGCCGCAGCCGTGTGACGCGGTTCGGCCTGTCGGCGGCCTGCGGTCGGCTGGAAGCGCAATTGCATCCAGGCGCCGCGCGCGCCGGGTATCTTCTCGGCGGCGTCGCGCAATTCGAGCCGCCGCCGTGCTCCTCGAGAATGCGCCCGACGATGGCGAGGCCGAGACCGGTCCCCTTCTCGCGGGTCGTGACGTAAGGCTCGAGCAGCCGGGCGCGGTTTTCCTTCGGCAGGCCGATGCCGTTGTCGATGACGTCGATGACGACATCCTTGCCGTCGCGTTGCGCGCTGACGACGATGCGGCCGCGGCCGAGCTCGGCGGCCGGCACCGCGCCGATCGCCTCGGTGGCGTTCTTGACGATGTTGGTCAGCGCCTGCGAGATCAGCCGGCGGTCGAAGTGCGCCGTCATCGGCTTCGTCCGGCAATTCGACCGTCGAAATCGATGTCGGGATGCGCGACCCGCATCAGGAACACCACCTGGCGCACCGTGTCGGCGACGTCCTCGTCGGCGATGACGGCCTTCGGCATGCGGGCAAAGCGCGAGAATTCGTCGACCATGCGCTTGATGTCGTCGACCTGGCGCACGATGGTTTCGGTGCATTGCTCGAAAACGGCAGGATCCTCGGTGATCGACTTGCCGTATTTGCGGCGCAGCCGCTCGGCCGAGAGCTGGATCGGCGTCAGCGGATTCTTGATCTCGTGCGCGATGCGGCGGGCGATGTCGGCCCACGCCGAGGAGCGCTGCGCCAACACCAGTTCGGTGATGTCGTCGAGGGTGATGACATAGCCGTGCTCGGATTCGCTCGATTGCTCGCTGGTCACGCGCACCGAGTAATTGCGCTCCTGGCCGTTGCGCGTCAGCGTAATCTGGCGCTGGACGAGGCGCTGATTGCTGCCTCGAGCGGCCTGAAGATTTCGGCGAGCTCCGGCACGATCTCGGCCAACGGCCGGCCGAGTACGTCGCTCTCGGCTGGCCGATCAGGCGCTCGGCCGAGCGATTGAGAATGGTGACGCGGCCTTCGGCATTGACGCCGATGACGCCGGCGCTGGCGCCGGCGAGCACCGCTTCGGTGAAGCGGCGCCGGCTGTCGATGACGTCGCGCGCGCGCACGATGTCTTCGTGCTGCGTGCGCAGCTCATGCGTCATCTTGTTGAAGGTCTCGCCGAGATGCGCAAGATCGCCTTCGGACCGGTGCACCGGCACGTGAACATTCAGATTGCCGGTCGACACCACATTGGCCGCGCCGATCAGGCGCCGGATCGGGCGCCACCAGCCGGTTGGCGAAATCGAGCCCGATCCAGGCCGAGGACAATAGCACGATCAGCGCAATGACCGCGAACATCAGCGCGAACGCGACCTGGATGCCGAGCCGGCGTGCTTCGAGATTGGCGTATTCGCTGACGCTCTCCTGGGTATTGCGCAATTGCGGCACGACCCGCGGATCGAGCAGACGAGCGACGTAGAGATACATGTCGTCGTAGCCGTTCATCTTGACCACGGCGGCGACGTTGTCGCCCTGCGGAATGAAGGCGACCTGCGGTTCGGTCTCGGTGATCTCGGCGAGCAACTGCGGCGACGGCAACAGGAACCTCTTATCGACTTGTGTCGCCGGCACGGCTCGACGATCGCGCCGTCGGCGGTGATGATCATGAGCGACGGAAAGACTGCGGCCCGTGGCCTGCGCGGCGAGGAATTTGCGGAATTGATCGCGGTCGGAATCGAACAGCGGCTTGGCGCGCGCGAGATCGAAGGCCATTGCCAAGTCTTCGCCGCGGACGGATCAGCGGCATGCTCGCTCACATAGGCATTGGCGACGATCAGCGATTGCTCGATCATGGCGCGGGTGCGCGTCGAGAAAAATCGGTCGAGCCCGCGGTCGAGCGTCGTCGACGCGACCACGGCGACCAGGATGGTTGGCACCGCGGCGATGACCGCGAACAGGCTGACGATTTGCACGTGCAGGCGCGATCCTGCGCGTCCACGCCAGCGCGCCTGCACCGCCACCCAGACTTCGCGCCCGATGATGACGAGCAGCAAGACCCCGGTCACGGCATTGCCGAGGAGCAGTCCCTTGACGACGGAATCGACCGGTTCGATCGGCGTCAGCCCGGCCATGACCAGAAAGGTTGCCGTCGCCGAAAGCAGCGCGATGCCTACAGCCACTGCGCCGATCAACCGCGAAGCCACGGGCATGGGCGCAGACGAGCCTGTATCCGGCATGGGGACCGGCATCGGGGCAGTCGTGGGATTAAGCGGTGCGACCTGGTCGACCGTGGTCATCAAGAGCCTAGCCGGCGTTTCCAACCGTTGATTTAAAAGTAGAATTTGACGGATGGAGTTCGGCCACCCGCCCCCAAAGTGCGCAATCAGAAAGCACCAAGTGATGCTTTTTTACAACAATGTTGCCCGATTGCGACAATAACGGGGCGGCGCCACCTCAAACGCTGGTGCGGTACACCTGAATGTCGAGGTCGCGAATCTTCTTCCGCAGGGTGTTGCGGTTGACCCCGAGCAGGTCCGCAGCCCGGATCTGGTTCCCCCGGGTCGCGGTCAAGGCCGCGGACAACAGCGGGCCTTCCACCTCCCGCAAAATCCGATGGTAAAGGCCGGGCGGCGGCAAACTTTCGTCAAATCCGGAAAAGTACCGAGTGAGGTAGCGCTCGATCGCACCCGACAAATTTTCATCGGCGCTTTTGCTCTCGCCGAGGCTGGCCAGCACCGGTTGCGACAGCTCGGCGTCGATAACGGCTGCAGTAATCATCTCCTGCGGATAAAGCGCGGCGAGCCGCCGCGCCAGGTTCTCGAGCTCGCGCACATTGCCCGGCCAGCGATGCCGCTTAAGTCGCTCGACCGCGGCCTGATCGATCTGTTTCGGCGGCAACCCTTCCCGCTCGACCAGCGTGAAGAAGTGACGGATCAGATCGGGAATGTCCTCGGTGCGCTCGCGCAACGGCGGCAGGCGGAGCGGCACCACATTGAGCCGGAAAAACAAGTCTTCGCGGAACAGGCCCTGCTGGATAAGCAGACGCAAATCCTTGTTGGTCGCGGCGATGATGCGTACGTCGGTTTTGATCGGCGTACGGCCGCCGACGGTGGTATATTCGCCCTGTTGCAGTACGCGCAACAAGCGGGTCTGCGCCTCCATCGGCATGTCGCCGATCTCATCGAGAAACAGCGTACCGCCTTCGGCCTGCTCGAAGCGCCCGGAACTGCGGGTATTGGCGCCGGTGAAAGCACCCTTCTCGTGGCCGAACAATTCGGATTCGATCAGGTCGCGCGGTATGGCGGCCATGTTGATCGCGACAAACGGTCCAGTGCGGCGCTTGCCGTAGTCATGCAGCGCGCGCGCCACCAGTTCCTTGCCGGTTCCCGACTCGCCCGCGATCATGACCGTCAAGTCGGTCTGCATCAGGCGCGCCAGCACGCGATAGATTTCCTGCATCGCCGGCGAGCGTCCGACCAGGGGAATCGATTCGAAGTCCTCGACCTTGGCCGGCGGCCGCGACTTTTTCCTTCGGCTCGGACAGCGCGCGGCCGATGATCGCCGTCAGCTCCTTGAGGTCGAATGGTTTCGGCAGATATTCGTAAGCACCGCGCTCGGAGGCGCGAATCGCGGTCATGAACGTGTTCTGCGCGCTCATGACGATGATCGGCAAATCCGGCCGTGCTTTCTTGATCCGCGGCAACAGATCGAAGGCGTTTTCGTCCGGCAACAACACGTCGGTGATTACGAGGTCGCCATCGCCCTGACTGATCCATCGCCACAGCGTGGCCGCGTTTCCGGTCGAACGGACCTCGTAACCGGCGCGCGATAGCGCCTGATTGAGCACCGTCCGGATCGCCGCATCGTCGTCGGCGACGAGAATGCTTCCCGCGGGCATCAATGGTTCCCTTGTGGTTGGATGACGCCGTCCGGCTCGGCGCCCTCACCGCCCTGCGGGGCGGCGTATTTCGGCATCAATATGCGGAAGGTGGTGCGGCGTGGCTGCAACTCGCATTCGACGATGCCGCCGTGGTCCCCGACGATTTTTGCGACGAGCGCCAAGCCGAGGCCGGATCCCGTCGGCTTGGTGGTAACGAACGGATCGAACAAATGCGGCATCAGCTCATCGGGCACACCGGGGCCGTTGTCGCGCACGCAGAATTCAAGCGGCAGTGCGACACGGGCATTCGCGCCGGGCAGCGATAACCGCACGCCGGGACGAAAGGCCGTGGTCAAGGCGATTTCGCCGCCAGCGGCGTTTTCGCCGATCGCTTCGGCGGCGTTCTTGATCAGGTTCAGGAATACCTGGATCAGCTGGTCGCGGTTTGCCAGCACCGGCGGCAGCGACGGATCGTAGTCTTCGATAAATTTGATTTGGCGGGCAAAGCCCGATTGGGCCAGCCGCTTCACGTGTTCCAGAACAACATGGATGTTGATCGTTTCGCGTTCGACCGGGCGTTCGTCGGTAAACACCTCCATGCGGTCCACTAATTTCACGATGCGGTCGGCCTCATCGCAAATGAGCCGGGTCAACGAGCGATCATCGTCGTTGACCGATTGCTCCAGGAGCTGCGCCGCACCGCGAATTCCGGACAAAGGATTTTTGATTTCGTGCGCCAGCATGCCGGCAAGAGCGATGACCGAGCGGGCGGCGCCGCGATGGGTGAGCTGGCGGTCCATCTTGTCGGCAATGCTGCGCTCCTGCAGCATCACCACGACGTAATCGGTCTGCTCCGGCAGCGGCGCGACATGCAGATCGACCAGACGGTCTCCGGGATTGCGCGGCGTGCCGAGATCGACTTTGTATTCGTTGACCGCGGCGCCGCGCTTGCGCACCTGCTCGATCAGCGTCAGCAACGGACTGCCGAACGGCACCAGATCGCGCAGCAGATGACGCCGTAGCAGCGGCGCCGAAACCTCAAAAAACGACTCCGCGGCGACATTGGCATCGACGACTTTGCCGTCGGAGGCGACAACGATGACCGGATGCGGCAGAGCATTGAGCACCGCATCGGCGGCCGATGTCGACAACGGCTCTACTGCGCTCATGCCGCGTCTCTCCACGCTGCCGCAGAACCACCCAGCGCGTCGAACGCCTCGCCGAGACTCTGCCGGACGATTGCCGGATCGGTGCCGGTCAACAGGCGGCCGCGGTGCGCCTGGAGCACATGCGGCGGCGCGCCAACGGTCGATGCGGCCGTGGTCAGTGCCCAGCCCAGATGCTTACGGGCGTGACGCAGTCCGACGTCGAGGCCGTAATGGGTGAGGATTTCTTCGTACAGCGCGCCGATGAGGGCGTGTTGCACGAGAAGCGATGGTGCGCCGGCACGTTCACCGGTCGTTAGGTAGCGTGCGAGGTGGCCGGGAAACCACGGTTTGCCCTGCGCGCCGCGACCGACCATCACCGCGTCCGCGCCGGACGCCGCCAGGGCGCTCTCGGCAGCGGCCGAAATTTTCGATGTCGCCGTTGACGACGACCGGGATCGTGACTGCTTCCTTGACCGGGCGCACCGCCGTCCAATCCGCGTGACCTTTATAGAATTGGCAGCGCGTACGCCCGTGTACGGTAACCAGAGCCACCCCGGCCTGTTCGGCCCGCCGCGCCAGTTCGGGCGCGTTGCGGCTCCGGTCGTCCCAACCCAGCCGCATTTTCAGCGTCACCGGAACTTCGACCGCGCTCACGACCGCTTCGATCAAAGTCAGCGCATGATCGAGATCGCGCATTAAGGCCGAGCCGGCTTCGCCATTGGTGACGTGTTTTGCCGGGCAGCCCATATTGATGTCGACGATCGCCGCGCCGGCATCCACGGCGATACGGGCGCCCTCGGCCATCCATTGCGCCTCGCAACCGGCGATCTGGACGACATGGAGACCCGTCGCCTGTGGAACCATACGCCTTGCCGCGTCGCGCTTGCCGGCTGCGAGGGCCGCACAGGCCGTCATCTCCGAGATGACCAAGCCGGCGCCAAGCGAATGGACTTGGCTGCGGAAGGGTGCGTCAGTAACGCCCGACATCGGCGCCAAAAACACCGGATTCGAGAGCGCTATGCCGCCGATCGCGTATTTTCCGGCCAATTTTGAAGGGTAGGCGATAGTGTCCATGTGCACACTAAATAGGCGTATACCCGCTGCTGCATATAGTTTAGACAAAATAACGGGCGGCGCAAGTGCTGCACTGCAATATGCTGTGCGTCTCGTCGGTTTTGGCTAACGCCAGCAGCCAAGCGCCCGCTGCCGTGTTATGTGCCGCAATTCTGGTTGCTGAATTCGCGGGCCGCTTAGGCCTGCGCTGAAACCGAACCGCAAGAGAAACAGTCAATCCATGACGGATAGAGTGGCCGCCATCGTCGTTGCCGCCGGCCGAGGCGAGCGCGCCGGCGGCGGTGTCCCCAAGCAGTATCGGCCGATCGCGGGTGAGCCGATGATCCGGCCGACGCTACGCGTGTTTCTTGATCATCCGCAGATCGACGTCGTGCAGCCGGTCATTCGCTCCGATGACGAATCCGATTTTGCAGCGGCGACGGTTGGGCTGAAGAACCTGCCGGCGCCGGTGGCAGGCGGGGCTACCAGGCAGGCCTCGGTGCGCGCAGGGCTTGAGGCGCTGGCGCCGGTGGCACCGGATCTGGTCCTCATCCACGATGCCGCGCGGCCGTTTTTGACGCATGGGCTTATCGATCGCGCCATTATCGCCGGCCGGTCAACCGGCGCCGCCGTCCCGGGCGTCGCCATTGCCGACACCGTAAAGGCAATCGACGCAACGGCTAGAGTGGCCGAAACCCTCGATCGCAGCCGCTTGCGCCTCGTGCAAACGCCGCAGGCTTTCGCATTCGGCCTGATTATCGATGCGCACCGCCGCGCCGCGGCCGCCGGCCTCGACAGTTTCACCGACGATGCCGCACTCGCCGAGTGGTCGGGTCACCCCGTCAGCGTGTTCGACGGCGAAGCCGGCAACGTCAAGGTGACCACCAACGAAGATTTTGCACGCGCCGAGATTTTGCATCTGGCAAATCTGTCCGATGTGCGGACCGGCAACGGCTTCGATGTGCACGCATTCGCCGAAGGCGATCATGTGATGTTGGGCGGCGTGCGGATTGCGCATTCGTGCGGCGTTACCGGGCATTCGGACGCCGATGTCGCGTTGCATGCGCTGGTCGACGCCATTCTCGGCGCTCTCGCCGACGGCGACATCGGTTCGCATTTCCCGCCCAGCGACCCGCAATGGAAAGGCGTATCGTCCGACCGTTTCCTGGCGTTTGCGTGCGAGCGCGTGCGTGCACGCCGCGGCGTGATCGCGCATCTCGACGTCACGATCGTATGCGAGGCGCCGCGCGTGTCGCCGCATCGTGACGCCATGCGCGAGCGTATTGCCGCGATCGCCGGCATTGCAGTCCAGCGCGTCGGGGTGAAGGCCACAACCAGTGAAAAGCTCGGCTTTACCGGGCGCAGCGAAGGTCTCGTTGCCATGGCGACGGCGACAGTGCGGCTGCCGTGGAGCGCCGCATGATCGACGACGGACCGCGGCGAACCGCACGGCGCGTCCTCGATCTTTGCCGGGCGGCCGGGCTGCACATTGCCACTGCGGAGTCCTGCACCGGCGGGCTGGTGGCAGCGGCTTTGACCGACATTGCCGGTTCGTCAGACGTGGTCGAATGCGGCTTTGTCACCTATTCCAATGCGGCCAAGCAAAAACTGCTCGGCGTGCCGGCAGCAACGCTCACGCGTCACGGCGCGGTCAGCCGCGAGACGGCGGCGGCGATGGCCAAGGGCGCGCTGAAGAACTCGCCGGCCGATCTTGCGGTCGCGATCACCGGCATCGCCGGCCCGGGCGGCGGCTCGAAGCGAAAGCCCGTCGGCCTCGTCTATTTCGCGGCGGCAGACCGCGCCGGCCGCTCCATCGCGCGGCGGCGACGTTTCGGCAAAATCGGCCGCGCCAAGGTGCGCTCGCGCTCGGTCGCCGAGGCGCTCTCGCTGTTGGAGGCGCTCGCCGAAAAAGCGTCCGGCTAGCTTTCGAGAGCGAGATCTTTGAGGTATCCCGATTTAACAGAAATGGGATACCTCCTGGCTATTTGTTTGAGCAATCCTTTTCGCGCCATCGGTTGCCACTTTTGCGGGACATGCTCTAGGCCGGCCGCACGCCATAGATCCGGTCGGCGCGCTGTTCGAAGGCCGCCGAGAACCGGCGGAACGCGGTTTCGAACATCGCTCCCATCAAAAGCCCGAGCATGCGGCTTCGAAATTCGTAGGCGATGAAAAATTCGATGTCGCAGTCGCTTTCGCCGACGCCCGCGAAATGCCAGCGGTTATTCATCTTTCGGAATGGGCCTTCGAGATACTCGACCAGGATTTCCAGCTTTGTGCGCTCGAGCGTCACCCGGCTGGTGAAAGTCTCGTGGATGAGCTTATAAGCGACCGTCATGTCGGCGACGATGACATCGCGGCCCTCGGCGTCCGCGCTACGCTTGCGGACCCGCAGCGATCGGCACAGCGGCACGAACTCCGGATAGCGCTCGACGTCGGCGACCAGATCGAACATGTCGTCAGCGGAATGCCGCACGCGCCGCCTGGTCGAAAATTGCGGCATCAAATCATCGCGGGCTGCGGGCTGCCCTCAGCCGGGCAAAATCTTCGCCGGCATGATGCGACGAGCGGGTCAAGGGACTTGCCGACACCATCGCGAAGCCCTTGGCATAAGCGATCGTCTCCAGCGCGTCGAATTCATCGGGCGGCACATAGCGTATGACGGGATGATGCTTGCGCGACGGTTGCAGGTATTGACCGATGGTCAAAAAGTCGACGTCGGCCGCGCGCAGGTCGTCCATCACTTGCAAAATCTCGTTCCGCTGCTCCGCCGAGACCAACCATGATGCCGGATTTGGTGAACATCGCGCCGTCGAGCTCTTTGACGCGTTGCAACAGCCGGATTGAAGCGAAATAGCGCGCCCCTGGCCGTACCGTCAGGTAATTCGACGGCACCGTCTCGAGGTTATGGTTGAAAATATCCGGCCGCGCCGCGACCACCGTTGCCGCGGCACCGTCCTTGCGCAGAAAATCGGGCGTCAGCACTTCGATCGTGGTGTCCGGGCAGCGCGCGCGGATCGCGACGATCACGGCAGCAAAGTGCCCTGCCCCGCCGTCGATAAGGTCGTCCCGGTCGACCGAGGTGATCGACGACATGGGAGAGTCCGAGCTTGAGGGTCGCTTCGGCGACATGCTGTGGCTCGGCGGCGTCGAGCATGCCGGGCAAGCCGGTCTTGACGTTGCAGAACGCGCAAGCCCGCGTACAGGTGTCACCCATGATCATAAAGGTGGCGTGCTTTTGTTCCCAGCACTCGCCGATATTCGGGCAGCCGGCTTCTTCGCAAACGGTATGAAGGCCGTTCGCCCGCACGATCCGCTGGGTATCGCGATAGCCGGGCGAGACGGGCGCCTTGACGCGAATCCAATCGGGCTTGCGCAACACCGGCTGATCCGGCCGATGCGCCTTTTCGGGGTGGCGCGGCGGGCTCGCGGCATCGTTTCGCGTGTCGATCAAGACAGTCATTGCGTGTTGGCACGGGTTCCGGGCGGCAACTCGCCCATAACAAATACTTACGGCCACGTGTGCCGCGCCGCAAGGCATCGGGTTCCCCAAGTAAGCGAGCGGTCAAAGCGGATTTATGAACGATTTGTAAGGCCTAGATCGCGGTTTGCCGGCGCGGCACCATAACTTTCGCCATAATAAAACGCTTAATCGAAGTGCAGCGCGACACTGTGTCGTCACCCGAGGACGCGATGGCCATACGCGACCAAGCTTTGGCTGGACCGAAAGCGGCTGCGCTTGCACTGCATCGATTCGGTTTCGGGCCGGCGGCCGGACAGATTGAGGCGATCGCCTCCGATCCGCGCGGCGCGCTATTGGCCGATCTCGATCGGCCGTCTGCCGGAGCGCTGAGCGTCGATTTGCCGTCAAGCGCACAGGCGGCCCGCGCCGTGTTTGATTTTCAAGCCGAACGGCGAGCGCAGCAGAAATTGGCTCTGCGGGCTCAAAAGGCCGACGAGACGTCGGGCGAGATGCAGGCCGATGCCAATCAAGCGCCCCCGGAGACGGCCAGAATTGCCGGGCCGAATAACCAGCACGGACCGAAACAGCCGCCGCTGCCGCAGGCCTTGCTGCTCAATGAGGCCAAGGCGCGCTTCGATGCCGCGACCGGTGCCGACATCGGCTTCGTCGAACGGCTGGTCTGGTTCTGGTCTAATCATTTTTGCGTTTCCGCCGACAAGATCGTCGCCATGGCCGGGCCTTACGAACGCGAGGCCATTCGCCCCCACGTGCTGAGCGGCTTTGGCGATTTATTGCGCGCGGTCGATAGCCATCCGGCCATGCTGTTCTATCTCGACAATGTCGAATCGATAGGACCCGATTCGATCGCCGGAATTGATCGCGACAAGGGGTTGAACGAGAACCTCGCCCGCGAGACGCTCGAATTGCATACGCTCGGAGTCCGTTCCGGCTATACACAGACCGATGTGACGAGCTTCGCCAAGGTGCTTACCGGCTGGACCTGGTTGCCGCCGAGCGAGCCGGAGCGTGGTGGTGAATTTGTTTTCAACAAGCTTCTGCATGAGCCGGGTCAGCAAACCCTGCTTGGCAAAAGCTATGCGCAGGCCGGCATCGATCAAGGCCGCGCCGTGCTTGCCGATTTGGCGCTGCATCCGGCAACCGCGCAGCATGTGGCGCAGGAACTAGCCAGCCATTTCATAGCCGACACGCCGCCGCCCACGCTCGTCGCCACGCTGACGAGAACCTTCAGGGACAGCGACGGCAATCTGAAAGAGGTTGCCAAGGCGCTGATCAATGCCGGCGAATCCTGGACGGTGCAGCGGCAAAAGCTGAAAACGCCGGCGGTGTGGGTGGCAAGCCTGCTGCGCGTGACCGGCGCGCAGGCGTTATTTCCCATCGGCCAGATCGTGAATGCGCAAGCCACCCTCGGCGAGCCGCTGTGGCGGCCGCCGGCGCCGAACGGCTTTTCCGACACCGAAGCTGCCCTGATCGATGGTGTGCCCCGGCGGCTCGACATCGCCAATGCCTTTGCCGCGCGGCTCGCCATGGTCGACCCGCTGGCGCTTCTGGCGTCCAGCATCGGCCCGTTGGCGTCGGCGCAAACGCGCGACACCATCGCGCATGCCGAAACGCGCCGGCAGGCTGTGGCGCTGCTGGCAATGGCGCCGGAGTTTTTGCGGAGCTGAAGGCGGAGAATGAACGATGAGACTGCATCCCCCCTCGCGCCGTGAACTGCTGTGCGGTTCCGGCACTCTGTTCGCCTGGGCCTTTTTGCCGAAGCTGGCGTTTGCGGAAGGCCGCGATCCGCGGTTTCTCGCGATCATTCTGCGGGGCGCTCTCGATGGGCTTGCCACCGTCGCGCCGGTCGGCGATCCGGACTGGATAGCGTTGCGTGGCGACGAAGCGCTGACGCTGGGCGGCAAGACGCCGGCGCTCAAGCTCGACGATTTTTTCGCGGTCAATCCGGCGATGCCGCATCTGCACGGCATGTTCCATGACGGAGAAGCGCTGGTAGTGCATGCGAGCGCCACGCCGTACCGCGATCGCTCGCATTTCGACGGCCAAGATCTTTTGGAGAGCGGGTTGGCGAAAGCCGGGCCGAGCGAGTCCGGCTGGCTCAACCGGGCGCTTGCCGGACTAGAGCCTGGCGGCAGTATCGATTCGAAAGGCGGCCGCGTCTTCGCGGTCGGCCCGGTGACGCCGCTTATCGCTCGCGGGCCGGCGCCGGTTCTAGCGTGGTCGCCGCAACGGATCATGCCGGCGAGCGAAGACACGGCCGCGCGCCTTCTCGATCTCTACCGTCAGTCGGACTCAAAGCTGGCAAGTGTGCTCGAAGACAGCGCAAGACTTGCCGCGATCGAACAATCCGGCAGCATGGGTATGGCACAAAAGCCGGGCGGCCCCGGCCCGGCCCAGGTGCGCGCTTACTTCTCGGACGCTGCCGGCAATGCTGCAAAATTTCTGGCCCAGGCGGACGGGCCGCGGGTCGGCGCGCTGGCGCTTGATGGCTGGGACACGCACGTCAATGAAGGCATCGCGCAAGGGCGGCTGTCGCAGCTTCTCGGTGCGCTCGACGATGCGCTTGCCGCAGTCAAGACGAACTTGGGGCCGGCGTGGTCGCAGACCGTGGTGGCGCTTGCCACCGAGTTCGGGCGTACCGCTCGCATCAACGGCACTGACGGCACCGATCACGGCACCGCGACGGTTGCGCTGCTCGTCGGCGGCGCGCTCAAGGGCGGCCGCGTCATTGCCGATTGGCCGGGGCTGAAGCCTGCCGATCTCTATCAACACCGCGACCTCAAGCCGACCACCGATCTGCGGGCGGTGCTTAAGGGTGTGCTGAAAGACCACCTGCGCCTCGACGAGCGCGTGCTGGCCGAAAGCGTTTTTCCCGGCAGCGACGGTGTGAAGCCGATGGCAGGACTGGTGAAAGCGGCGTAACCCTCAGGCGGAGTTTGGCGCCAAAAGGTGATTGGGGTGTCGAAAGAGATCGCAGCGGGAAATCAGATATTGAGCACCCGCCCGTAAGCATCGAGCACAGCTTCCTTCATCATCTCCGACAAAGTCGGATGCGGGAATACGGTGTGCATGAGCTCTTCCTCGGTGGTCTCGAGGTTCATCGCCACCACGTAACCCTGAATGAGCTCGGTCACTTCCGCGCCCACCATATGAGCCCCGAGGAGCTGCCCGGTCTTCTTGTCGAAAATGACTTTGACCATACCCTGGTCCTCGCCCATCGCGATCGCCTTGCCGTTACCCACGAAGGGAAAGCGGCCGATGCGGACATCGAGCTTCTTCTCCTTGGCCGCCTGTTCGGTGAGCCCGACCGAGGCAATCTGCGGCGTGCAATAGGTGCAGCCGGGGATCATCAGCTTGTTCATCGGGTGCGGATGCAGTCCCTTGATCGCCTCGACGCAGATGACGCCCTCATGTTCGGCCTTGTGGGCCAAGAGCGGCGGCCCGGCGACGTCGCCGATGGCGTAGATGCCCGGCACATTGGTTTTGCAGGCGCCGTCGATGACGATCATGCCGCGCTCGGTTTTTACGCCGAGCTTTTCCAGGCCGAGGTTTTCGATATTGCCGACGACGCCGACCGCCGCAATCACTCGATCGACGGTGAGCGTTTGCGTGCCGCCTTTGCCGTCGTCGATGGTCGCGGTGACGCTGTCGGCCTGCTTATCGAGCTTGCTGACCTTGGCGCCGGTCAGAATTTTGATGCCTTGTTTCTCAAAACTCTTGCGCGCGAAGGCGGCGATCTCGGCGTCCTCGACCGGCAAAATCTGCGGTAGCACCTCGACCACGGTTACCTCGGCGCCGAGCGTGCGATAGAACGAGGCGAATTCGATGCCGATCGCACCCGAGCCGATGACCAGCAGCGACTTCGGCATGCGGTCTGGCACCATGGCCTCGAAATAGGTCCAGACGAGCTTCTTGTCCGGCTCGATGCCCGGAAGAACGCGCGGCCGCGCGCCGGTGGCGAGGATGATGTGCTTGGCCTGATAGGCGCCCGGACCGAGCGTCCCTTTGGGCGCCTCGCTTTTTGCCGCCTTCACCGTGACCTTGCCGGGTGCGTCGATCGCGGCCTCGCCCCAGATCACCGCAACCTTGTTTTTGCGCATCAGGAAGCCGACGCCGTCGTTGAGCCGCTTTGACACCGCGCGCGAGCGTTTCACCACCGCGGAAGGATCATAGGTCACTTCGCCGGCCGACAGCCCGTAATCCTTGGCGTGCTGCAGGTAATGGAAAATTTCGGCCGAGCGCAGCAGCGCCTTGGTCGGGATGCAGCCCCAGTTGAGGCAGATGCCGCCGAGATAGTCGCGCTCGACGATCGCGGTCTTGAAACCAAGCTGTGCCGCGCGGATGGCGCAGACATAGCCGCCGGGGCCGGAACCGATGATGATGATGTCGAAATTCGTGTCAGCCATTAAAATCCTCGCAGTGCGTTGCCGCCCTTTATATAGGAGCCGCAACGGGGCTTCTTATAGCAACGTTTCTAATCCGGAATGGGGTGAAAAAGCCCGTCTTTGCCTAGCCGTTCCAATACACCGGAGCGGATGCCGAAGAAGCTGCCGTGCAGGCGAAGCTCTCCGGCTTCGACCGCCGATTTGATCCAGGGAAATGTCATCAGGTTTTGCAGCGAAAGCCGCACCGCCTCATGCTCGCAGAAATCGTGGCGCTGGTCGGGCGGCACCGCCATGGCTTTCTGCCGCGCCGGCGCGGCGATGCGCACCCATTGGCCGACGAAATCGGAAATTTCGGCCGGTGTGCCGTCAAGCAGTGCTTTGATGCCGCCGCACATGGCGTGGCCCATCACTACAATGTCCGGCACGCGCAAGCTGCGCACGGCGAACTCGATCGCCGAACTCACCCCGTGCGGATTGTCGTCGGGGCCGTAGGGCGGCACCAGGCTGGCGATATTGCGCACTACGAAGAGCTCGCCCGGCACGGCATTGAACACCATCTGCGGATCGGTGCGGCTATCCGAGCAGGCGATGACTAAAGCGCGCGGTTTTTGCCCGAGCCGGCTCAATTCCTCGAACCGGGCGCGCTCGGCGCGCCACGTTCCGGCGCGAAAACGGCGATAGCCTGTGATGAGATCGTCCATGTCAGGCAGGGTCTGCTTCGGTACTGCGCCTATTTCGTCCGCGTCACTCGCATAGGCTATAACTTGAAGCAAGAAGGGTACCTGAAAATGGGGGATGCAGCGTGACGGACATCAGCGTCTTTAGCACCATTGGTGTGCGCAGCGCGGCGGAAGACTTGTTCCAACGCTTTGAAACGGCAAGCGACCATAAGCTCGCCGTGCGACTTACCGTCACTTGGGGCACGGCGCCGATGCTGGTCAAGCGCATCGAAGGTGGCGAAACCGCCGATGTGCTGATCCTCAGCCGCGCCAGCATCGACCGGTTGAAGGCGCAAGGCAAGATCGCGCCCGGCTCCGACGTGACGCTGGCCGGGTCCGGCGTGGCGATTGCAGTAAAGGCCGGCGCGCCGAAGCCCGACATTTCGACGCCGGAAGCGCTCAAGCAGGCTTTGCTCGCCTGCAAGGCAATTGCCTATAGCGAGCCGGCCGCCGGCGGAGCGAGCGGCGTCTATTTCGCCAAGCTTCTGGAGCGTATGGGCATCGCGGAGGCGATGAGGCCGAAGACCAAATATCCGCCGGCCGGTGGATTCTCCGCCGAGCTTCTGTTGACCGGCGATGCCGAACTCGCGGTTCAGCAAAAGCCGGAGTTGCTGCATGTGAAAGGCGCCGACATCGTCGGCTTTCTGCCTGGCGATCTGAACATGATCACGCAGTTTGCCGCGGGCGTTATGGCGGGGAGCAAGAATGCCGACGCAGGAACGGCGCTGATCGCGTTTTTACGCGCGCCCGAGTCGAAAGAGGCGTTTCGGACGAAGGGCTTGGAGCCGGTTTAGTCGTCATTGCGAGCGAAGCGAAGCAATCCAGATCAGCGGCACCGGCTCGATTGCTTCGTCGCTTGGCTCCTGGCAATGACCCCTACACCAGCATCATCACCGGATTTTCGATCAGCGCCTTGAATGCGCCGATCAGCACCGCGCCGAGCGCGCCGTCGATGGCGCGGTGATCGCAGGCGAGCGTCACGCTCATGATGTGCGCGGCGACGATCTTGCCGTCGCGCACCACCGCGCGCTCCTCGCCGGTGCCGACCGCGAGGATGGTCGACTGCGGCGGATTGATCACCGCGGTGAAATCCTTGATGCCGTACATGCCGAGATTGGACACCGAGGTGGTGCCGCCCTGGTATTCGCTGCGGCTTGAGCTTGCGGTCGCGCGCGCGCGTCGCCAGGTCGCGCATCTCGTTGGAAATTGCCGACAGCGATTTGGTCTCGGCGCTGCGGATGATCGGCGTGATCAGCCCGTTCGGCATCGCCACCGCGACGCCGACGTCGGAATGCTTGTGCTTGAGCATGCCGCCTTCGGTCCAGCTCACATTGGCGTCCGGCACCTGCTGCAAGGCGATCGCCAGCGCCTTGATGACGAAGTCGTTGACCGAAAGCTTGTAGGCCGGCTTGCCGTCCTTGCCTTCGGCGGCCTGCGCATTGATCTCCTCGCGCGCGTCGAGGAGCTTGCCGATGTCGCAGTCGACGGTGAGGTAGAATACCGGCATGCTCTGCGCCGCCGCGGTCAGCCGCTGCGCGATGGTGCGGCGCATGCCGTCGTGCGGCACGACCTCGTAGCTGCCGTCCTCGTAGAGCGCGCGGATCTGCTGATCCGTCATTGCAGGCGCGCTAGCCGGCGCGATTGCCGGCGCGCTGGGCGCCGCAGCGGGCGCGCGCAAGCCGCCGCCGGTCTTTGCCTTCTCGACGTCGCGGGCGATGACGCGGCCGTGCGGGCCGGAGCCTTCGATGCGGCCGATATCGATGCCGGCGTCCTTGGCAAGGCGGCGCGCCAGCGGTGAGGAGAATACGCGGTTCGGTATCGTGCCCGTTCGTCCGAGCCCCCTCACCCCCACCCTCTCCCCTCTGGGGAGAGGGAGCGCGCGGGAGCCTGTGGCGGAGCCGGAGCCTTCGCCTCCTTGAAACTGGCGGGGACGCAGCCGCAGGCGGAGCCGCTTGCTGGGCCGCCCCCTTCTCCCCGAGGGGGAGAAGGTGGGGATGAGGGGGTTCCGGCATCAGGTTTTGTCGCAGCGCCCTTCCCGGCTCCGGCCGCAGCGGCCTTCACGTCCTCGCCTTCCTCCGCCATGCACGGCGATGAGCTGATTGACCGGCACGTCGCTGGTGCCTTCCGGCACGACGATCTTGGCCAGCGTGCCATCTTCGATGGCCTCGTATTCCATCGTCGCCTTGTCGGTCTCGATCTCGGCGATGACGTCGCCGGTCTTGACCGCGTCGCCTTCCTTCTTGAGCCACTTGGCGAGGTTGCCCTTCTCCATCGTGGGCGACAGCGCCGGCATGAGGATGTTGATGGGCATGATTGCTTCCTGGCGGGTCGCTCTCAGGCCTCAGCGGTAGCAGACGGCTTTGGCCGCCTCGACCACTTCGGCGACCGACGGCAGCGCGAGCTTTTCCAGATTTGCCGCGTAAGGCATCGGCACGTCCTTGCCGGAGACGCGCGCGACCGGCGCATCGAGATAATCGAACGCCTCCTCCATCATCGCGCGCGGCGATCTCGGCGCCGACGCCGGACTGCTTCCAGCCCTCCTCGACGGTGACGAGGCGGCCGGTCTTCTTCACCGACTCGATGATGGTGTCGGAATCCATCGGCTTGAGCGTGCGCAGGTCGATCACTTCGGCGTCGATATTGTCCTTGGCCAGTTCGTCGGCGGCCTTGAGCGCGTAGCTCATGCCCATCGACCAGGCGACGATGGTCACGTCGTTGCCCGGCCGCACGATGCGCGCGCGGCCGATCGGCAGCACATAATCGTCGAGCTTCGGCACCGGCGAGGAATGGCCGTAGAGAATTTCGTTCTCCAGAAACATCACCGGATTGGGATCGCGGATCGCCGCCTTGAGCAAGCCTTTGGCGTCGGCCGCGGTCGACGGCGCGATCACTTTCAGGCCGGGAACGTGCGAATACCAGGACGAATAATCCTGGCTGTGCTGGGCGGCGACGCGCGCGGCCGGCGCCGTTCGGGCCGCGGAACACGATCGAGAGCTTCACCTGGCCGCCCGACATGTAGGGGGTCTTCGCCGCCGAATTGATGAGCTGGTCCATCGCCTGCATGGCGAAATTGAAGGTCATGAATTCGACGATCGGCTTTAAGCCGGCGAGCGCCGCGCCGATGCCGAGGCCGGCAAAGCCGTGCTCGGTGATCGGCGTGTCGATGACGCGCCGCGCGCCGAATTCGTCCAGCAGCCCCTGGGTGACCTTGTAGGCGCCCTGATATTCGGCGACCTCCTCGCCCATCACGAACACGTCGGGATCGCGGCGCATTTCCTCGGCCATGGCGTCGCGCAAGCGCCTCGCGCATGGTCATGGTGACCATCTCGGTGCCTTCGGGCACTTCGGGCTCGGGCATGATCTCGGCCGACGGCGGCTTGGCGGTGCCGGTCTTGGCCGGCGCCGGCGCTTCGGCGTTCTTCGCCGGCTCGTCCTTCTCGGCGGGCGGCGCGGATTCGGCGGCCTTTTCCTGCTGCGCGCGGCTGCTCGGCTTTCGCCGGCTGCTTGCGGCCGGCGCCGCTTGCCGTCCTTGAGCGCTGCGGCGTCCTCGCCTTCGGCCGAGGATCATGGCGATCGGCGTATTGACCGCGACGTCGTCGGTGCCTTCCGGCACCAGGATCTTGCCGAGCGTGCCCTCGTCGACCGCCTCGACTTCCATGGTGGCTTTGTCGGTCTCGATCTCGGCGATGACGTCGCCGGATTTGACGGTGTCGCCCTCCTTCTTGAGCCACTTGGCAAGATTGCCCTTCTCCATCGTCGGCGACAGGGCGGGCATCAATACCTCGGTCGGCATGGCTATGGCTCACTGATCAAGTCTGCGGTGCGGCGGCGCGACGCTGCGCATCGGCGCTTCAGCGATAGACGTCGGTGTAGAGTTCGGACGGGATCGGGCTCGGCATCGTGGGTGGCGAATTCCGCCGCTTCGTTGACGACGGCGCGGACCGACGGCGTCGATCTTCTTCAGCTCGTCCTCGCTCGCCCATTTCTTGTCGAGGAGCCGCTTGCGCACCTGCTCGATCGGATCGTGCTCGGTGCGCACTTTGTCGACTTCCTCCTTGGTCCGGTATTTGGCCGGGTCGGACATCGAGTGGCCGCGATAGCGATAGGTCATCATTTCCAGGATGATCGGGCCCTTTGCCGGCGCGGCACCAGGCGAGCGCCTCCTCGGCGGCGGCCTTCACCGCGCGCACGTCCATGCCGTCGACCTGCTTGCCGGGAATGTTGAAGGAGACGCCGCGCTTGGAGAAATCGGTCTGCGCCGAGGAGCGCGTCACCGAGGTGCCCATGGCGTAGCGGTTGTTCTCGATGACATAGACCACCGGCAGCTTCCACAGCTCGGCCATGTTGAAGCTTTCGTAGACCTGGCCCTGGTTGGCGGCGCCGTCGCCGAAATAGGTCAGGCAGACCGCGTCGTTGCCGCGATATTTGTTGGCGAAGGCCAAGCCCGGTGCCGAGCGGCACCTGCGCGCCGACGATGCCGTGGCCGCCGTAGAATTTCTTCTCCAGCGAGAACATGTGCATCGAGCCGCCCTTGCCCTTGGAATAGCCGCCGCGGCGCCCGGTCAGTTCCGCCATCACGCCCTTCGGATCCATGCCGCAGGCCAGCATGTGGCCGTGGTCGCGATAGCCGGTGATCATCTGGTCGCCGTCGCGCATGGCGAGCTTCATGCCGACCACGACGGCTTCCTGGCCGATATAGAGGTGGCAGAAGCCGCCGATCAGGCCCATGCCGTACATCTGCCCGGCCTTTTCCTCGAAGCGCCGGATCAGCAGCATCTGGCGGAGCGCCTGCAGCTCCTCTTCCTTGCTGAATTCGGCGATCGCGGACCTGGCCAGGCCGGTCTGCCGCCAGGTCCGCGGCCGGAAGCAATCCTTGCGCGCTTGAGCGCCTTGGCTTGGTTTTGGCGACGGCCATTATGTGTCCTCGAAACACCATTGTCGCTGAGCGGTCCGGCGGTCGTCAAGCCATAGCCGAAAATCCGACCATGCGAAAGCCGGGAGAATTGCCGCCGGCGCGTGAGCGTCACCGGCCAACGTCATTGTCGGAAAACTAATTTCGGGACCGGCCCAGCCGAGTTCAAGGGCCTTTGGCGGCCGAGTGCGTACGGGACGGCGAACGGCGCGTGCGGTGCCGGTGTCGTACATCAAGATCAAGTCCCGCGGGTCGACATAATCGAGCAGCGCGCGGGCGCGTTCGTCCAGCATGTCGGGATCGATGTCGTCGGACTTGCAGCAGCGCGATGCGGCGCTCCCATTGCGCACGCTCGACTTTGAGCCGGTCGAGCTCGGCCGTCAGCGTCGCCGATCTGCCGGTCGATGTCCTCCTTGGCCTTGAGGCCGCGGTTGCCGCTATAGGCATTGACGCCGAAATAGCCGATCAAGCAGCGCCGCCAGGGCATAGAGGCCGAGCGCGGTCAGGATGGTGCGCAGGCGTTTGCGGGTGACCATGCGGCAACCATGCAGTGCGCCGCTTAAAGCGGTATTAATCGGCCGCGGTTTCGCGAATCGGCCAGACGAGCGTATCGCTTGCAGCGCATCGCGGACGCCGACTGCGAGGTCGCGGTTCAGCGCGCACCGCTTCGTGCGCGCTGCGCCCGGGACACTGGCTCTCAGGGCAGCCGGTTGCGCACTTCGCTCAGCACGAAATTGCCGAATCGCTTGCCGCGGTTGCGGAAGAACGCGCAGCGCGCCGGCATCGACGAAATAGGTCAGCAGGATGCTGTCGCGCGTCTTCACTTCGGGCCCGACCGCATCGGCCGAGTGCCAGGTGTCGGTGCCGACCGCAAAGGCGTAGCCGGTATTCGGCGCAAACGTCATCTGCTTGGCCTTCGGACAGCGAGCCGTCGGCGAGTTTTGTCGTGAAAGATCGTGCCGATATCGGTGTGGGCGCGATCGCGCGGCAGATAAAGCTGCACGGTGATGCCCTTCCAGCGCGTGTCGGTGTGCGGCGTGATCAGATAGCCGGGAATGTCGCGGGTCAGGATCGGGATCGGATACATGCCGGTCTTGGCGTAGCCGGCGCCGAAGCGGCGCTGCAGCGGCGCCGCCAGCCGGCGGATGAAGGCGTCTCGGACCGGGCGCGAGCACAGCGCGCGGCCGACGACGTCCCACACCGCGCGCTTTTGCGGCGGCAGATGGCGGATGTATTCGGGAAACAGATCGATCTTCACCCGCGTATGGGTGCCGTCGGTCGAGATCGTGGCCCTTGCTGCGGCCGTGCATCGGCCGGTAGTCGCGTGGCCTCCGGCATATTGGCCAGCATCAGCGCGTAGATATCGTCCGGGAAACACGCGGTCGAAGCACGAGATGCGTGAACGGCGCGTCGAACGAGGGCGCGGCATCGACCGAGCCGGCGACGAAGTCGCGCAAGCCGCTCGACCGCGAATCGCGCGGTTGCCCGGCCTCAATTCAAGCGTCTGATCCATGGACCGACCCCGCTCGCCGATTTGACGATCGCGATATAGTCGCCGATACGCCGCGCCGGACAAGCGAAGCGACTTTGCGAACTATGCCAGCGCCCTGAATGCGCCGCGGCCGGCATAGAGCCGCCTGCGTCGCCGAGTTCCTCCTCGATGCGCAGGAGCTGATTGTATTTCGCGGTGCGATCGGAGCGCGCCAGCGAGCCGGTCTTGATCTGCCCGCAATTGGTGGCGACGGCGAGATCGGCGATGGTCGAATCCTCGGTCTCGCCGGAGCGATGCGACATCACCGCGGTGTAGCCGGCCTTGTGCGCCATTTCGACCGCGGCCAGCGTCTCGGTCAGCGTGCCGATCTGGTTGACCTTGATCAGGATCGAATTGGCGATGCCGTTCTCGATGCCGTCGGCGAGCCGCTCCACATTGGTGACGAACACATCGTCGCCGACGAGCTGGCATTTGCCGCCGATTGCCCGCGTCAGCATCTTCCAGCCCTCGAAATCGTCCTCCGCCATGCCGTCCTCGATCGAGACGATCGGATAGCGGCCGACGAGTTCGGCGAGATAGTTCGACCTGCTGCTGCCGCGAGCGCGTCTTGCCTTCGCCCTCGTAGACGATAAGCGCCGTCCTTGAAAAACTCGCTCGCGGCCGGATCGAGCGCGAGCACGACGTCGTCGCCGGGCCGGTAGCCGGCCTTTTCGATCGCCTTCATCACGAAATCGAGCGCCGCTTCGGCCGACGGCAGATTCGGCGCAAAGCCGCCTTCGTCGCCGACATTGGTGTTGTGGCCGGCGGCTTTCAGCGCCGCGCGCAGCGTATGAAAGATCTCCGAGCCCGCGCGCAACGCCTCGGCAAACGTCGGCACGCCGAGCGGCACGATCATGAATTCCTGGAAATCGATCGGATTGTCGGCGTGCACGCCGCCATTGACGATGTTCATCATCGGCACCGGCAAAAGCCGCGCCGAGGTGCCGCCGACATAACGGTAGAGCGGCAACCTGTTGGCCGCCGCGGCGGCCTTGGCCACGGCGAGCGAGACGCCGAGAATGGCATTGGCGCCGAGCCGGCCTTTGTTCGGCGTGCCGTCGAGCGCCGATCATGGTCTCGTCGATCTTGACCTGCGCCTCGGCATCCATGCCGGACAGCGCGTCGAAAATCTCGCCGTTGACCGCCTCGACCGCGGTCTTCACGCCCTTGCCGAGATAGCGCTTCTTGTCGCCGTCGCGCAGCTCGACGGCCTCGTGCGCGCCGGTCGAAGCGCCCGACGGAACGCCGGCGCGGCCGCGCGAGCCGTCCTCCAGCACGACATCGACCTCGACGGTGGGATTGCCGCGGCTGTCGAGGATTTCGCGGCCGATGATGTCGACGATGGCGGTCATAGAGGCTCCGGCTTTCTGCCGGGCTTCTACAGGATCATGATGGTGCCTGTCACCAACTGTAGCGGATCGTCCCCGTTCCGGCATAGGTTTGCGCACCGGAGCCGAAATCGCCGTCGAATTTTGCCATCGCGGTCCAGTTCGGCGTGAAGTGCAGTTCGGCAGCCGCGGTGGTGAGGGCCGAGTTCTTTGGCGGGGCGGCGCCGTTGACGGTGAAATTGGATCCCGGCAGCGCCTGGAACACCGCGCCCAGCGCCGGATCGCTGACCCAGTCGTGCGCCCAGGCCAAGCGCCCGCGCAAGACGAGTGGCATGCCGTCCCAGACGGTCAGATTGTCGAGCCGCGCGCCGAGCTCGCTCCGGGTGTCGGTCGCATTCATGCTGCCATAGGTCAGACCGAAGCCGCCGCCGGTGAGATCGGTCTCGCTGTAGCCCGGGGTGTGGAAGTCCTGCACCTGCAGGGCGGCATAGGGCGTGACGCCGATGATGTAGCCGGTGAGCGGCACCGCGTAGCGATAGCCGGCCTCCCCGCGCGCCGCGTAGCTTTGGCCCTGGAAGCTGGCCGTGAGCTGATCGCCGAGCGCGATACGGTTGGTGGTGAACCAGTGATTGGCGAAGGCCAAGGCGCCCGACAGATAAGCCGGTCCGAAATGGCTTGTCCCGTAAACGCCGGCCTGGAAGGAGTCGCTCCTCCCGCTGCCGAGCGACTGCGCCAAATTCCAGCTGGTGCCGCCGCCCGCGAGCGCGAAGCCATAACTCGTGGCCGGCGTGGCGTGATAGGTCATGCCGGCGGCGTAACCGTAGTCGGTCGCCGTCACATTGCTCGAGCCGACCGTGGCATTGCCGTCGATCGTGCCCGAGCCGCCGAAGCCCGACGCCCACGCGCTCCAGCGCTGCTCGAACGACTCCGCCGGCTGCGGCGTTCCGCTCCGCAGCACATGATTATAGGCTTCGGCGATCGCCGGCGGCAGGCTCGCCTGATCGTCTGGCGCAAACTGCTGCGGCCCGTTCGTGCCGCCACCCCCGCCGCCTCCCGCCGTCGGATCGGACAGCAGATTGAGGAAGTCCTGCATCAGCTGGAACGCGCTCGTCTGCGCGCCGGTCGCAGGCTGCCCGGACAGTTGATTGAGTGCGTTGAGCAGCGTTGGACCGGACAGATTGCCGAGATTGGCAAAGCCGGTCGGCAAAGCGTCGCCCGCGAGGATCGCATTGTCGATCGCGTCGCTGACGTTCTGCTCGTTGATCGTAGCGTTCAACGGCGGCTGCAGCAGGCTGACCCCGGCGGCGTAGGACACGTCGACGTCGTTGCCGACGTCGGTCACGGTCGCGGTGTTGCTGAGCTTGATCGACCCGCCGTAGATCGCGGTCGGGCCGAACGCGCCAGTCAAGGTGCTCGCCGTCAGGACAGTGAATGAACGCGCGGCATAGTGGGTGCCGAGGCTGACAGCCGGTACCAGAACCACGGTGCCGCCGTTGATAGTAACCGCGCCGTTGACGGTGGCTTGCGAATTCTGCGTCGGATTGATCGCGATCTGGTAATAGCTGCCGCCCTCGAACGTGACCGTGCCGTTGATGATCAGCGTGCCCCCGGCAACACCCGGCGTGCCGGGCGCGAGCGCGCCGCCGGCAAAGATGGTCATGGCGGGATCGATCGTGCCGTTGCCGGCGAGCGTGCCGCCTGCGTTCACGTTGACGGTGGCCGCGCTGTTGCTGGTGCCGTCGAGCACCACGGTTCCTGAATTGACGTTGACCGTGTCGAAATTGGTGAAGCTGCTGCCGTAGGTGAAGGTGCCGCCGCCGAGCGCGAAATTGAGCGTGTCGCTCGAAGCCAGACCGGCGCCGAGCATATTGCCGACAACCGTGCCGCCGTTGATGTCGACGGTGACCGGGCTCGTCGCCGCGCTCAGATCGATCGCAGAGGTACTGCCGACGATGGTGCCGGAGTTCACGATGGCGCTACCGGCGGCGAACGTCGCCCCCGGACCGATGACGATGCCGAGATTGGCGATGATCGCGCCGGCGTTGCTGATATTGCCCGAAAAGGTCGAGACACTCTGGACGTTGATGGCGCTGCCGACCGCGGAGATCGTGCCGGAATTGCCGATGCCGCCCGAGAAATTCGAGACCGTGTCAACGGCGATACCGGCATGGGTGCTGGTGACAACTCTGATCAGACCGGAATTGCCGATGCTGCCCGAGAATGCCGACACCTGGTAAATGCCAATGCCGCGATCGCCGCCGCTGATGGTGCCGCTGTTGGTGATGTTGCCGATGAAGGTGGAGACGCCCGCAAGGCTGATGCCGGCCTTTGTCGTCGCGGATATGAACCCGCTGTTGAGGATATTGCCGATAAAGGTCGAAACGTTATTGACGAGGATGCCGGTGAGTGCGGCGGATATGCTGCCGCTATTGGTAATGCCGCCGGTGAAGGTCGAAATTGTCAGCGAGCCGCCGCCGCTCGCGGTGCCGCCGACCAGGATGCCGGCATTGCCCGCCGAGATCGTGCCGGAATTGCTGATGCCGCCGGAGAAGGTTGCAATGACCAACGTCTCGTTCGCAGAAAATACGCTGGCGCCGACCCAGATGCCCGCGGAGGCGGGGCTCAGGATGGTGCCGGAATTGGTAATGCCATTGGCAAAGCCGCCGATGGTGACGTTCCCCAACCCGCCCACCCAGATGCCCGCGTGCGCCGTCGAGATGAGACCGGAATTGGTGATGCCGCCGGTGAGGGTTGAAATCGTCAGCGATGCGCCTGTGACGTTCGCGGTTCCGCCGACCAGGATGCCAGTCCCGAGAGCTGAAATCGCGCCGGAATTCACGATGCCGCCGCCGAACGATGCGACAGTGAGAGTGGCATTCGTGTTGGCGCCACCGCCGACCTGAATGCCGCCGCCCGCCGTGATGGCGCCCGAATTGGTGATGCCACCGCCGAACGTTCCAATGGAAAGCACGCTGGAGCTGGCGATGCCGCCGACGATGACGCCGGTGCCCGCCGCGCCCGCGATCGTGCCCGAATTGCTTATGCCGCCGGTGAAGTTTGAGACGGAGAGTGTGCCGCCCGCATAGGCCCTGCCGCCGACTTGAATGCCGTTATGACCGACCGTCAGCAGGCCGGAATTGCTGATGCCGCCGCCGAAGCTAACGATCGCAAGCGATCCGCCGTTATGAGCGGTGCCGCTAACGACGAGCCCGTTATTGATCGCTGAGATCGTGCCGGAATTGCTGATGCCGCCGCTGAAGGTGGAGATGGTGAAAGCACCGCCGAGCAACTGCGTTGCGCCGACAAGAATACCGGAGTTCCCCGTCGTGATGACGCCGGAATTGCTGATGCCGCCGCCGAAAATTCCGATCGTGGCGACGTTGTGATTGGTGACCGCCGTCGCGGCAACCGCAATCGCTCCTCCCATCGTACCGGAATTGGTGATGCCGCCGGTAAAGGTTTGCAGCGCAGCTATCGCGTTGATCTGCGTGGCACCAAACAAAATTCCGATGCCGCCGCTCATCGATCCGGAATTGACGATGCCGCCGCTGAAGGTCGACATCGTTATCGTTCCAACGCCACCTGCGTCGATATGGAGTGAGATCCCCCCTCCGATGGTCCCCGAATTGCTGATGCCGCCGGTGAACGTCACGCTGCTGGGCACGGCGACGGCGGTCGCAACCACATTGATGCCGAGCGACATCGATCCGGAATTGGAAATGCCGCCGGTGAAGGTCCCGGCGCCGCCGCTATTGCTCAAATTATAGTTGACGTTAATGCCCCAGGCGGTTCCGGCAACAATCGTGCCGGCATTGGTGATGCCGCCGGTGAAGGTCGACACACCGTTGACTTTGATACCGGTAAAGCCGGAGCTGATCAGCCCGCTATTGCTGATGCCGGCCGCCCCTGTCGTCGGGCCGAACACGCCGATGCTGGTGACCAGGATGCCCTGCCTGCTCGCGGCGGTGATGGTGCCGGCATTGGTGATGCCGCCGGTGAAGGTTGAGACGCCATTGACGTTGATGCCGGTAAAGTCGGCGGCGACCCGACCGCTCTGGGCATTGACAATGTTGCCGGCGAACGAAACGACCCGTTGGAGTTCGATGCCGACGCGACTCGTCCCGACCGCGCTGATCGTGCCGCTGTTGCTGATGCCGCCAGTGAAGGTCGACACACCGTTGACTTTGATGCCGGTGCCGCTTGCCGAGGAGATCAGCCCGGCGCCGGCATTGGTGATGCCGCCGGAGAACGTCGAGATCGCGACCGTGCCGTGATTGGTGAAGGAAGCGCCGATCAGAATGCCCGCGCTGGCGGCGGAGATGGTGCCGCCGTTGCTGATGCCGCCGGAGAAGGTCGAGATCGTCACCGAGCCGCCAGTGTAAGCCGCACCGCCGACCATAATGCCGCGGCCAGTCGCGATGAGCGTGCCGGAATTGGTGATGCCGCCGGTGAAGGTCGAGATCGTCACCGAGCCGCCGCTCCGCGCCGTACCGCCGACCAGGATGCCGACATTGCCCGCCGAGATCGTGCCGGCGTTGGAAATGTTGCCAGAGAAAGACGAAATCTTCAGCGCGCCGCCGGTCTGCGCGGTGCCGCCGACCCAGATGCCGTTGCCGTTGTTCGCGACGATCGAGCCGAAGTTGGAAATGCCGCCGGCAAAGGTGGAAATGGTTAGAGTGGCGCCGGCGAATTCCGCAGGCCCACCAACCTGAATGCCGGCGGCGCGGCCAAGCGCGGTCACGGTCCCCGCGTTGGTAATGCCGCCGCCGAAAGACGTGAGCGTCAGCTGCGTGTTGGCGACATTGATCGTGGCGCCGACGAGAATGCCGGCGCGATTCGCAGACGACGTGATGCTCCCGTAATTGGCAATGCCGCCGCTAAAGACCGGAGCCGTCACCTGTACCGCCTCGCCGCCGCTCGCGGTGACCTTGCTGGCGCTGTCGATGAAGAGTCCGCCGGAGAGCGGCCCGCTGATGAGGATCGAGCCGTTGATGGTGCTGGAGTCGACGGCGATGCCGCCGGACACCGTGCCGGAGTTGATGAGATTTCCGGTGATGGTCGCGTTGTACGCCGTGATGCCGGTCTTGGTGACGTTGCCGTTGGGGGCCGAATTGCCGACCGGGCCGGTCAGGAGCCCTGTTTCAACAACGCAGGGGACTGTCGCGTTGTTCAATCCGGTCGCGCAGCCCGCCGTATTCAGGCTGAAAGTCAACGAGACCGACGTGCCGGCGTAGCCAAGTACGCCTGTCAGATGTTCGTAGCTGATCGGCGCCGCGCTGAACGTGTTGCCGCCGACGCCGAGGCCGCCGCCGGTGTCGTTTAAGATCGTATACGGTGTGCCGGTTTGCACAGCGCTGTAGGGCGAGATCGCCACGGTGCCGCCGCCGAGCGTCGCCGCGCCGCTGACCGACGCCATGCTGACATTGCCGGTGCCGACGATGGTGTCGACATAGCTCGCGCCGGGCACGAATGTCAGCGTGCCCGCTATGTTGAGCACGCCGCCCGCGGTGCCGGGCGTGCCGGGCGCCAGCGCGCCGCCGCTGTTGATGGCGACCGCCCCGGTGACGGTGATGATGCCGGTGCCGGCAAGCGTGCCGCCATTGCTGACGTTGATGCCGCCCACCACGGTGTTGCTGGTGCCATTGGCGATCAGAGTTGTGCCGTTGCCGACGTTGACGCGGCTGACGCCGAAGAAGTCGTTGTTATCCACATAGGTGCCGGGCGTGTTCAGCGCGAAATTGATCGTGCCGTTCCCCTGCCCGACGATGTCGCCGAGGATGGTGCCGCCGTTGACGTTGACCACGTCGGCGTTCGGCGAGAGCGCGATCGTGCCGCTGATGGTGCCGGCCTCCTGGTCGATGACGACCGGGCTCGTGGCGTTGGTGGCGTAGATACCGTAGACGCTGCCGGCGATGAGGCCCGTGTTGACGATCGCGCCGCCGTGGAACGTCGCGCAATCGCAAATGTAAACGCCGGTCAGCCCGCCCGCGATCGTGCCGCTGTTCGACACATTGCCGAAAAATGAGGTCGCGCCCAGCACAATGCCGGCGCCGGTAGGACCCACTGTGATGGTGCCGGTGTTGGTAATTCCGCCGATGAACGTCGATATTCCTCTCGTGCCGATACCGGAAAAGCTGCCCGCGACCAGGCCCGAATTGGAAATCCCGCCTTGAGAGGAAGTCCCGAATTGCACGACATTGCTGACGAGAATACCAACGCTGTTGAAACCCGCAGCGGAGATTGTGCCGGAGTTGCTGATGCCGCCAGCAAACGTCGACACCGAAGGAGCGGAAGGGTTGCTTCCGCCAACAAAAATGCCGGCCTCGCCAGCCAGGATCGAGCCGGAATTGGCGATGCCGCCGGAGAAGGTTGAAATATCGACGGTGCTATGGGGCCCCGTGGCATAGCCGCCGACCCAGATGCCGTATTCGCCAGCCTGAATTGTACCGGAATTGCTGATGCCGCCGCCAAAGGTCGAAATGGCGACGGTGCTGAGGAAGCCGGAGGCCGTGCCGCCGACCCGAATGCCGTTTCGACTCGAGATGATAGTGCCGGAATTACTGATCCCGCCGCCGAAGCTCGAAATAGCGACGCGGCCGAAAGTGAACGCAGACCCGCCGACCAAGATGCCGTTGCGCGTCGCCGCAATGGTGCCGGAATTGGTGATGCCGCTCGAGAAGGTCGACACCACGGCGCTCGTGCCAAAGATCGCGCTGCCGCCGACCCAAATGCCGTTGTTCCCTGCCGAGATCATCCCGGAATTGCTGATGCCACCGGCGCCGGCGGTGCCAAATACGCTCACTCCGTTGACGAAAATCCCGTTGGAGACGGCGGTGATGGTGCCGGCATTGGTGATGCCGCCGAGGAACGAAGTCACGCAATCGCAGATTTCGATTCCCGTCGCGCCGGTGATGGCGCCGCCGGCCGCGTTGACGATACTGCCAACGAACGACACGGTCTGCTCGACCCTGATGCCCCCGTCGCCGGCCGAAATTGTTCCGCTGTTGGTGATGCCGCCGCCGAAGGTGGAGACACCGTTGATTTGAATGCCGGTTCCGCTGTTCGACGAAATACTGCCGGCATTGTTGATGCCGCCGTCGAATTTCGAAACATTGTAGACGCCGGGCCCGCCGGTGCTGCCCACGAGAACGCCTACACCAAAACTTGTCGCCGTGATGGTTCCACTGGCGGAATTGACGATGTTGCCGGTAAACAGTCCGGCGTTTGCGACATTGATGCCGTTGCCGGACGCGGCGAGCGTCCCGCTGTTGCCGATGCCGCCGTTCAAGGTCGATGGACCGTTGACGACAATCCCGGAACCGCCGACCGACATCACACCGCTGTTGCTGATGCCGCCGCCGACGGTGGTATTATTGGTGATGAGGATGCCGTTGCCCGAAGCCGAGATCACCCCAGCATTCGATACCGTGCCGGTGATCGTGCTGTTGTTGATTGTAATTCCGGTGCTGCTGGGTGGACCGTTGGTCGTGGTGATGGTGCCGCTGCCGGCATTTGTGACGTTGCCGCTGATCGTCGAATTGAAAATGAAGATACACGAGATCGCGGCGGGGTTGGTCACGCTGCCCTGGGAGGCGCCCCCCAGGGCGATGCCGCCGGACTGGCAAGGCAGAGCGGCGTAAGCCGGTGGCGCGCCGGTGCCAATGAGCAGCGCCGCGACAGAACTGGTCGCCAGCAGCGCGCAGAGCCCGGGTCCCCTCGGCGATGACCTTCGCATTCCAACGACCTTCGGCCTGGTCGCCGTGCGCGACCGAGCCAACCTTTGCTGCGACTACCGCTGAGATTAGCCGATAGCCCCGTGACGTGGGACCGACAGCATGGCCTTTTCGGCTGCTGTTTTAGGGAATTCCGCGCGTTTCCTCGGCCGCGTGGCCAAAATACCACAAAAGTCCAAAGTGATTTCTCCTTCTGCGTGCATAGCGCGGTACCGAGCTGCCGCGTAGGGTGGAGCGACATGCGTGCAAAATCCCCTCAACTCGGCCGCCCTGCAACGATCCCCGCCTCGCCCGCCGAAGCGGTACTCGACCGCGTGCGTAATCCGCATCCGGAAACGCATTACGTTGCCCGTTTCACGTTTCCGGAATTCACCTGCATGTGCCCGGTCACCGGCCAGCCGGATTTCGCCACGCTGGTGATCGACTACGTGCCGAAGGGCTGGCTGGTCGAGTCGAAGTCGCTGAAGCTTTATCTCAACAGCTTCCGCAATCACGGCGTCTTCCACGAAGACTGCACGGTGAGCATCGGTCAAAAACTCGTCGGCGTGCTCAAACCCAGATGGCTGCGCATCGGCGGCTATTTTCATCCGCGCGGCGGCATGCCGATCGATGTGTTTTGGCAAGCGGGAAAGTTGCCGGCGGGCGTCTGGGCGCCGGATCAAGGGGTGCGTACTTATTCCGCGCGCGGGTAGCCCTGCAAGGTCGCAAGCAGCGCCCTCACCTCTTGTCCGGGATCGGCCGCGCGCATCACGCCGCCCATCACCGCGACGCCGGCGCAGCCTGCCGCCATGACTTCGCCAAGCCGCGCGGTATTGATGCCGCCGATGGCGAGCAACGGCACGCGCGCGGCGCGCGCGATATCGGCCAAACCCCTGCGGCCGATCTGTGGGCCGTAGCCTGGCTTGCTCGGCGTCTCGTAGGCAGGCCCGGCCAGCGCATAGTCCGCGTCCCGGGGATCGATCGCTTCAGCCTCGGTGACGGTATGGATCGACACGCCGATCAGTTTTTCACGGCCGAGCAGCGCTCGCGCCGCGGCGGCGTCGCTGCCCGACGGCAGATGCACCCCATCGACGCCGGCGAGTTGTGCGAGCCGCGCCTCGCCGTGCAGCATCAACCGGGCGCCGTGGCGCCGTGCCGTCGGCATCAGGCTGCGCGCCAGGACGACTTGCTCGTCGTCCGGCAAATCTTTTTCGCGCAGACTGACCCAGCGGCAGCCGCTCGTCAGCGCTGCCGCGACCAACTCTTGCAGCGGCCGGCGCGCCTGCGCGCGGTCGGTCACCAAAAGCAACGACGGATCGGGCAACCGCATCGGGCGCTCCTTGCCGAGCCCTACTCGCTCTTGCTCGCGCAGGGGCGATTATGGGAAGTTTCCCCGTGGAAATGAACCGGGAGCTGATGGCTGTGCTGATGAAATCGGTTGTGACGATTGCGCTTGCCGCAGCACTTGCCACGGCGTCGGTGCCTGCGGCCTCGGCGGCGAAACACGCAAAGCACGCCAAGATGACCGGCGCTTGCGCACAGTCGTCGGGGCGCTGCATTGCCGATTGCGATCAATTGCATTGGTGTCAGGTCTTCAGCTGCGTCGGCGGCAAATCGACGCCGGTGCCGTTCTGGCGCTGCTTTCAGCCAAGCGGCCTGTGCCTGGCGCCGCACTGCTGACGCGCATCGGGATACCGCCCTGCGGCGCGTAGCTCGATACCGTCATCGGGCGTTGGCATCGGCACCAGGTGGCGCGGAATGACGATGCGCTGGCCCTCAGAGAGCGGCTCACGCTCCGACACCGAATTGAGCTGGGCAAGCGCCCACTGCGGCACTTGGTAGGTCGGCGCCAGCGTCTTCAAGCTATCGCCAGCATGCGCCTGCACCGGCAAGCCTGAATCCCACAATTCGATCGGCGCGTCGGCCGGCACTTCCAGACGGATCGGCACGGCTTCGCCTTCGGCGTCGGCCGGCGTCTGCGAAATCTGCGCACCTTGGCGACCAATTGCTCCTGGATGCGATTTTCCTTTTCGATATTGATGTGAACGATCTCGGTATGATCTTTCAGATTGTAGCTCGCGTAATGGCCGTGGAAGCGCGTGCCTTGCACGACATTGCCGCCGCCCATGAAATTCGATGATTGATAAATGTTGATGTAGCGCGCGACATTGGGCGGAACGTCATCGGCGATGCGGGTGGGATCGTAGGTGACGAGCAGGCTGACCGGGATGTGCGCGGCATTGAGATATTCGGCAAAGTCCAAAACGCGTCGCCGCCCATCGAGTGCCCAATCAGCGTGATCGGCTGCGGGTCGCGGCGATAATCGCGGATCGCCGCGTCGGCGGTCGGACGCCACAACAAGTAGGTATCGACGCTCGCCGGGATGCCGGTGCGCCGGATGCGCGCCGCGAGCTTGTCGATGCCGCGCGAATAGATCAGCCCGGCCATGCCGCGAAACAGATAGGCGCGGCCGCGCGGTGCGGTGATCTTGTCCGCGGCTTGGGGGCTTGGCGCGGTTCGTGGCGCCGGCGCGGCCGGAACGGCGGTAGCGTCGGTGCTGGCGAGCTTGAAGGAGCCATCGAGCAGCCTATCGGGGACGGCGGCAGCAGGTTTGGCGGCGAGCGCGGGGGCGGTCGTTATGTCGGAGGCGCGCGCGAATAGGGAATTGCTGGCGTTGGTGTCCGTCGCGGGCGCCGCCGATACGGTGGCATCGGCACCCGGAGCTTCGTTCGCCGAGCCGTTCCCGTTGCCGGTCCAGGCCGCCTGCTTGTTGCCGGACGTGAATGCGGCGCTCGGATCGAACATGGCATAGCTGCCACAGCCGCCGAGCCAAGCGGTCAGCAGCAAAACGACGATATGCCTCCACTGCACCATGCGGCTTAGGAACCGAGTTCAAACGTCGAGACAATAGCACCCGGCGGATCACCCCGCGCCGGTTCCGGCTAATCCGGCGCAACGAAATCGCTTTTCCAGGAATCAACGCCCACCTCGTGGCAGGACACCGCCAAATCCTTAATTTCCCCCGAACAGTCGGCAGGTCCGGCTAAAACATACTGTCGGCTCGGCTTTTTCGTGGCGGAAGCCCGTCCAAAGCCCTATCTCCACAAAGCCCGAAGCCGCCGGGCCTCAACAACATGATATGAACCGCCGCAGATGAACCGGGCTCCCCGCATTTCCTTCGTTTCGCTCGGCTGCCCGAAGGCGCTGGTCGATTCCGAGCGCATCATCACGCGCCTGCGCGCCGAGGGCTATGAACTCACGCGCGAGCACGCCGGCGCCGATCTCGTCATCGTCAACACCTGCGGCTTCCTCGACAGCGCGCAGGCGGAATCGCTGCAGCGATCGGCGCGGCCATGGCGGAAAACGGCAAGGTCATCGTCACCGGCTGCATGGGCGCCGAGCCGGAAAAGATCACCGCGGCGCATCCGGGCGTGCTCGCCGTCACCGGCCCGCAGCAATACGAGAGCGTGCTCGAAGCCGTGCATCGCGCCGCGCCGCCGGCGCATGATCCCGTATAGCGATCTGATCCCGCCGGAAGGCATCAAGCTGACGCCGCGGCACTATGCTTATCTGAAGATTTCAGAGGGTTGTAACAATCGCTGCACCTTCTGCATCATCCCGAAGCTGCGCGGCGATCTGGTGTCGCGGCCGGCCGCCGACGTGCTGCGCGAGGCCGAGCGGCTGGTCGCGGCCGGCGTCAAGGAATTGCTGGTCATTTCGCAGGACACTTCGGCCTATGGCGTCGATGTCAAATACGCCGCGAGCCACTGGAAGGACCGCGAGGTGCGCGCCAAATTTCTCGATCTCGCGCGCGAGCTTGGCGAACTCGGCGCCTGGGTGCGGCTGCATTACGTCTACCCCTACCCGCATGTCGACGAGGTCATCCCGCTGATGGCCGAGGGCAAAGTGCTGCCCTATCTCGACATGCCGTTCCAGCACGCGAGCCCGGACGTGCTCAAGCGCATGAGCCGGCCGGCGGCGCAGGAAAAGACGCTCGAGCGCATCCGCGCTGGCGCGAGATTTGCCCGAGCCTGACCATCCGCTCGACCTTCATCGTCGGCTTTCCCGGCGAGACCGAAGCGGACTTTGCCGCGCTGCTCGACTGGCTCGATGGAGGCCGAGCTCGATCGCGTCGGCTGCTTCCGCTACGAGCCGGTCGACGGCGCGGTGGCCAACGATCTCGGCCGCGCGCCGTGCCCGACGACGTCAAGGAGGAGCGCTGGCATCGCTTCATGCAGCACCAGCAGGCGATTTCGCAGAAGCGGCTCAAGCGCAAGGTCGGCAGCCGCGAGCGCGTCATCATCGACGAGGTGGACGCCAAGTCGCTCCGAACTCGGCTCGCCAAAGGCCGCAGCAAAGGCGATGCGCCGCAGATCGACGGCGCCGTCTATGTCGCAAGCCGCCGGCCGTTGCGCGTCGGCGAAATCGCCACGGTGAAAATCGAGCGCGCCGACGCCTACGATCTTCACGGCACGGCGGTCGGCTATTGATACGCTGCCGTCGCCGTTCTCTTGCGTCGCGGCTGCGGTGATGGGATGGTCCCCGCGTAAAATTACAGGACATCCCGATGCCGCTTTCCGACACTATCAAAACGCTGATCCGCAACGCGTGGGACGACGGCTGTCCCTGTCTCGTCGCTACCGCCGGGCCGGCGGGACCGAATATTTCCGTCAAGGGCAGCATGATCGTGTTTGACGACACGCACCTCGCCTATTGGGAGCGGTCGAAGCGCACCGCGCTTGAGAATCTGGCGCACGACAAGCGGGTGTGTGTGATGTATTCGAACTTCAAGGCGCCAGCGTGACGGCGTCCTCGAAAGCGGTTTCCTGCGCTTCTTCGGCAGCGTCGAGCTGCACGAGAGCGGACCCATTCACGACGCGATTTTCGCCAAGCTTCTGCCGCGCGAGCAGACCCATGTTGGCGCCGACACTGGCATTGGCGCGCTGCTCAAGATCGAGAAAGCCATCGATATTCGCGGCAAGCCGATATGTAAGCCGATCGAGAAGCAGCACTACGCCTATCCAGGGAGAAACGGCCGATGGAAATGCGGAGTCTTCGGCCGCACCGGCATGACGCTCTCGGTGCTGGGCTTCGGCTGCGGCGCGGTCGGCGGCCTTATGGTACGCGGCGATCCGCTCGATCAGGAACGCACCATCGCGCGAGCGCTTGATGCCGGCGTGAATTACTTCGACACCGCCGTGCAATACGGCAACGGCGAGTCGGAAAAAAACCTCGGCCGCATCCTGCAAAAGCTCAAACCGGCCAACGCGGTCGTCGGTACCAAGGTGCGACTGCCCAGCGCCGACGTTTTGGCAGCATTGCCGACACCGTGACGACAGTCGCTCGACGACAGCCTCACGCGGCTTCGCCGCGATCGAGTCGATATTTTTCATCTGCATAATGCCGATCACCGAGACCGGCGGCGGCGAAGCGCTGAGCGTGGACAGGTGCTCGGCGAGGTGGTGCCGGCGTTCGAGCGGCTGCGCCAGCAAGGCAAGACGCGTTTCTCGGACTCACGCGGTCGGCGACACGCGGCGCTGCAACAGGTGATCGACGCGCGCGTCTTCGACAGCGCTCAGGTCGTCTACAATATGCTCAATCCGTCCGCGGCGAGCGCGCTGCCGGCAAACTATCCGGCGCAGGATTATGGACGGCTGTTCGATCGCACCAAGGCGGCCGGCATCGGCGTCATCGGCATCCGCGTGCTTGCCGGCGGCGCATTATCCGGCTCGGCCGAGCGTCATCCGATTGCCAGCCCGCCGCCCGAGCCGATCGGCTCGGCCATGCGCTACGACGCTGATGTCGCGCGCGCCAGCCGCTTGCTGCCGTTGGTGACAGAAGGCTTCGCCGCGAGCCTGACCGAAGCCGCCACGCGGTTTGCGATCTACCGATCCGGCGGTTGGCACAATTCTGGTCGGGATGGCGGCGCCGCAACAGTTCGAGGATGCGCTCGCCGCTGTGCAAAAAGGCCCGCCGCCGCCCGCCGCGCTCGAGCGGCTGACGGCGCTGCGCCAGGGATTTGTCGGCGAGCAAAGATAGTCACGCGCGTCGGCCGAGCACGCGGCGTATCGCGTTCAACAGTCGCCAGCTCATCCGCGGCGATGGTGAAGGCCGGCGTGAGATAGACGACATTGCCGAACGGCCGGATGAAAACACCTTCCGCAACAAAACGTGCCGCAGAGCGTTCGAGATCGTCGATGTGGTCGATCTCGACCACGCCGATGGCGCCCTTGACGCGCACGTCTTTGACGCCCGGAAGTTCGCGGCAGGCTCGAGGCCCTCGTCCAGCCGCGCTGAGATGCTTCGCCACCTGCTCGAGCCGCGGCTCGCGCTCGAACAGATCGAGCGAGGCATTGGCGGCGGCGCAGGCCAGCGCGTTGGCCATGAAGGTCGGGCCGTGCATCAGCGCCGTGCGGGATCGTCCGACCAGAACGCGTCGAACACCCTTGCGCTCGCGACGGTGGCGGCGAGCGGCAGCGTGCCGCCGGTCAGCGCCTTCGACAGCGTGAGGATGTCCGGCGCGACGCCGGCGTCCTGGCAGGCGAACATCGCGCCGGTGCGGCCGAAGCCGGTGAAGATCTCGTCGAAGATCAGCAACAGGTCGTATTGGTCGGCGAGCGCGCGCAAGCGCTGCGAGCACCGCCGCGTCGTGAAAGCGCATGCCGCCGGCGCCCTGCACCAGCGGCTCGACGATGATCGCCGGCGATCTCTCGGCGTCGTCGCGCCGAGAAGCGTCTCGAGCGCGCCGCGTCGTCCTCGTCGGCCGGCAGATCGGCGATGATCTGCTGCGGCAACAAGCCGCGCGAACAGCGGCGTGCATGCCGTCTTCGCGGATCGCACACCGCCATCGCGCCGGTGGTGTCGCCATGATAGCCGCCATTGAAGGCGACGAACTTGCGGCGCGCCGCGCATGCCGCGGTTGAGCCAGTACTGCACCGCCATCTTCAGCGCGACCTCGACCGCGACCGAGCCGGAATCGCTAGAAGAACACCCGGTCGAGATCGGCCGGCGCCAGCAGCGCCGCGAGCCGCCGCGCCAGCGTCAGCGCCGGCTCGTGCACCAGCCCGCCGAACATGACATGCGGCATCACGGCGAGCTGCCGCTCGACGGCGCGCGCGGATGTGCGGATGATTGTAGCCGTGGCAGGCCGTCCACCAGGAGGCGATGCCGTCGATCAGTTCGCGGCCGTCGGCGAGCACGATGCGGCTGCCGTTCGGTCGCAGCGACCGCAAGCGGCGGGCTTGCGCCGTCTTCATCTGCGTATAAGGCAGCCAGACGTGCGTCGAGCCCGGCGCATACCAATCCGGCTGCGATTGTGCCTTATCCCCTTGTTTTCGCTGGTATTGCCCGACATTCGGCGCTTTCATGCAACGGTACGGCGAATGGCGCTCACTGATGAACTCAATGCACCCGCCGAGATCACGTTCGCTCGCAAGGTCGTAAGCGATGCGCTCGCTTGACGAATTCGCAGGCGGCAAGCTCGCTGCGCTGGCACGCGGGCTCGCGCCGACCCGCGACCGCGCGGACGGCATCTGGGCCGAGCGCGACGGCCGCCGCCTGCTGTCGTTCTCCTGCAACGATTATCTCAATCTGAGCCAGCATCCGGAGGTCATCGAGGCCGCCGTCGCGGCGGCGCGAGCGCTACGGCGTCGGCGCCGGCGCCTCGCGCCTCGTCACCGGCAACCATCCGCTCTATGCCGAGCTCGAAAGCCGGCTGGCGCGGCTCAAGGGCACCGAGGCGGCCTGCGTGTTCGGCTCGGGCTATCTCGCCAATACCGGCATCATCCCGGCGCTGGTCGGGCCCGGCGATCTGATCCTGATCGACGAGCTGTCGCATGCCTGCCTCCATGCCGGCGCCAAGCTTGTCGCGGCGCCGCAGTCGCAGCGCTACCGCCATGACGATGCCGGCGCACGCCGAGGCGCTGTTGATCGCGCATCGCGCCGCGCATCGAACGCGCGCCTGATCGCGACCGACGGCGTTTTCTCCATGGACGGCGACCTCGCGCCGCTGGCGCGCTTTCGCGCGCTGGCGCGAGCGATTCGACGCCTGGCTGCTCGCCGACGACGCCCACGGCCTCGGCGTCGTCGGCGGCGGCCGCGGCTCGAGCTTTCGCCGATGGCGCTGCCGATGTGCCGCTGCAGATGGGCACGCTGTCGAAGGCGGTCGGCGCCTATGGCGGCTATCTCTGCGCCTCGCGCGCGGTGATCGATCTCATGCGCACGCGCGCGCGCACCTTCATCTATTCGACCGGCCTGCCGCCGCCGGTCGTCGCCGCCGCCATTGCCGCGCTCGACGTGATCGAACGCGAGCCGGCCTACGCCGCGCTGCCGCTGCGCAAAGCCCAAGGCTTCACCCGCGCGCTCAATCTGCCGGAGGCGCAGAGCGCCATCGTGCCGGTGATCGTCGGCGACAGCCGAGGCGGCGCTTGCGGCCTCCGCTGCTGGCGCGACGAAGGATTTCTGGTCGTCGCGATCCGGCCGCCGACGGTGCCGGCCGGCACCGCGCGGCTGCGCTTCGCCTTCACCGCGCAGCATCCCGACGCCGAGATCGCGCGGCTCGCCGAATCGGTGCGAAGCCGCGTGCTGAGGCACTGACCGTGACCGCGATCTTCATCACCGCGACCGGGACCGATGTCGGCAAGACCTTCGTCGCCGCCTCGCTGATCCGGCTATCTGCGCGCAGATGGGCCGACCGGTGCGACGCGATCAAGCCGGTGGTCAGCGGCTTCGATCCGGCGCAGCTGGCCGACCAGCGATCCCGGCGTGCTGCTGCGGCGCGCTCGGCGCTGCCGGTGACCGCGGAGGAGATCGACCGCATCTCGCCGTGGCGGTTTCGCGCGCCGCTGTCGCCCGACCTCGCGGCCGCGCGCGAAGGCCGCAGCATCGACGTCGACGCGGTGATCGCCTTCTGCCAGAGCGCCGTCGAGCGGCGGCGCGACATTCTGCTGATCGAAGGCGTCGGCGGCATCATGGTGCCGCTCGACGACGAGCGCACCGTGCTCGACGTGATGATGGCGCTGCGGCTGCCGCTGATCCTGGTCACCGGCAGCTATCTCGGCACCATCAGCCACACGCTGACCGCGCTCGACGCGCTGTTCCGGCGCGACTTGAACGTGCTGGCATCGATCGTCAGCGAGACGCCGGGCATCGACGGTGCCGCTCGACGACACCGTGGCGGCGATCGCGCGCTTTGCCGAACCGGTGATCGGCCTGCCGCGCTGCGCCGCCGCGGCAGCTGATCGACGCCAGCGATCGGCACGGCGCTCGGTCGGCGACCTTCGCGTGACTCGAGCCGCTGCGAACGCTGCAGTCTGTACTTCAGCTGACAAGCACATTGTCGACTGCATGCACACGGTTTCGAGCATGCCTTCGAGATTGAACAGCGCGTGCAGCAGGAACGTCAGCAGCGTCGAGCCCGAGCGCCAGCGCATCCAGCCGAGAAACAGGCCGACGACGAAAATCTGCGCCATGCCGGTCCAGTCGTATTGCACGTGCAGCGCCGCCCATAGCAGCGCAGATCGACGACGATCGCCGGCCAGACGCCGATCGCTCCGAGCGGACCCAGCCGCGGAACAGAAAGCCGCGAAACATGATCTCTTCGCCGGCCGGCGCCACGACGATGGTGGCGAACAGCAGCGGCGGCAGCCAGCCCTCCGCGGCTGCGGTGGTGTAGGATTGCAGCTGGAACGGCGTGACCAGCGCGGCCGCTGAGATAGAGCAGCGCATCGCTCGCCAGCGATCAGCACGACGAGCACGACGATGCCGATCGATGACGTCGCGCCGTCGCGGCCAATGCAGAGCCGAGATAGTCGACTCGGATCGGCGTCCGCGCAGCCGTACCGCCATGCAGCACGGCGACCTCGACCGGATTGGAGATCACGATGAACAAGAGTGACGAGCACGCCGTCGTAGGGCGTCGCACGAGCGATGCCGCAGGCTCGCCGTGCTGCCAGCCAGCAGCACGGCGCAGCGCGGCGAACTGGCCGACGAGGAAGGCGAGCGACGCCCAACCCAGCGTCGCCCAATAGCCCCAGGTTTTCATCGCGACCTGCCATTCCGGCGCGGTGAAGCCGTCGCTCGAATCCATGACACGATCGCGAAGAAACCCTCGGCGCCGAATCGTGCGCACCGTGATTTGGATTCGGGCTCGCTGCCTGCGGCGGCGTCCGGAATGACGCTCGTTACGGCATCAGGATCGACGAGCCGGTGGTGGCGCGGCTCTCGAGGTCCTGGTGCGCCTTGCGGCATCTTGAGCGCGTATTTCTGGTTGACCGGAATTTTCACCGCGCCGCTGCCGACCACGTCGAACAGATCGTTGGCGATGGCCAGCAGATCCTCGCGCTTGGCCGCATAGGTGTTGAGCGTCGGCCGGGTCGCGAACAGCGAACCCTTGGTCTGCAGGATGTTGATGTTGAAGGCCTCGATCTGCCCCGAGGCGCTGCCGAAGCTGACGAACATGCCGAGCGGCGGAGGCAATCGAGCGAGGCCGGGAATGTGGTCTTGCCGATGCCGTCATAGACCACGTCGCAGAGCTTGCCGCCGGTGATCTCCTTCACCCGCGCGACGAAATCCTCGTCGCGATAGAGGATGGTGTGGTGGCAGCCGTTGGCCTTGGCGAGCTCGGCCTTGTCCTTGGAGCCGACGGTGCCGATCACGTTGGCGCCGAGATGCTTGGCCCATTGGCACAGGATCAGGCCGACGCCGCCGGCCGCGGCGTGCATGAACACGTTCATGCCCTTCTCGACCTTGAAGGTGCGGCGCAGCAGATATTCCGCCGTCATGCCCTTGAGCATCATGGCGGCGGCCTGCTCGTAGCTGATATTGGCCGGCAGTTTCACCGCGCGGTCGGCCGGCACAGTGCGCTCGGCGGCGTAGCAGCCGAGCGCGACGACGTAGCCGACGCGGTCGCCGACCTTGAGTTCGGTGACGCCGGGGCCGACCGCGATGACTTCGCCGGCGCCCTCGTTGCCGGCGACGAACGGCAGGCCGACCGGCGACGGATACATGCCCATGCGGAAATAGGTGTCGATGAAATTGACGCCGCAGGCGTGCTGCTTGACCCTGACCTGGCCCTGACCCGGCGCCGGCAATTCGATGTCCTCGTAGGTCAAAACCTCGGGACCGCCGTCTTTATGCACGCGCACCGCCGCAACCATTGTTTCCTCTCCTTCAAGCTGTTTTCAAATTGCCGGTGAAAAGTCGGCGCGGATCATAGGCGCAGAAGCGTCGAACACAAGGCGGGGCCGGCCGCACCGGTCAGCGGGCGCCGGAGACGTTGAACACCGTGCCGCTGACGTAGGACGCCGCGTCCGACAGGAGAAACAGGATTGCTTCCGCGATCTCGTCCGGCTCGCCCGGCCGGCCCATCGGCATTATCGGCGTGATCCGCTCCAGCCGTCCCGGTCGTGGATTTCGGTTCGGTCGGACCCGGCCGGATCGCATTGATGCGCATGCCCTCCTTCGCCACTTCGCGCGCCAGGCCGTTGGTGATCGCGTCGACCCCGCCCTTGGCGGCGGCGTACAACACGTATTCGCTGGCGCCGCCGGTCACCGCCGCCATCGACGACAACATCACGATCGAGCCGCCCTTGCCGCCGTGCGCCGTCGACATCCGCCGCACCGCTTCGCGGGCGCAGATCAGGCAGCCGAACAGATTGACGTCGAGCACGTCGCGGATGGTGGCCGCGCTCGCGCGTCGAGCCGCGAATTCTTGCCGCCGATGCCGGCGCTGTGGACGAAATGCGTGATCGGCCCGAGCGCCTTGGCGTCGTCTCGTCGAACACGCGCACGATGTCGGCTTCCTTGGCCATGTCGCCTTGCAGCGTGACGGCCTTGCCGCCGGATCGTCTTCACCGCCGTCGGCGACCTCGGCCGCGGCGTCGGCATTGCGCACGTAATTGACCGCGACGTCGTAGCCGCGCTCGGCGGCGAGCCGCGCCGTCGCCGCGCCGATGCCGCGGCTGCCGCCGGCGATCGAGAAGAACGGGTCGAGCACGAGTTGCTCCTTTGCTCATGGGATCGATGGCGGCGCAGAAACCCGACGGCGACGAAATAGATCGCGAAGACGCAGAGCCGGCGACAGCCCAGAAGCCGGGCTGCAGATTTTCGCCATCGGCGACGAGCGCCAGCAGCGCCCAGAGCAGAAGCGCGACCATGAGTCACGCGCGCAAATGCGCGATGCGCATCGGGTGGACGAACGTGAACCGGCACGAAGGTCAGCACCGCCAGCGCCACGATCGCGCCGCGCCGAGCCATGGCGGCGGCCTCAGCAGGAACAGATAAAACGCCGCCAGGTTCCACAGCGCCGGAAAGCCGCGGAAATAATGATCCGGACGTCTTCATCTGCCGGTCGGCGAAATAGAGCGCGCCGGTGACGACAATGACGACACCGAGCGGGATGGCCAGCGCGGGCGGCAACAGTCCGCTGGCGGCGAGCGCATAGGCCGGCACGAACACGTAAGTGAGGATATCGACGACGAGATCGAGCACCTCGCCCGACCAGCGCGGCAACACTTCGCGCGACCCGCAGCCGCCGCGCGAAGGTGCCGTCGACGCCGTCGATGACCAGCGCGACGCCGAGCCAGAAGAACATCTGCGGCCAGTCGGCGCGCACCGCCGCCATCAGCGCCAGCAGCGCGCAGGCCGCGCCGCAGGCGGTGAAGACATGGACCGCAAAGGCGGCCGCTGGCAGCGGCATCCGGCTGTTCGGCCGGCTCGATTGAGGTCCATTAGCTAAGCTTACACGTCAAATCGAACATCGTGCGCAAGGTCTCTGTCATTGCTAGGATTTCGATCCTAAATCCAAGCCAGGCAGGCGCCAGTGCCGTGCTGGAAGCGATCATGAGCGAGGAAACGGAAGTTTAGCTGCCGAAGTCGCGGTTGTCGGCGGCGGTCCGGCCGGGCTCGTCATGCGCCATCGCGCTGGCAGCGGCCGGCGTCGACACGGTGCTGATCGCGCCCTCCGGCCGAGCCCGATCACCGCACCACCGCGCTGCTGGCCGGCTCCGTCACCGCGCTGGAAACGCTCGGCGTGTGGGAAGCCTGCCGGCCGCACGCCGCGCCGCTGCGCAAGCTCCGCATCGTCGATGACACCCGCGGCTTTTTCGCGCGCCGGAGGTCTTTTTCGACGCCGCCGAAATCGGGCTCGATGCGTTCGGCTACAACATCGAGAACCGCCATCTTGTCGGCGGCGCTCGAGGCGCGCGCCGCCGAACTGAAACTGTCGCGCATCGCCGGCCGGCGCTCGCGGTCAGGCACCGATGCCGACGGCGTCACCATCACGCTCAGCCGAGCGGCCACGCGCGGGTGCCGGCTCGTCGTCGGCGCCGACGGCGCGCGCTCGCTGTGCCGCGCCGCCGCCGGCATCGCACACGCGACGGCGCAGCTATCCGCAGACCGCGCTGACGCTCAATCTCGCGCCACGCGCGGCCGCACGACGACACCTCGACCGAATTCCACACCGAGAACGGCCCATTCACGCTGGTGCCGCTGCCCGGCCGGCGTTCGAGCCTGGTCTGCGTGCTCGATCCGCGCGAGCGCCGCCGAACTCGCCGCGCTGGACGACGCCGCGCTTGTCGGCAGAGATCGAGCGCCGCGCCCATTCGCTGCTCGGCACGATGACGGTCGAGCCGGCCGCGGCTCTTTCCGCTCGCGATCGAGACCGCGCGAAGCCTTCGCGCGCGCGACCGCATCGCGCTGGTCGGCGAAGCGGCGCATGTGCGTGCCGCCGATCGGCGCGCAGGGCCTCAATCTCGGCCTGCGCGACGCCGCCACGATCGCCGAAATCGTCGCCGACGCGCGGCGGCGAAACCCGACGTCGGCGCGCCCGAGGTGCTGGCGCGCTACGACGCGACAGCGCCGCGCCGACGTCGACGAGCCGCACCATCGCCGTCGACCTCCTGAACCGCAGCCTGCTGACCGATTTTCTGCCGGCCCATGGCGTGCGCGGGCTATCGCTTTATCTCGTCGACCGCATCGGGCCGCTGCGCCGCGCGCTGATGCGCGAAGGCGTGGCGCCGGCCGCCTCGCAGCCGCGGCTGATGCGCGGCGAGATGGTGTGAGAGCGCTATTGCCTAGGCAGCCTGCCGTGAAAAGCGGCTTGGCGCGGCCGCGTCGTTCATCCTACCGTCAGCTGTAGCAAGCTCTGGGATACGCCGCATGAAACTGCCGCGCAATTTCTTCAAGCCGCTGGCCATCGGCGCGCCGGCGCCGTTGCGCGAACTGCCGGTGCGGCTCGAGCGCATGATCCATTTCGTGCCGCCGCACATCGAGAAGGTGCGCGCCAAGGTGCCGGAGCTGGTCGCGCAGGTCGACGTCGTGCTCGGCAATCTCGAAGACGCCATCCCGGTCGACGCCAAGGAGGCCGCGCGCGACGGCTTCATCGCCATGGCGCAAGGCGCGCGATTTCGGCGCGACCGGACTGTGGACGCGCATCAACGCGCTGAATTCGCCCTGGGTGCTCGACGACATCGCCGAGATCGTCGCCGCGATCGGCGACAAGCTCGACGTCGTCATGCTGCCGAAGGTCGAAGGCGCCTGGGACATCCATTATCTCGACCAGCTTCTGGCGCAGCTCGAGGCCACGCACGGCGTCAAGAAGCCGATCCTGATCCACGCCATCCTGGAGACGCGCAGGGCGTCAACAATGTCGAGGCGATCGCCGCCGCCTCGCCGCGCATGCACGGCATGAGCCTCGGCCCGGCCGACCTCGCCGCCTCGCGCGCGATGAAGACGACGCGGGTCGGCGGCGGCCATCCCGACTACAAGGTGCTGGCCGATGCCGGCGCGGCCGATGCGCCGCGCGCCGCGTTCCAGCAGGACCTCTGGCACTACACCATCGCCAAGATGGTCGACGCCTGCGCCGCCGCCGGCATCAAGCCGTTCTACGGCCCGTTCGGCGATTTCGCCGACGCCGCGGCCTGCGAGGCGCAGTTCCGCAACGCCTTCCTGCTGGGCTGCGCCGGCGCCTGGACGCTGCATCCGAGCCAGATCGCCGATCGCCAAGCGGGTGTTCTCGCCCGACCCGGCCGAGGTCGCCTTCGCCAAGAAGATCTCGCCGCCATGCCGGACGGCAGCCGGCGCGGTGATGATCGACGGCAAGATGCAGGACGACGCCACCTGGAAACAGGCCAAGGTGCTGGTCGATCTCGCCCGCCTGGTCGCCGCCAAGGACCCGGACATGGCGGCGCGCTACGGCCTCTGAACGGCGTTCTGAGCCGCAGCGGCTGCGCGCAAATCCGTCGCACGTGATCGCTGTCGAACTGTCCGACGTCATGGAACAAGATTCGCATCGCCAAATTCCAGATCGGCCAGGTCGTCAAGCACCGCCTGTATCCGTTCCGCGGCGTGGTCTTCGACATCGATCCGGTGTTCGCCAACACCGAGGAATGGTAGCAGTCGATCCCGGCCGAGGTGCGGCCGCGCAAGGACCAGCCGTTCTATCATCTGTTCGCCGAGAACGACGAGACCGAATACGTCGCCTATGTGTCGGAGCAGAATCTGCTTGCCGGACACCAGCGGCGAGCCGGTGCGCCATCCGCAGGTCGCCGAGGTCTTCGTCAAGGACGGCAACGGCGGCTATCGCCCGCGCGCACGCGGCTGCACTGAGCCACCCATCGCGCTGCAGACCGGCAGAGGCGCCGAGCGCCGCATAACGAAAAGGCGCGGCCGAGCCGCGCCTTTTGCAGTTCGGATCGGCGTCTGCGACTTATTGCTTCGCCGGCGCGGCGCGGCGGCGCCGGCGCCGCCGCCGCGCCTGCTGGCTCTCGAGCTTCTTGCGCGCCTCGTCGGCGCGCTTCTGCAGTTCTTCCTGCAGCTTCTTCTGCTGCTCCTCGAACACCTTCGGATCGGTCGGCGGGCCGTCATAGGCCTTGGCGAAATCGGCGAGCGGCAGCGGCAGCGAGATCGGCTGGCCGTGCAAGTTGATCGCCTGGACGACGAGGCCCTGGCCCTTCTTCATCTTGTCGATCATGTCGGCGGTCGCCTCGTAGTCGGCCATGCAGCCGACCGGGAAGCAGATCACGTACGGCGCCGTCATCGGCTGGTCCTGGTCGATGATCACGCGGGTGCCGTGGTGCAGCTGCATGCCGAGCGGCAGCGGTGACGCGCAGGATCTTCTTCGGCTCGCCTTCCGGCTCGATCAGCACGGCGGCGACCACCGGCATGCCGGTTTCGAGGCGGGCGTCCTTGCCGGTGAAGCAGACCTGCTTGGCGTTGGTCGTTCTGGTCCTTGAGGCAGAACTTCATCCAGGGCGAATAGATCAGTTGACTGCTGCTGCTGGCCGGCTTGCTGCGCCTGCGGCGGCAGCTGCGGCGCGCGGCTGGGCCGCGGCGCGGCCGGCTTTTTCGCCGGCCGGCGGCTTGGGCTTGGCGAGCCGGCTCTGCGCGGCTGCGCGCCGCTGCACCGTCGCAAGCGCGAGCGCGACAGCGGCGAGCGCCGACGGCGGTCAATCTGGCTGGCGGCGAGCGCGCGGCCCACCGGCCGAGCCGGCGCCGACGCGGTCCGATAATTCATGCGATGCAGTTCCTCTTTCGTGCTGCCGCCCGCAAATCGACTACGAGTCGATTTGCCTGGTCAGACTTGCCTATTATACGTCGATATCGGCCGATACCGATATTCGCCGCCGGCCGCGCCAGTGCCCCCGCGCGACGGTCAATCGACGCAAAATACGGCAACAGCGTGACCCCGACGCCGCGTGCCTGATAGCCGCAATTGCGACCGCCGATAAAGCCAGCGGTGCGCCGAAATGCGTGCTGGCGAAGCCGCTGCCGCCGTACAAGCTCGCGTTCGCCGGCGGCAGCAAATCGCGCTTGCACATCCGCCGACGACCCGTGCGCACCATCGCTGCTCGCGACTGCAGCGCCGCGCAGCTTCGCGGCGCCCGTCTTGCCGGCGCTGCTGGTCGGCGTCGCGCTGGCGGCTGCGGCGCAGCCGCGCACGTGCCGCGGCGACGGCGACGCCATCGCCATCGCCATGCATGGCGAGCCGGCCTTGCCGGCGGACTTTCCGCGCTGCCCTATGCCAACCCCGACGCGCCGAAAGGCGGCCGGCTGGTCGAGGGCGTGCTCGGCACCTTCGACAGCCTCAATCCTCTCATCGTCAAAGGCCTCGCCGTGCAGCCGATCCGCGGCTACGTCGATCGAGAGCCTGATGGCGCGCGGCTACGACGAGCCGTTCACGCTTTACGGCCTGCTGGCGCGGACGCGTCGAGACCGACGCGGCGCGCAGCTACGTCACCTTCACGCTCGATCCCGCCGCGCATTTCTCCGACGGCACGCCGGTCACGGCGGAGGACGTGGTGTTCTCCTGGCAGCTCCTGCGCGACCACGGCCGGCCGAACCACCGCACCTATTACACCAAGGTCGCCAAGGCGGAAGTTCTCGACCCGCGCACCGTGCGCTTCGATTTCGCCGATCGCAGCGACCGCGAACTGCCGCTGATCCTCGGCCTGATGCCGGTGCTGGCGAAGCACGCGATCGATGTCGCGACGTTCGAGGACACGACGCTTGACGAAGCCGATCGGCAGCGGGCCTACACGTCGCCGCCGTCGATCCCGGCAAAAGCGTCACCTTCACGCGCGATCCGCAATTATTGGGGCCGCGACCTGCCGATCAATCGCGGCCTGTGGAATTTCGACGAGCTCCGCTTCGACTATTATCGCGACGACAACGCGTACTTCGAAGCCTTCAAGGCCGGGCTCTACGACGTCCGCGCGAGACCGATCCGGCGCGCTGGCAGACCGCCTACGACTTTCCCGCCGTGCGCGACGGCCGCGTCGTCAAGGAGACGTTCCACGACGGCCTGCCGAAATTCGCCTCCGATTTCGTCTTCAATACGCGGCGGCCGATGTTTGCCGACATCCGCGTGCGCGAGGCGATCGCGCTTCCTGTTCGATTTCGAATGGATCAACCGCAATTTTTTCTACAATCTCTACAAGCGCACCGCGAGCTACTTCGACGACTCCGATTTGTCGGCCACCATCGGCCGGCCGACGAGCGCGAGCGCGCGCTGCTCGCGCCGTTTCCCGGCGCCGTTCGCGCCGACTCATGGACGGCACCTGGGCGCCGCCGGTCACCGACGGCTCCGGCCGCGACCGCGACACGCTGCGCCAGGCGCTCGCGCTGTTCGAAGCCGCCGGCTACGAGCTCAACGGCACCGAGCTGCGCAATCGCGCCAGCGGCCGCCCGTTCGGCTTCGAGATCTTGGTCACCGATCAGCGACGAGGAGCGGCTGGCGCTCGCCTTCTGCGAGCAATCTCAAGCGCGCCGGCATCACGCGCGCGGTGCGCATGGTCGACGCCATGCAATTCGAGCAGCGCCGATCGCTTCGACTTCGACATGATCGAATATCGCTGGGAGCAATCGCTGTCGCCCGGCAACGAGCAGATCTTCTATTGGGCTCGGCCGCGGCCGACCAAGACGGCACGCGCAATTATATGGGCGTAAAAGCGCGGCGATCGACGCCATGATCGCTGCGATGCTGCGCGCCCGCGAAGCGTGACGATTTCGTCGACGCGACGCGCGCGCTCGACCGCGTGCTGCTGTCCGGCTTCTACGTCGTGCCGCTCTTTTATCTGCCGACGCAATGGGTGGCGCGCTGGCGCGGCATCGAGCATCCGGCGCGACCTCGCTGTTCGGCTATCTGCCGGAAACCTGGTGGCGGGAACCGGCAGCCCATTGCGATGATACGGCAATGATTCTCGGTGATGCAGCCCGCACCGATGCCGCGCCGCTCGCCAGGCATTGCCGATCGCTTGACGACTTGTTCCGCCGCGTCGCGCCGCGCCGGCCGATGCCCTGGCGCTGATCGATCCGCCCAACCGCGAGACCTTCACCGATGGCGCGCCGCGGCGGCTGACCTATGCCCAGGCCGATCGCATCCTGACCGCGATCGCCGCACGGCTGCGCGGATCGGGCTGCCGACCGACGCCGTCGTCGGCATCCAGCTCCCCAACATCGTCGAGCATGTATTGACCCTCCTTGGCGTGTTGCGCGCGGGAATGATCGCGGCGCCGTTGCCGCTGCTCTGGCGGCGCGCCGAGGCTGTCCGCGCTGGCGCGGATCGGCGCCAGGGCACTGGTTACCTGCGGTCGGGTCGGCAGCTTTGAGCTTGTCTGCCAGTGCGCGACGCAGATCGCGGCCGAAGTGTTTTCCATCCGGCTATGTCTGCGGCTTCGGCGACCATCTTCCGGACGGCGTGGTGGCGTTCGGACGATCTGTTCGCCGCAGCGGGACTCGATCCCCCTCCGGCGCTCTAGTGCGACGCCAATGCCGCTATCACGTCGCGGTGATCACTTTCGAAGCCGGCGAGGCCGGCACCGCTCCCGGTCGCACGCAGTCATCTCGAAATCTCAGCCGGCGGATTGCGCCTTCCTGGAAAGCCGTTTTGCAGCAGGACGCGACCGTGCTCTCGACGGTGCCCGCCCCCTCGTTTGCCGGGCTGAGCCTGACGCTGATGCCCTGGCTGCTTAGCCCGCGGCACGCTTGTGTTGCACCATCCCTTCGATGCCGAAGTCTTCGCCCTGCCCCGCGCACCATCCGCGCCGCGACGCTGATCCTGCCGGCTCCGTGGCCTTCCGCCTTGCCGAAACCGGGTCGTTCGCGCGGGCAAGGCCCACGACCGTTCTCGCAGCTTGGCATGCGCCGGAGCGGCTTATGGCGGCGGCGGCGCCGGACTGACCTTCCCGCGACGCGACGCATTGTCGATGTGGCCATTTTTGGGCGGAAGCCGGCTTCGTCGCCGCGCGGCGCGGGCAACGGCGGCCGGCCGACGCCGATCACGGCGCTGAAGCCGGTCGCTGCGGCCGGCGATGGCGGGGATGCGGTCAGCGTCGGCGGAATTGGCGAAGAGCGAACCCGCAGGCGCCGACGTGCGCGGCCCACCGTGCCGCGCGGGGCTTTCCCGCCCGGCATCGAAAAATCCCGCACTAGTCCGTTGTCCATCGCCTGTGACGGCTTTGTCGATACCGGGTTTCCCTGCCGGTTCGATCCGTCGCGCCAAACCGGTCGCGATGTGACCGGGCCGCCATCCGGTATCGCCAGTGTCGGGGCCTACCGCTTTCCGCTCTGCACGCGCGGCCGGCAACCGATCGGCCGCATCGATGCCTGGAGCGGCGCTCGCAGCCTTGCCCGATCCCTTGACCGGCCAGCGTCTGGTGGGCACCGCCGCCGACCTTGCGGGCATGCAATCGGCGCTTTCGGTGCTCGGCGCCAACCCGTTGGTGACCGCCGCTTTCGGTGAACGTGGTCCTCTGTTGCGCGAGGCCGTCGCCTGAACGAGGCCAAACAGCCGGCACGTTGACGGCCCATTAACAGCCCTTTGGCATGCTTATGAAAGCGTATCCGTAAAATCGCGTGCCTGCGTATCATGGCGTTGCAAGGTCCGTTCGCCGTTATTGCCGACAGCTCCGGCGCCGGATGTCGTCGACGCGTCGCGCGCTGCTTCCTCTCTCTTCCTGAAACCGGCTGGGCGGACGCCGCCAATGCGCTCGCCGCCGCCGGGAGCCCGAAGCCGTTGTTCCTGGCGGACGCCTGCCCGGATCAGGCGCGGGCGGCGGCGCTGACCGAACCGTCCACGAAAGCAGCGGCAAAAAAACGGCGGCCTGTTCATGCCAGTCATCGCCCGCACTCTGACGATGGCGCGCCTTGCGTGCCGGACGATTCGCCATCGCGCCCAACGCCACACCGCAACGGCTGGTGCGGCGGCTGTCCACCGCGATCCGGATTTGCACCCAGCACGGGGACCGTCCAGACGCCGACCGCGTACGCTCGCTTCGCGCGGCGAGCAGCTGCCGGAATCGTCCACGACCGATCCGCTCGAGAAGCAACCGTCCTCCATCGCGGGCCGCGGCCGCACCTATCCGGAGCTCTCGGTCGCCTTTGGCGGAGCCGCTTGGCGTGATCGGCGCCCTTTCGGTCGGAAAGCGCCGCGCGCGCGCTCAATGCGCGTGAGGTCGATGCTCCCCGACCGGCGATGGCTTTTGGACCGAAAATCGTCGAAGCCATGCTGACTGTGCTCGCGGAGGACGTGCGTTTCCGCAATCTTCCGGTAGCGGTGCTGGGCGGACATCCCCTCGGTCATCGAGCCGTTCGCCATCGCAGCTCGCCAATCTGGGAGCGCACCTGCGAAGGTCCGCAACGGTTGATAGGAGCGCTTTCTGCCCTACGTTCGGCGCTCATGCCTTCAGCCAACGCCTCAAGCGTATGCTCAAGTCGCTCGATGCCAAGGGTATGCTCGATCCCACCGGGCTGCTCGGCCAGGAAGCCTTCTGGCGCAGCCTCAATCGAGCCGTCGACGATGCCGAAAGGCGCGGCGTAGGGTTGTCGATTGCGCGCTTCTCTGTTCGATGGCGGCGATCGCCGCCATCGAACGAGAAGCGCGCAATCGACAACCCTACGCCGCGCCTTTCGGCATCGTCGACGGCTCGATTGAGGTCTCGCCAGAAGGCTTCCTGGCCGAGCAGCCCGGTATCGGGATCGAGCATCCCCTTGGCATCGAGCGACTTGAGCATACGCTTGAGGCGTTGGCTGAAGGCATGAGCGCGAACGTAGGGCAGAAAGCGCTGCATCAACCGTTGCGGACCTTCGAGGTGCGCTCCAGATTGGCGAGCTCGATGGCGAACGGCTCGATGACCGAGGGATGTCCGCCCAGCACCGCTACCGGAAGATTGCGGAAACGCACGTCCTCCGCGAGCACGGTCAGCATGGCTTCGACGATTTTCGGTCCGAAGCCATCGCCGATCACCATGCCGTCGACCTCACGCGCATTGAGCGCACGCGCGGCGCTTTCGACCGAAAGGGCGCCGATCACGCCAAGCCGCTCGCCAAAGGCGACCGAGAGCTCCGGATAGGTGCGGCCGCGGCCCGCGATGAGGACGGTTGCTTCCTCGAGCGGATCGGTGGTGGACAATTCCGGCAGCTGCTCGCCGCGCGAAGCGAGCGTACGCATGCGACGCTGGACGGTCCCGTGCTGGGTGCGAATTCGGATCGCGGTGGACAGCCGCCGCACCAGCCGTTGCGGTGTGGCGTTGGGCGCAATGGCGAATGCGTCCGGCACGCAAGGCACGCCATCGTCGCGAGTGCGGGCGATGACTGGCATGAACAGGCCGCCGTTTTTTTGCCGCTGCTCGTCCAACAGTTCGGTCAGCGCCGCCGCCCGCGCCTGATCCGGGCAGGCGTCCGCCAGAATAACGGCTTCGGGCTCCACAGCGCCGAGCGCATTGGCGGCGTCCGCCCAGCCGGTTTCAATGACCGGCGAGGCGCCGGCGGCGCGCAACGCGTCGACGACATCCGGCGCCGGACTGTCGGCAATAACGGCGAACGGACCTTGCAACGCCATGATACGCAGGCACGCGATTTTACGGATACGCTTTCGTAAGCATGCCAAAGGGCTGTTAATGGGCCGTCAACGTGCCGGCTGTTTGGCCTCGTTCAGGCGACGGCCTCGCGCAACACCTGCTCGCCGCGTTCACCGAAAGCGGCGGTCACCAACGGGTTGGCGCCGAGCGCCGAAAGCGCCGATTGCATGCCCGCAAGGTCGGCGGCGGTGCCCACCAGACGCTGGCCGGTCAAGGGATCGGGCAAGGCTGCGAGCGCCGCTCCGGCATCGATGCGGCCGATCGTTGCCAGCAGCGTGCAGAGCGGAAAGCGGTAGGCCCCGACACTGGCGATACCGGATGGCGGCCCGGTAATCGCGACGGTTTGGCGCAACAGATCGACCCGGCAGGGAAACCCGGTATCGACAAAGCCGTCGCGGGCAATACGCAAATACGGCTGGTCGGAATTTTCGATGCCGGGCGGGAAAGCCCCGCGCGGCACCAGTGGCCGCGCAGCATCAGCGTGCCGGTTTCGCTCTTCGCCAATTCCGCGACGCTGACCGCATCCCCGCCATCGCCGGCCGCAGCGACCGGCTTCAGCGCCATCGGCGTCGGCCGGCCGCCGTTGCCGCGCCGCGCGGCGACAAAGCCGGCTTCGCCGAAAATCGCCACGTCGACAATCGTCGCATCGCGCTCGGGCCAGTCCGGCGCCGCCGCCGCCATAAGCCGCTCCGGCGCATGCCAAGCTGCGAGAACGGTGGTCGGGCCTTCCCGCGCAAACAAGCCGGTTTCGGCAAGGCGGAAGGCCACCGGAGCCGGCAGGATCAGCGTCGCGGCGGCGATCATTGCGCCGCTGCAGGGCGAAGACTTCGGCATCGAAGGGATGGTGCAGCACGAGCGTGCCGCCGGCTAAGAGCCAGGGCATCAGCGTCAGGCACAGCCCGGCAAATGACGCCGGCGGCACCGCCGAGAGCAGGCTCGCCTCCTGCTCAAGGCGGCCTTCAAGGAAGGCGCACAATCCGCCGGCTAAGAATTCGAGATGGCGGCGCGCCACCGGGAGCGGTCCGTCCTCGCCAACTTCGAAAGTGGTCACCGCGACATGCATAGCGGCATTGCCGTCGCGCTCGAGCGACGGAATGGGATCAAGTCTGGCTGCCGCGAACAGATCGTCCAAACCCACCACGCCGTCCGGCAGATGCTCGCCAAAGCCGCAGACATGCCGGATGGAAAACACTTCCGCGGCGATCTGCGTCGCCTGCCGGCCGAGCTCAAAGCTGCCGACGCGACCGCAGGCGACCAGCGCCCTGGCGCCGACCCGCGCCAGCGCGGTCACCGCCTCGGCGCGCCGCCACAACAGCGGCAAGGGCGCCGCGATCAAACCCGCGCGCAAAACGCCAAGAAGCGTCAAAACGTGTTCGACGATATTGGGCATCTGGATACCGACGACGGCATCCGTCGGCAGCCCTATCCGGCGCAGCCGTCCGGCGATCGCCGAGACCATGCGGTCGGCCTCGGCATAGGACAAACGCAGCGGTGCACCGTCGGTAAAGGCCTGCCGGTTGGGCGGATCGGCAAGCGCAATCGCCCCGGGCCGGCGCGCCGCCGCTCGGCGAAATAAATCGTCAAGCGTAATTCGGCCATGCCTAGGCGAGGGCGCGGCGGCGGTGCGGGCGGATCCCCTAGAATCATCGCCGTATCATCGCAGAATTGGGCTGCCTTGCCGCCACCAAGTTTCCGGCAGATAGCCGAACAGCGAGGTGCGCGCGGGATGCTTGATGGCGGCCCAGCGCGCCACCCATTGGTCGGGCAGGTAAAACAACGGCACGACGTAGCAGCCGGAGATCAGGACGCGATCGAGCGCGCGCACCGCGTCGACCAGATCGGGCCTCCTGCGGGCGCGCAGCATCGCAGCGATCATGGCGTCGACCGCCGCGCTTTTCACGCCCATGTAATTGCGCGAACCGTCTTGGTCGGCTGCCGCCGAACCAAAGTAAAAGCCCTGCTCGCTGCCCGGCGATAGCGACTGATCCCATTGATATTCGATCATGTCGAAATCGAACGACACCCGGCGCTGTTCGTATTGCGCCGCAGTCGACGAGCCGCACCTGCGCGGTGATGCCGGCGCGCGCCAGCATGGTGGAGAAGGCAAGCGCGAGCCGTTCGTCGTCGCTGCTCGCCACCATGATCTCGAAGGCGAACGGGGCGCCGGTGGCGCGATTGCGCAAGACGGTACCGTTGAGCTCGTAACCGGCGGCTTTGAGTAAAGCGAGCGCCTTGCGCAGCGTAGTCGCGGTCGCGCCCGGTGCCGTCGGTGACCGGCGGCGTCCAGGTGCCGTCGAGCACGTCGGGCCGCACCGCATCGGGAAATGGCGCAAGCAACGCCCGCTCGCTGTTCGTCGGCCGGCCGCTGGTAGGCGGACAATTCGGAATTGTCGAAGTAACTCGCGCTGCGCTGGTATAAATTATAGAAAAAGTTGCGATTGACCCACTGGAAATCGAACAACAAGGCGATCGCGTGCCGCACGCGGATATCGGAAAACAGCGGGCGGCGGGTATTGAAGACGAAACTCCGAAGCGAACTTCGGTAGCCCGCTGTGGAAGGATTCCTTGATCACGCGGCCGTCGCGTACGGCGGGAAAATCGTAGCCGGTCTGCCAGCGGCCCGGATCGGTCTCCGCGCGCACATCGGAGAGCCCGGCCTTGAATGCCTGGAAATAAGCGTTGTCGTCGCGATAGAAATCGAAGCGCAATTGGTCGAAATTCCACAAACCGCGATTGATCGGCAGATCGCGGCCCCAATAATTCGGATCGCGCTTGAAGGTGACGCTGCTGCCGGCATTGACGGCGGCGACGACGTAGGGCCCGCTGCCGAGCGGCGCTTTCAGCGTGGAGTTCTCGAAAGTCGCGACGTCGACGGCGTGCTTCGCCAAGACCGGCATCAGCCCGAGGATCAGCGGCATTTCGCGGTCGCTGGTATCGACGAAGTCGAACCGCACGGTGCGAGGGCCGAGAATTTCGGCCTTAGCGACCCGGGAGTAGTAGCTGCGATGGTTCGGCCGGCCGTGGTCGCGCAGGAGTTGCCACGAAAACACCACGTCCTCCGCGGTCACCGGCGTGCCGTCGGAGAAGTGCGCGGCGGGATCGAGCGTGAAGATGACATAGCTGCGCGCCTCGTCGGTCTCGATGGTTTTCGCCAGCAGGCCGTACAGCGTAAACGGCTCGTCGTAGCTGCGCGCCATCAGGCTTTCGATGACATAGCCGCGGACCGGCTGCACGGCGAGGCCCTGCACGATCAGCGGATTGAGGCTGTCGAAGGTGCCGAGCACGGCTTCGGCCAGGCGGCCGCCCTTCGGCGCGTCCGGATTGACATAGGGCAGCGCGCTAAATCCGTCCGGCAAAGCCGGCGCGCCGTGCATGGCGATTGCCGTAGTGGCATCTGCCTTGCCGATGACGTTTTGCGACGGCTGCGCCGCAGCCGACAGCGCCAGCCGACGAGCATGGCGGCGGCACCAGGGCGCCGCAACCGCGGCCCGTAGTCGATATGCATCGGTGGCACGACTACATCGGCGGATGGGGGGGCGATTCGTTGCCGCCCCGCGAAAAGCTAGCATGCGGCGGGCGGGAATTTGGCGCACAGCACGCTGTGGCGTAACCGCGGGCTTTATCTAGACCTCCAATTGCGCTATCTGAGCCACGGGGCGGGGCAATCGGGGTCACGCTGTTGCCGCATTCTGCGTCGATTGACCGTCCCGCGCCGGCGCGCGACGGCGGCGGCGCAGCCGCGGCGATATCGGCCATTGACGTAACTCTGACCAGGCAACTCGACCGTGCTCGATTTGCGGGCGGCAGGAGAAAGAGGGACTGCATCGCATGAACTATCGCACCCCGCCGGCGCCGGCCCGGCCGGTCAGCCGCGCGCTCGCTGCCGCCACGATGTTGACCAAGACCGTGCGAGCGCCGCGCTGTCAGCGCCGTGATGCAATCGGTCTTGGCGCCACCTGCGCATCGACCGCGCTCGCCCAGCCCAAGCCGGCGGCGAAAAAGCCGGCCGCCGCGGCGCCGGCGCAAGCGCCGCCGGCCGAGCAATGCGGCCCAGCAGCAGCCGGTCCAGCTGATCTATTCACCGTGGACGAAGTTCTGCCTGAAGAACCAGAACGACCCCAAAGCCAAGCAAGTGTGCTTCACCGGAAAAGACGCCCGCATCGAATCCGGCATGCCGGTGGTCGCCGCCGTGCTGATCGAGCCGGAAGGCGAGCCGAAAAAAATATTGCGCGTCACCCTCCCACTCGGCATGCAGCTCATCCACGGCACGCGCGTGATCATCGACCAGAACCAGCCGATGACGGCGCCCTACGTGATCTGCTTCACCAATGGCTGCATGGCGGATTACGAAGCGACGCCCGACATGATTAACAAGATGAAGAAGGGCCAGGGTCTCGTCGTTCAGGCGATCAACTCCACCGGCCAGCCGATCTCGCTGGTGCTGCCGCTTAGCGATTTCGCCAAAGCCTATGACGGTCCGCCGACCGATCCGAAGGTGTTCGAGGAGCAGCAGAAAAAACTGCAGGAAGAGCTGCAGAAGCGGGCCGACGAAGCCCGCCTGAAACTGGAGCAACAGCAAGGCGCGGCGGGTGCTGCAGCGGCGCCGCCGGCTGCCGCGCCGGCGAAGTAGTTAGACTCGCAACGAACAAAGCGAGCATCCGTCCGGTGGCTCCCCGCCGGCTTGCGGGAGCCGGCCGCCGGTTCAGTGAATAGCGTCAATGCATCCGCGCCGCGCGCGGGCGATAGGCGCCGTTGGCGTCTTCGACAAAGACCTCGGCGACCTGCGGATGACGCACCGGCTCGCCGCTGGTGTCGGGCAAAAGGTTCTGCTCCGAGACATAGGCGATGTATTCGCTATCGTCGTTCTCGGCGAACAGGTGATAGAACGGCTGGTCCTTGCGCGGCCGCACTTCGGCGGGGATCGCCTGGTACCATTCCTCGGTATTGTCGAAGACCGGATCGATGTCGAACACCACGCCGCGGAACGGATACAGCCGATGCCGCACGACCTGGCCGATCTGGATATTTGGCGCTTCGAATCTTTTCCATGCGCGATACGTCATTTACAGCTCGCGCAGGTACTGTACGATTATGCAAATGTCGGAAAGCGGATCGGGTCCGAAGCGCTCATCGCATAATGCGGGCCTTCATAGCCCGTAGCGTTGGGCCATTTCGGGATCTTTCGCGGCGACACAGCCAGGCCAGATCGACCAGCACCTTGGCCTGTTTCCAGGTCGCATCGTCCTGCATTTTGCCGTCGATCATGACCGCGCCGGAACCGTCCGGCATGGCGGCGATGATCTTCTTGGCGAAGGCGACTTCGGCCGGGTCGGGCGAAAACACCCGCTTGGCGATGGGCACCTGGCTTGGATGCAGCGTCCAGGCGCCGGCGCAGCCCATGAGGAAGGCGTTGCGGAATTGCGCCTCGCACGCGGCGCCATCGGCGAAATCGCCGAACGGGCCGTAGAACGCCTTGATGCCGGCGGCGGCGCAGGCATCGACCATTTTGGCGATCGTATAGTGCCACAGATCCTGCTGAAAAGCCGGCGCGCGGCGCGATCGCCGCCGGCGCCGGCATCGGCCAGGACCCTGTAATCGGGATGGCCGCCGCCGACCCGCGTCGTCTTCATCGCGCGCGACGCGGCAAGATCGGCCGGGCCGAGACTGATGCCGTGCATGCGCGGCGAAGCCGTTGCGATAGCGGCGACATTGTTCACACCCTCGGCGGTTTCCAGAATGGCGTGAATGAGGATCGGCTTTTTGACGTCGTGTTTGGCCTCAAGCTGCGCCAGAAGCTGATCGAGATAATGAATATCCCAGGCGCCTTCGACCTTCGGCAGCATGACGACGTCGAGCTTTTGGCCGATGGCGGCGACGATCTCGGTGACGTCGTCCAGCATCCAGGGCGAATTCAAAGCGTTGATCCGCGTCCACAGTCCGGTCTCGCCGAACGTCGCAGGCTTGCGCCATGGCAATGAAGCCCTTGCGCGCCGCTTCTTTCGCGTCGGCGGGAATGGCATCTTCGAGGTTGCCGAGCACCACATCGACCTGTGCAACAAGCTCGGGAACCTTGGCGCGCACTTTCTCGATATGCGGCGGCACGAAATGGATCATGCGCTCCAGCCGCAACGGCAGCTCGCGCAACGGCGCCGGCGCGCCGATGGCAAGCGGCTTGAAAAAATTACGCGGCAGTTTCATCGGCTTATCCCAAACCCCTAAGGCCTGACGGTAGGACGAACACAACCGTTTCGCCAAGCCGCTTTTCGGGGCAAGGCTGCCTAGCAATGGCGTGCCTCATAGCATCTCGCCGCGCATCAGGCGGGGCTGCGAGGCCGCCGGAGCGACACCCTCGCGCATCACGGCCCGGCGCAGCGGCCCGATACGGTCGATGAGATAAAGCGCAACCCCGCGTACCCCGTGCACCGGAAAAAAGCCGCTGAGCAGGCTCCGATTCAACAAATCCACGGCAGCGGCGCGGCTCGTCACGTCGGCGCGTCGCGTCGTCTCGTAGCGTCGCATGATTTCCGGCGAGCCGACATCGAGGCCCGCCCGCCGCGCATCGACGATTATTTCCGCAAGCGTCGCGCCGTCCCGCAGTCCGAGATTGAGCCCCTGGGCGCCGATCGGCGGCACGACATGGGCGGCTTCGCCGACCAGCGCGACGCGGTCGCGGCCGCACGCCGCTGCGGTCTCGATGGCGAGGGGAAAAACGCCACGGCCTGGCTCGACGGTCATGGCGCCGAGAAGCGCGTGAGCGCGGCGCTCGATCTCGACCGAAAGCGCGGCATCATCCATGGCGACGAGGCCGGCGGCGGTTTGCGGTCCAAGAACGCAAACAAGGCTAGACCGCTGCCCGGGCAGCGGCACCAGCGTGAACGGACCGCTCGCGGTGTGAAATTCGGTGGAGGTTTCGTGGTGAGGCCGCGCGTGACCGAGATTGAGCGTCAGTGCGGATTGCGGATAGCTGCGCCGTCGCGTTGCAATCCCGGCCGCCGCGCGACACAGCGAACGCGCTCCGTCGGCGCCGATGACCAGGCGCACCCGCGAGCGGTCACCCCCATGGCCGACTGTTACGCCAGCGGCATCGATGACGACCGCCGAAGCGGGCAGGGCGATACGGGGAATTCGCAACTCCACCGCGCGCGCTTCGAGCGCCGCCAGCAGATAGCGGTTCTCGATATTGTGGCCGAAGGCATCGAGACCGATTTCGGCTGCGTCGAATAAAACCTCTGGCGCGCGAAACAGCCGGTCGGTGGCGTCGACCAGGCGAAGCTTCTTCAGCGGCGCCGCCTGCGCGACGCAGTTCCGCCAAGCGCCCAGCGCTTCCAAGGCCGCGACGGAGCCCGCCAGCAGTGCCGTGGTGCGGTGATCCGGCTTGGCGAACGGTGCGATCAGGACGGTCTCGATCCCGGCCACGGCTAGCGCGATGGCGGTGACCAGACCGGCCGGACCGCCGCCCACTACGGCGATTTCGGCGCTAAAACTTCCAGTTTCTATCGGCAAATCGCTCATCAGGCGTTGGGCTTGCGTGGCTTGGATTTATGATCGGAACCCTAGCAAGGACAGCCTCTTTCCGCACGTTGTTCGATTTAACGTGTAAGCTTAAATAATGGCCTCAACGCAATCGCCCGAAAAACCCGGATTGCCGCTGCGGGCGGCAGCCTTTGCGGTCCATGTCTTTACCGCCTGCGGAGCGGCCTGCGCGCTGCTCGCATTGGTCGCCGCGGTGCGAGCCGACTGGCCGCAAATGTTTGTCTGGCTGGGCGTTGCGCTTTTCATCGACGGTGTCGACGGCACCTTTGCCCGGCGGCTCCGGATCGCGCATGTGCTGCCGCGCTGGTCGGGCGATATCCTCGATCTCGTCGTCGATATCCTCAATTACGTGTTCGTGCCGGCCTATGCGCTTTCGTCAAGCGCACTGTTGCCGTCCCGGCTGGCGGTCCCGCTCGGCATCGTCATCGTGGTCAGCGGCTCGTTGTATTTCGCCGACCGGCTGATGAAGACGTCCGATCATTATTTCCGCGGTTTTCCGGCGCTGTGGAACCTGGCGGCTTTTTACCTGTTCCTGCTGCGGCCGGCGCCGTGGCTCGGGGCGGTCGCGATCGCGGGGCTGGCGGCGCTCACCTTCGTGCCGTTTCACGTTCTCCATCCAGTGCGGATCGCTCATTGGCGCGCGGTGAGCGTGGTCGCGCTTCTGTCATGGACAGCGCTGGCGATTTTCGCGATAGCAAAACATCTGCAGCCCGGAACGTGGGCTGTCGCCGGCCTCTGCGTTTTGGCAATCTATTTCGTCGGCGTCGGGTTTTTGCGCCGCCATCGCCCATAGCAAGGGAGCAAGCTTCGTGGCTCGACCCGTACTCTTGATCGCCGGCGGCGGCCGGGGCATCGGCGCATCGACGGCGCGGCTCGCCGCCGAACGCGGCTACGATGTCGCCATCAACTACCTGCGCAACGCTGACGCTGCGGCCGAGGTCGCCACGGCGGTGAAGCGATCCGGCGGCAAAGCCGTCACCCTGCAAGGCGACATGGCCAAGGAAGCCGACATTTTGCGCATGTTCGAGGACACCGCCAAGGCGCTCGGCCCGATCACGCATTTTGTCTACAGCGCCGGAATCGGCGGCAAGAATTCGCGGCTCGACGTCGCGAGCGCGGCCACCATCCGCGACGTGATCGACATTAACCTGTTCGGTTGCCTGATCTGCGCCCGTGAAGCGGTGCGGCGGATGTCGAGCGCGCATGGCGGCAAAGGCGGCGCCATCGTGTTCTTGTCCTCGATTGCATCGGTGACCGGCGGCGCCGGCGAATACGTTTTCTACGCCGCCGCCAAGGGTGGCGTCGACGCGCTCACCAATGGCCTGGCCCGCGAAGTGGCGAAGGAGGGCGTGCGCGTCAATGCGATACGGCCGGGTCCGACCAGGACGGACATCCACGAACCAGGGCGCCTGGAACGGATCACGCCGTTATTGCCGATGGGCCGGGCCGGCGAGCCGGACGAGATCGCCGAAGCGGTATTGTTTCTGCTGTCGGACGCAGCATCCTATGTCAGCGGCACGGTGTTCAACGTCTCGGGCGCGCGCTAACCGGTCCGGCCGGCCCCGCCTTGTGTTCGACGCTTCTGCGCCTATGATCCGCACCGATTTTTCACCGGCAATTTGAAACGACAGAGTTGAAGGAGAGGACACAATGGTTGCTGCAGTGCGCGTCCATAAAGTCGGCGGGCCCGAGGTTTTGACCTATGAGGAGATCGAATTGCCGGCGCCTGGTCAGGGCCAGGTCCGGGTCAAGCAACACGCTTGCGGCGTCAACTTCATCGACACCTATTTCCGCATGGGCATGTATCCCTCGCCAGTCGGCATGCCGTTCGTCGCCGGCAACGAAGCGGCGGGCGAAGTCACCGCCGTCGGTCCCGGCGTCAGCGAACTCAAGGTCGGCGACCGAGTCGGCTATGTCGTTGCGCTCGGCTGCTACGCCTCCGAACGCAACGTTCCCGCCGATCGCGCCGTAAAATTGCCGGCCAATATCAGCTACGAGCAGGCGGCCGCCACGATGCT
>CAWBOW010000017.1:0-81426 GCA_963790495.1 uncultured Alphaproteobacteria bacterium | reverse complement strand
CGAATGGCGTGCCTTGCGTGCCGGACGCATTCGCCATTGCGCCCAACGCCACACCGCAACGGCTGGTGCGGCGGCTGTCCACCGCGATCCGGATTCGCACCCAGCACGGGACCGTCCAGCGTCGCATGCGTACGCTCGCTTCGCGCGGCGAGCAGCTGCCGGAATTGTCCACCACCGATCCGCTCGAGGAAGCAACCGTCCTCATCGCGGGCCGCGGCCGCACCTATCCGGAGCTCTCGGTCGCCTTTGGCGAGCGGCTTGGCGTGATCGGCGCCCTTTCGGTCGAAAGCGCCGCGCGTGCGCTCAATGCGCGTGAGGTCGACGGCATGGTGATCGGCGATGGCTTCGGACCGAAAATCGTCGAAGCCATGCTGACCGTGCTCGCGGAGGACGTGCGTTTCCGCAATCTTCCGGTAGCGGTGCTGGGCGGACATCCCTCGGTCATCGAGCCGTTCGCCATCGAGCTCGCCAATCTGGAGCGCACCTGCGAAGGTCCGCAACGGTTGATGGAGCGCTTTCTGCCCTACGTTCGCGCTCATGCCTTCAGCCAACGCCTCAAGCGTATGCTCAAGTCGCTCGATGCCAAGGGTATGCTCGATCCCGATACCGGGCTGCTCGGCCAGGAAGCCTTCTGGCGAGACCTCAATCGAGCCGTCGACGATGCCGAAAGGCGCGGCGTAGGGTTGTCGATTGCGCGCTTCTCGTTCGATGGCGGCGATCGCCGCACCAGCCTCGACGCGGCGCGGCTGTTGGGCCGGCTGATGCGCCATGTAGACTTCGCCTGCCGCGAGGCTGACAATTCGATTTTCGCGGTGTTCACCGAGACCGATCTGCGCGCCGCCCATATCGTGGCGCGCCGGATCGCCAGCGTTCTCAAGAACACCATGCTGGCGCCGGACCAGAAGAAAAGCGGCATCGACGCGGCGGTGACGCTCGCCACCTTGAAGCCGACCGACAGCGTGGAATCGCTGCTCGCCCGGGTCGTCGGCGACAGTGGCCCCGGCTAAGGCCGTGGCTTAATCCGGGCTCTGGCGATTTGACCCGGGCGCTACGACATATAGTTTCGGGGTGGTAGCGCCCCAGACGGAATGAAACGGATCAGGTTTGGCGATGGCTGATAAATCCGACGAGCGCGTGAGCGTTCGCATCGAGGTCGTGTCCGACGTGGTTTGCCCCTGGTGCTATATCGGCAAGCGCCGGCTGGAAGGCGCCGCCGCGCTCCTTCCCGACATCGACGTCGAAATCAATTGGCGGCCCTATTTCCTCAACGATTGGATTCCGCGCGACGGCATCGACCGGCAGACTTATCTGGAAACTAAATTCGGCTCGGTCGAGCGTTACAGCGTCATTGCCGAGCGCATCATCGCCGCAGCGGCGATGGAAGGCCTTGTCTACAATCCGGACAAGATCGGCCGCCAGCCCAATACACTCGACTGCCACCGGCTCATTCTGTGGTCGCGCAGCGCCACCGATCCCGGTCGCATGAAGCAGCGGCTGATGGAGCTTTATTTCGCCGAAGGCGAAGACTCACCGACCCGAGGGTCCTGATCAAGGCGGCGATCGATTGCGGCATGGACGGCGATCTGGTGCGCCGGCTGCTGGCCAGCGACGCCGACGTCGAACGCATCGAGGGCGAAGCCGCTTCGGCGAAAGAGGCCGGCATCGACGGCGTGCCGTGCTTTATCTTCGGCTCGAGCGTCATCGTCACCGGCGCGCAGTCGCCGGAATATCTCGCCAGTGCGATCGAACGCACCTCCGGACGGCACACGCGCCTGCGCGCCTGAACGCTGAGCGGCCCAAACGACGTTGGCTGGTTCAGACGAAGTTGATTGCCGCCGTCGACATTTCGCTCTTGCCGCGAAAATCATGATGTTGAACGCGACCACGATACGGTCCTGCAATTCGTCGGCGTTTCCCTCTTCGACGGCGTGCGGCACATGACTCGGCCACATCAGCATGCGTCCCTTCTCCGGCGGCATGACAAAAACGTCGGCGTTGAATTCGTTCTTTTGCAGGTACGCCGGCTCGAATTCTTCGCCAGTTGGCGCGGCGAGGCAAACACCGTGGGCCCGCAATGCTTCGGCGTCTTGATATAGACAAGACCGCTGAGCAGGCAGTTCGGGTGCATGTGCATGGAGTGGCGGCGATTGGGGTGAGCGATGTTCGCCCACATATTGGTGATGTAATGCGCCGTGCGCTTGATGGCGTAAATATCGAGGACCTGCTCGGATTCCTTCATGATGACGCCGACCAGCTCCTGCATTTGCGGCAGCGTCTGCAGATCGTCCGCCGTCATGTAAGCGCGCATCCGCGCGCTCGACGGGGCTGCAGCGCCTTGTCCCGAGCGCTGCAGATCGCGCAGCGCTTTCTCGACGCGGTCGCACAAGGCGAGGTCGGACAATTTTCCGGTGAACATCGGCGTCGGAAACAACCGAAACAACTGCTTATCGAGCAATTCGGCGGAGCTTGGTTTCGAGGTTGGCCGCGGAAGGAATATCAAGCATCGGGGTTTCTGCCCTTGTCTCCCCAAGGTTGCCAGCACAATTTGAACCAGCAAACACGCTCGACCAAGCCCCGGAAATGGGCACAGCATCGATAGAAACACGGCGTTCCCCAGAATTGGGGATCGGCTCGCCCTTGCAGGGCACACTGCAGCATGCATTGCACAGGCGGGTGCGGCAAAGGCCTGCATCATGATCGGATACAATGTGACTCGAAAGGGCTCACTGGTTTCCTTGGGTCGGTTCTCGCGCGCCGCGATCGTGCTGGTGTGCGCGGCATTTTCCACCGTCGTGCTAATGCTGTGCATCCTCGCCGGACTGCATTTTCGCCGCTCGGTCGAAAACGAGCTCTACCGCGAGACCGAAAATACCGCGCGCGTTCTGATGGCCGGCTTCGACGACGATGCCGAAACCGCCGACGCCATTCTGTCGCGGCTTGCCGGCGACATTCCCGAGAGCGAAGTTTCCGCCGGCCACGAAGCCGATCTGCACCGGCTGCTCGCGGGCTACGATTTGCAGCCGTCGATGATCGGCCCCGGCATCCTCGACCGTGACGGTACGCTGATCGCGAGCGCCCGCGCCGAGCCGACGCCAAAAATCTCGTTCAAGGACCGTAATACCTTCCTGGCCCACGCCGACGCTTCCGGCAAAACGCAGCTTTACATTTCGGCGCCGATGCGCGGCGCGATCACCAACGAATGGTCGATTCAGTTCTCGCGGGCGCTGCGCGATCGGTCGGGTGCGCTGTACGGCGTGGTGCTGTTGTCGTACCGGCTCGAACACTTCATCAGCCTGTACGAAAAGCTCAAACTGACCGACCGCGGTCTCGCTGCGCTCACCGGCAAAGACGGCGTGGTGCGCATTCGCACCTTGAACGGCGCCATCGGCTATGGCACCGAGGTGTCACGCGTGCCGCTGGTCTATAACCGGGTTCTGACGGGAGAAACCAGCGGCACCTTCTACAGCCGTGGCGGTCCCGACGGCATCACGCGCATCGGCGCCTTCGTGGTTTCGCCGACAACGCCGCTCTACGTCATCGTCGCCTACGGCAGCGACTATCTGCGCGCCCAATATATCGGTTTCTTCTACCTTCTCGGCTTGTGCTGGTTCGTGCTCACCGCAGGCATGATCGCGGCCGCGGCCTTCGTTCACCGGCTCGGCAAGCTCAGCCAGCAGGCACAGCTCGAGATCGTCAGCTCGGCGATCGCCGAACGGCAAAAAATCTCGGCCGACATGCATGACAGTATCGGCGCCAGCCTCGCCACGCTGCTCGCTTCCTTCACCACCAGTCAGATCGACTTCGCCGACGCCAAGCGCCGGGTTGGCGAAATCCTGATGGAATTGCGTTTTCTGGTGGACAGCGCGGAGACGCCCGATGGCGATGTCAATTTGCTGCTCGCCAATGTGCGCCACCGCATGGCGAGCGGCATCGAATTGGCCGGCATTAGCTTTGGCTGGCGGGTCGCCGTATTGCCAAAGATCGGCGGATTGACGGCGCGCGATGCGCTGGCGATCAAGCTTGCGCTGATGGAGGCGCTGAGCAATGTGCTGCACCATTCGAAGGCCACGACCGCCGATTTGACGGCAAGCTTCGATCCGGAAACATCGGCGATTCGGATCGGCGTGCGCGACAACGGCTTGGGCTTTGATCCGGCGGCTACGGCCGCCGGTCGCGGGCTGGCCAATATGCGAAAGCGCATCACCAGCATCTCAACCGGCGCCACGATTGAAATCGAGTCGGCGCCGGGGCGCGGCACCGCGGTGCGCATCGCTTTGCAGGTGCCGCCGGGCTGAGCATCTCCCGCAAAAGTGGGAACTGGTTTTGCGAAAAGGACACGCTGAAATAAGCAGCTAGGAGCGCATTCCGATTCCGTTAAATCGAATACTCTCTAAGAGGGCCGCTTGCCTAAAGAATGAGACTGCGGCGGCGCGCCTCGTAAACCGCCTCGGTCTTGGAGTGCACTTCGAGCTTGCGGTAGATGCGCTTGAGGTGGCTGTGCACGGTGGCGGTCGAGATGGCGCAAATGGCCGAGGTCTCGGCGTAGGAAAACCCCTTGGCGATCATTTCGAGAATCTCGCGCTCGCGCGGCGTCAAGGCGCTGTCGCCGCCGGCGTCCGAAGCCGCCTCGGCGGCTTTGCCGTGCAGCCGGTCCAACAGCTTGCGTGCGATCATCGGCGACAAGGGCGAGCCGCCGTCGCGCAACGCATGAATGTCGCGCCGCAGTTCCTCCAGCGGCGTGCCCTTCAAGAGATAGCCGTCGGCGCCGGCCTCGATGGCCGCTGTGACCGTTTTCTCGTCGCCGAAGGTGGTGACGACGAGCGCACTGCAGCCGGGAGACAAAGCTTTCAGCCTGCGGATGACGTCGATGCCGGAAATGTCCGGCAGTCCGAGATCGACCAGCACGATGTCGAGCGACAGATGCGCGAACGCCCCGATCGCGGCCTCGCCGTCGGCGAATTCGCCGACCACCGCGTAATCGGGGTCGGCCTGCAACAGCGCCGCCAGCATTTTCCGCAAGGCCGGATCGTCCTCGACGATCGCGGTACGGCTCGGCCTCGCGGTCTTGATCGCAGTCAATGTCGAAATCCTCGTCGGTCATCGTACCCTAACACGCGCTGCGTTTGCATTTCGGCCCCGGCGCGACTTTTCAATGTAATGAACATCGCTAACGGGCAGGACTAAATTGCCGGGTTCCCGTCAACGAAATCTTCATGGTCGCCGGGCTTAAATAGCCAGTATTTGCGGATAAGCCCATGATCGAAGCGATCGAGCCTCTGGCGCACACGCTTTCGCCGCAGATTGCCCCGGACGGCGCCAAGGATATGTCGGCGCCCTGCCCCAAATGCCGGCTCGGCATGATTTTCGTTACCGCGCTGCCGCACCCGCATGCGCCGGCCATGCGGCGCACCGTATTTCTGTGTACGCCCTGCAATCAGACCCGCAATTATTCGCTCTCCGCGGCGATGGCAGACGCTTATGCGGCGCTGTTTCCGCCGCCGGTGTGACGGCCTGAGCGCGGGGCTCATTTCTGAGCGCGACCCATCCGCTATCGGATTAAAGCGCCCTACGTAGGACAGCGGATGAACCGCCGGCGTTTGGTCCGCGGCAAGCGGGCTCGCGCGTTTGCGCGGCCGGCGATGCGTCACTATCTGCGGTCCAAGCCGTTACGCAGACATGAAACACCAGCAGCTTTCACTTTTCGAACCGCTATCGGCGGCAGCAGAGCCGCCGTCCATGCCGGTCGGCTTTCGCTACGCATCGGACTTGATCGACGCTGCAGAAGAGGCGCGCCTTGTCGCGGCGTTCGCCGATCTGCCGTTCAAGGAATTCGAGTTTCATGGCTTTCTCGGCAAGCGGCGGGTCGTGTCGTTCGGCACGCGCTACGATTTCAATGACGGCAGTCTGAAACAAGCCGAGCCGATGCCGTCGTTTCTCGAGCCGCTGCGCCAACGCGCCGCCGCTTTTGGCGGACAGGCCCCTGCCCGCCTGGCGCACGCGCTGGTCACCGAATACCGGCCGGGCACGGCGATCGGCTGGCATCGCGACCGGCCACACTACGACGACGTGATCGGCATTTCGCTCGTCTCGCCGTGCGCCTTCCGGCTGCGCAAGAAACGCGGCAGTTCCTGGGACCGCGCGTCGCTAAGGCTCGAGCCGCGGTCGATCTATCTGATGCGCGGCCCTTCACGCGAAGAATGGGAGCACAGCATTCCGGCGGTGGATGCGTTGCGCTATTCGGTGACGTTCCGGTCGTTGCGCCACCCGAACGCGTAGGGCGGAATAGCGAAAAATATTCCGCCGGTTAATGACCTCGCCGCTCTTGCGAATTCACCGCCAGCCCGTTAGCCCAACTACCCTTCTACCAGGTCACGGCCGTGGTAACGATGCAGGTTGGCTGAGCGGCTTCTCCAAAAAAACCGCCAAGGGCAGAGTTGAAAGCGAGGCCACGGTACCTCAGTAAACATCCCGGCCAGTTTCGCACTCCTTTTGCCTAATCGGTTGAGCGTAGTGCCCTCTACAGTTGCATTCGTTCGCTATATGTTCTAGCAATGCCGGTTTCTAAGCCCGTGAATGAGGGACTTTTCGATGTCGCAGATCACTGTCCAGGAATCGCAGCAGGATTTAAATGCACTGGTTCTCACCATAAGCAAAAGCAGCTTCGGAGAATTTATCCGCGACCTAATCAGCGAAAAAAAGAAAATTAGAAGGGAGATAAAGGCGAGCTTTGTATTTACGCGCGACGAGTTGTTGGATCTGATTACATTGATTGATCAGCGAGTAAAGCTTCAAAATATAGTCGTACTCTCCACGTTTGCAATTGCGGTGAAATATCGCGACGGTTATCAATTTGAATTGGAATCATTAGAAGCTTTCACCTCGTTTCGGGACGCTCGCCAATCAGAGGTCTGTGCTATTCAATGTGAAGTGACATACGTGTTGCGATTTCCGGGACGAGAAAAACCCGAAAAACAGGAAGTCTCATTCGTAATTCAGAACTTAAGGTCGTTTGAAGAAGCGGTCACAAACACAGAATTGCTCTCTGTCGCGCGAGCGCTAGCCTTCGCATATTTGGAAACAGGAGCCGCAAGGATAGATTTGGAATACACTGAGGTATCGTGGGGAGGTGACTTAGAGAACCTTATAACCCAATATCTTCTTCGCAAATTCGATAAACGCAAGTTCATTCAAGCTTACGTCAGATTCTACGCTCTTTTTATAGCGGGCATGTTTAGTATTATCGTGCCTTTCGCATACGGGGCGCACATGCACGACAAGTACATCCAAGAAAACAAAATTTTGATTAGTGATAAGATCGATGCTGCTGCGAATTTATCGATGATGGAAAAAGCGCTTCAGAAAATTGATTTATTACTTCGTTCGAATGACGTGGTGTTAAGCGCTCAACAAACGGTATCAATAGCGATAGGAACAGCGGGCATTATTCTCACATTTGCAACGATCATCGTGGTTATAGCGATTAGGCGTCAGTCGTTTCTGTTGATGAACGATTTCACAACGGAGTTGTATAAGCGGTACTTGAGGAAATTCGAAATTATTCGATATGGACTAATTACGTCTTTTATCGTTGGCCTAGGTGCGAGCTTGGGCGCCGCCGTACTTTACGATTCCATCAAACATTTTTTACAGGCCGTGAGCCTTTAAGCCGCCTTCTTGCCCTTCTCCGCAATCCCCGACAGCGCCCGCAAAATCTCGGTGGCGCCTTTGATGCGCGCCTTTGGCGATTCCCACTCGTCGAAAAACACCACCTTCATGTCCGGACGCACGCGGGCGCCGACCGGGTGCTTGGCGATATAGGAAATCAGCCCATCCGGATTTGAGAAAATATTGTCGCGGAACGACAGCACGGCGCCTTTCGGCCCGACGTCGATCTTCTCGACATTGGCGCGCCGGCACAGCGTCTTGATGGCGACAATCTGCAACAGATATTCCACTTCCTCCGGCAATGAGCCGAACCGGTCGACTAGCTCGGCGGCAAACGCCTCGATATCGCGCTCGTTCTCGATCTCGGCCAGGCGCCGGTAGAGCGCGAGCCGCACCGGCAGATCGGTGACGTAATCCTCCGGAATGAGCACCGGCGTGCCGATGGTGATCTGCGGCGACCATTTGTCGGCCGCCGGCGCGGTGATGCCGGCCTTCATCGACAGCACTGCCTCCTCCAGCATCTGCTGATAAAGCTCGTAGCCGACCTCCTTGATGTGGCCGGACTGCTCGTCGCCGAGGAGATTGCCTGCGCCGCGGATATCGAGATCGTGCGAGGCGAGCTGGAAGCCAGCGCCGAGCGTGTCGAGCGATTGCAGCACTTTGAGCCGGCGCTCGGCCTGCGGCGTGATCCGGCGCTTGGCCGGCAGCGTGAGCAGCGCATAGGCGCGCAGCTTGGAGCGGCCGACGCGGCCGCGCAGCTGATAGATTTGCGCCAGCCCGAACATGTCGGCGCGATGCACGATCAGCGTATTCGCGGTCGGGATATCGAGACCGGATTCGATGATGGTTGTCGACAGCAGCACATCGTATTTGCCGTCATAGAACGCCGACATGATGTCTTCCAGCACGGTCGGCGCCATCTGGCCGTGGGCCACCGCAACGCGCACTTCCGGGACCGCCTTGTCGAGGAAGCTTTTCGCCTCGGCGAGGTCCTCGATGCGCGGGCAGACATAAAACGCCTGGCCGCCGCGATAGCGCTCGCGCAAGAGCGCTTCCCGCACCGTCACCGGATCGAACGGCGAGACGAATGTTCGCACCGCGAGCCGATCGACCGGCGGCGTGGCGATGATCGACATGTCGCGCACGCCGGACAAGGCAAGCTGCAAAGTGCGCGGGATCGGCGTCGCCGTCAGCGTCAGCACATGGACCTCGGCGCGCAACTGCTTGAGCTTTTCCTTGTGGCCGACGCCGAAATGCTGCTCCTCGTCGACCACGATCAGGCCGATGTCCTTGAACTTGATCGATTTGCCAAGGAGCGCATGGGTGCCGATGACGATGTCGATCGCGCCTTCGGCGAGTCCTTTCTTCACCGCGGCGAGGTCTTTCGCGGAGACCAGCCGCGAGGCCTGCGCGACATGAAGCGGGTAACCCTTCAGCCGCTCCGAGAACGTCTTGAAATGCTGGCGCGAGAGCAGCGTGGTCGGCACCAACACCGCGACCTGCTTGCCGTTCATCGCGGCGATGAAAGCGGCGCGTAACGCGACCTCGGTCTTGCCGAAACCGACGTCGCCGCAGACCAGCCGATCCATCGGGCGGCCCGAGCCGAGGTCATTATTGACCGCGGCGATGGCGGCGAGCTGGTCGTCGGTCTCCTCATAGGGAAAGGCCGCGCAGAATTCGTCGTAGAGGCCCGCCTCGACCGCAAGCCGCGGCGCCTCGCGCAATTGTCGTTCGGCGGCGATCTTTATCAGTTCGCCGGCGATTTCGCGGATGCGGTTTTTCATCCGCGCTTTGCGCGTCTGCCAGCCCGCCCCGCCCAGCCGGTCGAGCTCGACGCCCGCACCTTCCGAGCCGTAGCGCGAGAGAAGCTCGATATTCTCCACCGGCAGAAACAATTTGTCGCCGCCGGCGTAGTGGATTTCCAGGCAGTCGTGCGGCGCGCCGGCGGCCTCGATGGCGCGCAGACCGTGGAAGCGGCCGATGCCGTGATCGACATGGACGACGAGATCCCCGGCCGAGAGACCCGTCACCTCGCCGATGAAGTTGTCGGCGCGCTTCGATTGCCTGCGCGCGCGGATGAGCCGCTCGCCCAAAATGTCCTGCTCGGTGAGGAGCGCGACGTCTGCGGTCTCGAAGCCAGAGTTCGAGCCCCAGCACGGCGAGCGCCACTTGCGGCTTCGGCAGCGCCTGCGCCTGCCGGCCACGAGGCCACGGCAGTGAGATTGTGCAAGCCGTGCTCGGCCAGCACGTGCGACATTCGTTCCCTGGAGCCCTCACTCCATAGCGCGATCAGAACGCGCTTGCCGTTCGCCTGCAGCGCGTTGACGTGGCCGGTGACGGCCTCGAATACATTTGCGCCCGGCATGGCGCGCTCGGCAGAGAAATTATGCCCGGCATGGGCGCCGGCCGCGATGGTGTCGGGCGCACCGTCCGGCGCGGCGAACGGGGTCAGCCTTGCGAGCGCCGATTTCTCCAGCAGCGCCTGCCACTCCTTGTCGGCGAGATAAAGCCGCTCGGGCGGCAACGGCTTATACGGCGCGCCGCCGTCGGTGTTATCCAGCGTCTCCTTGCGCGCCTGATAATAGTCGGCGATCTGCTCCAGCCGCTCGTGGGCGGCTTCTTCGGCCAGCGGTTCGATCGCCAACGGGCTGCCGCCGAGATAATCGAACAGCGTCTCCAGATTTTTATGAAACAGCGGCAGCCAATGCTCCATGCCGGCATAGCGGCGGCCTTCGCTCACCGCTTCATAGAGCACATCGTCGGGCGTCGCGGCGCCGAAAGCGGCGACATAGCCGGTGCGGAAGGCACGGATAGTGTCGCTGGTGAGCTGAAATTCCGCCATCGGCACCAGATCAAGCGCGCGCAACTCGGCATCGGTGCGCTGCGTTTCCGGGTCGAAGCTTCTGATCAATTCCAGCGTGTCGCCGAAGAAGTCGAGCCGTACGGGTTCGTCCATGCCAGCGGCAAACAGATCAATGATGCCGCCGCGCACTGCATAGTCGCCTGGCTCGCGCACGGTCGAGGCGCGATTGAAGCCGTTGAGATCGAGCCACTGGATGATGCCGGCCATGGGCAGAATATTGCCGGGCGCGGCCGAGAGCGATTGCCTGGCAATGAGTTCGCGTCCCGGCACGCGCTGCAATATGGCGTTGACGGTGACGAGCAAAACCGAGGGATGCTCGCGGCCGTGGACTCGCGCGAGCCGCGCCAGTGTCATCATGCGCGCGGCGACCACTGCTGCATGCGGCGACACGCGGTCGTAAGGCAGGCAATCCCAGGCCGGAAACTCCAAAACCTCGATATCGGGCGCGAAAAAAGCGAGCGCCCGGTGCAGCATCGCCATGCGCGCGGCGTCGCGGCAGACGACTGCGAGCGAAATCGCCGGTGGTTTCTCCCTGGCGGCGATGGCGCGGGCCAGGTCGGCCAGCACCATGCCTTCGGCGCCATCGGCAACGCCGGCGAGCGTCAGCGGCCGCCCGGCGGTAAGCCGCTGCGCCGGCGACTGGGCGAGACGCGATGCTGCGGTCACGCGCCCTCTCCCGCGGACTCGGTCTTGGTGTGAGAGCTCTTGGCATGAAAGGCGATCAGCGCGCGCAGGACCGCGCTGTCGTAGTCGGTCGGCGCGTGCTCGTCACCGGTGACCCAGGCATAAAGCTCGGCATTTGGGACTTCGATCAGCCGCTCGAAATCGTCCAGCGCGGCATCGTCGAACGTGTCGATATGGACGTCGGCAAAGCGGCCGATGATCAGGTCCATTTCGCGCACGCCGCGCCGCCAGGAGCGGTACAGAAGCCGCTTACGCCGCGCATCCAGGCCTTGGCTCGATCGCTCGGTCATGGTCTTCCGGTTTTACTGGCGCATGGTCCTTTTCGGAAAATCGGTAGCCACTTTTCCGGGGTCATGCGTAACGCCAAAAGCCCGGACGCGGCCGGGCCTGCGGTATATAGAGGGCGACCTTGCACTTGTCATGGTCCGCGAAAGCGGACCAACCAGTATTCACCGCAATTGATCGCGAATTACTGGATCGTCCGCCAGCGCGGATGACGGTGTAAGGTGGGCCGATGCGCCCACCGGTCCTCAATCCGCTTTTCGCAACGATCAAGGCGCTCCCCGGCATCGGGCCGAAGCTGGAGAAGCTCTATGCGCGGCTGCTCGACCGCGACGCCGAGCCGCCGCGCGTCATCGACGTGCTGTTCCACCTGCCCACCGGTTTTGTCGACCGGCGCAATCGGCCGAAGCTGTCGGAAGTCGTGCCCGACACCGTGGCGACCGTCGCCGTCACCGTCGAGGGTCATCGGCCGACACCGCCGAACCGGCCGCGCGCGCCCTACAATATCGACGCCGCTGACGATACCAACACGCTCACCATCACTTATTTCAATGCGCGCGAGGACTATCTGCGCAAGCTCCTCCCCGAGGGCGAGGTTCGTTACGTCTCCGGAGTGATCACGCGTTATGACGGCCATCTGCAAATGCTCCATCCCGATCGCGTCGTGGATGAGGCCGGTTTCGCCAGTCTGCCACTGCTCGATCCGATCTATCCGCTGACCGAGGGTCTCGGCCCGAACCAGTTGCGCAAGGCGATCGATAAGCGCGCTCGATCGGTTGCCGGCGTTGCCGGAATGGCAGGACGAGGCGTGGCTCAAGCGCAACGGTTTTCCGGGTTTTGGCGCCGCGCTGCGCACGATCCACCGCCCGGCGGCACCCGACGACATCCAGCCCGACAGCGCGGCCTGGTCGCGGCTCGCTTACGACGAATTATTGGCGAACCAGCTCGCGCTTGCGCTCCTGCGTACGCATATGCGCAGCCGCGCCGGCCGCGGCATTACCGCCGCGGGCGCATTGCGCGCGGGGATCGTCAAGGCGCTGCCTTATTCTTTGACGCCGTCGCAGGCCCGCGCCGTCGAAGACATCATTGCCGATCTGGCGCAGCCGCAACGTATGCTGCGGCTACTGCAAGGCGACGTCGGCTCCGGCAAGACCGTGGTGGCGCTGCTGGCCGCCGCCCATGTGATCGAGGCCAAACGCCAGGCGGCGTTCATGGCGCCGACCGAGATTTTGGCGCGCCAGCATTTTGCAACCATCGCACCGCTCGCCAAGGCCGTCGGCATCCGGCTCGCCATTCTCACCGGCCGTGAGCGTGGCCGCGAGCGCGACGACATCCTCGCAGGCCTTGCCGCGGGCAACATCGACCTTGTCGTCGGCACCCATGCTCTGTTCCAGGAGGACGTCGGCTTCCGCGATCTCGCTCTGGCGATCGTCGACGAGCAGCACCGCTTCGGCGTGCATCAGCGGCTCGCGCTGGCCCGTAAGGGCGAAGCCGTCGATTTGTTGGTGCTGACCGCCACGCCGATTCCGCGCACGCTGGTGCTGACCTATTTCGGCGACATGGAAATTTCCGAATTGCGCGAAAAGCCGGCCGGCCGCAAGCCGATCGATACCCGCGCGGTGCCGCTCGATCGCCTCGCCGATGTCATCGAAGCTGTGGCGCGGGCGCTCGATACGGGGCGCCGCGTCTACTGGGTGTGCCCGCTGGTCGAGGAATCCGAAAGCGTCGATCTCGCCGCCGCCGAGGACCGCTACGCGGCGCTGCGCAAGCGGTTCGGCGACAAGATCGATATCGTCCACGGCAAGATGCGCGGCCCCGACAAGGATCGCGCCATGGCGCGCTTCGCCGCGGGCGAGACGCGGCTCCTTGTCGCCACCACCGTGATCGAGGTCGGCGTCGACGTGCCGGAGGCGAGCGTCATGGTGATCGAGCACGCCGAACGCTTCGGGCTGGCGCAACTGCATCAGCTGCGCGGCCGCATCGGGCGCGGCTCCGCGCGGTCGACCTGCATTCTCCTCTACCGCGCGCCGCTCGGGCCGACGGCCAAGGCGCGGCTGGCGGTCATGCGCGAAACCGAGGACGGATTCCGCATCGCCGAGGAGGATTTGAGGCTGCGCGGCGAAGGCGACGTGCTCGGAACCCGGCAAAGCGGCGATCCCGGGTTCCACCTGGCGCGGCTCGAATTCCACGGCAAGCTTCTGGCCGCGGCGCGCGACGACGCCACGCTCATCCTGGCGCGCGATGCGAAGCTGAAATCGCCGCGCGGCGAAGCCTTGCGCGACCTCCTCTATCTGTTCGCCCGCGACGAGGCGATCAGGCTGCTGGAAGCGGGTTAAGGGTACACGTGCAACGAAGTCTCACTTGACGGCTGCGGCTTCCGTTTGGCGCGCGGCCTGCGCGGTGCGCGCAGTCTGCGCCAAAACCGCAAGCTTGTCCTGCGCCGGAGCGTCGCCTTCGGGTTGCACCATGCCCGCCGACATGATCAGCGTCATGGCCTCTTCGACCGAAATGTCGAGATCGATCACGTCGGCGCGCGGCACGTAGAAGAAAAATCCCGTGGTCGGGTTCGGCGTGCACGGCATGAAGGCCGATACATGCTCGGCCGCCGGCAGTTTGCCGGAAATGGCCTGACTCGGCGGTTGCGTCAGAAACACCAGCGACCACATGCCGGGCGACGGAAATTCCACCAGCGCCGACGCGGCGGAAACTCGACTGCGATTTGGAGAACAGCGTCTCGAAAATCTGCTTGGCGGTGCGGTAGATGGGCCGCACGATCGGCATGCGGCTGAACAGGCTTTCGCCGAAGCCGACGAGCTTGCGGCCGACCAAATTGGCGGTGAGGAAGCCGAGCAGCGTCAGCGCGGTGAAGGCGATGATCAGGCCGGTGCCCGGGATATTGATCGGCAGATAGGTCTCCGGCCGATACGCCACCGGGATGATCGGACGCACCAGATTGTCGACCCAGGTGACGAACCACCAGATCAGCCACAGCGTCACCGCGACCGGTCCGGCCACGACCAGCCCGGTGAGGAAATAATTGCGGATGCGGCTCATCACTCCAGGCGATTTCACCGGAGCGCCTGATATTTTCGCAGTCTGTGTGCCGTCGTTCATCATCTCGTCCGCCGTCCCGCAATTGCTGCAATATATGGGCCACCGGGGGGCTTTGCACAGCACGCCGGCGGCGAACGCCGCGGATCGCGTGCTACTCGACCGTGACCGATTTCGCCAGATTGCGCGGCTGATCGACGTCGGTGCCCATGAGGACCGCGGTGTGATAGGCGATAAGCTGCACCGGCACGGCATAGACGAGCGGCGCGACCGCCGCGTTCACCGTCGGCAGCGTCAGCGTGACGATCGATTGGCCATCCGCCGCACGGGCGGCCTCGGCGCCCGCGGCGTCGGTCATCAAAATGAGCCTGCCGCCGCGCGCGGCGACTTCCTGCATGTTGGATACGGTCTTCTCGAACACCTTGTCATGCGGCGCGATCACGATGACCGGCATGTTCTCGTCGATCAGCGCGATTGGCCCATGCTTGAGCTCGCCCGCGGCATAGCCTTCGGCATGAATGTAGGAGATTTCCTTCAACTTGAGCGCGCCTTCGAGCGCGATCGGAAAGCTGGTGCCGCGGCCGAGATAGAGCACGTCGCGGCTCTTGGCGAGATCGCGCGCCAATTGCTCGATCTGCGGCTCAAGCGCCAGCGCCTCGGTCAAATGCCGCGGCATTTCGATCAGCCCGCGCACCAGCGCCGTCTCGTCGGCTGCGTGCAAGCACGCCGCGAGCGCGGCCGGCGGCGATCGCGAGCGCGGCAAGAGCCGCGAGCTGACAGGTAAAGGCCTTGGTCGAGGCGACGCCGATTTCCGGTCCGGCGAGCGTCGGCATGACGACGTCGCTCTCGCGCGCGATGCTCGAGCTCGGCACGTTGACGATCGACAGAACGTGCTGTTCGTGCGCGCGGGCATAGCGCAGCGACGCCAGCGTGTCCGCCGTCTCGCCCGATTGCGAGACGAAGATGGCGAGATTGCCGGGTTTGAGCGGCACATCGCGATAGCGGAATTCGGAGGCGATATCGACCTCGACCGGCAATTGCGCGAAATGCTCGAACCAATAGTTCGCCACCATGCCGGCGTAATAGGCGGTGCCGCAGGCGGCGATAACGACGCGGTCGAGCTTGCCAAAATCGAACGGCAAAGCGAACGGCAGCGTTACGCGTTCCGCGGCCATGTCGAGATAATTCGCCAGCGTATGGCCGACGACTTCCGGCTGCTCGTGGATTTCCTTGGCCATGAAGTGACGATGGTTGCCCTTGTCGGTGAGCAGAACCGAGGCCTGCGATTTGAGCACGGGACGCTCGACGATGTGGCCGTCGCGGTCGTGAATCTCCGCGCCGTTGCTGCGTGAGGATCGCCCAATCGCCGTCATCGAGATAGCTGACGGTGTCGGTGAACGGCGCCAGCGCGATGGCGTCGGAGCCGAGATACATGGCGTCCTCGCCGTAACCGACCGCCAGCGGCGAGCCCTGCCGCGCGCCGATCAGCAGATCCTCCTCGCCAGCGAACAGGAATGCGAGCGCGAAGGCGCCGCGCAATTTGCGGCAGCGCCGCCTTGACGGCGTCGACCGGCGACGACGCCGCGCTTCATTTCTTCGGTGACCAGATGGGCGATAACCTCGGTGTCGGTGTCGCTGGCGAAGGTGACGCCGTTGCGCTCCAACGCGCGCCGCAGCTCGCGGAAATTCTCGATGATGCCGTTATGCACCACCGCGAGCTGTCGGTGGCGTGCGGATGCGCGTTGTTCTCGGTCGGCCGGCCGTGCGTCGCCCAGCGGGTGTGGCCGATGCCGATGGTGCCGAAGAGCGGCTCCCGGGCCAGGCGGGTTTCGAGATTCTTCAGTTTGCCCTCGGCGCGCCGGCGCACCAGCTTGCCGCTTTCCAGCGTGGCGACGCCTGCGGAATCATAGCCGCGATATTCCAGCCGCTTGAGCGCATCGATCAGCTGCGGCGCCGCCGGCTCCTGGCCGATTATTCCGATAATGCCGCACATGGCGCCAAAACCACTCCTGCCGCGCCGCGAAGCGCCGTTAACGTTTAAAGCGGAACCGTTGAAATCGCGATAATCAAAATAGTTTTCGTTTGATGACATCGGGCGCCGGCAAAGGCCTAATCGCGCGCATGCGCCTTGTTTTTGCCGAGCAGCTTCAGTCCGCGCAAGCGCGATGCCCAGCCTTCCTTAACGCTTTGCCGGCCGCGCCCGAGCGCCAGCGCGTCCGCCGGCACGTTCTCGGTGATCACCGAGCCGGAGCCGACATAGGCGCCCTCGCCGATCTCGACCGGCGCCACCAGCGCCGAGTTCGAGCCGATGAAGGCGTTCTTGCCGATCGTCGGTGCGGTGCTTGGCGGCGCCGTCGTAATTGCAGGTGATGGTGCCGGCGCCGACATTGGCATTGGCGCCGACGAAAGCGTCGCCGATGTAGCTTAAATGGTTGGCTTTGGCGCCGGCCTCGATGACCGCTTCCTTGACTTCGACGAAGTTGCCGATGCGTGCGCCTTCGCCGAGCCGGGTGCCCGGCCGCAGCCGCGCGAATGGGCCGACCGACACGCCCTTGCCGACATGCGCGCCGACAAGATGCGAGAATGAATGAATGACGGCACCGTCCTCGACCGTGACCTTTTCGCCGAACACGACATGGGGCTCGACGATCACGTCGCGGCCGAACGTGGTATCGGCGGAGAGAAAAACCGTCTCCGGCGCAATGAGCGTGACGCCGGCTTCCAGTGCCGCGCGCCGCAGCCGCTGTTGCGCCGCCGCCTCCGCCTCTGCCAGCTGACTCTTGTTGTTGATGCCGCGCACCTCGTCCTCCTCGACTTCGACCGCAACCGCGCGCAGCTTCATGCGGCGCGCGATTTCGACCGCATCGGTCAGATAGAATTCATGTTTGCGATTGTCGTCGCCGATCTGGTCGAGGATCGCCAGCGCGTGCTTGCTCGAAAGCGCCATCAGGCCGCCGTTGCACAGCGCGATGCCGCGCTCGGCGGCGCTGGCGTCGGCGTCTTCGCGAATGGCGGCAAGTTCGCCGTCCTCCACGATCAAGCGCCCGTAACCGGCCGGATCGGCCGGGCGGAAGCCGAGCACGGCAAGCGCCGCGCCGTCGGCGAGCGGCGCGCGTAACCGCGACAGCGTCTGCGGCCGGATCAGCGGGGTATCGCCGTAGAGAACCAGAATGTCGTCCGCTCCCGCGGCGATGGCCGGCCTTGCCGCGAGCACGGCGTGCGCCGTGCCGCGCCGTTCGCCCTGCACGACAATCGCGGCCTCCGGGGTGACGCGCTTGGCTGCTGCGGCCACCGCGTCCTGGCCGGGCCCGATCACGACGGCGGTCGCGGTAACGCCGGTTTTGGCGGTCGCCTCGAGCACATGCGCCAGCAAGGTTTTTCCGGCGACCGCATGCATCACTTTCGGCCGCGCCGAATGCATCCGCGTGCCCTCCCCGGCCGCAAGCACGATCGCAAGACAGCTCCGGCCGGACGTTCGGCTTTCCATTCGCAACCTCCGCGGCGCTGTCTTAGCGGACGTAAGCCGTCGCCGAAAGCCCGCGGAACCGGCAGCGAAGGCGGTCGAAGCCGAACCGCGACGATGCGCCGACGAGGCCGCTTACCGCGGAATTTGCTAGGTTTTTAGCACTGATTCGACTGACCGCTGATTTGCCTGGAATTCGCTTGGAACCTGTGCATTCGACCCGTGGCGGACGCCGCATGACCGATCTCACCGATGCGTTGCGAGCGGAACGGCCGCCGCCACCGCCGGCGGCGCTTCCCGGTATGGTGCGTCCGGAGATGCTGGTCGCTCCGAAGAAGCGCTTCACCATCGAACGCTTGCAGCGCGTGGCATTATGGGGCGCGGCTGCTGCTGCGACCGTGCTGATCGTGGTGTTAACCGGCCAAAGCCAGGTGGCGGAAAATCGTCTCGCCCTGATTTTGCACCGGCCACGGCCCGCCGCTGCCGCACCATTCGATGCCCAGGCCGAAACCGCGCGCCTTGGCGCGGCGCTGCGGCAACTGTCGGTCGCCGACGATCGGATTGAATCGCGGCTTGCCACCGTCGAGCAGGATATGCAGGACGTCACCGGCTCGATCAGCAAACAGCTTCGGGCCGCCGATGAAAGCCAGCGCACCGACGACGGGCCTTCGGTGGCGGCCACCGCCGCAGTGTCGGCTTCGGTGCCGGCGCTTTCGCAGATTGCGGCTGAGCGGCCGCCGGACACCATCAGAGCCGGCGCCGAGACGGCAGCGCCGCCGCCGCACATGCAATTCGGCATCGATATCGGCTCCGGCCTGACCATCCAGGCGTTGCGTCTGCGCTGGGCCGCGATCCGTACCGCGCATCCGCAATTTTTCGTGGGATTGGAGCCGATCATCAGCGTCAAGGAAATCCCGCATACCACGCGGATCGAGTTGCGGCTGATAGCGGGCCCGATCGTGCAACCCGGCGCGCCGGCGGCGCTTTGCAGCCAGCTTACGCTCGCGGGTCTTTATTGCCAGCCGACCATTTTTGACGGCCAGCATCTCGCGCTGCGCTAACGCCGCGCTGCAGCCGCCGACCGCATGGACTGCGTTCCCCACTGTTGCGTGATCCGGCCTGGCGTGGTTTGGCTGAGGGGCAGGATTACGCGAGAGCAAGATGCGCCGTCCGTTATTTCTACCCACCGCGCGTCAGACCAATTGGCTACTCGTCGTCGGCTTCGCCGCGGTGGGCGAAGCGCTCTACATCCGTTACATGGCGATCGAGAACACCAACGTGGAACTGGCCTGCCAGGCCGGGCTACAGACCTGGCTGTGCAGCACGTTCCGGCTGTCGATCGTATTGTTCCATTACCAAGTGTTCGGCGGCGTGGCGCTGATCGCCGCGCTTCTCAATCTGTTGCGGCCCTCGCTGGTGCTGGTCACGGTGGCGCTGGCGGCGGCCGGCTTCGGCATCGTCCTGCATAATGCCGATATCTCGACGCTTGCCGCCGGACTTCTGATCCTTAGCCTGGCGCGGCCCGCGCCCGCTCCAGAATGACGGCAAGGATCAGGAAGCCGGCACACAGCCAGATCGCCTGCCAATTGGCGAAGGTTTCGTTGACTGCGATATAGATCGCGGCGAGCGCCAACACCGCCGCCGCAACCGTTTCCGCCATTGCGCGGGCGCCGAAACGCGACGCTGACGAAAAAGCCAGCAGTAGAAACGGCAGCGCCGCGCCGCTTTGCGGCGCGAACGGCAGATCGCGGTAGCGCGGATCGAACACCAGGCCGAGCGCGGTCTCCACCGACAAGAGCGTCAGGACGATCAGGATGCCGCCCAGGGCAAGGCCCAACCCGTCCAAGCGCGTGTCCGAGCGCGACAGCAATGCCGCGAAGGCCGGCGCTCGCCGGCCGCTTGCGCATGCGGCCGCGCAGGCGATCGGCGCCGTGGCTGCCGTCGCGGCAAAAGCCAGCGATCGCAGCCAACCGCCTGCGGTGAAGCTGTCGATCGGCACGCGCTCAAGCGTCCAGCCGAACAGGACGGCGGGCAAAAATGTCAACGCGGCGATCCGCGGCCATAGCAGCACCGGGGCAAGCTTGCCGCGGCCGGCAATGGCGGCGGCGATAAAGCCTGCCGCAACGAGCAACACGCCGGCCAGCGCCTGCACCATCCAGTGCGGATGATCCGATACGACGCCATCGAAACTGAATTTCGGCGCCTGTGTGGCGCGGTCGATCACGCCCCAATAACCTCCGGTCGCACCTTCGAGCTGCCGCTTCCATGGCTGATCGAAAGCCTCGATGACGTTGACATGGAAATTGTCCCGCTGTGCCAGCGCCAAGGTCTCGGCGATGACGCGGGCCTGGTTGGCGGGAGACGGCCGCGCGCCCTCGCGCATCCGGCCCTCGCTCGGCCAGCCGAATTCGCCGATGAGGATATCCTTGTCGGGAATGGCGGCCGCGACTTTTTTGCGGATATCCTCGACATGCGCCGCGGCGCCATCGGCCGGGATCGGGAAGTCTTCCCAATACGGCAGGATATGGATGGTGACAAAATCGACCGCGCTTTGCAGGTCGCTGTAGCGCAGCCAGAATTCCCAGACGTCGGCATAGGTGACCGGCTGGGTCACTTGCGCCTTGACGTCGCGAATATCGGCTTCCAAATCGGCAAGCGAGAGATCGCCGCGCAACAGCACCTCGTTGCCGACGACGATGGCGCGGATGGTGCCGGGATAGCGTTTGGCCAAAGCGACCGCGGTGGCGATCTGCTGGCGATTTTGCGCGGCGTCGTGCGACAGCCAGATGCCCTGCAGCACCTGCATGTGATGCCGCTCGGCGATGGCCGCGATCTGATCCTGCCCCATGTCGACGGAATAAGTGCGGACGCAATCGGTGTAACGCGACAGCAGCGTCAAATCTTGGTCGATCTGTTGCGCGGTGACCCGCGTCGTCTCGATGAGCGGATCCTGACCGCCGCGAAACGGCGAATAAGAAACGCAATAAAGCTTGCCGCCATTGGCAAGCGGCGAGCCCGGTAGCTTGACCGGCATGCCGAGCCACCACCATGCCGCGACGACCGCCAGCGCGGTCAGCGCGAAACTCACAAGCGCCGCGGCCCGGTTGCCATCGGGAGAGCGTGACATCGCTTGGCATTAGCCTTGCCGCATGATGATGCCAAGCGCGTTGCGCGGTGCGCTGGACAAACGCCTGCAGTTGGGGTGATGTTTGCCCGGCTCATTCGGGCGAACCGCCGCACTGGCGGCTCAGTCTGGTGGCCAACGCAGGGTCGATCGAACGCCGATCGATCGAAACGTTGCGGGTGCGCCAGTCTGACGGCTGCAACGGTCCGGGGGAACATCCGTCTCATCGGTTCATTTTGGCCCCAACAATCCAAGGGAACTCATGTCGCATCGCGTGCTAAGCATTGTCGGCGGATTGGGTATCGCCGTGTGCCTGTTGCTGCCGGCCGGCGCCGTTCTCCACCCGGCTTGGTCACAAAGCGTCAGTTCGGCGCCTGCGCAACAGAGCCAGGCGCCAGCCGGAAAAGAAGCCGGCAAAGAACCGCAGAAGGTCGACGAATACGCCGAAGCACAGCGCGCGATTAACGGGCCGGCCGGCAATCCCGAATGCGTCTGGCTTGGCCGCCGCGTTGTGAGCCTGTTGTGGCGCGACGACCTCGACACCGCGTTCCGCCACCTCGACCTTTACGATCGTTTCGGCTGTCCGAGCGGCCACGTCCAAGCGGCTTTCCGATGCCTCGTGCTCCACTCGAATTCGGTCGACCCGAAAACCCCGGACAGCTTGAACGGCCAGGTGCTCGCTTGCTGGATCAACCCGTCGCGGGAAGCGGCCACCGCTGCCTCTCCTGGCACGGCTGCTGGCACGGCTCCCGGCACCTCTCCTGGCACCTCTCCTGGCACCTCTCCCGCCGCCTCTTCTGCACCCGCCGCTGCGGCGCCGAACCCGAGCACAAAACGCTAGCGGTCCCGCGTTAGGCAAAACCGCTATTTGGTCGCCAAATTTTTGGTGCGGCCGCCCGGTCGTCTTGAATTCGCCACGACCCGACGCTAGTTTTATTATGCCGCTCGCAAGGTGCCTCACCCTTACGACTAGTCGAACCTGGGGGCAGGTTCGGGCCCGTGTCGTTCCGCCCCATTGGTAAGAGTCCATGCGCACCGTCGTCGCCGTGCTCGCGCTCGTAGCGTGCGTGCATGCCGGCATCTGGGCCTTGCTGAGACCTGTGGCGACCGCGCCGGATTTCACCGGCCAGCTTGCCAGCGTCTCATATTCGCCGTTCAAGGATTCGATCTCATCCCGATTCCGGGCCGCGGCCGACGGCGGAGCAGATCCGGGCCGATCTGGCGGCCATCGCCCCTTATACGCGGGCAATCCGTACCTATTCGGCCACCGGCGGTGCCGAGCTTATCCCGCCGATTGCCGCCGAATTCGGCCTTAAAGTGACGGTTGGCGCCTGGATCGACAAGGATCAGGCCCGCAACGCGCGCGAGATCGCCTCCGCGCTCGACCTCGCCCGGCACAACAGCAATGTCGACGCCATCGTGGTCGGCAACGAGACCACGCTGCGTGCCGAAATGACGGTCCCGGACCTCATCAAGCTCATCCAACAGGTGAAGCGTTCAAGCCCAGTCCCTGTAACGACCGGTGAAATCTGGACGGTCTGGATCGATCATCCGGAGCTGGCCTCGGCGGTCGATTTCATCGCCGCGCATATCCTGCCGTACTGGGAAGGCTTCGACGCCTCGACGGCGGTCGATCACACCATCGAATTCTACGACAAGCTCCGCCAGATGCATCCCGGCAAGCGCATTGTCATCGCCGAATTCGGCTGGCCGAGCGCCGGCTACAACTTCCACGAGGCCGTTCCAGGCCGCATGCGAGCAGGCGCAGGTGCTGCGCGATTTCGTCACCCGCGCCGAAGCCTACGGCATCGATTACAACATCGTCGAAGCCATCGATCAGCCGTGGAAGACGATGGAGGGCGGCGTCGGCCCCTATTGGGGCCTGTTCGATGCCTCCCGGCAGCCGAAATTCGCCTGGACCGGAGCCGATCACCGATCCCGATTACCCCAAGCAGCGCCGGGCTCGCCGTGCTGTTCGGCTTGTTGCTGTCGCTGCCGATCCTCGCCATGGCGGGCGTGACGCTTCAGCCAAGCGCTGATGCTGGCGGTTTCGGCCAATGTCGGTCGGCGCCTGGTTCGCCGCCATCGTCGCGTTCTGGAAGGGCCACTACTTCGTGCCCGGCGCCGCCTTCGCGCTCGGGCTCGGCATCGTTCTGCTGGTGCCGCTGGTCGCGATCGCGCTGTCGCGCATGGAAGAGATCGCCGCGATCGCCTTCGGCCGCCCGCCGCGGCGGCTCGCCAATGCGCCGCCGCTGGTGCCCGCGGCGTCTATGCGCCGAAGGTCTCGATCCATGTGCCGGCCTGCTGCGAGCCGCCGGACATGCTCAACGCCACGCTCGATGCCGTGGCGCGGCATCGATTATCCGAACCTCGAATGCGTGGTGGTGATCAATAACACGCCCGATCCGGCACTGTGGCGGCCGGTCGAGGATCACTGCCGGGCGCTCGGCGAGCGCTTCAAATTCGTGCGGGTGGACAATCTGACCGGCTACAAGGCCGGCGCGCTGCGGCTCGCGCTGGCCATACCGCGCCGGACGCCGAGATCATCGCCAGCATCGATGCCGACTATGTGCTCGATCCGACTGGCTGAAGGATCTGGCTGCCGCTGTTCGCCGATCCGCGTGTCGGCTTCGTGCAGTCGCCGCAGGATCATCGCGACGGCGACCGCTCGCTGATGCATACGGCGATGAATGCGGAATATGCCGGCTTCTTCGACATCGGCATGGTGCAGCGGAACGAGTTCAACGCCATCATCATGCATGGCACCATGTGCCTGATCCGCCGCGCCGCGATCGACGATGCCGGCGGCTGGTCGTCCGACACCATCGTCGAGGATACCGATCTCGGCTTGCAGTATTCTCGAGCGCGGCTGGATCGCCCATTACACCAACCGCCGCTACGGCCACGGCCTGCTGCCGGATACGTTCGAAGCCTACAAGCGGCAGCGCCACCGCTGGGCGTTCGGCGGCTTCCAGCTCGTGCGCAAGCATTGGCGGCGCATGCTGCCCTGGGCCGATCGGGCTGACCCGCGAGCAGAAGCGGGAATACGGCATCGGCTGGCTCAACTGGCTTGGCTGCCGACGCCATCGGCGTCGTTGTGGCGCTTCTCAACATCGTCTGGGTGCCGTTCGTCGCCTTCGCCAATATCGCGGTGCCGGACCGCATCCTGACCTTGCCGATCATCGCGGCGTTTGCGGTTTCGGTCGCCCATTTCGTCTTGCTCTACCGGCTGCGCGTGCGGGCAACGCCTGGGCAGATGCTGGCGCGCTGTCTGCGCCGCCATGGCGTTGCAATGGACCGTGGCGCGCTCGGTCGGCACTCGGCGTCATCCACGAGCGCATGCCGTTCCTGCGCACCGCCAAAGGCGGCGTCGCCCGCAAGGGGCCGGATTTTCCGGCGTTCTGGGAGGCGGTGATCGCTGCGCTGTTGCTGGTCGGCGCCGCGACGCTGGTCGTCACCAATTACAAGCAGGTCCACGAGATCAATATTTTCGCTTTCGTGCTGGTGGTGCAGAGCCTGCCGTTCCTTGCCGCGGTCGTGCTTGGCCGCTCTCGAGGGCACGCGTTTCAATAATTTCGCCTTCTGGCACGGCATCGAGGGCCCATCGAGGCCGCCATCGGCGCCAAGGCCGCGGACCTGTTGCCGCAATCGCATGACGTCATCGGCAAAGTGATCGCCAATACCCAGGCGATGGCCACCCGGCATTGGCCGAAACGTCGAAGCTCGAGCGACAACGCCGAAGCCGCGCAGTAGTGCAACCCCGCGCTCGTCCCGCGAAAGCTGGGACCCAGATTTGAACAAATAGGGCTCGATTCCCGCTTTCGGGGAATGAGCGGCAACGCTCAAGCCGGCCAGCGCCGTTTCCGCGAGCCGCACCCAATACGAAGTGCCGACCGGGATCACCTCGTCGTTGAAGTCGTAGGCCGGGTGATGCAGCCCGGCGCTGTCGCCGTTGCCGACGAAGATGAAGGCGCCCGGCCGCTCGTTGAGCATGAAGGCGAAATCCTCCGCCCCCATCACCGGCGGCAGCGTCGGTATCGACCTCGTCCGGGCCGGCGATCTCGCGGGCGACGTCGGCGGCGAACGCGGTTTGCCGCTCGTGGTTCACCACCACCGGATAGCCGTTGGTGTAGGTGATCTTGGCCGTGGCGCCGTAAAGCCGCGCGGTGCCTTCGACCACTTCGCGCGATGCGCTTGCTGCAGAAGTTCGCGCACGCTCGGCGGTCGAGGCTGCGCGCCGTGCCGCGCAAGCTTGCGCGTGCTGCGGGATGACGTTGTCGGTGTGGCCGGCCTGGAACATGCAGATCGACACCACCGCCGCTTCCAGCGGATCGACGTTGCGCGACACGATCGATTGCAACTGGTTGATGATCTGCGCGCCGACCAGGATGGTGTCGATGGCGAGATGCGGCCGCGCCGCGTGGCCGCCTTTGCCTTCGAGATCGATCTCGATGTGGTCGGCCGCGCCATCATCGGCCCGGAGCGGATGGCGAATTGGCCGACCGGCATGCCCGGATAATTGTGCATGCCGTAGACTTCGTCGATGCCGAAGCGGCTCATCAGGCCGTCCTTGATCATGGCCGCGGCCGCCGGCGCCGCCCTCCTCGGCCGGCTGGAAGATCACCACCGCGGTGCCGGCGAAATTGCGGGTCTCGGCGAGATATTTGGCGGCGCCGAGCAGCATCGCGGTGTGGCCGTCATGGCCGCAGGCGTGCATCTTGCCCGGCACCGTCGACTTGTACGGCAGGCCGGTTTCCTCCTCGATCGGCAGCGCATCCATGTCGGCGCGCAGCCCGACGACCTTGCTGCCGGCTCTTGCGGCCGCGGATGACGCCGACCACGCCGGTGCGCCCGATGCCCGGTCACCACCTCGTCGCAGCCGAAGCTCTTGAGCTTGTCGGCGACCGAAGCCGCGGTGCGGTGCACGTCGTAGCGCAGTTCCGGATGGGCGTGCATGTCCCGCCGCCATTCCGTGATTTCGGCATGCAGGTCGGCGATGCGATTGACGATCGGCATGGCAAGCTCCCTCGATCGAAGTTCTCGATTTGCGCGGCTATCCGGCGGCTTCGCCGCAATCTAGCAAAACCGGCGCGCGAAAAAGCGGCCAGCGGCACGCGGCACTGGTAAAAGCGCTGCCGTACTTAAGTATTTGAGCGGTCAGGTCGAGCGCGTAGCTCAGTCGGTAGAGCACGTGACTTTTAATCACGGGGTCCTGGGTTCGAGTCCCAGCGCGCTCACCACAAAATCAAGTACGAGTTCTCACAATCTCATCTCTAAAAGCCAAGAGTAACGGTGCGGGTAACAGGGACCGTCGATGCATTTGGACCTCACACGGCTTTGGCCACCGCGAGACGGCATGAAGCAAACCGTCACTGAGCCCAGGCGTCCGCGGCGCAGGATCGATCCCTGAAGCCGGTTTCGTCGCGCGCCAAAGCGCTGACCGATGCCGCCCACGGCGGCAGTATCGACGACGCTGCGGACGCTATTTATCGCCGGTCATGTGCGAGCGTTCTTTATTCTATCACTTGATCAGCGGCCACAAGTAAAGCGTTCGGAATTGTGAGGCCGAGTGCCTTTGCAACTTTGAGATTGATGACCAACTCGAATGTGGTTGGCTGCTGGACGGGAAGGTCCGCGGGCTTGGTGCCGCCGAGAATTTTGCCGACGTAAAGGGCCGCCTCGCGATAGGCATCTGCTGCGCTAGCCCCGTAGCTCATCAAGCCGCCAGCGGTAACGAATTCGTGCGAGCTATAGATCGCGGGCACCTTATAGCGTGCTGCCAGCGCGACGATCTGATCATGCACCCTGTTAAACAGCGGATCGGCAACGACGAGGAGCGCACGGGCCTGCTGCTGGACCAAGGTCGTGAAGGCGGTTTCGATGTCGGCTTCCGTGCTGGCGTTCAGGATCGAGATTTGCTGTCCTATCTCGGTCGCTGCGGCTTGCAGGCCTCCCAGTTGGAAATCGGTATCAGGATAACCGGGATTCACCAGGACGGCGATCATCGTATTTTTGGGCACCAGCTCGCGCAGCAGCTCTAGGCGCTTTGGCTCCAAAGACGACGCAATCAGACTTATGCCGGTGGCATTTCCGCCCGGCCGATTGAGGCTGTTGACGAGCCCGATACTGATCGGGTCTCCCTCGATGACAAAGACGATGGGAATCGTGTTCGTTGCCGCCTTTGCCGCAAGCGCTGAGGGCTCGGCACCGGCTGTCACGATGAGCGCTACCTGATGCTTGACCAAGTCCGCCGCCAATGCCGGTAGGCGATCATATCGGCCAGCCGCCCACCGATACTCGATCGCCAAGTTTTGGCCTTCAGTGAGGCCTGCTTCCTTCAAGCCCGCACGTAGCGCATCGGTAACACGGGACGCGTCATCGGCTGATGTGCTGCCGAGCAGCCCGATCACCGGCATTGACTTCAGCGCGTGCGCAGCGAACGGCAAGGCGACTACCGCGCCGCCGAGAAGCCTGATGAAGCTGCGCCGTATCATTGCCCAGTCCTCAAGGTACGGTGCGATTGGTTGACATATCCTTAGGCAGCACCACGGCTTATTGAAGCCGATTAAGTGCGGCACATATTTGGCTTCAAGTAAACATGGAGGTGAGGCACGCGGCGCGCGCACTCTCAGTCACCGCTGCGTGGCCTTTGCCGTTAGTCGAGGGTCAAAAGACGTGCCAGCGAATTAGGTCTATCGGGCGATCGATTGCCGACTCGGGCGAATGTGGCGCGGGGCCGGCCGATCGGCGCCGGCTTAACCGACCCGTAACTAGGCTGCCTCCAGGTCCGCCGTCAGCTCGCGCGCAGGGAAGCGGATCGTGCTCTCGAACCGATAGCCGCACATTTCACATGACCAAAGATGCCTCACGCAGCGCTCGGACAAATATTCAGACCATTCCGGCGCAACGATCGAAGCACCACACTGCGCGCACTGATTTGCTGCTTTCCACGTTACTGCCATTGGACGCTCCCTCGGCGTCCCCAACACCTCGAAGCCATTAGGCGCGTACCGATTGCGCGAATCAAGACAGCAGCACTGTCTCTTGCTGCTCTGCACTATCGGAAATGGTCGAGGTCACTCCCCAAGCGCTCGCGCCCATGCTCAATCGGCGCTCGTCGCGGCAATCATATTTGCGTTGCTCGCCGGCAACGCCTATTTTGGACTCTCGATCCTTACCGGCGAACCAAAACAGAAAGCGGCGGAACTACCGCGGCGATGTCACGGCAGGTTGCTGATGGAAAAGCCGGCGAACGTCCTGATCGTTTTCGGCGCGGCTGTAATCCTGCTCGCGGTACTGGCGGCGATAATGCACGCCTTCATCGGTTAGCACATTGAATGGCCGCCCTGCGGCGGCGCGGCGGGGATCATCCTGGGCTGCGGCTTCCATTGCCTGCGTCTGACCGTATTGAGCGTCTTCTTCAAGCTGCTGCGCCTTTGCCTTACTGCTACTATGAGCACGCCCTCTAGGACGCCTGCGCCCGGGCCTGTCGTCTCGGGCGGGTTTGATTTTGCCCGGCGCCTCGCTTTCCCCGCCCCACGAGGATTAGTCGGTCTCGCGACACGGGCTTAATTCCCGGCGGTCAGGCATGGTTTTAATCTCATCGACCTGATACGACCGAAAGACCATGCCCGACCCGAACAGCGAAAATGGCAATCAGCGCCGCTCGATGATCGCGCTAGGCGTCGTCGTTGTCTTGTTCGTCGTCGGCTGGGTTCTGGCACGGGAAATCTATAGCAACGACAAGATCCAGGATTGCGTCATGTCCGGGCGCACCAATTGCGTCCCACTGGATACCCAGTCGCGCTAGCCTGGTCCGATTCTAACATTCGCACCCCTGTTCGGCATGCCATTATGCGAAAGTTTGAATCAAAGGACGACTAGCAAATACTGGGCTCCGGCCTTAACCGGCCGCTGGCCTCCGGAGCCATTCAAAAAAGTCGATCTATCCCCGAAAACGATCGCCAACAGCCAAATCTTCCCCAGAAGCCATCAGAGTTTCACGCCGCCGTCGCGCTGGCGCCATAGAGCGCGCGTTATGTGGAACCTAGGGTGCGGTGAGGGTGCGAGGAGATCGCCATGATCGTCCAAGCCGCGTACCAAGCGTCCTTAAGGACTATGCGGGCTCTTGCGACCGAAAGCTTGAGCCGGCCGAAGTGCCCCGGTTGCGGCAGCGTTATGCTGGTGGCCGAGGAATCCCGCTTCGACGCGAAGGGCCATATTGACCATCAATGGTCCTGCGACAGTTGCGGCAACACTTTCGCCACATCGATTACGCTGCGCCGGCGGTAGCCTGATATCTCAGTAAAGCCGCGTAATTGGCTCCATCTGCTCGCTTGTTAAAGCTGCGTACGTCCCCGGCGGCCAGCGAAGGCCGCACGGCGGGCTGGTACGGGCGTCTGGTTCAGGCAATAATGCTCGCGACGAGGTGTTTGTGTCGTTGTCTGGAACCCGTCCACAAGGAGGATCACATGCGTCAAATCATCGACCGCCGGTCGGTGCTAGGGATCTGCGTCGGCAGCGCCGCCGGCGCCGCACTGTTGGCGTCCGGCACGCCAAGCCAGGCGGCCGACACGACGTTCAAGGCCGAACTCAAGGGCTCAAGCGAGGTGCCGCCGAACACCACCGGCGGAACTGGCTCGGTTACCGCAAGCTATGATGCGTCGACCAAGACATTGACCTGGAACGGCACGTTTTCCGGTTTGACCGGGCCGGCAACGGCCGCGCATTTCCACGGGCCGGCCGAACCCGGCAAGAACGCCGGCGTGGCGGTCTGGATGTCGGAAAAAGGCAAGACGTTCGATAGCCCGTTCAAGGGCTCGGCCAAGCTCACCGACGCCCAGGCCTCCGATCTGATGGGCGGCCAGTGGTACGTCAACATTCACACCAAAGCTAATCCGGGCGGCGAAATTCGCGGCCAGCTCGAGAAGTCGTAACGACAAAGTTGTGCCCGCACTGGACGCCGCGTTTTGACCGGTGCGTTGCGTAACCAAATAGTTGTGTAATCCAATAACATGCGACCCGCCGGTCCGGCGTATCGTAGACCGGCGGGTTTTATTTTATCCGCAACGCAACGGACTGGCGCGCCTCACTGCTTCGGGATGTGGTCGGCCTCGATCACCTTGGTCCACTTGGCGATGTCGGATTTCATCCGGGAATCGATCTCCGCCGGCGTCGAGGCTTTGGCGTCGATGCCGAGCGCCAGCGCGCGCTTTTTCAGCTCCGGGTCGGCGAGCACATCGTGCAGCGCGCTGTTCGAGTTTATCGATGACGGGCTGCGGCGTGCCGGCCGGTGCATAGAGCGCGTTCCACGACGTCACGTCGAAATCGGGCACGCCGGCTTCGGCGATGGTCGGAACGTTCGGCAGTTCCGGCGAGCGCCTGAGGCCGCTGGTCGCCAGCACGCGGACCTTGCCGCTTTGCAGGCTGGGCACGATGGCCGCGTAGAATTCGACCTCGCATCTGGATGTCGTTACGCAGCAACGCCACCAATTCGTCGGGCGAAGTGCGGAACGGGACGATGACGATGTTGGCGTCTGACATCGATTTGAAAAGCTGCGCGGTGAGGTTCTGCGTCTAGCCGACGACGATGGAGGCCAGATTGAGCGTGCCGGGCTTGTCTTTCGCCGCTTTCAAGAAATCGCCGAGCGTGTGATACGGCGAATTCGCGGCGACGACAAAATCGAGATCGAAATAGCCGATCGACGAGATCGGCACAAACTGCTTGAGTGGATCGAACGGCAGATGGTTGAACAGCGGCACGCTGATGGCGGTGCCGTTGGTGAAGAAGGCAAGCGTATAGCCGTCCGGTGCCACCGGACAGCGCCGCGCGTGCCGCCGGCAATGCCGCCGGCGCCCGGCATGTTCTCGATGACGAAATTCTGGCCGAGCTTCTCGCTGAGTTTTTGCGCCACCAGCCGCGCGGTGACGTCGGCGACGCCGCCGGGCCCGAACGGCAGCACGACACGCACCGGATGATCCGGATAGGCGGCACACGCCGGCGCCGCAGCGGCCATGACGCCTGCCACCGCCAGAGCCAGCTAAAGCTGCGGCTCTTCTGTTGATAACGGCCCGCAATACAGCAAAATGCATCGTCGTCACTCCTTGTTTCATTCGTTGTTTTAAGCTTGCTTGGCGGCGGCTCACTGCGTCGGAAGGTCGCGCTTGGCTCGACCATCGCATCCTGGGTCCGCGCGGCGTAATCGGCAAAACGTCCCGCCGCGATGGCCGCGCGCGCGCCGGCCATCAGGTCCTGGTAGTAGTACAGGTTGACGATCGACAGCAGCGTGCCGCCGAGCGCTTCGCCGCCTTGAAACAGGTGATGCAGGTAGGCGCGCGAGAAATCGCGCGCCGCCGGGCAGCGGCTCTCGGCATCGAGCGGGCGCGGATCGTCGGCGTGCTGGGCGTTCTTGATGTTGATCGGGCCGAAGCGGGTGAAGGCGAGCCCATGGCGGCCGTTGCGCGTCGGCATCACGCAATCGAACATGTCGATGCCGCGCGCCGACCGCCGCCGAGAATGTCGGCCGGCGTGCCGACGCCCATCAGATAGCGCGGCCGGTCGGCCGGCAGCGCCGGCACGGTCTCGGCGACGACTTCGCAGCATCACCTCCTGCGCCTCGCCGACGGCGAGCCCGCCGATCGCATAGCCGTCGAAAGCCGATGTCGATCGAGCGCCCGCGCGCTCGTCTCGCGCAAGCCCTGATCGTCGCCGCCCTGCACGATGCCGAACAGCGCGCGGCCGGGCGGCGCCTGCTCGAAGGCGCGCTTGCAGCGCTCCGCCCAGCGCAGCGACAGCCGCATCGCGCGCTCGATCTCGCCGCGCTCGGCCGGCAGCCGCACGCATTCGTCGAGCTGCATGGCGATGTCGGAGCCGAGCAGGATCTGCACCTCGACGGCGCGCTCCGGCGTCAGCTCGACCATGGCGCCGTCGAGATGCGAGCGGAACGTCACGCCGCTGCCTCCGTCGACTTTGCGCAAGGCGCGACAGCGACATCACCTGAAAGCCGCCGGAATCGGTCAGGATCGGATAGCGGCCAGCGCATGAAGGCGTGCAGGCCGCCGAGCGCGGCGATCCGCTCCGCGCGAGGCCGCAGCATCAGGTGATAGGTGTTGCCGAGAATGATATCGGCGCCGGAGGCTCGCACATCGTCGTGATGCACGCCCTTGATCGCGGCCTGGGTGCCGACCGGCATGAAGGCGGGCGTGCGCACCACGCCGTGCGCGGTGGCTATTTCGCCCGTGCGCGCCGGGCCGTCGGTGGCGAGGAGGCGAAAGGAAAATGGGCGGGACATCGTGCCGGGCGACATATCGTCCTGCGGCCATCAAGACAAGCCGCGCGTCTCCTCAGTTTATGAATATACGTCTAGCGAAACAGCAAGCAGGCATCGCCATAGGAATAGAAGCGATAGCCGCTTTCGATGGCGTGGGCATAGGCGCGTTTCATGACATCGAGGCCGCAGAAAGCGGCGACCAGCATGAACAGCGTCGAGCGCGGCAGATGAAAATTGGTCAGCATCATGTCGACGGCGCGAAACCGGTAACCGGGCGTGATGAATAAAGCGGTCTCGCCGGAAAATGCCGACAGCGTGCCGTCTTCGGCGGCGGCGCTTTCCAAAAGCCGCAACGAGGTCGAGCCGACGGCGACGATGCGGCCGCCGGCGCGGCGCGCGGCATTCAACGCGGAAGCAGTTTCGGCGCGAAACGCTGCCCCATTCGGCATGCATTTTATGGCCCGAGGTGTCGTCCGACTTCACCGGCAAAAACGTGCCCGGTCCGACATGCAGCGTGACCCGCTCTAAAGCGATGCCTCGCTCGGCCAATGCGGCGGTGAGCGTTTGCGTGAAATGCAGTCCCGCGGTCGGCGCCGCGACCGAGCCTTCCGTAAGCGCGAACATGGTCTGATAGTCGCATCGGTCGCGTTCGTCGACGCCGCGGCGGCTGGCGATATAGGGCGGCAACGGCATGTCGCCGCGCTCGGCAAGCGCCTGATCGAGCACCGCGTCGGTGAATGAGAACGCCAGCGTCACCTCGCCGCCGTCGCTCCCCTGCCCTTTGTCTTCGACCATGGCGTCGAGCTGATCGAGGAAGCAGACGCGGCCTTCGCCGCCGAAGCGGACTACGTCGCCCGCGGCAAGCCGCTTTGCCGGCCTGACCAGCGCGCGAAAGCGGCTACCGTCGAGCCGTTTGATCAGCGTTGCCGAAATCGCCGGCTCGTACTCGCCGCGGCCGATCCGGCGGCCGGAGAGATTGGCGGCAAAGACTTTGGTGTCGTTGACCACGACCGTATCGCCCGGCCGCAACAGCGCCGGCAGATCGCGCAAGCTCCTGTCTTCGAGCTCGGCGGCGGCGCCCGGCCGCACCACCAGACAGCCGGGCGGCGTCGCGCGGCACCGCCGGCCGCAGCGCGATGCGGTCCTCCGGCAGGTCGAAATCGAACAGGTCCGTGCGCATTGGTCTTTATGGTATTGGGCGTTAGAAACGCATATCGCAACCTTTGGCGCGGCAGGCAACGTGATACCAGATGCGACAAGCTGCGCCGTGATCCAGGTCAAGCCCGGCATCGGCGACGTGATCTGGCACCTGCCGTTCATCCGCGCCATCGCCGCCGCTGCGCCGGGCGGCCGGGTGGCGTTTTTGGCGCCGCCGACCAGTCAGGCCCGGGAGCTGTTGACGGCCGAGCCGGGCGTGGCGGAAGTCATCTATTTCGAGCACGCCGGCTCGGAACTGCGGCGCGGCCTCAACCTGGTCCGGCTGGCGGCACTATTGCGGCGGCGGCGTTTCGCTGCAATCTGGATTCTCGATCGCACGACGCGGCCGGCACTCGCGGCGCGGCTCGCTGGAATACCGGAGCGCCTCGGGCTCGGGCTTGGAGCGCAGCGCTTCTTCATCACCAATGCCGGCATCGATCACAGCCATTTCCACGACCATCCGATCGACTGGCTGCGCGCGCTTATGGCGGCGATGAACGTGCCGCTTTTCTCGACGGAGCCCGACCTCAAGCTGCCCGACGCGACGCTTTCGGCCATGAGAGAAAAGTTCAAAGCCGCGGCGCGGCCTTGGATCGTGCTCGGCGTCGGCGCCTCGCATCCGGACAAGGATTGGCCCGACCCGCATTGGGCGGCGCTTGTGGCCTCGCTACGCCGGCGCATCGGCGGCACGGTGTTTCTGATCGGCGGCAGCGCCAACCTGATGCGCGCGCAAGGTTTTGTTGATGCCAGCGCCGGAGCGGACGCCGTCAATGCCTGCGCTCTCGGTCTCATCGAAGCCGCCGCGCTTGTTCGCCTCGCCGATCTCTTTGTGGGCCCGTCGTCAGGTCCGCTCAACCTCGCCGCCGCCGGCGGCACCGACGCGTTCGGCCTGTTCGGCTCTACTCCGGTTTTGCGCTATTCGAAGTTCATCCACCCAATCGTGCCGCCGGACGGACAATCGCCCGACGGCATGCGGCGGATTTTGCCGGCGCAAGTCCTCGCAACGATCGAGCCTTACCTGTCGCACCAAAAGCTGCGGCCGTAGTGGGGCCGCCGCGCTTCACAGCGTATCCCGATTTGGCAGAATCGATACGCGCCTCGCTATGTTGAGCGTGTCCTTTTCGCAAAACAAGTTTCCACCCCCGGATCGAGTCCGAGGGCAAGCATTTTGCGGGACATGCTTTAGCGTATCTGCCCCAAATCAAAATGCTTGTGAGCGACTGGGTCACCGACGAACTCGGATGCTTGTCCCGCGTAGGGCTCCAAGCTCCTTTAAAGACGGATCACTCCTCACTGCGTCTGGATTTTCACTTCACTGGTGATCTTGCGCCAGGTGGCCATCTGTTGGGCCAACCAGGTTTTGGCATCGGCGAGCGAAGCGCTAGGCACGACGTTGAAGGTCTGCTCCTTGAATGCGGCGGCAACGTCCGGCGCCTTCATGGCCGCGACGAATGCGTCGAATACGGTCTGCAGCACGTCTTTCGGCGTGCCGCCAGGTGCGAACAGGGCCTGCCAGGCGATGGTGCCGACGCCGGGAAAGCCGATCTCCTGCATGGTCGGCAGGTTGGGATAATCCGGCAACCGGGCATGGTCGACCAGCGCCAGCGGCACGAAATTACCGGCCTTGATCTGCGGCGCCGAGCTCGCCACGTTGAGAAACGCGACTTCGGTCGAGCCGTTGAGCATGTCGTTGATGACGCCGGAAGCGCCGGCTTTGTTGGGGATGGCGACCATGTCGAGATTGCCGGCGCGCTTGGCGAAATAAGCCATGTCGTAGTGCGGATAGCTGCCGGGTCCGACCGTTCCGTAACGCAGCCGGCCGGGATTCTTCTTGGCAAAAGCGATCAGCGCTGGGACGCTTGTCACGTCGAAATTTTTTTTCGTCGCCAGGAGGAAGGCTGGAATATCGACCAGTTCGGTGACCGGGACCACCTCCTTGGCGTAATCGATCTGCAGTTTATTCGGGTAGATAACCGGCGTGATCGCGTTGGTGGTGACGTTGCCGATCATCAGCGTGTAGCCGTCGGCCGGCGAACGGGCCAGGTCCTCGTCGGCGACGATGCCGAACGCGCCCGGTCTGTTCTCGACGTAGAACGACTGGCCGAGGCTCTTGCTCAACTGGTTGGCGAGAATGCGCGCGACGATGTCGGTGGCGCCGCCCGGCGCATAGGGCACGATGATCTTGACCGAGTGCGACGGATATTTGCCGGCCGTCTGCGCGGGCGCACTCCCGCTCAACTGACACAGCAAGCAGGTGACGAGAATTCCAAGCCGCGTCATTGCAGTCCTCCCCCGGATTTACGCCCGCCGCCCGGCGCCGTGGCAATATTCGTTGTAATTTAGACGTCCAACTTGAGCAAACGCGCGGTGGCCTGCCACAGCGCTTCAAATATCGCCAACGCGACGAACAAGGCGACGACGGCGCAAAGGAGACCGAGCCCAAACTGCTGAAACCCCGTGCCGCGGCCGACGGCGAATACGATAATCGCTATGCCGAGAAAGCCCGCCAACCACCACAAGTTCTGAGCATTATCTTTGAGCCAATGCGTCATCGCTTCATTATCCGGCATGACTGCCCTCGTTATCTTTCGCACAGCCGCCGCAGGCCGCCCGCATAGGGCTGATATGTGCAGTCGGAGACGCGAAACGAGTGGTAGAATTGAGCGCAGGCCGGAATGTCAGCGCGGCAAAATGGCCGTGCTTGCCAAATCTCCAAGCTCGCCAGAGCGGAGTTCCGTCGGGAACGCCGGCCATAATGACGCCGCGCGCTCGGCCGCGCGCTCGCCAGAATGCGGGCGGCTATTTTGCGTCGGCCGCCACTTTCATACTGACAATGCGGTCGGGCTTGGACGGCGGCTCCCCGCGCTTGAGCTTGTCGACGACATCCATGCCGGACACCACTTCGCCGATCACGGTATACTGGCCGTTGAGAAAGTCGCCATCGTCGAACATGATGAAGAACTGGCTGTTGGCCGAATTGTTGCTGCCGCCCTTACGCGCCATGCCCACCGTGCCGCGCACGAACGGCTTGTCGGAAAACTCCGCCTTGAGGTCCGGATGCGATGAGCCGCCGGTGCCGTTGCCATGCTGGCCGTCGCCGGTTTGCGCCATGAAACCGTCGATGACGCGATGGAACGGCACGTCGTCGTAGAACTTGTCGCGCGCCAGCATCTTCAGCCGTTCCGCGTGTCCGGGCGCGATATCGTTGTGAAGTTTTATGACGATCGTGCCGGGGGTGGTCTCCAGAACAAGCGCGTTGTTCGGATCCACGCCGGCGGGCAATTCCTTGGCCATGGTCAAAGTCCTTATACTTGATGGGACGAAACGAAGCGCCGAGCGGTTACGGCACGATGGTTGCGGTTTTGATGTAATCGAGCTTGGGAAACGCCTGCGTCAGATAGGCGTTCCCCTCGCTCTGAATGCGGCCCTGTTCGGGCCCGGCGCCGCGCGGCGCGCCTTCGCCATAGCCGCTGTAGAGCGCATCCACCACGTTCATGCCGGAGACGATCTGACCGAACGGCGCAAAGCCCATAGCGTCGAGTCTGGCATTGTCGCCGTAATTGATGAACACCTGGGTGGTGCGCGTATTAGGCCCGCGCGTGGCGAAGGTGATCATGCCGCGGGTGTTGCTCTGTTTCACCGGATCGTCGCCGATGCTGGCATCGCGCCACGCCGCCGCAATCTTCGGATCGGGGCTGATGCCGAATTGCACCATGAAGCCTGAGATCACCCGGAAAAACCGGGCATCGTTGAAAAACCCGTTCTTGACCAGATTATAAAAACGGTCGGCGCCGCGCGGCGCCCAATCGCGATGCACGTCAACAACAAAGGCGCCTTTGCTGGTGTCGAACTTCACCTTGTAGCTCGCCGGCGCCTGCGCGGTCAGCGCCGCCGGCGTGCTGAGGCTTTGCGCGAAAGCGGGCACGGCGATGGTCAAGGCAATGAGAAACGCAGCAAGGCGGCTCATGTCGGCTCCGGGGTTGTCAGACGAATTTCTGCTTCAGCCGTGCGGCGACGGCTGCAGGCACGAAGGCTGCTACGTCGCCGCCCATGCCGGCGATCTGTCGCACCAGCGTGGCGGTGATGGGGCGCACCGCCGGCGCCGCCGGCAAAAAGACGGTCTGCACGTCGGGCGCCATGGCGGCGTTCATGCCGGCCATCTGCATTTCGTAGTCGAAATCGGTGGCGTCGCGCACGCCGCGCACCAGCACCGTGGCGCCGGCGCGGCGGGCGGCGGTCACGACCAGATCGGCGAAGGTGGTGGCAACGATCTCGCAGCCGGCGGCACGGCCGAGCGGCGTGCAAATCTCGTTGAGCATCGAAAGCCGCTCGTCGACCGAGAATAGCGGCGTCTTGCCGGGATGGACGCCAACGGCAAGCACAAGCTTATCGACAAGCTTCACCGCTTTGCTGACGACATCGAGATGGCCGTTGGTGATGGGATCGAACGATCCGGCAAACAGCGCAACGCGGGGCATAGACGGGGCCTAAGCGTGGGTTTCTGGCGGGCGGTCTAGCCCGCGGGTCCGGCGACTGCAAGCGCGCTCGTTTGCCGGCTGGCGATCCAATGAATTCAAATCTGAACAAAACAGGACGCTATTTCAACATCTTAGCATAAATCCCAGCGGGGTGCCGTAGGTCACAGCCGTTGTTCCCAATCGGCGCTAAAAATTTATGAAAATAGCAAAGCAACTCCAGCGCCAAGAACGCGTTTCGTTCTCAGAGCGTCTAAGAGCGCAGCACAGGGACCGGTGTCATGATCAAGACCGTTTACGCCATTGCGGTTGCCGCGATCGTGGCGGCTTGTTTTGTTGCTTTTCCGAGTTTGTCTTTTTCAGTCCAAGCTAACGCAGCAGTAGTGGCCGCCAAGGGCGACCGCGCCGATATCCGCCCGCTTGGCGTCGACTGTTCGCAGAATGCGTGGCCGTATTTCGAGGCCGCTTGTATGCGCGACGTGCGCCACCCCCTCTTGGAGCCGCGACAGGCGCGGTTCATCGCCGACAAGTAACGCGTAGAGCGCCGCATCCCGGTTGCTTGGCGAAAGCTGAGCGCCGCCTTCCGCGCGATCGGACGGGCTACCGGCCGTCAGCACGCGGGTTGGTTTGCCGAGCGGGTCCTTTTGGCCTCGTTTTGGGGCCCGAAGTGCATTACTCTAGCCCCGCACCAGGAACCAACCGCCGCCTTGACCCCTGCCCTCGCCGGTGTCTAAGAGCCGCCCGGGCCGACCATGATTGTGCTGATCGACAACTACGACAGCTTCACTTTCAACCTGGTGCACTATTTCGGTGAACTGGGCGCGGAGGTTTCCGTGCACCGCAACGACAAGGTCACCGCCGCCGCGGTGATCGAGGCCGCGCCCGAGGCCATCGTGCTGTCGCCGGGACCGTGCACGCCGAAGGAAGCCGGCATTTGCCTTGCGCTGATCGCGCAAGCGGCGCCAAGCATTCCCACCCTCGGTGTCTGCCTCGGCCATCAGGCCATCGGCGATGCGTTTGGCGGCAAAATCGTGCGCGCGCCGGTGCCGGTGCACGGCAAGTTGTCGGACATCAGGCATGGTGGGCGCGGGTTGTTTCGCGGCATCAACGGACCGTTCAAGGCGACGCGCTATCACTCGCTGGTGGTCGATCGCGAGACCCTGCCGGCTGAGCTCAGCGTCACCGCACAGACCGACGACGGCCTGATCATGGGGCTCTCCCACGCCAGGCTGCCGGTGCACGGCGTGCAATTCCACCCCGAAAGCATCGCGTCGGACCATGGCCATCTGATGCTGAAGAACTTCCTTGAAATCGCCGCGGCCTGGAACGTAGCGGCCGGCCGGCGCACCGCCGGCGCGCCGTCGGCTTCGCGCAAAACGCCCGCTTACGCGCTGTAAGGATCGCTGACCGTGACCGTGGAGTTAAAGGCGCTCATCGGCAAGGTCGCGACCGGCGCAGTCCTGACGCGCGCCGAAGCGGCCAGCGCCTTCGAACAGATGATGTCGGGCGAAGCGACGCCGTCGCAGATGGGCGCGCTGTTGATGGGCTTACGGCTGCGCGGCGAGACCGTCGACGAGATTACCGGCGCGGTGTCGGCGATGCGGTCGAAAATGCTGCGGGTCGAGGCGCCGCCGGACGCGGTCGATGTCGTCGGCACCGGCGGCGATGCCTCGGGCTCGTTCAACATTTCGACCACGGCGGCGCTGATCGTCGCGGGCGCCGGGGTGCCGGTCGCCAAGCACGGCAATCGCGCACTGTCGTCGAAGTCGGGCGCCGCCGACGTACTGACGGCGCTCGGCGTCAATATCGATCTTAATCCGCAGCAGATCGGCCATTGCATCCACGAGGCCGGCATCGGCTTCATGTTCGCGCCGGCGCATCACCCGGCGATGAAGAACGTCGGGCCGACCCGGGTGGAGATGGGGACTCGCACCATTTTCAACCTGCTCGGTCCCTTGTCCAATCCCGCCGGCGTGAAGCGGCAGATGGTCGGCGTGTTCTCCAAGCAGTGGACCGAGCCGCTGGCGCATGTGTTGAAAAATCTCGGTTCCGAGCGGGTCTGGGTCGTCCACGGCGCCGACGGGCTCGACGAAGTGACGACGTCGGGACCGACCAGCGTCACCGCGCTCGAAGACGGCGCCATCACAAGCTTCGAGATCACGCCGGAAGAGGTCGGGCTGCGCCGCGTGCGGCCGGAAGAATTGCGCGGCGGCGATGCGCCGGCCAATGCCCGGGCGGTCGAGGATGTACTGGAAGGCAAGAAAACCGCGCTGCGCGACGTGGCGCTGTTGAACGCCGCCGCGGCGCTCGTCGTCGCCGGCAAGGCCAAAGACCTTCAATCCGGCTTCGCCCTTGCCAGTCATTCGGTGGATTCCGGCGAAGCCGAGGGCCGGCTCGACCGGCTGATCGTGGTCTCCAACGATGGCTGACATATTGGAGAAGATAGCGGCCTATAAGCGCGCGGAGATCGCCACCGCCAAGGCGCGCCGTCCCCACGCAGCACTGCAGGCCGCTGCCGAGGCCGCGGACGCTCCGCGCGGCTTTGCGCGCGCGATTGCAAGTCGGCTGGCCGCGGGCGATTACGCGCTGATTGCCGAGATCAAGAAGGCAAGTCCGTCGCGCGGCCTGATCCGCGACGATTTCGATCCGCCGGCGCTGGCGCATGCTTACGAAGCCGGCGGCGCCACTTGCCTCTCGGTGCTGACCGATGCGCCATCGTTTCAGGGCAGCCTCGATCATTTGCTCGCGGTGCGCGCGGCAACGCGGCTACCGGTGCTGCGCAAGGATTTCATGTACGACCTCTATCAGGTGACGGAGGCCCGCGCGTCCGGCGCCGACTGCATCCTCATCATCCTGGCGGCGGTCGACGATGGCTTGGCGGCCGAGCTCGAGCAGGCGGCGCTCGGGCTTGGCATGGATGCGCTGTTGGAAGTCCACGACGAGAAGGAATTGGAACGGGCGCTTCGCCTAAAATCTCAACTTCTCGGCATCAACAATCGCGATCTCAAAACCTTCAACACCACGCTTGCGACCTGCGAACGGCTGGCGCGCCTGGTTCCGGCGGGACGCATCATCGTCGGCGAAAGCGGAATTTTCACGCCGGTGGATGTCAGCCGCCTGACGCAAGCCGGCATCGCGGCTTTCCTGGTCGGCGAAAGCCTGATGCGGCAAAGCGACGTCACCGCCGCGACACGCGCTTTGCTTGCCCGTGACGCCGTCGCGGCGCCGGTACGGTAACTAAAAGTTCGCCAACGGAATCAGGTAACGACTTTGGCCCGGCGCGCAAAACAACTCAGTCATCTCGACCGTCGCGGCGAGGCCCGCATGGTCGATGTTTCGGCGAAGCCGGTGACCGAGCGGGAAGCCGTTGCCGAGGGCCGCGTGATCATGCAGGGCGCAACGCTCGCCATCATCCGCCGCGGCGATGCCAAGAAGGGCGACGTTCTCGGCACCGCGCGGCTTGCCGGAATTCTTGCGGCCAAGCGGACGCATGAATTGATTCCGCTGTGCCACCCGCTGTCGATCTCGAAGGTCGAGGTCGATCTTGCGCCCGATACCAAATTGCCCGGCGTCGTGGTCACGGCGCGGGTCAAGGTCGTCGGCAACACCGGCGTCGAAATGGAAGCCCTGACAGCGGTTTCGGTCGCCTGCCTCACCCTCTATGACATGGTGAAAGCGGTCGAGCGCGGCATGCGCATCGAGGGCATCCGGCTGGTCGAGAAGCGCGGCGGCCGCTCCGGCCATTACCGCGCCCCGCAAATGAAACGGGAGTAGTCGCGTGATTTCGGTCGCCGAAGCGCTCGAACAGGTGCTGGCGCATGCCAAGCCCCTGCCGCCCGATGAAGTACCGCTGGAACGGGCCGACGGCAGCGTCCTCGCGTTCGACCTCAAGGCGCTCCGCACCCAGCCGCCGGCGGCCGTTTCGGCCATGGACGGCTATGCGGTGCGGGCGGCAGATATCGTAGGCGCTCCAGTGCGCCTGGATATCGTCGGCGAAGTCGCCGCCGGCCGGCCCTTTGCCAAACCGGTTGCTGCCGGACAGACAGCCCGTATTTTCACCGGCGGCGTGGTGCCGGACGGCGCCGATACCGTGGTCGTCCAGGAAGTCACCAGGCGCGACGGCGACGTTGTCGAAATCCAGAAGTCCACGGCCAAGGGCCGCAATGTCCGGCCTAAAGGCCTGGACTTTACCGCCGGCGAGACACTGTTGCGCAAGGGCCACCGGCTCCGCGCGCGCGATCTCGCTTTGGCCGCCGGGATGAATTACCCGCTGGTGCCGGTCTATCGCCGGCCGCGCATTGCGCTATTTGCCACCGGCGATGAACTCGTGCCGCCCGGCCGCGAGCCAGGGCCGGGCCAGATCGTCTACTCCAACGGCTTTTCGCTCGCCGCGCTGGCGCGTGCCGAGGGCGCCGACGTGACCGATCTCGGCATCGTCCACGATACGCTGCAAGCGACGATGACCGCGATCGAGGATGCGCGCGACCTCCCCGCCGATATTCTGGTCACCACCGGCGGCGCCTCGGTCGGCGAGCACGATTTCGTGCAAAAGGCCTTTGCCGAAGAAGGCGTCGACCTGTCGTTTTGGAAGGTGGCGATGCGGCCCGGACGGCCGCTGATGCACGGCCGGCTCGGCGACATGCATATGCTCGGCCTGCCGGGCAATCCGGTGTCGTCTTATGTTTGTGCGTTTTTGTTTCTGGTGCCGCTCATCCGCCGCATGAGCGGCCGCACCGATCTGGTGGCGCCGATCGAGCACGCCGTGCTCGGCTGCGATCTTGCCGAGAACGACGAGCGTGCCGACTACCTGCGCGCCAAACTCGACGACAGCGCCGACGGGCTTATTGCGACGCCGTTCCCGGCGCAGGATTCATCCATGATGGCGCCGCTCGCCCAGGCCGGCTGTCTCGTCATCCGCGCGCCTCATGCGTCGCCAGCGAAGGCCGGCAGCGCCTGCGAGATCATGCGGTTCGATCGCTGAACGCCGCGACGGCGGCCGAATCGCGTTCATCTCGATTTCGGCCCCTCTGACACAGCATCCCCTTTAAATCCGCAGGAACAGTGCGACGCCGCGCTCGCCATTGTGCTTCAAAAGCAAGAAACAGCGATCGTTCGGCAAATTTCTTAGGCTTAAGCGGCGGTTCGCTCCGAGCCGCGCTTTCTTCACTTCAAATTAAATGGTTGCAGAACACATATGGAACGGATAGTGTCCGTTCATGATTTGTTTCGACCTTTCGGTCGAAAGTTGCCGAGGGAGACCAACGCCGATGCTGACGCGCAAGCAAGCCGAGCTCTTGCGGTTCATCCATGAGCGGCTGAAGGAGGCGGGCGTGCCGCCGTCGTTCGACGAGATGAAGGATGCGCTGGATCTGCGCTCCAAGTCCGGCATCCACCGTCTCATCACGGCGCTCGAGGAGCGCGGCTTCATTCGCCGCCTGCCCAACCGGGCGCGCGCCATCGAGGTGATCAAGCTGCCGGAGTTGATTGCCCACGGCATGGGTGCTGGGCGCGCCCGCGGTTTCACGCCGAGCGTCATCGAAGGCAATCTCGGCCGCGTTCGCGCGGCCTCCGAAGAGGACGGCGGCCGCTCCGTGGCGGTGCCGGTGATGGGCCGGATCGCCGCCGGCACCCCGATCGAGGCTATCCAGACCCGCAGCCACACCATCAACATGCCGCCCGACATGTTGTCGACCGGCGAGCATTTCGCGCTTGAAGTGCGCGGCGATTCGATGATCGAGGCCGGTATTCTCGACGGCGACATGGCGCTGCTCAAGCGCACCGACGCCGCCGATACCGGCGACATCGTCGTCGCCTTGATCGACGACGAGGAAGCCACGCTCAAGCGCTTCCGCCGCCGCGGCGCTTCGATCGCGCTCGAGCCCGCCAACACGTCTTATGAAGTGCGGATTCTGCCGCCGAACCGCGTGCGCATTCAGGGCAAGCTCGTGGGATTGTTCCGAAGGTATTGAATACCGTTATTCCGGGGCGCCGAAGGCGCGCGCCGCAATTTATGCTCACCGCTAAAGCGGAATAATTGCAGATCGTTATTATTGCAGATCGTTCTGCAACGGCGGCGGCGGCGGAGTCCCGGCTCCCCGCCCATGGGGCCGTGCACGGGAAAGACCCGTTACTCATCCTCTTCGATATCGTCTTTGGTTGGGGTGGCCTTAAGCGGCACCGCGTTGCCTGTCGCGCCTGTACTCGTATCGGAGGATTGGTTGGCGCGTGAATGCCAGGCCGGCGCCCACGGTCGGTCGTAATTTTCCGGCCGCGCCGACTCGATGACAAAGCCGGCGCCGTCGCGGCGCAAGGCCAGCGCGCCGCGGTCGTACCAGGTATCGCGTCCGATGACCGTCGCTGCGCAGCCGGGCGGTGGATCGTCATGCACCGCCAGGATCAAGGACGCATGGCGGCAATCATCCTCGAAAGCATCGGGTTCGACCGCATAGGCCACCACCGCACCGTCGGCGAGTTTGCCGGTGCAGCCTGACGGATCGCAGGCGATCCCCTCCCCCAAGCTGCGGTCGTGGACGTCGCGCCCGTCGGCGTCTGCCGCGAGCCAGTCTTCGAGCGCGTAGTTGTCGCGGCTCTCATGCAGCACGGCAAGCCGTCCGTCACGCCCGCGCAGCGCCACGGTCGCGCCGTCGGGCGACACCAGGATATCCGGCCGCGGCGCTGCGACCGCCCAGAGTGCGGCGGCAAGCATAGCGGCACGCCGGTCACGCGCAATGGACTGCGCAGAAGCGACAGCAGCAGCAAACCCGCGGCGCACAGCAGCACCGGGCCGGTGCCGAAGGCGGCAATGCGGCCGACCGCTCCGGGCAGATGCGCCACCCACAGCACGACGGTGATAATCCAGCCGATGCCATCGCCCATCAGCCGCCAGAACTCGGCATCGAAACCGAGCGGCAAGGTCAGCACGCCGAGAATGCCCATCGGCATGACCCAGACGGAGACCACCGGCATCGCCAGAACATTGGCGAGGACGCCATAGGGCGCCAGGCGATGGAAGTGGTAGGCGGCGAAAGGCATGGTGGCGAGGCCGGCAATCACCGAGGTAAAGGCGATCGCCGCGACCTCGCGCGCGCCCCACAGCGCCACACGTGCGCGAAAGCCGGTGTCGCGTCTGGGATGCCACGGCAGTCCAAATTGATAAGCGGCGATCAAGGCGAGCGTTGCCGCGAACGACAATTGAAAGCTCGGCGTCAAGACGGCCTGCGGCGCCAGGACGAGGACCGCGAACACGGCCAGGCTCAGTGTGCGGAACGTCAGCGTCGGCCGATCGACCATGACGCCGACAAGCACTATGGCGACCATCACGAAGGCGCGCTGGGTGGCGATGCCGGCGCCGGAAAGCACCAGATAAAACGCGGCGATGACGAAGGCGCAGGCCGCGGCCCATTTCTTGATCGGTGCGCGCTCGGCGAGCCCCGGGATCAAAGCAAGCCCGCCGCGAACAAAAAAGAATATGATCCCGGTCACCACCGCCATGTGGAAGCCGGCGATCGCCAGTACATGGACGAGGCTGGAGACATAGAAGGCGTCTTTGACAGCCGGCGAAATTTCGCCGCGCTTGCCGGTGATCACCGCCGAGGCAATCGCGCCCTCGTCGCCGGGAATGACGGCGCGGATGCGCTTATCGATCTTCTCGCGCATGCCCTCGACGGCCGCGGCGTAGCGCAGCCGGGCGCCGCCCTTGGCCGGCGGCGCGGCGGTCTTGATCCGGCCGAGCACGAAGCCCGACGCGCCGAGCCCGGAAAAATACATATCGCGCGCGAAATCGTAGCCGCCGGGCCGCAGCGGCGAAAGCGGCGGCGTCAGGTCGGCCTTGAACGCCGCGAATGCGCCGACCGGCGGCGCGGTTCCCGGGCGCAGGACGACGCGCAGGCGCTGCGGCGCCGGATCGAGGCGGCTGCCTTCAATCGTGTGCGCCCGCACGACGATGCGGTCGCTCTTCTCGCGCTCCTCGCGCGACTCGACAAAGCCGGTGACGGTGATGCCCCAGGCCGGGCGGCGCAGCACCGGATGGGCGATCCACGCCGTGTGCAGCGTGGCGGAGGCGAAACCGCTGGCGAGCGCGGCGAAGGTAAGCGCCAGCGGAAAGCCGAAGCTCCTGCGCCGTGCCAAGATCGCGATCGCCGCGCCGATCACCGCAAGCGCCACCGCCGCCCAGACAGCCGGCTCGCGCTCGGCGGTGAAATACAGCACGTCGCCGAAACCGTAAGCCACCGCGAGCCATGGCAAGAGGCGCCCGGCACCGCTTTCGACCGCCGCCCATTTGCGGATGCGGCTCATAACGGCGAATTGCGATTGCCCGCCGATTGCGCCCCAAGCGCCCGTCCACGGTGCGTGGCCGCCGACCGGCCGATCGCCGATAGGCCAAGCCACTGAGCCCGCGCGAACGCGGTTCTCGAGCTTGGTATTCGTTGTGTCTTGGCCGTGCTGCGCCACTGCGCGGCCCCCGCGCGCTGAAATACAACCCTAGGCTACAGGGGCCCGCGGGCGCTGGCGAGGGGGGTGCACGAGCGGCGCAGCATCGCGCCGCCGCAACTCAAACAGCCGGCTCGCGTTCGGCCGTGACATAGAGCACGCCGCCGAAATCGCAAGCCACCGCACGCCATGGCAACTCGGGTTACCCGCGCGCGCCGATCTTGTCCTGCGTTTTGGTTGCGAAATCGCCGGCGTCATGGCGTTCGTGCAATTGTTCTGCAAGCGGTCCGCTGGCGCGGTTGACCATTCGTCCGCGCTTGACGGCGGCCCGCTCGCCGATTTCTTTTGTCCAGCGCGTCAGGTTTTTGTATTCATGCGTCTGCAAAAACTTGCGCGGGTCGTTGTAGGAGGCGCCGTTCAACATGCCGTTGCCGTACCACGGCCAGATCGCCATATCGGCGATCGTATATTCGTCTCCGGCGATGAATTGATTGTCCGCCAACTGCCGGTCGAGGACATCGAGCTGGCGTTTGACCTCCATCGCAAAACGATCGATGGCATATTTGATCTTCACCGGCGCATAGGCATAGAAGTGCCCGAAGCCGCCGCCGACATAAGGCGTTGAACCCATCTGCCAGAACAGCCAGTTCAGCGCCTCGGTGCGCTTGCCGCGATCCTTGGGCAGGAAGGCGCCGAATTTCTCCGCCAAATAGAGCAGGATCGAGCCGGATTCGAACACGCGTCGCGGTGGCTGCTCGCTATAATCCATGAGCGCCGGGATTTTGGAATTCGGGTTCACCGCGACAAATCCGCTGCCGAACTGGTCGCCCTCGCCGATCCGGATCAGCCATGCGTCATACTCCGCTCCGCTGTGACCGGCGGCCAGCAATTCCTCCAGCATGATTGTAACCTTGACGCCATTGGGCGTCGCCAGCGAGTAGAGCTGCAGCGGATGCTTGCCGCGCGGCAGCGCTTTCTCATGCGTCGCCCCCGCGATAGGGCGATTGGTATTGCCGTAGCGCCAATTGGGGCCGCCTTCCTTCTCCCAGACCCAGACTTCAGGTGGCGTGTATTGCGGCGTGTCAGTCATGTTGGGATCTCATGTGTCGGTCGATAGGTTGGCCGAATGGATAGAGTGGCGCGCCTGCGCTGTCCAATCGTAGTTTGGGCGTGTCATGCGGGCTTGCCCCACCCGGTATCCAAAGGGATACCCACCGCTTCGGGCTCGCCCTGCCGCGTCCCGCATTATTCGACGGACCGTTGTTTTCGACGCCTTCAGCGCTGCATCTGCATGATCTGGTCCATCGGCATCATGCGGGTGTCGAGATGGTCCATGATCCAGAGCGAGCCGCCGATGATCAGCGCGACGATCAGCACGCCGAAGGCGAGCGCCAGCACGTTGTTGGTGTTGTCCGGCGCGGTGGTCAGATGCAGGAAGAAGACCAGGTGCACGCCGATCTGCGCGACGGCGAGCACGGCCAGCGCCACCGGAATGCCCGGCCCCCAGATCAGATTGGTGTGCACCATGGCAGAACGACGCGACGGTGAGCAGGCTCGCAAGCACGAGCCCGAGCAGATAACCCTGGCAATCTCGTGCCAGACGCTGGTGCCTTCCGGGTCAAGGCCGGGCGCGAGGTCGCCGTGGTCGTGACCGACGGGCATATCGCTCATCGGCCTTCTCCTATCAGATAGACGATCGTGAACAGCGCCACCCAGATGATGTCGAGCACGTGCCAGAACAGGTTGAAGCACAAGCAGCCGGCGCATGATGTTGGGCCGGAAGCCCTTGAAGAACACCTGCGCCATCATGGTGCCGAGCCACAACAGTCCCGCCGTCACGTGCGCGCCGTGGCAGCCGACCACGGCGAAGAACGAGGACAGAAACGCGCTGCGCTGCGGCCCGTCGCCTTGCGGCGATCATGCCGGCGAAATCGCGCGCTTCGAGGAGCAGGAAAGTCAGGCCGAGAAGCCCGGTGACGGCGAGCGCGAGCTGGGTCCAGATCTGATTGCGCGCATCCGCCGCCACTTGCCGACAGCCCGCAGGTGAAGCTCGACGCAAGAGACACGCGGTTTCGAGCGCGATGCTCGTCGGATTGAACAGGTCCTCGTCCGGCCGGGCCGCCGGCGGTTGCCGTCTGCAGCACCGCATGCGCGGCAAACAGGCAGGAGAACAGCACGATGTCGCTGAGCAGAAACAGCCAGAAGCCGTAGCCGACGATGACGCGCTTGGATGCCGGGCCGCCCTCGCCATGTCCCGTGGCATAATCGTGTCCGCGCCCATCGCCGCCGCCGTGACCGCCATGGCCGCCACCGTGGCCGCGATCGCGTTCGCCGCCATGGCCGAGTTTGTAGGGATCGGCGCCCCGATCACGGCCGCCGGCGACGGCCTCGGCGGCGCTCATGCCGGCTCTCCTTGGCGCGCATGCACGGCAAGCCAGGCCTGCGCGCGCATTGCCGGCGGGCGCGATCGATGCGCGCCACCTCCTCGGCCGGAATTTCGTATTCCTCGACGTCGCGCCAGGCGAACCAGACGAACACCGCATAGGCCGCGGCGATGCCGACGCCGACCAGCCACCAGATGTGCCAGATCAACGCGAAGCCGGTGATGGTGGCGAAGAACGCGGTGATGAAACCGGTCGGGCTGTTGCGCGGCATTTCGATCGGCTGGTAGTCGGGCTCGGCCGACATTTGCTGGGTCTCGATGGCGCGCCGCTTGATCTGCCAATACGGCTCCTCGCCTTCCACATTGGGCAGCACCGCGAAATTGAACGGCGGCGGCGGCGACGGCGTCGCCCATTCCAGCGAGCGGCCGTCCCAGGGATCGCCGGTCACGTCGCGCAGCTGCCGCGGCGGCGGATGCTGACGACGAGCTGCATCACCTGGCAGACCAGCGCGATGCAAAAGAACACCATGCCGACGCCGGCAGCGAGCACCCACGGCCGCCATTCGCGCGACGTCGTAATGCTGCAGGCGCCGCGTCATGCCGAGAAGACCCGCGGCATAGAGCGGGATGAAGGTGACGTAGAAGCCCGACAATGGTGAACCAGAACGCGGCCTTGCCCCAGCCCTCATGCAGGCGGAAGCCGAACGCCTTGGGAAACCAGTAGGTCATGCCGGCAAAGCCGCCGAACACCACGCCGCCGATGATGACGTTGTGGAAATGCGCGACCAGGAACAGGCTGTTGTGCAGCTGGAAATCGGCCGGCGGCACCGCCAGCAGCACGCCGGTCATGCCGCCGATGATGAAGGTGACGATGAACCCCAATCGACCACAGCATCGGCGTCGCGAAGCGGATGCGGCCGCCGTACATCGTGAACATCCAGTTGTAGATCTTCACGCCGGTGCCGACCGCGATGATGCTGGTGGCGATGCCGAACACGGCATTGACGTCGCCGCCGGCGCCCATGGTGAAGAAGTGATGCAGCCACACCGTGAACGACACCAGGCAGATGAACAACGTCGCGGCGACCATCGAGCGGTAGCCGAACAGCGGCTTGCCCGAAAACGTGGAGATCACCTCGGAGAAGACGCCGAAGGCCGGCAGCACCAGGATGTAGACCTCGGGATGGCCCCACGCCCAGATCAGGTTGATGAACATCATCATGTTGCCGCCGGCCTCGTTGGTGAAGAAATGGAAGCCGAGATAGCGATCGAGCGATCAGCATGCCGAGCGTGGCGGTCAGCACCGGAAAGGCGGCGATGATCAGCAGGTTGGCGGCGAGCGCGGTCCAGCAGAACATCGGCATGCGCAGATAGCTCATGCCCGGCGCGCGGATCTTGAGAATGGTGGTGACGAAATTGATGCCGGTCATCAGCGTGCCGACGCCGGAGATCTGCAGCGCCCACAGATAATAATCGACGCCGACCCCGGGCGAGTATCTGAGCTCCGACAGCGGCGGATAAGGCAGCCAGCCGGTGCGCGCGAACTCGCCGACCACCAGCGAGATATTGACCAGCAGCGCGCCGGTGGCGGTGAGCCAGAAGCTCGTCGAATTGAGCGTCGGAAAGGCGACGTCGCGCACGCCGAGCTGCAGCGGCACGACGAAATTCATCAGCCCGATCATCGAGTCGGCATCGCGGCGAAGAAGATCATGATCGTGCCGTGCGCCGAGAATACCTGGTCGTAATGCTCGGGCGGCAGATAGCCGGGGGCATGGAAAGCGAGCGCCTGCTGCGAGCGCATCATGATGGCGTCGATGAAGCCGCGCAGCAGCATCACCAGGCCGAGCAGCACATACATGACGCCGATGCGCTTGTGATCGACGCTGGTGATCCACTCGTGCCAGAGATACGGCAGGTGGCCTTTGACGACGACCCAGGCGATCACGCCGAGCATGACGACGATCACCGCCGACGCCGGCGATGAGCGGAATCGGCTGATCGAACGGAATCGCGTCCAAGCTGAGCTTGCCGAGCATGTCAGCGACCTCCGACCGGCCGCACTTGCGGTCCGCCATTGCCGTTTTGCGGGCCCTGGCCCGGCGGCAATTGCTGCCGCACGATGGCGTCGAACAGGTTCGGCTCGACGCTGCGGTAGGTGAACGGCGCGTCGTTCTGGCTTTGCCGCCAGCAGCGCGGCGTAGCCTGCGCGATCGAGCGCCGGCCCGGATTGCGCGCACGCCGGCGACCCATTGGTCGAAGGCGTCCTGCGGCACGGCATGCAGCGCGAATTGCATGTCGGAGAATCCGTCGCCGCTGAATTGCGCGGACTCGCCGTAGAAATCGCCGGGGTGGTCGGCTTTCAGATAAAGCTGCGTGATCATGCCGTTCATGGTCGCGATCATGCTGCCGAGCTGCGGCACGAAGAACGAGTTCATCACCGTCGCCGAGGTGAGCGAGAAATGCACCGGCACGCCGGCCGGCACGACCAGCTCGTTGACGCTGGCGATCCCCTGCTCCGGATAAATGAACAGCCATTTCCAATCGAGCGAGACGACCTCGCACTTCGAGCGGCTTGCTCTTGCGCATCGATCGGTTCGAACGGGTCGAGCTCGTGCGCGCCGATCCAGATCACGCCGCCGAGAAACAGGATGACCAGGAGCGGGATCGCCCAGACGATGATCTCGATGCGGCCGGAATAGACGAAATCCGGCCGGAATCGCGCTCGGGTGTTGGAAGCGCGAAACCACCAGGCGAAAGCCAACAGCCGCGATGATCGTCGGCACGACGATCGCCGACATGATGCCGACGGCGTCCAAGAGAATGATAGCGTTAGCGCTGCCGATCGGGCCGCGCGGCGTCAGCACGCCGTTGCCGCAGCCGGATAAAAGCCCGAGCGGCACGGTCAGGATCGCAAGGGCAAATAAGCGCTTGGGGTGCGGCACAACCCGCCCCCCAAACGGCGGCAGTCTGAAATTCATCGCATCGGCGCTTGGGTTTCCGAATGGCGTGGCGGACGCAAAACGCGCGAAAAGGAAAATCGTTGCGGTGCAACAAATCACAGTTCAACGGGCCGGTAGGCAATCAGCCGGTGGCGGAACCTTTGGCCGCCGACACTTTCGCCCACGTATCGCGCAAGCCGACGGTGCGGTTGAAGACGAGGCGCTCGCGCGTTGAGTCGACATCCGGACAGAAATAGCCCTGCCGCTCGAACTGCACTGGCGTACCCGTCGCGGCGTCCGCCAGCGCCGGCTCGACGCGCGCATCGGCGATCACTTCCAACGAAAGCGGATTGAGTTCGGAGGCAAAATTGCCGGCGTCCGGCTCGGCATTCGAGAACAGCGGATTGTACAAGCGCACTTCCGCAGGCAGCGCATCCGCCGCCGAGAGCCAATGCATGGTGGCCTTCACCTTGCGGCCGTCCGGCGCATTGCCGCCTTTGGTGGCGGGATCGTAGGTGCAGCGCAACTCGATCACCTCCCCGGCCGCGTTCTTCTTCACGTCATGGCACTTGATGAAATAAGCATAGCGCAGCCGCACTTCGGCGCCCGGCGACAGGCGGAAGAATTTCTTCGGCGGGTTTTCCATGAAATCCTCGCGCTCGATGAAAAGCTCGCGCGAAAAGCGCAGGCGCCGCGTGCCGGCAGCCGCATCGTCCGGATGATTGAGCGCTTCCAGTTCCTCGCTCTGGCCTTCCGGATAATTCTCGATCACGATTTTCAGCGGCCTTAAGACCGCCATGCGCCGTGCCGCGGTCTTGTTGAGGTACTCGCGGATGGAAAAGTCCAGCATCGCCACGTCGACCAGGCTGTTGGCCTTGGCGACGCCGATACGCTTGACGAAATCGCGGACGGCTTCCGCCGGTACGCCGCGGCGGCGAATCCCCGCCAGCGTCGGCATGCGCGGATCGTCCCAGCCCGACACATAGCCGCCGCGCACCAGTTCGGTCAAAACCCGCTTCGACAGCACCGTGTAAGTGAGATTGAGCCTGGCGAATTCGTACTGGTGCGGATGCGACGGCACCGGCAGGTTGGCCAAGAACCATTCATAGAGCGGCCGGTGGTCCTCGAATTCCAGCGTGCAGATCGAATGCGTGACGCCTTCGATGGCGTCCGACTGGCCATGGGCGAAATCGTAGCTCGGATAGATGCACCAGGTTTTGCCGGTGCGCGGATGCTCGGCGTGCAGGATGCGGTAGAGCACCGGATCGCGCAGATTGATATTGCCGGACGTCATGTCGATCTTGGCGCGCAACACGCGCGCGCCGTTCGGAAACTCGCCGGCGCGCATGCGGCGCAACAGATCGAGGTTCTCCTCGATGCCGCGGTCGCGAAACGGGCTGTTCTTGCCCGGCTCGGTCAGCGTGCCGCGATTGGCGCGCATCGCCTCTTGGCTCTGATCGTCGACATAAGCCTTGCCGGCGCCGATGAGGTGCTCGGCCCAGGCATAGAGCTGCTCGAAATAATCCGAGGCGTGAAAAAGATTGCTGCCCCAGTCGAAGCCGAGCCAGCGCACGTCGCGCTCGATGGCGTCGATAAATTCCTGCGACTCCTTGACCGGATTGGTGTCGTCATAGCGCAGATTGCAATGGCCGGAAAATTCCTCGGCGATGCCGAAATTCAGACAGATCGATTTGGCGTGGCCGATATGCAGATAGCCGTTCGGCTCGGGCGGAAAGCGGGTGCGGATGGCCTTGTGCCGGCCCGAGGCAAGATCGGCGCGCACGATATCGCGGATGAAATCGCCTCCCGCCTCGCGCGTTATGGTCTCGGCAACCGACATCGCTCTGTCCCTTATGCCGCCGTGCCGTAGCACGCCGCGCCTGCGATTCTAAAGCATGATTTTAAGGCATAAGTCGTGCCGGGTCCCCGGATTGGGCCAGTTGGCGCGGGCGCCAAGGCCGCGCCTGGCCCGCCACATACCTGCTGCGGCAATATGCATGCAGGTCTCAGGCCGCATAGGCGCGCAAATCACCGACCTGAGAAGGTTCGATTGCGACATCGGCTGCGGCATTTTCAATCCGCCGCAATTCGTGATCTTCCGGACGCAATGTGCGCAGCAGGGGTTCCCGCCCAAAAATCGCCGCAGCAACTCGTTTCGACTTGGGCTGTTCCAATGCGCCAACAAATAGAGTTTGTAGATTGTTCTACGAAATAGAGTTTTGAGAAGCTTATAGAAATGCGTTGCGCCCCGTACTTATCCGGCAATAGGGGTGACCTATCCCTCATACTTCCGACTTAATCCCATCCATTAATCTCGGCCAGGGACTGGAGGCTTCGGTCATGGAGACCTCCGATGAATCTCACCACGAAATTGCTGGCCGCGATTTTCGTAATGTCGATTGCGACGCCGGCTCTCGCGCAAAATCCGCAGTCCGGAGACTATTACAAGCCCGGCCCGACTATGCCGCAGCAGGCGAGCCCCAGGCAGCAGCGGGAATTTAGGCACGGCGATTACTACGACTTCTCCGGTACCCGCCCGCAAAAGCTTTCTCCGGCGCAAGCACAAGAACAGAGGCAGGGCGACTATTACAAGCCGGGCACCAGGTAACGGGCGATCCGGATTGCCGAGCCCAGCCGATTTTCTCAATGATCCGGATGGAGCGCGATAGCGCAATCCGGCAACGGAACACCCGTTCGCCTGACTGCAGATTTTGCGTCGCTTCATCCGGGTGCCGCCGTCGGCAGCGGTGCCGCACGTTGCTGCCATGCTCTGCCCATTCGGCCATCCGCCGATGCGCGTTTCGGCTAGGTCAGAGGCTTTAGCCTTTCGGCTGTGAGGCGGGGAATTTCAAAACTCGCGCCTTGCCGAGCGAGGAATGGACCTCCGCCACTTTCGCGGCAAGCTCGCTTTGGTTGAACGGCTTGGACAGCCGCGGCAGCCGGTGAATGCCTGCCGGCGCCTCGGCAAATCCTGACGCCAGGATCACCGCAAGCTCCGGCCATTCCGCCTTGATCGCGTCGGCAAGCTGCACGCCGGTCATTTGCGGCATGATCTGGTCGGTAATCACCAGATCGACCGAGTTGTCCTGGCGCAACGTTTCAAGCGCCAGCTTTCCGGACGATACGCCGATGGCGGTGTGACCGAGATCCTCCAGCATGGCCACGGTATTGGTCAGCACCAGAGGGTCGTCATCGACGGCCAGCACGACCAGCATCGGCTGATGCCGCTCGGCCTCCCGGATTGCCGCCTGCTTCTCGGCGGCCGGGTTGATCCCCTCGTCGACCGGCAACCACAGTTCCGCCGTCGTGCCTTGTGCCGGCTGGCTTTTCAGGATGAAACGTCCGCCCGATTGCTCGGCCAGCCCGTGCACCATCGACAGGCCAAGCCCGGTGCCCTTGCCCGGCCCTTGGTGGTGAAGAACGGCTCCATCGCCCGCTCCAGCGTCCCTTGGTCCATGCCGTCGCCGGTGTCCGTGCACGCTCAGGCAGACGTAACGTCCGGCCTTGAGGCCGCCAGGCTCGCTCGGTTGCGAATCCGCATCGCGGGCCGCCACGATGATCCGGCCGCCCGCGGGCATCGCGTCGCGCGCGTTGACGACGAGATTGAGCAGCGCCATTTCGAGCTGGTTGGCGTCCGAGCTCACCGGCCTAGCGCCAGCGGAAAGCGGGTCTCGATGGCGATTTGCGGCCCGATCGAACGCTGCAGCAGTTCGGTCATGCCGAGCACCAGCTCCGGAATATCGCACGGGTTCGTTCTGCAAATCCTGCCGTCGCGCGAAGGCCAGCATCCGCTGGGTCAGAATGGCGCCCCGCTGCGCGCCCAGTACGGCATTGTCCACCAGCGCGAGCAGTCCTTTGTCTTCGGCGGGCAGGCGCTTGCGCACCAGCTCCAGACTGCCGAGCACCGCCATCAAGAGATTGTTGAAATCGTGGGCGATGCCGCCGGTCAGATGGCCGATGGCCTCCATTTTCTGCGCTTGCAGCAACGCTTCGCGCGCCTTCTCGAGTCTCTCTGCAGCCTCCTTTCGCTCGGTGATATCGCGGGTGATTTTCGCGAATCCAACAAGCTAGCCGTCATCGGCGCGGATCGGATCGAGCACGACATGCGCCCAGAACCGCGTGCCGTCTTTGCGTACCCGCCAGCCTTCCTTCTCAAAACGGCCGTCGCTGCGCGGCGGTTTCGAGCGCGCGTTGCGGCTCGCCGGCAGCCTGATCCTCTCCGTGTAAAATCGCGAGAAGTGCTGGCCGATGATTTCGTCCGGCGTATATCCCTTGATGCGCTGCGCGCCGGCGTTCCAGCTGGTGATGCGGCCTTGCGGATCGAGCATGTAAATGGCGTAGTCGGTCACGCCCTGCACCAGCAGGCGGAACTGCTGCTCGCTTACCTTGAGCGCTTCCTCGGCTTGCTTCCGCTCGCTCAGGTCGCGGGTAATCTTGGCATAGCCGACCGTTTTGCCGGTCGGCGATCGGATCGGGTCGATGACGACATAGGCCCAAAACCGGCTGCCGTCCTTGCGTATGCGCCAGCCTTCGATCTCGAATTTGCCGGCGCGCCGGGCGGTCTCGAGCGCGCGGGCCGGGATGCCTGCGTTGCGGTCTTCTTCGGAATAAAACCGCGAGAAATGCTGGCCGATGATTTCGTGCGATTCATAACCCTTCAGGCGCTTCGCGCCGGGGTTCCAGCTGGCGACGATGCCATCGGCGTCCAGCATGAAGATCGCATAGTCGGTGACGGCCTCGATCAGCAGGCGGTAGCGTTCGTCTTCCGTCGTGCCCGTCATTGGTGCGTCGGGCGGCCCGGTTTGTTCCATTCACTATGCCTGGCTATTGCCCGCTCGCGCCCGTCCGACGATGCCGTAGGTCCCACCCAACCTCAAGTAACGGTCCGGCCAACCATAATGTTCCCGGCTCGATTGGCGAAAACGATTAGGCCAAAATGGACGGGCGGAGCGTATCCGGCAGCGATGCAGTTTGAACGGTGCTGCGGAACCGCTGGCCTCCTTGCAAGTTCTCCGCTGACGAATGCAAGTGACATGGCGAGCAGGAATTCACAAACAAAACAAGCGGCTTCGGCGCCGGACGGCCCGGGAGCGGACCTCGTGGCGCCGCAAGACACCGCCGCGGCGGCCGGGCTGAAATACGTCTCGGACGCCCGTCCGGGGCTTACGCGCCGGCGGGCCGGACGGCACTTTCGCTACCTCGACGCCGCCGGCAAAAGCGTATCCGACAAGACGACCTTGCAGCGTATCCGCTCGCTCGCCGTCCCGCCGGCCTGGTCGGATGTCTGGATCTGCCCCTTCGCCGATGGCCACATGCAGGCGACCGGCCGCGACGCCAGAGGGCGCAAGCAATACCGCTATCACCCGCGCTTTCGCGAGGTGCGCGAGAGCACCAAATACCAGCACGTGATTGCCTTCGCCCGCGCGCTGCCGGCGATCCGCAAGACGGTGCGCGCGCACATGCGCCGGCCGGGTCTGCCGCGCGAAAAAATCCTCGCCACCGTCGTTTATCTGCTCGACAAGACCTTGATCCGCGTCGGCAATGACGATTACGCCAGGCAGAACAAGAGCTATGGCCTCACCACGCTGAAAAACCGCCATGCCGAGGTCGATGGCTCGCAGGTGTGCTTCCACTTCATCGGCAAAAGCGGCAAGGAATGGACGACCCGCATCAAGGATCGTCGGGTCGCTAAAATCATTCGCGCCTGCCAGGACTTGCCCGGCCAGGAGCTATTGCAATACCGCGACGACGGCGGCGCCATTGCCGACGTGACCTCGACCGACGTCAATGCCTATTTGCGCGACATCACCGGCAGCGACGTCACCGCCAAGGATTTTCGCACCTGGGCCGGAACGGTGCTCGCCGGCATCGCGCTGCAAGAGGTCGAGACCTTCGACAGCGAGGCGCAGGCCAAGCGCAACGTCCGCTCGGCCATCGAGGGCGTCGCCAAGCGGCTCGGCAACACGCCGGCGATCTGCCGCAAGTGTTATGTGCACCCGGAAATCCTCAACGCCTATCTCGACGGCGCGCTGGTCAAGGAGCTGACCGAGCGGTCGGAGAAACTCTTGCGCGACAAGGTTTCCGGTCTTGAGCCGCAGGAAGCGGCCGTCCTCGCTTTGCTGCGCTCGCGGCTGAAAGCGGCGTCGTCGCGGCGAAAGCCGCCGAGCTTGCGCGAGCAATTGGCGGCGAGCGTCAAGCGGACGGCGCGACGGCCGCGGCCGAGACGGGGTTCGGGCATGCGTGCGGTGTTGCGGCCGCCCAATCCGCCGGCCAACGCCGCGGGCGCTGTTGGACGCGGCGCGTAAATTCTCCTTCGCCCTTGTGCGACGATTATTGGCCCGCGAATGATGGAACGCGGTGTTCCAACACATGTCTTCCAACGCATGTCTTCCAACGCATGTTTTTTGTTGGATCATCCAAATGATCACCGCATAGATTTTCCACTGATGGAACTTCGGACATTCGTGACGAGGTTTCTTTTTTTGTATCTCTGGTTTCAGCGCCGTGGTGGCTTAGCTACCGTCAGTCACTTGGATGTCGACATTCAAGTCGTTGAACATCAAACGGAGGAATCTCATGGCTCGAGACGAACACAATAAAGCCGCTGAGCATCATGAAAACGCTGCCAAGTCCCATCGCGCCGCGGCGGAACAGCATGGCAAAGGCGACCACGCCAAGGGCAAGGAACATTCAGCCGCCGCCCAGCAACACTCGCAAAATGCCCGCCAGCACAGCGAGCAAGCCCACAGCAAGAGTCAGCAGCAGAAGTAATTTGCTTCGGCGCTAAGGACCCCCGGTTTCGTCCGGGGGTTTTTGTTTGCCTTGGACCCTTCACTTGCGCGACGCCGCTTTTGCCGACCCCGTGACACCGTTTCACGGGGTGAGCGCCCGTTTTTGGGCTATTCAGGTTGCTATTTTTTCGGGCATTGATGGAACTTTTAGGTTGGAACCGGCTTGCCGGGTGGGACAATTGCGTCCCGTCCGGGAGATTTATAGATGGATTCCGATCTACGTCCGGCGACCGCCGCTGTGGTGGACGCTCAGTCCGCCGTCTCTTGGGCGGCAATTGCAGCGGGCGCCGTGGCGGCCGCTGCGCTCGCGCTCCTTCTGATTGCCTTCGGTTCGGGGCTTGGCCTTTCGGCGGTCTCGCCGTGGAGCGATAGCGGAGTTTCGGCCTCGACCTTCAAAACCGGGACCGGCATTTATGTGGTCATCGTCGCCGTCATGTCGTCCGCCGTCGGCGGCTATCTCGCCGCCCGATTGCGCACGAAATGGGTCGGCGTTCACACCAATGAAGTTTTCTTTCGCGACACCGCGCACGGTTTTTTGGCCTGGGCCTTCGCAACGCTTCTGAGCGCCAGCGCTCTGAGCTCCGCCACCGCCTATCTCGCCAATGGCGCGGCGGTGCCCGGCGTCGCCGCGGCGTCGCAAGCGACGCGCTCGGTCAACCCAGCCGACATCTATGTCGATAAGCTTTTCCGCTCCGACGCGACGGCGCAGCCTGCATCCGCGCCGGCCGCTGCCACTTCCGCCGATACCAACGCCGCGCCGCCGGCAACCGCGGGCGGATCGACCGCCGCAACTCCCGTGCCGCCGCGCAATGGCAATTTTAACCAGACCCGCTCGGAAGTCGTGCGGCTATGGACGGCCGACTTTCGCGACCCGACGGGTCCCGACAATGCCGACAAGACCTATCTGGCCGGGCTCGTCACCGCACGCACCGGCATGAGCCAGGCCGATGCCCAGAAGCGCGTCGATACCGTAGTCACCGAAGCCAAGACCGACGCCGACAACGCCCGCAAAGGCGCGGCCAAGCTGTCGTTCTGGCTGACGGCTGCCATGTTGTTTGGCGCATTCGCGGCAAGCCTTGCCGCGGTCGAAGGCGGCTCGTTGCGCGACGGCACCTGGAACGACCGCGTTCTCACCCCCAGAACCCTATAAGGAGATCACATCATGGGCAGAGGCATACTTCTCTGGTTGCTTGGCGTACCGATCCCGATCATCATTCTTCTGGCGCTGTTTTCGCATTGAGCAAACGAGAAGCTGCGTGGAAGCGCAGCTTCTTTCTCGATGCGGCGCCAGTAGCGTCACGCAAGCTGTCTGTCGGCGTTGAGTTTGTCATCAAGCGATTCATCTTTCAAATCTAAGGGGCGAAGCCATGTCGATCGGCACTATTCTTCTCATCATCCTGGTGATTATCCTGCTTGGCGGCTTTAGCGGCCTCGGCGGCGGTCCATTCTACGGCACCGGCTATTACGGCGGCGGCGGCCTCGGCCTGGTCATCGTCATCATCCTGATTTTGGTCCTGCTCGGCCGGTTCTGACGCACGCCGGCGACGGCGAGACGAATGATCAAGCTGGAAGACCGACAACGGATTCTGGCGCAGACCCGGAATCTCAAAATGGCGGACTCCGCGCACGCCTATGTGCGCGGCAGTACCGTCAAGTTTTACGAGTGGCTGGAGAACAGCCGCGGTAAATTGCCGGAAGGCCCTCCGGTTTGGATTTGCGGCGATTGTCATGTTGGCAATCTCGGGCCGCTGGCCGATGCCAAGGGCCGCGTCCTGGTGCAGATCAGGGACCTCGATCAGACCGTCATCGGCAACCCGGCGCACGATTTGATCCGGCTCGGCCTGTCGCTGGCGTCGGCGGCGCGCGGATCGGACCTGCCCGGCGTGACGACTGCGCGTATTCTGGAAGAGCTTGTCGCCGGCTACCAGGCTGCCCTGTCCGGAAATTTTGCCCCCGACAACGACAAGTCGCACCGGCCAAAGGCAATTCAGCGGCTTTTGGCGCGATCGACGCGGCGCCGGTGGCGGCATCTGGCGGAGGAGCGCCTCGATACAGTTGAGCCCGAAGATTCCGCTCGGCAAGCGATTTTGGGCGCTGACGCCGCCGGAGCGCAAAGCCTTGAGCGAAATGTTCGAAGGCGACTCCGTGCGCTCCGTGCTGACGGCGCTTCGCGGCCACGCCACCGACGATTCGCTCGAATTGCTCGACGCGGCTTATTGGCTGAAGGGCTGCAGCTCGCTTGGGCGCCTGCGCTACGCCTGCTTGCTACGGGTCGGCGGCGGCAACGGCGCGAGCTGTTGTCTGGTCGACGTGAAAGAGGGCGTGACAGCGGCGGCGCCCAGAGCCGCCAAGAGCGAAATGCCGCGCGACAACGCGGTGCGCGTGGTGACCGGCGCCAAGGCGCTTTCGCCCAATCTCGGACAGCGGATGATCGCGGCAAGACTGCTCGACAAGGCGGTCGTGCTGCGGGAGCTCATGCCGCAAGACCTCAAAATCGAGATCGGTCATTTGACGCGGCAGGAAGCGATGAGCCTGGCGCGCTATCTGGCGGGCGTCGTCGGCCGCGCGCATGGACGGCAAATGAAATCGAGCGTGCGGCGCTCATGGCTGTCCGATCTGTCGAAAAACCATAAAGCTTCGCTGGAAGCCCCGTCGTGGCTGTGGTCGAGCGTCGTCGCGCTGATTGCGCTCCACGAAGCCGCCTATCTGGACCACTGCCGGCAATACGCGCTGGCGGAGGCTGCTTAGGCTTCGCCCCAAGTCGCCCATAGCCGGTAGGATGGGTAGAGCGACCTGTCCGCCGAAGCGCGCAGCGCGCAGGCGGAAGCGAAACCCATCGCCTCGGCGGCTTTATTTTGCGCAAGTGATGACCAGTTATCGACGCAATTTTATTTCGTGCGGCACTTTCCCAATTAGACGGCAGATGTAACCGATGCAGAAAAATGATAGGTTCCGCTTGCCTCTACCCATCCTGCAGGCTGCCTCTCCACCGCAGCGGCGGTTCTGCGAAAGTCGATTATGCTTACTCCAGCTAAATAGCTCTACCTGCGGCTCAGCGGTCGCGTTGCGGAGTAAGCACAATGACTGATGTTTTGATCCGCCGTCAAAATAGCGACGCATTCACTTTTCGCCCGTTGTCGCTCTTACTACCCGTCTCGATGTTGGAAGTTATGTTGTTAATTTTTGAGCCGGGTGGCTTGCTTGGTTCACCGCTGTTTTGGCTTGCGATGCTGATGTTGTTTTTGTCGACTTCGATTTTACTGATCGCGACACTGATTGCTCTATTCCGCGCCCGTTGGAAACGCCTCCTCTCAATTATCCTGGCTGGATTGGTCTCGTTCGCTGCCATGTCCTTGTGTCTTTTTTTCCAAGACGAAATACATTTCCAAATCATGCAGCCGTTTTATCTTCACGAGATTGGGCAAACCGGAAACCCCTCTAGCAGGCAATGGGCGTGGCAGGGTGGCCTCGGTTTTGACAAGCGTCTTATTTTTGATCGCAACGGTACGGTTGATGTTGCAATCGGCGAACGGCGGGAGGGTGTTTGCGAATACACAACGCGAAAAATAAGTCGATATTTTTATCTAACAATAACAGCGTGCTGAAGGAAACCATCGTAGGATGGGTAGAGCGAAGCGAAACCCATCGCCTCGGCGATTTATTATGCTGAGGCGTTGACCAATTATGGACGGAATTTTACTTCTAGCGGCACTTTCCCGATTAGACGGCAGATGTAGCCGATGCAGAAATGATGGGTTTCGCTTCGGCGAATTCATTATGCGCAAGCGTTGACCAATTATCAGCGCAATTTTACTCCGGCGGCCACGTTGACGGAGGAAGCTGCCGATGGCGAGCCGGATAGCGGGTTCCTTATTGGAGTGATCTATCAGACGGGATCAATTCTGGCTTGCCCGCTCCGCAGAATGGGCAGCACCACCAAAAGTCCCCTGCGCGCTTATTGTAAGCCCAACGGATAGCGCGCTCTTGGAACACCGAAGCGCAGTCTAAGCACTCGAATGGGCGAGTAGAGGTCGGGTCGGGCGCATCGTCGCGGCTGTATTCGGGGCCGAACTCTGACATGCGACAACTCTACCAATTTTTTCAACAGGAGCCAATCGCGTAGGATGGGAGAGCGAAGCGGAACGCATCGCTTTGGCGGTGTTATGCCTGCGCGATGACAAATTATCGACGCAGCTTTGTTTTGGCCAGCGGCATCCGATTCGATGGCGGATGCGGTCAACGAGGCAAGATGATGGGTTTCGCTTCGCTCTACCCATCCTACGAGCTGTTTTTACTACTGGCTGAACCAACGGACGGGAAGATGGAAAGCATGCCGGAACATAGAACCTTGATCCGCACACACAGGTTTATCGCAGTTGTCTGGCTAATGTTTGCTATATTATTTTTTGGCATGGCTGGTTTTCACTGGCATCTGTCTGGACAGGCATCCCCGGATTTTGTTCCCACATTACTAAACCGCTGCGATCAATTCGGAAATTGTATCAGAAGTTCCATAGGCGGAATAAGTATCGATCAGCCAGTCATTAATTTTGCGGTCGGTTTTAACAAATACGTTCACGATCAAAATAATTCCTCTCATTCAGAGAATTTAGCGGCCATGAGCGGTTATATAATTGCTGGCCTTACCGCGCTTCTGTCGCTGTATCTTGAGATAGTGGCGATACGCGAAAAGAAGCACCAAATCGGCCACACCGGCCCCTACTAGACAAAGCCAAAAAATCCGCTCGGCTGAGTAGGAGCGCAGCTACGTCTCGTTTTGTGCGACTTTCCACTTGACATTGTCACCATATCGATTACACAGCGATCCATCCCGTTCACGGAGGGGCCTTTCGCGAGGGTACTTTCGAAAGTGGGACGGGAGCGGTTCCTGCGCGCGGGGTTACGACCCGCGCCCGGGCGGCTCTGGGCATCATTCACGCCGGTACTACGGCCGGCGCGGGAGGTGCAGTCCCTGGACTGGGACAGGTGAAGGCGGGTAACGCCCGCTGGAGCCGCGTCCCAGGAAGCATGGCCTGGAGCTGAGCCGGCGACCCTTCGGGTTTCCGGCGAGCGCCGCGGTGGAGCGCCGAAAGGCGAGCGCGCCCGAAGCGCGAAAGGACGGTAACGTCCGTTCGCGTGGCGCGCGCCGGGCCCCGCTGGGCACGGCAAGTTGCGTACGCGCCTTTCGGCGCTTCGCCTCCCTCCATTTTTAGGAGAGAGGATTTGGGAAGGGCTTTCTTACACCGTGGCTTTGACGACTCCGATGCAGCCGCATCGCGAGAACGAGGACAAATTCGTCATTGCGAGCGAGGCGAAGCAATCCAGTCCGGCTTGCCTGAACGAGCGGCCCCTGGATCGCTTCGTCGGCCCTTTCGGGCCGCCTCGCAAAGACGAGAAGCCCAACAAGGGGAATCATGCATGGGTAGCTCGGAAGCCAAGGATTTTCAGCGGCGCTTTGACGCCGCCTGCGCGATCGTGGCTCGCAAATATTGCGACATGTTCGAATTCTGGCGCGACTGCCGCTACAAACCGTGCCGCAGCGCCCGCCGCTGCGTCGGCACTGCGGGCTTTTGTCTGCAAAGCCGCTGCTGGGACATTTCCTATGACGCCGGCGTTGCCGCGCACCTGCGGATGATCGCGGAGCTTCCGCCCGGCGCCGACAGTTACCTTGTGACGGCACACCATCGGCCGCCGACCTCGTTGTGCCTGCACGATTCAAAAAATCATAAGCTGCGCCGCAAGAATGGTTAATCTCACCGGCGATCCCTGCTTCAATTCGCCGGCGGCTGTGCTAAACGGGCGTTGCCCTTCATTCGGATCGCGATGACCGTCGTCACCCGTTTCGCCCCCTCGCCCACCGGCTTCCTGCATATCGGCGGGGCGCGCACGGCGCTGTTCAACTGGCTCTATGCCCGCGGCCGCGGCGGCAAAATGCTGCTGCGAATCGAGGACACCGACCGCGAGCGCTCGACGCAAGGCGCCATCGACGCCATCCTCGATGGGCTGTCGTGGCTCGGCATCGCTTGGGACGGCGACACGGTCTATCAGTTTTCCCGCGTGGCGCGGCACCGCCAGATCGCCGACAGCTTGCTGGCGTCCGGCCATGCCTATGCCTGCTATGCCGCGCCTGAAGAACTGACGGCGATGCGCGAGGCGGCGCGCGCCGCCGGCCGCGCCCGGCTCTACGACGGCCGCTGGCGCGACCGCGATCCGGCCGAGGCGCCGCCGGGCGTCAAGCCGGCGATCCGGCTCAAGGCGCCGCTTTCGGGCGAGACCGTCATCGACGATCAGGTGCAGGGCCGCGTCGTCTGGCAGAACGAAAATCTCGACGACCTCGTGCTGCTGCGCTCGGACGGCACGCCGACCTATATGCTGGCCGTCGTCGTCGACGACCACGACATGGGCGTGACCCACATCATCCGCGGCGACGATCATCTGACCAACGCGGCGCGGCAGAAGCAGATTTACGACGCGCTCGGCTGGACCGTGCCGGTGATGGCGCACATCCCGCTGATCCACGGTCCGGACGGCTCGAAGCTGTCGAAGCGCCACGGCGCGCTCGGCGTCGACGCCTATCGCGCCATGGGTTACCTGCCGGCGGCGCTGCGCAATTATCTGGTGCGGCTCGGCTGGAGCCATGGCGACCAGGAAATATTCTCCACCGACGAAATGATTGCCGCATTCGACCTGCCGCAGATCGGCCGCTCGCCGGCGCGCTTCGACTTTGCCAAATTGGAAAGTCTCAACGGCCATTACATCCGGCAAAGCGAGGACGGCGTGCTCCTTGCCGCCATCGACCAGCTGTTGCCGCATATCGCCGGCGGCCAAGCCATCGCCGCCAAGCTGACGCCAGAGGTCCGCGCGCAATTTCTGGCCGCCATGCCGAGTCTGAAGGAACGCGCCAAGACGCTGCTCGATCTTATTGACGGCGCACATTTTCTTTTGACCGACCGGCCGATCCCGCTGGACGACAAAGCCGGCGCCTTGCTGACCGCGGAAGCCCGCGCGCTCCTCGCCGATATCGCCGCCGAGCTCGCCGCCGTCGAGCCCTGGACCGGCGCGGGGACCGAGCAGGCCGTGCGCCTGTTCGCCGAGAAGAAGGGCGCCAAGCTCGGCGCGGTAGCGCAGCCGCTGCGCGCCGCGCTGACAGGCCGCACCACCTCGCCGGGCATATTCGAGGTGCTGATTGTGCTCGGCAAGGCGGAAAGCCTGGCCCGCCTCGCCGACCAGGCGCGGCAAGGCGGTTAGGGAGACGGCCCGATAAGGCAGACTGCTTATGACAGCGCATATGACCGTTGCACAAAATTTGCCCTGCCCGGCGCTACCGCCGCTTTCACAGGCTATTATCTTGCAGTGCACACGGTGTTGCGCTACGGCAATATCCCGGGTCGAAGGGTGCCCCAGCCGCTTTGCGGGGCCGTACTGCAAGCGGCCTGCCAAGCCCGGCTGCTAGAAAATCGAGGCGAATATCATGGACGCGAAAACCGGCGCCAATATCAAGACCGCTAAGCTGACGGTCGGCGACAAGAACTACTCGTTCCCGATCTATGACGGCACGATCGGCCCCGAGGTGATCGACGTCAGCAAGCTTTATGCCGAGACCGGCATGTTCACCTACGACCCCGGCTTCACCTCGACCGGGAGCTGCGAATCCAAGATCACCTATATCGACGGCGACGAGGGCATCCTGCTCTATCGCGGCTATCCGATCGCCGATCTCGCCGAGCACGGCGACTTTCTCGAGACCTGCTATCTCTTGCTGTACGGCGAATTGCCGACCGCCGCCCAGAAGGCCGACTTCGTCGATCGCGTCGTGCATCACACCATGGTGCACGAACAGATGAGCCGGTTCTTCAACGGCTTCCGCCGCGACGCCCATCCGATGGCGGTGATGGTCGGCTCGGTCGGCGCGCTGTCGGCGTTCTATCACGACTCCACCGACATCGCCGACCCGGCGCAGCGGATGATTGCCTCGATCCGCATGATCGCCAAAATGCCGACGCTGGCGGCGATGGCCTACAAATATTCCGTCGGCCAGCCGTTCACCTATCCGGACAACAAGCTCGATTATGCCTCGAACTTCCTGCGCATGTGCTTTGCCGTGCCGTGCGAGGACTACAAGCCCAATCCGGTGCTGGCGCGGGCGATGGACCGCATTTTCACGCTGCACGCCGACCACGAGCAGAACGCCTCGACCTCGACGGTGCGGCTCGCCGGCTCGACCGGCGCCAATCCGTTCGCCTGCATCGCCGCCGGCATCGCCTGCCTGTGGGGACCGGCGCATGGCGGCGCCAACGAAGCGGCGCTGAAAATGCTGGGCGAGATCGGCAGCGTCGACCGCATTCCCGAATACATCAAGCGCTCGAAGGACCCGAAGGATTCGTTCCGCCTGATGGGCTTCGGCCACCGCGTCTACAAGAATTACGATCCGCGCGCCAAGATCATGCAGAAGACCTGCTACGAGGTGCTCAACGAGCTCGGCATCAAGGATCCGCTGCTCGACGTCGCCATGGAGCTGGAGAAGATCGCGCTGCATGACGAGTATTTCATCGAGAAAAAGCTGTACCCGAATGTCGACTTCTATTCGGGCATCACGCTGCGCGCGATGGGCTTCCCGACCACGATGTTCACTGTGCTGTTCGCGCTCGCCCGCACCGTGGGCTGGATCGCGCAGTGGAAAGAGATGATCGAGGACCCGCACCAGAAGCTCGGCCGCCCGCGCCAGCTCTATACCGGCGCCAAGCAACGCGACTATCAGCCGATGTCGCGGCGGAAGTAGGTATTGCGCGATGGCGAGTAGCGAATAGAAGGCTGTTTCTCTTTCCTATTCGCTATTCGCCGTATGTCACCGCGGATCATAAGCCCAGGTCAAATAAGCGCCGGCCCAGGTGAAGCCGCCGCCGAACGCCGCCAGGATCAGGCGGTCGCCTTGCTTGAGCATGCTCTCATAGTCCCACAGGCATAGCGGTATCGTCGCCGCGGTGGTGTTGCCGTATTTGTGGATGGTGATCATCACCTGCTTGGGATCGAGCTTCATGCGCTCGGCGGTCGCTTCGATGATGCGCTTATTGGCTTGGTGCGGCACCAGCCAATCGACCTGATCGCTGGTCAGGTGGTTACGCGTCATCAGTTCGCCGGCGACCTCCGCCATGCGGGCGACGGCGAATTTATAAACCGCGGCGCCTTCCTGATGGACGTAATGCAAACGCTTGGCCACCGTCTCCGCCGTCGGCGGCATGCGGCTGCCGCCGGCCTTTTGATGCAGATGCGGCATGCCGGCGCCGTCCGACCGGATCACCGTGTCGATGACGCCATGTTTGCTGCTCGGCTCAAGCAGCACGGCGCCGGCGCCGTCACCGAACAGCACGCAGGTGGCGCGGTCGGTATAGTCGATGATCGCCGACATTTTATCGGCGCCGACGACGACGATCTTGCGGAATTTTCCGGTCTCGATGAATTGCGAGGCGACGGTGAGCGCATAGACGAAGCCGGAGCATGCCGCCTGCACGTCGAAGCTGCCGATATTGCGAATGCCCGACATCTCGCAGATGAGATTGGCGGTCGAGGGAAACACGAAGTCCGGCGTGGTGGTCGCGCAAATCAACAGTTCGACCTCGGCCGGTGCGGTCTTGGTCTTGGTCAAAAGCCCGCGCACCGCTTCGGCGCCCATATGCGAGGTGCCGAGCCCCTTGCCTTTGAGGATGCGCCGCTCCTTGATGCCGGTGCGGTCGGTGATCCACTCGTCGCTGGTCTCGACCATCTCCGCCAGTTCGGCGTTGGCGAGCACGTCCGGCGGCACGTAACCGAAGACGCCGGTGATCGCGGCCCGTAGCGGGGACTTGCGGGGCGGTCGTTTGGCCTTGCTCACGCGGCTCATCTTCGACTGATGCGTATGATCGGCGGAACTTATGGATATGATCGGCTGGATAAATCCGGCTTAGCAGGATGCTGGAAGCAATGGTAGGGCCGCCGGCATGCGGCCGCGCCGGGCGACCTCGATCACGATCGCCGCGGCCGTGACGCTGGGCGTGGCGGCGTCCAGCCCCATGATGCGGTCGAGCCGTCCGAAGGCTTCGGTCTGCCCCCGCCGCTCGGGCGTGTCGCCGATCAGGGATGTCATGGCTGCGGCAAGCTTCTCCGGGGTGCAATCTTCCTGCAGCAATTCCGGCACCACGTTCTCGCCGAGCACAAGATTGGCCAGGATCACGCTCGGCAGCCGCGATTGCAGCCGGATCAACCGGGCGATGACCGCCTCGATGAAATGCAGCCGATAAGCCGCCACCATCGGCACGCCGGCAAGCGCCAATTCCAGCGTCACCGTGCCGGACGCCGCCAGCGCCGCGCGCGCATTGCGGAATGCGGCCCACTTATCGGCCGGCTCGGTCACGATCCGCGGCGGCACGCTCCAGCCGGCAACCGCATCCCGCAGTTGGGAAACAACATGCGGCACCGTGGGAATCACCAGCTCCATCGCGCCGATGCGGCCGCGAAGCCGTTCGATCGCTCCGCCGAAAATGCCGGCAAGCCGGCGAATTTCATTCCGCCGGCTGCCCGGCAGAGCCAGAATGAGCGGCGGATCGGCGGATCGCCGCCGGGCCTCCTCGGCGCTGGGCCGCAATTCGCCAATCCGCTCGATCAGCGGATGGCCGACATAGCTGCAAGGCGGACCGCCGAGCTTGAGATGGACTGCCGGTTCGAACGGCAGGATCGCCAGCACCTGATCGACATAGGCGCGCATCGCGCGGGCGCGCCCCGGCCGCCAAGCCCAGACCGACGGCGAAACATAGTCAACGATCGGGATCGATGGCGCCAAGCGGCGGACTTGGCGCGCGACACGATGGGTGAAATCGGGACTATCGACGATCACCAATGCATCGGGCTGCGCGGCCACGACCGCCTGAACGGTTTGGCGGATACGCCTGAAAATATTAGGCAGGCGCCGTGGGATCGCGGTCAGGCCGATAATGGCCAAGTCGTCGATCGGGAAAGGGCTGGCGATACCGGCCGCCGCCATCGCATGGCCGCCGACCCCGGAAAGCTGCACCCCGTCCGGCAGCGCCTTGCGCAACGCCCGCGCCAAAGCGGCGCCAAGCGCGTCGCCGGACTCTTCCGCCGCAACGATGAAAATCGACAGCGGCGGTGAAGCGGCCGGCGTCATGGGGCGCCATCCTCGCGGATGCCGACGAGAAATATGTTCTCGCGATCGGCAGCCGCCACCACCTCATCGGCTTCGGCAATCATGGTCGAGCCGGCCGTCACGGCAAGACCAGCAAGGCCGGCGCGCGCGACATTTTCCACGGTTCGCGGTCCAATCGACGGCAGATCGAAGCGGCGGTCCTGACCGGGCTTGGGCGCCTTTACCAGAACGCCAACGCCGGGCGCCGAGGTGACGCGGCCGACGCGGCGCAACTCGGCGATCCGCATGAGAAGATTGTCGGTGCCTTCCGCCGCCTCGACCGCAAGCACATGGTTGTTGGCGACGACGGCCGCCTGCCCGACGTCGAACGGCCCGAGCGTGGCGATTACCTCGAGCGCGCGGGCGATCTCGGTCCGGTCGCGCTGCGACGGCTGATGGCGGCCGAGAACGCCGTCCGGCACCAGAACTTCGGGAGCAACATCCTTGACGCCGACGACTGTGAAGCCGCCGCTTTCGGCGATGCGCGCCACGCCGGATATAAGATTGTCATCGCCGCCACGATAGGCGCGGATGAGGCCCGGCATGGCTCTGATCGTCTGCCAGTCCAGCCGCAGTTGCGTGATCGGCGGACGCAACACCGTGCCGACGAACAGGACGTCGCGGCACAGCTCGGCGCGCGCCAGGCGGAAGAAGCGGCCGGCCTGGCCGATGGAGATCCAATGATAGGCATAGCTTTCGATGACGGCGGCGTCCGCCCAGCCTTTGATGCCGAACATGACCGGCCGCCGGCCGCGCTTGGCCACGGCGGCGGCGACTGCGGCCGGCAGGCTCCCGCCGCCGCATATGATCGCCAGCGGAGCCACGCCGGGCTCCGCAAAATGTGCAGTGGTTGCCTCAGGCGACATCGCCGATGGGTGCGTCGGCGCCGCCGCGGACGCGCGGACGCATCAGCGGGCGCTTGCGGCTGGCGCGAATGAACGCAACGATTTTACCGATCAACGGGTCGTCGGCGAATTCGCGTTCGACGGCCTCAACACGGTCTGGCAGGCGGCCTTCGACGAAAAACAGCGAACGATAGGCGCGGCGCAGGCGGTGCATCTCGTCCTTGCTGGCGCCGCGCCGGCGCAGGCCGACGATATTAAGTCCGACCAACGCGCCGGTCTGGCCGAGCGCAAAGCCGAACGGAATGATGTCGTCGCGCGCCGCCGACATGCCCGCCATCATCACGCCTTCGCCGATCCGCACAAATTGATGAATCGCCACATGGCCGCCGAGAAACGTGTTGTCGCCGACGCTGACATGGCCGCCGAGCACTGCGTTGTTGGCAAGCGTGACATCGTTGCCGACATCGCAGTCGTGGCCGACATGCGCACCCACCATGAACATGCAGCGGTCGCCGACGCGCGTGATGCCGCCGCCGGCTTCGGTTCCGGTATTCATCGTCACACCCTCACGCAAATCGCAGCGCGCACCGATAACGAGGCGGGTGGCGCCGCCGCGATAATGGACGGATTGCGGCGGCGTGCCGAGCGAAGAGAACGGATAGACCATCGTGCCCTCGCCGATGGTCGTTGCGCCCGTCAGATGAACATGCGCGAGCAGGCGCACGCCGGGGTGTAATTCGACCTGCGGGCCGACGATGCAGTACGGACCGATGTCCACGGAGCCGTCAAGGCGCGCGCCATCGGCGACGCGAGCGGTCGGATCGATAGCCATTTAACCCTCGGCGATGACCGCGCCGACTTCGGCTTCGGCGATCAGCGCGTCACCGACCTTCGCCTGGGCACGATACCACCACATGTTGCGGCGGTGCGCGATCTTGTTGACGTGATATTCGACGGTATCGCCCGGCACGGCGGGCTTGCGAAACTTCGCTTTGTCGATGGTGAGAAAAAAAGCTTGGAACGCTGCTGCGTCTGCACCTCCATGCGGCGCAGGCACAACACGCCCGCGGTCTGCGCCATGCCCTCGATCAGCAGCACGCCGGGCATGACCGGATTGTCGGGAAAGTGACCGAGGAATTGCGGCTCGTTGATCGACACATTCTTGATGCCGATACCGTGCTCCTCGCCCTGTATGTCGACGATGCGGTCGATCATCAGGAACGGATAGCGGTGCGGCAACAGCCGCAAAATCTCGCGGATATCGGCGGCTTCCGCGGTCGTCGCGCTCATTCGGCTTCTCCCCCGGATATTTTTTCGGATTGGCGGGAGTTGCGCACCAGGCGGCGCAGCAAGGCGACGCCGCGCTTCCAATCGAGACCCGGCTCGGCCGGGAACCCGCCCCAGCGCGCGCCGGGCGGAACGTCGGTCATCACACCGGCTTTTCCGCCCAATACGGCGCCGGCGCCGATGCTGATATGATCCGCAACGCCTGCTTGGCCGGCCAACACCGCAAAATCTCCAATCGTCACGCTGCCCGATATGCCGACTTGCGACACGATCAAACATCCCCTTCCGATCGAGCAGTTGTGTCCGATTTGCACGAGATTGTCGATCTTGGTGCCCTCGCCGATCGTCGTATCGCGCGTGCCGCCCCGGTCGATCGTGGTATTGGCGCCGATCTCGACGTCGTCTTGAATGACGACGCGGCGGACTTGCGGAATTTTTTGATGACCGCGTGCCGATGGCAGATAACCGAAGCCGTCCTGTCCGATCCGCGCACCGGGATGGATAATGACGCGATCGCCGATCAGGGCGTGGACGATGGTCGAGCCCGCGCCGATCGCGCAATCGCGCCCGAGGCAGACGTCGGGACCGATGACGGCGCCGGCGGCGATGATCGTTCCAGCGCCGATTTGCGCGCGCGGCCCGATGACCGCCAGCGGATCGATGGTGACATTGGCTTCGAGCCGGGCGCTATCGTGCACGTGCGCCGCGCTGGCCTGCCCGCTCACGCCGTACAGCGACGTCGGCCGCAACATGCCGGCGAACAATGCACGCGTCACCGCGACAAAGGACGGATAAGGATGCGGCGTTTCAAGAACGACAACGCCGCTTGGCACCGCATGAGCAAAGCGGGGTGGGACGAGACACGCGCCGGCGCGGGTGCCGGCGAGTTCGGTCAAATATTTGGGGCTGTCGAGAAAACCGATGTCGGTCGCGGTGGCGCTATCGAGCGGGGCGACGTTGCGGATTCGGCGGTCTTTCGGGTCGCCGTCACGCAACTGGGCGCGCGTCAAGCCGGCGATTTCGCCGGTCGTCAACTCGCAGCCTGGTTTGACAAAGTCGGGCATAACTCTCGCGCCTAGCGTCCCGATCGCGAAGTTCGCAAGTGTATTTGGTGCGCGCTCATGCGAAATTCGAAATCAAAGCGACGCTAGACCATGATCAGACGAAGGTGGATCGGATCATGGTCCAGGATTTTCGATTGGAGCACGATCTTTTCGGAAAACCGGAATCCATTTTTCCGGATCGTGCTCTCGTTACGTGCGGTTACGCCGCGATCAGAATTGCGCTCCGCCGCCGAACGCGAAGACTTGCGTACGATCATAGTATTTCTTCAGGAACGGATAGGCAAGGTCGAAGCGCAACGGACCGAACGGCGAATCCCAGATGATGCTCGCGCCCGCCGACATGCGCACAGAGGCGTCGTCGGCATATTGCATCCCGCATTGGCAAATGAAGGCCGGCATAGATGGGATGGGATTCCCGTTCACCTCGCCGGTCGCCGGACTGGACGTTTCACCCTTGTAGCCCCACACCGAACCGCTATCGATAAAGACAGCACCGCGGAAACCGGTATCCTTGGGCAGGAAATAGAACGGATACTGGAACTCGAGGCTGGCGCCCCAATACATCGTGCCGCCCAAGGCATCGTTGCTGGTTCCGTACGTGACGTCGCGCGGTCCAATGCCGGCCGGCTGGAAACCACGCACGAGATTGGGACCCATCTTGAAGTCATCGAGCATGCGCACATAGCCGTTGCTCGAGTCGCACTCGCCGGTGGGGCATTTGTTCAAGCCGATCATATCGCCGGCTTGCAGATGCACTATGCTGACGAGATCGGTGACGACCTCGTAATAGGCGCGCGTGTCGAAAGTCGAGCGCATGTACGCGCTGTCGCCGCCGGCGCCGGCGAAATCCTGGCCGAAGCTGACATAGAGGCCATTGGTCGGATTTTTATTGTTGTCGAGCGTATTGTAGGTCAGTCCATAGCCGAACATGGACGTCAGATAAGTCCCGTCGGCGAGCTCGACGCGCACCGGCAACGAAGCCTGGCCGTAAGCTAAGCAGCTCGTGTCCGTGGCGAAAGACGCCGGGGCGCCGGGAGCCGCCTGCGCTACCAGCGTCGGAAATGTGGTGGAGTTATCCGGATTGATATTGTTGCAGTCGTCCAAATAGGACGGCAGCGTGATCTTCTGCGTGTAGGCCGAATAGCGTAACTGGAACGCCAGGTCTTCACGGAGCGGGATGCCCCATTTCAGCGTGCCGCCGAGCGATTCCGTTCCATACGACAGATAAGTACTGGCAAGCGTCTCCTTGGCGAACAGGTCGATACCCATGCTGGAGCGGGTATTGAGAAAATAGGGCTCCGCATATCCGAGTTCGACGCTGCGGATATATTGGCCGTAGGTCGCGGCGGCTTTCGCAAAACGCCCGGTGCCGAGCAAATTGCGCTCCTGGACCGACACCTGCACCATCCATCCGTCGGCAGTCGAATAACCGCCCATCACCGAGAAGTCGCCGGTCGGCTGCTCCACCACGTCGACATTGAGCACCACCCGGTCGGGCGCCGATCCGGGCTCGTCGGTGATTTTGACGGACTTGAAGAAATTCAAATTCTTGATGCGCCGTTCGCCGCGATCGACGAGCGCCCGGTTGTACGGATCGCCCTCGTTGATGTCCAATTCGCGCCGGATCACATAATCGCGCGTGCGGTAGTTGCCGCGAATGTTGATGCGCTCGACATAGGCGCGTTGGCCTTCATCGACCACGAAGGTCACGCCGATCGTGCGGGTCGTCGGATTGCGGTCGCCGCGCGGCCGAACGGTAGCGAACGGATAGCCGCGACGGGCGAGCGAGATGACCATATTCTCCACGGTCTTCTCGATCGCCTCGCCGTTGTAGATCTGGCCGGCCGCCATTTGCAGATCGCTTTGCAATGACTGGGCGGCGATGGCGCGGACGTTGGATTGAATATCGATCTTGCCGAAATGATAGCGCGGGCCTTCTTCGATCGTGAAAGTCACGATAAAGCCCTTCTGCGCCGGATCGTATTCGCCGGTCGCCGAGACAACCTGCACGTCGGCATAGCCGTGCTTGAGATAAAAGCGGCGAATCAGATCGCGGTCGGCTTCGATGCGGTCGGGATCATAGACGTCGGTCGTCTGCAGGAAGCTCAACCAGTTCGACTCGGCGGTTTTGATCACCTGCTTGAGCCGCCAGTCGTGGTAGGCGCGATTGCCGACAAAAACGATATGTTTGATGCCGGTCTTTTCGCCTTCGGTGATTTGGAAGACCAAGTCGACCCGGTCGTTCGGCCGCTCGATGATTTCGGGCACCACCTTGACGTCGAAGCGGCCGTTGCGCTGATAGATCTCGATGATGCGTTCGGTATCCGACTGCACTTTCGCGCGCGACAACGCGCCCCGCTCCTTCGACTGGATTTCGGACTGCAACTGCTCGTCCTTCATGCGGCGGTTGCCTTCGAACGTGACCTTGTTGATCACGGGCGCCTCGACCACCGTCACGATCAGCTTGCCGCCGGATTGCGAGATGTGGACGTCTTGGAACAGGCCGGTGGCATAGAGGGCCTTGAGGGCGGCATCGATCTTCGCGGCATCGAGATGTTCGCCTGGCGCCGCCTTGAAATAGGAGCGCACCGTATCGGCATCGATGCGGCGGTTGCCCTGGACGACGATGGAACTCGCGCTAACGCCAGTATCGGCCGGTGCTGCAACGGCAACACCGGGCCAAAGCCCGCAAACAACCAACCCGAGGAGCAAGCCGGCCACGACCAGCCCCCGTTTTACCCGCACACACATGCCCATGCGCAAAGCGCCCTTTACCCCTAGTGGCCGCCCCCAGTGGCGGGCTACTTCAAATCTCCCTCAGTTCTTGCCGGTTAGTCTGGAATTTGTCTGGATATGTCTGTCACTTTTATCATCCCCGTAGTGCCAAAGCCACGCCCCTGGGCCATTTCACAGACCCCCTCTCAGGAGGTCCGCAAGTGAACGATGTCATTGAATGTTGCAAATATCATCAACATTACAACGATCGCGAGACCAATCCGAAACCCCACTTCCTGCGCCCGCTCCGACAGCGGGCGGCCGCGCATGGCCTCGATCGAATAGAACAAAAGGTGACCGCCATCGAGTAGGGGAATCGGAAACAAGTTCAGAAGGCCGATGGAGACCGAAAGTACGGCAGCAAGATGGACTAATGCGACAAAGCCGATGGAGGCGACCTCACCGGAGATTTGCGCAATCCGGATCGGGCCGCCGAGCTGATCGGCAGCCTCACGGCCCACCGCTACGCCGCCGAGGTAATTGAGCGTGCGATCAATCACGAACCAGGTTTCCTCGACCCCCATCAAAAGCGCCTGTGGCGGAGGCATCGGTTTTGGCTTGAGGTCGGTGGCTCCCATCGAACGGGTGATGCCGAGAATGCCGATGCGACGGCTATTGCCGAAATTGTCTTTGACCTCTTTGAGCTGTGGCGTGGCGGTGAGTTCGATCGGCGTACCCTTGCGGTCGATCTTGATCTGGAGGGTGTCGCCGGCGGAATCGCTGACGATGCGCTGCATGTCCTCGAAGTTGTCGATGGCCTTGCCGTCAATAGACAAGACGAGATCGCCGGGCTGGAAACCGGCCGCTGCCGCCGGGCTGCCAGGCTGAACCGAGTCGACCCGGGCGCTCATGGTCGGCCGGCCGTAGAGCATGAAAATCGTCGCAAAAATGGCGATGGCCAAGAGGAAATTGGCCATCGGCCCGGCAACGACAATGGCCGCCCGTTTGAGCACTGGCTGGAAGAAGAAGCTTTCCGCCCGCTCGGCGGCGTTCATGGCCTCCAGACGGGACGTGTCGGGGACACTGCTGGCGTTCTCGTCGCCGAAGAACCTCACATAACCGCCGAGTGGAATGGCGGCTACCTTCCAGCGCGTTCCATGGCGATCGTTAAAGCCGACGATTTCCGGGCCAAACCCGATGGAAAACACCAGGATCCGCACGCCGCATAGGCGAGCCACCAGGAAATGCCCGAATTCGTGGAAAAATACGACGAGGCTCAGGACGAAAAGAAAAGGGACGAGGTAACCGAGCACGCCTCCCCCCAACGCATGCAAATGCGACAGTAAATACGACCCCATGACGCTCGCCTGACGCCCCCTGAAAAGACCCCGCACCCAATCCTTAACCCTAGGATGCCATTGCGGCAATTTCGGGCAACAGGTCGGCGGCAGTCCTTCTTGCATTATGGTCAATGGCGAGGGCTTCTTCGACCGATTGCGGTTCCGCCATCTCGCCGCGGCGTTCGCAAACCTGCAAAGTAGCCTCCACAAGCGCGGCAATGCCGCAAAAACCGAGCCGTCGGTCGACGAATTCGCGCACCGCGACCTCGTTTGCCGCATTAAGGATCGTCGGGGCGGCGCCGCCGGCCGCCAGAGCCTGGCGGGCCACTGCCAGCGCCGGGAAGCGGCTCGTGTCGGGAGCCTCGAAGGTCAGCGTCGCCACCTTCGCCAGATCCAGGCGTTGCGCCGGCGTACCCATCCGCACCGGCCAAGCCAGGCAATGAGCGATCGGAATACGCATATCGGGGGAGCCGAGCTGGGCGATCACGGAACCGTCGCGGAATTCGACCAGGCCATGAACGATGGACTGAGGATGCACCACGACATCGAGCTGATCCGGGCCGAGTGCGAACAGGTGATGCGCCTCAATGAGCTCGAGGCCTTTATTCATCAGCGTCGCCGAGTCGATTGTGACTTTCGGCCCCATCGACCAGGTCGGATGTTTCAGCGCCTGTTCGAGCGTGACCTTGCGAATAGCGTCGAGCGGCCAGGTGCGAAACGGTCCGCCGGATGCGGTGAGCACGATGCGGCGGATGTCCTCGCGCCGACCCGCGCTCATGGCCTGGAAGATCGCATTGTGCTCGGAATCGACCGGCAGGACCGTCGCGCCGGTGGCGGCGGCACGGCGCATGAACAATGCGCCGGCGCAGACGAGACACTCCTTATTGGCTAACGCAACCGTCGCGCCGCGTTCAGCCGCGGCCAAAGTCGGCGCCAGACTGGCGGCGCCGGTGATCGCCGCCATCACCCAGTCTGCGGGCCGAAGCGCTGCCTCGACCATGGCCGCCCCTCCGCCGGCCGCCTCGATACCGGAACCGGACAATTCAGCTTTGAGCTCGGCATAGGCCGCGGGATCGGCGACCGCGGCAAAACGCGCATTAAGCTCGCGCGCCAACCGCGCCAGGCCCGACGCATCGCGATGCGCCGTCACCGCTTCGACGCGGTAACGGGCGGGATCGCGCCGCAATAAATCGGCCGTGCTCGATCCGATCGAGCCGGTGGCGCCAAGCAATGTCACCGATCGCGGCGCCGACGGCTCGGCCTGCGCGCGGGCGACTTTTGCCGCCGCCGTCGGCCGCTTGTGTTTCATCGGGCTACCCACGACGCTACCATGCTAATAAGCCCTGCGCCGATGCAGCGATCCCCTGGTGCAGCGAGCCAATCAAGACCGCAACGCATGCGGCGACCAGAAAGCCGTCGAGACGATCCATGACGCCACCGTGGCCGGGAATGAGGTGGCTTGCGTCTTTGGCGCCGAACCGCCGTTTCACCGCAAACTCCAATAAGTCACCGCTTTGCGCCGAGATCGAAAGGATCACAGCCAAAACGCCCGCGACCAGGGGTGCGGTTCCAAGGCTCGCATAGGCGACCGCCGTGCCGGCGGCAACCCCCCCGGCAAGCCCGCCAATGGCGCCCGACCAGGTCTTTTTCGGGCTTAAGGCCGGCCACAGCAGCGGACCGCCAATGGCGCGGCCGATGAGATAGGCGAAAATGTCCGTCGTCCATACGATGGCGAACAGGTAGAGAAGCGCCGCAAAGCCCGGTCGCTGCGATCCGCGCAGGAGCACCGGACCTAACAGCGCGACGCCGGCATAGATCACGCCTGCTCCTGCCCATGCCGGCTGATTGACGGCGGCGAAGCGGCGCGGCGGCCAAGCGGCCACGGCGGCTGCCGCCAGCACGGCGCCCAGCACGACCATACCGATCGCGGCAGTCGGCTGGCCGGCCCCGGCCAGCGCCATCGCCAGCAGCAACGCGCCGAGGCCGGGCGCCAGCACCCGCAACTCGGCAGCGCGAAATGCCAGAGCGGTCCATTCCCAAAGGATGGCGACCGCAGCGATAGCGAATGTGCACACAAACGGCCAGCCGCCGAGATAAGCAATGACGATTGCTGCGGGCGCCAGCACCAAAGCGGAGGCGAGACGCCACATGAAATTGTGGGTACCGCCCACGTCGGCTACCGTCCCGTCTGCGGAAACGTCGTGGCTGTCCAGTTTGATTACGATCCTGTCTGAGCGATCAGACCGCCAAAGCGGCGCTCGCGCCGGCGATATTCGGCAATGGCGCCTTCGAGCGCCGTGCGGTCGAAATCGGGCCAATGGAGCGGAACGAAGACGAACTCGCTATAGGCGGCCTGCCACAACAAAAAATTGGACAGCCTCTGCTCTCCGCTGGTGCGGATGATGACGTCGGGGTCGGGAAGGTCGGGAGCATCGAGCTGCTGCGCCAAAAGTTCCGGGGTGATGGCTTCGGCAGCCAGCCGCCCCTGCGCCACTTCAACCGCAAGCCGGCGTGCCGCGCGCGCGATCTCTTGCCGGGCGCCGTAGTTGAAAGCCACCACCAGCGTAAGACCGCTATTGCGGCAGGTCAGGCTTTCGGCTTCCTCGAGCAGGCTGCGAATGTCGTGCTTAAGGTCGTCGCGCTCGCCGATGACGCGGACACAGACATTGGTCTTATGCAGGTCGGCAAGGTCATTGCGAATGAAGCGCCGCAGCAGCGTCAACAGATCGCGCACTTCCGACTGCGGCCGCGACCAATTCTCAGAACTGAAGGAGAATATCGTCAAATACGCGATGCCGAGGTCGCTGGCCGCACGCACCGTCTTGCGCAAGGCTTCGACGCCGCGGCGGTGGCCTTCCACCCGCGGCAGGCCGCGCGCCGCCGCCCAGCGCCCGTTGCCGTCCATGATGATGGCGACGTGACGCGGCACATCGAAGCCGTTGCGCGTCGCATGCAACGGCGTCTTCGCTTCGCTTCTCGATCCAACCGCGTCGCTCAAACCGTCATGATCTCCTTTTCCTTGCCGGCGAGCATCTTCTCCACCTCGGCAATCGTCGTATCCGTCATCTTTTGCACCTCGGCCGCGTGACGGGTTTGCTCGTCCTCGCTGATCTTGTGATCCTTCTCGAGCCTTTTGAGAAGGTCCAAACCGTCGCGGCGAACATGCCGCACCGCCACCCGCGCGCCCTCGGCATATTTGTGCGCGACCTTCGCGATCTCGCGGCGGCGCTCTTCGTTGAGTTCCGGAATGCGCAGACGCAAAACCTGCCCTTCGGTCGACGGCGTCAAGCCGAGATTGGCCGCCGAGATCGCCTTCTCAACTGCGTGGACCATGGAGCGGTCCCAAACCTGGACAGTGAGCAAACGTGGCTCCGGCACGCTGATGGTGGCGAGCTGATTAAGCGGCATGTGATTGCCATAGGCCTCGACCTGGACATGGTCGAGCAAAGCGGGCGACGCCCGCCCTGTGCGCAAGCCGGACAGCTCCTGCTTGAGCGACGCGATGGCGCCCTGCATGCGCCGCGTTAGATCGTTCATGTCGAAAGTGGTCGCTGCCATGACACGCACCTCGTTAATGGGCACCGGTTGGGAGTAACGCTAACCGACCGTGGTAAAGTGCCCTTTGCCGCGCAAAACGGCCTCGATCGCGCCATGCTCGCGGATCGAGAACACAATGATAGGCATACGGTTTTCCTGGGCAAGCGCGAAGGCTGTGGCATCCATGATTTTCAGGCGCCGGTCGAGGGCCTCCTGGTGATCGAGGCGCTCATAGCGCGTGGCTTTGGGGTCATGCTTGGGATCGGCCGTATAGACGCCGTCGACATCGGTCGCCTTCAATACCGCGTCGCACTCCATCTCGGCGGCTCGCAGTACCGCCGTCGTGTCGGTGGTGAAATACGGATTTCCGGTGCCGCCGGCGAACACGATGATCCGATTTTCCTCCAAATGCCGCAGCGCGCTCGCTCGCTCATAGGTCTCGCAGACCTGCGGCATGATCAGCGCCGACATCCCCCGCGCGCTGACGCCGGCGCGCTCGATGGCAGCCACCAGCACCAAGGCGTTCATCACGGTCGCCAGCATGCCCATGGCATCAGCCGTCGGACGCGATAATCCGTCCTCGGAGACTTTGGCGCCGCGCAACACATTGCCGCCCCCCACCACGACGCCGAGACCGATGCCGAGGCGATGAGCGGCGACAAGATCGGCGGCGAAACGGTCGATTGTCGGCTGGTGGATGCCGAATTTTTCGGGGCCGCTCAGCGCCTCACCGGACAGCTTGACGATCACCCGCCGGTATTTCGGTTTCGCCATGGCGCTGTTTCGCCCCTCGCCCGCCCGATTCCCTCGACGTGCTTATAAGGGCTAGCGTATTTGCGCGCGAA
>CAWBOW010000016.1:0-291973 GCA_963790495.1 uncultured Alphaproteobacteria bacterium | reverse complement strand
GCCACCGTTTGATGCAATGGTCCTCCCCACCCCAAATAGCTCTCACTTCTAACTTCGTTAAGCGAATGAAGCCGAATGATGGAATTCATCGTTCCAAAAATGCTGTTTGCCATATATAGGTCGCCAGCCCCGATAATTCCCAAATCGTAAAATCCATGCCTAGAAAAAATTTCTTTCCGAGCCGCCCACGCAAGTCCAGGATTATAAGTAATGTCGCCTTTGTTCGATACCGCCAAGTTATCGAGCGGCAACACGTTATGTTTTTTGTAGAGAGCTACTAACCCCGGAACGGAAGAACATGAATTCATAGCTGGAGAGGCACTCTCCAGTATCTTGCCGGTTTAAATAAATCACCTCGGAAAACAACTGAAGTATATTGCACCTTCCACTCAGCTGTCTTTTCCGCCTCCTCGGCCCAGCTGTTTCGCTCGAATAGAATATCGCAATCGAGCCACGCAATATTTTCGACATCGCTCGGAACCGATTTAAGAGCAATATTCAGAAGCCGTTCTTTTTGCCATAAAACCGCACCGCCGGAGAGTTGAATGAGAACCTCAGCATCATTTCTAGTAAGCTCAAACTTCCCATCGAAAGATAGCTCTATTGTTACAAGTGGAATGTGCAGTTTGCGGCGAAAACTGCGATAGTTTGATAAACGTCGCTGGTACCTGATGGGATTGAAATAGGTGGTCAGCGCCCACATCATCAGCCTCTGTGTGTCGGTGACAACGGCAGCTAGCTTCTATTCGCTCAGCCGTCCTCTTTTCGGTCTCTAAAATAATCCTTCACACGTCCGGCCAGCTCCGACCGTAGATCGCTCCACACCCAGGCACCATTTGTTGCCTTCCGGATATCACAATGCGGATCGAAATCAGCCGTCAACTCATGTCGAGCCATATAATTCCGATTAGATAGATCGCCGTGCCATAGATGGTAGATCGATCCTGGAATATATCCAATCCGTCCTCCAAACGCTCGCTGAGCGCCCCGAGCCCATTCCAGGTAATGTTGTCGCTGCTTGTCATTGTGTTTGAGCCTTTCCATGGCAAGTTCAAACTCGCCGTAAATAGCACACAGGAAAAGAATATCATTCCCATCCAAAATGCCGCAGTCATATAATTTTTGACCACAAATGATCGATCTATTTGCCGCAAGGGCAAAGCCATTTGCCGGCCACATTACCTTAGGTGCGTCGGCATACTTCGGCTTAACCAAACACACATCTTTGAAATTTCCATTCCGCAACTGACTGCCTGCGCTTAAACGCACCAGTTCCGGGTTGGCGTTTAATTGCAACTTATCAGTACTGGACCTATCTAAATATCGCACCTCCGAAAACAGCTGTACTATACCGTCCGATTGCAGCGCTTTTCTTGCAGCCTGCGGCCAGTCTTTTGATCCAAATACCACGTCGCAATCGACCCACGCCACGTTCTCGAAATCATCAGGCACCGCCTCGAGTGCAATATTTATCAGCCGTTCCTTCTGCCACATGATGTCGCCCCCCGACAGCTGGATTAAATGATCCGCATCAGCCGAGGTAAGCTCGAATTTTCCGTCGAACTCCAATTCGACCGTCAATAGCGGCGCATTAAGACGCGATCTAAATGTTTTGTAATTCGCCAGACGCCGGCGCGATTTCATCGGGTTGAAGTAGGAGGTCACAACTAACATTGTTTATACCGACGCCAAACCCCATTGCTTGGTCCTAGTTGGCGGGTTTGGGACGTTGCAAAAGCTCGACAAGGAGCGGCTGCGCCGACCACGGCAGCAGTATGGCATAGCTCGCCACGCCTGTTGCCACCAGAGAAGCGACCAAGGAAAGCGGACCCAGATGCGACGTCAGCATAATTCGCATTGCCACGACAACCGCCGCCATGATTGCAGACGCCACGATGCTGGGGACGGCGGCGCTTATCAGGGCTAGGGGGTTCACGCCGACATCGTTTCTAAGCCACCTCCAGCCAAGCGGCGTCATCACGTAAAGTCGCAATACGCCCGCCGCCGCTAAACCCACCAATCCCCAGGCAGCGCCGGCAATAAAACCAAATGTCACCGTCAAGAGGGACTCCAACAACGCCCACTGCAGCAACCGGTCGGCGCGCCCGGATGCGAACAAGGCGATCGAGACAACAAGAGACCAGAAAATTGCCGGGCCGGCGGCACTCATATATGGAATAAGTCCCGCGGCTGGCTCCCAACGACTGCCAAACATCAGCGGCAGCAATAGATCCCCGGTGGTCAGCAGCCCGGCGAACGCCGGAAAAATGAGCACTGCAGCTAATTTGCTAATGACACCGAGCGCCTCTTCAAACATTTTGTCATCATGCCGGCTTCGCGAGAGCACCGTGTACCCTACCGCACCCATCGGACCGACCGTCAAATCAACGAGCAGCATAACGACCTGTCCAGCGATCCGCAGCGCTCCTAAGGCAGCTGTTCCTAAGAAAAACGCCGCCAAAAGATCGAAGCCCTTGCCGTTGATTTGATTAGCCATGCTTGCCGACCATAGTCTAAGTGCGGCGGGATCACATTTCCAATCGACTGCAAGTCGAAATGCGGGGCAGGACGATAAGAGCTAGAGAGCCAGGCGATAAGGGTACCAAAGAGCGCCGAGAGCAAGGTGCGGCTGACCAGCGCCCATGCGCCAAAGCCGGCGAATGCCATTGCCACAGCCGAAATGCTCGCAATGATGCCTGATCCGGCGGTTCGAACGGCGAGCGTTTTGAAGCGCACGTCACGATGCATGATTGCGACGTGGACCGCGCCGGCGCCGTTAATCAGAGGAACCAGCGCCAACGCCCGCAAAATGGGGACTGCGTCGCGCTCGTTCGTGAAGCTCGTCATAAACGGAGCAGATGACATGAGCACAAGCGTAGCCAGGAGGCTCACTGCGAGTGTTATGATGAATGCCGTATCGAGCGCGGGCTTCGACAGGGTGCTTTGCTGGATAAGGGCGGTTGATAGTCCTGCGTCCAAAAAGGTCTGCAGCAGATCAACCGCCAAAAGTGATAGGACGACGAGACCGAATTGTGGGGGACTGACGAGTTGCGCAACAATAAGAAATACCAAAAAGCGGATTATTCGATCGAGGAAGGTTGCTGCATAGGACCAGACGGCCGCCGTTGATACCCACTTAACGATATGACCGGTTGCCAGCGACATGCGCGAAAGCTTTCACACCAGCTCAACAAGGCAGCGCATTGCGATCAGTCCCGCATTGAACGTCCGCTGCATCGTCATCGCACCTGGGCAGACCATGATCGATCTAAAACTGCTAACGGCATATTTTTCCCTACGCCTCGTCCACCTATGGCACGGGATCCAGCGAAACCTCAATGCGGCCGCGGGCCAGGCGCGCTTGAGCATCCCTCGTTTCGCCCCGGATTTCGCGAGGCGGCGAACCAACCCACGGCTCGTCCGAACTAATTGCCACATTGTGGCGGTGAATAAGGCTAGAAGGCATTTCCGCCGGGGATTAATCAGGCCCGGCATATATCTTGTGGGCGCTTGACCCCGCCCCGAACGTCGCCTGAAATGCGCCCCTCTGTCAGCCCAAACTCATCGCTAGGCTGACCTAAAGGGTGACGTCCAACCGGTTAGTGTAATGAAGCGAGAGATCTCCGACGATGGCGACAAGGCAACAGCCAGCACTTCCACGCACGCTACGGTTCTCCCGTCAATGGTTCTGTGGTCCGGCGATGGGGCTTCGCCGCGAAGTCATTCGTTCTCATGTTGTTTAACAAGAAATAGCGAGCATCGGAGGGATCAAGTTTCATCTTCGCCACCGAAGGTCGGGCATTTGAACGATGCTTTGTCTGCATTCCGCGAGGTCCCGGCAGGACGGCAACTACTGCAACAGCGTCCGGATCTCTGCTGTCTACGCCAGCGTCGCCTTTAAAACCTGGCCTCCAGGCTCGCTCGGACAGTGGTACAGGCAATTCATGACTGGTTTCGGGCTGACCGAGGAGACCTATCTTAGTTTTGCAAGGGAGCAAGCGGCACATTTTGCCGCTGACCCCGAGCGCGCTTGGTTTCATTTTCGTTTCGATTCGAGCCACGATATTCGGCACGTGGTTTGCGGCTATCGACCGGACATGTTCGGTGAGATCTGCCTTCTCTGCTTTCGCTTTGCACAAATTCGACACCCGGGACTTTTTGTCCTCAGCCTGCTCGGCTTCCTCAATTTGAGGTTCTCAGGTCGGGGTCCTGTCGCTGCAGCATTGTGGGAAGCCTACCGGCGCGGCCGCCGTGCTCGGCTGTTGGACCTGTTGCCCTGGGAGAATGGCTTGGCCGAGCCGTTAGCGGCTCATCGCGCGGTGCTCGGTCTAACGCCGCCCCGACACTATCCGCAGTCATTCGCCCCCGAGGCGTATCTCGGCGCCGCAAAGACTGAATGCACTACGCGTAACAGCTCGGAGACGAGGGAGCGAGCGTTTGAGACGACCTGACGCTGGCCGGGACCGGTCCAGCGCTCCCCAGGATGCATTAGACCTCATTGAAGCGTTCGGCCCGATGTCAGGAATGCACGCCACCATGGCTGCGCGGGGCATCGGCATGCCGTGCGGCATTGTGGCCCGCTTTCCCCATACCGGTGGTGATCGAGTTGAAGCCGCCCTTGAAAAGGCGAAGCAACGTTTCCCCCTGCTGGGCCGGCGTGTCAGCTGGATCAATTCCCGGCCCATGTTGGTTGCTGCCAATAGCGCCGATCAAACAGCACAGGCCGCGACGACCAGCTCGCTGTTAGATTCCCACTGCACCCATTGGCGACATCGCATTCTTCAATGCGGCTCAGATGCGTGGCTGATGGCGATATGGCCTCACGCCATGGCCGACGGACCTTCCATGTTGCGTTTCCTCGAGACCATTGGCGCAATAATAAACGAGCAACCGCTGTTGCCATTTCGCTACGGCTCGCACCACCACCAGGCGCATCATCAGCCAATGGCCAGGTGGTTGTTATCATTTTTTATCAACCAAAAGCTTCGCTATGTACACGTCGGCCAACGCGGACTTTTGCCGGGAGTTGCTTGGCTGACGCTGCCAGGCGATTACGCTATGCGACTGGTCGAAAGAAGCCGGGTCGAGCGCATGAACACCACAGCCTGGCTCGCAGCAGCAACTTGCATGGCGGTTTGCCAACAGCAAGGCATAACCAAAGGTCGAGTGTTGCTGAACGTGCAAGTGCAACGAGGCAGCCTTGAACAGGTGGGGGGCTTTGGCTTTGCTGCGGGATCAATGCTGATGCCGGTCAAATTTTTTACCGGCATCGCTCTTCCCACCTTGGCCCGCACCATATTCGATCGGTTAATGTCGATGATCAATCAAGGCTGGAACGACAACTTTGAACGTTTCCTGGGCGGCAGTCCCCAGCGTCATCGTCGGTTCGCGATGCTGAATGCACGGGGGCGGCCCGCACCGATTGTCAGCGTCTCATGGAAGGGTCGGTACTGGAATCTCGGTGGTGAGAACACAATCCGGGACGCTGCTTGTTTTGCAGTTTCGCCGACACTGCACGTGTCTGGTCATATTGACCAGACGGGAATGTCGCTGAGCGTCACTTCCAAGCAATCAACGACTGAGCGCCAAGATTTGCTGCGTCGATTAGTGCTCACGCTCTGCGGCAGTACTGCCGAACGGATCTTGACCTTCGACGGGCATGCGGTCGAGGCCGTGCCCAGCGCGACCTGCGATGAGCCATACGTTATGGGCGATTTGCAGTCACATTCGCGAGCGAGTTCAGCTGCATCAGATCGGGCTTGAAATTGGCCAGCCGCGGAATGGAATCGAGCATATGCACGGCAGCCGGCGCCATGTGATCGGCTGTTTCCTTTGCAACGATGCGGCGTACCTCGGTGGCGCTTATCGCGCGTGCGCCTGGCCGCATGACGATGTAGGCGACCAATCTCTCGTTCGAGGTATTTTCATTCTCGGCGATTGCGGCAGCGTCGGCCACTCCGTCAATCATCCGTAATGCTGCCTCGACCTCGCTCAGATCGGCCCACAGCCCCCGCACCTTCACCTTTCGGTCCTTGCGGCCGACATACTCAAATAGTCCATCCGACCGCCTCCGGACTAAATCTCGCATCGGATAGATCGAGGACGACCGATCCTCTGGGTCCGGCAGAAACGGTCCCGGCAACCGGTGACCGCTTTGCCAAGCACCCATGGCCATTGCCCCACGGGCCAACAATTCCCCGACTTGACCGTCGGGCGCAGGAACTCCGGCCTCATCCAATACTGCCACGCGTCGGCCCGGCATCAGGTAGCCAACCGGCACCACATTGCCCGTGACCTGATCGTCACGCACGAACCAGCTGAATACCGCGCCGGCTTCGATCGATCCCATTGTCACGCTGATGTGGCAGTTGCGCGGAAGCTTACTCCGGAATAGTGCGATATCACTTGCCAAAATGCGTTCGCCATGGAGATCAAGCACCCGCAGCGACTTAAAGGCTTGCTCGGCACCCTCAATACTGAGAATGGCGCGCAGTGCCGAAGGGACGAAGCTCAGCACTGTGACCGCGTTCTCCTTCATTGCTTGCAGCGCTTGCCCTATGCCACTGGCGCGCAGTTCCACCAGCCGAATAGTAGCTCCGACTGCGAGCGCTGCGAAGGCATCCCGCGCCCCGCCAGTGCTGAGCGAGGCTACGCCAAGCACCACGTCCGATGAATTGAGGTGAAACATCTCAATGAATTGACGCAAGGCGGTACCGCCATGTCGACCTCCCGAGATAAGGCCTTTCGGCCGCCCGGTACTGCCCGAAGTGAAACTGACGAATAACGGCGCCTGCTGATCATAATGGTGTGGCGGTCGCTTGGCGTTCGTTGGCGATAGTGGATCAACAACGACCCGCGGAATAGTCTCGGGAACGAAGCTTAGGTCCACGTCTTTGTCCTTGGCGAGAAGCACAATAGCAGCGCCAGATTCCGAAAAAATCGCTTGTTGCCGTTCGCGTGGATGAGTTGCGTCGATCGGCACCAGGACGCGTCCAGTTAACGCACAGGCCATGATAATGATCGGAGCGGCAACGCTGTTCGGAACAATCGATGCAACGACCGAGCCATTCTCTGTGAGTGTGTTTAGACGTTCGGCCAACCCATATACGCGATCTAGGAATTGCGAATAGGTCAAGCGATTTTGACCGTCATCGACCGCAATCTTATCGGGATTGTCGTTCGCCTTGCGGGCGATGACTGCAACCCCGCCCAAGGATTCAAAATCCTTGGCGCCGTCCGCATCGTACGGCAAATCTGTCGGACCATCGGCGTCCAGTGGTACTGGACGCCCTTCGATCCAAAACGGCGGCACGTGTTGTGGCTGGCTCATGGTCGATGGGTTGCCGGGACTTGATTGACGTTTTTCGGAGAGCATATGAGCCGATTGATCTCATCACCGATATGGGTGACGGATTCCGGCTTGATCATCGTAAAGTGATTGCCGGGCACCGGTACTATCGACAGATTTGGCTCCAGATGGCGGGCCCAACCAAGATCAGGATCGATCCGCCGGCTTTGGCCATCCATCCTTTCAGTGGCTCGAAATAGCACCGTCCGACAAGCAGGGGCGCGCTTTGGCCCGCGGTAGGCGTCTGATGCTCTTTCCCGAAAGCTGCGAAGCATTGCGCCAAACTCCGTCTCCGTAATCGTATCCAAGTCGTGAGTTTTGTCAGTGACCCTCTGGGACGGACGATTCCAGGGACCAGGAACCCGTGCGGCCTCGCCACGGACATTTTGGCTCAGTAGCTCTCTGACTTTCCGGAACCCCGATCCATTGTGCAGCACGTCATAAATGACGCGATGTCGCGATGAATGTAGGTAGGTGTCAAAGAGAAAGACGAAATCCGGCAGAACGCCACGTTTCTCCAATTGGCATGCGGTCTCGATCGCACATAATCCGCCGAACGAATGACCGGCAAGATAGAACGCACCCTGTTGAGCCGAAGCGATCGCGTCCGCATAGGCATCGCAAATGCGATCCAGCGCCATAAGAATATCGTTTGCGGCCATCAACTGTTGCAGCCATTTTCGATCATTGATGGTGACAAGCGACGCCGCGATCTCCGGCGACAGCGTCTCGCATAACGGGGAGAACTCGAATGCGCCATGAATGAAATATAACATTTTGCCCGCTTCAGCTCGCTTTACCGGCAAGATGGCAGTCGGGCCGTCATGATCGGTCTCTTGCAGCGACGCACACAGCTCTCTGACCGTTGGCGCTTTAAAAACTTTTTCCAGGCCAACTTTGAGCCGCAATTGGCTCTCAAGTTCCAGCACTAGAGTCATCGCCATAAGCGAATGACCACCCCACTCAAAAAAATTGTCGTCCAACCCAAAGGCTTCATTCTCTAGTAGACGGCGGCAGATTCTTAGAACTTTCGCAGCAACATCATCTACCAAATTGCCGTCGAGATCGGTGAACCGGTCGACCATGGCGTCGCAAATCCTGTAGTTTCCCTGCCGACAACCGACAACCGAGCGCTAATATTCGTGGTAGCCGCCAAAACAATTTGGTTCAAGTAGCGGCGGCGAGTACCCCGGCGTTTCTCTCGGGTCGTTAATATTTATGACATCCTGTCAGACTCTTGCCACGACCAAGATGTCGCCTATAGGTGGGCCAAAAAGGTAGGGATTGAGCCAAGGTAGCGATCCGAGAAGTAGCCTGATCGCTTCTCTCACCTCCAAGGGCTCAACGCATCAGGTGGTCTCGCGCACGGGGCAGCCGTTAGGCTTTCGCGCCACTTTGCGAACTTATTGGCAGCAATTTGACGGCAGCCCAAGGCATCGGAGCGGCACGGTTTGCGCGCCAAGCTCGTGCTTCATAAAAGGGCGTGGCAGCTGTTACCGAATTGCACCAACCCTGTGTCCGAAGCCGCGTTGATCTCGTCGACAAGGCATTGCGTCATGTCACAAATGGGTGACGATACCAAGAGCATTTTGGAGTGGGCCGAGGTGCTCCTCGTAGACGCGCCAGCGGCCGACGGCGCTGCCGTAGATCGGCTGGCGGACCTGTGTGGCGCTCGCAGTTCGTACCGGGCGATCCGTCTTATGAAACGATAGGCATCGATCATCCCAGTCGAGCCCGCAATATGAAATGATGCGCCGCGCTTGGCCTTCCAGGTCGGCGATCACGTCTTCGTAGCGGACCTCGAGAATGCGACCGGGCGGCAAGACATGGTGCCAATGCTTCATCAACTGCTCATAGCGTTTATAATACCGACCAAGTTCACTTAGGTCGTAGGCATATTTCAGTTCAGTGCCAAACAATTTCGCGAAGCATGAAACACATGTGTCGAGCGGGTCGCGGACCGTATGGATGATTTTCGCGTTCGGCAACGCAAGGTGAATAAATCCAGCAAAGTAATAATTCGACAAGCGTTTTATCAGTCACGCGCTCAGGAGGCGCACCCGCACCTGTGGGCGCGAGCGCACGGACCGCGGTGACGCAACGAGTCCGCGAATTGCCGTAGCGCAGATGTATCGAGTCCAGGAACAAATTCCGGGAACGGGATCACATTGCCGCCCGGTCCGTGAACGGTGGCAACGAGTTCCTCGAGGACTTGCGATTCGCCGGCGCCGTGTACCGCCGGATGACTGGCGATGATCTGCTCAACCAGCGTCGTTCCCGAACGCGCCATGCCGAGCACGAAAATTGGCATCGGCGAGGCCTCCCCGGCGCCAGATTTCGCTGCAATCAGTTCGCGTGTGAACACGGTCTCGATTCGGTCAAAGAACGAGAGCGCAGCCCTTTCGTCATAGGAAATCGTTGCGCGCTTCGCCGCGTTTCCGGCGCGCAGATGCGAGAACGAGCGCTGGTAGTCCTTCAAGTCTGCGTAGGCCTTACCGAGCGCAAAATCCAGGTGCATACGGTCGATCATCGATATCCCTTGCTTTTTTGCCGACAGCGACTCCATCGCCGCAAGATGCGGGTCGCCCGCCCTGAAGGTCTTCAAGTCTGCAAGATTGACATAGATACCGCCGACGTTTGGACTAAGCTGAAGTGCTTCCAAATAGTTTGCTTGCGCCTCCGCCAACTGGCCGAGTTCCTTAAGTAGGTTGCCGCGGTTTGAAAGCGCCTCGGCATAGTCCGGCCGCAAGTTCAGCGCACGGTCGTAGCTTGCTTTCGCCTCTGCGAACCGCTTCTGTTCATGCAGAACGTTGCCGCGGTTCAAGTATGCTTCGGCAAAGTTCGGCTGTAGCGCGAGGGCGCGATCGTGGCTTGCCAGCGCTGCCTCGAACTGCCTCAACTCTTTGAGGGCAATGCCCCGATTGGTTAGCGCTGTGCTGTTATTGGGATTTCGCTTCAGCGCCAAGTCTATTTGACGGACGGCATCCGCATAATTGCCGCGTTGAAGAAAAACGACACCAAGCAAGTGCAGGCTGTCGCAATGATCGGGACGTATAGCAATAATTTTCCTATAAATCTTCTCCGCTTCTGCCAATCGACCAGCCTGGTGCAGCGCTACTGCTTTGGTAAGCCATGATGTCACCTTGGACAATTTCGTATTGGCGGATCTGACGTGCTGCGCGCGACCGCCGACACTAGATTTCTTCATGGCCAGTAGTCCGAATTGCTCCACGCCACCCTGAAAACCGGATATATTTTTGTTGAGCCTGAACCGGCAATTTGCTGCAATACAGTGCCCCGGCGCCGGCCGTTGCGGCAAGGAAATTCGTTGACCGACTTCGAGTTACGATTGCGCGACAATTCTTAATTTGGCGCAAGCGATTTTCGACGGTGTCATCGTCAAAATCGGTGTCATCGTCAAAATCCGCAACTTTCGAAAAAACATCAAGATGGACCCTCGCCTCCCTCCCGGCGGTTTAGCGATCGCATGAGGAAAACGCGAAATCACCTTCGCGAATGGAGCATGCTTGAGTGTGAGCTGCGAAGCGTGAGCTAAGCAAGCACAGATTCTAATTGGGCTACCTTCACCCGCAATTGCGACGACATATGCTGAGGCACCCCGAATTCACTTCGCATTTCATCACCGATTGCCAACTGCATGGCGTGAATCAAATCGGAACTGAAAGGCTTAGCGGACGCGACATGCTCGGCGCCCATCTCGGCGCCCATCTCGGCGCCCATGTGGAAGAACTGGGATAGGAATGCGCCTAGCAGATAGCTGATCTGAATGCAGATGATACCTGCAATCATCGTCAACGAGGCGATGCTCCATGTAAGGCTAAACAGCTCGCGCGCGATCAGCGCCGCCGCTGCCAAAATAAACGCGGTGGGGACGACAACCCACACTCTCAGCCGCCCGAACCCGCAAGCTGCTCCCACGGCTGAACTAACTAATATCAATGGCCACATCTACCACCGCCGCCTTTCTCCTAGTAGCCTGTCCAGAGAACCGAGCAGACGTTAGCCAGGTTCCTTTTCACTGAAGGAAGAAGGTCAACATGTCCCGGAACCGGGAACCGTATTGCTTCGATCGAAGCGAGAAAGTGGCCAGTTGCGGACGCGCGGAAGGTCGCCATCATAGCCTGAATTGCCAAAGCTCCGGCATAATTGCGAAAGCTCCGGCAAATCGGTCCGTGGTCGGGCCACTTCCAGAAGTCGACTCTTCACGGACATGTTACGGGCACAGCAAAGCGATCCGAGCGACCAAGGGGCATTAGGACAGCATCAGACATTCTGAGTGACGTCGCTCATAAATTTAGCGCCAACGTCTTGACCCTGTCGCCAAACAACCCTGTAGGTGCCGTCCCTGGCATCGCCGTCGCCGTGGAAGAGTAGCACGAACTCGTCAATCGGCTCGATACCATTAAGTTGAAGGCGGACGCCCTCCGCCGATGAATTGGTCACAAGTACATAACGCGGTTCGATACCGACTCCGAGCTTGATCGTCGCAAGTCGTCCCAGGCGCTGCCGCGGGCTCTCTCGTCGTTCCACGAAACTCACCACACTCATGTGCACAGCCCCGGTTCGGGCCGACCCCAAACTCGGTGAGGATAGCTTGCAAGCAATTGCGGGCAACCTAACCATCACGCGCAAAGTCTCGTCGGATTCTCTGAAAATTGGAAATGGTCGTTCGACGCAACCGCTGTCTTCTCGAGAAATAAAATTGGAACCGCGCTGGCACATGAGCGACGGAAAATCGGGAGAGGTGTGAACATCAGGGCTGAGCGCGATGTCCTACCACAGCGCCCATTGCGCGCTACTTCCATGTAAAACAGCGCGAAGGCGAGTATTTCGTGGGCAGAACCGCCGCTTGGCGGCTCGGAAACGCTGCCCTTGTCGAGGCTAGATGACAGTACTCGGTGTCGCGCAGCCGCGGCTCTGAAGTCGGCTCGGTGCCTCGGCTATCCACGTATATCTTTAGTTATATTGACCAATCCCCTCTGTCAGTCGAGTATGGTGGTCTGCGGGTATTTTCAGCTGGTTGGGGAGACTTTAGATGAGCACGCGAATCTGGGGCTTGGCAGCGATCGCTTCTATCGGACTGATTTGCGGCGGCGGACAGGCACTCGCGGCGTCCTGCTCGGGCGCGGTCATTTACGCCGGCGCTGGCTCGACCACTGAAGGTACCACCACGCTCCCGGGCACCGATGTAGGAACGGTCGGGTGCGGCGCGACAGACATCGGCCAGATTGGCAATATCACCCAATACAATAGCGGAACTGGCGGCGCATATGTGAACACTTCTAACAATCCGGATAATTACGAATTTTATTTCGCAGGTGGATCGGCGCTCACCATCACGGGGCAGATTGGAAACAACGGCGTCGGCGATGCCATCGATATGGAATTGCTGTCCTGGAACAGCATGACGGACACGGCCACTGAGCTTGAGTCGATACAGATCCCCTTCACTTCCGGCAAATCGCTAACATACACTCTCGCCTCAGACGACCCCCTTAGCGCCGGTGACTACATCATCAGCACATATCTAGCCGTCGGCAATGTGACCGACCCTAATTATCAAGTTAATTTCGCGCTCAGCCAGACACCGCTTCCGGCAACGCTGCCGCTATTCGCCTCATCAGGCTTAGGTTTGATCGGGCTGCTTGTTCGGCGCAAGAAGCGGAAGGCTTCCGTTATCGCTGCATGATCGTCGGCAACATCGCGTCGATACAACCCCCCGGCCATGTGGCCGGGGTTTTTTATTGGCTAATGCCACGTGATTCGGTTCTGGCAGACAGTGTCACAACGATTGTCGATGACCGTTCGTTGCGGCTGGCGCCCAGTTTCTCGCACCATGCGATCTTTGCCCAAGCCACCCAGAGAAGCGGTTCGTCGTTCTCGCGGGCTCGGTGACCTCCTCCCCAGCTAGCCCTCGTTGATCAGGGGAGTCTGTTCGAGTTTTGCAGTGACACCGAACTTTGGATCGCCGGTGGTAGATTTTTCCGGCTTGCTCACGGTGGCGGCCTGGTTGCGCCAACGTGGTTCAGGCAACACTATCGGCATTTTTTGGCCGATCGCCCCATGGGGCCGTTCTTCGTTATCGTACCTGCGCCAATGCTCCAACTTTTCCCTCGTGCCCGCAAGGCTCAGGAACCAATGCACGTTTAGGCATTCGGCTCGGAAGCGACCGTTGAAGGCATCGATGAACGCATTGGCGGTCGGTTTCCCGGCCGGGGAGAAGTCGAGCGTGACACCGCGTTGATCAGCCAACAAATCCACATCGCGCGAGATAAACTCGGTGCCCTGGTGGCCCCGGGTCGTTGCCGATAGCCCTATCTCTCGCCGGACCCTTTCCACTACCTTGACCACATCAGCGCTGCGAAAGGAGAAGCGCGGCTCCAGCGCCGGCGAGAAGCGCGAGCATGCTCGGCCGGGTGGCGACGCGGCGGTACTCACGCAGCTTCGCTTTGACCCGGCGTTTCGGCCCTTGTCGCACAATTGCAGGCCCAATTCGCGATAGATGTGCCGCGTCTTGTTCTGGCCGAGTGACCAGCCGTCGTCGGCGCAGCATCACACGAGCGTGCCGATAGCCGTAGCGGGCCCGCGTCTGGCAGATCTCCTTGATCCGTCGTTTGAGGGCAACCGGTCCAGGGGAACGAGACTTGTAGGGGTCAGTGGACGTATTCGCCTAGGACCACATGGCAGGTGCGCCCGGATCGACACATTCCAGTCGCCGCGCATCTCATCAGCCGCTTGCCGCAGCTAGCCTCCTGCCACCCGGCCGAACGAGAGACCCTGGGTGATGGATTTCGTACACGATCAGCATCCGATCCACGAAATTCGGCTGACGGGGGGGATCGGGTCTACGAGTCAAGAATAAAGCTACGGTAACAGTCGCTTTGGTTAACGCCGCGATTTTGCTGCTTCGTACCTCAACCGTTAACCTGACCGCTGGATGAATGACTGAGGTTGACCAGCACCGCGGTCAACCACCTTGTCGAGACACCGTTTTCGCCGCAGAATAGCGAATTGATAAGGATATTTTGACCGACCAAGTCGAGGCGATTTTCAGTCTTCAATATAGTTGAGGGAGATACTACCGTGGCCGTCTCGAAAAAAAGGAACGCTGATATCCGTCAGGGGCGGGGTCCTGATATCCTCCTTGCTCTTCGAGAGAGCCTCATTGCGGATTCCAATGGCGAACTCGGTAATCGCAAAGAACCCCGTGAAGCGGCGGTTAATGTCGGTGAAGGTTCGCTCAACGGCCAGGAGCCGGACCCGCCTCAGGCCCCCACTGCAGATCCCTGTTCCAGATACTCTGCCGCTAACAACCAATCCACAATTTGATAAGACTGCGGCGGATGTCCGCACGTTCGGTTCATCCCCACATAAGAGTGGCGTGCACCTTCGCGATGCCATTGCGACAGCGATTTCGGCAGTTCAGCAGCCAGCGAAGGCCGCGATGCGGCATCCGTTCGTGTGCGATGACCTAGCCGCAAGCAGCAGCGCATGCATTGCGACGACGGAAGAATTGAACGACCAGGATCTGCAACAGTCGCCTGCCCCGTGCGCGACCGAAAGCACTGCAGTTCCACGACTGGAGCGGTCGATCGATCCGGAGCAGGATCAATCGGCCGCGTCAAACAACACTGTCCTCTCTGGTAGTAACCGGTCGATGGCAAAGCGACTCCTCCGAGTCGTGGCTCGTGGCTTGGTCACGCTCGCAGTGGTGGTTGTGGTAATCGCCGCATTCTCATACGAGAATGAGTTCAAGAGGGATTTTGCCGCAGCCCGGGATTTGTCGGCGCACTGGCTTTCTTCGACGGTCGTGGCCAACGCACCAGCCGCTTCTGACGTAAAAACGGCGACCGCCTCCCCCAGCGAAGCGCCGGACGGAGCGATAAAGCCGATATCACCCGCGGGTCCGCCGACCGTCTCGACCGCTGCATTGGCGCCCTCGCAATTAAGACTTGATACAATCGAAAGTGACGTCCAATCATTACGGCAGCTGATTGCGAGGTTGACTGCAGGACAGACGCAGATGGCAGGGGGACTGGCGACACTGCAGCGCCGTGCCGACGAGCTTGCGGCAAGGCAAGATCAATTGACGCGGGAACTGGCAACGCTGCAGGACACGCAAGCAACCGTCATTCGAAAGCTTGAATTACTACAATCGGAGGGCAGTCGTCCACGACCGCATAAACGAATGGCGCCAAGAAGGCGTGAGCCGGTCCGGCCAGCACCCTCGTTTCCGTCCCAATAACTTGTGACAAACCGCATCTCACGCTTGCAGCAACGCCCGATCCTGTGGGAATATACCCGGGGCACAATCAAGTGGGGCGAGGCAACCATGCAAGAGAGGGACGCTGCGCATGATCCCTTTCACAGGGAGCTACAGCGATTGTTGGCGCTGCTGGCGGCACAACGGCGCGTTATAGCGCGGGAACTTAAGGTTCGACCAGCCACAATCGAAAGAGATGAAACAGCTGAGGCCCGGCTGGTATTAGCGGCCCAGCAACGCTCACGATACGCCAGCGGACGCTGATAAATCCTGCACAAGCGTTACCCCAAAGCACGCGGTCAAAGCCTGCAGGTCATTATCAGCGCAATTTTGCCCCGTCGGCGTTTCGCTGTACTTTTTCAAGTTCGGAGCGGGAGGGACAGCCGCCGGTTGATCGCGCGATAAGCCTTTTCAAATAAGGTGCCGCCTTCTCCGATCAAGCAAATATCATATGCTTTTCTTGAGCCGGCTAAGTTTGCAGGAAGAGCGCAGGCTTCAGATGCTAAAAAGTCGATAAAATATGAACCCGAGCCCCAAACCAATCAGCATCATTGTCCAGCTGGCTGGTAACGGCAGAGAAACATCGACTACGGATGTCGTCGCCGCATAAGCGCCCGACGTCGCTGGTGCGTTCACCAGAATGCCCAACGCTATTTTGACCCCGCGTTGCACAAGACTTCCTCCCGAACTATTTAGGCTTTAAAGCAATTATGTTCCTTTCCGAGGATAATGACAAGCGGGCTGCTAAGGCTTCAGAACTATTTAGTGCCGCGAGACGGATCCACTGCTCGTCCAGGCAAATCTCTCTTTTTCTGCATCACAGAAACGCTCTGTCCCCCGGCAGCGGGAAAAGGCCCTTTCGAGCTGAAGAACCCTCAGATCTCAATCGTTACTCTTGCTGGATTCCCACTTTCAACTTCAATATTATTTCGACGTTTTATAGTCTTGGGGGCCGAGCCATGGCTGATTTCTACCCTCTTTTATCGCGCGCGATAGCGCGATTGGGGATCAACGACACGCATGAACGCCAAAAAGTGTATGATCAAGCTCGGAACATTCTTGCCGAACAGATGCGCCGGCTGCAACCGTTCGCATCTGCCTCAGAGATGCTTTACGAGCAAACAGCTCTCGAAGGCGCCATTACACGACTAGAAGAGTTATTCGATCCGACCTGCCAGACTGCGACAAACTCAAATTCAACTTGGGGGGTGGCGATTGAGGAAACGTGTGAGACAACCTCAGGCCCAATCGAGGCCCGTCCAGACATAATCGCCGCCATCGCTCGGACACCATCACGCCCTCGAAGTGGAATGAAATCAGCTTTGTTCGTCTCCGAGTCTGTGCCTGACTTTCACGATATCGATCAACCAATGGCACGTGCCATTTCCAAGTTGGGCCATGATTCAAATGTTGGCTTGAAATCGCAATTCACAGGCAGCGTGTCTCGCCGGGAATCCCATATGAACGCCGAAGGGCGAGCAGTGCCAGACACAAGTCTAGACGTCAATGCTCGCACAAAACCGACTACGCTGCTCGTGGTCGGCACCGCCTTGACCGCTGCAATCACTGCGTTCGTAACAATAATTTGCGTTCCACTGCTGCTCGTTGATATTTCCCGCCTGGTTTGGCTTTCCGAGCATCTATTCGATAATCCACTGCCGCTGGTCTTTGCCGCCGCAGTTTTCAGTTTTATGATCTTATTGCTTTTACCGATTTTCCAGGCTCGGCGACGGAAGGCAGCGATTAATTCTTTGTGGCGATCTCTGGGGCTCGATAACCGAAGGGCGTAGAGCCACCAGCAAGCAATCGGGTGGCATCTCCAGCGAGCCTCCAGCTCCTAATTTTGGCAAAGTACTTTGTTAAAGCCGTCTTCGGTGGCATTTAGATTCTATTAACGCCCTATCAACAATTATGGCGCTCGGATCAACCAAGCCGTAATTCGGTAGGGACGGTTACGGAGTCCAATTCACCAGCCTCCATTTAACTAGTCGCATGATGCAAAACACACCCGAGACAGATAACGACAATTCAAAATGCTGGAGTTTGTACAAACCGTCGTTGTCGTTAACGATATTAATGCGGTTCACCGCGAGCTTAGCGTTGACGGTCCTGTTTTGTGGCGGAACGGTTTTACCGCCCCGAACCGGACCGATCCCCATTTCCAAGACCAAGTTGATCTGCAAAACAGCGCGGACTGCGTCCACTCGATTAATTTGCGCCGAACCGGACTTGACCGCGATCGACGCCATACTGAGTGTTGCTTATCGCGGTGCCAAAGCCGCGGCTGCGCCCGGAGCGAAGTGGTCCTTGATCCAGCAGCAGTCGAATTGGATACGGGATCGAGATCAAAAATGCGGCCTAACCGGCAGAAACTTTCAGCCAATCCGTGAGCTATTACCGGCCAAACAATGCTTAGAAAGCGCGATCGAAGCCCGAATAAGCGACTTGGAGTACGGACCTGAGACGGGCTCAATTTCACAAGCGCCCCCTCCCCCTCCTCCTCCGACCATCTCCGTTACACCTGTGTTGCAATCCCCTATTTTGAGGGCGGACGGAGTTCCAGCGTCGAATGAACCGCCTCCATTTAAGGAGCTGCATTTTTCGTCCTCCGCGGACGGAATTGACGGAGCAATCAAATGTAGTTCCCTGCTAAAGCAAGGAGGAAGTGACCCTGTATCCGCTGCAATGCAGGGAAAATCGTTTGTCAAGATTGCAATCGATGGCAGTCCCACCAGCTACCGCATGTTTGAGAACGACGCCTGGGAACCTTTCTTAGACAATCTGAGAAGCGCTGCACAGTTGGCGTGCACCAACGCACTAAAAACTGGCAGATTGCGTGATGATGGCAACGAAATTGTCGCTGAAGTAAACGATGTATTTGAGGTCTCTTCGCCGCAAGGGCTTTTCACAGCCTATAGTATCGGCCCCAATACACCCTGGGTGTTGGAAACTAATTTGCCACGGGCCCGGAAGCAATTAAAAGCTGCTCTGGGAATAGACACGTGGGTCGAGCCCAGTCAATTGGCCAAGAATCCTTACTTTTTCAAAAACTCCTCGGTTGGCATGGTAGTTAGATTCGATCATATGCTCTCCTCGAATGATGCTGTTTTCTCTCGATCAGGGTCCGAGATTTTCGTTTCTGGTGTTCCATCCGCAACTTTTCAAAGCAACGAGCTTGTGGTCCTGGCAGGCCGGGTGATGGGAAACAAGGGTGTGATTGGCCCGTTGGGCAATGAGTCGCTATTGCCCTCCTTGAATTATATTGGAGCTCGCCCGTGCGACAACTCATGCGACGGACTTTAGGAACGTTTCCGCTCTTATGCACCGCAATTGGCATCCAATAGCGGCCTCAGTAACACGTGCGTGTGCTTTCCTGTTACTGACTGTTCTTGCCGGGTGCCTGCCGAATAGGAATGTCGATTTGGCAGTTTGTCGGCGGGAAGCTAATCGCTTTTTTCAAGCGTCGATCGCTGATGAACCGGACAGCGTCAAGGGTAAGTTCATAATCGCATGTATGGCCACCAAGGGATATGAGTTTACCGTCGTGCCGCAAAGATGTAACGGCCGGTACCCTTTCCCAACTCAGCCAGCCTGTTATTCCTACAACGATTGGTTAGACTGGCTTGTTGATGAGACAAGACCGAGCAAGTAAGCAGCATAAATCGGAAGAATATTCTCGGCCCTGGGGGGATCCAGAATATCCGTCACGGTCGAGCTGATGTGAAATTCGCCGAGGCTTTCAGCCAGAGCATTTCGGTTCTTCATTCCGAGCAGCGGCCTGCTCAAGCATAAAAAGAGCATTGGCCGTCATGAGCTGCATAATCAGCTGGAGACGCTGTAAAGCTCATGGGATTCTTGAATAGAGGCAAGTCCTAGACGGATTGTTCGGTCCGGCGACGCCCCGAGCGGCGTTCCGCTTATCCGGCAAAGAGACCATGAAGCTAAAAGCCAAATCCACCGCCCGCGTACCACTCCATTCGAACGCACCAGACATAGGCGATGTCGGTCCATGGTCCACCTGCGAAAAACTGAAACCCAAGTCAGGACGACAGCTGCGAAAACCCGCGGCTGCGGTCGCTGTTTTGCCACACAGACGGCATTAAATAGGAGATGCAGCCACAGCGTTGGCCGCCGCATTAAGAGTACCCGCGCGTATGATCGACTACTCCCTCTATATCGGCCGCGCAATCGCGAGCCTGCCGCACGGCGATGCCCGAGGACGCCGCCTAGTCTACAAGCGCAGCCGCATGATCGTTCTCGAGCAATTACGCAAAGCGGACCCGAATGGCAACAGCACCCGCATCAGGCAGGAGCTTGCCGCACTCGAAACTGCGATCCGTAAAATCGAAGCGGAAGCCATCCGGCATTCGCGACTTTCGTCTGGTCTGAAAAATGGCTTTCTTGCGAGCTCCGGCAGAAGCCTAAAACAGCAGCTTTTGCAGCGCTTGGGAACGAAGTTCGCACCTATCGCGATATTGCCATATTACGATAAGTCTGTGCCAAAGGAAGCGGCAGAACTCGGAGGAGTGCCAGCGTCTCTTGCGGTGATGTTGCTAGCCCTAACCTTTGGTGTCGGGGCTATCGCCTTTATTGGTGTCATTTACCTTCGTGCCACAGCCTTGGGCTCCACAAGTATCACCGGCTATCCACTGTTACTTTTGCTGAGCACCTTCGTTTTCTTTGCTGTCGGATCATTCCTGTTTTTCCACAAAACCTCGCCGCTAATGCCCGTCGGCATTTTGCTACGGATCCTTACATTGCGCGTTCGCAATGATGCCTGACGTTCGGCTGCCCGTCACACCACTTTGTGCGTTGAGTAACCTAAAGATTTGTCTGCGCCCCTTGATCGCTAAACGTTTTGCTTTTCTTCAATTTGCTTCGTGCATGAAATGCCGGCGATGCGGCTCATTTCCGCCTTTCGCCCCCGTCACGCCCCGTCAACGGCTGATGCAGCTTCCGATGCCCTCAAGGTTGTGGCAAGAAGAAAGGCCGTATAAAGATTAGCCTGACGCAATCATCAAGTGTTTTAAGAGGTCCAGCTCGTCCGGCAATCGGGATGTCTACTGCAGGACTTCACGCGTTCTATAGAAATTAAGAATTTGGCGGGCCGTTCCGAAGTTCAATCGTTCGAAGCTCGCCATAGTCCGCGATATTCGCACTGGCGAGAGCGCACGATCGCCGCCGCAAAACGACAGGAGCGCTTTCGTAGTTGGCCAGCCTAGGTTGGCGGCTTTTGCGAGCACGAGGACTGTTTCAGACTGCCCCTCCGAAAATGCCCGCTCGACGACTTCGATCGGCACGCCACAGATGTGCGCGATTGCTGCAACCGCTTCTTCAGACTGCCTAGTTTCGACTAGCGCCAAAATCGTCTTTTCGTTAAGCTGGCCTTGCTCGCTCAGCGACTTCACCGAAAGTTTTGCTTTGGTATAATCTTTCGTTTTAGCTGCGCTGTTTTTAAACTGGCTTGCGATCGTATCCACTGCAGTCTCGATGTCTTTTCTAAACAACGGATGTTCGGCAATAAGCTTAGAGCGAACCATCTCGGAAGCTGTCGAGATCAGCGTCAACAAGATCTCTTTCGGTATGTCGGTTCGCGAGCCGACGCATTCGGTTAGGACATCATCAAGTGCAGCTCGAGTTGCTAAAAGAGAAAAGCCAGTCTTAGAAAAGCTCGCACCAACGTTCTTGGCAGCACATAGCAAGACGGCTCGATCACCACGTTCGATGAGAATGTCCGTAACCGCTTCAGTCAAAGCCTTTCGCTGCGCAATTGCCAACAGGTGGGCCTGGCTCTTGGTACGGGCAAAGGTCGCTATAGCAGACTGATTAAGCCTTTCAGATTGGACCAAAACGGGTTCGGCGACACTAATGTCGTCGTCACTTGCCAGCATATGGCTAAGTTTAATCGGCGCTCGGGCAAGTGGCGCAATTCGGTGTGCAAGCGATACTCGCACTGAGGATTCGATTTTCTGCGCTAGACGGCAGATTACGTCGTCAAACAGACCAATTGCGTCATCAGTGAACTGCGATGCGCCTGTTACAAAAAGTTCGGTGACCTGCAGAAGCACCGCAGTGCGGCGCTCCGTCGATCCTTTGAGGAGACTATCGATATCGGAGGCAATGCTAGGATGGGTTACCACGATAAACGCAACCTAACCAAAAAATTCGCTTCGACGATGACTGAACCTCGTCAGTGGCTATGGGTACGTGAATGCCGGTCATGTTAAAATTTAAGATATTGGATCGAACTTTAAATTTCGCTAATGGAACCAGGTTGCTTTTTGTAGTTCGCATGGAGAGCCACGGAAGCATGCAAAAACCTAAGATCGATTAATCGTCTTGCCGGTTAATGGCATTTTGTCGGGGCGCAGGTTGCTCAACGGCAAAGTTTTACTCTGGTGGTCACGGCAGCCGAACATGATAGGTCAAGAGACATGCCCCTGGTCGCTCAAAACTTAAAAATCTCTAAAGAGGCGGGTTACGGCGCGCGTTCCAGCCCGGCGCTTGCCGGCAGCCGACGGAAACCATGTGTGACTGGATCGCGGACACGTCTTTGCGCCTAGTCCGACTTGGCTCTACGGCTTGGCCGTATATTCAGCGAGCAATGGTGCGATTCAGCAATGGTGTGATTCGCCGATCGCCACACGCCGATTGGCGCGCTCGAGGCCGTTGGTTGGAATGCTCAAACCTTCCTTGCCGTAGCCTTGCGTGACCAGGTTCTCGGGCGGGACCTGGAATTGCTCCGTCAGTGCCACGGCTTCGGCGCGCCGGTCCGACAGCGACAGATCGTCGACCTCCGACCCGACCGCATCGGTATGGCCTTCGATCGGAAATACCTCTCGCGGATTGCGGCCTTCGGGCCTCCTGGGTCGCCGGCCCGGTCGCAACCAATAGGCCCGCAGGGGAATGCTCCTTCGGCCGCAGGGCAGCGCAGCCCGGGGGCAGCCGGCGCCACGGCTCGCTGGAAGCCCGTGTCCTCCAGCCGGCGCTGCGCCGGAACCGCCTGCTGGCGGCCGCCGAGCGGCTGCGTCAGTTGCTGTTGGCAACGGTGGTTGCCCACGACTCAGCGGCGGCAGGTGACCGCCTGAGGGCGCTTGGGACGGCACTAGGTGGCGGCCGCCGGAGCCGATGGCGCCGAATGAGGCGGGGCGGCACGGCCGGATGAGGCGGCGAGATGGCGACGCTGCCGGGTGAGGCGGCGGCGCCACCGGATGGGGCGGTGGCGCTGCCGGATGAGCTGGCGGCGCCGGATGGGGTGGTGGCGCCGGCTGGGGCGGTGGCGCCGGCTGGGGCGGCGGCGCGGGGTGGAGCGGTGCCGCTGCCGGCGGTGGCGGCGCCGGCGGTTTCTTTTTGCTGCGCCGGATTCGCTGGAGCCGCTTGCGCAAGCCTATCGGTACGCAGCGGCTCGGCCGACGCCTTCGTGGCCCATGGTACGATCGACGCGACGGACACTACCTGCTGACAGGGTCGTGCCTACCGACAGCAAAGAGTGGGAGCCTGCATTTGCGTCATTGCCGTCTCGGCCGCGTGCGCGCTGCTCATGGGTTTTTGATTGCCAGCAAGTACGCCTGAACTAAGGCGGGAACCATCGGCTGTTTCAGGAATTGCAACGTCGCAGTTGCCGCCCCTTTGATTTCCATTTCGCACCGCTTGGCCCTTGCCAAATAGTTGGCCGGGAACAGGATCAAATTCACGGGCTCGTGTGACACAGGAGTTGGCCATGAAACACTTGGTCTTTGCTGCCGGCCTATTGGCATTCGCTCTCGCAGCCGCAAGCCCGGCTCGAGCCGACTATGCAATCGTTCAATTGCGCGACGGCTGGTGCAAAATCTGGTGGGATAGCAGCGCCACGCCTTGGGGCGTCGGTTGGAGAAAAATCGCGATCGGGATTCCGGACTGGCTGTCGGCCCACGCCGCGCTCGATACCGCCCGCTCGCAAGGAGTCTGCCGTTAGTCTGCCGTCATTTCTGGATACCTCGAACCGCTACGCGGTCCGCCAAGGCGGACGCGCAGCTGGTTTTGATAAGTCATTTGAGTAGGTCTTTTACCACAAATTTAACCGTCCATTAACCATAGTTAAGCCAGGGTTGCCGGGCGCGGCTCATCAAGCGACGCCCAAAAAAATGGCGCTTACCAGCACAGTACAATTGAAAGACGGCGGCCGAGGTCAAGTCAGCGCTGCTGTCGCCCATGGCGGCGGACAGCGCATTCACCTCCTGACCGACCGCGACTCGGTCGCACTGAACGTTACCGCACTCCAGCAGCAGCTGGCCGAAAGAGCAGCCGCGACACGGTTACTGAACCGGCAGCTTGAGACGCTGACCGCGCAAGCGGCCAGCGCCGCCGAAAAGATCGCAGAACGCGAGACAGCGCTGGCCTGGGCGCACGAAGAGCTGGTGCACCGCGATAACGAAATCCATTCGCTGCAAAATCCGTCGCACTGACGACGGCGGAGAATACCCGGCTGGCCAAGCGCGTGGCCGGCTGTGAAGGCGCCGTCGGCAAGGCCTATGTTCAACTCGAGCGAATGAAGGCGGCCCTAATTGCCGCCGAGCGCGAGCGCTCCAAGTCGGCGACCGCCGTCGATCATGTCGATCAAAAGCGGCGAAACGAGACGGCCAGCCTGAATGCGCGCCTCGAAACCATGGCGTCCTGCGCCGCGACGGCGGACAAGCTATTGGCCGGGATGCGGCGGAATTTGCAGGAGAACCTCGAGCTCCTGCAAAATCTGCTTGCGGTCAAGGATCGTCAGCTCGACGAGCTAAAGCAATCGCGATCCAAGCTGATGGAGCGAACCGGCAAACTGCTGGAAGCTTTCAAAGCGCGCGAGGGCATGCTAGCGGCGGCGGAAGAGAGCAATAAGGCGCTCGCGGATCGAATCGCTGCCACCGAGGCATTGGCCGCAAAGCGGCACCAATCGCTGGCGGCCCGGCTCGCTCAGGCCGAGGCGGCTCTGCGCAGAAACGAAGACGAACTCAAAAACACCCGTTTGAAGCTGCAGACCGAACGCAAGAAGCGGCGTGTTACTGAAACGGCGCAAGGCGAAGTTCGCGCCGTCTACGCTGCCCTGCAGCGCAGATTTGAGAATGCCGAGTGGGCGCCTTGCGAAGCGTCCGTATCACCGCCCCAACTCTCCGCCGACACGATGCTCGCTGAAACCGTCTGCTTTTGAAGACCGCGCCAGCTTTCAAATCCAACACTCATTGAACGCTAGCGAACGAACTCCACCCCAATGGTGCGTTCCGAGCGCCACACGACCGCGCATTGACGGCGCAAGGCTCCATCGCGCGAGAGCAGCAGGAGAAACTGGTCTGGCAGATGGCCGGGATCGGTCACCTGAAGACGGGCGCCACTGCCGGAAACATCTAAAATCCGGCAGCTTTCGAGAGCGGAGCCGTCGATGTCGGCGATTCGTGCGCCGTGCAGCACCAAGTGGCGCTTGCTGTTTCGCGACTTCGATTTAGTCCTTGCCATCGCCAGCCGGCGGCTAATTCAAAGCTGGAGAAAGGTTTTGCGACGGAGCCGGATGGGCGGCGCTCGATTGAGTCTCGCCCTTGGCGGCAGCCCGACGGACTTGCCAAAAGCGGAGCACTCTGGCTGCATTGCCCGGTGACAGTTTTAAATAGTCCGCCGCCGCACTTTCGAGCGCCGTATCTGGAAGGGCTTGTCCCGCCGAATTGCAGGTGATGATGGCGCGAACCGTCAACCACTCCAACCCGGCCGCTTTGCAGGGAATGAGCCACGCTTCGCTATGTTTTCCTTGCAGAAGGTTCTCGATGAGCCGCATCGGCGCGCCGCAAAGCAGCGCCAATGCCGCTATCACGTCTGCGTAATGTCCCTCTTTCGCAAGCTGAAACAACAAGGCTTCATTAAGTTCTCCCTTGCTTTTCCTGGCCGACATCTGGACATGGGCGTCGGCAAGGTCGCGTTCGCTTTTAAATCCCGCTTCATGCTCGGCATCCTCGCTGATCGCGGCGAGCACGCGTTGAATTTTGTCACGATTTTCGGGGCTAGCCTTTGCCAGAAGGCGCGACCGCACCGCCTCGGTGGCCCGAAGCAATAACTCGCGAAATAAACGCAATGGAATATCCAGACGTAAGCCGACCTTTTCCGCAAGTCGTTCGTCTCGCTCCGAGTGCTTCACCAGCGTTGTGAAGCCGTGCTCGGAAAAATTCGCGCCCGAGTTTTCCGCCAGTCTGTGGAAGACATGCTGATCGCCGCGCTGCAATAACGCATCGGTAACGCCCACTGCGATTTGCGATCGGGTGGCGATCGCCAGCAGGTGTCCTTGCGCCTTGCTGTTGGCGATTTCGATCAGGTCGAGATCGGACAGCCGCTGCGACTGACTGATGACGGGGCCGGCTACGGCAATGTCGTCATCCCGGGCGAGCTGCCGAATGACGTTGATCGGTGCATTATTGACGGGGGCGAGCCGGTTGCTGAGCTCGGTGAGCGCCTTGGCCTCGATCCTCTTGATCAGATGACCCAAGACATCGTCGAACACGTCGATCTGCTGATCGGTGAACCTATCGGCGCTAGCGACGAACAGGTCAGTCACGCGCCGCAGCGCGTCAACCCGCTTGTCTTTCGAGCCGCTGGCGATCGCGGCCTCTAACTCGCCAATCAGTGATTGCTGCGATGACATTTCCAACCCTCGCCGGGGCGTTCCAAGCCGCGGCAAAACGTCCTTCGACCGCTGGGAGGAGCCATTTCGGGTGCTATTCACCCTTCGCCGCCTCCTGGTGTTTATATGCAATACATCCAAAAGATGTGTTAATTACCCGACACTGCACTATTAGTTGTATGTAGCAACGTACGCTCTCTTTAGTTGCGTTTCGCAGAGATACAATCACGGCCGTCGATTTTACCCACGCGCCTCTGGAGTGCTCGCATCGAACACGCGGCGCATCACGTACCGCACCGTTTCATCTTCGGCCGCCACATAGACGCTTGTCTTGCGCCGGTCCGATGAACCAAGATGGAGCCAGCGAGGCGGCCGATGTTCGAAGAATTTGACGCGCGATTACAGGCGAAAATCGTGCGCGATGCGGACGGGATGGCCCGTGTTCTGTCTCATTCGGATCGTTATATTGCCGCTGGGGCGCGAACTCCGCGCGCTGCGGCACGCGATTATCTGAGCCACTATGGCCACGTCTTCGGCGTGCAGCCGCGGCACTTGCGAAACTTGCTCAAAGCGCCGGAACGCAATCCGACCGGCACCGGACATGAATTCCGCTACGTTGATGCAAAGCCGCAGTTCGACTTGACCACCGTCGCTTTCCAGCAGACCTATTTCGGCCTGCCGGTCTGGGAAGCAGGCCTCTCGGTGACGATGAAGCACGCACCGTTGCGCATCGTCGGCGCGCGGTCGACGTCGCATCCAAAGCCCGCATTGAAGCGTCCGGCCGCCGCTCACCTTGCTCGCGCGAAAGCGCTCGATGCCAAAACCTTGGCCGCGCATCTCGGGCTGCCGGAGCGGCCGGACGGCCCACTCAAGGTCAATAGCCACCGTCTGATGATCTACCGGCATGACGCGGTGCGGCTGCAGCACGCCGTCCGCCAGCCGCGCCGGCCCCGTTCCGGTTTTCACGCCGCAGCGCCGGCGCTGCCGCTGCCTGCCGTTCACGCCTCGATCCGCGACGGCCACCATTATGTCGTCAGCGCCGTTTATTTCAGCTTCGACGTGCCGCCGATCCGGCCGCTGCATTGGGTGGCGCTGATCGAAGTCGAAACCGGCTCGGTGCTGCTGATCCGGCCGCTTGTGGAAAATGTCACCGGCCTGATTTTCCCGGCCGATCCGGCGACCCTTGGCGGGCCGCCGGCGAAGGCCGGCAACGCCGCGCTCAACCGCTGGCGCAGTGCGGTTTCATTGCCGGGCCTTGGCGGCCCGCGCCGCGGCGTACAGGCGCTGCGCGGCAATCGCGTGCGCATTGCTGACGTCGTCGTGCCCAAGATCGCGCCGCCGACCCGGCGCGCCGGCTCAAGCTTCGCGTTTGCCGCAAGGACCGACAATTTTGCCGCGGTAAACGCCTACTACAACTGCAATCGGGTGTTCGAACTGGTGGAAGAGCTGGGATTTTCCGTCCCCGGCTATTTCCGCAACACCAAATTTCCGACGCGCGTCGACCACCGCGGCCATTTCTCCAAGACCAAGCCGCTCGGCGTCGAAATCAACGCCCATTGCGCCGGCGTTACCAAAGGCGACCGTGTCGGCATCGGTTACACGACCTTTTCGCTCGCCGATCTCAAAAACCTCAAGCGGCCGATCGGCATCGCCTGCGATTTTCGGATCGTGCTGCACGAGCTATTGGGCCATGGCGTTCTCTACAATCACATCGGCGCGGCGCTGTTTAAGTTTGCGCACAGCGCGGGCGACAGCTTCGCGGCGATCGTCAACGATCCGGGCAGCAAGGCGCCCGACCGTTATGCCACGTTCCCGTGGCTGACCGGCGTCGCCAAGGATCAACAGCGCCGTCACGATCGCACCGCAGCCCGCGGTTGGGGATGGAACGGCGCTATAGCCCGGCACCCGTTCGACCAGACGCTTGACTGGAAGGGCTACAGCAACGAGCAGATTTTGTCCTCGACGATGTTCCGGCTCTACCGCGCCATCGGCGGCGACGCCGATGACATTGCTGCACGGCAGTTTGCCGCGGATATGACCTGCCGGATTTTGCTTGCCGCGATTGCGACGTTCACGCCGGCCACGAGCCCAGAGAATGCCGCACATTTCGCGGCGGCGCTGATGAAGGCCGACGCGGCGGCTTGGCCGGCGGAGCGGCTGAGCGGCGGCGCCTATCACAAGGTCATCCGCTGGGCGTTCGAAAAGCAGGGCCTTTATCAGCGCAAGCGCGGCAAACGACCGAACGACAAGAAAGGCGCGCCACCGCCGGTCGACGTCTATATCGAGGACGGTCGGCGCGGCGAATACGATTACCGTTCCGACTACGCCGATTGCCGGGCGATCTGGAATCGACGCAACGTCGACCGCGGCAGGGACCACGAGAAACCGCTCGCCGGCGTCGTCAACCACGCCTTCGTCAGCATCAAGAACCGGGGTTTTATACCGGCAACCGATGTTGTTGTGCGCGCCTTTCATTGCCGCACGTCGGCGCAATCGGTCTATCCGCGCGACTGGCAGCCGATGCAGACGGCATCCCTTGCCGTTGCGAAGGTGCCGCCCAACTCGTCGCGAGAGACCCTCGTCGGCCCCTTCGCCTGGGTGCCGCAAGCCCCGCACGAGAGCATGCTTATGATCGCCTCCGCTGCAGGCGACGCCAGTATTGTAGACGCGTTCACGGCACGAGATTCGATCGCCAATGCGCGGCTGGTGCCGCACGACAACAATATCGGCCAGCGTAACGTGACGACCGCTACGCCTCGCCGGCGCGGCCGGTAGCAGGCGCAAAAGGCTGACGGGGGATTTGCCCGGAAACAACGCGGTTTGGCAGATATCGGCGCCATTCCGACCGGAGTCTGGAACGGCTTTAAGACCGCTTAAGCTCGCGCTGAAAAGCGAAGGCGTCCGGCAGGGGCCGGGTCGCGACTAGCCCTTGAGCTCGGCGTAAAGCGCCTTGGTCTTTTGTCTGACGAGCTTGCGAACGCCCTTATGCGTTTCGTGCTGGCGAACGATCGCCTGCTTCAATTTTTTGCGCTTTGCAGCACTGAGGCCTGCAAGTTCTTTCTTGCTGTAAGTGGTGGTACGGAAGGCACCCATGATCGCGTCTCCTTGCTCTGATCCGATTTGGAAAGTCACAAACTCAAGTTCACGAACTCAACGTTTCTTTTTCGGCGCAGCCCGGATCGCGGAAATCGGCCGCTCCGGCCGGGCTACCATGTTTTCCAGAACTTTCCGGAAATCTCGCAACAGATGTTCAACAGACCCAGCGCCGAACAGACGTGGTTTGTAGATGCACGCCCCGACCAGGCCCCGCCCGGTTTCCCGCAAGGTCAGGATAACATCATAAGTTGTAGTCGTCACCAGCGGCTGCGGCAGGCTCGGGTCGGCCTGTTCGAAGGCCAGCCCTCCGGCGGTATCGGGCTGCGGGCGCAAGGCGGCATTGTGCAGCAGGATCATGACCCGCGCGAGATCGGCGGAATCGATGCGCTGCCCACGCGCCAGCGCCGCGGATAAATCCTCGAACGGCAAATCTTGATTGGCGTAGGCCGCCAGCGTCGTGGCGCGCACCCGGCGCAACACTTCGCGGGGGCTCGGATCGCCATCGAGGCGGGTGCGCAAAATCACCGTGTTGACCAGCGGACCGATCAGCCCCTCGCTTCCCGGCCGGTTGCGGTTGGCGACATTGGTGGCGACGCGCAGATCGTCGGCGTTCTGTGCGCGACGCATCAGGATCATCAGGCCGGCAACGAGCGCCATGAACAGCGTGGCGCCCTCGCTCAGGCTGAGCTGCCTCAGCGCCTCGGCCAGCCGCACCGATATCGCGAGCTCCGCCTGCGCAGTGTCGAAGGCGTCGGCGGCGCGCCGCGATCGTACGGTGGCCAGCGTCGCCGGCGGCAGCGGCGCCGCAAGCTGCGTGCGCCAGTAAGCAAGCTGCGCGGCAACGTCCGGGTGCGATCGCCACCGCCGCTGCCAAGCCGCGAAATCGGCAAATTGCCGCGCCGGCGGCGGAAGCGGCGACGGCTTGCCTGCGGCGAATGCCTCGTAGAGCGCGGCAAGTTCGTCGGCGAGCACGCCGCTCGATCGGCCGTCGATCAGCGTCTGATGCATGGCGATGAGAAACAGATGCTCGCGCTCGGCCAGCCGCACCAGCTGCGTGCGAACGAGCGGGCCCCGCACCAGATCGAAGGACTGCAACAGCTGATCCTTGACGATGCGATGGGCAGCGCGCTCTTTGCGCGATTGCGGCAGGTCGCTTAAGTCGGCGACGTCGAGCGGCACGATAAGCTGCGGGGCGATTTTCTGCAGCAGGCGCCGGCCGCGCCTGACAAAAGTGGTGCGGAAAATCTCGTGGCGGCGGACAATCTCGTTGAATGCGCGATGCAGGATTTGCGGATCGACGATCGAGGTAACCCGCAACATATCAAGAATGTTAAAAAACGGCAGGTCCGGCAGGGTCCGCTGCAGCGTCCACAGCCGTTCCTGCGCGGCCGACGCCGGCGGCAGCGCCCCAGGCGGCCGATAAGCGATGGCGGACGACGGCTGCCGCGCCTCTCCGGCCTGGATCAGCCGCTCCAGATGCTCGGCCATCTCGGCGACGGTCGGCGCGTCGAACAGGCCCGAGACCTCGACCTTCAACTGCATCGTTTCGTAGATGCAGCTCAAAACCTCCGCGGCGGACAGCGAGTCGCCGCCGAGCGCAAAGAAGTCGTCATCGATGCCGACCCGGTCGCGTTTGAGGACGTCAGCCCAGATTCCGGCGAGCACATTCTCCAGCGGCGTGCGCGGCGAGGCGAAACTCGCGGTCTGATCGACGCCGGCAACGCCCAATTTTGCCGCCAATCCGATCCGATTTCACCTTGCCGGTGGCGCCTTTCGGCAGTTGCTTGAAGAACAGCACCTGACGCGGAACCTTAAAGGCGGCCAGCCGTGCCGCGGCGAATTGACGAATGTCCCGCGCGGAAGCCCCGGCTCCGGCCGCAAAACGATCGCCGCCGCAACGCCTTCACCCAACGTTGCGTGCGGCACGGCGAAAGTGACCGCTTCCGCGACCGCAGGATGCTGCAGCAAAACTTCGTCGACTTCGCGCGGGGTGACTTTCTCGCCGCCGCGATTGATCATCTCGCGGCTGCGGCCGACCAGAAACAGATAGCCGTCGTCATCGAAAAAACCAGGTCGCCGGTCTTGAACCAGCCGCTGGTAAAGGCAGCATCGATTGCCGCGGGATCGCCGTCGTAGCCGAGAGTAACGCTGGGACCGCGGATGACCACCTGCCCGGTGCTGTTTCCCGGCAACATTTTGCCGCGGTCGCTCATGATCGCGACTTCCAGTCCGACCGGAATGCCGCACCGAGCCCGGCTTGCGCTGGCGCGGCGGAAGCGGGTTGCAGGCGATCGGAGAGCCGGAAGTTTCCGTCATGCCGTATAATTCGATCACGGTCGTTCCGAGCGCGCGCTCCAGCTCCGCGAAAACGCTGGGCGGCAGCGGCGCGGACGCCGAGCGCACCAGGCGCAACGCGCAGCCATCAAGCTCTTTTCGGACGGTGGCGGGCCTGCGCCAAAATCGCCTGATGCATGGTCGGTACCGCCGAGTACCACTTAGCCTTGAACTCGCGCAGCCAGCCGAACACCTTGTCGGTCTCGCAACCTGGCGCGCAAACGACGCCGGCGCCTGCGGCGAGCGCGCTGAGCACCGTCGCCACCAGTCCGTGGCAATGGAACAGCGGCAGCACGTTGAGGCAGCGGTCCTGCTCGGTCAGCGCCACCGAGGCCACCGAGCAATAGGCCGATGAACAAACATTAGTGTGGGTCAGCGGCACGATCTTCGGCCGCGCGGTGGTGCCCGAGGTCAGCACGAACAGGGCCACGCTGCCGGGCCCGGCCGGTTCGCGTGACGGCTCGGCCATGCTGTCGGTGCGAAGTGTGAACAGACCGGCCGTTTCCGACGCCAAAAGATCGATGACCGCAATGGCATGCGCTTGCGCAATCCGGCGCGACGGAACGTCAGCTCCTGCCGGTATGATCAAGGCGCGAAGCCGTAGCGCGGCGAAATAGCGTTCCAACTCGTCGGGCGCATACGAAGGGTTGATCACGGCACAGGCGGCGTTCGACGCCACCGCAATAATGGCCGTCGCCATGTCCGGCCCATTGGGTAACATCAGGCCAACGCGGTCCTCGCGACCTATTCCCATCGCGCGTAGCGCGCGGCCGATCTCGCGAATGTGCTGGTGCAAGCCGCCGTAACTCAGCGGCGCACGCCCCGGCGCCAGAATCGCCGCCACCTCGGGCCGGTGTGCGGCGTGATGCTCGAACAGATCGTTGAGACGCAAAAATGGAACCGAGACTCTCGGTTTTACGCTCGGTTTATCCAGCACGGCGCGTACCCCAGCCTATCACCAAATAAAGCCTATCAGCTTTCCGCCTGCTTCAGCCAGAAGGTCATGTCCATCTCGCGGTACATGGTCGCGGCGGTCGTGAGATTCTTATGTGCCTCGGACTTGCCGAGACGTTTGTAAACGCGGCCAAGACCGAGATGACAGTGAGCGATCAGCGGGCGCATGCCATGCTTTTGCGCCATCGCCAGCGCCTGGCGATAATGCGCCATGCTGTTCTCGGCATCGAACCGGTCGGCCTGGGCCGCCAGATCGCCCAGCAGATGCAGCGCGTGAGCGGCAAAGCCCGGCTGGTGTTGTGACGTCCCGACCGCGCGCTCGGCGAGCTGCCGCGCTTTATCGAGCCGGCCAAGCAGCAGGCAGGCGCGACCGACCGCCTGGTAGGCCCAGCCGCGGTGGCCGACGATGCCGTGCGCGGCTTGCCGCTCCAAAAGCTCCTCGGCTTCGTGCACACGTTCGAGCGCTTGGTCGTTGGCGCCGATTTGCGCCAGCGTCCACGCCGAGGACGCCACCGCCCAGGGCAGATGGATGGCGACATTGCCGCTGCGCAGCGTCGCGATCCAGTGCTCTACCAGTGTCCGCGCTGCCGCCCAGTCGCCCTTGAGGAGATGCGGCATACTGGCGGCCAAATGCGCCCAGCCGATGCTGAAGGCGTATTCCGTCGCTTCGGCGATCTGGAGCGCCTCAGCCTCATATTTCGCCGCCTCGGCGAATCGTCCGAGCTCGGCCAAACTCATGATGATCCAGGCGCGATCGAAGATCGCCGCCGGAACGGCCATGCCGAAATGCTCATTGACCCATTCGGGCGGCAGCGACGCGAGATTGCCGGCCGCGAGTTCGACGACGCGATCGTACTCGGCCCGATAGCAATAGACTTGCGCGAGATAGCTCTTCGACAATAGACGAAGTTTAGCATCGCCGAGCCGCTCGGCGATCTCGAGCGCCCGCGTGCCGGACGCAGCCGCTTCGTCCAGTTGATCGACGCTGGCAAAGGCGGTGGTCATGAAGCTGCAGGCCAGACCGCGCCGGCGATCGTCATGCAGCCGCACCGCCACGGCCTCGGCCTCGCGCAGATGCTCCAGCATCTGCCGGCCCTCGCCGAGCTGGCGCAGCACCGGGCGCAGCTCCAATCGGATATCGATGGCCTGCTCCTGCGTGGTTTGGCCGTCCGGCAAGGCTTTGAGGATATCCAGCGCCTGCTCGAAGCAAGATCGGGCATCGCCAAGCGCCGAACGCGCGGCCGCCTTCGCCCCGGATTGGCGCAGGTAGTGAATGGCCTTGTCCTTGCAATCACCGCGCACGGCGTGATGGGCGAGCCGCTCGACCTGGTCGCCGAGCCGCCCGGCATAGAGCTTCTCGATGGCCTCCACGATGCGGGCATGGATTTCACGTCGCCGTTCCAAGAGCACGCCGTTATAGGTGACGTCATGGGTCAGCGAATGGGTGAAGGTGTATTGTAGGTCGGGAAAAAGCTGCGTGGCATAGAGGAATTCCGAAGCCTGCACATCCTCGAGAAGACCCTGCAGCTCGTCCTCGGGCAGACCGCTGATCGCGTGCAAAAGCGCAAACAGCACGTCCTGACCGATCACCGCCGCTTCCTGCAGCAAGCGTTTCTCGGCAACCGGCAGAGCATCGACGCGGGCGGCAAGCACGGCCTGCACGGTCGGCGGGATCTCATGGGTGACGAACGGTTTGGCCAGCCGGTAATTGCTGCGGGATCCCTCGATCACGCCGTTTTCGGCGAGCGCTCGCACGATCTCCTCGACAAAGAACGGATTGCCGCTCGCCCGCTGCATCAGGAAATTCTTCAGGATTTGCAGATTCGGGTGGTCGCCAAGCAGCGCCCGCAGCAACGCCGCCAGATTCTCGCTGGCAAGCGGATTGAGATGGAGCTGCCGGTAATTTGGCCGGTGTTTCCAGTCGTCTTGAAACTCGGGACGGTGGCTGACGACGAGCAACAGACGGGCTTCTTGCGCGCGCACGGCCAGCTCGTTCAGCAAGCCAAGCGACAGCGAATCGTACCAGTGCAGATCTTCAAATATGGCGATGACCGGCTGGACGCGGTGCTCGCTCAACAGCAGCCGGATGACCGCCTGATAGGTGCTTTGCCGGTGCTGTTCAGGGTCGAGCGAACGGAACGGGTGATCCTCGTCGAGTGCGTTGAGCAGGTCCAGCACCGGCAGCACAGCGTCCTGCAGCGACGGATTGAGAGTGAGTATCCTGCCGGATACTTTTTCGCGGATCGATTGCGTCTCCTCTTGCGCATCGACCTTGAAATAATCCCGCAGCAACTCGGTGACCGGCAGATACGGGGTGGCGTGGTCATAGGAGGTGGTGTTGGATTCCAGCACCAGCCATCCCGCGCTTGGCTCGGAATGAATGAATTCGTGCATCAGCCGCGATTTGCCGACACCGGCTTGGCCGACCATTGCCACGACCTGGCCCTGCCCCTGACCGGCCAGGTGTTGCGCGCGGCGCAACTGCTCGAGCTCGAGCTCGCGGCCGACGAAACGCGTCAGGCCGCGGCTCGCGGCGGCCTGCAGCCGCGTCCGCGCCGGCCCGGCGCCAGTCACTTCGAAGATCGGCACCGGCTCGGAGAGACCTTTCACCGGCACCGGCCCGAGCGGCTTCATGGCGATAAAGCCTTCCGCCAGGCGGTGGGTGTGAGCCGTGGTCAACACCGTTCCCGGCTTCGCCATTTGCTCCATGCGCGACGCCAGATGAACCGTCGGCCCGACCACGGTGTATTCCATGTGCAGATCGTTGCCGATGGCGGAGATGACGATCTCGCCGGAATTGACGCCGACGCGAACCATGACCGGCAGGCCACGCGTGCGCACCAGCTCGTCGGCATAGCGGGCGATGCTTTCTTGCATCCGCAGTGCCGCGTAGCAGGCGCGCACGGCATGATCTTCGTGGGCGAGCGGCGCGCCGAACAAGGCCATGATGCCGTCGCCCAGAACGCTGTTGACGGTGCCTTCGTAACGATGAACCGCTTCGATCATGCGTTCGACGACGGCATGCAGGAGCTTCTGGGCGTCTTCCACGTCGCGGTCGGTAATCACCTCCATTGAGCCTTTGATGTCGGCGAACAGAACGGTGATCTGCTTCCGCTCGCCTTCGAGGGCCGACTTTGAGGTCAGGATTTTGTTGACGAGGTGCTGGGGGGTGTAGTTCCGCGGCGACGAATAACGATCGGCCTCGCTAGCCGGATTGAGCGCATGGCCGCATTGCGAGCAATATTTCGCGGTGGGCGAAGCCGGACTTTTGCAATTGGCGCATAAGCGCACCAGCGCCGCCGCACAGGATTCGCAGAATCTGGCATCCGGCGAATTCTCATGCTGGCAGTTTGGGCATTTCATGCCGAGTTCGCGGGCAATGTTCGAGCCCCCTTCGTCAGGCGCTAACAGCTCGCCTCCTTCAATTGTGTCGAGTGTAGCATCGGCCGGACGACGAGTTCCGTCACAGAGCTCGTCTGATGTTTTACTGGATCCATTCCATCGTGCCTAAACCGATCGAGGTGCTTGGCTGAGCGTCCAGACCATGATCCGTCAGGCTCGATTCCGATCATGGCCCGGGAATTTAGGCTGGCCCTACGTTCGGAAGGCCGGCATCACCTTCGGCTCAAGTCCGCGGGCCCGGCATTTTCCGGATCAGGCTCTACCGGCCGACGATGCGGGCGTCGAACCTGCCGCCGGTGCAATCGGCGGCATGGCTTCGCAACGACGTTCCGGACGCAGCCGGATGTTTACCGGCATGATTTCACCGCCAAATCGCTGGCGAAACCGCTTGGCGACCTCGAGACCCTCGAAGCACCAGCTCCAGTATTCCCGCGCGCCGTCGTGCTGGCGCTGACCGCGGCGCTGCCGGTTTTTGTTGTAGCAATGCCACGCATTGATGGCATCGAGCGTGCAGCCGAAACCGCCGTCGGGAACCGCGATTTGCACGACAAACGGAAATGCGGCTTCGTTGCTGCGGGCTTTAATCTTCTTCAGACGGAGCAAATTAGCCATCGCTGGACCACTCCAAAGATACGTTTTGCCGGTTGCGTTCGCAATCAGAAGTACGGCTGCAGCGAAGCAGCGACTTCGGCGAAATTCGGCACCAGAAGGTAGAAGGCAGCCGTGAGCAAAAGCCCGAGCGCACAGAATATGGCGACTGCGGTCGCCTCCGGTCCGGTGAGCGCGGCAGCAATCCGATCCCGAGGTGTTTCCTTCGACCGCGCGATATGTCCCGGGTGCAGCCGGTCGCTTTGCAAGGTTGTAGGTCGCATCGCAGCCTCCTTTGCCATGCCGTCCGCCTAACGGAGAGGAGATGGCGTCCGGCTTCCTAGGCTGGCGTAATGTGCGCGCCGGCGCGTGCAATGTCTGTGGCGGGGGTCACAGCGCCGACGGCGCTGATTGCACCGCCGCAGAGCGATTGTTCCGCCCATGCGATAAGCTAGCCAGGCCCCCATCGTTTAGGCCGACTTCAGCAGATCCCGCAGCGCCTCGGGCTTGAGAACGATAGTCCAGCGATCCTTCAATTCCAGGATGCCTTGGCGTTGCCAATCGCGCAGGCAGCGATTGACTTTTTCCCGCGTGCCGCCCGCCATTTCCGCCAATTCACTTTGCGTGAGCGACAGCTTGGTCGCACCGCGGCCTTGCGGCGGATAGGACAAGAGCGTTTTGGCCAGCCGGACCGGTAGATTATAGAAGGCAATATCAGACATGCGCTCGTCGGAACGGCGGATTCGCGCGCACAGCATTTCCATCAGTTTCATGCAGGCGGCGGGGTTGCGCTCGAGAAACGGCAGCACGTCGCGGCGCTCCAGCATCATCAATTCGCAATTGGTCAGCGCCGTCGCATTGGCCGATCGCGGCTTGCCGTCGAGCAAAGCGATCTCGCCGAACATTTCACCGGTGCGCAGGTCGGCGAGAATGATTTCCTTGCCCCTGACGGTCGGCAGCGTGATCCGAACGGTGCCGACGACAACCGTCATCATGCTCTCGCCTTGGTCGTCGAGCCGGCAGATCGGTTCGCCGGCGACAAAGCTGCGCAAATGGCCGATCGCCGATATTTCACGGCGTGCTTTCTCGCTAAGCGTGCTGAACAGCGCGCAGCTTTCCAATAATTTGCGGCCGCGCTCGTTTGCTGAATTGGCCATACCGTCACCCGCTACGATGCTACGCGCGCAAACCGCGCCGGGAGCACGCAATGTGATACGGATTTTGACCTGTGTGCGTCCAGACCGCAACCATCCAATGAGACAGGTCAGGTCGGCAGCGTCGAGGCTGCCGTTCGCACCGAAAATACCGCCTCGATCTTGGCCTTGAGGGACTGCGCGTTGAAGGGCTTGACGATGTAATTGCTGACGCCGGCTTTCCTTGCGGCGATGACGTGCTCGGTCTTGGCTTCACCGGTCACCATAATGAAAGGTGTGCGCTTGAGGACCTCGTCGCGGCGGATATCTCGCAAAGCAGGTCGTAACCGGACATCGGCTCCATGTTCCAATCGGAAATCACTAGACCATACCGTTTGCCGGCGCGCATTTTGGTCAGCGCGGTCGGACCGTCATTGGCGTCGTCGATGTTGCTGAAACCGACTTGCCGCAACAGATTCCGCATAATGGTAATCATCATTCCGGAATTATTGACGAGGAGAACTGATAGTGACGTATCCAAAGCCGGAGCTCTTTTCTTCCAGGCACTCCTGGTCGTCTTACCATTCACAAGTTGCAACTGCGTAAATCTATCTATTAACGAAAAGTAAAAGATAAACAAAGGTAAAGGCGCTTCACGCGCGGATAACTCACCGCCCAGCAGTGGTGCCGCGTCTTTCGGGAATGGAGACGGATCGGAAATCAACGCGATTGGCGGACCGGACGGTCGGTGCGGCAGTTTGGCGGCACCAGGTTCACCGACGCCGTCAGTATCGTCCCGGTACCGGTCGCGGCGATCTTGATGGCCGCGTCGTCCACCTCGAAGTTCAGAAGAGCTACATCGGCGCGATCCCGGTCCGCATCGCCGCAGCGCTCACTGCTCATGGCGTCAACTCCTTGCGGAAGGTCATGCTACCAGGAGTGTAAGGCGCGGGCCGCCGAATTCACAGATGCGCGACGGACGGCCGCTGGCCGTCAAGCTGTTGACACTCGGGCGGGAGCGGCAAGCAATAGAAAAGCCCCCAACCGGCAGCGCCGAAGCGTGGCTGGCGGGGGCCTTGGTATTGGACGAGAACTCGAAAAAACAAAACAACGAAGTGCCGGCGCAGCCAACGCCTCGTTAGACTATATTTCGAGCGGTCGCGAAGGCCGAGTTAGGCGGCCACGCCGGGGCAAGTATCGAGGCCCGAGCAGAAAGCAAGCGTGAACGCCCCAGCCTTGTCCTTCAACGGTGCCCGCCGCGGCTTCCAGCGCCTCGTCAGTAACGTTGAGGCTAGGATCTCTTCTTCCTCTGCTCGATGATGGTTCTTTCATAACCTTGTTCCTTTCGTTCGCCAGCGGCGCCGGCAATCACCAGGCAGGTCGAGAAATTCGCTAAAACCCCCCCGGTAGCTGCCTATTTAATCATCGGCTGTCGGACACTGTAAAGTGGCCCTCCCAATGTGACATATTGCTGATTATGAAAGTAAATCGGCCGTGGCGCGGGGTCGGTTGCGGACCGGGAACCGGCATGGAACAGGCACGGCGCTCCTGCGAGCGCTCTCAATCCTTCGGGTCTCACCACCACAACGACCGGCGGCGGCCGACCCGGCCCTGCCGGGACGAGGGCCTTGGTCGGTCGAAGCGGCTAGGCACTGGCGGGGACGGCACCGCAGCCGTCGAGATGCCAAGCACAATTGGAGAAACGTCGGTGGATGCTTTTTTCGAGCGCATGGCCGTGCGCGCAGCGACCATCGACGAACTGCTGTCGGACGAATTCGAACCGTCGCCGGACCGGCAAGGCGACGCCGATCTGGCCGGCCGACGCCTCGCCGCATGGCGCCAGTCCTGCGCGGCGGCCGATCCTTCGCTGTTCGACCGCCGGCTAGCTCGCGATCGGCTGTCGATCGATCGGGTGACGGAACGGTTCGGCGCGGTGCGGCCTGCCGCATCCGCCCGTCCGCTGCCCTGGATCGACGACGCGATCTGGATCGAAGCAGCGCTGCAAAATCCGTCGCACGGCGCCGTGCCATAGCGGCGACGACAAGAGCGAGCCGTGCGCTTTGGCCATCTGTTCGCGCCACTTGTCGAACAAGCCGAGGCGCGGGTGTGGTCGGGCCTGGATGCGCGCGTGCGCGACAATCTGAGCGAAGCGGCCCGCGCGGCGCGGCGCCATGCGCTGCTCGAAGAAATATCCACCCTGTGCGCCGCACCGCTCTACGAACGCTTCGTCAAAGCCCGCAAAGCCGGCGCGCCGCCGGCCGAGGCACAGCCGCGGCCGCATGCCGGCACGGCGCGTTACGATCTGTTCGTCGCCGACATGCAAGCCGGCGGTTTCCGGCGATTGTTCGAAGACAAGCCGGTGCTGCTGCGGCTGATCGCCACGTTCGACGCGGCAGTGGATCGATACGTCGCGCGAATTTGTCCGCCGCCTCGATGCCGATCTGCCGGCCATCCGGCCGCGATCTTCTGCGACACCGGCGCCGCCGGCCGTGTCGCCGGCCATCGAAGGCGATCTTTCCGATCCGCATAATGGCGGCCGTTCGGTCCAGATCCTCCGCTTCGAGGACGGCGCGCGGGTCGTCTACAAGCCGAAGGATTTGCGGCTCGACGTCGCCTGGCACGCTTTGATCGAGCGGCTGAACCGCGCCGGCGCCTCCGCTGACGCTGAAGGCGGTCCGCGCGCATCGCCCGCGACGGCTACGGCTGGACCGAGTTCATCGCTCATGCGGGATGCGCGGATCAGCGAAGGCTGCGAGCGATTTCTTCCGCCGCGCCGGCGCGTGGCTGGCGCTGTTGCACTGTTTTCGCCGCCACCGACATGCACCAGGAGAACATGATCGCGGCCGGCGAGCATCCGGTGCCGATCGATCTGGAAACGATCCTGCAGCCGACCGCCGACGAGCACAAAGCCGCAGGACGCCGAGGGCGAGGCCTTCGATGCCGCCATGGACATCATCGCCAACTCGGTCATGACGGTCGGCCTGCTTGCCGGCCTACGGCCGCGCCGTCGACAACAGCGTGTTCGCCATGGGCGGCATGACCGCGGACTGGGGCGCCAGAGCCGTCATCACGTGGAACGACATCAATTCCGACGCGATGCGGCCGGCGCGCAGCGCAGGAACCCGGCACGACCAATACCAACCTGCCGCATGTCGCCGGCCGCTACGCTAAATTCGGCGACCATATCGACGATTTCGTCTGCGGGCTTTGCCGACTATGCCAGGTTTCTGCTGCGTCAGGTCGCGACGCGAACGGTCCGGCCGCTGTTCGACGGCTTTGCCGGTCTTGCCGGTCCGCAAGGTCGTCCGCCCGACCCGCTTCTACTACATGCTGCTGCAGCGCCTGAAAAACCATCGCAGCATGGACGACGGCGCGATCTGGTCGGCGCAGGCCGACTTCATCGCGCGGCTGGCGGAATGGGACAAGCGAATCGGATCCGCTGTGGCCGCTGCACCGCGCCGAGCGCGCGGCGCTCTTGCCGTTGAACGTGCCGCACTTCGTGTCGCCGAGCGACGGCGACGAAATCGGCGACGCCGACGGCGTCTCCGTCCGCACGGAGGCAACGCCCGGCCTGGAGCGCGCGCGGGCGCGCTGGCGAAGCCTCGACGAGCAGGACATCGCCTGGCAGATCGAGGTCATCCGCGAGAATACCAATTCGATCTTGCCGAGCCGAGCCGCGGCGCGCGGCGTCGCTACCCGGCGCCGGATGTTCTGCCGGTATCGATCGTGCCGCCGCAGCGGCCAGCGAATTTCGTCGCCGAAGCCGACCGGATCGCCGCGGAGCTGTCGCGTCACGCCATTCGCCGCGGTCCGGGCGCGGCCTGGATCGGGCTCGACTGGCTCGGCGATTCCGAAGTGTTCCAGCTCGTCTGCCTCGGCCCCGATCTTTACAACGGCGTTAGCGGCATCGCGCTGTTTCTCGCCGCGCATGCGGCGGTGACCGGCAGCAAGGCATCGGCGGAGCTGGCGCGCGCCGGCGTCGCCCATCTGCGCAAAAGCCTCAAGAGCCGCAACGCGGCGCGGCTGGCGCGCGCGCTCGGCATCGGCGGCGCGACCGGCCTGGGCTCGATCGTCTATGCGCTTGCCGTCATGGCCAAGTGCCTCGGCGACGACGACCTTCTCGCCGACGCGCGAGGCGGCGGCGGGGCTGTTCACCGACGAACTGATCGCCGCGGACAAGCAGCTCGACGTCATGGGCGGCAGCGCCGGCGCGATCCTCGGCCTGCTGCGGCTTTATCGCGACAGCCGGCTCGCCGGACGGCGCTCGGAGCGCGCGATCAAATGCGGCGAGCATCTGCTGGCGCAACGCCGCGTCGGGCCGCGAAGGCCGCCGCAGCTGGATCGGCCAAGGCCTTGGCGCGCATGCGCTGGCGCACGGATTGACGGCATGTCGCACGGCGCCGCCGGCTTTGCCTATGCGCTGGCGTCGCTTGGCGGCGGCGACCGGACGGGACGATTTCGCGCCAGCCGCGGCGGAATGCATCGCTTCGAAGATTCCAGCTACGACGCCAACCGCCACAACTGGCCGGATCTGCGCGCGCCGGACGCGCCGCCCTGGCCGTGCCAGTGGTGTCACGGCGCGCCCGGCATCGGGCTTGGCGCGGCTCGGCATGCAAAGATTTGGCGCGGTCAATGGCGGCCGCGATGCCGACACGTCGGATCGGCGCGATATTCGCAACGCCGTCGCCGGCGTCGAGCAAGCCGCGCCCGGCGCCGTCGATACGCTGTGCTGCGGCACGCTCGGCAGCATTGAATTTTTATGCGAGGCCGGCGAGCGACGCTTGAGCGCGGCGATCTTGCGCGACGCTCGCCGCGCAGCGGCTGATGGCGGTGCTGCAGCAAGCGGCCGCCGCCGGCGATTACCGCTGGAACAGCGGCAGGCGGCAATTCAATCTCGGCTGTTCCGCGGTCTCGCCGGCGTCGGCTACACGGTGTTGCGGCAGGCCTCGCTTGGACGGGAGGCTCGCTTCCCAACGTGCTGATCTGGGAATAGCCGCGAGCTGTTAATCTCATTGCGCTTTACTGTGCCGGTGCAGGACGCCACCAGCACCGCCTTGAACATGTCGAATGACTGCACCTGGACGCGGCAATTGGTCGAAGCATCCGGCGTCACGGAAATCAGACTGGCCCGCCGCCACCGTCTGCTCCTTGCCGTTGATGTTGAGCGTGACGCCTTCATTGCCCGGCGACCCGATCAAACCGACAGTCAAGTGCCCGTCGGCGACGACCAGCGTCTGATTGGGGACGATGTTGTAGGTGTTCTGCCGACGGCATGATCGGCATTCAAGCTTCGCCTGTACGCCGTTGAGCTTGGCCTGCACCTCGGTGGCCTGGGCGCTTTTGCTCGTCGAGCTGCCGCTTTAGCTTCTGATTCTGGGCCACGAGCTGCTTGCGATCGCGTTATCGCGGCCGCCCAGATCGCGCGCCGACAGAAAGCGGCCGTAGAGATGACCGCCGATCAGAATGCAACGATCGAAATCACGCAGGCCGCGATGATGACGAAGGTATTGTTGTCGGTCAGCCGGCGCCGACGAGGATCGCGCCGAGCCGCGCCGCTTGTCGTGCTGTCGCTCACGTCGTCATCCTCATTGAAGCAATCCTCACGGCCTGTTCAGCGGTTGGCTGGCTGCGACCTGGCGACTGGTGGCCGGCGCCGGCGGCACCAGGCCGCCCGAAATTCGCGACAGCAACGCCTGAACGTCGGACAGCGTCAGCGGAGCCGTCGTCGCCTGGCGGCCCTCGCCTGAAGGCGGTGATGTCGGCGGCGTCGGCGGCCGCGGCCTTGTCGGCATCCGGCGGCGTCGGCCTCGCCCGATGTGCCGGATGGCGGCTTGGCTTGCCGGATTCGCCGGCTCGGCCGGCGCGGCTGAGATCGGCGGTGTCGCGCCGGCGCGCCGAGCCGGCGCACCGGCGGCGCGGCAGGCGGTCGACGCCGGCGGCTTGCGGCGGCAGCCGGCGGCCGGAACGTCATTGCCGAGAATGATCGGCAAGCCGTCCTTGCCGGAGCCGATGATGACGATCTTGGTGTTCGGCGACTGCGCCAGCGCCAGCGTCGCCTCGATGCCGCGCCAGCGCAGATAGGAGTCGGAAATGCCCTGGCTCACCGTCTTCTGGAACGCGGCGATGCCGTCGGCCTCGATCTGCTTGCGCTTGGATTCCTCGGCCTCGCGCTGCACCCGGAATTTGTATTCCTTGATCATGTAATACTGCTCGGTCTGGCGGTTGATGGCGGCGACGATTTCCGGCGGCAACTCGATCGACAGCACGAGCGTATCGAGGATCTGGATCGCGTCCTGCAGAAAGTCGTTGTAGTGCTTCGGGTCCGGCTGCTCCATCGCTTCCGGCTGCACCAGCTTGTTGAGATTGGCGGCCAGGCTCTTTTGCGCGGCGTCGCGGATTTGCTTCTGAATCTCGTCGCGCGACGTATAAACCTCCTGCGCGCGTGTATTGCGAAATGATCTGCCGCGCCTGACTGCCGATTTCCGGGCTGATGACCGAATCCAGATAACCCGGGCCGATGAATTTGTGCAGCACGGCGACTGAATTGTGCAGGAGCTGATAGCGCACGCTGATCTGCGCAGCGACGTTGACGCCGTCCTTGGAGATGGCGTTGTAGGTCTGCGTGTTCGATTGCAGCCGCAGATCGTAAAGGATACAGCCTGTCCCACGGCCAGATGATGTGCAGGCCTTCTTCGCGCAGCTCGCGCGGATCGAGCACCGTGCCGCGGCCGACCCAGCACCAGCAATAAATGTCGAGGCCGTTGAAGCGCTTCCACAAGCACGCCGACCTGGCCGCTCGGCACCGTGATCACGATGTAGGGCCACAGCACGACGGCGACCAGCAGCGCCGGTCATCAGCGAGGACGGAGAGCCCCGGCAGATGGCGCGTCCGACATGACTCCACCAGCGCCGCCTCGGCCGCGGCGGTCGGCAGGTCATCGATGGATTCTGGATACTCGCCATCCGCTTCTCTCCACCGCACCCCATCGATCAGCCCATCGTCCGTTCTTCGACAATACGGCCTTCGTCCATCCGAATCCGCCGTGCCGGCAGATGCAGCTCGTCGAGATAGCGGTCGTCATGGGTGATGACGACGCAGGTGGCGCCCGCCGCCATCATTTCCGGCAACAGCTCGTCGTAGAATTTGCGGCGGAATTCGGGGTCCTGCTCGGCCGTCCACTCGTCGAGCAGCATGATCGGACGCTTCTCCAGCATGCTGACGATCAGCGCCAGGCGCCGGCGCTGGCCGCCGGACAGATCGAGCGTGCGAAACTCGCCGTTGATCAGCGCAGTCTTGTCGGTCAGGCGAAACTTGCGCCAGCAGCCGGTCGACGTCGGCGGGGTCGCTGTCGGGATGCCGTAAAGCCGCTGGAACAGATGGTAATCGAAGAAAATCGCCGACATCAGACCGCGATATTCGTCGCGCGTGGCGTTGGTGACCGGCCGGCCGTCGAGCAAGACCTCGCCGGAATCCGGCGGATAGAGCCCGGCCAAGCACCCGCAGAAACGTCGATTTGCCCGAGCCGTTGCCGCCGGTGATGAAGATGAGCTCGCCGGCGTCGCAGGCTGAAAGTCGATCGGTCCGATCTTGAACGCGGTGTCGGAGAACTTGTCGATGTAGCGGAACACGATGCTGCTGCATCTCGATCCGCTCGAACCGCTTCGGCGCGACGGTCGGGATGCCTTCGACCGGTCGCACGGTGGCGTGCAGCGCGTCCTCGAGACGGTCGATCCGGTCGGCCGCGGCATTGGCGTTGAGCAGGATCGGGATCGATTGCACCAGGCCAAAGCAAGCGCCGACGATGAACAACAACGCCGTCGTCGTCTTGGCGATCGAGGCGCCGCCGAGCGAGTCGCTGAGATTGGGCGCCACGAACACGACGGCGCCGAGCAGGATGTACATCGAGATCTGCGACGTCACGATCATCTTGAAGGTTTCGGCCTGGGTGCGGATCTTGATGTTGGCCGCGGTCTTCGACACTTCGCCAGCGCGTCGTCGAACAGATCGTCGCTGCGCGCGCGGTTGAGCCTGACCTCCTTGAAGCCGTCGAGGAAGTCGATCAGCCGGTCGAACAGCCGGCGCTCCCACGCCGCCGACTCGCCTTTCTGCGCCGCCAGCCGCTTGTTCTTGAGATGGAAGATGACCCCCGCGCCGGTCACGATGACGACGGTCAGCGACGAAGGCCGTGAGCGACAGATAGGCGACATAAAGTCCGACGAAGAAGATCAGCACCGCGCCCTGCACCGTGAAGCACAGCATGTTGCTCGCCTGCGTCAGCACCGCGGTGTCGCTGGTGATGGCGGCGACGATCCGCGACGCGGCCGATCCTCTCCAGATCGAGCAGCTCGGAGCGCCGGATCATGTCCATCAGCCGCACGCCGCAGCTTGTGGATGATCGCCTCGATCTCGGCGGTGGCGGTGATGGTGACGTATTGCTGCGTCTTGATGAACAGAAACAGCGCGATCAGAAACAGCGAGGCCGCCCACAGGCCCGGCTTTTGGCCGCTGCCGGAATCCTGCACGCCGGCATTGATGGCGGCGAGGATCGAGGCGTTGCTGACGCCGCCGATGCCGGACATGAAGACCAGCTTCGGCATCGAGCCGTGCATTTCGCGGCGAACGAGCTGGATGAACGACATGAGCGCGCTGCCGTCCGTCTACATTTCAACACGCGCCGCCGACAGCTTCGAGAGACGGATGCGCTTGCCGACAGTTAATCTACGTTGCGGCGACGCCATTCGACGCGCCGCGATGGGCCGGTGATGAACAGCACAGGCAGCGCCACCAGCGGAGTGACTGAGAAGCTGCGAACAGGAAGTCCCCAGAACCCCATGCGGCGGTCGGTGCCGGCAAATCCGGTGAACAGGCAGACGGTTATGTAAGCAGAGGATGGCTGCGATCATGGATGCTGCGATCGAGGAATCGACAGGCGGCGGCCGCGCTCGCCCGCCGATGGTCGGGTTTGCCGAGAACCGCTTGTTCAGCCTCAACGGCAGCAGCCGCGCGCGTATCACGGGCTCGTCGTCGCCGCGCCCGAAGTGGTGGATGCGGTCTTGCGCGCGCTCTTGCGCGAGTCCCACATCTCCTTCTGCGCCTTGATGAACTCGCGATAGTCCGGCGGATTGAAGTCGAGCAGCGTGCCGCCGGATTCGAAGTGCTGGACGAAGGCTTTGCCGATGGCATAGGTGGCGCCGGCCGACAGCACCGGCATGACGAACCCTGCCGCCAGCGAGATTGACGACCGGGATCGCCTTCAGGGCGCTGGCGGCACCCATGCCGCTGGTCGCCGGGATCATGGTGCCGGCCAGCGCCGCGATCAGCGCCTTGCCGCGGTTCTCGGAAAACTCGCACGTCGTAAATTTGCGACAGCCGGCGCAGCATCTGACCTGCAGCCGCCGACGCACAGCACGTCGACCACCGGCACCGGCATAAGCCCGCAACGCCGGACCAGATCGCGAAGCGATCGACCAGCTTCGATGCCACGGTCTGCGCTCGTGCTCCGAGGTCGAGCGTCGGCGATCGCTTCGTCGATCGCAGGGCTCTCGGAAGCACTCGGTTGTCTCGCCATGGCGTATCCTTTCTCGGCATCCCCGGGCGTGGCTCGGTCAGGCGATCGAACTCGCGTTCGAACTTTTCGTTCGTGTTGGCTCAATCCTCATGAGCGTGAAAAAAGGCTATCATGGTGGGGTGCCGGTGCCAAGCGCCCGCCGTCGCTCGCGCAGTTGCCGGCCCGGGCCGAATCTTTCACTGGAATGTCATGGGATTAGCGGCGGTGCACCTGGCGATTTCAGCGCGGCGGACCGAAAATTGCGCCCGCACACTGCCTTTGCGGATCGACGGAAATTGCTAGTGCGCCTTATGCTTGCTCGGGCAATGCGTGTCGCGCCGCAGCCAACGCCGCTGCCGAAGAAGAAGATCGCATACCGAAGAGAGCTCTTGAGAACATCACCGGGACATGACCATTGGCGCGCCCGAAGAGATTTCGAACTCCTGACCCCCAGATTCGTAGTCTGGTGCTCTATCCAGCTGAGCTACGGGCGCGGCGCGCTCGTAGCTATAGGCTTCGGCGCGCGGATGGCAAGGCGGCCGGCCGGCCAGGCTCGGCGCCGTGCAGCAGCTCGCAAGCAGGCGCGGCTCAGCCGTGCGCGCGGGCGCCGCGATGGGCGGAAAGCTCGACGGCGCGGTCGGGAATGGTCAGCCGCAAGGTCGCGCCGATGGTGCCTTCGACCAGGCGGATGTCGCCGCCATGGGCGCGCACGAGTTCGGCGGCGATGGCGAGGCCCGAGCCCGGTGCCGCCGGTGCGGGTCGAGCCCTGGAACGCCTCGAACAGATGCGCGCGGGCCTTGTCGGAAAAGCCCGGGCCGGTGTCGGACACCTCGATCACCACCACGGCGCCCTCGCGGCGGCCGGTGATGCGGATCTGGTCGCGGCCGGGATCGCGCGTGTCGCGGCTTTCCATGCGCCTGCACGGCGTTGCGGGCAGATTGAGCAGGATGCGGAACAGCTGGTCGTAATCGGCCTCGACGACGAGCCCGCGCTCGACCGCGCTGATCCAGCGGATCGGCGCGTCGGGGCCGAGGCCGAGCGTCTCGTGCACCTCCTCGACCAGCGGCTCGAGCAGGATCGGCCGGCGCTCCGGCGGCGGCTCCTGCAGCCGGCCGTAGGATAGTGTCGACTGGCAGAACGCGATGGCGCGCTCCAGCGCGTGCATCAGCTTCGGCGCAAAGCGCTGCACGGCCGGGATCGGGCATTTTGGCGAGCCGGTCGGAGAACAGCTGCGCCGACGCAAGCAGATTGCGCAGATCGTGATTGATCTTCGACACCGCGAGCCCGAGCGCCGCCAGCCGGTTCTTCTGATGCAGCATCGAGGCAAGCTCGGTCTGCATGGCGGCCAGCTCGCGCTCGGCGGTGCCGATCTCGTCGGCGCGCGCCGACGGCACGATGACGCGGTCGGTGTTTTCCGGATCGGCGCGGAACGCCATCATGTTGGCGGTGACGCGCCGCATCGGCCGCACGAACAGATAATGCAGCGCCAAATAGACCAGCGCCGCGGTGATGCCGGAGATCAGCAGCGAGATCAGCAGAATGTCGACCGAATAGCGCAGCATGGCTTTGCGCAGCGGCCGCTCGTCCATCACCAGATCGATATATTCGCCGCCCATCGGCGCGCGGCCGACCACCCGCATCACGTCGTTGCTGTGGCATTGAGCATGGTCTCGAAGGCGTCGACGATCGGCGTCGAAGGTGCCGACATGGCGCATGTCGTAGACGTCGGCGATCGCCGGCAGCGCGACGTCGCTCGGCTGCAGCATGTAATGGCGTGTCGCCCATCTTCATGGCGACGGCGCGGGCGCCGATGATGCCGAGAATCTTCTTGGCCAGCGGATCGGACACCATGCCGTTCGGCGCGGCCTCGAGCACCAGCGCCGCGGTCTTGGCGACTTCGAGCCGGTCGCGCAGCCAGTTGACCCGGAAATTGGCGACCGACGGCACATAGATCAGCACTTCCGCGATCATCACGAACAGGATCGTGAGAACGAGGAGCTTTCCCGAAAGCCCGAAACGCGGCGTCCGGACGGCTCCGGCCGCGCGGCTGTTTCTTCCGTCATGACTTGCCTTGCTTGCCGCTAATGCCGCTGGCTCAGCCAAATCGACGCAGCCAAACTATGATGCGCCGCACCAGCGGGCTGGTCAAACCACGTGTGAAATAGGTCATCGCCGCCCGTTTTCCCACCTCGGCATAGGTCGGATACGGAACGATAACACCGGCCATGGCCTCGATATTCAGCCGTTGCGCGATGGCAAGCGTCCAGGCCGTGATTGCTTCGGCCGCGCCGGCGCCGACGATGGTCGCGCCGAGAATTGCGCCCTTGCGGTCGGTGACGATCTTGATGTGGCCCGCGATGGCCGTTGGTGACGCCAGACGCCCGGGCGCGGTCGTTCTCGCGATAGGGCGAGCGCAACACGCGGATGCGGCCGACCGCCGCCCGCGCCTCGTCCTCGGTCATGGCCGACCTGGGCCAGTTCGGGGTCTGTTGAGACGGCACGCGGGAACCGCGATTGCCGTCGCTGGTGACCGGGGTGCGGAACAGCGCGTTGCGGACAACGAGCCCGGCCTGATGGCGCGCGAGATGGGCCGAGCGCGGGCGCGCCGGTCACCTCGCCGATCGCATAGACCCGCCTGTTGCTGGTGCGCAGTCCGCCGGTCCACCGCGATGCCGCGCGCCTTGTGGCGGATGCCGGCAGCGTCGAGACCGAGAGTTTCGATATTCGGCCGCCGACCGGCGGCGACCAGAATATGGCTGCCTTCGATCGTCTCGCCGCTGCCGTCGGCGGCGATCTCGACCTGCGACGCGCGGCCGTCTCGCGGCGGACGTGCTCTGATTTCGACGCCCGAGCGCACGGCGACGCCGTCGCGCTCAAGCGCAGTCGAGCACGATCGCCGCGCATTCCGGATCGTCGCCGGCAAGCGGCGTCGCGCGTCTCGAGCACGGTGACCGTCGGCGCCGAAGCGGCGAAACGCCTGCGCCAGTTCGAGGCCGACCGCGTCCGGCGCCGACGACGATGAGGTGGCGCGGGCAGTCCTCGAGAGCGAACACCGTTTCGGTGGTGAGATAGCGGCGCCGCGGCGAGACCGGGAATAGCCGGTGGCGCCGGCGAGGAACCGGTGGCGATGATGAAGCGCCGCGCCCTGACATCGTAGCCATTCGACCGCACCGTTTGCGGATCGGTGAAGCGGCAATCGCCGGACAAGACGCGCACGCCCAGCCCGTTGAAGCGCTCGCGCGAATGCTTCTGGCGCGACCGCGGCGAGGGCGTCTCGCACCTGCGCGCGTGCCGCCGCGAAATCGATGCCGTAGCGCGCAGCCTTGACGCGAAGCGCGCGCCGCCGCGGCCACAATTGGCGCCCGGCCGCGCAAGAGGCCCCGCCGGGAGGATGCTCGCCGCTAGGATGCTCGCCGCCCATGCGGGCCTCTCCCGATCAGCACGACATTGACGCCAAAGGCTGCCGCCGCCGCGGCCGCGGCCAGCCCGCCCGCGCCGGCGCCGATGACGCAGATGTCCGGCTTGATCTCTTGCGGCGACGTCGTTGCCCCTTCAGTCATTGCACGCGTTATCTCGGCCGCACCTATCTTGCCGCCCGATGCCCGCTCATGCCGTGTTCAAGCCGCCAGATCGGGCCGGCCTGTAAAGCGCCGTGAAAGCCGCGGTGGGCTAGGTTTGTACGTTGCGGCGGAAGGGCTTGCGTATAAGCCGCGCCAATCCGCGTGCAAGAATCGCGGCGAGGAGATTTCCCCGGTGAAACGGACCTACCAGCCGAGCAAATTGGTGCGCAAGCGCCGCCACGGCTTTCGCGCCCGCATGGCAACCACGGGCGGCCGCAAGGTGCGTAGCGGCGCGCCGCAACCGCGGCCGCAAGCGGCTGAGCGCGTAACGCACCGTCGGCGCCCGAATTTGTCGTCCCCGCAGCCGATTTTTGGCCGGGCCGTTAAGCCAAAGTCGACCATGGAACGGTTGAAGCGCCGGACGGACTTTAAGGCTGCCGCCCAGGCGCAGAGGGCGCCGGTGCGGCGCCTTCGTGCTGCAAGCGCGACAGCGGAGCGATGCGGCGGATGGTCCCGTACGCGTCGGCTTCACAGTGTCGCGGCAGGTCGGCAACGCCGTTAAGCGCAACCGCGCCCGGCGCCGATTACGGGAAATGGTGCGGCTAGCGCCGGAAAGCGCGCTTCGTCCCGGTCACGATTACGTGCTGATCGGCCGCCGGGCGGCGATCGATGCCCCGTTCGGCGACCTGGTACGGCAATTCGATGCGGCACTGCGGCGGGTTCACGCTGAACCGCAAATCAGGCAGGAAGCCGGTCGCCAGCCTAGTCGCAACGACGGCGCCGCCCCACATAGGATGGGTTCGCCTAACGGGTCGCTAAAGCGTACGCCAACGGCGCGCGGCCGGCGCGAGAGACACCCAACCTCTCACGCAACCACGCGAGAGCCGCGCAAAGACACGAGCAAGAACTGGTAATGGGCGAGCACAAGAACACCATTCTGGCCATCCTGCTGTCGCTGGTCGTCGTCGTCGGCTGGCAATATTTCGTCGGCTATCCGCAGATGCAGCGCCAGGAGCAGCAAGCGAAGCTGAAACAGCAGGAGCAGGGTCAGGTTCAGCCTGGCGCCACCCAGCCCGCCGGCAGCCCCGCTCAACCCGAAGCGCAGCCTAGACCGCTCACGGGCCAGTTCACGAGCGCTGGCGCGCCCAATGCGCCGGCCTCCGAGGCGCCGGTTCGCACCCGCCAGGAGGTGATCGCCTCGACACCGCATATCGCGATCGACACGCCCCACCTCTCCGGCAGCATCGATCTCAAGGGCGGCCGCGTCGACGATCTGTCGCTGACGCAATATCGCGAGGACGTCGATCCGAAGTCGCCGCCGATCGTGCTGTTCTCGCCGTCCGGCGCGCCTGACGCCTATTACGCCGAATTCGGCTGGGTGCCGGCGACCGGCACCACCGCCGCGCTGCCAGGTCCCGACACGGTGTGGAAACAGGACGGCAGCGGGACGCTCGGCATCGACCAGCCGGTAACGCTGACCTACGACAACGGCCAGGGGCTGGTCTTCACCCGGACCATCGCTCTCGACGACCACTACATGTTCACCATCAAGGACCAAGTCGCCAACAAAGGCGGCGCGCCGGTCACCCTGTTCCCTTATGGCTTGGTCTCACGCCACGGCACCCCGCCCACGTTAAACTATTACCTGCTGCACGAAGGCATGATCGGCGTCATGGGCGCCGACGGCGAAAAGGACGAGACCTACAAGAAAATCGTCGAGAAGAAGAGCGAGAGTTGGGACGTGACCAACGCCTGGCTCGGCTTCACCGACAAGTATTTCGCCGCGGTGCTCGTTCCCAGCACCGACGCCAAGGTGAAAACCCGCTACTCCGCCACCACCGTCAACGGCCAGGACATCTATCAGACCGATTATCTCGGCCAGGCGCAGACCGTGGCGCCGGGCGCGACCGGGGCCTACCACACCCGGCTGTTTGCCGGCGCCAAGGAAATCTCCGTGGTCGGCATCGATTTTCCGTTCGGCCCAGGCGGCTACAACGAGCAGCTCCATCTCAACCATTTCGATCTGTTGATCGACTGGGGTTGGTTCTACTTCATCACCAAGCCGATGTTTCTGGCGCTGGATTACTTCTTTCATCTGGTCGGCAATTTCGGCATCGCCATCCTGATCGTCACGGTGATCGTCAAGATCCTGTTCTTCCCGCTCGCCAACAAGTCCTATGCCTCGATGGCGAAGATGAAGGCGGTGCAGCCGCAAATGGCGATGATCAAGGAGCGCTTCGGCAACGACAAGGCGAAGCAGCAACAGGAAATGATGGAGCTCTACAAAAAGGAGCAGATCAATCCCATTGCCGGCTGCCTGCCGATGATCATCCAGATCCCGGTGTTCTGGTCGCTCTACAAGGTCCTGTTCATTACCACTGAGATGCGCCATGCGCCGTTCTACGGTTGGATTCACGACCTGTCGGCGCCGGACCCGACCAATATTTTCACCCTCGGCGGTCTGATCCCGTTCGATCCCACCATGGTTCCGGTGATCGGCAGCTTCCTGCATCTCGGCTTCTGGCCGGCGATCATGGGCGTGACCATGTGGGTGCAGATGAAGCTCAACCCGACGCCGCCCGATCCGACCCAGCAGATGATCTTCAACTGGATGCCGCTGATTTTCACTTTCATGCTGGCGAAATTCCCGGCCGGCCTGGTTATCTACTGGGCCTGGAACAATTCGCTCTCGGTGACGCAGCAAAGCATCATCATGCACCGCAACGGCATCAAGATTCAGCTCTGGGATAATCTCAAGAGTACGTTCTACAAGCCGAAGCCGAAAGCGCCGGCCGAGTAGCGGCTCAGCGCCGGGTCTTCCGACGCGAGGCCGCGCTCGCGTTAATTTCCCTGTCAAACCGGATGGCCGCCCCGACCACGTCGAAGGACGCATCGGTTGCGGTATCGGCTTTATTCGTCGGAACGCCCTTCCTCGCTCGCACGTTAGCGCCAGTGCCTCTGCGGAGGCAGGCGTAACCGTCAGAGTAGGAATGGCAAATCCTTCCAAAGCAGCCGCCGTTCTCATCGTCGAGGATGAGCCGCTGGTTCGTTTTTGCTCGGTGCAAACCGTGCAGGAAGCAGGCTTCGAGGCGATCGAGGCTGCCAATGCCGACGAAGCCATCGCGATATTGGAGCGCCGCCGCGATATACGGGTCGTCTTCACCGATATTCACATGCCGGGCTCGATGGATGGCTTAAAGCTTGCGCACGCCGTCCGCCATCGCTGGCCGCCGATCAAAATTATCGTCACATCGGGACGTGACCGGATCGACCAGCGCGACCTACCCGACGGCGGCCGTTTCTTCGCCAAGCCCTACGATCCCGCCGCGATAAGAGACACATTGCACGCATGGGCGTTGTGATCGTCCGCCCCGTCATGATCCATGAAAACCTGCGCCCGCCACGGGCGGAACTCCAATCGAAGCCGTGGCAAAGGCAATTTGTTGCTTGCCCTTGCGGAAGCGCGGGCAATTGCCTTATTTCCACTGCATAATGAGCGCCTAGGAATAGCGGGCACGACCTCGGCCTCGGCTGGGGTCGGCTCGCTCCCGCGCCGGTTGGAGAAGCGCGCTTCAACCGACAACTCCACTGGGTCGAAACGGCAGAGAAATATGCCAGGCGTGGTCACCTTTCATCCGAGAACCTCGGAGTTCGTTGCCGAAAAACCCGAAGGCGGCACTCCGCCTCCCGACCTGACGGCCGAAGCGCTTCGGCAGCGGGTCCGTCAGCAGGAGATTCTGGCCGAGCTTGGCGTGCGGGCGCTGCAAGGAACGCCGTTTCCGGAGCTCCTCGATCTGGCCGCCCAACTGACCGCCGAGGGCTTGGCGGCTGAATTTGCCAAGGTCCTGGAGTTCATGCCGTCGGAAGGCCGCTTCCTGGTCTGCGCCGGCGTCGGTTGGGAGCCCGGCGTCGTCGGCGCCGCGACCATTGGGGCCGACATCGCCTCGCCCGCCGGCTACGCCTTGCGGACCGGCAAGGCCGTCATCTCCAATCACCTCGAAAGCGAGGAGCGCTTCCGCACGCCCGAGCTCTTGCTCGAGCACGGCATCCGCCGCGCCATGAATGTGATCCTGCAAGGCGACGGCGAGCCGTATGGCGTTCTCGAAGTCGACAGCCGCAACGAGGGCGAATTCTCCGCCAGCGATATTTCCTTCCTGCAAGGCGCTGCCAACATTCTCGGCATGGCCATTTACCGGCAGCGCGCGGAGCGCAACCTGACCGCCGCGCTGGAGCGCCATCAGATCCTGACCAAAGAGGTCAATCACCGGATCAACAACAGCCTGCAGATCGTCGCCAGCATGCTGCATCTGCAGACCACGACCACGCAGAGCGAGGAGGTGCGCCACGCGCTGCGCGACGCATCGAGCCGCATCGCCGCCATCGCGCGCGCGCATCAGCGGCTCTACGGCAGCGATCAGGTCGGCGTGGTCGATCTCGGCGCTTATCTGGCCGATATCTGCAGCGATCTCGGCAAAGCGATGCCGGACTGCGTCATTCACGTCGCGGCGGCGCCCGGCGTGCGATGCGCCACCGACACCGCCATTCCGGTAGCGCTGTTGGTCAACGAACTGATCACCAACAGCGCCAAATATGCTTACCCCGAGGGCGGCAGCGAAGTGTGGCTCGACGTTGCGCACGCCGACGGCACGATTTCCATTGCCGTCCGCGACCGGGGAATCGGGTTGCCGGCCGATTTCGATATGCACTCCGGCAAGCGATTGGGCATGCGGCTCGTCAACGCGCTCTCCGCGCAGGTGCAAGCCGACCTTCAGGTGATCCGGGGTAATCCCGGCACGGAGTTTTTGCTGACCATCCCGGTAAAGGCGCCGCGGGCCGAGTAGCGCTCGCTTCCTCCATCTCGACAGAGGTCTGCGGCAACAGGCACGGTGTGCCGCCGTGCGATTCCCCTCGCCGGTCTGCGTCCCGCATGTGAGGGCCTCCCCCGCTTGCGCGGCACGGGATGAATCATGCAACGTCCCATTCTGGACACGGCGCACGCGTGCGTCGCGGGCGTCCGATCAACCGCGACGCAAACGGGGGGCGAACAACGTGAGCGAAATCGTCAGCGCGTTTGTCCTGGTGTTCGCGGCGCTGTTTCCGGTCGTCAATCCGTTGGGATCGGCGCCGATTTTTCTGAGCTTAACCGCCGATCGCAAGGCGGAAGAGCGCGATCGCCTGGCCTTGGGCGTCGCGATCAATGGCTTCTTTCTCCTCCTCGGTTCGCTGCTGTTCGGCGCGGAAATACTGGAATTTTTCGGCCTGACGGTGCCGGTGGTGCGCGTCGCCGGCGGACTTCTCGTCGCGGCGATGGGCTGGAAACTCCTCAACGAAGGCAGCGAGCCGCCGGAGCGCCAGGATGTGCGGGCCGAAGCACGCTCGACATCGATCGCCGACAGCTTCTATCCGCTGACGCTGCCGCTCACCGTCGGCCCGGGATCGATCTCGGTGGCGCTGACCATCGGCACCCGTCGCCCGGACGGCGAGCCGCTGTCGCAGACGATCATGGTCATCGCCGCAGCGGTCGCCGGCCTGTTCGCCGTCGCGGTGACGATCTATCTGTCGTATCGGTTCGCCGGCCCGCTGGCGCGCATGCTCGGCAAGGCTGGCGTCAATGTGCTGGTCCGGCTGTCGGCCTTCATCCTGACCTGCATCGGCATCCAGATCGCCTGGGGCGGCTTGAGCGCGCTGATCGCCGGACTCGGGCATTAGCAGTCTGGCAGTCTTTCAGCCTGGACCGAGTGAAACAAATCCGCGAGCTAAGCCTTCCTTTTGAAATGGCATGAGTACGTTCCCCGAACGCGGTGCAGCGCGTCAGCGGTGCACTGCTGATCCGGCGTCTCTGCAAACGTCGATGCTTCCTTGTCATCGTCCGCGCAGGCGGACGATCCAGTAATCGCAAGGCAAGCGGCGATTTTCTGCTTAAGCCTGACCGGAAGTCCTGCGATTACTGGATTCCCCGCCTGCGCGGGGAATGACAGGGCTTTTTGCTGTCACAGTGATATTGACAAATGTCCCCGATATGGATACATTCTAAAGAATCAAATCTCGTCCCACGAAGGACGCCGTCCGGGTGATGCCGGACGGCAGGGGGCGAGTGCGGTGCCCGCGGGTCGGTCTCATCAACCGGCTCCCGGGCGGTCCGGGCATCATGCCCACCGGCACTAGGACCGGTGCGCGAGGTGCGTCGCTGGAAGTGGAGATTTGGCCGGCGGTCATATCCGCCGCGTTGGCCAAGCCGCCACGAAGCCTGGCCCGGATCGCACCAAGGGACAACAACACCCCTTGGGAAGAGCCGCAGTGGAACGCCGGCAGGCGAGCGCGCCCGAAAGCGGAAAGGGCGGCGCAAGCCGCCCTATCCGCGGCGCGCCCTGTGCGCCGCTTGCGTACAGGTTACGAAACACCGCGTCTGCCGGCGCTCCGCTTCCTTCATTTCTTTTCGTCATTGCCAGCGAAGCGAAGCAATCCAGTCTCTACAATTCCGCTCTGATGGGGTGGACGGCCCCCGACGGCATCGATGTGCCAGAATGAGGTCGTTGGAGATCTCAGACAAGGGAGCCGTCCGTGGAGAAGCTTAGCCGCATTGGCCTGGATACGTCGAAGGCTATTTTTCAACTGCATGGGGTGGATGGATTGGAGCGGGTGGTTTTGCGCCGCAAGCTCAAACGAAAGGAGGTTCTAAGTTTCTTTGCCTCGATCGCGCCGACGCTGGTCGGGCTGGAGGCTAGCGGCGGCGCGCACTACTGGGCGCGAGAGCTGACGCGGCTCGGACACAGCGTGCGGCTTTTAGCGCCACAATACGTCAAACCGTATGTCAAGCGTGGCAAGAACGACGCCGCGGATGCCGATGCGATCTGTGAAGCGATGAGCCGACCGAGGATGGGCTTCGTCGCGGTAAAGAGCGCCGAGAACCAAGCGGCGCTGATGCTGGCGGGGCTGCGCGATCGCCTGGTACGCAATCGGGTGCAGCTGGCCAATGCGATCCGTGGCTACGCGGCGGAGTTCGGTGTCGTGGCCGCGAAAGGGCGCGCCAAGATCGAGCCGCTGCTGTTGCGTCTGCAAGTAGACGAGACGCTTCCGGCGTTGGCGCGAGAGCTGTTTGCCGAGCACGCCGAGGAATACGCCCAGCTTAACGCCCAACTCACTGCGATCAATGCCAAACTGCTGGCCTGGCACCGCGCCAACGAGACGAGCCGGCGGTTAGCGCAGATTCCTGGCATTGGGCCGGTGATCGCTTCGTTGTTGGTGATGAAGACGCCCGATCCGCGGGCCTTCCGGTCCGGCCGGCGATATGCCGCCTGGCTCGGTCTGACGCCGAAGGATCATTCCACGGGCGGCAAGACCAGGCTCGGCGTCATCACGCGGGCGGGCGACGAGACCTTGCGCAGCCTGCTCGTAGTCGGGGCCACGGCGGTCATCTGGCAGGCGCGCCGCAACCGAGACTGCCGCAGCGCCTCACCTTGGCTTGTCGAGCTTCTCAAGCGCAAACCGCCGAAGCTGGTGGCCGTGGCGCTCGCCAACAAGATCGCCCGTGTCGCCTGGAAGCTGATGACGACCGGCGAGACCTATGACGCCCGGCGCGCGTTGCCGGCAACCACTTAGCAACAGGCATCGCCTGTTGCCGAGACGGACCTTGCAAGCGAGCGAGTAGATGGGGATCGATCAATCCGAGACGGGAGACACTCCGTGCAATCCAGTGGCGCGCAAGATGCCGCCATTCTGTGTGGAACCTCGCCGCGGAAACCATCTTGGCCAGCAGTCAATCGGGACTGCAACAAACAGGCCGGACATATGGATGCAAGCGATCCTATTCCTCATCCGCTCATCACGCTTGCGAGCAGGGGGCCGTCCACATATGGATTGCTTCGTCGCTTCGCTCCTCGCAATGACGGGGGAATGAAATGCTTCGATCCGTCATCCTGAGGCGGCCGCGCAGCGGCCCTCGAAGGAGACGGCCGAGGACTCACGGGCCGTCGCCCTTCGAGGCTCCGCCCGAAGTCGCGCGGAGCGCCTCAGGGTGACGGACGACGGGTAGCGTTCGCTGTTTGACACGTGGAACCTGGGAGAAGGCGAGATGCAACACACTGCTGGCGTTGCAAAAGGGTCGGCTTTGGTCGCGCGCGAGGGTCAGTCTTGCAGCCGCCGCAGCGGCACGGACAGTTCGACCGAAAGCCCGGCGGCGTCCCATTGATGGGTAAGCGAGCCACCCAACTGAACGCGCACGCTGTGGTTGGACAGCGCGGTGCCGAAGCCCTCCGACGTTGGCGGCCCGACGACCGGCGGTCCGCCGGATTCTTGCCAGGTCATGGTGAGGGTTTGCGCGTCACAGGCCCAGCTTATGCGCAGCGTGCCGTCCTCGACCGACAGCGAGCCGTATTTCGCCGCATTGGTCGCGAGCTCGTGGATGATGAGCGCGAACGTCGTGACCGTTTGCGGCCCGAGCGCGACCGGCGGACCGCGCATGTCGATGCGGCCGCCGGCGCCGCCGCTATGCTGGGCGGTATAGGGGGACAGGATTTTCTCCAGCAAATCGTCGAGCCTCGCCGGCTCGGCTTTCGGCGTGTCCTCGCCCGGCGGCGCCGGCAGGATCAGCTCATGCGCCAACGCCAGCGCGGCGAGGCGCCCGCCGACGCTCTTGGCATAGTCTTTCGGCGTCGCCGCCGAGCGCGCGCTGAGCGCGATCAGGCCCCCCGTGATGGCGAACAGATTCTTGATACGGTGGTTCAGCTCGCGCAGCAGCAGATTCTGCTGCTCCTGCGCGCGGCGGCGCTCGGTGATGTCGATGAAGGTGCAGACCGCGCCCTGATGCAGGCCGTCGCGCCGGATCGGATTGACCCAGTACTCGACCGGAAAGCTTCCGCCGTCGAGACGATAAAACAGTTCGTAGGGGACATGCGCCGGCACGCCGTCCCTGGCCGTCCGGTAAATCGGACACTCCTCCAACGGGTAGGGCGAGCCGTCCGGACGCGCATGATGGATCACGTCATGCAGCTTGCGGCCGATGGCGTCTTGTTCGCGGGCGATGCCGAGCATCCGCAGGAACGCGGCATTGCACATCGTCGTGACGCCGTCGGTGTCGACGCAATAGACGCCGTCCGTCGCCGAATCGAGCACCAAGCGGAGATCGGCTTCCTTATGGCGCAAGCTAGCTTCCGCAATTCTTTGTTCGGTAATGTCCTGGGCGATGCCGATCAACTGATGCCGCGTTCCGTCGGCGCTGCGCATCAACGCCACATTGACGCTGGCCCAGACCTCCGAGCCGTCGGGGCGCAAATAGCGCTTTTCGACAAAGAAAGGCACACCGCCGGCGAGGAGTTGCCGCCGCAGCGCGGCGTCGCTGTCGCGATTATCCGGATGGGTGATGTCGGGAACGCGCAGCGTGAGCAGCTCTTCCGCGCTGCGGCCGACGATTTCGCAAAACCGCCTGTTGACGAGCAGGAACCGTCCGTCCAGTTCGCATTGCAGGACGCCGACCCCGGTCTGCTCGAAAATGCGGGCGAAACGCTCCTCGCTGGCGCGCAGCGCCTCCTCGGTACGGACGCGATCGGTGGTTTCGACGACGGTGACCAGCACACCGCCGACACCGCTCGGCGTGTCGTCGTCGGGCACCGGGCTATAGCTCAGCGTGAAACGCCCATCTTCCCATTCGGGATTGCCGCGCCGCTGCACCTTGATCAGCAAATCCTCGGCGAAGTAGGCGCCGCTGCTGCCGTTCAAAATCGCCTGATGCAGCGGCCGCAGTTGCTCCTGAACTTCGGGCCACGCTTCATGGAAGGGCAAGCCAAACGCGCGAGGGTGCCTGGCGCCGAGGATCGAGCGATAGCCGTCGTTGTAAATCATCACCAGTTCGGGCCCCCAGCGCACGCACATGGGAAAGCCAGACGCGAGCATCACGCTGACAATGACCCGCAGGCTGGCCGGCCAGCTTTCACGGGGCCCGAGCGGCGTTTTCGACCAATCGGTCGTCTGCAAGCGCGTCGCCATCTCCGGCAAGCGGGGCGCATCGAAATGGTGCGGCTGCGACGTCATCCTAAAATACGCCTCGCCCGATGGGTCGGAGCGATTTTCGCCTGGAACACTCGGTTTTCAACGGTAATGGGCGGCCGTGTGAATGTCTATGCTGGGACCCTCGTCGAAAGCCGGACGCCGGAACCAAGGCCGGCTGTGGCGTTTGAAAAGGCAGGCCGGCCGGCATGAGGCCGGGCGAGAGAGCCTTCCGCTATGATCCGCAAGCTTTCGTCGGGCCAATACCGCCTCTATTCGCGCAAAGTTAATCCGAAGACCGGCAAACGCCGCAATCTCGGCACTTTTAAGTCGCGCGCCGCCGCTGAGAAGCACGAGCGGGAGGTGCAATATTTCAAGAGACATTAGGGCGGATAGAGATTCCGCCCAATCGCGCCGCAATGTGTTCACCATTGCGCCGGATGGTAGCGCTACCCACTTGATTTGAACCAAAGACCGGCAAAAGACTTCTAGGTGTTGGGCGACCCTCCGCTTCAGGTAGATATCCATGCGTTTCGCAAAATTGGTTTCCGCCCCGCTCCTGGCCACGGCGATGTCCTTGCCGTTCGCCGCCGCAGCCCAGGCCAATATCGCGATTTCCATCGACAAGAGCACCCAGCGCATGTCGGTCGTGGTCGACGGTCAACAGCGCTATGTCTGGCCGGTGTCGACGGGACGGGCGGGCTACAACACGCCGAGCGGCAATTTCAGGCTTAACCGCATGGATGCCGCCCACCATTCCAAAGAATACGAGGACGCTTTCATGCCGGACTCGATGTTCTTCGACCTGCACGGCCACGCCATCCACGGTTTCAACGATGTCCCGCATCTCGGCATGGCGGTGTCCCATGGCTGCGTGCGGCTGTCGCCGGATCACGCCGCCATCTTGTTCAACCTGGTGAAGGCCGAAGGCATGGCTAACACCTCCGTGAGCATCAGCGGTCATATCCCGGTGCGCGGCAATGCGCCGATGGTCGCGTCGCGCCAGCCGCAGAACGAGACGGCGTACAATGCGGGCGGTTACAGCCCGCCGCCCGCCAATGCGCAGCCAACGGCGCTTGCGCCGCAATATCAGCAGCAGCGCGCCTATCAGCAGCAGGCGCCGCAATATCAGGGTCAGCAGGCGCCGCAATATCAGGGGCAGCAGGCGCCGCAATATCAGGGCGAGCAGTATCAGGATCAGCAATACGCGCAGCAGCGGCGATCGCTGTTCCCGCCGCAGCCGCAGCCCTACGGCCAGCCAGCCTATCCGCCGCGTTATTACGGCCAGTCTTACGATAACGGCCAATCGAACTATGGCGGCCAAGGCTATTACGCGCAGCCCGGCGACGACGGTGCGCCGGGCTACCGGCAGTATTGAGCGTTCACTTCATCACGCGCTGTTGAGCCTGGACGGCCGCATCGCCGCCCTGCCTTCCCGGAAATGGAATAGCCTAGCCGGCCGGTTGTTTATCGGACCAACGCTGTTGCATTTGCATCGGGAGGAGTCACACCATGTCACGGTTTTGTCGCTTAGGCTTGCTCGCTGCCGCGGGCACTTACCTCATCACAGCGCCCGCCAACGCCGCGCTTGTCATGCATAAGGATTTGACGCTGGCCGTCGCCAAGACGCTTGCCGAGGAGGCAGTCGCTGCGTGCGCGGCCAAGGGTTGGGGGAATTGGCCGTGGTGGTCGATCGCGACGGCGCCACCATTGTCGAAATGCGCGGCGACAATGCCTCGCCGCACACGGTCGAGAACGCGCGGCGCAAGGCCTACACCGCGATGACGTTCAAGCAGCCCACTGCGGAATACGCCAAGAAGCTGCAGGACCCCAATTCGGTCGCCCACCAGCAGGTGACGCTGCCGAACGTGATCGCCATCCCAGGCGGCCAGCCGATCAAGGTCGGCAACGAAGTGGTCGGCGGCATCGGCGCGTCCGGCTCGCCCGGTTTCGACGACAATTGCGTCAATGCCGCGATGGCCAAGGTGAAGGATCAGCTGCAGTGACTATTATTCCGTCACCCTGAGGTGCGAGCGCAGCGAGCCTCGAAGGGCGACGGCCCAGGCGCCGAAGTCGCATCCTTCGAGGGCCGCGATAGCGCGTCGACGACGCGCGTGAACGCGCTTATGGCAGCCACCTCAGGATGCCGGCTTACTGGCTCGGCCTCTGAAACTTGAGCACGAAATTGTCGACCGGCATGTTCGGCTTATAGCTGGGGAAGTCGTGGGTGTCGGCGGGATTGCGCCAGAAATTGCCCTCACCGACTTGCTTGAAGCCCGCCGCCTCGATCTCTTTCTGCAGCGTCGCTTCCTCGATGCGATGCAGCGTCTTGTTGACCGAAATGCCCTGGCCGGGCAGCGCCGAATGATCGGCGATCACCAAATATCCGCCGGGCTTGAGCGCATCGAACATGGCCTTGTCCATCGCGGCGCGGTCGACCTTCATGTAGCTGGTGTCGTGATAGTAGAACAGAAAGGTGATCATATCGAGATCGTGCACGCCGGGCGGGATCGGATCGTCGAACGGACGGATATCGGCGACGACGTCTTTCATCGCCGGCGTTTTCAGCCGCGCCTCGAATGCCACCTTGGGCTTGTCGCCGAGATTGGGCGGGTTCTGCGCATAGACGATGCCGTTCGGCGCTACCGCGCGCGCCATCAGCTCCGTCGAATAACCGCCGCCTGCCGCCATATCGAGCACCTTCATGCCCGGCCGCGGCGCGGCGAATTTAAGAAACGGCACTGGATCGCGGCGCTTGTCGGTGGCTCTGTCGGCATCGCTGCGGTCGGGCGCCGCCATGAGCGCCGCATAGTCCGGCGCGGCGCCTTGCGCGCGTGCGGTCTGCTGCAAGCCAAAACCGGCGACGGCCAGTAGGGCCGCGGCCGCCACGGCGGATTTTACGAACGGCAAGCGTTTCATCGATATCTCCCCGGCAATAAAATTGAAGGCCCAAGTTGTTCGCGCGCATGCTATCGCCAAAGCGACCTTCGACGGTTGACAAAGCCGTGACAAGGATGGGGAAAAATTGTTGAAAGCCGGGGGAATAATTCGGGATAGAGCGGTGGATACTTCCGCCCGCAACCCGCTTGCCGCGCGGAGATGTTTCGGCTGTGAATAACCGGATGACCTCGCAAGCCCCATGCGATCAATGACTTCTTCAGCATCCTCAGCGCGGGAAATCACCGTCGCCAGCGTCGAAACCGATGAACAATCGGCGCAGCGTCTGGCCGATACCGTCAGCGAAAGTTTCACCGCCGATGAGGTCGCGGTCAGCCTTGTGGATATCGGCCCGCGCCCCGGACAGCGCGCCGGATTTGGCCGATGGCGCGTCAGCGTATTTTTCGGCCGCGCGATCGACCAAGCCCGTATTCGCAACTTGGTAAAAGTCGCCGCCGGCGCGGCGATGGCCGATGCGCTTACCTTCGAGCGTCTCGCGGAGAAGGATTGGGTCGCTGAAAGTCTCGCCGGATTAAAGCCGGTCGCGGCCGGGCGCTTTGTCGTGCACGGTGCGCACGATCGCGGCGTGGCCTTGCCCAATCGCATCGGCATCGAGATCGAAGCCGCGCTTGCCTTCGGCACCGGCCATCACGGCACCACGCGCGGCTGCCTGTTGGCGTTCGATGGGCTCGTCAAATTGTCCAGTAAACGGCGGCCAAACGTGTCCCGTCATCCTGAGGTGGCCGCGAAGCGGCCCTCGAAGGATGCCGGCCGGGGCGTTCGGGCCGTCGCCCTTCGAGGCTCGCTTTGCTCGCACCTCAGGGTGACGGGACCGCACATTCTCGATCTCGGCACCGGCTCGGGCGTGCTCGCCATCGCGGCCGCCCGCGCGCTCCATCGCCGCGTGCTGGCGGTGGACATCGACGCTGTGGCCGTGCGCGCCGCCCGCGACAACGCGCGGTGGAACCGGGCCGGCGCCCTGGTCGAGGTGCTGCGGGCCGACGGCCCCGCTGCGGCGGCAGTCCGGACGCGGGCGCCGTACGATCTCGTCTTTGCCAACATCCTGCTGCGGCCGCTGCAGCGCTTCGCCGTGCCGCTGACCAGGATCGTCACGCCGCGCGGCCGCCTCGTGCTGTCCGGCCTGCTGGCGGCGCAAGCCAACGCCGCGCTTGCGGCCTATCACGCGTTCCGGCTGGAACGGCGGATCGTCCTCGACGGCTGGACCACGCTGGTGCTCAAGCGCGCCGGGCAGGCGCGCCGCGTGGTTGCTCGTAAAGCGCGGCGCTCTTAGATTGCCCCGCATGTTCGAAGCGCATTTCCAGTCATTCGACGATCGCGGCGAGCGGGCCAACAGCGCGCCGCGGCTTGCCGCGCTGCGGGCGGAGCTGCAGCGGCGCGGCCTCGACGGTTTCGTGGTGCCGCGCTCCGACCGCTATCAGAATGAATATGTGCCGCCCTGCGCCGAGCGGCTCGCCTGGCTCACCGGCTTCACCGGCTCGGCCGGCGCGGCGATCGTGCTCCTCGACCGCGCCGTGCTGTTCGTCGACGGCCGCTATACCGTGCAGGCGGGCGACGAAGTCGATACCGCGCTGTTCGCGATCGCGCATCTGGTCGAGCAGCCGCCGACCGCATGGATCGAGGAGCATGTGCCGCAAGGCGCCAAGCTCGGCTATTCGCCTTGGCTGCATACGGTCGACGGCGCCGAGCGGCTCGGCAAGGCCTGCGAAGCGGCGGGCGCCAGCCTTGTTGCGATGACCGACAATCCAATCGACGCCTGCTGGCCCGGCCGGCCCGCGCCGCCGCTCGGCGCCGTGGTGCTGCACGACCTGCGCTACGCCGGCGAGGAAGCCGCGGCCAAGCTTTCTCGTCTGCGCGCCGAGCTGCAAAAACTCGGCGCCGATACGTTGATCGTGTCCGATCCGCACGCGGTCTGCTGGCTCCTTAATATCCGCGGTAGCGACGTATTGCACACGCCGGTGGCGCTCGCCTTCGCCACCGTGCCGAGGGAGGGCCGGCCGGCGCTCTATGTCGATGGCCGCAAGCTCGACAACGATGTCCGGCATCGGCTGGAGGAGCTCGCCGAGGTGCGCGCGCCGGAGGATTTCGAGCGCGATCTCGTTGCCCTCGGCAAGGCCGGGCGCGCCGCACGGCTCGATCCCGCCGCGTGCCCGGAGGCGATCGCGCGGCTCGTTGCCGACAATGGCGGCAAGGTGCTGCGCGGTGCCGATCCCATCGCACCGATGAAGGCGGTCAAAAACGCGACCGAAATCGCCGGCGCGCGCGCCGCACAGCTGCGCGACGGCGCGGCAGTGACGCGGTTTCTCGCCTGGTTCGATCATGAGGCGCCGCGCGGCCAATTGAGCGAGATCGACGCGGTCGAGGCGCTGGAGAGCTTTCGCCGCGATACCGGGCTCCTCAAGGACGTGTCGTTTCCGACCATCGCCGGCGCCGGCACCGACGGCGCCATCGTGCATTACCGCGTCAGCCGCAAGAGCAACCGCCGCATCGCGCCGGGTGAATTGTTTCTGATCGATTCCGGCGGCCAATACGAGGACGGCACCACCGATATTACCCGCACCATCGCGGTCGGCACGCCGAGCCAAGAGATGCGGCGGAATTTCACGCTGGTGCTCAAGGGCCACATCGCCATCGCCCGCGCGGTGTTTCCGGACGGCACCGCCGGCGCACAGCTCGATACCCTGGCGCGGCAATTTTTGTGGCGCGCCGGGCTCGATTTCGATCACGGCACCGGCCACGGCGTCGGCAGCTATTTGTCGGTGCACGAAGGGCCGGCGCGCATCTCCAAGCTCGGCGGCGCGCCGCTCAAGCGCGGCATGATTTTATCGAACGAGCCGGGCTACTACCGCACCGGCGCTTACGGCATCCGCATCGAGAATCTGGTTCTGGTCACCGAAGCGGCCGCAGTGGCCGGCGCCGACAAGCCGTTCAACGCTTTTGAGACGCTGACGCTGGCGCCGATCGACTTGCGGCTAATCGCGCCGGAGCTGTTGACGGCGGACGAAATCGCCTGGCTCGCCGCCTATCACGTGCGGGTGCGCGACGCGCTGGCGCCGCTGGTCGACGCGCCGACGCGGCAATGGCTGAACGCAGCGACGACGCGGTTGGCGCCGGCCTGAGGGTGCGGAAGTGCCGATGGAACGCGATGGAACTCTGATGGAACTTTAGCGGGGGATGCGACGTTTTTTCGCCGGGTCTGGTCTGGAGCGAGGAAACGACCATGCTTTCAACCATTCTGATCATCGTCCTAATTCTGCTTTTGATCGGGGCACTGCCGACCTGGCCGTACAGCAGCGGCTGGGGCTACTACCCCGGCGGCGGCCTCGGCCTGATTCTCGTCGTGGTGATCGTCTTGGCGTTAGTCGGACGAATTTGACGACGGCACGCGTTTTCAGGGGGCCCCTTGCATTGGAGAGGTCTCTTGTGGGCGAAGCTCAGCGGATGAGCTTCGCCCATTCGTCTTCGGTGAGCACTTTGACGCCGAGCTTGGTCGCCTCAGCGAGTTTCGAGCCAGCGCCGGGCCCGGCGACCACGTAATCGGTTTTTTTCGATACCGAGCCGGAAACCTTGGCGCCGAGCCGCTCCGCCGACGCCTTGGCTTCGTCGCGCGTCATCTGTTCCAACGTGCCCGTGAACACCACGGTCTTGCCGGCAATTGCCGAATCGCTGCGCGGCTTTTCAGCGGCACGGATGCGCACTTGCGCGGCCAGCCGCTCGACGCGCCGGCGATTATGCGGCTCGCCGAAATAATCGTGCAGGCTCTCGATCACCGTCTCGCCGATCTGGTCGAGCGCATCCATTTCTTCCTTGGCCTCGGCGTCGTCCTTGGCGAGCTTGAGGCAGGCGTCGTGAAACGCCGGCCAATCGCCGTAGCCGCGCGCCAGCGCCACCGCGGTGGTCTCGCCGACATGGCGGATGCCGAGCGCATAGATGAATCGCTCCAATGAAATATCCCGCCGCGCCTCGATGGAATTGAACAGATTGCGCACCGAAGTCTCGCCGTAGCCTTCGATCTCCTCGAGGCGGATCTTCTTGCCACTCTCGCGCTGCACCAGTTTTCCGTTTCGCTCCGGAAGCGTGAAAATGTCGGCGGGCTCTTTGATCCAGCCGTTGTCGTAGAAGTACTCGATCTGTTTTTCGCCGAGCCCGTCGATGTCGAAGGCGCGGCGCGAGACGAAATGCTCGAGATGTCCGAGCGCCTGATACGGGCAGGCGAATTCGCCGGTGCAGTGAAAACGCGCGCCTTCGGTGCCGCCGGCGATAATCTCGCGGACCACGTCGGTGTGCAGCGGGCACGGGCATTGTTTGGGAAATTCGAACGGCTTGGCGCCGCGCGGCCGCTTGTCCTCGACGACGCCGAGAACTTGCGGGATCACGTCACCGGCGCGTTGAATAGTGACGGTATCGCCTCGTCGCACGTCGAGCCGGGCAATCTCGCCGGCATTGTGCAAGGTCGCGTTCTGCACCACGACGCCGCCGACCGTCACCGCCTCGAGCTTGGCGACCGGCGTCAGGAAGCCGGCCCGGCCGACCTGAATTTCGATGTCGCGTACGACGGTCGTCGCCTGCTCGGCGGGGAATTTATGCGCGATCGCCCATCGCGGCGCACGGCCGACAAAACCAAGCCGTTCCTGCCAGTCGATGCGGTCGACCTTATAAACGACGCCGTCGATGTCGTAGTCGAGGCTGGCGCGTTGCGCTTCGATCTCGCGGTGAAATTGCAGTAGTTCCTCGACCGAGCGGCAGATTCTGGTCAGCGGGTTGGTCTTGAAACCGCAGTGCTCGAACCATTTGATCATGCCGGACTGGGTCTCAGCCGGCATTTTGCTCATCTGGCCCCAGGCATAGGCAAAGAAGCCGAGCGGCCGCGACGCGGTAATCGACGGATCCTTCTGCCGCAGCGAGCCGGCCGCGGTATTGCGCGGATTGACATAGAGCTCTTGGCCGGCCTCCTGCTGTTTACGGTTGAGCGCGAGGAACGCCGCCTTGGTCATATAGACCTCGCCGCGCACTTCGCAGACCGGTGGCAGACCCTTTCCTTTAAGATGCTTCGGCACGTCCTCCAGCGTTTTGATGTTGGCGGTGACGTCCTCGCCTTCAGTGCCGTCGCCACGGGTCGCGCCGGTGACCAGCGCGCCGTCTTCGTAGCGCAGCGACATCGACAAGCCGTCGATCTTCGGCTCGGCGGAAAATGCGATCGTTTCGTCCTCGGCCAGGCGCAGGAAGCGGCGGATGCGGCCGACGAAATCGGCCACGTCCTCTTCGGCAAAAGCGTTGTCGAGCGAGAGCATCGGCACCGCGTGGCGGATCTTGGCAAAGCGCGCCGACGGGGCGGCGCCGACGCGTTGGGTCAGGCTCTCGAGCGTGCGCAGTTGCGGAAAGCGCGCCTCGATCGCGCCGTAGCGCCGCCGCAGCGCGTCGTAGGCCGCATCCGAAACCGTGGGTGCATCCTCCGCATAATAGCGACGGTCGTGCGCGGCGATCTCGGCGCCAAGCCGCGCCTGCTCGGCCTTGGCCTCTTTTTCGGTGAGAGTGTCGACCGCCGTTTTCGAGATATCTTTTGGTGCCATAACTTGTCATTCCGGGGTCGGTCGCAAGCCGGAGCCCGGAATCCATAATCACAGGTCAGAGGCTTTGTGCACTACGTTTATCCAATGGCCAACCGCAAATACGGTACTTCGGACGATTGACGAAATCGAACAACGTATCCCCTTAAAGGGCAGAAAGGCCCGAACCGAGCGGAGAAGGAGTCATGCGACGCTTCGCCTTTGTCGTCGGTATCGTCCTTGTTTTGCATGTCGGTTTTGCCGCCGCGGCGCGGGCGGAACCGCAATGGCTCATGCTGCCGCCGACGCCGACCCTGCCGCCGCCCGCGACGAGCGGTCTCGCGCCGGTGAATGGCATCAAAATCTGGTACGCGACCTTTGGCAGCGGACCTCCGGTAATCCTGCTCCACGGCGGCCTCGCCAACGCCAATTATTGGGGCAAGCTGGTGCCGGTTCTGGCCGAGCATTATCGCGTCGTAGTCATGGACAGCCGCGGCCATGGCCGCAGCTCGCGCGACTCGCGGCCCTACGGCTACGACCTCATGGCGTCCGACGTGTTGGCGCTCATGGATTTCCTCCACATCGACAACGCTGCGCTGGTCGGCTGGAGCGATGGCGCCATCATCGGGCTCGACATCGCGCTCCACCACCCCGAGCGGCTATCCAAGCTTTTTGCCTTTGCCGCCAATTCCGACCCGAGCGGCGTCAAGGATGTCAATCAGAGTCCGGTGTTCACGGCCTTCATCGCCCGGGCGCGGCAGGAATATGAAAAACTCTCACCGACGCCGACCGAATACAATTCATTTCTCACCCAGATCACCAAAATGTGGGAGAGCCAGCCGCATTGGACCGCGGACGATCTGGCCGGCATCAAGGTGCCGACCTGGATCGTCGATGCCGACCACGACGAGGCAATCAAGCGCGAGAACACATTGTTCATGGCCGACCACATTCCCAACAGCGGACTCCTGATCGAGCCGCAGGTGAGCCACTTCGCGTTTCTGCAGGACCCGGAGCAATTCAACGCTGCCGTGCAGCATTTCCTTACGCACGTGAAGGGCAACTAAAGATGGCCGTTCGGCCACACGGCGTGACGCCAACTGCAAACATTCCGCCGATGGTCGCTCTGGCCATCGGTAGGGTTGCCGTACCCTGCCGACCGAGTCACAGCCGATAAGTTGGTCCTGGTGCTCCTGGGCGGGGCGACCAGCGGCCCCCCATTATGAGTAGCCATGACTAGTCTTGCCGATGAAGTCGACAATGCCTGGGTTTTTACCAGCGCTGTCCAGGCCATCGACAGACAATATCACGTAAGGGCATACCCAATGCCTCTTGGGGAGCTGTCGGGGGCGGGCAGCTGCGATCGGGTTCGGGGCAGAGCCTGGGCCGCGGTCGTCATCCATGGGCGTGGGCGATCGTCCCTATGCTGGGCGGAGCTAGCTCCCTTCGGCAACCACCCAGTGTCCCATGATACCAAGGCTGGGGTAAAGAGCGGTTGAGATACGGCAGGACCCGGCGACAGGCATGCAATGCGGCTCGGCGATGCAGTGCCGATGTCGCAGTTGGGTCAAAACGCGAAATCGCTTGGCTGAATCGTTACTTCCACCTTGGCATCTATATCGGACATCGAGTCCGGCTGCCTGCGCGTCAGTGACGGCAAGTTATGAGTAGCCGCCCTATCCCGCGGCGCGAATGAGCCGCTCGGCGGCGGCGCGCGCTTCGGCGGTGATCTCGGCGCCGGCCAGCATGCGAGCGATTTCCTCGCGGCGGCGCTCGCCGGCGAGCTCGGCGACACGGGTGGCGACCCGCCTGCCCTTGGCAAGCGCATCCTTGGCGATGACGTAATGCCGGTCGGCGCGCGCCGCCACTTGCGGCGCATGCGTCACCGCGATCACCTGCACGCCGGATGCGAGGCGCGCCAGCCGCACGCCGATGGCATCGGCCACCGCACCGCCAACGCCGGTGTCGATCTCGTCGAACACCAAAGTCGGCGCCGAGCCGCGGTCGGCCAGCACCACCTTGAGCGCCAGCAGGAAGCGCGCCAATTCGCCGCCGGAGGCGACTTTCATCAGCGGCCCCGGCCGCGTGCCGGGATTGGTGCGGACCCAGAACTCGATGCGGTCGAGGCCGTACGGGCCCTCGCCTTCGCTCTCGATCTCGGTGGAGAATTCGGCGCGCTCCAGCTTCAAAGGCTTCAATTCGGCATTGACCGCTTTGTCGAGCTTTTGTGCGGCGCGCCGGCGCGCAGCCGACAGCGCCTGCGCCGTGGCGCGGTAGCGCGCCAAGGCCTCGGCGGCTTCGCGCTCCAGCACCGCGAGCCGCTCGGCACCGGCGTCGATCAGCACCAGATCGCCGTCGTAACGCTGCGCCAGGGCGGCAAGCTCGTCGACCGGCACATTATATTTGCGCCCGGCCGCGCGCAGCGCGAACAGCCGCTCCTCGATGCGCTCAAGCTCCGCCGGATCGTATTCGGCGACCCGCAGCGCCTGTTCGAGCTTAACGCGCGCGTCTTCGAGAGCGTTGAGCGCGGTGTCGATCGCCTTGATCGCTGGCTCGATCAGCGCCGGCACCGCCGCGGCGCGCCGCTCGAGCCGCCGCACCGCGGTGGCGAGCGCCGGCACCGGCGAGTTCGGGCCGCTGACACTGTCATGGGTCGCGCGCAAGTCTTCGGTGACCTTTTCCGCCTGCATCATGCCGGTGCGGCGATCGGCCAGTGTGGTTTCCTCGCCGGACTGCGGATTGAGCCGGCCGAGTTCGTCGACGGCGTGGCGCAGCCATTCGGCCTCGCGCTGGGCGCGCTCGACGTCGTCGCGGTGCCGCTCGACGGCGACGTCGCGCGTGCGCCGCTCGGTCCACAGCCGCTCCACCTCTGTCGCGGCGGCTTCGTTGCCGCCATAGGCGTCGAGCAGCGCACGGTGCGTCGCGGCGTCGACGAAAGCGCGATCGTCATGCTGGCCGTGGATCTCAACCAACGCCGCGCCGAGCCCGCGCAAAACCTGGACGCTGACCGGCTGATCGTTGACGAAAGCACGGGTGCGCCCGTCGGCGAATTGCACGCGCCGCACGATCAGCTCGTCCTCGTCCGTCTCGCCGTCGAGCTCGTTGTCCGCCAACACGCGACGCGCCGGATGATCCTTGCCGATGTCGAACGCGGCGATGACTTGGCCGTGCTCGGCGCCCTCGCGCACCAAAGCCGCTTCGCCCCGCGCGCCGAGCGCGAGCGCGAAGGCATCGAGCAGAATCGATTTGCCGGCGCCGGTCTCGCCGGTCAGCGCGGCCAGACCGCGGCCGAAATCGATATCCAGCCGGTCGATGAGGACGATGTCGCGGATTGAAAGACGAGTCAGCATCGGGATGACAGACTACAGGCCGGGATGACAGACAGCGGACGACGGATATTATTCGTGATTCTGGCGTCTGTCCTCTGCCGTTCCGTCCTCCGTCAGCCGCTTTGCGGGCCGCTCGCCAAGCCGATTTTCTGGAAGGCGCGGCTAATCCACGATCCCTTGTTTTCCGTGGTCGGTTCGCCGCCGGCGTTCTTCACCAGATTGTAGGCATCCTTGTACCATGGGCTGTCCGGAAAGTTATGGCCCAGCACCGCAGCGGCGGTTTGCGCCTCGGGCATGATGCCGAGCGCGACGTAACATTCGCTCAGCCGCTCCAGCGCTTCCTCGACGTGACGCGTGGTCTGATATTGCGTCACCACGACCTTGAAGCGGTTGATCGCGCCGACGAAGTCGCGCTTGTTCTCGTAGAAGCGGCCGACCTCCATTTCCTTGCCGGCGAGCTGATCGCGCGCCATGTCGATCTTTTTCTGCGCGGCGATCGCATATTCGCTGTGCGGATATTTGCGGACCACTTCCTCCAAGGCGTCGATCGCCTTGGTGGCGCGATCCTGATCGCGGGAAACGTCGAGAATCTGGTCGTAATACGATTCCCCGATCAGGTATTGGGCGTAGGCGGCGTCGGGGCTGGCGGGATGCAGCGTGATGTAGCGCTTCGCCGAATTGACGCAGTCGTCGTATTCTTCGGCCTGATAATAGGAATAGGCCGACATCAACAGCGCTTTGCGCGCCCAGTCCGAGTACGGGTCCTGGCGGTCGACTTCGTCGAACTTCTTCGCCGCCGCCTTGGCGTCGGCCTTGTTGTTGAGGAGGAAAAGCCCTTCGTTATAAAGCCGATCGGGCGGGTCGTCGGGAATGTAGTCGTCGTTATTCTTGAAGAAGCTGCAGCCCATCAGCGATACGGTCAGGAGCGCCAGCATGGCGCCGCCCGCCAGTCTGCGTGGGGCGAAAATGGCGCGCGGCGTGAAAATAGCGCGCAGCCGGGATATGGCGCGCAGCCTCAAAGCCGATCGCGGCGATGCTCGTAATCGCGACACCATGAGCGTGATTAAGTCCTGTCCCCGCCGGTGCCTTGTTCCGCGCCCCCGAAGCGCAATGCACCGCAGCCCTATGACGATACAACAATTATGGCCGACAATCGGCCCGTAATAAGGCGCAAAAGATCAAGGAGGTTAAGAGACGTCCGGCCCGTAGGCGGGGCTTGCCAGGCCGGAAGTGAGATCGGCATGACCGCGCGGACGGCGGCTTTCCGGCATTTCGACATAGGTCCAGGCGCTCGGATCGGCCATCAGCGCGGTCAACACGGCATGATTGAGCTTATGGCCGCCGCGTACCGAATGATAAGCGCCGAGCAGCGGCGCTCCCGACAGGGCCAGATCGCCGATGGCGTCGACCGCCTTGTGACGTACAAACTCGTCGGCGAAGCGGACACCCTCGGGGTTGAGGATGCGATTTTCCGCGATGACGACGGTGTTCTCGAACGACGCGCCAAGCGCGTAGCCGGCGCTCCACAGCTTGGCAACGTCGCGCATGAACCCGAAGGTTCGCGCGCGCGCCAGTTCGCGACGGAAGACGCCCGGGTCGACGTCGAGAGCCACGCTCTGGCGGCCGATCAAGGGATGATCGAACTCAATCTCGGTCTCGATGCGCAGGCCGCGCGAATAGGGCCGCAACTCGCCGAAGCTGTCGCCTTTGGCGACGCGCACCGGCTTGAGCACCTGGATGCAGCGCCGTGGCGCCGGCAGAGCGACGATGCCGGCTTGATCGATTGCGGCAACGAACGGCTCGGCACTGCCGTCCATGATCGGCACTTCCGGCCCGTCGACCTCGACCAGGGCATTGTCGACGCCAAGGCCATGCAGCGCCGCGAGCACATGCTCGGTGGTCGAGACCGCGGGGCCGTTATGGTCGCCGAGCACCGTGGCGAATTCGGTCGCTGTCACCGAACGGAAATGAGCGCGCAATTCGCGCTCCGGTTGACCGTCGCCGCCGGCGCGCAAAAACGCAATGCCGGCGCCAGCTTCGGCCGGATGCAAGGTCAGAGTTACGGGAGAGCCGGAGTGAACGCCGATACCGGCGACGGAGACGTGATTTCGCAGGGTGGTCTGCTTGCCGGCGGATACGCCCCTGGTCATGCTCTCGTTCCACACCTTCGGGCCACACCACGCAGACGCGTTGCGCAAAAATAATGGCCGCTCACAAAATGAGGGGAACGCTATATCTTACTGGCAGGGACTGGCCGACGCCGCAGCAGAAACCTCAATCCCCCGAAACATCCCCTCTGACACCACGAAGCTTACCGGGGCGGCGGAATCCGGCCAACTCACGCTTTCTTACCAACTGTTACCATTTTCCCGCCGCAGTCTCGTCCAGGCTCTGCCGCAAAAGCGCGATGCCGGCGCCGGCCGATAAAAAAACCGTCCCGCGAGCAGCGGGACGGTTTGCTTGTGGAACTAGAAATACCAGCGTTATCAGCTACTTATTGGGACGACCGGGTCGCCGGCATTTTCGGCTGGCGCGATCGTCACTTCGCTTGGCGGCGCAAGAATGCCGGAATATCCAGCTGATCCTCATCACTCGAGTTATGCACAGGGCTTTGCCGGCCGTGCTGGTCGAGCCCCTGCGGCGCCGGACGGCGGGCATATTCGGAGATCGGCAGGTCTTGTCGGGGCGAGTCTTGTCGGGACAGGTCTTGTCGCGACGAGTCTTGCCGGGACAGATCTTGTCGAGACTCATGCCGCATCAACTCTTGCCGCAACTCTTGCCGCGGTTCGGCCGCCCGCTGCATCGGGCGACCAACCAGCCGCTCGGGCGACACCGGTCCGCCCATCGCGGCGCTGACCGGCGCCGCGGGCAGGCCCGATTCCTGGTGGTCATCCTGATCGCGGCGGCCAAGCCCCACCGAGGCCAACCGCTGCAAGAGCGACATGCGGCGCTTTTCGGGATGGTCGTCGTCGCGGGTCTCACCGCGCCGCGCGCGAAGCTCGTTTTGCGCCGGGACCGGCAACTCATCGAGCCGCGGCATGCGCGGGGCGCGCACCGGCCCCCGCTCCGGCTGCGGCGGAATGAACGCCGCCGGTTCGGGCATTTCCGGCTTCTGCGGCTTCAACTCACTCTGCGGCGTCGGATCGAGGAACAATGACGGCTTCGGCGCCAGCGGCCGGATCGACACGTCTTCGACCGCCGCCGCGATGGCGGCCTTGGCGGCGGTTTCGATCGAAGCGTGCACGGTGGCGGTTGCGGACATCGCCGGCCCGAGGGCCGCCACGGCTGCCGGGACCGCGGGCGTCATCGGCGCGGCGGCTGCCGGCCGCGGCATCTCACTGCGCTCGACGCTGCGCTGGTTCTCGGTGCGGATGCGTTGGACGACGTCAGTCATGCGCGGCTCCAGCGCCGGCAGCGTCGGCCGCTGCGACATGGCCTGATCGATGCCGGTGGCGACCACCGACACCCGGATCATGCCGTCGAGGCTTTCGTCGAAGGTCGCGCCGACGATGATGTTGGCGTCCTGATCGACTTCCTCGCGGATTCGGGTTGCCGCCTCGTCAACCTCGTAAAGCGTGAGATCGCGGCCGCCGGTGATGGAGATCAAGAGACCGCGTGCGCCTTTCATCGAAGCATCGTCGATCAGCGGATTGGAGATCGCAGCCTCCGCGGCGGTCAGCGCCCGCTTGTCGCCCTCCGCCTCGCCGGTTCCCATCATCGCCTTGCCCATTTCGCGCATCACGGCGCGGACGTCGGCAAAGTCGAGGTTGATAAGTCCTTCCTTGACCATCAGATCGGTGATGCAGGCGACGCCGGAATAGAGCACCTGGTCCGCCAGCGCGAAGGCGTCGGCAAAGGTCGTCTTCTCATTCGCCACCCGGAACAGGTTCTGGTTGGGAATGATAAGAAGAGTGTCGACGCACTTCTGCAATTCGGTGATGCCGCCGTCGGCGATCCGCATTCGGCGCTGACCTTCGAAGTGGAACGGCTTGGTCACCACCCCTACCGTGAGGATGCCGATGTCGCGCGCCGCCTTGGCGATGACCGGCGCCGCGCCGGTTCCGGTGCCGCCGCCCATGCCCGCGGTAACGAACACCATGTGCGCGCCGGAGAGGTGATCGCGGATTTCGTCGATTGCCTCTTCGGCGGCGGTGCGGCCGACTTCAGGCTGCGAGCCGGCGCCCAGCCCCTCCGTCACCTGCGCGCCCATTTGAATGACGCGTTCGGCCTTCGACATCGTCAGTGCCTGAGCGTCGGTGTTGGCGACAACAAAGTCGACGCCTTGCAGGCCGGCCGTGATCATATTGTTGACGGCATTACCGCCGGCTCCGCCGACGCCGAAAACGGTTATACGCGGCTTGAGTTCACGAATGTCGGGAATATTCAGATTGATGGTCATGATTGCCTCTTGTTCGTAGTGCCGGCGTATTTCACGTCCGGTCCGCCACCGGCCGCTGGGATTCTCTAGCTTCGCAACCGGGGTCCATCAGAAACTCTCGCGAAGCCATCGTCCGACGCGGGCGAAATAGCCGCCGCCCGTACCAGTCATCATTTGCCGCTTGCGCCGCGACTCGAAGTGTTCGAGATGCGCCGCTTGCGGGTAAACCAAAAGGCCGGCGGCGACCGCGAAAGCCGGCCCTTTGGCCAATTCCGGAGCGCCGGCGATGCCGAGCGGCCGTCCGATGCGCACCGGGCGGCCAAGAATGCGCGTCGCCAGGTCGGGCAGTCCCGCCAGTTGGCAGGCGCCGCCGGTGAGGACGACATGCCCGCGCCGCTCCGCCCCAATCGAAGTAGCGGCGAGCCGGTCACGGACCATTTCGAGAATTTCCTCGACGCGCGGCTTGATGATGCCCACCAGCGCCGCGCGGGGAACGAATTGCGCCTGTTCGCGCTCGTCCTCGCTCAGCGGCGGCACAGTGACCATGTCGCGCTCATCCGACCCCCCGGTCAGCACACTGCCATAAAGCGTCTTGATTCGCTCGGCATCGGCGACGCGGGCATTCAATCCGCGGGCGAGATCCATGGTGACGTGATGGCCACCCAGCGCGAAGCCTTCCAGATGAACGCAGCGGCCGCCCAGCAAGATCGCCATCGTGGTGGTGCCGGCGCCCATATCGACCACCGCGGCGCCGAGGTCGGCCTCATCGTCGGCCAGAACGGCAAGGCCGGCGACGTAAGGCGAGGCGACCATGGCCTCGACTTCGAGATGGCCGCGCTCGACCGCGAGCATCAGGTTGCGCGCGGCCGCGACGTCGGTCGTGGCGATATGCATATCGACGCCGAAACGCGAGCCGAGCATACCGCGCGGATCGCGCACGCCATCGACGCCGTCGATCGAATAGGCGACCGGGAGCGAGTGCAACACGGCGCGGCCATCCCGCAGCGAATGGCGGCTGCCGGCGGCCAGCACGCGGGCGATGTCGCCGTCGGAGACGGCGGACCCGACAATGTCGATATCGGCGGCGAACAGCTCGCTGGCCAGCCGGCCGGCGGACAGCGACAGAACGACCGACTCGATTTCGGCGCCGGCCATGCGTTCGGCAGCGTCGACCGCGTGGCGAATGGCGTCCTCGGCCTGGGCGAGATTGACGACGGTGCCGGCCTTCATGCCGCGCGCGTTGGTGTGACCGAAGCCAACGACCTCGATGGCATGGCTGCGGCGCGTTAAAACCTGCTGCGGGCCGTGCGGCCGCAAGCGTGCAATCAGGCAAACGACCTTGCTCGAGCCGACGTCGAGCGCGGCGACCAGCGCGCTGCGCCGCGGCGAAATCGGCTTCATCTTCGGGGTGAGGCCGTAGCGCAGCGCGTTCATGCGTCGCCCGCTTTCTTCTTTTTCATGGTGGCCTTGAGCGCCGCATCGCGGGCCTGCGCCGCGGCGTCGGACAGGCGCACCGTCACCCGATCGGGCAGCCGCAGATCGACGACCGTGATGTCGCGCGAAAGCAGTTTCTTGTCGTGGTCGAGCTGGACCAGCCGGTGCAGCGCGTCTTCGGGGTCGGTTTCCGGCAACTGCACGTTAATGCCGTTGATTAGGCGCAAGTCCCAGCGCCGATCCGCCACCAGGATCGATGCGCGCAGCGCGGAGCGAATCTCCGGGTAGCGGTCGAGCAGATCGAGAAACTCCCTGGCCTGCCGTTCGGCATCGCGCCCGACCACCAGCGGCAGGCCGTAAAAGCGCTTTTCCACGAACGGCTCGAGGACAGTGCCGTCGGCGGCGATAACGCTGACCCCGCCGTCCTTCTGCCACAGCGCGAAAGCGTGCCGCTCGGTGATCGTGATCTGCAGGCGGTCGGGATAGAGCTTGAGCACCGCGGCGTCGGCGATCCACGGGTTTTCCAGAAGCTTCTTGCGCGCCGCGTCGGCGTCAAGGAACAACAGCGAGGCGCGTCCGGTCACGCCGGCCGTCGTCAGAATTTCCTCGCGGCTGACTTCCTTTTCGCCGCTTAGCGAGATCGCCGCGATGCGAAAGCCGGCGGTGTTTGCCGCGACGTCGCGCGCATTCCTGGCCCAATCCATCACCGCCGGGACATGCTCGCCGGCGACGGCGCCATAAGCGAGCGTGCCGGCAATAAGCAAAATCGAGCCGGCGACACCGGTGCCGCGCGGCAGTTGCGCGATCTTGGCGGCCCAGCGCGCGGTCAAACGCCTATAGCGCGAGACGATCTCGAAATCGTCTTCGCCGCGGCGCTGATCCGGCGCATGGCTATGGCTCGGCTCGTCATGCGGCGCGCCGATCTGCCTTGCAGTTGATTGCCTCGACCGCTTCAGCGGTTGGTCGAGGCGTCCTCCACCATCCATTGCACGAGCTCATCGAACGTGATGCCTGCGTAGGCGGCAAGCTCCGGTACGAGCGAGGTCTCGGTCATCCCCGGTTGTGTATTGACCTCAAGACAGATCAGCTTTCCCGTCCCCCGATCGTCATAGCGAAAGTCGGCCCGGCTCACGCCGCGACAGCCGAGTGCGCTATGGGCAACAAGGCTCAATCTGCGGACATCCTGGTAAACATTCGGTAAAATTGGCGCCGGCAGCAGGTGCCTGGAGCCGCCGGCGGCGTATTTCGCCTCGTAGTCATAGAACCGGGTCGTCGGCACGATCTCGATGACGTCCAGCGCCCGGTCGCCCACAACGGCGCAGGTCAGTTCCTTGCCGGGGACGTAGCGCTCGACCATGACCATGTCGCCGAACGCCCAGTCTTCCCGATAAAGCTCCTGCGGCGGATTCGTGTGCTCTGCGGTGACGACGAACACCCCGACACTGGAGCCCTCGGCCACCGGCTTGATGACGTAAGGCGGCGCCATCACATGGCTTTTCGCGGCTTCGAACCGCGACACCACGCGATCCTCGGCCACCGGCACGTCGGCGGCCCGAAACAGTGCCTTGGCATAGTGTTTTTGCATGGCCACGGCGGAAGCCAGAACGCCGGAATGGCTGTAGGGAATGCCGAGGATCTCGAGCAATCCTTGCAAAGTGCCGTCTTCGCCCGGCCGGCCGTGCAGCACGTTGAGCGCGGCATCCGGCTGGGCGGCGCTCAGCACCGTCGCAACGTCGCGGCCGACGTCGACCGGGGTGACGCGGTAGCCACGCCGTGTCAGCGCGTCGGCACAGGCCTTGCCCGACCGAAGCGAGACCTCGCGTTCGGCCGACCAGCCCCCCATTAAAACGGCGACATGCTTGGCCATGCTCAGCCGGTGCTGCTGATTCGCATGGTCGACCAATAGAATCGACTATTGGCGAAAAATCGAGAGTTCTCAATCGCTGATTCGACCGAAATTCGACATGCGTGAGCATTGGACTAAGCCGGCAACGGTCTTCGGAGACCGAATTCCCGAATTTTAGACGGGCACGCCGATGCGCTTGATCTCCCATTCCAGCTCAACGCCGGATTTGTCCTTCACCCGTTGCCGCACGGTCTCGCCTAAAGTCTCGATGTCGCAAGCGGAGGCGTCGCCGGTATTGATCAGAAAATTGCAGTGCATTTCCGATACCTGCGCGCCGCCTTGGCGCAGACCGCGGCAGCCGGCGGCATCGATCAGCTGCCAGGCCTTGTGACCCGGCGGGTTCTTGAAGGTCGAGCCGCCGGTCCGGCTCTTGATCGGCTGCGTCGCCTCGCGCGATTCGGTGATCTTGTCCATCTCGGCGGCGATGCTCGCCGGCTCGCCGCGGGTGCCGGCGAATACGGCTTGGGTGAAGATAAAACCCTCCGGCGCGCCGCAGTGGCGGTAAGTGTAATGCAGGTCGGCGTTACTCAAGACGTGGAGACGCCCCTGCCGGTCGACGGCACGCGCTGCGACGAGCGCGTCTTTGGTTTCCCGGCCATAGGCGCCGCCGTTCATCCGCAGCGCGCCGCCGATACCGCCCGGAATGCCGCGCAGAAACGACAGCCCGGCGAGGCCGGCTTCCTGCGCAGCGCGTGCGACTTTGACGTCGGGCACGGCAGCGCCGGTGGTGAGCCGCGTTCCGTCGATAGCGATGTCGCCAAAGCCCCGGCCCAATCGGATGACGGCACCGGGCACGCCGCCGTCGCGCACGATCAAGTTGGAGCCCAGGCCAATGACGGCGACGGCGATGTCGGCGGCAAGATTGGCCAGAAAATAGGCTAAATCGGCTTCGTCCTCCGGCATGAATAAAAGCTGGGCGGGACCGCCGACGCGAAACCAGGTCAGCTCCGCGAGCGATTGGTTGGCCACGAGCCGGCCGCGCAAATCCGGCATGGCCGTTTTGACGACCCGAACAAGATCAGGGAACGGCATCAAGCGGCCCCGGGCGCCATCGCCGCCAGTTCGCCGGGCAGCGCATAGGCCCATTGCGTGATCGAGCCGGCGCCGAGGCAAGCAACATAATCGCCCGGCTGCGCCATGGCCGCGATCAGCGGTGCGAGCTTGTCCGGGCCGTCGAGCGCGACCACGTGGCGGTGACCGTGCGTGCGCAGGCCCGCCACCAGCGAATCGCGGTCGGCGCCCGGGATCGCCGTCTCGCCGGCCGCATAGACATTGGCGACAATCACGGCGTCGGCATCGTTGAAGCAGGTGCAGAACTGCTCGAACAAGGCCTGGAGCCGCGTATAGCGGTGCGGCTGCACCACGGCGATGACCTGACCTTTGGTCGATTCGCGCGCCGCCCGCAGCACGGCTGCGATCTCGACCGGGTGATGGCCGTAGTCGTCGACGATGGTGACGCCGTTCCAGGTGCCGGTGCGGGTGAAGCGCCGCCGCACGCCGGCGAATTTGCTGAGCGCATTGCGGATGGTGTCGCCGGCGACGCCAAGCTCATGCGCGACGGCGACGGCGGCGGTGGCGTTGAGCGCATTGTGCCGTCCCGGCATCGGCAAAGCGAGATTCTTGATCTCGTGCAGCGTTTGGCTGGTGCGGTCGCGCAATTGAATCGTAAACAGCGATATGCCGCCGGCATGCGAAATATCGAGGAGCCGCACGTCGGCTTGCGGATTCTCGCCGTAGGTGACGATGCGGCGGTCTTCGATACGACCGACGAGATTTTGCACCACCGGATGATCGGTGCACATGACCGAAAAGCCGTAGAACGGCACGTTCTCGACGAAGGCGCGGAACGCGTCCTGTACCGCGTCGAAGGTCTTGAAGTGATCGAGATGCTCGGGATCGATATTGGTGACGATGGCGATATCGGCCGGAAGCTTCAAGAAGGTGCCGTCGGATTCGTCGGCCTCGACCACCATCCAGTCGCCGGCGCCAAGCCGCGCGTTGGTGCCGTAGGCGTTGATGATGCCGCCGTTGATCACGGTCGGATCGAAGCCGCCGGCGTCGAGCAGCGCCGCGACCAGCGAGGTCGTCGTGGTCTTGCCGTGGGTGCCGGCGACCGCGACGCAGCTCTTCAAGCGCATCAGCTCGGCGAGCATTTCGGCGCGCCGCACCACCGGCAGGCGCTGGGCGCGTGCCATGGCAAGCTCGGGATTGTCGGACTTGATCGCGGAGGAAATCACGACGACGCGGGCGTCGGCGAGATTGGCGGCGTTATGCCCGATGGAGATCCTTCACTCCCTTGTCGCGCAACCGCTTGACGTTGGCGCTGTCGGCCTGGTCCGAGCCCTGCACGGTATAGCCGAGATTCAGCAGCACCTCGGCGATGCCACTCATGCCGATGCCGCCGATGCCGACGAAATGCACCGGGCCGATGTCGCGCGGCAGTTTCATTCAAGCTCCCCTCGTCGTCAGGCCGCGTTGGCGCGGCGATGCCCGCATCCGTCCTTACACGAAAGATAGATGGCTGGAACAAGTCCGGCCATAACCGACAATTAATGCTGTAATTACCGGCTAGTGGTCCAATTCTAACATTCTCATCCCTGTCCGGCAGTCCATCATGCGGATGTTAGAATCAAAGGACCACTAGCAAATGTCAGTCCTAGTGGAGCTTTTGGATTTGACATTCGCTTCACGAGTTTGCGGCTGGGTGGGTAGCGAATGTCAAACCGCTCCACTAGTGGCGATTCCCGCCACCCGCAGCACCAGGTCGGCCAGCCGATCGGCGGCATCGAGGCGGCCCAGCGCTTTGGCCGCTGCCGCCATGGCGGCGAGCCGGCGCGGCGCCGCCGCCAGTTTTGTCAGCTCCGCGGCCAGGCGTTCCGGGGTGAAATCGTCCTGCACGATCCGTAGCGCGCCGCCGGCCTCTTCCAGCACGCCGGCATTGGCCAACTGGTCCTGATCGATGGCGTGCGGCAGCGGCACCAGGATCGACGGGCGGCCGATGGCCGCGAGCTCGGCCACCGTCGAGGCGCCCGCGCGCGCGATCACGAGTTGGCTCGCCGCCAGGCGCGCCGGCAAATCGGTGAAGAACGGCGCCACTTCGGCGGCGACCGCAGCGCCGGCATAGGCTTCGCGCACGCGCTGCAGGTCTTCGTCGCGCGCCTGTTGAATGATGCGGAGGCGCGAGCGCAAGCCGGCGTCGAGGCGTCGGATCGCGGCCGGCACGATATCGGCCATCACGCGCGCGCCCTGGCTGCCGCCGAAGATCAGCAATCGGATCGGATCGTCGGCCGCCGGATAGGGCGCGGCCGCGGCGGCGACGACCGCGGCGCGCACGGGATTGCCGGTGAGCGTGGCCTTCAGAGCCAAGACCGGCGCGCTGTCGAAGACGCCGGGAAACGTCGTGGCGATGGCGGTGACCCGCGGCGCCAACAGCCGGTTGGCGCGGCCGATCACCGCGTTGGCGTCATGGATCACGGTCGGCACGCCGCGCCAGGTCGCTGCCATGACCGGCGGAACCGTCGGATAACCGCCGAAGCCGACGACGGCTGCCGGCTTGATCCGGCCGATCAGTGTCCAGGCTTGCAGGAAGCCGAGACCGAGCCCGGCGGCGGTCCGCGTCAAGGCGAGCGGATTGCGGGCCCGCAGCGTCGCGCTCGCCACCACGTGAATCAATTCTTCGGCAAAGGCGCCGCCGAATTGCGCGGCGCGCCGGTCGGTGGCGAGGTGAACGGCAATACCGCGCTGGAGCAGGACCGAAGCCAGCGCCTCGGCTGGAAACAGATGACCGCCGGTGCCGCCGGCGGTCACAAGCACCGGCGCGCGGCTTGCCTCGAATATCACGCCGGACTCGCGGCGAGCGTAATCTCGCCGGCAAACTTGGCGCGGGGGCGTTCACGGGTGAGTGCCAGCAGCATGCCCATGCCGTAGGCCAGCGAAATCAGCGACGAGCCGCCATAAGAGACGAAGGGCAAGGTCATGCCTTTGGCCGGCATCAGATGCAGATTGACCGCCATGTTGATGGCCGATTGTAGGCCGAACAGAATAGCGAGGCCCGCCGAGGCAAAGCGGATGAACGGATCGTCGGTGCGCATGGCCCTGATCAAAGCGCGGATGACGATGAAAGCGAACAGCGCCAGCAGAATGAGGCAGAGCACGACGCCGAATTCCTCCGCCGCGACGGCAAAGATGAAGTCGGTATGTCCCTCCGGCAGGATGCGCTTGATGGTGCCTTCGCCGGGGCCGCGACCGAACCAGCCGCCGCGCAGGAACGACTCGGTCGCGATGTCGATATTGTAGCTGTCGCCCGATGCCGGATTGAGGAAGCGATTGATGCGCTGCGCGACATGCGGAACGGTGAAGAACGCCGTCATCAGGCCGGCGCCAGCGGTGCCGGCGAGGCCCATCACCCAGATCAGGCGCATGCCGGCCATATAGAACAGCGAGCCCCAGACCAGCGAGATCAGCATGGTCTGGCCGAAATCCGGCTGCAGCACCAACAGCGTCACGACGACGATCAACAGGGCGAGCGCCATGGAATTCGCCGGCATTTCCGGGTGCTTCGCGGTTTCGCCGAACAGCCACGCGATCAGGATCACGAAAGCGGGCTTGAGAAACTCCGAGGGCTGAATGTTGACGCCGAGGATGACCAGCCAGCGCCGGGCGCCCTTGATCTCGGCGCCGAAGAACGGGGTCGCGGCGGTCATGAGCAGGCTGACGACGAACACGATCAGCGCCACTTTGCGAATATCGCGCGGCGAGAGAAACGATGTCCCGATCAGAACCGCGCCCGCGGGGATGAGGAATAGCACCTGGCGATTGACGAAGTGGAACGGATCGAGCCCGATGCGGGTCGCCACCGGCGGACTTGCGGCCAGGCACAGCACGATGCCGGCGAGCATCAGAGCGACCAGCGCCGCAAGCGTTGGCCGGTCGACCGTCCACCACCATTCGGAAAATGGCGTAGGTTTCGCGCGCGAAGCCATCAGCGTCCCGAGGGAGTGTCCCGGCTCAAAAGTCCCGGACTAGTGGTGACACCGGGATGGTTTCCAAGGGATTAAGATGCCGCTTTGCCGGCGCGTCATTTCACCCCGGGCAGCGCCCGCACCAATTCCCGAAAGGCGTCGCCGCGAACCTCGAAATTGCGGTACTGGTCGAACGAGGCGCAGGCCGGCGACAACAGCACGACCGGCTCGGGCGCGGCGGAAGCTTCGGCATCGCGTGCGGCGGCCGCGACGGCTTTGTCCAGCGTGCCGGCGATGTCATGGGGCACGGTGGAGCCAAGCGTAGCGGCGAATTCGCTAGCCGCTTCGCCGATCAGATAGGCCTTGCGGATGCGCGGAAAAAAGCCGCGCAAGGACTTCGATGCCGCCGGTCTTCGGCTTGCCGCCGGCGATCCAGAAAATGTCATTGAAGCAGGCTAGCGCCTGCGCCGCGGAATCGGCGTTGGTCGCCTTGGAATCGTTGACGAAGAGAATCCGCCCGCGCCGGCCGACTTCTTCCATGCGGTGCGCCAGTCCGGGAAATGAGCGCAAGCCGGCTTGGATCGCCGCCGGGCTCAATCCAAGGGCGAGCGCCGCCGCCGTCGCGCAGGCGGCGTTTTGGGCATTGTGCAGACCGCGGAGCGAGCCGATGCCGCCAAGCTCGGCAATAAACTGAGAGCCGGCGCGCATGACGCGGCCGCTTTCGGCAAAGACGCCGTCGGCGAGCCGGCGATGCGCGGAGATCGCCACCACCCGCTTGCCCGCGTCTTTGAGCCGTGCCGCAACTTTTTCGCACCATGGATCGTCGACACCGACGATTGCGGTGCCGTCTTTCGGCACGCCGGCGACAAGGCGCTCCTTCACCGCGGCGTAATGCTCCATCGTGCCGTGCCGATCGAGATGATCCTCGCTGAGATTAATAAGAATGCCGACCGACGGATCGAGCGAGGGAGCGAGATCGATCTGATAGGACGAGCATTCGATCACGTGGAGGCGATTTGCCGCCGGCGGCTCAAGCGACAGAATCGCGGTGCCGATATTGCCGCCAAGCTGCGCGTCCATGCCTGCCGAGGCGGCAAGATGGGCGATGAGTGCGGTTGTCGTCGATTTGCCGTTGGTGCCGGTGATGGCGACAAACGGCGCGCCTGAAGCGTGACGCCGCCGCTCGCGGCAGAACAATTCAATGTCGCCGATAACGTCGACATTATTTTTCTTCGCCAGCGCGACGGTCCAATGCGGCGCCGGGTGGGTGAGCGGCACGCCGGGCGCCAGCACCAGCGCCGCGATCGCGCTCCAATCGATGGTCCGCAGGTCCGCGGTGGCGACGCCGGCCTCGCGTGCCTTCGCAACGCTGGCCGCATTGTCGTCCCAGGCGATGACGTCGGCGTCGCCCGCCAATAATGCTTTGGCGCTGGCGAGGCCCGAGCCGCCCAGCCCAAACACCGCGACCGTCTTGCCGGCAAAGGTCGTGACCGCAATCACGACGCTGCTACCTCAGTTTCAGGGTCGACAGGCCGAGCAGCGCCAGCACGACCGCGACGATCCAGAAACGAATGACGATCTGCGGCTCGGTCCAGCCGAGCTGCTCGAAATGGTGATGGATCGGCGCCATCTTGAAAACGCGCTTGCCGGTCAGCTTGAAGGAGACGACCTGCACGATCACCGAAACCGCCTCGAGCACGAACAGTCCGCCGATAACGGCGAGCACGATCTCGTGCTTGGTCGCGACCGCCACGGAGCCGATCATGCCGCCGAGCGCCAGCGAGCCGGTGTCTCCCATGAAAATGGAGGCTGGCGGCGCGTTGAACCAAAGAAAACCAAGTCCGGCACCGAGCACCGCACCGCATAGCACCGCCAGTTCGCCGGTGCCGGCAACGTAGTGGATTTGCAGGTAATCGGCGAACACGGCGTTGCCGGAGAGATAGGAGATCATGCCGAAGCTCGCCGCCGCGATCATGACCGGGACGATGGCGAGACCGTCGAGCCCATCGGTCAAATTCACCGCATTGCCGGCGCCGACGATGATGAACATCGCGAACAGCGCGAAGAACCAGCCGAGGTTGAGCACCAGTTCCTTGAAGAACGGAAAAACCAGCGAGGTCGAGAACGGCGCCTGTCCCAATTCGACCAGCGCAACGCAGGCCGCTCCGGCGATAATCGCTTCGGCGGTCAATCGCGTGCGGCCGGCAAAGCCATTGCTGGCCTGCTGCTTGGTGACTTTCAGATAATCGTCGTAGAAGCCGACCAGGCCGAAACCCAGCGTCACCCACAGCACCACCCAGACATAGGGGTTTGCCGGATTGGCCCACAGCAGCGTCGACACCATCATGCCGGACAGGATCATCAAGCCGCCCATGGTCGGCGTGCCGGCCTTGGAGATGATGTGCGACTTGGGTCCGTCAGCGCGGATCGGCTGGCCCTTGCCTTGTAGCAACCGCAGCCGGTCGATGATGGGTTGACCGAACAGGAACACGAACAACAAGGCGGTGATGATGGCGCCGCCGGTACGGAAGGTGATGTAGCGGAACACATTGAGGACGGAGAGCCTGTCCGACAGTTCAACCAGCCAATACAGCATCGCATCAACCTTGCACGGACGCGCCTTCGAGCGCGTCCTCGGCGGTTTCGTGGCGCGGGTAAGCCCGTTGCAGCGCCTTGACGATGGGCGCCATGCGCGAGCCGAGCGAGCCTTTGACCATGATGGCGTCACCGGCGCGAATCGCCGGCAACACCTGCGCTTCGAGTGCGGCGGAAGTGTCCGCATAGCCGCCGCGCCGACTCGCGGGAAGAGCTTGCCACAAAGCGTGCATCAGCGGACCGCAGCAGAATACCAGATCGACCGCGTTAGTGAGCACCGCATCGACGAGGCCGCGGTGGAGGGCGCGGCCCTTCGGTCCAAGTTCCAGCATGTCGCCGAGCACGGCGATGCGGCGGCCGAGCGGGCCGAGCGGCGTGCCGCCGAGCACCGCCAGCGCGGCCGCCATCGAGGCCGGATTGGCGTTGTAACTCTCGTCAAGAACGAGCGCGTTGCCGCCGCCGAGCCCGATCTCGATCGGCGCGCCGCGGCCGGAAACCGGAGCGAACTCGGTCAGCGCCAGCGCGGCCAGCGCGAGGTCGGCGCCGACCAGATCGGCGGCCGCCAGCACGGCGAGCGAATTGATGACCACATGGCGGCCCGGCGCGCCGATTTTATAGGTCAGTTCGGTGCCAAGGATGCTCGCCTGCACGGTGGAGCAGCGCGGATGCAGCACGCATTTGATCAGCCGCGCATCGGCGTCCTGGTGCTCGCCGAAGGAAATGACGCGCGCCACGCCGGCCTCCTTGGCGCGGCGCTTAAGCTGGGCGAATTGCGCGATGTCGCGATTGATGACCGCGGCGCCGTCCGGCTCGAGGCCGAAAAAAATCTCGGCCTTGCCGTCGGCGATCTTCGCCAGCGTGCCCAGGAATTCCAGGTGCACCGGCGCGATCGTGGTGATGACCGCCACGTGCGGACGAACCAGCCGGGACAAAGGCTCGATTTCGCCTTCGTGGTTCATTCCCATTTCCAGGACCGCGTAACTGGCGCTGGCCGGGCAGCGGGCGAGCGACAGCGGCACGCCCCATTGATTATTGTACGAGGCGACCGAAGCATGGGTCTCGCCGTCCTTGGACAGCGCGAGCCGCAGCGCTTCCTTGGTCCCGGTCTTGCCGACCGAGCCGGTGACCCCGATCACCTTGGCACCGGTACGCGCTCGCGCCGCGGCGGCGAGATCGCGCAAGCCGGCAAGCACGTTCGGCACGACGAGGAGCGGCGCGTTCCCCGGAAACTGATTGCGCCGGTCCGCGGCAACGACCGCCAGGCCGGCTTTGGCGGCAAGCGCCGCGGCGACGAATTCATGACCGTCGCGATGCTCGCCGGCAATGGCGAAGAACGCATCGCCCGGCGCAAGGCTGCGGCTGTCGATCGACAGGCCGCCGACGCCGTCGGGCAGCGGGCCCTGACGCTGTGCGCCCATCGCCCCGGCCATCGCCTCGGTGGTCCACAGCGCCGACGCGCTCATGCGGCAAGTTCCTTGAGTGCCGTGGCGACCGCCTCATGATCGCTGAACGGTACGACCCGGTCGCCGATGATTTGGCCGGTTTCATGACCCTTGCCGGCAATCAACAGGACGTCGCCCGGCTGCAACTCGCCGATGGCGCGGCGGATCGCTTCGCCGCGGTCGCCGATTTCTGCGGCGCCGTGCGCGGCCGTCATGATCGCGGCGCGGATCACGGCGGCGTCTTCGCTGCGCGGATTGTCGTCGGTGACGATCACCCGGTCGGCCTTGGCCGCGGCGACGGCGCCCATCAGAGGCCGTTTGCCGCGATCGCGATCGCCGCCGGCGCCGAACACCACGACGAGCCGCCCTTGCGCATAGGGCCGCAATGCCTCCAGCGCCTTGGCCAGCGCGTCAGGTTTGTGGGCGTAATCGACGAAAATTTGCGCGCCGCGGCTCGAGCCGACGCGTTCCAGCCGGCCCTTGGCGCCTGAAATCTGTTCCAGCGCGGCAAACACCGGCCCGGCGGTTTCGCCGATCGCAAGCGCAAGGCCCGCCGCGACCAGCGCGTTTTCGACCTGAAAATCGCCGACCAGCGGCAGGCGTACATCAAAATGCTCGTCCCGGTATTGCAGCCGCAGCCGCTGCGCGAAACCATCGGCCACTGCGTGAACGAGGCGAATGCCGGTGCCCTTCGATCCGACGGTCATGATCGACAAGCCGCGGGCCGCCGCCGCGGCAACCACCGCATCAGAATGCTCGTGGTCAACATCGATCACCGCCGCGGCGCCCGGATCGAGCAGAATCCCGAATAGCCGCAGCTTGGCGGCGAGATAAGCCTCGAAGCTCGGATGATAATCGAGATGATCGCGCGTGATATTGGTGAAACCGCCCGCCGCGATCTTCAAGCCGTCGAGCCGGTACTGATCGAGACCGTGCGAGGAAGCCTCGATCGCCAAGATGGGTGACGCCTTCGCCGGCCAGCCCATCGAGCGCGCGGTGCAGCGCCACCGGATCGGGCGTGGTCAGCGTGCCGTAGGTTTCGCCGCTCGGCGACACGATGCCGATGGTTCCGACACTGGCGGCGCGGTGGCCGAGCGCGCTCCAAATCTGCCGCGTGAAGGCGGCGACCGAGGTCTTGCCACTGGTGCCGGTGACGGCGGCGACGACGCGCGGCTGCCGCGGATAGATTTTCGCGGCCATCAGCGAAAGCGCGCGCCGAGCATGGTCGGCGCGGACGAAAGCGACGTTGCCGGGTAATGGCGACGGCGGCGCCCGCTCGGCGACGATCGCAACCGCTCCGGCCGCGATGGCTGCGGGCACGAATTGCAGGCCGTCGGCTTTGCCGCCCGCGATGGCGACAAACGCGTCACCGCGCTGCACCGCGCGGCTGTCCGCCGTCACGCCGGTAACATCGAGGCCGGCGTCGCGTGGATCGCATTCCGCATCAGGAGGCAAAATCTCGCGAAGCTTCATGGTCCGGTCGATTGTCCCATATCCGGGCTAGGGTCCGTGGCTTTGAAGTTCCAAAGATCATGTGGCCGCTTGAAACCGGATGAAATCCAGCCCGGACAACCACCCTATCGAGGCCTCAGTCGCTTGGCCGACGGCGCGGCAAAGCCCTTACCTGCTTTCGTGCAGCGAGGCCAGTATCTGCTGATCCGCCGGCGGCAGGTTCATGCGCGGTGTAATGTCGAGGAGCGGCGCGATACGAGAGACGATCGCGCCACCGGTCGGCACGGCATTCCAGCCCGACGTGGTGAAACCGTGCGTCTCCGGCGTGGTGTGCGGCTCGTCGAGCATGACGAGCAGAAGATAGCGCGGCTCATCCGCGGGCAGGATGGCCATGAAGTCGGTCAATACCTTGGTCTTGGAATAGCGGCCGTTGACGACTTTGTCCGCCGTTCCGGTCTTGCCGCCGATGTAATAGCCAGGGACGTCGGCCTTCCCGGCGGTGCCTTTCTCGACATTGAGCCGCATCAGGTAACGCATCATCGTCGAGGTTTCCGGCTTGATGACGCGCCGGCCGAGCTTGGCCGCGTCGGCCTCGGAGCGCTTGAGGAAGGTCGGCGGAATGAGAATGCCGCCGTCCATGATTGCGGCGACGCCCATCGCCGCCTGCAGCGGGGCAACCGACAGCCCGTGACCGAAGGCGATGGTGGCGGTGGTCAAATCGCTCCAGCGCCGGGGCAAGATCGGATCGGCGCTTTCCGGCAATTCGGTGCGCAGGCGGTCGAGCTGACCGAGCTTTTTCAAGAATGCGCGTTGCGCGTCGCTGCCGAGCGACAACGCCATGCGGGCCGCGCCGATATTCGACGAATAGGTGAAAATCTCCGGCACCGACAGGATACGGCGTTGCGCGTCGAAATCGTGAATGGTGAACCGGCCCATCTGCAGCGGCATGCGGGCGTCGAACTTCGAATTCAGCGAGACCTTGCCGGAATCGAGCGCCATTGCCACGGTGAAGGCCTTGAACGTCGATCCCATCTCGTAGACGCCGGTGGTCAGCCGGTTGATGCGTGACGGGTCAAGCGCCTCGCGGGGATTGTTCGGGTCGTAATCCGGCTCCGACACCAGCGCCACGACTTCGCCGGTGCGAATGTTGAGGACGAGGCCGGCGGCGGCCAGCGCGTTGAACTTCGCGCGCGCGGCAACCAGTTCATCGCGCAGCACATGCTGCACGCGAAGATCGACGGCGAGCTGGACCGGAGTTTGCAGCCGGTCGGTGGCAAGCCCGGCCATATGCAGGGCGGCGAGCCCCTGGCCGTCGAGCCACTTCTCCATCCCCGCGATGCCCTGATTGTCGATATTGACGTGGCCGATGAGATGCGAGATCTCGTCGCCGTTCGGGTAATCCCGCTTGTTCTCGTTGAGAAAGCCGATACCCGGCAGTCCCTGACGATAAATCTCGCGCTCCTGCTCCGGCGTGATATCGCGCTTGAGCCAGACGAAACCGCGTTTGGATGACAGCCGTTCGCGCAGCTCCTTGGAATCGAGATCGGGAAGATCGGCCGTGAGCTGCTCGACCGCTTCGTCGACATCGATGAGCCGGCGCGGTTCGGCATAAAGCGAAGGCACCCGCACGTCGGTCGCCAGGATCTCGCCGTTACGATCGAGAATGTCGGGCCGCGCCGTGGCCACGGCATCGCCAGAGACGACACGATGCACGGTATGCTCGTCGGCCTGGATCGCGAACAGCACCAGCCGCGAGGCGATGATGAGGTAACCAATGGCAAAGGCGAGAATGGCAAGCCCGATACGCGTCCGCGCCTTCGCGCTGCGGTCGAGGTCCTTGCCGTACAGCGCCTTGCGAATAAGCCATTGCCGCCAAGGCAGTTCCGGTTGACGCGGCGCGACCGGCTGCAAATGGGCCGGCTGCAGGTGGAATGTGTCGGCGGTGACGCTCATTGCGGCGGCGGCTCACTGGCCTGTGGAAGGGGCGGCTGGCCGGCCGCGTTCGCCGGCCGGGCCGGCGCGCCCGGGATGCTTCCGGTCGTGCCGAACGTCTCGGGTTCCTCGAAATTCTCGATCAAGCCTCCGATCGGATCGGTGGAGGCTGTGACATCCGGCGCGGGCCGATCCGGCAGATGGTCGAGAGTGTCGATTTGCGTCGCGGCGATGGGTTTGAGCTGAAGGAAACGCTTGGCCAGCGCCTGAATGCGCGCCGGATCGTCGAGCTGGCCCCATTCCGCGCGCAGCGTGGCGATCTGGTCGTGCTCGTGCCGGACCTCGCCGCGCAGTTTGGCAAGGTGCTCGGCCTGGACGGTGGCGTCGAATTTGATGCGGTAGACCCAGGCCGCCGCGAGCACCAGCATGCCGACGACGACGAAATTGAGGATGCGCAGGATCACGGCCGTCCCCGCATAATGTCGGCGAGCGAGGGCAGCCGCGGCAGGAGATTCTCCACAGTTGCGGCGCGCGGCGGCGCATCGGTCCGTTTGGCGGCACGCAGCTTGGCCGAGCGCGCGCGGGGATTGGCGGCAATCTCGGCTTCGTCGGGCGTTTCCGGCCGCCGCGTCAGCACCTGAAATGTCGGCGGCGGCGCCGCGATGGCGGGACGATGACGCGAGGGCGCCGGCGTATGGCTGCGCTCGGCGAGAAACGTCTTGACGATCCGATCCTCGAGCGAGTGAAAGGCGACGACGACGAGCCGGCCGGATGGTTGCAAGGCCTGTTCGGCGGCGGCAAGGCCGCGTGCCAATTCGCCGAGCTCGTCATTGACGAAAATCCGCAACGCCTGGAACGTCCGCGTCGCCGGATGGATGGCGACATCGCGGCCGCCCGCGGTGCGCGCAACGATCTCTGCCAAAGCGCGTGTCGATTTGATGGGCGCCGCGCTGCGGGCTTTGACGATCGCCCGCGCGATGCTGCGGGCATGACGGTCCTCTCCCAGAGTTCCGACGATCGCGGCAAGATCGCGCTCGCTCGCACGGGCGACGATATCGGCTGCAGTCGGACCGTCGCACCCCATGCGCATGTCGAGTGGCCCGTCGAACCGGAACGAAAATCCGCGTTCGGCTTGATCGAGCTGCATCGACGACACCCCGAGATCGAAGACGATGCCGTCGGCGGCTTGGCCGCCGGCAATCGATGCCAGATTGGAGAATCGATCCTCAATCAGCGTGAGCCGGCCACGGGCTTCTTCGACGACAGCGGCAGCAGCCGCGATCGCCGCGCTATCGCGGTCGATACCGATGACCCGCGCGCCCGGGGTTTGCAGGATAAGGCGAGTATAGCCGCCGGCCCCGAATGTCGCGTCGATGTAAAGACCGCCGCTGCGCAGCGCGAGCCAGTCGCCGACGCGCCCGGCCAGCACGGGAATGTGACCAGCCAGTCCGCTAGCGACAACTTTGCTGTCGCTGCCCATGGTCATTCCCGTACTCCGAGCGGTTTCGCAGCGCGAACCTTCGCGATGGCTTCCGCGAGTTCCGCGCGAAACCAGCCGGGCTCCCAGAATTCGAAATTTGTGGCCTCGACCGACCGGGTCGAGCACCGGTTCGAAGCAGTCGCGGGCGGGACGTAGCCGGTGACGGGACACAAAGCGGGCTATTTCGTCCCTCCCCCGGCGGGTCCAGCCGACACGGCCAAAACTTGGAAAGCGACTCTGGGATAAATTGGGCTGCCATGGGACACTATGGGCATCAACGGAATAGCCCCGGCCGATCGGGGCAAACCGCTCGATTTCGATTAGTCAGCGGTAAGCTTAAGGAATGGTTGAAGGGCGCCCTGCCGGGGCGATTTATGCCCGGCGGTGCGCTATCGTGCCTCGACCGAAGAAAGTAGTTCCCTATGACGCGTCCCGCATTCGCTCCGGATTCCAGTGTGGTGGCCGAAGTCCTGGCATCCCCCAATCATAACGAGCGCCAGGGCGGCCAGCGGCCCGATATGATCATTCTTCATTACACCGGCATGGCCGACGCGGAGGCCGCGCTTGAGCGCCTCCGGACGCGCAGCAGCGAGGTTTCTGCCCACTATTTTGTATTCGAGGACGGACGCATCGTTCAGATGGTGCCGGAGAGCCGGCGCGCCTGGCACGCCGGCAAATCGTTTTGGGCCGGCGCGACCGACATCAATTCGTGCTCGATCGGAATTGAGATCGCCAATCCTGGCCATGACCACGGCTATCCGGATTTCCCCACGCGGCAGATCGCGGCCGTCACTGCGCTTTGCCGGGGCATTCAGACCCGCAATACCATTGCGCCGGTACGGGTCTTGGCGCACTCCGACGTGGCGCCGTCGCGCAAGCAGGACCCCGGCGAAAAATTTCCCTGGCGCACGCTGTACGAGTCCGGTGTGGGCCACTGGGCAAAGCCGGCGCCGATCATGAGTTTCGGCCAGTCTTTATCGCCCGGCAGTCGCGGGGACGCGGTCGCCGCCCTGCAACGCTCGCTCGGCGAATATGGCTATGGCGTCGAGGCCACCGGCGAATTCGATTTCGCGACCCGCGAGGTCGTGGTCGCCATGCAGCGTCATTTCCGGCCCGAACGCGTCGATGGCGTCGCCGACGCCTCGACGCGCGGCACGCTGCAGGAGCTTCTCGCCAGCCGCGGCCGCGTTCGTACGATTGCGGCAGGCTCATACCGCGGGGCGGAGCGACTGACTGCGCGCTGACGTTGACCGCCAGAGCGGCCCGCCGATTGGCGGCGTTATGGAAACCGCATCTTGATTGCTGGCATGACGCCGTCAGCGGTGTAGGACCCAGGCGGAAAAACGGCGACCGGCAATGCGCCGCCAACGGGCAAAAGAACGTAAGAGGGCGTGTATTTCATGATTTTAGATCGGCAGAAGATTTCCTTTTCACTGATCGCGCCGAGCAAGGGATGGGCTGACTGCCGATAGAGAGTGACGCCGGATGAACACGGCCGGTGGCTGCTGCGATGCAAGAAAGCGGTGTATTCTTTCCATTCATCGTTGATCGCAAAATCGTTGGCCGGGTCGCGCAGGTATTCCACCGCGTCGTCGAGATAGTCCGCATCAAAGGTGAGGTCGGGGCAATATTGCTTTAGTCGGTCGATCATCGCCAAGAAACTGACTTTCGAAAGGAAAGACTTTTCGTAGCCGCCGCCAATATCGCTGTGCACTCCTGGCATCCAAATCTGTTCCATTGCCTGCCCCGGCTCGGTGACGTTATCCCACGTCATCGGCCAAAAGAATTTGCGTGTGTCGTCAATTGAGAGGATATGAACTCCGACTTTCACGCTGCGATCGAGATGGAAATTCTTGAATTGAAGCTGCATGAATGCGTTTCGTCGCAGGGCGCGATCGGGAGCGATGCCATAGACGGTATCCCAAACGCCGAGGAATTCGATCGCAACGTTCCTATGGGTGACGTGCGGTTTCTGATCTTGATAGTTTCCTGCGCTTTCGTCGTCGAGAAAGTAATGCCACGCCTCCGCGATAAGCGGAGAATTCTCGTTCAATAATAGTCCGGAACGGGAGATCAGCCCCGTCAGCGCCCGTGCCGCTACCGAGCCACGCGAAAAGCCAAAGACGTAAATCTTATCGCCCGGAACGTAATTTGTTACGAGATTGACATAGGCCTGGAGGATCAGCTCGTCGATGCCCTCACCAAAAGCTTTGCCGAAGAGATCGAGATATTTGTAGCTCGAAGTGCCGACACCGCTGAAATAGAAGAAAAGCTGCGGCGTCCCGTCGGCGTTGTTGTAATTGAGCGCCAAATTCATGCGATAGACGTTGCTGGCGAATTTGTCGAAATAGGCGGAGTTGCCGGTCCCGTCGATGCCGATAAAAATGCGCTTCATGACGCCCCCTTAGGTGCAGCGACCCCTGTGCTGCAACCTTAGATTATCCATTTGACCCATGGGCCGGAAGCCCATAACTCCATACGGTCAGTCGGTCGGACGGCCGCTCCGGCGAAACCGAAAGGTTGTCGGGGAGGAAAGTCCGGGCTCCATGGACAAGCGGTGCCGGATAACGTCCGGCGGGTGCGAGCCCAGGGACAGTGCCACAGAGAACAGACCGCCGCGGCGCGTAGCGTTTTGTCGTGGCAAGGGTGAAACGGTGCGGTAAGAGCGCACCGCGCCGGCGGCAACGCCGGCGGCATGGCAAACCCCACCGGGAGCAAGACCGAATAGGGACGGCGTGGAGCGAAAGCTTCGGGGTCGGTGTCCGGATCCTGCCGTCCGGGTAGGTCGCTTGAGGCGCCGGGTAACCGGCGTCCCAGAAGAATGGTCGTCACGTCTGCGGACCTCTTTCGCAGGCCATCCAAAACCCGGCTTACAGACCGGCTGACAACGGACTAAGGGCGCCCGGCGGAAACCTGCCGGGCGCCCGCCAGTCCGACATTTCCGGTTGCCAAACATTTCAGCGACCGCTGGCGCGATACTTGGCATCGCGTCACAGCCAAAGCTGAAAGCCTCACAAAATCAATCGCCTCGCTCTGGCACGAGCCTTGCTGCTCTGCAGCAAAAAGGCTGCCCGGCGCGCATTCTCATATCGCCGGAGGCGGCACAACGCAGGAGCCCAGAATGGATTACGTCAAACCGGCCGACATGGCCGCGAATATGCTCAATACCGGGCTGAGCAAGCTCGCATTGTCGCCGCTCGATCTCATCATCCGGGGCGGCCTTGCCGGCGCCATTCTCGCCGCCGCGACGAGCCTGGCCTTCACCGGCATGGTGCAAACCAACCAACCGCTGGTCGGCGCGCTGATTTTCCCGGTTGGCTTCATTCTCATCGTGCTGCTCGGCCTCGACCTCGTGACCGGCAGCTTCGGCCTGTTGCCGCTGCCCTGGATCGAGAATCAGGTCGGCGCCAAGACCATGCTCGCCAATTGGTGCTACGTCTTTCTCGGCAATTTGATCGGCAGTGTCGCCTATGGCGGCCTGTTGGCAATCGCGCTGACCAATTTCGGCACTGCCGCTCCCACCGGCGTCGCCGCAAAAATCGTCGCCGTCGCGCTGGCCAAGACCACCGGCTATGAAGCGCTTGGCCTCGCCGGAATGATAACCGTCTTCGTCAAGGCGATCCTGTGCAACTGGATGGTCTGCCTCGGCCTCGTCGCGGCCATGACGACCTCGTCTACCATCGGCAAGATCGCCTGCGCCTACATGCCGATCCTCATCTTCTTCGCGCAAGGATTTGAGCACTCGGTCGTCAACATGTTCGTCATTCCGACCGGCATGATGATGGGCGCCAAGATCACGCTCGGCGAATGGTGGCTGTGGAATCAGATTCCGGTGACTCTCGGCAATCTGGTCGGCGGCTTCGTCTTCACCGGGCTTGCGCTTTACATTACCCACCGGCCCCGCAGCTTGGCTCCGGCGCCTTTTACCGCACCGACGCAGGTTCCGGCTGAATGACAGAGTCCGAGCTCAAAACCTCGGCCAGCGAGGCCGGCGATTTCAACCCGGAACAGAAGCACTACCTGGAAGGGTTTGTCGCCGGGGTGCAGATCGCCAAAGCGGCGAAAGGCGTCGCCGGCGCAGCACCCGGCAATGCCGTCGCCGCGGCACCTGAGCCAAGCGGACCGGACTCTGCGGGGGTGCGGGCGCAGAACCGGGTGCTGGCGTCGGGTGGCAAACTTTCCGATCCGGAAAAATTCAAGCGCGAGCAGCACCCGTTCGATACCTACGAGCGGCTCAAGGATCACGCCGCCAAGGGCGAATATCCGAAGCCGCCTGACAATTTCCGCTGGCGTTTCTTCGGCCTGTTCTACGTCGCGCCGAATCAGAACTCCTATATGTGCCGGCTGCGTATCCCGAACGGCATCGTCAAAGCGGCGCAGTTTTCGGGCCTTGCCGACCTCGCCGAGCGCTACGGCGGCGGTTACGCCCATGTAACGACGCGCGCCAACCTCCAGATTCGCGAGATCGAGGCGCATAATGCCGTGGCGACGATCGAGGCGATGCAGGATCTGGGGCTTTGCTCGCGCGGCTCGGGCGCCGACAACATCCGCAACGTCACCGGCACGCCAACCGCCGGCATCGACCCCCAGGAACTGATCGACACGCGGCCATTCGCTCGCGAATGGCACTTTCACATTCTCAACGATCGTTCGCTCTATGGGCTGCCGCGCAAGTTCAACGTGGCCTTCGACGGTGCCGGCACCATCGCCGCTCTCGAAGACACCAACGACATCGGATTTCAGGCCGTCGCGGTGAACGACGGCTTCGGCATCGAGCCGGGGATTTGGTTTCGACTTTGTCTCGGCGGCATCACCGGCCACCACGATTTTGCCCGCGACACCGGTGTTCTCGTGCGGCCGCGCGACGCCTGCCTAGTGGCCGATGCCGTAGTGCGGGTTTTCATCGAGCACGGGAACCGCACCGACCGCACTAAGGCGCGCCTGAAATACGTACTCGATGCCGTCGGCGTCGAAAAATTCGTCGCGCTCCTGGAAGACAAGCTTGGCCGCAAGTTCGACCGGGCGGTGCCAGGCGCCGTGGCGCCGCGTCCGGCGTTCGACCGCACCGCGCATATCGGCGTGCATGCGCAGAAGCAGAACGGGTTGAACTGGATCGGCGTGGCGCTTCCCGTCGGCCGGATGACGGTCGCGCAGATGCGCGGCCTCGCCGATATCGCCGGCGAGTTCGGTGACGGCGATCTGCGGCTGACGGTCTGGCAGAACTTGCTCGTCTCCGGCGTGCCGACGGAAAAATTGAGCTCCGCGCAGGAGCGCATCGAGTCGCTCGGGCTTGCCGTTACCGCCAACGCCATCCGCTCCGGGCTGGTGGCCTGTACCGGCAATACCGGCTGCAAGTTCGCGGCCTCCGACACCAAGCGTCACGCCGAGGACATCGCGCGCTGGTGCGAAACGCGTCTAGCGCTCGATACGCCGGTCAACATCCATTTGACCGGCTGTCATCACTCGTGCGCGCAACATTTCATCTCGGAGATCGGATTGCTGGCCTGCAAAATCCAGATCGATGAAGACGCCGATCCCGTCGAGGGCTATCACATCCTCGTCGGCGGCGGTTTTGGTCCTGATGCCGCGCTTGGCCGCGAGCTCTACCGCGACGTGACGGCAGAGGCCACGCCACGGACCGTAGAGCGCATCCTCAAAGCCTATCTGGCGCATCGTGCATCGCGTGAAGAAACTTTTCTTGCTTTCGCGCGGCGGCACGACATCGCCGCGCTGAAATCCATGACCGATACGGAGGCCGCCGCATGAGCGTCGCGCCGCGGCCACCGATGCCTTCGCTCATTCCCGAATCGGCGCCGTTCACGCCGGAGCAACGCATTTGGCTCAATGGCCTGTTTGCCGGGTTATTTGGACTGGAAGACGGCGTCACGCCGCTCTCCGCTGCCGACGCGGCGAAGCTCTTGCCGGGCCTACTCGGCGAAGTTTCGCTGACCACAAGCAATGACGGCGCGACGATCGATGACGGCGCGGATGATGGAGCGCCTTGGCACGATCCGGCCATGCCGCTTGCCGATCGCATGACGCTTGCCGAAGGTCGGCCGCTGCAGCGGCGGATGATGGCGGCGATGGCGCAGCAGGATTGCGGCCAGTGCGGCTATAATTGCCACGACTACTCGGACGCGCTTTCGAGCCAAGCCGAGAAACGGCTGAACTTGTGCGTGCCCGGCGGCAAGGAAACCGCCCGCATGCTTAAAGCGCTCCATCAAGAGATCGAGGGCAAGCCAGCTGCGGCGCCGCCGCCGCCGCTGGCGTCTGCGTCAGTCGCGCAACCTGCGTCGACTGCCGTTGCGGCTGCGGGCCGATCGCGCGACAATCCCGTTCACGCCACTTTTCTTGCGCGCCGGCGGCTGAACAAGCCGGGTTCACAAAAAGAAACCTGGCACATCGACATCGATCTCGCCGGCAGCGATCTCGATTACGCGGTCGGCGATTTGTTCGGAATTTTCCCCGCCAACGATCCCGAGCTGGTCGAGGCGGTGCTGGCGGCCATCGACGCGCCGCCGGATTTCCCCATCGGCGATCGCACGCTACGCGACGAATTGACCTGGGGCACGTCGTTGTCGCCCGCGCCGGATATGTTGTTCGAACTGATCTCGCACATGACCGGCGGCGAGCGGCGGCAAAAGGCCAAACACCTCGCCGGCGGCAGAGATCCGGACGGCGACGCCGCGACGCTGGACGTGCTTGCAGCCCTGCACAAATTTCCACGTGTGCGGCCGGACCCGGAGGCCTTTATTGAGGCGCTCGATCCGCTGCAGCCACGGCTCTATTCGATCTCGTCGTCGCCGAAATCCGTTACGGGTCGCGTCTCGCTCACCGTGGACGCGGTTCGCTACGACATCGCCAAGCGCATGCGGCACGGCGCCTGCTCGACGTTTCTCGGCGGTCGCGTCGGCCCCGGCGACAAGTTCAAAGTCTATGTTCAGAAGGCGCAGCATTTCGCATTGCCGGCGGACCCGGCCGCGCCGATCATCATGATCGGACCGGGGACCGGAATCGCGCCGTTCCGTGCCTTCCTGCACGAGCGGCAAGCCATCGGGGCGCCCGGACGCAATTGGCTGTTCTTCGGTCACCAGCGCAGCAGTCATGATTTTTTCTATGAAGAAGAGCTCGGCGCGCTGCGCGCGGAGGGAATTCTGACGCGACTTTCGCTCGCTTGGTCGCGCGACAGCAACGAGAAGGTCTACGTCCAGCACCGCATGCGCGCGGAGGGCCGCGACGTCTGGTCGTGGCTCGGCGACGGAGCTCACGTCTATGTCTGCGGCGATGCCCAGCGCATGGCCAAGGATGTCGAGGCGGCGCTGGTCGATATCATATCGGAGCACGGCGGCCGCTCGCCCAGCGAGGCAATCAAGCTGCTGACGGAGCTGAAGGCCAAGGATCGCTATCAGACCGACGTTTACTAGCAAGGGGCCGCATCGTGACCGTGCACCACAAGCCAGCGGAAGTCGGAGCAACGCATATGGCCGCGCTGGCGCGGCTGCCGTTGTTCTTTTCGCTCGCCGGCAAGCGCGGCGTGGTCGCCGGCGGCACGCCCGCCGCCGGATGGAAAGCGGAGCTGCTTTCGGCGGCCGGCGCGCAAGTCGATGTTTACGCGGTGTCACCGGCGGAGGAAATGCTGGCGCTGGCGGCAAACGCTCCGCCGCCGGGCTCCATTACGCTGCACCAGCGGCGCTGCGTTGCCGGCGATTTGGCCAGCGCGGCGATTGCGGTCGCCGATTGCGAAGACGAGGGAGACGCCGCGGCATTTGCCGGCGCCGCACGCGCGGTTGGCGTGCCGGTCAATGTCATCGACCGCCCGGCGTTCTCGGATTTCGCCTTCGGCGCCATCGTCAACCGTTCGCCTCTGGTCATTGGCATTTCCACCGACGGTGCTTCGCCGGTGTTCGGTCAGGCGCTGCGCGCCAAGATCGAAGGAGTTGTTCCGCGCGGATTTGCGCAGTGGGCCGCGGCCGCGGCAGCCTGGCGGCCACGCCTGAAAGCGCTGGCGCTGCCGTTTCGCAGCCGCCGCGATTTTTGGGAGCGATTCTCCGCGCGGGCGATGGCCGTTCCCGATTGCGCGCCCGAGGACTGCGAGTTCGATGCCCTGCTTGCGGGCGGGGACGGCGCCGGTTCCATCGTCATTGCCGGCGCCGGTCCCGGCGATCCCGAATTGCTGACGCTGCGCGCGGTGCGCGCGCTGCAATCCGCCGACGTGATCCTGTTCGACGGCAGGATCGCGGCCGGGATTCTCGATTTCGCACGCCGGGAAGCCAGGAAAATGCTGCTCGACCCGACTGGGGGAGAATGCCGGCCGGATGAAATGCGCGTGGCGATCGCACTCGCCAAAGCTGGCCGCCGGGTGGTCTGGCTCAAAGGCGGCGACCCGGCGACGGCGGGCGAGACCAAAGCCGAAATTGCGGCCTGCCGCTCCGCCGGCATCGCGGTCGAGGTCGTGCCGGGCATAGGCCTGGGCGGAGATCGGGCCGAAAGCGGTGAATCCGCGCCAAATGCCCTCATTCTCGTGTCGAATAAGCAATAAAGCCGAGAAAGACTGGGTTGCGAAGCCCCGTCCCGGCCGCCTATCTATGCCCTGCATGGATACCGTCACCGTACCGCCCCCCGCCGCCGATCGCCCGCATTTGCCGGAGCCGCATGCGCATCTGATCGAGGCGCGCCTGACCAGGATCGAGGATGTCGCGCGCGACACCAAGCTCTACACCTTCCAGCGCGTCGAGGGCGGGGCCTTGCCGCCCTACCAGCCCGGCGCCCATATCGACCTGCATTTGCCCAATGGGCTATTGCGGCAATTCTCCCTGGTCGCGCCGAACAGCGATGCCGAGAGCTATGTCGTCGCCGTCAAGAAAGACGCGTCGAGCTGCGGCGGCTCGCGCTATATCATCGACGAGATGAAGGTCGGCGATGCGATCAAGATCAGCGCGCCGCGCAACAATTTTCCGCTGGTCGAGAACGCCGAGCACGTGGTGCTGATTGCCGGCGGCATCGGCATCACGCCGATCTGGTGCATGGCGCAGCAACTGATGGCACTCAAGCGGCCGTGGACGCTGCATTATGCCTGCCAGTCCCGCCCCGACATGGCGTTTCTGGAGACACTGAAAACACTCGATCCGCAAGCGGTGCATTTGCATTTCGACGACGAGGCCGACGGCAAGCTCCTCGATCTCGCCGCAGCAATCGCCGATGCGCCGGCCAACGCGCATTTTTATTGCTGCGGCCCCAATCCGATGCTCAAAGCCTTCGAGACCGCGGCAGCGAGCCGGCCGCGCAGCAATGTCCATGTCGAATATTTCACTGCCAAGGAAGAGGCAAAGGCCGACGAATTGGGCGGCTTCTGGGTCGAGCTCACCCGCTCCGGCGAGGAATATTACATCCCGCCCGGCAAGAAGGTGCTCGAAGTACTGTTCGATTCCGGCGTCGACGTCGACTATTCCTGCGAGCTCGGCATCTGCGGGGCCTGCGAGACGCGCGTTATTTCCGGCGAGCCGGTGCACCATGACGCGGTCTTAAGCGAGGAAGAACAGGCGACCAACGAGAAGGTCATGATCTGCTGCTGCGGCTGCAAGTCCGAGCGGCTGGTGTTGGATATGTGACTTCTCTTTGTGGCCCGGATTGAGTGTAGCGAAATCCGGGGATAGCCTTGGCGCGCCACTCCGGCTTTCGTTTTGCTCAAGCCAGGCTCCGTTAAAGGGTATCCGCATGGACGCGCCGGTAAAAACCCGCCCGATAAAGCAGCACGCACCCAAGGACCGCCAGGATCTGCGCGCCTGGATCGCGCAATTGCGGGTGGCCGGCGAGGTCCAGGACATCAGCGGCGCCGAACGCGAGCGCGAGATCGGCGGCATCGTCGACATCTATCAGCGCAAGATCGGCAACAAGGCAGTCCTGTTCGACGACATCCCGGGTCATCCGCGCGGCCACCGCATCCTCGCCAACATCCTCACCTCCATCCGGCGCATCGCCATCACTGTCGGACTCGATCCCGACGTATCGGCAGTCGAACTGGTTCAGTTTTGGCGCGGTTATATGAAAGCGGGCAGCGCGATCCCGCCGCTGACGGTGCAGACCGGGCCGGTGATGGAGAACGTTGCGACCGGCGCCGACATCGACATTTTCAAGATTCCGGTGCCGCGCTGGCACGAACATGACGGCGGCTATTACATCGGCACCGGCGACATGGTGGTGATGCGCGATCCGGACACCGGCTGGGTCAATTACGGCGCCTATCGCGTGCAGGCGCAGGACCGCGGCGCGGCGACGGTGATGTGCTCGAAGGGCAAGCACGGCGACATCATCAAGCGCAAATATCACGAGCGCGGCGAGCCATGCCCGATCGCGGTGGTCTGCGGCATGCATCCGGCGCTGTTCATGATTGCCGGCCTGGAGATTCCGTATGGCCGCAACGAATACGATGCGGCCGGCGGGCTTATTGGCGAAGCTGTCGAAGTGATCAGCGGACCCCGCACGGGCCTGCCGATCCCGGCGCATGCCGAAATCGCCTTCGAGGGCTTCATCGATCCGAGCGACGAGCGCAGCGAAGGGCCCTTCGGCGAATGGACCGGCTATTACGCCGGCGGTCAAAAGAAGGAGCCGGCGATCCGCATCGCGACCTTCATGCACCGTAACGATCCGATCCTGCTCGGCGCTATTCCGGGCATCCCGCCGGACGACGATTCGTTTTATCGCGGCACTTATCGGTCCGGCGCGGTGTGGAATCAGCTCGAAGCCGCCGGGGTGCCGGAGGTCAAAGGCGTCTGGGCGCACGCTGCCGGCGGCAGCCGGCTGTGGCTCACGGTCGCGATCAGGCAGCAATATGCCGGTCACGCCAAGCAGGCGGGGCTGATCGCCTCGCAGTGCCATGCCGGCGCTTACGCCAACCGCTTTGTCGTGGTGGTCGACGACGATGTCGATCCTGCCGACATCGACAAGGTGGTGTGGGCGATGTGCACGCGCTTCGATCCGCGCGAGGGCATGGAAGTCCTGCGCGGCTGCTGGTCGACGTCGCTCGATCCGATGGCTTACGGCGAAGGCGATCCGCGCAACGCGCGCGTCGTCATTGACGCCTGCAAGCCGTTCAAGCGCCGCGACACGTTCCCGATCGTGGTGCGCGCCAGCGATGAGGTCGAAAGGCTGGTGCGCGGAAAGTTTGGCGATTTACTCCCCAAAACATGATTTAATTCGTCATGCTGGGCCGCGTGCCGCCCGGCCATGACGGCAAAGGGCTTTGTGTCCCGCATGAACGAGAAATTCGATATCACGCTCACCATCAACGGCCGTGATTATCCGATCCGCGTAGAGCCACGCAAAACGCTGGTCGACGCCATCCGCGACGATTGCGGCCAGACCGGCACCCATATCGGTTGCGAACACGGCGTCTGCGGCACTTGCACGGTGATCGTCGACGGCGCGGCAGTGCGCTCGTGCCTGATGTTCGCCGTCCAGGCGCAAGGCAAGACGATACGCACCGTCGAAGGGTTGGCCGATGGCGATAAGCTTTCGGTGCTGCAACAAGCCTTCATCGACAATCACGGCCTGCAATGCGGCTATTGCACGCCGGGTTTTCTGATGCTTGCCACCAATGTGTTGGAGAAAAACCCGCAGATCGGCGACGAGGACTTGATCGATGTGCTCGCCTCGAATCTCTGCCGCTGCACCGGCTATCAGAACATCATCAAGGCAGTGAAGGCAGCGCGCGATCAGATGCAGGAAGTTAGCCCGGCTTGAGCAAAGCGAAGTCGGGGCTATCCGCCACCGCGTCCGCCGGCTTGCTTTTCCGCGTAATAGTCGACGACCGCACGGATCATGCGCTGATAAGGCACGCGACGCTTCTTCGACTCGCGCTTGAAGTAATCCAGACTTCGACGTGACAGCGAAAGAGTCACTTTCACCTTGTCGTCCCGCGGCACGAGCTCCTCCGGCGAAGGCAAGAAATCCTCTATTATCCGTACCCGTCCGATTTCTCCGGCGGAGTATTTAGCGGCTCTGTTTTTCATAGATTTCCTTCCCTTTTCGCCAATAGCCGGCGCCGAAAATGCGGATGCGGCCCCTGCGGTAGGTGAAACGCACTGTCATCACGGCCCCATCGACGCTGCCGAAGCAGAAATACCGGCGTTCAGTGCGGCTGTGGCCCAGGTCCTCGGCGACGACACGGTGCGGATCGAAAAAGGCCGCTTGCGCCGTAGAGAACGAGACACCGTGTTTGACGCGATTCGCTCTATCCTTCGCACCGTCCCATTCGAAACTAGGCCGAACCACCATATGGCTTTATTACCATATTTTGGTATGGACTCCCAAGGTAATTCAGACTCTTTAGGAATGGTCCAGCGCCGCCAGCGCCGCCTTCGCCACTTCGACGTCCTGCTCGATCTTGGCGCCGCCGGCGGCGACCGCGCCGATCACTTGGCCCTCGACCTCGATGGGAAAACCGCCCGGCACATTGGTGAAATCGCCCATACGCACTGCCATCGACAGAGCGTTCTCCTCCGGCGCGTAGCCGGTCGGCTGACGCTGCGAGGCTGCGGTGATGGCTTTGCGCTGCGTGGTGATGATTGAAAAGTGCCGCGCGCCGTCCATCATCAGAAAGCCGATCAGCCGGCAGCTGCCGTCGACCACTGCAAGCGAAACCTTGCAGCCGAGCGCGTCGGCCTTGGTCACGCCGGCCGTCAGCATTTTCAGGCTGGCTTCGTGGGTGAGCCGGTGAGTAGGGACAAAATCGGGCATGAGCAGAACTCCGTCGCAAGACCGATCGCCACCACATGACACAAAAACGGCAATGCTGTTAGTGTCCGGCCCCGGTCGAGGTCAGGGAGAGGTTTGCAGGCGTGAGCGCAGGAAATTCGCCGATCCAGTGGGATCGTGAGGCCGACATTGTCGTGGTGGGATCGGGCGCGACCGGGATGCCGGCGGCGGTGGTGGCGCGCGAAGCCGGCGCCTCGGTCATTGTCGTCGAGGCGGAATCGCATATCGGCGGCCACGCCATCGTCTCCGGCGGCAACCTGCCGCTCGGCGGCGGCACCAGCTACCAGAAGAAATACGGCATCGCGGATTCGCCCGACCTGTTCTTTCACGACCTCACCGACTGGTCGGTGGTCGAGAGCAATGGCTTTCCGCCCTATCGCTATAACGACCGCGAGATCATCCGCGCCTTCGCCGACAATAGCGTGCCGGCCTTCGAGTGGCTGTTGGCGCATGGCGTCAAAGTCATCGACCGGCCGCCGAACAAGGTTGGGCACGAGATCGGCGTCTCGGCGCTGCGCACCATGCAGATCGACGTTTGCGGCTGGCCGATGGTGCATACCGGCGGACCGGCCAATCCCGACGATGATGAAATTCGCGCCGGCGCCGGACTGATCCGGCCGCTTGAGGACGCAGCGCGCCAGGCCGGCGTCGACATCCTGCTCGAGCACCGCATGACCGCCATTCACCGCGAGGCCGCGAATTCCGGCCGCGTGCTGGGCATCGGCGTCGATCACAAGGGCGTCACACGCCACGTCCGCGCCCGCAAGGCGGTCATCGTCGCCACCGGCGGTTCAACGGGAAACGTCAATTTCCGCCGCATGTTCGATCCCCGGCTCACTGAGGAATATTGCGGGCTCGCCGGCATGCCGTGGTCCGATCAGGACGCCAGCGGCGAAATTTCCGCCATGGCCGTGGGAGCGTCGCTGTGGGGCTTGTTCAATTACACCGGCGAATTCGGCTCGGGCATCACCAAGCCGGGGGCGATCGGCTGTCAATACGGCTATGTGAATGTGCGCTGGTATAAGAGCTGCGAGGTGTTCGACAAAGCGCGTGCCATCGGCTTGCCGGTGAAGGACTGGCAGGACGTCATCCTGGTCAACATGCTGGGCAAGCGCTTCTACGACGAGACCGCCGGCCACTTCAATTACAATACCTATCAGAGCACCAATCCCTACGAGCCTTACTCGTACCTCAACGCCAAGAACAAAAAATACGATCCGGGCAATTTCATCAATGCGGCGCTCGCCGGCATCGGCGACGGCCACAACGGCGGCGGTCCGATCTGGGCGATTTTCGATGCCGACGCCGTGGCCCGCGAACGATGGAGCCCCGTCCCGCCGCACGTCGACGGCGACGCCGGCTTCTTCTTTAGCGCCGACAGTATCGAGGCGCTCGCCGCCAAGATCGAAATGAAATATCAACGCGTGCCGATGCCGCCGCAGAATCTCGCCGCGACTGTGGCGCGCTATAATTCATTCGTCGATGCCGGCAAGGACGCCGAATTCGGCAAGCCGAAGCCGCTCCACAAGATCGCCAAGCCGCCGTTTTATGCCGCCTGGGCAACGCCGGTCGTTCACGACACCCGCGCCGGCCTTCGCATCAACGCGCGCTGTCAGGTGATCGACATGCAGGGCGAGGTTATTCCCGGGCTTTATTGCGGCGGGGAGTCGGCCGGCGGCTTTTCCATGCACGGCCTGCCGCGCGCCATCTGCCAGGGGTTCATCGCCGGACGTAACGCCACCGCGCAGAACGACGCGGCGGTATAATGGCAACGGCTCGATAGCCAGATGCTGAGGATGCTCATTCGCTTTGCGCAGCGCCTGTTCGTTGTGGCGCTCGGCGTGTTCAGCGTCTGGCTGATCGTCTTCGTCTTCAGGTTGGTGGATCGCAAGGTGCCTTCGATTCTCGCCTTGGCCCTGAGTTATGCGGCCGCGGCCTACGTCATTCTACCGCGCGCTGTTCTGATCGGCTTGAAGGTCCTGCATCGCAAACGGGTGCCGAGCTATACGCTGACTGGCGATGGCCTGCCCGGCGATCCGGTCAATCTGGTGCTCGTCGGCACGATGGCGCAATTGCGCGCCGCCTTTGCCCAGGCCGGATGGTCGCAGGCCGACCCATTGGACTTTACCAGTTCATGGCGCATGGCGCGGGCGTTCCTGTTCAACTCGCCCTACCCGACCGCACCGTTCAGCACGCTCTTCCTGTTCGGACGCGGCCAGGACATCGGGTTCCAAAAGCAGATCGGTAACAGCCCGCGGCAACGTCATCACGTCCGGTTTTGGGCCAAGAGACTTGCGCGCGAGGCGGCCTTGGCCAAGTCGACCTTCTGGCGCAGCGCCGGGCGTCCGCCGCCGGACGCACGCGTGCTGTGGATCGGCGCCGGGACAAAGGACACCGGCTTCTCGCTGACGCGTCTGACCTTTCAGATCACCCATGCCACCGATTCCGACACCAATGTCGAACGTGATTTCATCATCGACGAACTCACCGCGAAGAAACTGGTCGACGGCGTCAGGTCGTATAGCGCCGGTCAGCATCTGCCCGTCGCACAGGTCAATCATTACGTCACGGACGGCGAGGTCACCGCGGCGACCCTCGTCGTTATGCCGTGATCTCAGGTTCTCTCGCCGAGGGCGGAGGGGCCGAGTCCCCGGCAATCGTTCGAGCAGCGAAAGAAATGCCGTCGTGGCGAAAGCGCCGCTCGCACACGGCTGCGCAGCACGGACTTTCGGTGCCGGCTAAACCGTCGTCTGCGCCACACCGCGCCGCGCATTGAGCGCTTCTTTGGCGCCGTCCTTGAACGCCACATCGGATGGCAGCACGACCGAGCAGGACCGGACCCGGTGGTGTTGCGGGTCGACGCCGGGCGGGGTGACGCCTTTGTCGACCAGCGCCTTTGCCGCCCGCATCAAGCGGTGCCGGGCCATGATGATGCCGTTGTCGGTAGAGACCAGATTCTCTTTGGTGCGGTCGCAAATCGGCCCCATGCTCTCCTGTAGCGAGGCATCCTGCATGGCGAAGCCGGCGACGCCGCTGAACGTTCGCCCGGCCTTCTGCGCGGCGCGGTCGACCAGATAATCGTTGTCTTTGTTGGCGAGCGGCCGGAACGCGGCATCGACCTTGCAATGCACCCCGGCCCCGTCCTTCATCGCGTCGACTTCAATTTTGGTCAACGCCCGCACCGGGTGGAAATCGTACGACCACGCCCAGTGGTTCTCGTCGTCGATCGGCACCCAGAAATGACCGTGGATCGGATGGTCGCCGCGCGGCGGAATCATGGTGAAGCAGGGCATGACGAAGGGCGTAATGCGCCAGTAGTACTTGCCGTTCTCCGCGTTGCGCCGCGCGCCGATGAACAGCCCGCCGGGCTGCTCGACCACCTCGAAATACGGCTGCATGTCGGACAGATTGTATTCGTTGCCCTTGGCTCCCTTGAACAGCGGGTCGGAGTGCAGATCGCCGCGATGCAGGAAGGAGACGTGGCTGGAATCGATGCCGCCTTCCATCGCTTGCAGCCAGTTGCATTCCTGCCAGCGCTTGGATGTGAAGCTCTGCTCCGGCGGCACCAGCGCGAACTCCCATTCCGGCGGCGGCGGCTTTTTGTCGGCGGGTCCCATATAGGTCCACAACACGGTGCCGATCTTCACTAGCGGATAGGCGGTGAGCTTGATCTTGTTGCAGAAGCCGCTTTCCGCCGGCTCGGACGGCACATCGACGCATTGGCCGGAGACGTCGTATTTCCAGCCGTGATAGGGGCAGCGCAGGCCCTTGTCCTCATTGCGGCCGAACCACAGCGACACGCCGCGATGGGCGCAGAACTCGTCGACCAGGCCGTAACGGCCGTCCGAAATCGCGGAAGGCGATCAACCGCTCCGAGAGCAGCTTCACCCGGACCGGCGGGCAATCGTTCTCCGGCAGTTCCTCGGCAAGGAGTGCCGGCAGCCAATAGCAGCGGAACATCTGGCCCATCGGCGTACCGGGGCCGGTTCGGGTTAGAAGCTCGTTTTGTTCTTTTCTAAGCATGATGGCGATCCGTGGCGGACTGCCAACAACAGTAGGCATTGGGTTTCGCCGGAGCAAGCGAAGCCGGACGCCGCGGAACATGACAGACCGGCGAAATTGCCCACCGGCGGGGCGGCATCCGGTTGCTCTATAAGCGCAATTACGCTAAGTCCGCCGATAACCGGGCAGCTCGTTGGAGAGATGGTGATGGCCGATCACGGTGAGGTCGAATACGCCCTGGCGACGGGCAACGATTACCCCGCGCACGAACAGACCTACAACAATTTCATCACGCTGGTAAAAGTGACGATGGCTATCGTCGTCATCATCGTGATCGGGATGGCATACTTCCTGACATGATCTGAACGCCAATCCGGACCTCGGCTTTTATCCCGGCCGTCGCACCGTCGGAGGTTTCATGAAAGTCGCGGTTGCTGCCGAAACCGATTCGGGCGAGCCGCGCGTCGCCGCAACTCCCGAGACGGTCAAGAAAATGATCGCGCTCGGCGCCGAAGTCGCCGTCGTGCCCGGCGCCGGCGTCAAATCCGGCATTCTCGATGCGGATTATGCCGCCGCCGGTGCCTCACTCGCCGGCGATGCCACCAGCAATGCGGATATCGTTCTGAAGGTTCGGCGGCCGAATGCGGCCGAGCTGGCGCAGTTGAAAAAGGGCGCCATCGTCATCGCGATCATGGACCCCTTCGGCCAGGAGTCCGCGCTGCGCGCCATGGCCGATGCCGGCGTCACCGCCTTCGCCATGGAATTGTTGCCGCGCATTACGCGCGCGCAAGGCATGGACGTTCTATCCAGCCAGGCCAATCTCGCCGGTTACCGCGCGGTCGTCGACGCCGCGGCCGAATTCGGCCGCGCGCTGCCGATGATGATGACCGCAGCCGGCACCGTGCCGGCCGCCAGAATATTCATCATGGGGGCCGGCGTGGCCGGCCTGCAGGCAATCGCCACCGCCCGCCGTCTCGGCGCCATCGTGACCGCGACCGACGTGCGCCCCGCGGCCAAGGAGCAGGTCGAGAGCCTGGGCGCCAAATTCATCGCCGTCGAAGACGAGGAATTCAAAGCCGCTGAGACCGCCGGCGGTTACGCCAAGGAAATGTCGAAAGACTATCAGGCCAAGCAGGCTGCGCTGGTCGCCGATCACATCAAGAAGCAGGACATCGTCATCACCACCGCGCTCATTCCCGGCCGTCCGGCGCCGCGCCTGGTGTCGAAACAGATGGTGGAATCGATGCGTCCCGGTTCGGTGTTGATCGATCTAGCGGTCGAGCGCGGCGGCAACGTCGAAGGCGTGCGGCTCGATGCAGTCGCCGACATCGGCGGCGTCAAGATCGTCGGCTATGGCAATGTGCCGGGCCGGCTCGCCGCGACGGCATCCAGCCTCTATGCCAAAAATCTCCTCGCTTTCCTGGATGTGCTGATCGACAAGAAGACCAAGACGCTTGCGGTCAACTGGGATGACGAGATCGTCAAAGCAACGGCGCTGACGCGCGACGGCGCGATCGTGCATCCGAATTTCACACCCAAGACCGCTGCATAAGGCACTGCGGCACAGGAGACAGCAGCAACCATGGTGACGCTCTCGATCCTTGGCCAGCTCGATCTGCTCGCCAACAGCCATCCCGCGGTTGCAGCGGCAGCAGGCGACGCGGTCAATCCTTTCGTGTTCCGGCTGTCGATTTTCGTGCTGGCGGTATTCGTCGGCTATTATGTCGTCTGGGCGGTGACGCCGGCGCTGCATACGCCGCTGATGTCGGTGACCAACGCCATCTCCTCGGTGATCGTGGTCGGCGCGTTGCTGGCAGTCGGCGTCGCGCTGGTCGACAACGATGCCGGTCCGATCTGGGCGCGCGCGCTCGGCTTCGTCGCGCTGGTTTTTGCCTCGATCAATATTTTCGGCGGCTTTCTCGTGACCAAGCGCATGCTGGCAATGTTCCAGAGACGACAAAAGTGAGCGAAGGAAGCTGCCGATGAACGCCGATTTCGCCGCGCTTTGCTATCTCGTCGCCGGCGCGCTGTTCATTCTGGCGCTGCGCGGTCTGTCGAGCCCGGAAACGTCCCGGCGCGGCAATCTGTTCGGCATGATCGGCATGGCGATCGCGATCGCCACCACGCTTGCCGCCCATCCGCCGGCGGACGCGACCGCCTGGGGACTGGTCGTGCTCGGCATGGCGCTCGGCGGCGGCATCGGTGCGGTGATCGCGCGCCGCGTGCCGATGACCTCGATGCCGGAATTGGTCGCGGCTTTCCACTCGCTGGTCGGCATGGCCGCGGTGCTGGTTGCCGCCGGCGCGCTCTACGCGCCCTCCGCCTTCGGCATCGGCGTCGAAGGCGCAATCCACGCCCAGAGCCTGATCGAAATGTCGCTCGGCGTCGCCATCGGCGCCATCACCTTTACCGGCTCGGTCATCGCCTTCCTCAAGCTCTCCGGCCGCATGAGCGGCAAGCCCATCACCCTGCCCGGCCGGCACGTCATCAACATCGCGCTCGGGCTCGGCCTGATCGCGCTGATCGTCTGGTTCTTCGAGCAGCAGCAGCACGTCGCGTTCTGGCTGATCGCCGCCACCTCGTTCCTGCTCGGCATCTTGATCATCGTTCCGATCGGCGGCGCCGACATGCCGGTCGTCATTTCGATGCTCAATTCCTATTCCGGCTGGGCCGCGGCCGGCATCGGCTTCACCCTGGAGAACACCGCGCTGATCATCACCGGCGCGCTGGTCGGCTCTTCGGGCGCGATCCTGTCCTACATCATGTGCAAGGGGATGAACCGCATCGTTCATCTCGGTGATCCTGGGCGGCTTCGGCGGCGAAGTGGCGGGCCCGGCCGCCGCCGCCGGCGACCGGCCGGTCAAGATCGGCTCGGCGGAGGATGCCGCCTTCATCCTGAAGAATGCCGCCAAGGTCATCATCGTGCCCGGCTACGGCATGGCGGTGGCCCAGGCGCAGCACGCGCTGCGCGAGATGGGCGACAAGCTCAAGGCCGAAGGCGTCGAGGTGAAATACGCCATCCATCCGGTGGCCGGCCGCATGCCGGGCCACATGAACGTGCTGCTCGCCGAAGCCAACGTGCCCTATGACGAGGTATTCGAGCTGGAGAACATCAATTCGGAATTCGCCCAGGCCGACGTCGCCTACGTGATCGGCGCCAACGACGTCACCAATCCGGCGGCCGAGGACGATCCGAAATCGCCGATCTACGGCATGCCGGTGCTGCAAGTGTGGAAGGCCGGCACGGTGATGTTCAACAAGCGCTCGCTGGCCTCGGGCTATGCCGGCATCGACAATCCGCTGTTCTTCCGCGACAACACCATGATGCTGCTTCGGCGACGCCAAGAAAATGACCGAGGAGATCGTCAAGGCGCTGTAGTAATCTATAGCGATGCCCGACAACTCGCCGCCGAAATTATCGGCGCCCCTCCGCGCCCGCCGCTGGTCCGGACGAAGTTCTTCGTCGCAGCGGCCGCGGCCCTATCGCTTCGCGCTGCGCCTCATCGGCATTCCGGCCGCCGCCGTTGCCGCGGTGCTGATCTATCGCGGCGTGCGCGATCGTTTCGTGCTGCCGGCATGCGACTCCGCTCGCGCCAAGCATTCGCTCGCCGACGTTCTCAAGCAATTGCGGATGGAGCCTACAGGCTACGAGCCGATCAAGACGGTGTCGTCGACCAAGGACCAGATCGTCTGCAATGCAGACTTGCCCCTGCCCGGTGGCGGCAAGGTCGTCGCCGATTTTACTTTCTATTGGGACGGCGGCACGGCGCACATGAAATATTCGGTTTCACGCAAGAAGTCGTGAAGCGACGCCCGATGGCGACCGGGAACTTAGTGGCGCCAAACCGCTTGTCAGCGCGTGGATCAGGGCGCAGATTACCGGCATCAAAGTCAAGCACTTAACCAGCGGCCCGCTGCCGTGGATGGTGCGCATCGGCTATGTCGCGCGCGGCATCGTCTTTTTAATCATCGGCGGCTTCGCGCTGCTGGCCGCAGGCGGCCTGGGCGCTCACCCGGAAGGCGCGCGCGACGCGCTTGAGCTGTTATTCCAACGGCCGCTCGGCAGCTATTTCTTATGGGCGCTGGCGGCCGGACTTTTATGCTTTGCCGGATGGCGCTTGCTCCAGTCGGTATTCGACGTCGATCTACACGGCAACAGTCCCTACGGCCTGATGCGCCGTAGCGTGCTCGCCGGCAGCAGCCTGTTCTATGTCGCACTCGCCGCGGCGACGATCCGCGTCACCCTTGTCCACCGGAGCATTGACGAGGACCAGTCGGCGCGGGAATGGACCGCATGGGTGATGGCGCAGCCGCTCGGACGGCTTGTGATCGCGCTGATCGCGGTAGGATTTGCCGGCGTTGCCGCCGGGCTGGCAGTGAAGGCCTGCCGAGCGCCCTATCGCGAGGCTCTCGATGCCACGCGCGAGCAGCGCGCTTTCGCGGTCGTGCTCGGGTCGTTCGGCATCATGACGCGCGCCTTCGTCTTTCTCATGATCGGCGTCTTCCTTGGTGTCGCCGCTTATAAATCGAATTCGTTCGAGGCGGTCAGCCTGGCCGGCGTGCTGCGCGCCATGCAGCACCAGTCGCATGGTGGGATTTTGCTCGGCATTGCCGCCTTGGGCCTCCTCGCCTTCGGCCTGTTCGAGATCATCGAGGCTGCCGCGCGCCGCGCCCACGCCGTCAAGCCGCCGGCACCGAAGCCGTCTCACCCGGGCGATTTGCCGTAACCGCCCGCGGTCGGCGTCTGGATGATCATGGCCTCGCCGGCGTCGATCACCGTCGCATCGCAGCCCTGCAGCCGCTCCATGCGGCCGTCTTTGCTGCCGTCTTGGCGCCGCGCCCAATTCTCGCCGACCTGACCGTCGCCGCCGCCGGCAAGCCCGAACGGCGGGACGCGGCGATGCCCCGAAAGCAGCGTGCATTCCATCTTTTCCAGAAAGCGGATGGTGCGGACGGATGCCGTCGCCGGCATTCCATTGGCCGCGGCCGCCGGAGCCTTTGCGGATGTGGAAATCCTCTAGCAGCACCGGATAGCGGAATTCCAGGATTTCCGGATCGGTCAGCCGCGTATTGGTCATGTGGGTGTGCACGGCGTCGGTGCCGGGAAAGCCCGGGCCGGCCGGCGAGCCGGAGCAGATCGTCTCGTAATACTGATAGCGCGCATTGCCGAAATTGAGATTGTTCATGGTGCCTTGCGCCGCCGCCATGGCGCCGAGCGCACCGAACAGGCAATTAGTCACCTCCTGCGAGGTCTCGACATTGCCGGCAACCACCGCGGCGGGAAATTCCGGCGACAGCATGGATTTTTTCGGAATGACGATGTTGATCGGGCGCAGGCAGCCGGCGTTCATCGGAATGTCGTCGTCGACCATGACGCGAAACACATAGAGCACGGCCGCCCGCGTCACCGGCTCCGGCGCGTTGAAATTCGACGGCTGCTGCGGGCTCGTGCCGGTAAAGTCGACGGTCGCCTCGCGTTTCTTCTTGTCGACGCTGATGCGAACGCTGATCCGGTTGCCCTGGTCGGTTTCGATGGCAAAGGCGCTGTCATGCAGCCGGTCGATCACGCGGCGCACGCTTTCGGCGGCATTGTCCTGCACGTGCCGCATATAGGCGCGCACCACCGGCAGGGTGAAATAGCGCACCATCTTGCGCAGCTCATGCACGCCCATCTCGTTGGCGGCGATCTGCGCCTTGATGTCGTTGACGTTCTGCAACGGATTGCGAGCCGGGTATTTCGCGCCCTCCAGCAGCGCGTAGGTTTCGCGTTCGCGAAACCGGCCGCGCTCGACGAGCTTGAAGTTGTCGATATAGACGCCTTCCTGCTTCGATGGTGGTGGCGTTCGGCGACATCGAGCCCGGCGAAATGCCGCCGACGTCGGCGTGATGGCCGCGCGAGGCGACCCAGAACAGGATTTTCTTGCCGTCGAATACCGGCGTGCAAACGGTGATGTCCGGCAGATGCGTGCCGCCGTTATACGGCGCGTTGATCGCATAAACGTCGCCCGGACGAACCTTGCCCTTGTTCTCGCGAATCACGGTCTCGACCGCGCGATCCATCGAGCCGAGATGCACCGGCATATGCGGCGCGTTGGCGACCAGCGAGCCATTGCCGTCGAATACCGCGCAGGAGAAATCGAGCCGCTCCTTGATATTGACGGAATAGGCGGTGTTCTGCAGCGCCACGCCCATCTGCTCGGCGATCGACATGAACAGATTGTTGAACACTTCGAGCATCACCGGATCGGCCTTGGTGCCGATGGCGCGTGCGCGCACAAGCTTTTGAACCCGCCGCAGCACCAAATGGTTTTTCGCCGTCAGCTCGGCTTGCCAGCCGTGCTCGACGACCACGGTCTGATGCGGCTCGATGACGATGGCCGGCCCTTTGACCTTGTGGCCCGGCAAAAGCTGATCGCGCCGATAGACTTTCGCACGTGTGCCATTTGCCGCCGGAAAAGAAGCCGCGTGCGCAGCGCCGGCGCCGGCAGTTTCGCGCGCGTGGTCTTGCGCTTTTTTTCCTCAAACGTCGCGCCGCCGCCGACCGCCTCGACCGATACCGCCTCGATAACGAGGCCCTTTTTGCGGTCGATAAAGCCGAATTGCGCCTTGTGCGCGCGCTCGAAAGCGGACTGTCAATTTGTGCGAGCGATGCACGGCGCGCGGTCAGCTGCCGGCCTCGACGATCAGCGGCGTATCGGTGCCGGCGTAGCGGATGTGCGCGCGCACATGGAGCGGCGATCTTGCCGGCAGCGACACCCTGGCCGGCGACTTCGTCTCGCGTCTCGCGCGCCAGGCGCCGCGCCACGCGTTTGCAGCGTCGCATGCGCCTTGGCGCCGAACGTCTCCTCGATCGCCTGCTGGCGCACGCTGCGGATGTCGGCGAGCCCCATGCCGTAGGCAGACAACAGCGAAGACAACGGATGGATCAGCACGCTCGTCCATGCCGAGCGCATCGGCAACCAGGCAGGCATGCTGGCCGCCGGCGCCGCCGAAGCAGTTGAGCGCATAGCGGGTGACGTCATAGCCGCGCTGGACCGAAATCTTCTTGATCGCGTTCGCCATGTTCTCGACCGCGATCTTGATGAAGCCGTCGGCGACCTGTTCGGCGCTGACCGCCCGTCGCCGATCTGTCTCGGCCATGGTGGCAAACGCCGAACGCACGGCGTCGGCATCGAGCGGCAAATTCTGCGCCGGCGCCGAAAATCTTCGGAAAGAAGTCGGGGATGAGCTTGCCGACCATGACATTGGCATCGGTGACGGCAAGCGGGCCGCCGCGACGGTAGCATTTTGGTCCGGGGTTGGCTCCGGCAGAATCCGGGCCGACGCGAAAGCGCGCGCCGTCGAAATGCAGGATCGAGCCGCCGCCGGCGGCGACGGTGTGGATCAGCATCATCGGCGCGCGCATGCGCACGCCGGCGACCTCGGTCTCGAACGCCCGCTCATAGGCGCCGGCGAAATGCGACACGTCGGTGGAGGTGCCGCCCATGTCGAAACCGATCAGTTCGCTTGAAGCCGGCGGAGCGTCCGGTCTCGGCCATGCCGACGACGCCGCCGGCGGGGCCGGACAGGATGGCGTCCTTGCCGCGAAACAGTTCCGCCGCCGTCAGTCCGCCGGACGACATCATGAACATGAGTTTCGTCCCTCTCCCCACCCGCGGGGACCGGTGATTTCCGTGCAAATCGGCAGCGACCCGGTTCACGTAACGCTGCAGGATCGGCGACAAATAGCTATCGACCACGGTGGTGTCGCCGCGGCCGACAAGCTTGATCAGCGGCGAGACCTCGTGACTCGCCGATACCTGCGGAAAGCCGAATTCGCGCGCCAGCGCCACGACTTGTTTTTCGTGGTCGCTATAGCGGTAGGCGTGCATCAGCACGACGGCGACCGCGCCGATGCCGTCGGCGCGCGCCCGCTCAAGCTTGGCGCGGATGGCGGTAAGATCGAGCGGCCGCTCGACCGTCCCATCCGCCCGCACCCGTTCATCGACCTCGACGACACGTTCATACAGCATGTCCGGCTTGACGATGTGCTTGGCGAAAATCTTCGGCCGCGCCTGGTAGCCGATGCGCAGCGCGTCGCGGAAGCCCTTGGTGATGAGAAGAAGCGTTCGCTCGCCGTTGCGCTCCAAGAGCGCATTGGTGGCGACTGTGGTGCCCATCTTCACGGCGGCGATACGGCCTTCCGGGATCGGCGCATCGGCAGCAAGCCCGAGGAGCTGCCGAATGCCGGCAACGGCGGCGTCGCGATAGGCTTCGGGATTTTCCGAAAGGAGCTTCTGGGTGACGAGGCTGCCATCCGGCCGTTTGCCGATCACGTCGGTGAAGGTGCCGCCGCGATCGATCCAGAATTCCCAACTGGCCGGCATATAGTCCCTTTCGCCCTCGCTCGGGAGCAGATTTTATGCCAAGCTTGGCATGACCAAGTCATGGGCAACAACCGAGACGCGGGCAAAACGACTAGTCGAGGAAACAACGATGCACAAGATCACAATCTCCGAGGCCGCCCGGGCGCGCATGGCCGCCCGCACCGGCAAAGCCCATCCCTTCGACGAGATCGATCCGCGCAAAGCCGCGCTGGTTGTCATCGACATGCAGAATTACTTCTGCAAGCCCGGCCATCAGGGCGAGGTGCCGGCCTCGCGCGAGATCGTGCCGAATATCAACCGGCTGGCCGCCGAATTGCGCCGCCGCGGCGGCCTCGTCGCCTGGGTCCGCAATGGCACGCATGACACCCGGGAAAGCTGGTCGAATTACCACGAATTTCTGCATACGCCGGATCGCTGCGACCTCCGCTATGCGGCGATGGATGTCGACGGCGACGGCTATGCCTATTGGCACTTGAACGATATCCGGCCGGAGGACGCCCAGGTGACGAAAACGCGCTACAGCGCCTTCATCCTGGGTTCATCGAATATTGAGCCCCTGTTGCGGGATCGCGGCATCGACACGATCCTGGTCACCGGCACGGCCACCAATGTCTGCTGCGAAAGCACCGCGCGCGACGCCATGATGCTCAACTACAAGGTGGTCATGGTCTCGGATGGCACGGCCACCCACAACGACGACGAGCACAACGCCGCACTGTCGATCTTTTACGGCCTGTTCGGCGATGTGCAGACAACCGACGAGGCGATCGCCTCGCTCGCGCGCGGCGACAAAGAACGGGCTGCGGCGTAGCGCACCGATTTCGACCGACTGCTATCAGCCGTTGCGCCCATCATCGCGGAGCGCCGGCAGGCCGATTCCGGTGGCTTGAAAGCCGCCGTCGACGGCGAGCGTCTGTCCGGTGATGTAGCTGGCGCGGTCGCTGCACAAAAAGAAGATCGCTTCGGCGAGCTCGGTTTCCAGGCCGTAGCGGTTGAGCGGAATGGCGTCGTGGTAGGCGGCGCGGATTTCCGGCGTGTGCACGGCCTTGGCCATCGCCGTATCGACGGGGCCTGGCGCCACGGCATTGACCCGGATGCCCAGCGAAGCGAGTTCGATGGCCTGCTGCTGAGTCAGGTGCGCCAGGCCGGCTTTGCTGGTGCCGTAGGCGGTGCGCAGCGTCGAGGCGCGCAGGCCGGAGATCGAGGTGATGTTGACGATAGCGCCGCCGCCGGTATCGCGCATCAGCGGCGCTGCGGCCTGGCTGCATAAGAACGGGCCGGTGAGGTTGACCGCCAGCACGCGTGACCAATCCGCATAGCTGACATCGAGGATCGGTTTGAAGATCGCGATCCCGGCATTGTTGACCAGCGCATCCAGCCGCCCGAACTTTTGCGCCACTATTGCCAACGCGGCGGCGACACCCGCCGCGTCGGCGACGTCGCAGCAAAGCGCGATGACGGTGTCGGCGCTGTTCGCCTCGGAGAGGGCGTTATAGCTGCGATCAAGCGTTACCTTGTCGATATCGAGCAGCGCCACGCGCCAGCCCTCGGCGAGGAAGCGTTTTGCGGTTGCGAGCCCGATGCCGCGTGCCGCGCCGGTGATCAGAGCGGCCTTCTGCGCTGTGTTGCCCATCGGCCGCCACAATGCCCTGCTCGGCGGCGGCGATCAATCCGTGCAACAACGCCGCAGAGGAAGAGGCGGCCGCCTCATTTCAAAAGCAGGCGGCTATTGCGTGAAACAGTCGTCGAGGCCGGTCATCGAGACGCCGGCGAACTACTTGTCCTGGGCCAACAAGCCGGCAACGGTCTTGATCTCGTTGCGCGCATATTTGGGCAGGCCGGCGCTGATCGAGCTGCCGGAGTTGAACGACGACTGGCCCATCAGGACTTGCGCCGGCACCAAGTTGCGCAGCACAGGCACGTTCTCAAAACCGCGTTTCTCGTCGAGCACTCTCGCCTTGATAGCGAGCGCCATGAAAGCGGTGACGACGGTTTTGTCGGGGTCGGTCGGATGCGCCTGGAATACGGCAAAGAATTTGCCGAATTTCATGATCTCGTTGACGTAGAAGATGTTCTGCTCGAGCACGCCGATAATCGGCGTATCGATCTTGGTCAGCTGCTGCAGGCCGGTTTGGTCGACATCGGCCGGGGCTAGCGCGGCAAGTTCGCTCTGGAAATCGATATGGTCGGCCACCTTCTTGATGCTGTCGCGCAGCTTATTCACCAGCATGATACCCATGGGGATCTTGCCTTCTAGCTTGTAGCTCGACTGGATGCAGATCGAATTCGCCCGCCCAACGCACCATTTGCGATCGGGATTGTCGTTGCCGGTGCCGGCCTCATCCTTCAATGAGCTTATGTCGGCGGGGTCAATCAGCTTGTGCTGAATGGCCGGATCGATCTTGTCCAAAAAGGCCAACGTGACGTCGTGCGAAAGATCGATCGACGCCGGCGCCCGATCGAGAACGAAGCGCGCTTGCGCCACGTACATGTAAAGCTTCTCGGTGACCTTGGCGTCTTTTTGCGCGGCGGCGCTGCTTGTCGGCTTCGCGACGGCCGGTTCGCTATAGCCTGGAAACAACGCCACGAATTTCTTTTCGTTGGGGTGCTTTTCCGCCCAGTCGGCGAACCGGCTCAATGCCGTCTCGCTGTCGATGGCCCCGGGATGGGTGTGATCGCTGAAATCGATGACGCCGGGTTTGAGGTCGGCAACGCTCGTGTCACGCGCCGCATTCACCTCCGCGATCTGAAAATTCTGCGCCGCGGCCGGCGCGACGCCGCCCAAGAAACCGGCCAACAAACCGGTCATGAAACCGGCAATCAGCATCAAAAGCGCCAGCGGATTCCGCGTCGACATTTCAAATTACTTTTTGCTGTGGCAATTCAGCGGCCGCCCCAGAAAAAATTGCGGCTCGGCGGCTCGTCGTTCCACGGCCGGAACAGGCCGAACAAGCCCCGGGACGGCTGTGGCGGCGGTTGCGGCGGCAGCTGCCGCCAGCCTTGATTGGGATAGTAAGATCGCCCGCTACTGTCGCCGGCGCCACCCCAGAACGGGTTGGATTCGCCGCCTTGGTCGGCGTAGGCGTCCTCTTGCGACACCAGCTGATATTGCGTGTCCGCGATCTGACCATCGGCGCTGCGCCGGAAGTGCTCGATGAAATTACCGCCGTTCATCCGGTTGCCTGACAGGTAGTCGATCGGAATATCGACGAGGTCGCGCCGCGCCGCCGGCGAGGGACCGGCCAGCGGCGTTTTCGGCGCGACGCCGTCCGCCCAGACCGCCTGAATGATCGGCTGGAAGATTGGCAGCGCGACCCGCGCACCGTCCTCCCTCGGTCCGAGCGAGCGGCGCTTGCCGTCGGCGTTGTCGTAGCCCACCCATACCGCCACGGTGACATCGTTGGTGAAGCCGATGAACCAGCCATCGACGGCGTTTTCGGTGGTGCCGGTCTTGCCGGCGACATAGGGCGACAGCGATGCGATCGCGCGCGCCGTGCCGCGCGCCACCACGCCCTGCAGTATGCTCTTGAGCTGATAGAACGCGGCCGGGTCGGCGGCCCCGATCCGCGGCAGCGGCGCATCCGGATATTGATAGACGGTGCGGCCATTCTGCTCGATTAAATCGATACCGTGCGGCTGCGGCAGCGCGCCCTCATTGGCGATGGCGGCATAAAACGCGGCGAGATTGATCATCTTCACAGGTTGCGCGCCGAGAATGAACGGATAGTAGCGTACGCAATCCGCATAGATTTTCGCCGCGACGGCGGTGGCGCAAATGTCGTCGAGGCTTTTTTCCGGCCGCGCATCGATGCCGCCATCGAGCAGATGCGCGGTGACGAGGTTGACGGAATTCTCCAGTCCGCGCCGCAACGTTAAAACGCCGCCAGCGCTGTCATCGTCGTTGCGTGGCGACCAGTAGTCCTCCTCACGCGCGTCGTCGCCGAACTCACGGCCAATGACGTCGCGGCCATTGCCGGCGGCGCCGATCGGGGGAAATGTGATCGGATCGTTGAGCACCAATGTGTTTGGCTGCAGACCGCGCTGCAGCGCCGTCAGATAGGTCACCGGCTTTACCGCGGAACCGGGCTGACGCTGCGTCTGCGCGGTGCGATTGAGCTGGCTCAGCGGATAGGAGAAGCTTCCGGCCATGGCGAGGATGCGACCGGTCTTGTTCTCCAGCACCAGTGCAGCGCCCTGCACGCTCGGCCGCACGCGTAACTGCGCCTGGGCACCGCCGGCCGAAGCACGGCTCTTGGTCTTGCTGTTGGGTCTGGGCGCGACGTATCTCGGTTCGACGACATTGACGTAGACGACGTCATAGAGACTGAGGTTTCGTTTGATGGCGGCCGACCAGACTGTCAGCGGCACGATGCGGCCGTCCGGCAGCCCGACCCGCACAGCGCCATCGCCGGATTTGCCGCCTTTCTCCAGCACCACGGCCGGCGTCCAATGCACGTCGTAAAGCGGCAGCCGCACCGCCTGCAGCGCCTGCTGCCACGCCGGCGCAGCGGCTTTGTTGTCGACTTCGAGCTTGTTGACGGCGTCGGCGATATTCGCCTCGGGCCCGCGAAACACGGCGCGTCCGGTCGACATCTCGTAATGCGCCAGGCCCTCTTGCAGGGCGGCCTCGGTGTCGTGCTGCAATTGCGTGTTGATGGTCGAATGCACGACATAGGGTTCGGCGGTCAGGCTGTCGACGCCATCAGCCTTGGCCTCGCGACCGAGAAAATCGACAAAGTGAAAGCCGCTGTCGCGGTGCGGAAGCGTAAATGCGACCAGTTTCGGCGGTGACGCCAGCGCCTTGTTCTTCTGCTCCGCGGTGATGACCCCGTCCTCTTGCATACGTTCAAGCACATAGGTGAGGCGGTCCCGGGCGCGGTCGGGATGGCGGTCGGGGTTATAGAAGCTTGGTCCTTTCAACAGCCCCGCCAGCATCGCGCCCTCGCCGAGCGTCAGGTCCTTCGCCGATTTGCCGAAATAGCTGCGCGCAGCCATCTCGATGCCCCACGAGGCGCGGCCGAAATAAGCCGAATTCACGTACAGTTCGAGAATTTGGTTTTTGGTGAGGGTATTTTCGAGCCGCGACGCCACGATCATTTCGCGGATTTTGCGCTGGTAGGTGACGTCTTCCCCGACCAGAAGATTTTTCACAACCTGCTGAGTGATGGTGGAACCGCCCTGCGGCCGCCCGGGATCGGCCAGATCGCCGATGAAGGCGCGAATGATGCCGCGCTCGTCGACGCCGTGATGCTGATAGAAACGACGGTCCTCGGCGGCGATGAAGGATTTCTGAACCTGATCGGGAAGGGTATCGAGCGAAATCCAGATACGGCGGTTCCCGGGCTGGAACACGTCGGCGAAATTCTTGCCGCTGCCGTCGAGCACCACGCTGAGGCTTGGCAGTTTCCGTCCCTTCAGCGTCGCAGGATCAGGCAGATCGCTCGCCGCCGCGTTGTAGAAATCGATCACTTGGCCAAGATCGACCACCGGCGCGGTGATCGGTTCGTTTTTGCAAAATTGGTGGTAGGCGGTATTGAGGTCGCCGAAATTCAATCCGTGGAACGCGGGAATGTTCGCGCCGGCCGCGCTCGGATCGTTGAGCGCGGTCGAGATCAGATCGTCGAGATTGATGGATTCGATGTCGAATGCCTGCTTCATGTGCTCGCAGCCGTTGCGCAGGATTTGCACCACCGCGCCTTGGTCCTCCACCGGATCGAAATGCGTCTTGACCGCCTGCGGGGCGGTCGTGACCTGACTCAAGGCGAGCGCCGCCGCAAATAGCTTGACGATGATGGGGACCATCTGGACTGCGACGGCGGAACAGCCGGGTTCGAGGAACGCAAGTTAAGACCGGGATTATAGCGATCTGATCCTTACAAAAAGACTTTTTTGCGAGCGCCGGAGGCTTGCCGAAATGGCGCCCGTGACTGGCTTATGCCGCGGTCGATGCGTTGGGCGGCAGCAGCGTGGCGAAGTGGCCGCTCCGCTGCAGCCACGCGAGCAGAACGAGCGCCGGCACGCCGGAAACCGCGCAGATGACGAAGAACCACGGCCAGCCGGTCGCCGTGACGATAAAGCCGGCTCCGGACGACAGGTAAGTGCGGCCGAAGGCCGCGAGCGCGGTTAACAGCGCGTATTGTGTCGCCGTGTGCAGCGGATTGCGGCACAGCGCCGAGAGGTAAGCGACGAAGATCACCGTGCCGATGGCGCTGGTGAAATTCTCAGCGACGATGGCGAAAGTAAGCCATGCGGCGTTGAGCCCGACCACCGCCTGCCAGGAAAACGCGAGGTTGGCTGCGCCCTGCAATATGCTGCCGAGCCACAGGCTCGCCGGCAGCGAAAGGGCGCGGGCGAGAAAGCCGCCGGCGAAGCCGCCGATCAGCGTCGCCGCCAAGCCCACGCCTTTGATGATCGCGGCGTATTCGTTGCGCGAGAAGCCGAGATCGATCACGAACGGCCCGGTCATGGCGCCGGACAGCGCATCGGTGAATTTGAACAGCACGACGAATGCCAGCACGACGAAAACGAGATCGCGGCTGAGGAATTCAGCGAAGGCGCCGAACGCCGCGGTAAAAACCCGCCGCACTGAATTGGCGCCGGCGGCAATCTCTCCGGCATGTTCCGCTTCCGCACCGACGGACCTTTCCGGCTCCGTGGCGACCAGCGTGGTGATGATGCCGATAACGACCAGAGCTGCCATGGCGACATAACTGGCGGTCCACGCCGGCTGGTGCCGCAGCCCAAACGCTTGAAAGCCGGTGACGAGGAATAAAGCCCCGGCAGTCGAGACCAGCATGCCGATGCGATAGGCGGCGACATAGGATGCCATGCCGGCCGCCTGCTCGCTTTCGTCCAAGCTTTCCACCCGGAACGCATCGATGACGATGTCCTGTGTCGCCGAGGCCGTCGCGACGAGAAGCGCGCCGATCGCAACCATGAATGGCGACACCGACGGATCGCAGGCGCCGAGGAACAGGATCGCCGCGATCAAGAGAAATTGCGACAGCAGCAGCCAGCCGCGGCGACGCCCGAAGCGCCGCGACAACAGCGGCACGTCGAGCGCGTCGATCAGCGGCGCCCACAGGAACTTGATGGTGTAGGGCGTGCCGACCAGCGCGAACAAGCCGATGGTGCGCAGGTCGACTTTCGCCTCCGTCATCCAGATCAGCAGCGTCGAGCCCGACAAGGCCAGCGGCAGACCGGAGGAAAAGCCGAGGAACAGGACGATCAGCACGCGCCGCTTGAGATAGACGGCGAGCGTTTCGGCCAGCGAGGGATGCGGCTGCGGCGTCGCCGCCATGCGTCGTTACTCGCCAGCTTCAAGTTTGCGCGCGATCGGCGCGCCAATCACGTTCGACGCCGCATGCCCGACGCTGCCGTTAAGTTCGCCTTGCGATTCGCCTTGCAACTCGACCTGGGTGATGCGCTCGCCGCGGTTCTCGATCTTTTCGATCGATACCACCGATAGCCGAACATCTTCGGCGGCCTGGTTGAAATGGCTTTGCAGCTTGCGAATGCGGTCGCCCAACAGACCAACGTCTTTCACCAGCCGGCCGACCTCGTCGCGGATTTGATCGGCAGCCTCGCGCATGCGGGCATCTTTCTGATTTTGCCGAACCAGTTGAACGGCCAGCATCAGCAGCGACGGTGAGACGATAACGATCTTGGCGCGGAAGGCCTTTTGCACCACGTCGTCGAAATCCTCGTGCAGATCGGCGTACACCGATTCCGAGGGCACGAACATGAAGGCCATATCCTGGGTCTCGCCCGGGAGTAAATATTTTTGCGCGATATCGCCGACGTGCTTGATGACGTCTTGCCGGACCCGCGCCGCCGCGAGCTTGCGCTCGTCGTCGCTTTTGGCGTCGCGATAAGCGGTGACCGCCTCGAGCGGAAATTTGGAATCGACAACGAGCGGCCGCTGGTCCGGCATGAATATCGCGCAATCGGGCCGTAGCCGGTTGGATAGCGTATGCTGGAATTCGTAGCTGTTCTTCGGCAGCCCGTCGCGGATAATGATTTCCATCCGGCCCTGGCCGAAAGCGCCGCGCGACTGCTTGTTGGCGAGCACGCTTTGCAGCGAGGTCACCTGCGTCGCGAGCTCGGTGATGTTCTTCTGCGCGCTGTCGATCACCGCCAGCCGCTCATTGAGCTTTTGCAGGTTCTCCGTAGTGCTCTGCTTGGTCTTCTCCAGCGAATCGCCGAGCCGGTGCGAAACCGAGTCGAGCCGTTCGTTGACGCTGTGCCCGAGCTGGGACTGGCCCTTTGCCAGCATGCCGATCATGGCTTCGAGGCGGGCCGCCGTGTCGCCGTGCGCCCGGGTCAACTCCGCCACCGCCGCGGCATGGGGGTTGGCGGGCTGGCGGGCGCGCCAGAGGAATGTGCAGAGGACGGCCAAGAAGACGGCCAAAGCGGCACAGGCCGCAAAGATTGCCGCAAGCATTGGCAGACTGTCGGTCATTGCTTCCTCTGGCCGCTACCTCTGGCGGTTTTCGCGGGCCGTTTCCTCAAGCCGTTTCGTCGGGCTTGGCGGCGGCCTGCGATTCGCGCCCGGAACGAAGAGCGAACGGTGATAGCCGGTCGCGAGGCGGCGATCAACGTTTGATCGGCCGAAGCTTCGATTGACCCCGCTTTCCCCAGCCCTTACATCGCGAAGTCATAGCGGTGGAAGCCATGGCAATTCGGGAAATCATCATATTACCGGACAAGCGGCTGCGGCTCGTCTCCGAGACGGTCGAACACGTCGACGCTGGCGTCAAGAAGCTGATCGAGGACATGTTCGAGACCATGTACGAGGCGCCGGGCATCGGCCTTGCCGCGATTCAGATTGGCGTCGCCAAGCGCGTCGTCACCATGGATCTGTCGAAGAAAGAGGACGATCACGAGCCGCAGGTCTTCATCAATCCGGAAATTGTCTGGTCGTCCGAAGACACTGCGAAATACGAGGAAGGCTGCCTGTCGATTCCGGAGTATTACGAGGAGGTCGAACGGCCGACGGAGGTCAAAGTCAAATATCTCGATCGCGCCGGCAAGCCGCGCGAGATCGCGGCCAAAGGCCTGTTCGCAACCTGCCTGCAGCACGAGATCGACCACATCAACGGCGTGTTGTTCATCGATTATCTGTCCAAGCTCAAACGCGACCGGGTCATCAAGAAGTTCGCCAAAGCCGCCAAGAAGGTGGAGGAGTGATTGGCGCTCCGCCTGGTTTTCATGGGGACGCCGGACTTCGCCGTGCCGGCGCTGGTGGAGCTTATCGGCGCCGGACATGACGTCGCCGCCGTCTACACCCGCGCACCGCAACCGGCCGGCCGCGGCATGGCGCTCAACCCTTCGCCGGTCGCGCGCGAAGCGACACGATTTTCCCTGCCGATCGTCACGCCGAGAACCTTAAAGACACCCGATGCCACCGAAGCCATGCGCGCGCATGGTGCCGATGCCGCGATCGTGGTCGCCTACGGCCTCATTCTGCCGAAGCCGGTTCTCGATGCCTTCCCGCTTGGCTGTTTCAACCTGCACGCCTCGTTGCTGCCGCGCTGGCGCGGCGCGGCGCCGATCCATCGCGCCGTCATGGCGGGCGACCGCGAGACCGGCGTGATGGTGATGCAGATGGATGAAGGCCTCGACACCGGCGCGATCGCGATGGCGGAACGGGTGCCGATCGGACCCGAGGCAACGACCGGCGACATGCACGACCTATTGTCGCGGCTCGGCGCGAAACTGATGCTGGTCGCGCTCGGTGCGCTGGAGCGCGGGTCGTTGATGCTGACGCCGCAAGCGGCCGAGGGCGCGACCTACGCCGACAAGATCGATAAGAACGAAACCCGTATCGACTGGGGCAAGTCCTGGCAGGCGGTGCACGACCATTGCCGCGGACTGTCGCCATTTCCGGGCGCCTGGTGCGAGCTTCCCGGCGTTGGCCGCATCAAAATGTTGCGCACCAGCAGAGGCAACGGATCGGGAGCGCCGGGCCGCGTGCTCGACGATAGATTGACGGTGGCGTGCGGCGACGGCGCCCTGCGCATCGTCGAACTACAACGCTCGGGCGGCAAGCCGATGCCGGCGGACGAATTTCTGCGCGGCACGTCGGTTGCGCCCGGCGCGATTTTTCAGTGAGGCGGCCGAGCCATCATGCCCCGCTACAAGCTCACCATCGAATATGACGGCACGCCTTTTGTCGGCTGGCAGGCGCAGGACAACGGCGTGTCGGTGCAAGGCGTCTTGACCGAGGCCGTTGCCGCCTTTGCCGGCGAGCGCGTCACCGTCTTCGGCGCCGGCCGCACCGATACCGGCGTCCACGCGCTCGGTCAGGTGGCCCATATCGACCTGGGCAAGGATTGGGATACCGATAATGTGCGCGACGCGGTCAATTTTCATTTGCGACCGCAGCCGGTCGCCGTGCTGGCGGCGGAAAAGGTAGCGGCGGAATTCGATGCGCGCTTCTCGGCGGTCAAGCGGCATTACCTCTATCGCCTGGTCAACCGGCGCTCCGATCTGACGCTCGATATCGACCACGCATGGCGCGTGCCGCGCCCGCTTGACGGGGAAGCGATGCATGCCGCCGCGCAGCGGCTGATCGGCAAGCACGACTTCACCACCTTTCGCTCCACCGAGTGCCAGGCGAAATCGCCGCTCAAGACGCTCGACCGGCTCGATGTGGCGCGTGACGGCGACGAGCTGCGCGTGAGTGCCACGGCGCGGTCTTTCCTGCAGCACCAGGTGCGTTCGATGGTCGGTTCGTTGGTTCATGTCGGCGAAGGCAAATGGAGCGCCGACGATCTGTCGGCGGCGCTCGCGGCGCGCGACCGGAGAAAATGCGGACAGGTCGCGCCGCCGCATGGACTGTACCTGATGCGGGTCGATTACTGATGGGCCACGGAATGCGCCATGCCGAGTGACGTTGACGTCGTCGTCATTGGCGGCGGCGCGGCCGGCGTTGCGGCGTCGAAGCGGCTCGCGCAAGCCGCGCTGCGCTGCCTCCTGGTCGAGGCGCGGCCGCGGCTCGGCGGCCGGGCATGGACGGTTCACGATACCGCCGGTCATGCGCTCGATCTTGGCTGCGGCTGGCTGCATTCGGCCGACCGCAATCCCTGGGTCGGCGTCGCGCAAGCGGAGGGCCTGTCGCTCGACGAAGCGCCACCGCCATGGATGAGCCGTCCCCTTGCGCGCAGCTTTCCTTCTGCCGAGCATGCCGATTTTCGTAAGGCCTTCAGTGATTTTTATGAGCGGCTGGATGAAGCAGCCCAGCGCGAGGGCGACGCGCCGGCCTCAAGCCTGCTCGATCCGTCGTCGCGCTGGAACGCGCTCCTCAATGCGACCAGCACCTATATCAGCGGCGCCGAGCTCGACCGCATTTCGCTGAAGGATCTGGACCGCTATCACCCAACCGACGTCAATTGGCGCGTCATCGAAGGCTACGGCACGACTCATCAGCAAGCATGGCGCGGCCCTGCCGCAAATGCTGGATTGTCCGGTCAGCGCCATCGATCACTCTGGCAAACGGCTGCGCATCGACACCGCCAAAGGCGCGATCACCGCCGATCAGGCCATCGTGACGGTGCCGAGCGCAGTGCTCGCGGCCGAACGGATCGGCTTTACGCCGGCGCTGCCGGACAAGATCGGGGCCGCGCGCGGCCTGCCTTTGGGCGTCGACGACAAGCTTTTCGTTGCGCTCGACGGCGCGGAAGAATTCGATGCCGGCGTTCGCGTGTTCGGGCATACCGATCGCGTGGCGACCGCGGGCTATCATTTGCGGCCGTTCGGCTGGCCCATTATCGAGTGTTATTTCGGCGGCTGTTGCGCCGCGGAGCTGGAACGAGGCGGCGAGGCCGCGTTTTTCGATTTTGCCGCGGCCGAGCTCTCCGGCGTGTTCGGCAGCGATTTCGCCCGCCGACTTCAAGCCGCTCCGGGTGCATCGGCTGGCACAGCGATCCGTTCGCGCTCGGCGCCTATTCCTATGCCTCGCCGGGCAACGCCGATTGCCGGGCGGCGCTCGCCAAGCCGGTCGACGATCGGCTGTTCTTTGCCGGCGAGGCCTGTTCGCCGCACGATTTCTCGACCGCGCATGGCGGCTATCTCACCGGCGTGGCCGCGGCCGAGCGGGTGATCGCTAGCCGAAATACTTTTCGATGATCCGCCGGTAGATCGCGGTCAGCGTCATCAGATCGGCAACCGGCGTGCATTCGTCGACCGCGTGCATGGTCTGGCCGACCAGGCCGAATTCCAGCACCGGGCAATAGTCCTTGATGAAGCGCGCATCCGAGGTGCCGCCGCTGGTCGAAAGCTTCGGGCTTGCGGCCGGTCACCTCGGCGATGGCGCCGACCGCCAGATCGGTGAACGGGCCCGGCTTGGTGACGAAGACGTCGGCATTCGACGGCTGCCATTCGATCGCGTAATGCACGCGCCCGGCGGCAGCGGCTTCGGCGCGGCTGCTCGACCAATGTTTTCAGCGACGCCTGGCTGTGGCGGTCGTTGTAGCGGATGTTGAAGCGCGCGCGCGCTTCGCCGGGAATGAGATTGACCGTCGGATTGCCGACGTCGACCGAGGTGAATTCCAGATTCGACGGCGTCGAAATGCTCGCTGCCTTGGTCGAGCGGCGCTCTGCAGTGCCGCGATCAGCGTCACCAGGCCGCGGATCGGATTGTCGGCGCGCTCGGGATAGGCGACGTGGCCCTGCCGGCCGGTGACGACCAGCGTGCCGTTGAGCGAGCCGCGGCGGCCGGCCTTGATGGTGTCGCCGAGCGACTTCGACATTGCTCGGCTCGCCGAGAATGCAGTGATCGAATTTTTCGCCGCGCTCCGCCGCCCATTGCAGGAGCTTGATCGTGCCGTTGACCGCGACGCTTTCCTCGTCGCCGGTGATCAGAAGCGAAATCGAGCCTTTCGGCCTGCCGCCGTTGGCGGCGAGATAATCGAGCGCCGCCGCGACGAAGCAGGCGATGCCGCCTTTCATGTCGACGGCGCCGCGGCCGTAGAGCATGCCGCCCGCAACCTCGCCGGCAAACGGCGGATGCGACCACGACGCTCTCGTTGCCCGGCGGCACCACGTCGGTATGGCCGGCGAACACCAGATTGGGTGCTTGCGTGCCGATGCGGGCGTAGAGATTTTCGACCGGCGCGGTGCCGGGCTCCGCGAATATCACGCGATGCACGGCGAAGCCCGCGCGCCAGCAGCTCCTTGCAAATAGTCGAGCGCGCCGCCTTCCTCCGGCGTCACCGAGCGGCAGCGCAACGAGATCGCGGGCGATGGTGACGGGATCGGCGGTCATGCGGCGGCAACATTGGCATCGGGCGCGCGTCAATCCCGTGCCATGCCCGTCCGGTCATGGCGCGTGGCTTGCGGCCGAGCGGGTCGGGGCCGTATTGGTTCGGCCCGGCGGTGCCGCGGCGGAAGCCAAGCTCGACCAGCAAGCACGAGGCCGAACACCGTGAACGGCACCGCGATCGCGAGCGACAGCATGGCTGGCTCATCGTCTGTGCCGGTCAGTTCCAGCACCGTGAGCAGGTCGAGCACCGCGCCGGCGCAGAAGAACACAATCAAGCAGCCAAAGCGGCAGATTGCGGTCGTGGGACGCGTTTGACGCGCGACGGCGAATTCCGGATAGGTGAAGGCCAGATCGACGATGGCGCTGAGCCGTCGCCTTGGATCTGCTTCGGCGATGAACATGGCCGACGAAGTCTCGGCAACGGTCAGCACACGACCATTGCCGATCCAGAACGTCTGGCGGCCGATGCGGCCGTCGAAGCTGTTGAAGAGATAGGCCCAGTCCATCGGCATGGCTTGGCGATTTCGAGTCGTCGCGACTTCGGTCCGCGGCTTCAATCCCGCAGCAGTTCGTTGATGCTGGTCTTGGCGCGGGTCTTTTCGTCGACCCGTTTGACGATCACCGCGCAGTAAAGACTGGGCGCCGGCATCGCCGTGCCTTGCTGCGGCTTGCCGCGGCATGGTGCCGGGCACCACCACCGAATAGGCCGGCACTTCGCCCTGCAACGTCTCGCCGGTCTCGCGGTCGACGATCTTGGTCGAGGCGCCGATGAAGACGCCCATCGACAGCACCGCGCCTTCGCGCACGATCACGCCCTCGGCGACTTCCGAGCGCGCGCCGATGAAGCAATTGTCCTCGATGATCACCGGGCCGGCCTGCAGCGGCTCCAGCACGCCGCCGATGCCGGCGCCGCCGGAGATGTGACAGTTCTTGCCGATCTGCGCGCAGGAGCCGACCGTGGCCCAGGTATCGATCATGGTGCCCTGATCGACATAGGCGCCGAGATTGACGAACGACGGCATCAGCACCACGCCCGGCGCGATATAGGCCGAGCGGCGCACCACGCAGCCCGGCACGGCGCGAAAGCCGGCGGCGCGAAATCGCTTCTCGTCCCAGTGATCGAATTTCGACGGCACCTTGTCCCACCAGGCCGCGTGGCCGGGTCCGCCGGCGATCTCGCGTCATGTCGTTCAAGCGAAACGACAGCAGCACCGCTTTCTTCAGCCATTGATTGACGCGCCAAGTCGCCGTCGACGTGCCGTCGTTCCGGCCGACGCGGGCGGCGCCGCGGTCGAGCAGATCGAGCGCCTGCTCGACCGCTTCGCGCACCTCGCCTTTGGTGGACGGGCCGATCTCGTCGCGCCGTTCGAAGGCGGCGTCGATGGTATCGGCTAGGTTTGCGGTGGCGAAGTTCCGGCGGCTCGGCTGACATGGAAAGTCCCCTGCTGCGCCGGTTTGTCGGGTGCAGGCTCGCGCGATGTCAAGCTGCGGCAGTCAAGCGGATTGCCCGCGTGACCGCTCTTGGCGGCGATACCGCGCAGAAAGCCGGCGAGATCGTCGGTGACGTGATCGACATGCGGCGCGTCGCGGCCGGCGAGCTCCCATTCCTCGCGCAACACCACGCGGGCGCCCTCCGGCACGACCAGCACGGTGGTCATGCCGAGCGCATGCGGCACTTCGAGATTGCGGGCGAGATCCTCGAACATTGCCGCGCTTGCGCCGGATCGACGCGCGTGGCGGGCCAGGAACCGCTCATAGACCTGCGGCCGCGGCTTCGGCTCGAGCTCCGCCGCACGGATATCGAAAACGTCGTCGAAGTGATCGGCCGATCCCGAGCCGCGCGCATCACCGCGTCGGCATGGTGCCGGGTGCCGTTGGTGAGAATGAATTTGCGGCCGGGAATTCGGCGATGGCGGCGCCGAGCGCCGGATTGGGCGTCGAGCGGCGAGTGATCGATCTGATGCACGATTTCGAGAAATTCGTCCGGCTGCAGCCCGTGCTCTTCCATCAAGCCGCGCATGGTGGTGCCGTAGCGGCGGTAATAATCCTTCTGCAGCCGGAACGCCTCTTCGTGACTGATTTTGAGGAAATCGACGATGTAATCGCGGATGCGGACGTCGACCTGCTGCCACAGATTGAGGTGATGCGGATAAAGCGTGTTGTCGAGGTCGAACACCCAGGTGTCGACGTGCGCCAAAGCCGCGGTCGATCGCGCGTGACGCGCGGGGTCGCCCGTTCGCCGGGAAGAGCTTCGACGTTGCCATGATTGCAGATGATGACGTCGTGGCCGGTCGCGAAATCGGTTCTAGCCGAGTAAATTGGCAACTGAAGCCAGGAGAATCGATGCGCAGAATGTTGCGGAAGTCGATCCCTTTCGTGTTGGCGTTGCTTGTCGGAACGCTGGCCGGCGCGTGCGTCGCCGGCCTCGCGCTGTTCGCCTCTCATTCTTAGCGCCGTGCGTTCAGCCCGCCTCGCGCCAGGACGTCGCCGGAATGAGCCCTTTGAGCGCGCCGTCGTGCAACTGCACCGGATCGCGTTCGCCTTCCATCGCCAGCCGCAACACGCAGCGCGCCAACTCGTCGGGCTTCACCGTGGTGTTGCCGATCGCTTTGAGTGTCAGCCACGCTTCGTCAAAAGCGGCTTCCAGGACGATGAGAGTCTGCGGATCGAACGAGCTGTTGTGGAACCCACGCATGGGTCCATCCTCATCGCTATAGGACCAAGGAGTGCCGCGGAGAGACGAACAAGTTTCCGCGCAAACTTGGCCGAGTTTGTGACGCAAAACCATGGCCGGCGTCAAATGCCGATGACGGTTTCGTGTCCGGTTCCGCTCGCGATCAGCGCGTCTCACCTGCCAAGGGATTCAAGTGATTCATCTTCTCCCGGATCAGGCAGACAGCCGCGGCAACAAGCGTGTCGCATTGCCGCTCGCAATTGCTTCGAGATCGGCCGGCGCGAGCTTCAGCTTTTGCAGATCGGCAATCTGATCGAGCGGGAAATAAGGATAGTCGGTGCCGTAGGTGATTTGCGAGGTCGATACCAGCGTGGTCAGCGCCGCCATGGCGGCGGGGTGGGTGGCGTTCGCCGTGTCGTAATACAGACGCCGAAATTCTGCTTCGATGCCATCGGGAGCGAAACCGTTCGGGCCGCGCGCCTTCTTATCGTAGAAGGCTTCGATTCGGCCGGCGAGGAAGGGGATCGTGCCGCCGCCGTGCGAGAAGATCCACTTGATGTCGCGATACTGCGCAAACCGGCCGTGCAGCAGGAGGCTGACCACCGTTCGGGTCGTGTCGTGCGGCACCTCGATCACCGCCGGAAAGGTTCCGACGCTCAACCTGCCGCAGCAGTTTGCGACCAGCGGATGAACGAAGATCGTGGCCTTGCGCCGATTGAGCTCCGCCAGCACCGGCTGATAGAGCGGATCGCCAAGCCACTTGTCGCCGTAGTTGGTCTGCAGATTGATGCCGTCGGCCTTTAGCGTGTCGAACGCATACTCGATTTCCTTCAGCGTAGCGTCCATGTCGAGCATCGACAGCGGCGCGAACAATGCATAGCGGTCGGGATGATCGCGCACCATTTCAGCGGCGTAGTCGCAGCACAGCCGCGCCATGTCGTGCGCCTTATCGGCGCCGGCGTCGAACCAGACGCCGGGCGTCGAGGCCAGCGACAGCACGCTGTAGGTTATGTTGTTTTTGTCCATCGCTTCGAGATCGCTTTCTTTCGCGTCCAAGCGAGCTGGACGCCGAAATGCGGAATCTTGCGCTGGTCTTCCCAATCGGACCAAGCCTTCTGATAGGCCGGCGGATAAAAGTGATGATGGGTGTCGACCAGCTTGGCCGGCGGCTTGGCCGCCGCCGGCTGCGCCTCGGTTTTGCCGACCGGCAATGCGGCGGTCGCGCCGAACGCCGCGGCGCCCGCCAGAAAGCCGCGCCGTGACGAGTGGCAGGCACAGCCAAAGCGATGCAATGGTGAGGTGTCGCGGCGCGGCGTAGCCGCGCTGTCCTTGGCGTTCATGTCTTCCTCCCGACGCGTTTTTCTAAGCGATCCTACATCAGCCGCGAATGCTGCGCGACACCGATAAATCGCCGGGCATCATCGCCAAAGCTGAAATGCGACAAGCGCCGCCAGCATGATGCCGCTGCCCAGGCCTTGGATCGGCGTGATCACTTCGCCGAGTACCAGCGCGCTGAGGATCATCGCGGTCAGCGGCTCGAGATGCATGATCAGCGCGGTGCGGAACGGTCCGATGCGCATGGTGGATACGAAGACGAACAGGATTGCCGCCGTAGTGGCGAGGCTCAGCGCCACCAGCCACGTCCAGCCGAAGCCGGTTTGCGGCGGATGCCAGGTTTGCGTTGCAAGCGAGACCGCGACGAATATAGCGGTCGACGACAGCATCGAATACCAGGTCGTCAGCCGCGCATCGGCGCCGACCAGATAGGCGCGCGTCGCCAGCAGAACGGCGGTACGGCAGCAGGCCGCGCCTAGCGCATAGCGCTACGCCGGCGAAAGCGAGGCCGGCGGGATGGGCGCCGATCATGATCGCCAGGCCGCAAAACGCCGCCATCGCGCACAGCACGCCTTTGCCAGCGCAAGCGGCTCGAGCCCGGCGCAACGACGCCGTGAGGCCGGTCAACAGCGGATAGGTGAAATAGGAAAGGATCGCGGTCGGCACATCGATCGCCCAATCGCCTTGAACAGGCAGTAAGATCAGGCCGGCGAAGATGACGCCGATGCCCATCGACACCCACCGCACCCGCGCGTCGGCGGACGGCCTGCGGCCGAAGCGCAGCCAGCTTGCGACGAAGGCAAGCCCGACGACGCTGCGAAACGACAGCATGGTGAGGACGTCGCAGCCAGTCGCCAGGACCAGCTTGGCCAGCACGTCGGAGACGCCGAGCGAGGCGCCGGCGGCGATGCCCGGCGCCAAACGAAACATCCTGATGCGACAGGACAGCCGCGGCCGGACCCGGCGCGGTCCCGGCGGCATGATCGGCTGCGGCATTCTCCTTGAGCATGGTTGTTCTTATTTACTGGCGCGTCGGCTGCGCCGGCAGACTTCAAGCGCGGATGAGCGTGCCGGCGCCGAGCTCGGTGAACAATTCCAGCAGTACCGCGTGCGGCACCTTGCCGTCGAGGATGACCACGCCTTCGACGCCGCGCTCGAGCGCATCGATGCAGGTCTCGACCTTGGGGATCATGCCGCCCGAGATGGTGCCGTCGGCGATCAGCCGGCGCGCGTCCTCGACCGACAATTCCTTGATCGAGCTTTTGGATTTGTCCAGCACGCCGGGTACGTCGGTCAACAGCAGCAGGCGCTTGGCCTTGAGCGCGCCGGCGATGGCGCCGGCGAAAGTGTCGGCATTGACGTTGAAGGTCCCGCCGTTTGCGGCCGCCGCAACCGGCGCCAGCACCGGAATGAGCTCGCGGCCGAGGATTTGATTGAGCACGGTGGTGTCGACCTTTTCCGGCTCGCCGACAAAGCCGAGATCGACCACTTTCTCGATCTCCGAGTCGGGATCGACCACGGTGCGCGTCAGTTTGCGCGCGACCACCATGTTGCCGTCCTTGCCGCATAGCCCGACCGCTTTGCCGCCGGCGTCGTTGATGTAGCCGACCATCTGCTTATTGATGGAGCCGGCCAGCACCATTTCGACGATTTCCAGCGTCGCTTCGTCGGTGATGCGCAAGCCCGCCGCATAGTGCGACTGCACGCCGACTTTCTTCAGCATGGCTTCGATCTGCGGGCCGCCGCCATGGACGACGACCGGATTGATCGCGGTCTGCTCGAGCAGCACGATGTCCCGGGCGAATTCGCGCGCGAGATGTTCCGCGCCCATGGCGTGGCCGCCATATTTGACGACGACGATCTCTTCGTCGTAGCGCTGCATGTAGGGCAGCGCTTCCGCCAGGATGCGGGCCTGCTCGAACGGCGACACGTCCATTGGGAACTCCTTCGACCGCCGCTATTTAGCCGCAGCCGCCGGGCAGGGAAAGGTCATTGGTAGCCGGAACGCCGCTTCGGCCAAATTGTTCTCTGCATATAGAGGCTCGTGCGAGCAGACAGAGCAACCTGCCGAACGACATCGGAGTGCCGTTAATCTGGTTCTCAGAAGGCGCCGTTCGCAAGTTACCCCGCGCGGCATCGACGTGGCCTCCCTCAAGCTTTTTAGGAGGTAAATCATGTCCATGACATACAGTACGTCCACCATGTCCGGCGAGGCCGCATCCTACAGCGGTTTCGTCGACGCCTTGGGCGGCATTGCGGCCATTGTATTGGCCGTGGTCGGCCTGTCGGGCGTCAAGCCCGATATTCTGGTCTCGATCGGAACCGTGGTTTTCGGCGCCGCGCTTCTGATCCAAGGCGGCGCCATGCTCACGGAATACGCGCAGATCGACATTACCCCGGAAACCAGCGTTGCCGGGAGTGGCGGCGGTCTTTCCGCGCTGTTTTTGGTCGGCGTTGCCGGCATCGTGCTCGGCGTATTGGCGCTGCTCGGCGTTCACGCGCCGATGCTGACATCGATTGCAGCAATCGGGTTCGGTGCCGCGCTGCTGATCAGCAGTTCCGCGGTGTGGCAGCTTCTGACGTCGCGGTCGGTTGCCGCGCGATTTCAAGCTCGCGCTCCGATGTTGCGCGTGGTGGCGTCGGAAGTGGCGGCCGGGTCGGCCGGAGTGCAAGCAATGGCCGGACTCGCGGTGATCGTGCTTGGCATCCTTGCGGTCTCCGGCATTTTCACCGTTAGCCTGACGCTGATTGCGCTGCTGGCGGCGGGTGCGGCGATTGTGCTCACCGGCAGCACGCTGAGCGGCACCATGATCGGCTTTATGCGATCGAACCCCGCTCCGGTGACGACGCGCGCCGGCTAACGCGCCGGCGGCGCAAGAAAGTAAGACCCGCCCGACAACGATCCTGGAGGGTGGCGAAGCTCTCGCCCACCTCCAGGAAACCGCGTTGAGGTGATCTGTTCCGCTTCGAGGCCAGGCTTTTTCCGGATCATATTCCGCGGCGCTCGACCAACAGCCGTGCGATGGCGGCGCGCAATTGCGCCATGCCGGCACTGCTCTTGGCCGAGGTCGCGATCAGATCGGGAAACGCGGCCGGCCTTTTCCTCATGGCTTCGTTTATTGCCGCGGTTCGCTGCGCGAGTTCGGCCTCGCCGACCTGGTCGCACTTGGTCAAGACGATCTCGTGACTGACGGCGGCTTGGCCCAGAGTGTCGAGAATGCTGTCATCTGCGGCTTTCAGTCCATGACGCGCATCGACCAGCACGTAAACGCGCGCCAGCGTGCGGCGGCCGTGCAGGAAACCGGCGATGAGTTTCGTCCAGGCTGCGATCTTGGTCTTGGCCGCCGCGGCGTAACCGTAACCAGGCATATCGACCAGCGTCAGCCGGTCCGGACCGCTGAAAAAGATCAATTCCTGGGTGCGGCCCGGCGTATTGGAGGTGCGTGCCAGCGCCCGCCGGCCGGTGAGCGCGTTGATCAGCGACGACTTGCCCACATTGGAACGGCCGGCAAAGGCGATTTCCGGCCCGGCCATCGGCGGCAAGACATCAAGCGACCCGGCCGCGGCGACGAAGTCCCATTGTCCGGCAAACAGGCGGCGGCCGGCTTCGCTCTCGGCCGCCGAGAAGTCGGTCTTATGTCCGGCGGTGCTCATAAAGTCGATTGCGCCAAGCGCCTGGACCGGAACCAAAGCGTCCAGAGGGTGTTTCTCAGCCGGGCCGGGTGAGTTGCGCAGGCGTGGGTCGCACGGTTATGACCGCGCCGGGGTGACATCGCGGAGATCACCATGGACGACTGGTCAAACGTTAGGCTCTGCGACATCGTAAATCTCATTCTCAGCGGTGTGCTGTTCTTTTCGCCCTGGCTGTTCGATCTTTCGGCCGGCGCACAATGGCAAACGGCCTCGAGCGTCGGCATCATCATGGCCGTTTTGTCGATTGCCGCACTCGCCGCCTTCGCGGTGTGGGAGGAATGGTTCATGGTGATCGCCGGTCTGGTGCTGATCGTATCGCCGTGGCTGTTAGGCTTCCAGAACTCCGCCGCCATGAGCATCGATGTCGTCATCGGTGTCAGCGTTGCCGCAGTAGCGGCGTTTGAGGTTTACCTGACCCGCGACGGCGAACCGGGAATGACCGCCAGCTAGTGACGGCCAAGTGATCGGCGGCGATAATGCCTCAGTTCCAATAAAAAAGGGGACCGGAGTCCCCTTAATTCGACCGATTCTCAGCCAAAGTGACGAGCTTCAGGCGGCGTCCGCGGCAAGGCGCCAGTCGGTCGGTGCCGGCGCATAAGCCGGATTTTTGGCTACCCCCTGATAGCGGACTGCGGCCGCGACGGCCGAAATGCCGATTTGGCGATAGCGGCGGTCGAGCGCCGTGTTTTGAGCGGCGCTGTCGTCCGAAACACTCTGAATCGGGTTCGATTGAGCGGTTTTGGCGTCGGCTTTTTTGGCCATTTCGGCAGGCGAATTCGTCATTCCGGAACCCCGTTCCCTTTGCTGGCGGCGATGATCAAATCGTGGGCGCATAGTGCGGCGGAAATGGGCGACAAATGGTGCGTTGCTGTGACATTCCCGCTTTGCCTGGCGTGGACGATTTAGTGCACGCCATGTGGTAAACCCTTGATTAATCGGTCGGCGCGATAGTGGCTCGCAGAGGGCACTTGGACTGCGTCTGAACCACTTATCCCACGCGACCCACGGGCACTGCGGCATTCCTGCAACACCGGCGCGGACATTTTGATCTGAGCGCTCGAACGACTGGCATGGCGGCGCAAGTTTGGGGTATTTGAACTGACGATATTCCGCTGGCCGGGGGGCTCAGGGGCGAAGAGAGTGAGCGCGTGATGTCATTTCGTGTGATTTCATTCGTGGCTGTTGGGCTTGTGGCGCTCATGCTGGGCGGCTGCATGCAGGAGACGCTTGAACCCTCCTCGGATGCCGGCTGGAACGCGCGCGACAAGCTGTTGATGTCGAACCTGCCCTATTCGCAGGCCGACATTCCGGAGCCCTATCGCCGCCACATCGTCGATTACACGCGCAAAGAAGCACCCGGGACGGTGGTCGTCGATTGCGACAACAAGTTCCTTTATTACGTGCTGCCGGGCGGCAAGGCGATTCGCTATGGCGTCGCCGTGGGCGAAGAAGCCCAGGCCTGGAACGGCATCGCCAAGATCGGCCGCATGGCAGAATGGCCGGCGTGGATCCCGACTCCGGGCGAGCAGGCAGCGGCTCGGTCCGTTTCCGGCCTACATCACCGGCGGTCCGCATAATCCGATGGGTTCGCGAGCGCCTGTATTTGTATTCCGGCGGCAAGGACACCTCGTTACCGCATTCACGGCACCAATCAGCCGGAATATATCGGCCAGGCGATTTCGTCGGGATGCATCCGCATGACCAACGAAAACGCCATCGATCTCTATAATCGGGTGAAGGTCGGCACCATCGTCGTGGTGCTGGCACCGAAGAACGGCAGTGCGCCCGACGGCCCGAAAGTGGCCTCGACCGCGGTGCCGGACGAGGCAGCCACGGTGAAGTGGTATTGACGGCTTCCGTCTGGATCAAAACGGATTGCGGCGCCGGCCTCAGGTCGGCGCCGTTTTTACTTTGGTGCCGCGATCACACGCCGAGCGTGATGTGCAGGATTTCCGGCGGCACGCCGAGACGCGCGGGAATGATGCTGGTGCCGAGGCCGCCGGACACGATGAGATGCCGGTTGTTCTCGATCACGTGGCCGTAAGCGTAGCGGGCGCCGTATCTGGACGGCACGTAGCGTTCCAGATCAGAACGGAACGCGGATTTGTCCGCCATGCGTGTGGCCGGCGAGCGTGAGCGCGACACGGCTTGAGACTTGCGGGAAAATATCCGGCTCGTGCGCCAGCAGCAGCACCGGATCGTCGGTTTTGATCTGTTCCATCGTGCCGGGCAGATCGTCGACGCCGCGGAAGCGGCCGCCGCCGAGCCGGTAGGCGAGCTGGTCGCCCAGCCCGGCCAGCCAGAAGCGCCGCTCCGCCGTGCCGAGCAGCACCGCGTTGTTCTCGAGCACGGGAATCTGCACGCCCGCCAGCGCCGAGCGCACGCCGGCAAGATCGTGCCACCAATCGTGATTGCCCAGAATGGCCCAAACCCCAAGCGGCGCGTGAAGCCGCGCCAGTTCGGCGGCCCACACCGGATCGGCGACGGGTTCCCAGGTGAAGTGCCGGTACCAAGCATTGAAGTCGCCCAGCAGCACGATGATATCGCCATCAAGCGCTTGAGCGGTGTCGACCACGTGCCGGATATGCGGAAGTTTCATGTCTGGGCCGCCGGCATGCAGATCGGCGATTACCGTGAGGGTGAGCTTGCGGCCCGCCGGCCATTGCGGCGGCGTCACCGCATAGCGCGTGACGACGAGCCCCATCGGCTCGACGGCGCCGGCGTAGGCCACCGTCGCAATCGGCGCCAAGCCGACGAGGCCGACGCCGGCGGCCATGAAATGCCGCCGCGTCAGACGCCGCTTCGGGGTTCGACTTGCCATTGTTCTTTTGGCCGCCGTTCCTTTGGCGGCTGTCAGCTTCGTTGTCATGAACCGCTCATAGCGCGCGAGTGGTGAATCGAGCGTTCACCCGCTCGCATAGCGGACGGCGGCTTTGCATCACGACTGCGCGAGCCGTTCGCGTCTTGTCCAATCGAGCGTCTTGTCCAAGGCGCGGGAAAGCCTGTCAAACAGCTCATCGGTCTCCTGCGCAGTGATGATGAGCGGCGGTGACAGCGTCAAAACGTCACCACCCACCGAGCGCACGATCAAGCCTTCGGCTTCGGCAAACTGCACCGCGCGGGCGCCGACGCCATGCTGCGGGTCGAACCCGCGCTTGTCGGCCTTGTCGGCAACGAGTTCGACGCCGCCGATCAGCCCGAGGCCACGCGCCTCGCCGACCAAGGGATGATCGCCCAGCGCCTTGAGTCTTGCCTGGAACTGCGGCGCCCGCGCTCCGGCGGATTTCGATGACGCGGTCGCGCGCGTAAATCTCGATGGCCTTCAGCGCGACCGCGGCGGCAACCGGATGGCCGCCATAGGTAAAACCGTGGCCGAAAACGCCGATCTTTTTGCTCTCGATCAGCAGCGCCTGATACATGGTTTCCGGAATCATGACGCCGGCGATCGGCAGGTACGCCGACGACAACATCTTGGCGACCGAAATCGAGTGTGGCTCAAACCCGAGCTTTTCGCAGCCGAACGTCGTGCCCAGCCGGCCGAAGCCGCAGATCACCTCGTCGCTGATCATGAAAACATCGTGCTTGCGGCAAACCGCCATGATCTTCGCGAAATAGGTCCTGGGCGGCACGATGACGCCACCGGCGCCCATCACTGGCTCGGCGATGAAGGCAGCGACGGTGTCCGGGCCTTGCGCCACGATCAGCGCGTCGAGTTCTTCGGCAAGACGGGTGGCGAAATCCTCTTCGCTCTCGCCCGCGTGCGCGAAGCGATAATGATGCGGGCAGCCCGCATGCAAAAAGCCCGGCAGCGGCAGATCGAAGTCGCGGTGATTGCCCGGAAGGCCAGTCAACGACGCGGCAACCACGGTAACGCCATGATAGGCTTTGATGCGGCTGACGATCTTCTTTTTGTTCGGACGTCCCAGCGCATTGTTGAGATACCAGACGAGCTTGACCTGCGTGTCGTTCGCCTCCGATCCGGAATTGCAGAAAAACACCTTCGAGATCGGCACCGGCGCGATTTCTTTCAGCTTCTCGGCGAGCTCGATGGCCGGATCGTGGCTCTTGCCGGTGAACAGATGGGCGAAGGACAGCTTGCGCATCTGCGCCGCAGCGGCTTCGACCAGTTCCTCATTGCCGTAACCGAGCGCTGTGCACCACAGCCCGGCCATGCCTTCGAGATAGGGCTTGCCGTCGCTGTCGTAGACATAGACACCTTGGCCGCGCTCGATGACCAGGGGGCCGGTCTCGCGAAATCGCGCGAGATTGATGTAGGGGTGCACCAGCGTTTCGACGTCGCGGGTGGCAAGGTTGCTGAGCGGAGTATTGCTGGGGGAAGTACTGCTGGGGGAAGGCATGTGGTCCCTTCGCTGATGCGCTTGGCGTGACGGTTATTTGTTCGCGCGGCGCTGCGCCGCATTGGCCGCGACCGGCCGTGGCCGCGGCAACGGCACTTCGTCCTCTGGAATGAGCGGCGGATCGAGGCCCTGCAGCGGCACGCCTTCGGCCTGGGCGAGCCGCGCGCCTTGTACCGGATCGGTCTGCTTCGCCTTGGCCGCGACCAACGCGGGTGGCACCCGCACGTCCCATTCGCAGATCTTGTAGTCGTTGCGGCGCGGCTCGAGGTCGAGATGAATGTGTTCTTCGTGATAACCGTCGGAACCCGGGCCGAGCACGGTCATGAAGCGCTCGCAGACGCTCGAACGGATTGCGTTGCGCCAATCCTTGTCGGCGTTCATATCGGTCAGCACCGAGTGTGCGGCCGTCGGCGAGCTTGAAGTCGCGCACGTCGATCGCGTCGGCGCGGCCGTGCTCGCTCACTTTGGCGGCGCGCACATTGTTGCGGCCGCGGCAATCGTATGAGGCTAAATTGTCGAGATCGGCGAGGCCGGAGTCGAACTTCTTCACCGTCGGCGCCACATCGTCGCGCACCCAGTCGGCGACCTGCTGCGCCATCGGGCAGCGCAAAATGGCCGGCGGCCTGACCGTAACCTTGCTCCGATCCGGCAATGTGATGGTGTCGAGGCGCACCGCGTTATCGGCCCCGCAATCGCCTGGCCCGACCAGGACCGGCAGCGCCTGGAACCCTGCGACCTTGGCCAGATCGACCTGACAGGCCGAAGGTTTTGCCGGGCCGCCTGCGGCTGTGCTGTCGGGGAATGACGCATAAGCCTCCTGTGGCGGGGCGAATTCATGCGGCATGACGATCGGCGGCAGCGGCCGCTTCGGCCGCAACGCGGCGTGAACGGTGCGGCCGGTCGGTTTGGCGAAGGGCGTCGGTGCAAGATCGGTTTGCGCCAGGGCGGCCGCCATCGGCAACGCATAGAACAGGCCGGCAATAACCGCAGCGCGTTTCACGAAAGCAGTCTCCGGCGAAAGCTTCGCTATTCGGGCAGCCCGTCTTGAGGCATTGGCCCTTGCATAGAGCGTCGGCCCGGCAAAAGGAAGGCGCTTGCCTGCCCGGCCGAGATGAGTAACCTGCCAAACAATAAAACCAACGATGGCCTGGTCCGGACGATCACGTCCCGGCTGCGATCCGCGTCGCCGACATAAGGATCTTGCCCGGAGGAAACGGGGGAAGTCATGCTCGGGCTGATGCAGGATTGGCCGCTCTTGTGCCATCGCATCATCGATCACGCCGCGCTTTATCATGGCGATCGTCCCGTGATCTCGCGCTCGGTCGAAGGACCGATGCACACGACGAATTATGCGGCGGTCCGCGCGCGCGCGCTGCGGGTGGCGCAGCGGCTCGAACGCGACGGCATCAAGCCCGGCGATCGGGTCGCCACGCTGGCCTGGAATACGTGGCGCCATCTCGAAGCCTGGTACGGCATCATGGGCGTCGGCGGCGTCTATCACACCGTCAATCCGCGGCTGTTTCCGGAGCAGATTTCTTGGATCGTCAATCATGCCGAAGACCGCATGATGATGGTCGATCTCACCTTTCTGCCGATTCTGGAAAAGCTCGCCGGCGGTCTCAAGCCGATCGAACGCTACGTGGTGCTGACGGACGCCGCGCACATGCCGGCCACGACCCTGAAAAACGCGCTGGCCTACGAGGACTGGATCGCCGAAGCCGACGGCGATTTCGCCTGGAAAATGTTCGACGAAAATACCGCGGCCGGCATGTGCTACACCTCGGGCACGACCGGCAACCCGAAAGGCGTCGTCTATTCGCATCGCTCCAACGTGCTGCACTCGATGATGGCGACGCAGCCCGACGCCATGGGTGTCTCGTCGCGCGACGTGATCTTGCCGGTGGTGCCGATGTTTCATGCCAATTGCTGGGGTCTGGCACTGACCTCGCCGATGGTCGGCGCGGCGCTGGTCATGCCGGGCGCCAAGCTCGATGGCGCTTCGATCTACCAGCTGCTCGATACCTATCGCGTCAGTTTCACGGCCGCGGTGCCGACGGTGTGGCTGATGCTGCTGCAGCATCTGGAAGCCAACAATCTGAAACTGCCGTATTTGCGCAAAGTGGTGATCGGCGGCTCCGCCTGTCCGCGCGCCATGATCCAGAAATTCCAGGACGTTTACGAGGTGGAAGTCTGTCACGCTTGGGGCATGACCGAGATGAGTCCGCTCGGCACGCTGGGCACGCTCAAGCCGGACTATGCCGAGTTGGCCGGCGACGCCAAGCTCGATATTCAGACCAAGCAAGGCCATCCGCCGTTTGGCGTCGAGATGAAAATCACCGACGACGATAATCGCGAACTGCCGCGCGACGGGGCAACCTTCGGCCGGCTCAAGGTGCGCGGGCCGGCGGTGACGCGGGCCTATTTCAAGGAGAGCGCGGCAGCCCTCGACCCGGACGGCTTTTTCGACACCGGCGACGTCGGCACCCTCGACGGATTGGGCTATCTCGGCATCACCGACCGTTCCAAGGACGTGATCAAGTCCGGCGGCGAATGGATTTCCTCGATCGAACTGGAAAACCTGGCGGTCGGCCATCCCAAGGTCGCGGAAGCCGCGGTGATCGGCGTGCGGCATCCGAAATGGGACGAGCGGCCGCTGCTGGTGATCGTGCTCAAGCAAGGCCAGAGCGCCACCAAAGATGAGCTGATCCGCTTCCTCGACGGTAAGATCGCCAAATGGTGGATGCCGGACGATGTCGCCTTCGTGCGCGAGATTCCGCACACGGCGACCGGCAAAATCCAGAAGACCGTGCTGCGCGAACAATTCAAGGACTACGCGCTGCCGACCGCGGCGGCCTGATTCACATCCACAGCCGTGACGCGGCTTTCAGGTTCCTAAGTCCGGCCCCTGACACGACAAATTCGATTCGAATTACGAACAAATCACGCCAACGCGAGTTACGTTCCCTGAGCGTGCCAGCGCCTGCCGATCTGCAGGTGCACGATGCGCGAGCCGCATAGCTTTGCCTTATTGAGCCGGCGCTGGGAGGCGCGTCTGGAGCGGATAACTATTGCTTGTCAAAGGCTTAATAGTAGTTCCGGGAAGCGCCTTGATGCCTCACAGATTTCACCTTACGGCCTGAAAGTATTTCCAAGTATGTTGCGTCGCACAATGAACACATTTTCTCGGTCATAGCGCACGCAGCTCGTGATCTGCGAGCGCTTTACCCTTCCCATCAACGATCGAAAAGGATGGACATGGCCGGGAATAGCCTCAAGAGAATATTCATTGCATCAGTTTTTGCCATCGCTGTCATCGGGGTACCAGTCGCAGCTTCGGCGCAGTCGGGAGTTGCTTCGGTTTACGCCTATTCCGGGGGCCGCACCGCCAGCGGCGAAAGGGTGTCTCCCGGGGCACTAACCGCGGCGCATCGTACGCTGCCGTTCGGGACCATGGTCCGCGTCACTAACAAGCGCAACGGACACTCGGTGGTCGTGCGCATCAACGATCGCGGCCCCTTCGTTCGCGGCCGGGTGATCGATCTGACGCCGGCCGGCGCCCATGCGCTCGGCTTCTCCGGGCTTACGCAGGTTTCGCTCGACGTGATCGGGCGGCGGGGCTGATTTTCAATTCTCGTGATTGATTGTTGCGCAATGGGGGGCTGCGGCCTCCCCTTTTTTTGCGCCGCACGCGGCGGTTCGGATTGGTAAGCGCATCGTTAACAGTTGTGCAACGCTTGTCACCCAACATGCGGCGGCTGTTAAGGACCGTCAGATTGAGGACCATGGCGTCGACCGAGACCATCCAGGCCTTCGCCGCCAGGCTGACGCTTTATGGCGTGGACGACCGGGTCCGCGGCCTGGTCGCCGAGGCTTGGCCGGCGATCGAGCCAGGCCTCGATCAGACGATCGAGGAGATTTTGCTCGCCGCCCGGGTTCTGCCCAGGCTCGGCGCCGTCGTCGATCAAAACCGCGATCTGCTCAGAACCCTGGAAGCCGCGCACTTCCGTTCGCTGTTGTCCGGCAAGCTCGATCGCGACTACGTGGAATCATGCCGGCGCACGGTAGAGGCTGAAGCGAAGCTCGGCTTCGATGCGCGCATTCGCAGCACGGCCGGCAGCTATCTGATGCAAGGAGCGCTCAAAGCCCTGTCGCGCCGTTACCGTTTCTCCAGCGCCAAGCTTACCGAGCGCGCCATCGCGGTTTCGCAATTCATCAATTTCGACATCGCCAATGCGATGACGCTGCACCGGCAAAACGCCGACGCAGCGGTGACGGCGCGGCGCAACGCCATCGACGGCGCCATTGCCGAATTCGACGGCGCGATCGGCGAAGTCGTCGCGGCGATCAAGGAAGCGGCGATCTCGCTAACCGCCACCTGCGCGAGTTTGAACGCGGCGGCCGGCGATACGAGGAGCCGCATGGGGTCGGCCTCGGCCGCATCGGCCGAAACTACGGAGCGCATGGACGTCATGGTGCGCGCCACCGAGGAATTGTCCGGCTCGATCCAGGAAATCGGCCAGCAGGCAAGCCACGGCATGGCGATGGCCCGGGCCGCGGTCGGCGATACCGAACGCACCCAGCAGGCGGTCCGCTCGCTTGCCGACACCGCCGGCCGCATCGATTCGGTGGTCGGCGCCATTTCCGCCATCGCGGCGCAGACCAATCTTCTGGCGCTCAACGCCACGATCGAGGCGGCGCGCGCCGGCGAGGCCGGCCGGGGATTTGCCGTCGTCGCCGCCGAGGTCAAGACGCTCGCCAATCAGACCTCGCACGCCACCGACGATATCGCCCGCCAGGTCGCCGATATCCAGGAGGCGACCAAGCAGTCGGTGGCCGAGATCGCCGCGATCGCGCAAGCCATCGGCAAATTGACCAACGTCTCGACCAGTATCGCCGCCGCCGTCGAACAGCAGGCCGCGACCACCCGCAATATCGCCGAGAGCATTCATACCGCGGCGGCGCATACCGCGCGGGCCTCGAACGAGATCGGCTCGGTCGAGGACGCGGTCGGCAAAGGCGCAGCGGCCGCCGGCGACATCAGCCAATGGACGGCGGAATTATTCTCCCGGGCCAAGGATCTCGAGACCAAGGTCGCCACCTTCTTCTCCCGCGTCCGCGCAGCGTAACCCGCACCGCCCCGGCCGCGCCGCGCGGATGTTCTTTCCGTATCCACTTTTCAAACAGTGCACTCAACTGCTCCCCGTCACCCTGAGGTGCTCGCGAAAGCGAGCCTCGAAGGGCTACGGCCCGTGAGTCTTCGGCCGTCTCCTTCGAGGGCCGCTGCGCGGCCGCCTCAGGATGACGGATCGAAGCTTTCGTTTTCCCCATTGCGAGGAGCGAAGCGACGACGCAATCCAGGGCGGAATTGGAGAGACTGGATTGCTTCGCTTCGCTCGCAATGACGAAAAGAAAGAAGGAAGCGGAGCGCCGGCAGACGCGGTGTTTCGTAACCTGTACGCAAGCGGCGCACAGGGCGCGCCGCGGATAAGGCGGCTTGCGCCGCCCTTTCCGCTATCGGGCGCGCTCGCCTGCCGGCGTTCCACTGCGGTTCTTCCCAAGGGGTGTTGTTGTCCCTTGGTGCGATCCGGGCCAGGCTTCGTGGCGGCTTGGCCAACGCGGCGGATATGACCGCCGGCCAAATCTCCACTTCCAGCGACGCACCTCGCGCACCGGTCATAGTGCCGGTGGGCATGATGCCCGGACCGCCCGGGAGCCGGCTGATGAGACCGACCCGCGGGCACCGCACTCGCCCCCTGCCGTCCGGCATCACCCGGACGGCGTCCTTCGTGGGACGAGATTTGATTCTTTGCAATGTATCTATATCGGGGACGAATGTCAATAGGTGAGTGACGAACTTCGTCATCCTGAGGTGGCCACGAAGCACCCTCGAAGGATGCGGCCGAGGTGATTGGGGCTGCCGCCCTTCGAGGCGCGCCATTGCAGCCAAGTTTACGCAGGCTGCGCCTGCTATGGGCGCGCACCTCAGGGTGACGGACCAGCGCTACCGAACCCCTCCCGCGTCAGCCGGACGATGGCGCGATCGAGCGCGGAGAGAAATTCCGAGCGGTCGCGCGGCGCGAACGGCTTTGGGCCGCCGGTGATCTCGCCGGCGCTGCGCAGCGAGTCCATCAGATTGCGCGTCGCCAAGGTCATGCCGATCGAACTCTTCGGTGAACGGCTTGCCGTTCGGCGCAATGACGGCGGCGCCGGCCTTCACCGCGCGGCTCGCCAGCGGCACGTCGGCGGTGATGACGATGTCGCCCTTCTTGGCGCGCTCGGCGATCCAGTTGTCGGCCTCGTCCATGCCGGCGCCGACGACGACGCGCTGGATCATGTCGTCGCGCGGCACCGCGATCGGCGAATTGCTCACGACAAAGACCTTGATCGCCGTGCCCTTCCCCGCATGCCGCTCCGTCACGCGATAGATTTCGGCCTTCACCGGGCAGGCATCAGCGTCGATGTAGAGGGAGATGGGGTTTGACGATGGCAGCATGGATTGAGGCGTATCGAGCACCGTTCAGGTGCGCCCGACATAGAGCGGCGCATCGCCGCCGGGGCGAAACTGAACATTGACGACGAGGTCGCCGGATCGCACGCCGGCATCGGTCGCCTTACCGTAGCACCAACATCCCGCACGATACGACCAGACGAATGGGCCACGGCAGCCGGTCTTGAACGCCAGTTCGCAGAGCGAATAACCCAGCGCATCACCTAAACGATAGATCAATCGGTCGAAACGCATCTGTCTCTATCTAGCGCGAAAAGCTGCGAGTGGTGATGTCGTCGATCGAATAAGGACACGCTGCGGCAAACGCGGTCTCGTCCAATCCGGTCTCTTTGGCTGCTTCGAGACGGGCGCGGCGATAGGCACGTCCGATGGCTTCATTGATACGCGGCTTCAGGCCGGGATTGTCGGCCAATACGTCGGCGATTTCCAAGCGCTGCTCCTGGATCGTCAGCACCCAACTGCGCGATCGCGCGGCGGGCTGATGATCCCACTTCAGCATGTGCATCATCGCCACGCGCAGCGCGCTGACGAGCTTGTTGAACTGCTCGCGTCCCAAGGATTCGACCTCCTCAGCGAGATTGTCCCGATCAAGCGTATCGTGGCGGCCCTCACGGATGAGCCGGGCCTGCTCGAGCGCCCAGGAATAAAAGTCGCGTTCGTACTCCGCCCGCACCGGCTCGTCGGGTGGTGCGAGATCGGTTTCGATGTCTTTGGTCCGTGCGGCCATGGCCTTACCTCTGGCCGGATTATAGCAAACTCGGCGGAAAAAAAATGCCGGTCCACGTGTTCACCGGCACACGTCCACCCGACATCCGTCGATGTAGAGGGAGATTATTGCCACGGGGATTCCTATGTTCTCAGACCCACCGCGCGTCATGGCCGGGCTTGTCCCGGCCATCCACGTCTTGCTTTAATTCTTTCATGCGCAGCGGCTGGGTATATTTCATGACCAATCGGCGAAACGGCGTTCTGTACGTCGGCGTCACGAGCAATCTGCCTCGTCGAGCCTTCGAACATCGGGAAGGACTTGTCGACGGTTTTACCAAGCGCCACGCGCTGAAGCAACTCATCTATGCAGAGCGCTTCGACGATATCCGATACGCCATTCAGCGTGAAACGACCATCAAGCACTGGCCGCGTGCCTGGAAGATACGGCTTATCCACTCGATGAATCCAGAATGGAATGATTTGTACGACACCCTGATCTGAAGAGCGCGCAAGAAAGGCGTGGATGGCCGGAACAAGTCCGGCCATGACGTCCGTTGGACAGGTTACTGCGGGAAATCGCACCCGAGGCCGTCTTGCCCGTCCCCGGACTGATCGAGGGATTGTCGCGGCATCCAAGACTTAGACGCCAAGTCGCAAGAAAGACGTGGATGGCCGGAACAAGTCCGGCCATGACGGCGCGAAGCCGCCCGTGCTAGAATTTACGGGTAAGACGGCGGTCTTACCGTTCCCTGTTGCTTTCGATGGAGAGCAAAAATCCGATGTCCGTAACGCGCACGACGCTGCTCGTCGGCACCACCAAGGGCGCCTTTCTGCTGTCCGGCGGCAGCGACCGCAGCGGCTGGGCGATTGGCGGCCCTTATTGCAACGGCTGGCCGATCAATCACATGATTGCCGACCCCGAGACCGGCACGATCTGGGCCGGCGGCGGCGGCGATTGGAATGGCGCCGGCGTCTGGCGCAGCGAAGACGGCGGCGCGACGTGGCAGCTTACGCGTCTCACCAAGGGAACGATGGACGATTGGGCGGCCAAGGATCCCACTGTCGCAAAGATGATCGGCTGGAGCGAAGAGCCATTACCGTTCACCGATGCGTTCGCGCAAATCTGGTCGCTCAGCTACGCGCACGGCACGCTCTATGCCGGCACCAAGCCGGCGAGCCTCCTGGCCAGCACCAACGGCGGCAAAGATTGGGTGAAGATGCATGGCCTCACCGATCACCCTTCGGCCGGGAGCTGGACTCCCGGCGGCGTCGGGCTGACGCTGCACACCATCCTCCCCGATCCGAACGATCGAAAAAAGCTCTGGGTTGGCATTTCGGCGGCCGGCGTGTTTGCGACCGAGGACGGCGGGGCAACATGGGAGCGGCGCAACCGGCTCTCCAACGCGGAAGCCTGCGACCCCTCCGAGCATCCCGCCGCGCCGCGTGACGGCGAGATCGGCCACTGCGTGCACAACATGATCCGCGCGCCGGGGAGAAGCGACGTGCTGTACCAGCAGAACCACTATGGCGTTTGGCGCTCGGCCGATGGCGGCCGCAGCTGGAACGATTGCACCAAAGGCTTGCCGTCGACCTTTGGCTTTCCCATCCGCGTTCATCCGCGCGACCCGGACACGATCTGGACGCTGCCGCTCAATGGCGACACGGCAGGACGCTTTCCGCCCGACGCTGCCGCGGCGGTCTGGCGCTCGCGCGATGGCGGCCAAAGCTGGCAGGCGATGCGGCAAGGCCTGCCGCAGAAGGGCTGCTTCTTCACCGTGCTGCGCCAAGCCATGGCGGGCGACGACCGCGATCCGGCGGGCATTTATTTCGGCACCAACAGCGGCTCGGTGTTCGGCAGCATCGACGAAGGCGAGACCTGGCAGGAGATTGCGCGGCACTTGCCGACGATTCTGGCAGTTGAAGCGGTTGAGCTGAGCTGAGGCACGGAGCGGCAGGGACCGGTCTCGTCATTGCGAGCGTAGCGAAACAATCCAGGGCGGCTCGCGTTAAGCGCTGGATTGCTTCGTCGCGTTGCTCCTCGCAATGACGTATGAGGCGCACCATTGTCGGCGCCCGCACGAATCGCTACCAAATGTGAAGACTTTCGCGGCAATCTACCGATGTTTTCCGGGGAATCACTGCAGCCGAGGAATGGCAGGGACTCAAATGATCAAGCCGGCAATGCTGACCCTCCTGGCCACGGCCGCGCTGACGGCGCTGACCGCGGCGCCGCGCGCCGATGCCAGGCACGCGGCCGCACCACGCCAGACCGTCATGATGGCGCCGCGCCCGGCGGGCGATCCGATCATGGCGATCGTGTCGATCAAGAGTCAGCACGTGACCTTCTATGACGCCGACGGCTGGATCCTGCGCGCGCCGGTCTCGACCGGCACGACCGGACGCGAAACGCCGGCCGGCGTCTTCGCCGTGATCGAGAAAGACAAAGACCACCACTCGACCATGTATGACGACGCCTGGATGCCGAACATGCTGCGCATCACCTGGAACGGCATCGCGCTGCATGGCGGGCCGCTGCCCGGCTATGCCGCCTCGCACGGCTGCGTGCGCATGCCGTTCAATTTCGCGGAGAAGGTGTTCGACAAGGCGCCGATGGGCATGCGGGTGATCATCTCGCCGTTCGACACCGAGCCGGTGGCGTTTTCCGATCCGGCGCTGTTTGCGCCGAAACAGGACGCGATCGACGCGATCCCGGCGCGCGCACAAGCGCTGGCCCGCGACGCGGACGCCGCCGCCAAGGACGCCGCCGCCGCGAAGGCCGCCGTCATGCTGGCCAAGCGCGCGGCCGCCGCGGCGCCCGCGGCGGTGCGCGATCTCACGTTTCTCAAGGCCCGGGCCGACGCCGCGCTCGCGCATGCCGACAAGGCGCTCGCCGCGGCCAATGCCAACCCGAACATGACCGACGAGAAAAAGGCCGCAGCGCAGGACGCGCAGCAAAACGCGGCCGCCAAAGCCGAGGCGCTGCGTACCCAGCTCGACGCCGCCAAGGCCGACCTGAAAACCAAGCAGGATGCCGCCGCGGCCGCGCAAGCGGCCGCCAAGGCCGCCGATGCCAAGCGCAAAGACACCGACAAGGCCGCGACCGATGCCAGGCTCGCCGGCGAGCCGGTCGCGATCTTCATCAGCCGCGCGACGCAGAAGCTTTACGTGCGGCGCGACACGCACAAGCCATGGCCGGACGGCGGCGAAGTGTACGACTTCAGCCAGGAATACCCGGTCAGCATCAAGGACCCCGACAAGCCGCTCGGCACGCACATTTTCACCGCGGTGGCGCGGGACGGCGGCGGCCTGCGCTGGACCGAAGTCTCGATCGACAACGGCGACAGCGCCAAGGACGCGCTCGGCCGCATCACTTTCCCGCAAGCCGTGCTCGACAAGATCGCGCCCACCGCGGCGCCGCTATCCTCGATCATCATCTCGGACGAGCCGCTGTCGAGCGAAACCAATTACCGCACCGAATTCGTCGCCGTGCTCAGCAATCAGCCGCAAGGCGGCTTCATTACGCGGATGCCGTCGCAAAACACAAACATCGCGCGCGATGACGGCGGCTATGGCTCCGGCTGGTACAGCGCGCCCGGCTATGCGCAGCCGCAATACGGCCAGTTCCCCCGCGCGCAGTCGTACTTTAATCAGCGGCGGTGGTGGTGAGGGCTGGGACCTTTATCTTTCGTCATTGCCGGACTTGATCCGGCAATCCATGCGGCCGGCACGTCAGCATGGACCACCGGGTCAAGCCCGGTGGTGACGGACTCGCAGGGTGGGCAAATGCGCCAACGGGTCCGCGCGAAGCGCGTGGGCCAATGACAGGCTCCGCGCCGTGCCCGTGCTGAATACCTTCGTATCGGCTCTGTCCGCGTGCCCTTCGCTGTCGCTCAGCCCGCCCCACGCCTGCCGCAACGCCACGTTCGCGGAGCTCTAGCCGTCATTGCGAGGAGTGAAACGACGAAGCAATCCAGGGCCGATTGCACCGCATCTGATGGGGTGGACGGCCCCCGACGGCATCGATGTGCCAGAATGAGGTCGTTGGAGATCTCAGACAAGGGAGCCGTCCGTGGAGAAGCTTAGCCGCATTGGCCTGGATACGTCGAAGGCTATTTTTCAACTGCATGGGGTGGATGGATTGGAGCGGGTGGTTTTGCGCCGCAAGCTCAAACGAAAGGAGGTTCTAAGTTTCTTTGCCTCGATCGCGCCGACGCTGGTCGGGCTGGAGGCTAGCGGCGGCGCGCACTACTGGGCGCGAGAGCTGACGCGGCTCGGACACAGCGTGCGGCTTTTAGCGCCACAATACGTCAAACCGTATGTCAAGCGTGGCAAGAACGACGCCGCGGATGCCGATGCGATCTGTGAAGCGATGAGCCGACCGAGGATGGGCTTCGTCGCGGTAAAGAGCGCCGAGAACCAAGCGGCGCTGATGCTGGCGGGGCTGCGCGATCGCCTGGTACGCAATCGGGTGCAGCTGGCCAATGCGATCCGTGGCTACGCGGCGGAGTTCGGTGTCGTGGCCGCGAAAGGGCGCGCCAAGATCGAGCCGCTGCTGTTGCGTCTGCAAGTAGACGAGACGCTTCCGGCGTTGGCGCGAGAGCTGTTTGCCGAGCACGCCGAGGAATACGCCCAGCTTAACGCCCAACTCACTGCGATCAATGCCAAACTGCTGGCCTGGCACCGCGCCAACGAGACGAGCCGGCGGTTAGCGCAAATTCCTGGCATTGGGCCGGTGATCGCTTCGTTGTTGGTGATGAAGACGCCCGATCCGCGGGCCTTCCGGTCCGGCCGGCGATATGCCGCCTGGCTCGGTCTGACGCCGAAGGATCATTCCACGGGCGGCAAGACCAGGCTCGGCGTCATCACGCGGGCGGGCGACGAGACCTTGCGCAGCCTGCTCGTAGTCGGGGCCACGGCGGTCATCTGGCAGGCGCGCCGCAACCGAGACTGCCGCAGCGCCTCACCTTGGCTTGTCGAGCTTCTCAAGCGCAAACCGCCGAAGCTGGTGGCCGTGGCGCTCGCCAACAAGATCGCCCGTGTCGCCTGGAAGCTGATGACGACCGGCGAGACCTATGACGCCCGGCGCGCGTTGCCGGCAACCACTTAGCAACAGGCATCGCCTGTTGCCGAGACGGACCTTGCAAGCGAGCGAGTAGATGGGGATCGATCAATCCGAGACGGGAGACACTCCGTGCAATCCAGTGGCGCGCAAGATGCCGCCATTCTGTGTGGAACCTCGCCGCGGAAACCATCTTGGCCAGCAGTCAATCGGGACTGCAACAAACAGGCCGGACATATGGATGCAAGCGATCCTATTCCTCATCCGCTCATCACGCTTGCGAGCAGGGGGCCGTCCACATATGGATTGCTTCGCTGCGCTCGCAATGACAGGAAACGTCATGGCCGGGCTTTGTCCCGGCCATCCCCGTTTTTCCTTTGTCATCACCCGACTTTCCTTGTCATCACCCGACTTTCCTTTGTCATCACCCGCCAACGGGTCCGCGCGAAGCGCGCGGCCCGATGACAGGCTCCAGCGGGTGATCTAGTAGACACAAGCCTCGCAACTAATCTCGAAACCTCGGTGAATACTGGATGCTCCGCCTTCGCGGAGCATGACGGATTACGGACGCCATTGCCGCTATGGGCGTCATTGCCGGACTTGATCCGGCAATCCATACGACCGGCAAGTCAGCATGGACCACCGGGTCAAGCCCGGTGGTGACGAACTCGCAGGGTGGGCAAAGGCGCCAACGGGTCCCCGCGAAGCGCGTGGGCCAATGACAGGCCCCGCGCCGTGCCCATGCTGAATACCTTCGTATCGGCTCTGTCCGCGTGGCCTTCGCTGTCGCTCAGCCCAGCCTACGCTTGCTATTTCATGACCAAGTGAGCCATTACGTCCAGAACTCCATTCAAGCGTGACTGGACACGTTGATAGGAGGTTCCATATCATGTCCGACCTTCATACCGCCTCTACCAAGGACAAGCTCTGGCATAAAATGCGAAACGATTTGGCGCGGTTCGCGCCTGAAATCGTTCAGAACCGGCTGCTCATGTGCTGCGCATGTGGGAGATTTCTCGCCCAAGAGTTCTTCGATCTCGAACATTTGATCCCGCAACAATCATTAAAGCTCGACCCTGCCGCGGTGCAAGCGAATCCAAACACTCCGAAGAACGTGCGGTCAGGCAACCTGCTGCTTTGCAAAAAACCTTTGCTCATGAAAGGGCAAAAAGTTTTCAACAACGGCTGCAATAGCTGGAAAGGCAAATTCTACGATAAGGCCATCGCCGAATTGGTTTCCGAAAAGACATTGTTGCCATCGGCTAAAATCACATCAGCCCATATTATCGGGGCGTTGTGTCTCGGATACCTCGCCATGGTTGCCGAGTTTGGTTATGCTGTTGTGCTCATGCCGAGCGGTTTGCTGATGCGACGGCAATTTTTCAGCCCGCACAAATATCTTCGCGATTTGCCACTCAGGCATCAAATAGTGCTCGGCGGGTCACGTCCAACTGAGTCGGAACATCCAGTATGGTCGAAACCCTTTTCGTTCACGCTTAGCGAGACGGGCTGCTGTCATGTCGGCGCGCGGAATTTTGCCGTCAATGTGCCGCTCACGCGTAATCCCTTTTTGCCATTCGCCACGCATCTGCGGATCGTACCGGAACGGTATAAACTCCGTCCGACTTTCAAAACCTTTTTTCCACTAGTTTTAATCGGATAAGTGCCAGATGCCGCAATCGATGATTATTCCTTCGGAATGGCTCGTCGAAGCTGGCGTGCACGATTTTCAACCTACCCCATCGCGGCTAGCGTTCCGCTGCGATCACGCTGACCACAAATTATTCGCACTCGCTGACATCGAGCCCCCGTTACGATTTTCAGATCACCCGCTATCCTTGAATGGTTTCGACCATGATCGGATGTTCCGTCTTCTTACCGGCATTCGTGACGACGTTGCCCTTCCTCATATTCTTATCGAAGTTATAGAAACACCAGCGCCGGGCGGCCATTCTTATCGCGTACGTCAAGGCGTCCATCGTTACCACGCGTCTCGTACGCTCGGCTTTTCCCACGTGCCCGCTGAAATTATCGACCTTCGATTGTGACGTTGCCGAATTTTCGCCGATTATCGATAGTCGTCCTCCGAAGGCGATTTTCCGGTGAATCCTACCCCGGCACTATCAAGATCTGGATCAGTTTCACCCGGCTGGACGCATCGCGGGCAATAATTCTTCCACACGCCTCGTTGCTTCCAACTATCCCACCCTTCTACGCGACTAAGATAGTTTGCAGCTGTTGCATTGACGAAAGTCCATTGTTGACAGTTCCCCGCACCCGCCGTCACATGAAGCAAAATGCACTCCTCGTTCCTGCCCAATCATTCGCTTCCTCCCCTATCGGTTCAATCCACCTAACGGCGAGCGTGGATATCCTGATGACCTCGCCCTTAGGACCGCTTGGCATTATACTTCTCTAACTCTCTCAGCAGTTTGCTCCGGACCGCAGTGCTAAAGAATTGTGGATTTTGCAGAAAATTATCGACATCCCGAAGACTCCATCCGAATGAGCACCTCCTTTAGCGACAAGGTCCTAGCCATGTGCTCCAGTCGCACCTCACGGTAGCCATCAGGCTCGGTGATAAGGGTCCAGCGATCATAGGCAAAACGCTTATTCATCGGCTCATAATGAAACGGCTTGGGGCTCGTAGTCACTTCTTTCCACCAAATATATCACTACCGACCTATGGACGGCGAACGCCGTGTCAAGGCTTAAAAATTCAAACAGAGACGTTATCGAAGAAAAAAGACGTGGATGGCCGGAACAAGTCCGGCCATGACGGCGCGGTGACTCATACTATTTCGACGAACGAATCCACCACCCGCTTTTCCCCCGGCCCGGTCGAACTGGACGGTCAGCTTGTTGCCGGCGATCACGGTAACGCTCGCGTTCCCCGGATGCGGTGCAGCGTGAAACGGTGCACCGCTGTTCCGGGGTCTTCGCAGGCTCGGCGGTTGAGGGTGCGGAGCTTGTGACGATCCCGGGTCTGCAGCGCACCACTGCGTGCTGCGCTGCGCCCGGGAAACGGCAGCTATACGGCCACTGCAAGAAAGACGGGGATGGCCGGAACAAGTCCGGCCATGACGGCCTAGGGGCTCACACCCTCTCCACGAACGAATCCACCACCCGCTTCTCCCCGGCGCGGTCGAACTGAATCGTCAGCTTGTTGCCGTCGATGGCCGTCACATTGCCGTTGCCGAATTTCTGGTGGAAGACGCGGTCGCCCAGCGTGAAGCTCGATACCGTGCCGGTGGATTTGGCGACCAGCTCGCCTTCGATGGTGAGCGGGATGCGGGGTTTGGCGGCCGTCTGTGAGGCCCGAGCCCCCTCGCCCGATCGCGCAAAGCTCGATCGACCTCTCCCCTCTGGGGAAAGGTGACTTAACTCCTCGTCGCCGGCCTCTTCCGCGTCGTAGCGCGGGGTGCCGTCGTCGTTGAAGCCGCCGCCTTTCTTCGCCTGGGCGCGCTGCCAGCCGGGGGTGTTGTAGCTCGAGCCGAACGATGTGGCGGCGTCGAAGCGCGATGAGCCGTAGCCACCATAGCCGCCGAAACCGCCGCTGCCGCCGAAGCCGGCCGGCGACTCGGCGACCTCGACATTGCCCTCTGGCAATTCGTCGAGGAAGCGCGACGGGATATTGGTCTGCCACAGCCCGTGCATGCGGCGGTTGGTGGCGAACCAAATTCTGGCCCGCTTGCGCGCGCGCGTCAGGCCGACATGGGCGAGGCGGCGCTCCTCCTCCAGCCCAGCGCGGCCGGTCTCGTCGAGCGTGCGCTTGCTCGGAAACACGCCTTCCTCCCAGCCGGGCAGGAACACGGTGTTGAACTCGAGCCCCTTGGCCGAATGCATGGTCATGATGTTGACGGCGTCGGCCTCGGCGGCCTTCTCGTTGTCCATCACCAGCGAGATGTGCTCGAGAAAGCCCTGCAGGTTCTCGAACTCCTCCATCGAGCGCACCAGCTCTTTGAGGTTCTCCAGCCGGCCGGCGGCGTCGGCGGAGCGGTCTTTCTGCCACATCTCGGTGTAGCCCGACTCATCAAGTATGATTTCCGCCAGTTCGTTATGCGGCAGCGTCTCGCGCTCGCGCCGCCAGCGGTCGATGGATTCGAGCAGCGCGCGCAGGGAGCCGCGCGGCTTCGGCTTCAAGGCGTCGGTTGCGACCATGACGCGGGCGGCCTCGGTCAGCGGCACGCGATGCTTGCGCGCATGATCGTGCAGAAGCTGCACGGTGGCGTCGCCCAAGCCGCGCTTCGGCACATTGACGATGCGCTCGAAGGCAAGATCGTCGGCCGGCGAATTGACCACACGCAGATAGGCGAGCGCGTCGCGGATTTCGGCGCGCTCGTAAAAACGCGGCCCGCCGATGACGCGATAGGGCAGCCCGAGGGTGACGAAGCGATCCTCGAATTCGCGCATCTGGAAGGAGGCGCGCACCAGGATCGCCATCTCGTTGAGGGGATGCGGTCTGCCGGTTTCATCGCCGCGCTGCAACTGCTCGATGTCATCGCCGATGGCGCGGGCTTCCTCCTCGAAGTCCCAGGCGCCGGTGACGGTGACTTTCTCACCCGGCACGTCGTCGGTGCGCAGCGTCTTGCCGAGCCGGCCTTCGTTGTGCGCGATCAGATGCGACGCGGCGGCGAGGATATGCCCGGTGGAGCGGTAATTGCGCTCCAGGCGAATGACGGTGGCGCCCGGAAAGTCGTGCTCGAAGCGAAGGATGTTATCGACCTCGGCGCCGCGCCAGCCATAGATCGACTGGTCGTCGTCGCCGACGCAGCAGATGTTTTTCAAAAGCCGCGGCGCCTCGGCCTCGTCCTTCGAGGGCCGCTCCGCGGCCACCTCAGGATGAGGAATAAGGGCTTGTTCCCGATGGTCCTCATCCTGAGGAGCCGCGCGCAGCGCGGCGTCTCGAAGGATGCTGCTCTGTCCCAGCAACCTTAGCCACAAATACTGGGCGACATTGGTGTCCTGATATTCGTCGACCAGAATGTATCTGAAGCGCCCCTGATATTGCCGCAGCACTTCGGGCTGCTGGCGGAACAGCCGAATGCATTCGAGCAAGAGATCGCCGAAGTCGGCGGCGTTGAGAATCTTCAGCCGCTCCTGATAGGCCTTGTAGAGCTTCAGGCCCTTGCCGTTGGCGAACACCGCGGCCTCGCCGGCCGGCACCTGCTCCGGCGTCAGCCCGCGGTTCTTCCAGCCGTCGATCAGCGAGGCCAGCACGCGCGCCGGCCAGCGCTTCTCGTCGATGCCCTCGGCGGCGAGCTGCTGCTTCATCAGCCGGACCTGGTCGTCGACGTCGAGAATGGTAAAGTCGCTCTTCAAGCCCACCAGCTCGGCATGGCGGCGCAAAATCTTCACGCCGATGGAATGAAACGTGCCGAGCCATGGCATGCCTTCGACGACATGGCCGACGATGTCGCCGACCCGCACTTTCATCTCGCGCGCCGCCTTGTTGGTGAAGGTGACGGCGAGAATTTCGCCCGGCCGGGCGCGGCCGGTCGCCAGGATGTGGGCGATGCGCACGGTGAGCACGCGGGTCTTGCCGGTGCCGGCGCCGGCCAGCACCAGCACCGGGCCGTCGAGCGTCTCGACCGCCAGCCGCTGCTCCGGATTGAGCCCGGCGAGATAGGCCGCTCCGCCGCCTGCCGCGGCGCGGGCGCGCGCGGCAATGCCGCCCGGCGCGGGCGCCGGCGGCGCGGTGGGCTCAATGCTGCGCTTCAACGGGTCAGCCACGATGCCGCGGCTCGGTGATTCTCATGCGGCAAAGATGGCACTTGGACGCGGCTTTTACGAGGCTGGTTGCTTATCCTCCCCCGTGCAAACGGGGGAGGGGGACCATCCGAGCGCGCAGCGCGAGGATGGTGGAAGGGGCGTGGGCTGTGACGATCTTTCTGCAACGAAAGCGAAGCGGTGAGTCAGACGGCCCTTCCACCGCGCAAGGGCGCGGTCCCCCTCCCCCCGCTGCCGCGGGGGCGGATAACGCGCGCCGTCACTTCATATACTTATCCACCACCAGTTTGGCGGCGACGCGGTCGTGCTTGAGGAAGGCGGCGAATTCGCCGGTCGAGTTGCCGACCGGCTCGAGATAGTTCTGCTTGGCGAAATCGAGGAACTTCTGGCCATGGATGATCGCCGCCAGTTCGTCGTGCAGGCGTGCGATGATCGGCGCCGGCGTGCCGGTGGGCACCACGACGCCCCAGTAGATCGGGCCGCCGGGGAAGCCGTCGAGCCCGGTTTCCTTGAACGTCGGCACGTTGGGCAATTCGGACGAGCGCTGCGAGGCGTTGAGCGCCAGGATTTTGATCTTCCCAGCCTGGAGCTGGCTCACCATGTTGCCGACGCCGATCTTGGTGAGGTCGATGGTGTTCTCCAACAGCGCGTTGCTGATCTCGCTGCCGCCCTTGTAGGGAATGGCGACAAAGCTGGTGTGCCAGTATTCGCCGAGCCACTGGCGGAAGGCGTCGGTGGTGGTCTTTTCGCCGAGCGTACCGTAATTGAGCTTGCCGGGCGCGGCGGCGGCCTTGGCGCGCAGCGCATCGAGCGTGCCGGCGCTCGAGGCCTCCGGCACCATGATGCCTTCCATGACGTGATACATGTCGGTCACCGGTACGAAATCCTTGTCCGGATTGTAGGGCAGGTTCGGCACCGTGAGCGGATTGAACGACATGGTGTCGGGCGACACGATGCATAACGTATAGCCGTCCGGCGGCGACTTGGCGCATTCGGACCCGCCCAGCACCATCGCCGCACCCGGCTTGTTGACGACCACGACCGGCTGGCCGAGGCGCTGCTGCAATTCCTGCGCGGTGAGCCGCGCGGCGACGTCGGTCACCGAGCCGGCCGAGATCGGCACGATCATCCTGATCGTACGGCTGGGATAGGTTTGCGCGTGGGCGAGCGAGGCGAGCGCGACGCAACCAACGCATGCGAGCAGCAGTTTTTTCACGGCGTTCTTCCCTTTTCCGTTCTTGGCTTTGCAGTCGCTAGATAAGACTTCAGCGATCGACCCGACCATGTCATTGCGAGCGAAACGAAGCAATCCAGCGGGCCCGTAAAGCCTGGATTGCTTCGTCGCCATCGTTCCTCGCAATGACGCCGGCCGATGACGCCTAGCCGATGACAATTTCACCGATCATACCGGCGTCGTATTGCGTGAAAAACAGCCGGCCGTCGCCGAGCCCCGTGATGCAGCGCGCGCCGCTATTTCGCGTCGGAATGTCGTATTCGCCGATCGGCGTGCCGTCCGGCGCCATGCAACCGATCTTGTTGGCGAAGTTGGCGGTGTACCAAAGCTCGCCGCCCGGCCCGACGGTGACGCCGCGCAGCGAGGCGTTCGGGGTCGGCACCGCATGTTCGGTGATGCGGCCGGCACGGTCGACGCGGCCGAGCGCATTGGTCGAGGTCTCGACGAACCAGATGCTGCCGTCGGGATGGCTGACCATGGCGCGCGGCTGGCTGTCGTGGGACGGAATCGGAAACTCGGTGACTTGACCGTCCATGGTGATGCGGCCGACGCGGTTGCCGGCGGCCTCGGAGAACCACAACGCACCGTCGCGCACCACGATCGACAGCGGCCTGGCGCCCGGCGAGATGCCGTCGGAATATTCGGTGACGCAACCGTCTGCCGCGATCCGGCCGATGCGGCTGACTTCGGTCTCCGAGAACCAGATGGCGCCATCCGGGCCCAGCATGATGCCGTCGGGACTGGCGCCCGGTGTCGGCAGCGCGAACTCGGTGATGGCGCCTTGCAAGGTGATGCGGCCGATTTTGTTGGCGGCTTTTTCGGCGAACCACAGCGCGCCGTCGGCGCCGGCAATGATGCCGATCGGCGTGGCGTCCTTGGTCGGCAAAGCAAATTCGGTAAAGCTGCCGCGATCCGGATCGAAGCGGCCGATCTTGGCAGCGCCGCTCTCGCAGAACCACAGCGCGCCGTCCGGCCCTTCGGCCGCGATATAGGGCTTTGCGTCCGGCGTCGGAATTTTATGCTCGCGGATGGTAACCTTGGCTTGCGTCATTGAGTGGCTATCTTCCCAGGCTGGATTTTTCTCTAGTGGCTTTGCTTCATTTCGATGCGGCGGCCGACGCCGTCGGGCAGCGGCAGCGCGTCGTGCGCGGCCTTCATTTGCGCCAGCCGTTCCATGACATGGTTGGGGAACGGCCCCACCTTCTTGGCGGTCATACCGACGTTCAGCGCCATGTTCTCCGAGGTCGCCGACAGCCAGCCTTCTCGGCGTGATGCAGCGCTTCGAAATAATGCAAGCGCTTGGCGTCGAAATCGAGGAGCTGAAAGGTAACGCGCACCGGATCGCCGGCGTGCAGCTCGCGCAAATAGCGCAAATGCACCTCGGCGGTGAAGGTGGAATGAGCGTGCGTCTTGACGTAATCGAGGCCGAGGCCGAGCAGCTCATAAACCTCGTCGACGGCACGGTCGAACAACACATTGTAATAGGCCATGTTGAGATGGCCGTTGTAGTCGATCCAGCCCGGCTCGACGTGCATGACCGAGGACACGAAAGGCGTCGGGATAGCGGTTTCAGCTGTGGCGCGGTCGTTCATGGGCGGACTGTGGCCGATGAACCGCGATCGAGGCAAGAGCGGGAAACGCGCAAAGACCTGCAAAGGCTTGACGTGCCGGGCCCGCGCCGCCACGTTTGCGCGTAAGATCGAGGAAATGCACGAGGACTGCCGATGGCGCCGGTCGAAGCACCGCTCCCCAGCATGCAGGACCGCACGGCCGCCGACACCGTGATCGCAGCGCTGGCGGCGCGTTACGGCAACCGCATCTCCACGTCGGCCTCATTGCGCGAGCAACACGGTCACACCACGACCTGGATCGACAATCAGCCGCCGGACGCGGTGATATTTCCGCAAGGCAACCGAAGAAGTACAGGACGTGGTGCGGCTGTGCGCGGCTCACCGTGTACCGGTGATCGCGTTCGGCACCGGCACTTCGCTCGAGGGCCAGGTCAACGCGCCGCGCGGCGGCATCTGCCTCGATTTCCGCGACATGAATCGCGTGCTGGCGGTGCATGCCGAGGATCTGGACTGCGTCATCGAGCCGGGGATCACGCGCAAGGCGCTGAACGAGCAGCTGCGCGACACCGGGCTGTTTTTTCCGATCGATCCAGGCGCCGACGCCTCGCTCGGCGGCATGGCGGCGACGCGAGCCTCGGGCACCAACGCGGTGCGCTATGGCACCATGAAGGATAATGTGCTGGCGCTCAAAGCGGTGCTGGCCAACGGCGAGATCATGACCACGGCGCGGCGCGCCAAGAAGTCGTCGGCCGGCTACGACCTGACGCGGCTGATCGTCGGCTCGGAAGGCACGCTCGGCGTCATCACCGAATTGACGCTGCGGCTGGCCGGGATACCGGAAGCGATCGCCTCGGGGGTGTGTCCGTTTCCATCGGTGGAGGCGGCGTGCAACGCCACCATCCTCACCATCCAGTCGGGCATCCCGGTGGCGCGGATCGAACTGCTCGACGCGCTGCAGGTGCGCGCCAGCAATCTTTATTCGCAGCTTGAGCTGCCGGAAGTGCCGATGCTGTTTTTGGAATTTCACGGCACCGAAGCCGGCGTCGCCGAGCAGTCGGAGCGCTTTGCCGACATAGCCAAGGAATTCGGCGGCGGCCCGTTCGACTGGGCGACCCGCGCCGAGGATCGCAGCAAGCTATGGCAAGCGCGCCACGACGCCTATTGGGCGGCGCAACGGCTGCGGCCCGGCACGCAAGCGTTATCGTCGGATGTCTGCGTGCCGATCTCGCGGCTCGCCGAATGCGTCGGCGAAAGCCAGCGCGACGCTGCGGCAAACCGGCTGATCACGCCGGTGGTCGGTCATGTCGGCGACGGCAACTTCCACATGCTGCTCCTGATCGACCGCAACGACGCCGACGAGGTCAGGCGCGCCGAAGAATTTCTCGCCCGGCTTGCCGAGCGCGCCGTGGCCATGGACGGCACCTGCACCGGCGAGCACGGCATCGGTCAGGGCAAGATGAAATACCTGCCGGGCGAGCATGGCGCGCCGGCGCTCGAGACGATGCGCGCGATCAAGCACGCGCTCGATCCGCTCGACATTCTCAATCCCGGCAAGATTTTCAAACTAGATTAAGCCGCGTCTTCCCGATTTTACTGCGTCGGCGTTCCACTCAAGCGCGGTCGGTTGGCAATAAAGCGCACCGCTTGTCGCCCGCGAAGAAGGATCGCTTACCGCGGTCGTGTCCAAAGCAGCCCTGTCCCCGGCCTGAGATTATTCTGGCCACAGCCCAAAAATGGAAGAAAGTACCAAGTCACATGGCAATCGAGGATTTATTTTTCTTTTTCTCGCCGATAATTGCCATTTCGTGAAATATTCTTCTTATCTATGTGCATTGCTCACGCGATAGGAAACCGCAATGGCAAACGTTGATGCGCAGCAGAAACGTGTTGTTCAGGCGCCTCTGCGCTGGCGCGAACTCTGGCTGAAAGAGGATTGGTGGGCCATCTGGCTCGGCCTTGGCATCGTCGTCGTGGCCTACGGGTTCTTTGCCAATGGTGCGAGCATCCGCTGGATAGCGGTCACGCCGGCCAAATGGTCGACGTGGTCGGAGCTCGGCGCGCATTTCGCGGCCAACTATCAACGTTATATCGTGCAGTTTTTGGTATGGCTCGGCATCTTCACCGTGGCATTGAGTGCACTCGGCCATCGCACGCGAGATTTCATCCCGTCCTTTGTCATCCTCTACGCACTTTCAGTAGTGATCTTCGCGATCGGCCAATGGGACAAGGCCAATACCTATAATCTCGAGCCGCCGCTCGTCGCGTTGGTCGTCGGACTTGGCGCTGTCCAACCTTGTCGGTCTGCCGCGCTGGCTCGATGCCGGATTTCGCGTCGAGTTCTATATCAAGACCGGCATCGTGCTGTTGGGCGCGACACTGCCTTTCACGCTGATCATATGGGCAGGCCCGACGGCAATTCTGCAAGCTTCGATCGTCTCCATTGCGACATTCTTGGTGATCTACTGGGTCGCCACATGGCTTGGTCTCGACAAGCGGCTGGCCGCGACGCTTGGCGCCGGCGGAGCGGTGTGCGGGGTTTCGGCGGCAATTGCGATTGCCGGCGCGGTGGGCGCGAAAAAAGAAGATGCCCCGATTGCCATCACCGTCGTGATCATCTGGGCGATTCCGATGATCTTTGTGCTGCCGTTCGTCGCTCAATATCTGCATTTATCGGCCGGTGTCGGCGGCGCCTGGATCGGCACGTCCGAATTCGCCGATGCGGCGGGATTTGCCGCGGCGCAGACCTACGGCAACCTTGCCAGTCACGGATCGGTCGCCGGCACCGGCGATCAGGCGGTATTTGCCTACACGCTGATCAAGGTCGTCGGCCGCGACGTCTGGATCGGCATTTGGGCATTCGTGCTCGCCATCATCGCCACAACGCAATGGGATCGCGGCGAACTCGGCCGCGCGCCGCGTGCGGCAGAGATTTGGTGGCGGTTTCCGAAATTCGTGATTGGCTTTCTCGCCGCCTCGCTGCTCGTGACCGCGATCACCGCCGGCTATAGCCTTGCCGATTACAACAAGCTCGCGATGCCCGGGCTCGTTGGCCCGATCAAGGACCTACGCACCTGGGCCTTCATCTTCTGCTTTCTCAGCATCGGGCTGACGACCAGGTTTGGCGAATTGGCCCGCGCCGGCAAGAAGCCATTCATCGCCTTCAGCGCCGGCGCGATCGTCAACGTCATCCTCGGCTTCATTCTCTCGGCGATTGTCTTCGCCTCGCATTGGGAGAGCTTGGTTCACTGACAGGTCGATGGCGGCAAAGTTCCGCTCCGCCATCGTCGAGGTTTAACGAACCATGCACAATCACAAAACCAACATCCCGGCGTGTTGCGGACATTGCAGATATTTCCGCAATGACGCCGGCTATCTGGAGCGTCTGTTTCCAGGCCTGACCAGCTTGAGCTCCGGGCGTGGCTCCGCGCGCTCCAATGACGGCGTCTGCCTCTTGCACGACCGTTATCTCAGGGCGGAAGCGTCCTGCCGCGCATTCGCTCCCTCGGAATCCCTGCGGGATAATGCAGAATGAATGCCGTGCGCCGCGGCTCTCAAATCCTGGCTATGGCGGTTTGTGTTGGCGCTGCGACCTTTAGTGCTCAGCACGCGTCCGCTCAGACGTCGCTCCTCAATGTATCCTACGACCCAACGCGCGAGCTCTACGCGCAGACCAATCCGCTTTTTGCCGCAGACTGGAGAAAAAGACTGTGCCGGTGCCCGACGTTAGCGTTCGTTTTCCCGGACAGCTTTCCGGCCGCCAGCAGCAGCACCGCTAGTCGGCGCGCAACAATGTTGGTGTCCGCAGCGGCGACAGGGTGATCTCGCGCGGCGGCGGCACGGCATTGGGCTGCGCGCCACCGTTGCTTTTCGCCTGGAAGTGATCGAGAACGAACAGCCGGATGGCCGAAGATAGATTGCCGTGCTGGCGCTCGGCATCGATCGATGCCACCAGGTCCGACAGCGTGATCCGGCGCTCGCCGGCAATGTCCTTCAGGCACTTCCAGAATGCGTCTTCGAGGCTGACGCTGGTCTTGTGACCGGCGATGACGATCGAGCGCTTAACGACCGGCGATTTCATTGCCCATCTCCCGTTTCGATCCGGTGTTGGTCGAGACCCTTCTGGTCTTTGTCGCGCGAAGCCCGCTCCAGGTTTCGTGCCGCCTTGGGGCGGCCGTAAGCCAGCCGGTTGGCGGCGGCGTCCTGCTCCGCCTTGAGCCGTTTAGCTTGCTTGCGGGCACCGCGAAGATTGACGACTGGACCCATAATTCACCGCAAAATGAGAACGAACGGCCGGTTCCGGTCGCTCCAATTCCTTTCATACGCCGGTAGCCGGTTAACGGATCATCATCGCGTGGCGCGAACACAAAAGCGTTATCGGGCGCGTGCCTATAAAATAGGCTTCAACGCCGCGGCACGACGAGAGCGAGAAATTGCTTCCGCGGTTATCGCTTTACGCATCAGGACGGGTCATGCGCGCGGGACGCACCAACCGGTCGAACTCCTTGTCGGAAACGAAGCCCAGCCGGATCGCCTCCTCGCGCAGCGTTGTGCCGTTGTGGTGCGCCGCCTTGGCGATCTGCGCCGCCTTGTCGTAGCCGATGGCCGGGGCGAGCGCGGTCACCAGCATCAGCGAATTGTCGACCAGTTCGCGGATGCGCGGCTCGTTGGCGCGGATGCCGCTGACGCAATGGTCGGTGAAGGACACCGCGGCGTCGGCGAGCAGCCGGATCGATTGCAGCATCGCATAGGCGATCACCGGCTTGAAGACGTTGAGCTCGAACTGGCCCTGGCTCGCCGCCACGGCGATGGTGGTGTGGTTGCCGAACACCTGGGTGCACACCATGGTCAGCGCCTCGCACTGGGTCGGATTGACCTTGCCGGGCATGATCGAGGAGCCCGGCTCGTTCTCCGGCAGGATCAGTTCGCCGAAGCCGGAGCGCGGCCCGGAGCCGAGAAAGCGGATATCGTTGGCGATCTTGAACAGGTCGGCGGCGAGCGCATTGAGCGCGCCATGCGCGAACACGATCGCGCCGTGCGAGGCCAGCGCCTCGAACTTGTTCGGCGCGCTGACGAAGGGCAGCCCGGTCAGGCGCGCGGCTTTCTTGGCGAAGGCCTTGGCGAAGGCGCGCTTGGCGTTGAGCCCGGTGCCGACCGCGGTGCCGCCCTGCGCCAGCGGATAGAGCGCTTTGAGCCCGAGCTTGACGCGGGCGATGCCGGAGCGCGACCTGCGCCGCGTAGCCGGAAAACTCCTGGCCGAGCGTCAGCGGCGTCGCGTCCTGGGTGTGGGTGCGGCCGATCTTGACGATGGAGCGGAACGCCTTGGCTTTGGCGTCGAGCGCCTGCGTGCAGATGCGTCAGCGCCGGGATGAGCCGGTGCGTCAATCTCCTGCGCCGCCGCGATGTGCATCGCCGTCGGAAAAGCATCGTTCGACGACTGGCTCATATTGACGTGGTCGTTGGGATGAATCGGCTCCTTGACGCCGCGTTTGCCGCCGATCTCCTCGTTGGCGCGGTTGGCGATCACCTCGTTGACGTTCATGTTGGTCTGCGTGCCGGAGCCGGTCTGCCACACCGACAGCGGAAATTCGCCGTCAAGCTCGCCGTCGATGATCTCCTGCGCGGCCTTGACGATCGCCTTGGCGCGCGCGGCATCGAGCGAGCCGAGTTCGCGGTTGACCTCGGCGGCGGCTCGCTTGACGATCGCCAGCGCGGCAATCAGCGGGCGCGGCATGCGCTCCTCGCCGATGCGGAAATTGCCGCGCGAGCGCTGGGTCTGCGCGCCCCAGTAATGATCCGCCGGGACTTCGATCGGGCCGAAGGAGTCGGTCTCGGTGCGGGTTTTCATGGAGCCGCCGGCAGCCTCAATGTCCGCTCGTCCCCGCGCAGGCGTGGACCTGGAAACTGGATTTCCGCCTTCGCGGGAATGAGCGGATTACGAACATCCATCACACGAGAGGCATCTTATTTTTTTCGAAACCGGTCGAGCCGCACGACTTCGGCGCCGCCGCCATTGTCCGGCGCGGGCGGCGATGGCTGGGATTTCGGGAAGGCGGCCGCGGCCGGAGCTGGCGGCGCGTCGGGCGCCTCGGCCGGCAGGTGCGGCGAACGCGAGGGCGAGGGCATAGGTGACGTCGGCGATTTCGGCGCGGCGGCCGGCTCACGCGACGTCTCGCCCTCGAGGGTTTCGAATTGAAAGCCGAATTGCACGGCCGGATCGAAGAAGGCGGTGATGGTCTCGAACGGCACCACCAGGCGCTCGGCCACACCGCCGAACGATAGGCCAACTTCAAAGGCCTCTTCGCCGACCACCAGATCCCAGAATTGATGCTGCAGGACGATGGTCATCGCTTCCGGATATTGCGAGCGCATGCGCTCGGACAGCCGCACGCCGGGCGCCGCGGTGGCAAAAGTGATCTTGAAATGGTGCTCGCCGGGCAGGCCGTTCGCCGCCGCGTCGGAAAGCACGGTGCGCACCACGCCCCGCAACGCTTGCTGGGCCAGAATGTCGTAGCGGATGTGATCTGCGGGCATGTCAGGAATCAGTAATCAGCGGTCGCTCATCAGACATCACATAGTGCAGGATTGATAGAGGTCCAAGTCGCTCCGGCCGCTGATTACCGGTTACCGATCGCTGGAAAGTGGAGGCTTCTGTTGCCAGGTGCCTCCGAACCCCGCCTGACGGAGCTTAACCCGTCAGGGCTTTAAGTCGGTCTTTCGGACTGCTTACGCAGCCAGAGCAACCGGAGCATAGTTGTCGTTTGCAACTATGAAAGTGGCCCGATAACGGCGGAACCATGCCGAGCAAAAGCACGCCCTTTACGCCCTCGTCGATCCTAGTTCGCCCCCGCCGATGCAGCCCCGTCAGAGTTGACGCCGCGAGCTGCAGTGGTGGAGGCGCCGGGTACTGCCCCCGGGTCCGAAAGGTTTATTACGACGCCCGTTTATCGCCATATCCGGCTTGCGCCGGCACCGTGGAATATAGGCCCTAAAGGTTGCCGAAAAAAGAGCCCAGAACCGATGGCAGGAAATGACGCTAGTGGAGCGGATTTGACATTCGCATGATGGCATGCCGGACCGGTGGCGAATGCTAAAATTGGACCAGTAGGAATTGGCCGTGAAGCTCATTTGCGGGGGTCAAAGCGGCGTCGATCGTGCCGTGCTCGATGTCGCCATCGAGCGGGACATCGATTATGGCGGCTGGTGCCCGAAAGGCGGCTGGGCCGAGGATTTTCCTCAAGCCCCGGGCCTCTTGGCTCGCTATCCGGCGCTTGCGGAAACCCCGCTCGCCAACCCGGCGCAGCGCACCGAGTGGAACGTGCGCGACGCCGACGCCTGCATGATCGTCGCCGATGCCGGCGGGCTCGCCGTCTCCCCCGGTACGGCGCTGGCGCAAGATCTGGCGCACCGCGACCGCAAGCCGGTGTTTATCGCGGATTTAAGCAAGCCCGACATGGTCACGCATGCCGCGCTGTGGCTGCGCGTGCAAAAGGCGCGGCATGGGACCGGGCTGGCGCTCGCCATCGGCGGCCCGCGCGAGAGCGAAGCGCCCGGAATTTACATGCGCGCCGCGGCGTTCCTCCGCACGCTCCTTGAATAGCGGAGACATCTTCGCTTGCCTGCACGCAACCGTATGGCCGTTGCCGCCGCGTGGCGCTAAACGAACGGCATGGATTCGCCGCCGCCGATTCCCGGTTCCGCCGAGCCGCCGGCCTCGCCTCCGCCGGCGGCCGCGGCGGCGCCGCAACAGCCGCCGAGTCTCACCGAGCTGTTTGTCGCCTTCGCGACGATTTCACTGTCCGGCTTTGGCGGCGTTCTGGCGTGGTCGCGCCGCATGATGGTCGAAGAGCGGCACTGGCTCACTCCCGAGCAGTTCAACGAAACCTATGCGGTGTGCTCGTTCCTGCCCGGGGGCAATATCCTCAACTTCTCGGTCATTTTGGGCGCGCGTTTTCGCGGCGCGGCCGGCGCCGCCGTTGCGGCAGCCGGGCTGATGGGGCCGCCCCTTTGTCTGGTTTTGGTCATTGCCGCCATCTATGCGCATTACGGCGACCTGCCGGTGCTGCGCCGCGCGCTGACCGGCGTCGCCTCGGCCGCCGCCGGACTGATGATCGCGACGGTCGCCAAGATGGCGCGGCCGTTATTTCAGCGTAGCGCCGTCACGCACCCGCTGATCGCGCTGGTCACCTTCGCCGCGATCGGCGTCCTGCAATGGCCGCTGCCGCTCGTTTTGGCGGTCATCGTGCCGGTGAGCATCGCGCTCGCGTGGGTGCGGCTGTGAAGTCCGGGCACGGCACGCTGTTGACGCTCGCCGGTTTCTTCGGCGTGCTGTCGCTGTTCGCCGTCGGCGGCGGCAATTCGGCGGTGCCTGAAATGCATCGCTTCGTCGTCGACGTTCAACACTGGCTCAGCGACCGGCAATTCGCCGACAGCTTCGCGCTGGCGCAGCTCACGCCGGGACCGAACATCATCATCGTCACGCTGATCGGCTATCACGTCGCCGGCGTCATCGGCGCGCTGATCACGACGCTGGCGATGTGCGGGCCGCCGGCCTTGTTCGCTTTTTTTGTCGGCACGGCGTCGGACCGTTTCAAAGGCAAGATCTGGCACAACGTGCTCAGCCGCGCGCTGGTCCCGGTGACAATCGGCCTGACGGCCGCCAGCGCCGCCATCATCGCGGCGACGGCCGGCTATAACTGGATGGCGCTCACCATCACCGTCGGCACGGCGCTGATCGCCTATTTCGTCCCCGTGCATCCGCTGTGGATGTTCGCCATCGCCGCCGTGATCGGCATGAGCGGCGTGCTGTAAGCTTTGGGCGGCCTTGCGCCCGCACCTGCCCTCTCTCATGCTTGGCCATGCCCAAGCCGGGAAAAACGGTCATGAACAAAAGCGATCGCCTTAGCGCCATGGCGCAATGCATGTGGGACGCGCGGCAGCAGCGCCTGCCCTATCGCAATTTGCCGGACGAATTGCGCCCGGCGTCGATCGCCGAGGCCTATGCCGCGCAGGAGGCCTATTACCGTTTGGCCGAGCCGGTCTATGGCGCGGTGGCCGGCGCCAAGATCGCCACCACCACTAAGGTGATGCAGCAATTAATGGGCATTACGCATCCATGTGGCGGCGCGATCTTCGCCCGCACCATCCACACCTCGCCGGCCACAGTACACGCCGCGGATTTCGTCAACCTGCGTATCGAAAGCGAAATCGCGCTGATGCTCGCTGCGGATTTGCCGGTGTCCGGCGCGCCGTGGACGCGCGAGCGGGTCGCGCCGGCGGCGACAGGCGCCATGGCGGCGTTCGAACTGATCGAAGACCGCAACGCCGATTACGCGCAGACCGAGGCTTCTTCGCTGATCGTCGAGAATTGCTGGAACGGCGGCATCGTGGTCGGCGCGGCCAAGGCGATTTCGGCCGCCAATTTGGTGGGGATCGCCGGCCGGCTGACGCTCGACGGCAAAACCGTCGGCGAAGGCCGCGCCGAGGACCCGGCAGCGCCGCTCGCCTGGCTCGCCAATCTTCTGGCCGAGCGCGGCCGTGGGCTTACCGCCGGCATGGTGGTCATCACCGGCAGCCTCATCGCCACGGTTTCCATCGCCCCCGGCCAGCGCGCGGTCTTCAGCGTCGAAGGACTGGGCGAGGTCGCGATGGAGGTGGTGTGATTTTGGGCGTCTTGCGGCGCTTTTATACGGCTCTCATGTATAGCTAGAGTCGGCAAGCGAGTTGGCGGCCGGCACGGGAACACGATGCGCCAATATCTCGATTTGATGGAACGGGTGCTCTCCGAGGGCGCCGAAAAGCACGACCGCACCGGCACCGGCACGCGCTCGATCTTCGGCCATCAGATGCGTTTTGACCTGCAAAGCGGCTTCCCGCTGGTCACCACCAAGAAGCTGCATGTCAAATCGATCATCTACGAATTGCTGTGGTTTTTGCGCGGCGACACCAACATCAAATATCTCAACGAGCACGGCGTGCGCATCTGGGACGAATGGGCCGACGAAAACGGCGACCTCGGCCCGGTCTATGGCCGGCAGTGGCGCTCCTGGCCGGCGCCCGACGGCGGCGCGATCGACCAGATCAAACAGGCGCTCGACACCATCCGGCGCGATCCGGACTCACGGCGCATCATCGTCACCGCCTGGAATCCGGCCGACCTGCCGAAAATGGCGCTGTCACCGTGCCATTGCCTGTTCCAGTTCTACGTAGCCGACGGCCGGTTGTCGTGCCAGCTCTATCAGCGCTCCGCCGACGTGTTTCTCGGCGTGCCGTTCAACATCGCCTCCTATGCGCTCTTGACGGTGGCGGTCGCGCAGGTGACCGGCCTTAAGCCCGGCACCTTCATCCACAGCTTCGGCGACGCGCATCTTTATCTCAATCATCTCGAGCAGGCGCGGCTGCAGCTCACGCGCCAGCCGCGACCGTTGCCAACGCTGCGCATCAACCCCCAGGTGACGGACCTCTTCAGCCTCCGGTATGACGATATCAAGATCGAGAATTACGAGACCCATCCGCATATTTCCGCACCTGTTGCCAAATGATCAGCGGAGGCCAACTTCCCAGACTCTTTATCGGATCATCAGCCGAAGCGTTGGATATTGCTTATGCAATCCAAGAAAATCTTGATTTTGACGCAGAAGCAACGGTGTGGTCACAAGCTCTCTTCCGTCCTTCGCAAACGACATTTCACGATCTCTTGGATTCGCTCGATCGTTTCGATTTTGCCGCGTTCGTGTTTGCGCCTGATGATGTCATTGAAATACAGGGACGCATCGAAAGAGCTGTTCGCGATAATGTTATTTTTGAAGTTGGATTGTTCTTCGGAGCGCTTGGCCTGAACCGGTGTTTTCTGATCACGCCACGCGAAATCGAAGGATTGCATTTGCCCACTGATCTTTTGGGTATCGCCCCACTCTCGTACAGGGAGCGACGATCGGACGGCAATCTCATCGCCGCGCTGGGGCCTGCCTGCAACCAGATACGGCGGGCATTTCGTTACGCTCAAAGCACTGTGCGATCAGCACAAAGTAGCGACCGGAGCAAGTTTACGTCACTTTCTATCCACGATTACCAAGCCGCTTGGAATAGTCCTTCACTCCAGGCAGCCCGACAAAACATTCGAGAGGTGACGCTCGATCATTATTCCAAGGAATTTCAAGCAGTATCCAAAGATATGCGTCGTGTCTTTGCGTTCTTGGAAAGCTTGTCGGAAGCTGTGCTCGATGGCGCAGTGACGGAAGCCGAGGCGAGAGCGACTTTCAGGGATGCCATCCTCTCGTTCTGGCCGGTAGCGGCATCCATGTTGGCGCCGCCAAACCTTCGTGACGAATACTGGGATCCGGCACCTCGAATTTCAGAACTATTTACGCGCTGGTCGAGCTAGAGATACATGTTTATCGTCCTCCTCGCCGCCGTTGCCGAGAACGGTGTCATCGGCCGCGGCAATGGCTTGCCGTGGCGGCTCAAATCCGACATGGCGCATTTTCGCGCCTGCACCATGAACAAGCCGGTGGTGATGGGCCGCAAGACCTATCTGTCGATCGGCAAGCCGCTGAAAGGCCGCACCACGATCGTGGTCAGCCGTGATCGCAGCTTCGCCGCGCCGGGCGTGCTGGCCGCCGCCACTCTCGCCGACGCTCTCGCCGCCGCCCGCGGCGATGCATTGCGGCGCGGCGCCGACGAGATCGTCGTCGCCGGCGGCGGCGACATTTATGCCCAGGCGCTGCCGCTCGCCGCCCGGCTCGCCATTACCGAAGTGCACAAACGCGTCGACGGCGACACCGCTTTCCCATCGCTCGATCCGAAGATCTGGCGCGAGATCGCGCGCAGCGAGCACGCTCCTGCGGCTGACGACGACGTTCCGTTCGCTTTTGTGCGCTACGAACGGGTCGATGATGCCGCAGCCGCGGCATAACTGCGCGTTGCCAGGAACACCGGATTTCCCTATACCCCCCGCAATCAAGCAGGCGGGGGTGACCCCGCGCCCAGGAGACAATTTAAATGCCGTGGAGCAACCAGCCCGGCGGGCCGTGGGGTTCCGGACCCCGGGGGCCTTGGGGCTCGGGACCGCAGTCGCAGGGGCCGAAGCCGCCGGATCTCGAGGAATTCCTGCGGCGGAGCCAGGAGCGGCTACGCGGGCTTCTCCCCGGCAATCTCGGCGGCCGCGGCATCGCGGTGATCGCGCTGATCCTGGTGGCGTTGTGGGGCATGTCCGGCTTCTTCAAGGTCGAGCCGGATGAGATCGGCGTAGTGCTGCGCTTCGGCCAATTCGTCCGCGAAGTGCAGCCCGGACTGAATTATCACCTGCCTTATCCGATCGAGACCGCGCTCACGCCGCCGGCTTTGCGCGTCAACAAGCTGGATATTGGTTTTGACGAGCGCGGTACAAGCACGCGCGATGTGCAGGATGAAAGCCTGATGCTCACCGGCGATCAAAATATCGTCGACGTCGAGTTTTCGGTGCTGTGGCTGGTGAAACCGAGCGCGGTGGGCGATTATCTTTTTAGCGTCGCCAATCCGACCCAGACGGTCAAGGCGGTGGCCGAGAGCGCGATGAGCGAGGTGGTCGGCCGTTCCGACGTGCAGCCGCTGCTCGCCGGCTTCCAGGAGACTAGCGACGTTCAGGGGCAAGCCGGCCAACCAGCGGCGCAGGGCGTGCTGGATGCGGTGCAAGACCTGATGCAGAAGACATTGGATTCCTACAAGGCCGGCATCCTCGTCCAAAGCGTGCAGTTGCAGAAGATCCAGGCGCCGCCGGAAGTCATCGATTCGTTTCGCGACGTGCAGGCGGCGAGCTCCGATCTCGTGCGCCTGGCGAACGAGGCGCAAACTTACGCCAATCAGGTGGTGCCGCAGGCGCGTGGCCGCGCTGCCAAGATCATGCAGGAAGCCGAAGCCTATCGCTCGCAAATCGTTGCCAACGCCAACGGCCAGGCGTCGCGCTTCACCCAGGTCTACCAGCAATACAAAAATGCGCCGGACGTGACCCGTCAGCGCATCTATCTCGAGACCATGGAACGGGTGCTCGGCTCGACCGACAAGACGATCATCGACACCGGCACCCAAGGCGCCTCCGGCGTGGTGCCTTATCTGCCGCTCAGCAATCTGCCGCCGACAAAACCGCCGGCGCCGCCGGCCGCGCCCTCCGAGCCGTCGGGAGGCAATCAGTGAAACCGAACATCCTTGGCGGTGTGGTCGCCATCGTTCTGCTGATTGCGGCGGTCGTCGCCTACAGCACGTTCTTCACCGTGTATCAGACCAACCAAGCGCTGGTGGTGCGGCTTGGCCAGCCCGTTCGGGTCATCACCGAGCCCGGCCTCAATGTCAAAATGCCGTTCGTCGACAACGTGATCTATATCGACAAGCGTATTCTCTCGATCGAGACCCAAGCCTCCGGCGTGAGTCTGCAAAGTCAGGACCAGTCGAGCGCATCGCGGGTGGTTGGCCAACAAATCGACGTCGACGCCTTCGCGCGCTACCGCATCACCGATCCGTTGAAATATTATCAGCGAACCGGCCTGGAAGGCGCCGACTCGCAGCTTTCGAGTTTCCTGACTTCCGCTCTGCGGCGCGTCCTCGGACGAGCCACGCTTGGCGACGTAGTGCGCAACAAGCGCGACGAGCTCATGGCGCAAATGCGCGCCGAGCTCGACAATGATGCCAAGCCCTTCGGTGTCGATGTCATCGACGTCCGCTTGCGCCGCGCGGATCTGCCGAAGGAGAACCGGGAAGCGGTCTATGCGCGCATGAAAACCGAGCGTCAGCGCGAAGCCGCCGAATTGCGCGCCGAGGGCGCCCAGAAGGCAACGGAAATCCGCGCGAAGGCAGATCGCGACGTAACCGTGATCGTCGCCGACGCCAGTTCCCAGGGGCAGACCATCCGCGGCCAGGGCGACGCAAACGCCAACAAGATATTTGCCGACGCCTATAGCAAGGATCCGGGCTTTTTCGCCTTTTACCGGTCGATGCAGGCCTATCAAAACAGCATGCAGCAGAACAACACGCGCCTGGTGCTGCGGCCGGACACCGATTTCTTCCGGTTTTTCGGCAATCCCTCGGGCAAGACGCTGCCTGACGGCACGCCGGTTGCGGCGCCGTCGGCCGCGCCGGGACCGGGCGCGAGTGCTGCGGCACGGCCGAATGCCGCCGCGAAATAGCGTGGCGTGAGCTAAGGCGAGATGTCGGATTTTCTCGCCGCGCTTGGCTTATTCTTTGCGCTCGAGGGCATTTTCCTGGCCGCGTTTCCCGACCGCGCCAAGCGCACCATGGCGACCGTGCTCGAAATGCCCGATGGCCCCTTGCGTATCGCCGGCATCGTCTCCGCGGTGGTAGGCGTACTCATCGTCTGGCTGGTGCGCGGATAAAGCATGGTCCGGAAAACCGTGCGCCAGTGAATATTTTTGAGGCATTCCAGGAGCCGCTATTCCGCCCCAATCCCTCCGCTAATGGCAAACGGCTCCGGCTTTGGCCTTGCGTCCCGGATGCGGCCGGAGCAACCTTTTCCGCCGAGCCTCGGCCTTGAGGCTCATTCCTCTGTCACAGATGCCAGGAGCGCCGACGTGGTGCCGACGTCCAAGTCCTTCGCCAGCTCCCTCGCCGATTTACCGGCCAAACCGCTGCGGCTCGTTGCGATCGTAACGGCCTTGGCTGGCCGGCTAGCGCCCGCCCGGATGTCCCGGCGGCTGGCAACGGGGACCGCAATCGCCGCGCTGGCGGCCGCCATCATGCTAATGCCGGTGCAGCCCGCGGCAGCGCGGGGACCGGACGCCATTGCCGACGTCGCCGAGCAAGTCATCGATGCCGTGGTCAATATCTCCACGTCGCAGACGATCGATCCGCACTCCGAAGAGCTGCCCAATCTGCCGCCCGGATCGCCGATGGAAAAGTTTTTCGATCAATTCTTCAAGAACCACGGTGGCCAGGGCGGCCAGAGCGGCGGCGACAGTTCCGACGATGCGCCGCGCCGCATCAATTCGCTTGGCTCCGGCTTCATCATCGATCCGTCCGGCCTCGTCGTCACCAACAATCACGTGATCGCCGACGCCGACGAGATCAGCGTCATTCTCAATGACGGCACCAAGCTCAAGGCCGATTTGGTCGGCAAGGACACCAAAGCGGACCTGGCGCTGCTGCGGGTGCATGCCGACAAGCCGCTCAAGGCGGTCAAGTTCGGCGACTCCGACAAGCTGCGACTCGGCGAATGGGTGATCGCCATCGGCAATCCGTTCAGCCTCGGCGGCACGGTCACCGCCGGCATCGTCTCGGCGCGCAATCGCGACATCAATTCCGGACCCTACGACAACTACATACAGACCGACGCCGCCATCAATCGCGGCAATTCCGGCGGTCCGCTGTTCAATCTCGACGGTGAAGTGATCGGCATCAACACCGCCATCATCTCGCCGTCCGGCGGCTCGATCGGCATCGGCTTTGCCGTGCCGTCCGACACCGCGGTCGATGTCATCAATCAATTGCGTCAATACGGCGAGGTACGGCGCGGCTGGCTCGGCGTGCGCATCCAGCAGGTGACCGACGACATCGCCGAGAGCCTGAACGTCAGCCCGCCGCACGGCGCGTTGGTCGCCGGCGTCGACGACAAAGGACCGGCCAAGCCCGCCGGCATCCAGCCCGGCGACGTCATCGTCACCTTCGACGGTCACGACATCAAGGAAATGCACGACCTGCCGCGCATCGTTGCCGATACGCCGGTCGGCAAGACCGTTGACGTCGTGATTATCCGCAAGGGCAAGACCGAAACTCACAAGGTCACGGTCGGCAGGCTGCAGGACAATACCAAGGTCGCCGAAGCCGACACCAATAAGGACAGTCCGCCCGCCGACAAATCCGTGGTGCAGAAGACGCTCGGCCTCGAACTGTCCAGCATGTCGGACGACCTGCGCAAGAAGTTCAAGATCAAAGACGGCATCAAAGGCGTTGTCGTCACCGGCGTCGACCAGAGCGTGGCGACCGCCGACCCGGACAAGCGCATGGCGCCCGGCGATGTCATCGTCGAACTACAATATCAGAACATCGCCACGCCGGCCGATATGCAAAAGCGAATCGACCAGCTTAAGTCGCAGGGCAAGAAGATGGCGGTGCTGCTGGTGTCGAACGCCAAGGGCGAGACGCGCTTCGTCGCGCTGAACCTGCAGTAGAGCGAGTGGCGAATCGTGAGTAGCGAATAGCAGCAGCGGATGTTCTATTCGCTACTCTTTCTCCTTCACAAACTCCTCGCGTCGGTAACCCTGCGCGTATAGCAGCGCCGTCAGGTCGCCATGGTCGATGCAGGCGGCGGCAGCTTGGCGCAGCACCGGCTTGCCGTGAAAGGCGACGCCGAGGCCGGCGACCTGCAGCATCGGCAGATCGTTGGCGCCGTCGCCGACGGCAAGCGTATCCTCCGGCGCGAACCCAAAACGCGCGCGTAATTCGATGAGCGTGGCGCGCTTGGCGTCGCGGCCCAGAATCGGCTCGGCGACTTCGCCGGTCAGCAACCCCTGAGCATCGGTCAACAGCGTGTTGGCGCGCTGCTCGTCGAAGCCTATCGCCGCGGCCAGGTCGGCAGTGAAAGCCGTGAAGCCGCCCGACACCACACAAGTATAGGCGCCGTTAGCGCGCATGGTCGCGACCAGCGTCGGGCCGCCCGGCGTCAGCCGGATGCGCTCGGCCAGCACTTGCCCGATGACCGCGGCCGGCAGACCCTTGAGCAGCGCCACGCGCTCGCGCAGCGCCGGGGCGAAATCGAGCTCGCCGCGCATGGCGCGCGCGGTGATGTCCGCGACCTGGTCTTTGACGCCAGCATAGTCGGCAAGCTCGTCGATGCATTCCTGGCCGATCATGGTGGAGTCCATGTCGGCAACCAGGAGCTTTTTGCGCCGATTGTCCTGCGGCTGGATCACCACATCGATGGGCTCGGTGCCGATAATATCGCGCAGATCGGCGGCGAAATCCTTCAGCAGAGCCGCGACCTCACCGGGCTCGATGCCGTCGAGCAGAAACGCGATGTCGAGCGCGGTTCCCGGATCGAGCCAATCGACCGGCCGGCCGTGCGGCAAATACCGCGCTGCCTGGCGCGCCAAAACATCGGTCACCCCCGGACGGCCGGGAGCGGAGATCAGCGTTGCCACATAGAACATACCGTGCGATCCGGGAGGGGAAAGAGGAACAGTTGCGACGTGCCGAAGATCATCCTCATTGCAGGCCCGACGGCGAGCGGCAAGTCGGCATTGGCGCTGACGCTGGCGCAAAAGCATCGCGGCATGATCATCAATGCCGATTCCATGCAGGTCTATCGCGATTTGCGCATCATCACCGCGCGGCCGACGCTTGCGGAAGAGCAGCGCGTGCCGCACCGGCTCTACGGCCACATCGATGCGGCCGAGACCTACTCCGTCGGCCGCTGGTGCGGCGAAGCGTCGGCGATCTTGGCAGACATCGGCAGCGATGGGCCGGCGATTATCGTCGGCGGCACCGGGCTTTATTTCAACGCGCTGACCCGCGGCCTTGCCAAAATGCCGCCGATCCCCGCCGACATTCGCGACGCGGTGCGCGGACGGCTTTCGCGCGAGGGCGTCGCCGCGCTCTATGCCGACCTCACGGCGCGCGACGCCAAGGCGGCGGCGCGGCTTCAATCGAATGATCGCGCCCGCATCGCCCGCGCGCTCGAAGTCGTACTGGCGACCGGACGCTCCATTCTCGATTGGCAGGGGAACAACGAGCCCGCACCGGTCGCGCTCGCCACTGCGGCGAAGATTTTTCTAATGCCCGAGGGCGACGAGATGGCCCGCCGCATCGACAGGCGGTTCGACGCCATGATGGCGGCCGGCGCGCTGGATGAAGTCCGCGCGCTCGCCGCGCGCAAGCTTGGTCAAAGCTTGCCGGCAATGAAGGCGCACGGCGTACCGTGGCTCATTCGCCATCTTGCCGGCGACGTCACGCTTGCCGAGGCTATCGCGCACGCCAAGCTGGAAACACGGCAATACACCAAGCGCCAGGCGACGTGGTTTCGCAATCAATTGCCGGAATTCGAATGGGTCGCGCCGCCGGAAGCACAAGCCGCGATCGAGGCGCAACTCCGCACGATCGACAGCGCACAGACATAAAGCCGCCTGTCGAGGATCGGCATCCGCTGCGTCATCGACGAAGCCTAACGCAGCCTTTTCCGCTAGTGCGTCGCATATTGCAGGCCGGCGGTGTAAGCGGCGCCGCCGATCACGCAGGGAATGCCGAGCTCGATCTGGCCGGTCGCCGCCGCGACGACACAGCCCATCGACAGCGCGCCCTGCCCCACCTGGCCCCAGCCCGAGAGCTCGCGCTTGGAATTGGGGCCTTTCTCTTTCAGTTCCTCGATCGCTGCCAGAGATTCCTGGCGCATATGCACGGTGTCGACGGTCTCGGCGGTCTCGATGACGTCATGGAGGACGGGTTTGACGTCGGCGGGCTGTTTTTTCTCCACCGCCTGCAGCATCGCCAACAGATCGGTGTCGCGCACCGCATTGCTTGCCAGCGTGAATTTCGCCGCACTGCCGGTGGTAAGATTGTCGACGTTGTCATGATCGTTGGACAGCGGCAAAAGCTTGATCACGCTTTCGATCGGCGGGTAGCTGCCGGTGGCGAGATAATAGCCCCATAGCACGTCGATCAGTTCCGGTGTCGGCTGGAGCGCCACGATCTTCTTCGGCTTCTCGCCGATGTGCAGCGAGGTCTCGATTTTGTCGAGCATGCCCGGCTTCGCACTCCTGAAATCGATCTGTTGCAGCGTCGGCAGCTTGCCGTCGAGATATTGGTTGATCATCTCGCGGCGCGTCGGCATGCGGTCGACGAAGGTGGCGAGCAGGTCCTTCCAATGCGGCAGGCCGGAATAGGCGATGGCCCTTACCAGCACCCAATGGTCGGCCGGATCGATCGAGAGCATTTTCAGGATCAGGTTTTCGGCGAGCGGCGGATTGGCGCCGAGGACGCCGGCAATAAAGCCGATATAGGGCCCGGAGCTTTCGGCATCCTTGAACGCCTGCATGGCGCTCAGCGTGTGCACGACGGCCGGCAGGCTCTCCGGGTCCCGCTTATGCCGGTAGGAATTGATCCATTTCAGGATCGCACCGGTGGAGTTGAGCGCCGGCGCCACGCGCTGCGCCGCCGCCGGCGGCCCGCCGACCGCCGCGCCGAGAACGAGCGTGACGATAAGCGCAGCCGCGATGCGGCTCAGCTGTCCGAGAGTCCGATGTCCGGCTCGATGTTTTGCGACCATGTCCCCTCCAGCGAAGAAACCGGCAGCGCCTGCTCGGAAGATTTCAGCGCCGCCCTTCCCGTGCGCTAATCCAGCAACAGGCCGGGGAAATATGAAGGCGCGCCCGGCGCTAATTCGCGGCCAAGCTGTGACCGTTAACGACGGTTAAGAACACGGGTTTTTGCCCGCCAAACCGATTTCAAACGATCGTTTGAAGTTTGCCCATGCTTCGGAAGTCGCATTGTCGCCGCATTCGGCTTGACCGCCGCGGCCACAATGCTTATAAATGTCGCGTTCAAGCAAAGGGCACAGCCGTGCGTCCGAAGACTTCGCTGATCCTCGTATCGAAGCGCACCGCCGGGGGTGGATAAATCCACCTGCGAGACGAGGCGGTGCGCGACCCAGGGGCCCTTCGAGGCCCTTTTTTATTTTCAAAATCGGCCGGACGAAATCGAATGAGTGGAGCGAGCGATGACTGAGATGACCGGAGCGGAAATGGTGATAGCGGCGCTGGCCGATCAGGGCGTCGAGCATATTTTCGGCTATCCCGGCGGCGCGGTGCTGCCGATCTACGACGCGCTGTTTCAGTCGCAAGAGAAAGTCCGTCACGTGCTGGTGCGGCACGAACAGGGCGCCGTGCACGCCGCCGAAGGTTATGCCCGTTCGACTGGGAAGGTCGGCTGCGTCCTTGTCACGTCCGGACCCGGCGCCACCAACGCCGTCACCGGCCTGACCGATGCGCTGTGCGACTCCATTCCGCTCGTGGTCATCACCGGACAGGTGCCGACACATCTCATCGGCAACGACGCATTCCAGGAATGCGACACGGTCGGCATCACCCGGCCGTGCACCAAATACAATTATCTCGTCAAATCCATCGCCGATCTGCCGCGCGCCCTGCACGAGGCGTTCCACATCGCCGCCAGCGGGCGGCCGGGCCCGGTGGTGGTCGACATCCCCAAGGACATCCAGTTCGCCAAAGGCACGTACAGCAAGCCAAAGGAATTTCAGCATAAGGGCTATCGGCCCAGAATTCATGGCGATCCCGACAAGATACGGCAAGCCGTGGAAATGATGGCGACGGCCAAGCGGCCGCTGTTCTACACCGGCGGCGGCGTGATCAATTCCGGCCCCGCCGCCAGCGAGGCCTTGCGCGAACTGGTCAAACTCACCGGCTTTCCCATAACCTCGACGCTGATGGGGCTTGGCGCGTTCCCGGCTGCCGATCCGCAATGGCTCGGCATGCTCGGCATGCACGGCACCTGGGAAGCTAATTGGGCGATGCACGATTGCGACCTGATGATCTGCATCGGCGCACGCTTCGACGATCGTATCACCGGGCGGCTCGATGCCTTCTCGCCCGGCTCGACCAAAATCCACGTCGATATCGATCCGTCGTCGATCAACAAGAACGTCAAGGTCGACCTGCCCATCATCGGCGACTGCGCGCATGTGCTGGAGGAAATGCTGCGGCTGTCGAAGGCAAAACCGCCGCAGCTCGACAAGACGGCGCTCAAGGCGTGGTGGGATCAGATCGACAAATGGCGCACCAAGAAGTCCCTCGCCTTCAACAATTCGAAGGACATCATCAAGCCGCAATACGCCATCCAGCGGCTGTTCGCACTGACCAAGGACCGCGACACCTACATCACCACCGAAGTCGGGCAGCATCAGATGTGGGCGGCGCAGTTCTATCAGTTCCAGGAGCCGAACCGCTGGATGACCTCAGGCGGCCTCGGCACCATGGGCTATGGCCTGCCGGCCTCGGTCGGCGTGCAGATGGCGCATCCCGATTCGCTGGTCATCGACATCGCCGGCGAAGCCTCGGTGCAGATGACGATGCAGGAAATGTCCACGGCGGTGCAGTATGATTTGCCGGTGAAAATCTTCATCCTCAACAACAAATACATGGGCATGGTGCGTCAATGGCAGGAGTTGTTGCACGGCGGACGGTATTCGCATTCCTACAGCGAGGCGCTGCCGGATTTCGTCAAGCTCGCCGAGGCCTATCACGCCTACGGCATCCGCTGCGAGAAGCCCGCCGAACTCGACGCCAAGATCCGGGAGATGATCGATGTGAAGAAGCCGGTCATCTTCGACTGCGTGGTCGACCCCACGGAAAATTGCTTCCCGATGATCCCGTCCGGCCGCGCCCATAACGAGATGCTGCTCGGCGACGCCGCGACCCGCGTCGAGAATGCGGTGACCGAAGAAGGCAAGATGCTGGTGTAGGGAGATGCCCGTGAGCAACGCGACGACAAGCCATTATCCAGCCGCTCCGACGAGCGAGCGGGTTGAGATACGCACACTTTGCGTGCTGGTCGATAACGAGCCCGGCGTGCTGGCGCGTGTCATCGGCCTGTTCGCCGGCCGCGGCTACAACATCGATTCGCTGACGGTTTCGGAAACCGAGCATGAGAAGCATCTGTCGCGCATTACCATCGTCACCCGCGGCACGCCGATGGTGCTCGAACAGATCAAAAACCAGCTCGACCGCCTGGTGCCGGTGCACCGGGTGATCGACCTGACCACGGCAAACCCGGCGATTCAGCGCGAGCTGGCGATGGTCAAGGTGCGCGGCACCGGCGATCAGCGCATGGAAGCGCTGCGGCTCGCCGACGCCTTTCGCGCCCGCGTCATCGACGCCACCACCGAAAGCTTCGTGTTCGAAATCACCGGCGCCTCGGAAAAGATCGAAAGCTTCGTCAACCTGATGCTGCCGGTCGGACTGGTCGAAGTCTCGCGCACCGGCGTGGTCGCCATTACCCGCGGGCCGGACGGGATGTAAGTGTCATTGCGAGCGCAGCGAAGCAATCCAGCGCAAAGCCTTGAATTGCTTCGTCGCGGAGCCGGTCATCGGGCCGCGCGCTTCGCGCGGTCCCGTTGGCGCCTCGCAACGACATCGCTTAAGCTTTCAGCTTCGCCACCAGCACCGCGAAACGGTCGACGAACCCTTGCAGAAATTTCTGCGTCGTCTCGTCGCCGATCGTGCCGTCGTCGGCGAACAGGTTCGGCTTGAACTGGACGTAGGATTCGCCGCCAAGCAGCGTCATGCCGAGCCCAAGCATGACGGTGCGCAGATTGGCCTGCACCAACGCGGTGCCGATCGCACCGGGCGAGGTGCCGGTGATGAAGCCGGGCTTGCCGGGCCACACGCTCGTGCCGAACGGCCGGGCCCCCCAATCGATGGCATTCTTGAGCACGGTGGGGACCGAGCGGTTATGCTCAGGCGTGACGAACAGCACGCCGTCGGACTTGGCGATTTCGTCCTTATAGCGCGCGACCTCCGGCGCCAGGTTGCCTTCGTGGTCCTGGTTATACAGCGGCAGATCGTCGATCCGGACGATTTTGGCGTCGAACTTGCCGGCGCCGAGCTTGATCAGGGCCTGGGCGAATTTGCGGTTGATCGATTCGCGCCGGTTGGAACCGACGATGACGGCGACTTGCGGCAGGGCCATGGTTGTAGTCCTTGGTTTGAATTCGTAACTAGGGCTAGATAAATGCCTGGGCTAGATAAATGACTGGCCGCGCGCCGCACAAGAAGGCACACCGGTGAAACCTAGACACATAAATTTACCCGCCCGGCACATGCATTTGCCCGGCGATTGCCGCGCCATCAGCGACATATTGGCCCGCGTCGGCGACAAATGGTCGGTGCTGGTGGTCACTAGGCTTGGCCCCGGAGCCCTGCGATTTAACGAATTGCGCCGCGCCATCGGCGGCATTTCGCAGCGCATGCTGACGCTGACCCTGCGCGGACTGGAACGCGACGGACTCGTCACGCGCACGGTCACGCCAAGCGTTCCGCCGCGGGTGGATTACGCGCTCACCGCGCTCGGCCGCGACCTGCTCCAGCCGGTCTCGGCGCTCGGCGACTGGGCCATGCGCCATCAGGCCAAGATCGCGCGGGCCCGCGAGGCGTTCGACGGCAATTGCGCGGAGCGCGGCAGACCGCCGTTGCGCCGCCCGGCGCCGCGGTCCGGGCTTGTCCAATCCGCCCGCACCCCATAGAAGCTCCAGCGGAAACGATCCATCAAAGCGCCTGACTAGGGGTGAGAGACCATGCGTGTTTACTACGATCGCGACGCCGACCTGAACCTGATCAAGGGCAAGAAGGTCGCCATTATCGGCTACGGCAGCCAGGGCCATGCCCATGCGCTCAATCTGCGCGATTCCGGCGTCAAGGACGTCGCCGTGGCGCTGCGCAAGAATTCCCAAGGGGTCAAGAAAGCGCAGGGCGAGAAGCTAAAGGTGATGGAAGTCGCCGAGGCCGCCAAATGGGCCGACGTGATGATGATGCTGACCCCCGACGAATTGCAGGCCGACATCTATAACGGCCAACTCCACGGCAATATGAAGGAAGGCGCGGCGCTGATGTTCGCGCATGGGCTCAACATCCACTTCAATCTGATCGAGCCGCGCGCCGATCTCGACGTGATGATGATCGCGCCGAAAGGACCCGGCCATACCGTGCGCTCGGAATATCAGCGCGGCGCCGGTGTGCCGTGCCTCCTCGCCATTCACAAGGACGCGTCCGGCAATGCCCACGATCTCGGTCTGTCCTACGGCGCCGCGATCGGCGGCGGCCGCGCCGGCATCATCGAGACCTCGTTCCGCGAGGAATGCGAAACCGACCTGTTCGGCGAGCAAGCCGTGCTGTGTGGCGGCGTGGTAGAATTGATGAAGGCCGGTTACGACACTCTGGTCGATGCCGGCTACGCGCCGGAAATGGCCTATTTCGAGTGCATCCACGAAATGAAGCTGATCGTCGACCTCATCTATGAGGGCGGCATCGCCAACATGAACTATTCGGTGTCCAACACCGCCGAATATGGCGAATATGTCTCCGGCCCGCGCGTCGTCACCGCGGCGACCCGCGCCGAATTAAAGAAGATTCTCGACGACATCCAGTCCGGCAAGTTCGTCAAGGATTGGATGCTGGAGAACAAGGTCAACCAGACCGCGTTCAAGGCGATGCGCGCCAAGCTCGCCGCGCATCAGGCGGAGACGGTCGGCGCCAAGCTGCGCGATATGATGCCCTGGATCAAAGAGCGCGCGCTGGTCGACAAGAGCAAGAACTGATTCCAGGTTGAATTGACGCGTCTAGATAAAAAGGGCTCGCTGATGCGAGCCCTTTTCGCATTGGGGCCGGCTCTGCGCATCTCAGAAAAAAACCTGTGGCGGAATTTTGCTTCCAATGTGGGGTTGTTTCGAATTTCGCGGCGGTTAGACTAAGGCCGGAGCGAGAAAACAAACCCCTGGGAGGCAATCTATGTTTGCAAAACGATCCTATTGCGTGACCGCTGCGGCTGCGGCGGCGCTGGCTTTCGGTTTCACCTCGGCGGCCAATGCCGCCGGGCTCTTCACGCTGCAATCGAAAACCTTCGCCGATGGCCACCTGATGCCGAAGAAGGTTTCCAATAAAAATCCCGGCAATAATCCGAATTGCGTCGGCGACAACGTCTCGCCGGAATTGCACTGGAGCAATGTGCCGGCTGGCACCAAGAGCCTGGTCCTTCTTATGTTCGATCCGGAAGGCCGCGCGCCGTTCGGCGTCAGTCACTGGGTGGCCTACGGCATCGACCCCGCCAAGGTCACCGGCTTCCCCGAAGGCTCCACCAGCAAGGACTCCGATCAATATGTCGGCGGCAAGAGCCTGATGGGCGTCGGGCACTATTCCGGTCCGTGCACACCCCCCGGCCAGACGCCGCATCACTATACCTTCACTCTCATCGCGACCGATTTCGCGCCAACCGAACTGCCGCCCGGCCTGACGCGTGAGGATTTGACGGCGAAATTCGGATCGCCGCCGTCGCCGCATGTGAAAGGCGTCACCGGCATGATCGGCTTGTTTGTCAATCCGTGGCACAAGTGAGGATGGCGCAAATCAACTTGGCGCAAATCGACTTGGCGCAGGCGGGCAACCGGCGGCGATGAAGATTGCCGAGATCAAAAAAATCGCCCGCGACATCGTGAAGGAGTGCCGGGTCGATCACCCCCGGCACTTCAAGCTCTCCGACTGCGATCCCGCCGAGACTTTCGGCCTGTCCACCGGCATCGAGGACGTCGAGCCGATCCTTGCCGGAGGCGTGGCCAAGCTTGAGGACATGCAGCAGCGCCTTTACGCCGACGGCAAGTGGGGTGTCCTGATCGTGCTGCAGGGCATGGACGCCGCCGGCAAGGACGGCGTCGTCAAGCACGTGATGTCGGGCATCAACCCGCAAGGCTGCGAGGTGCATTCGTTCAAGGCGCCGAGCCTGGAAGAGCTTGAGCACGACTTTCTTTGGCGCAGCAGCAAGGACGTGCCGGCGCGCGGCCGAATCGGCATTTTTAACCGCTCGCATTACGAGGAAGTCCTGGTGGTGCGGGTCCATCCCGAATTGCTGGATAAGCAGAACCTGCCACCGAGCGCCACGGGCAAGAGCGTCTGGAACCACCGCTTCAAGGAGATCCGCGCCTTCGAGCGGCACCTGACGCGCAACGGCACGCTGGTGCTGAAATTCCACCTGCGCATCTCGAAAGAAGAGCAGCGCCAGCGCTTCCTGGCCCGCCTCGACGAGCCGTTTAAACGCTGGAAGTTCTCGCCCAGCGACGCTGCCGAGCGAGGGCATTGGGACGCCTATATGGCTGCCTACCAGGACATGATCCGCGAAACCTCGACCGATTATGCGCCGTGGTATGTCGTGCCTGCCGATCACAAGCACGTCGCCTGGGTGGTAGTGTCGGCCGCAATCATCACGGCCATCGAAAAGCTCAAGCTCGAATACCCCACGGTCACCGGAAAGGCGCTTAGCGCCCTGAAAGAGGCCGAGCGGATGCTCAAAGCGGAAGGCAAGCACTGAGCCGGCAATCGCCTGCGGCGTTTGCCGCGCCAGCCCACGCTTGCCTCTGGGTCCCCTCTTCCGATAGAAAGAGCTTAAGCCCACATGACCTTAACGCGGAATTCACCTTAATCCGCGAGGCTTGGGGCCGAACGAAGCCGGTAGGCGGACGATAGGCAATGTCGAAGCGCTGCGAATTTTGCGCGATGACCCAGACGGCCCCAGCGGCCCGCTCCGGCGCCGCCCTCATTCTCAGCATGCTTCCTTCGAGCGGGCTCCTGCTCCTTACCACCCCCTGAGGGCCGGCTGGGCCGTTTGCGCCTGGGCACTCAGGGGTCGATCGCAAGGCAGAGAACCCGATGAGCGCCCCGACCCCGGATGCCAGGCATCGGGCGGGCGCAGACCAGAAGGACCTTCATCATGACTTCGTCTGACAACACCACGTCCGGCAACCCCCAACCGCAATCGGCTCAACCCCGGTCCGCGAAGGATCGTGTCGTCATTTTCGACACCACTTTGCGCGACGGCGAGCAATGCCCCGGCGCGACCATGACGCACGAGGAAAAGCTCGAAGTCGCGGAATTGCTCGACGAGATGGGCGTCGACATCATCGAAGCCGGCTTTCCGATTGCCTCAGATGGCGACTTCGCCGCCGTGCACGAGATCGCCAAGCGCACCAAGAACGCGGTGGTCTGCGGCCTGGCCCGCGCCAGCTTCAAGGACATCGATCGCTGCGCCGAGGCGATCAAGCCGGCCAAGCGGCAGCGCATCCACACCTTCCTGTCCACCTCGCCGGTGCACATGAAGTACAAGCTGCAGAAGGAGCCGCACGAGGTCTACGAAATGGTGATCGCGCAAGTCACGCGCGCGCGCAATCATACCGACGACGTCGAATGGTCGGCCGAGGACGGCACCCGAACCGAGTTCGACTTTTTGTGCCGCTGCGTCGAGGCCGCGATCAAGGCCGGCGCCACTACCATCAATATTCCCGACACCGTCGGCTACACGGTGCCGGAGGAATATTTCGCCATGTTCCAGACATTGCACGAGCGGGTGCCGAATTCCGATCTGGCGCGCTTCTCGGTGCATTGTCACAACGATCTCGGCATGGCGGCGGCGAATTCGCTCGCTGGCGTCAAAGCCGGCGCCCGGCAGATCGAGTGCACCGTCAACGGCATCGGCGAGCGCGCCGGCAATGCCTCGCTCGAAGAGGTCGTCATGGCGATGCGGGTGCGCAACGACGTGTTGCCGTACTGGACCGGCGTCGACGCCACCATGCTGACGCGAGCGTCGAAGCTGGTTGCCGCCGTGACCTCTTTCCCGGTGCAATACAACAAGGCCATCGTCGGCCGGAATGCCTTCGCCCACGAGAGCGGCATCCATCAGGACGGCATGCTCAAGCACACCCAGACCTACGAGATCATGGTGCCGGAGGACGTCGGCGTGAAGCAGACATCGCTGGTCATGGGCAAGCATTCCGGGCGGCACGCTTTCGTGCATAAGCTCGAGGAGCTCGGCTACCACCTCGGCGATAACCAGCTCGAAGAGGCGTTCGTGCGCTTCAAGACGCTGGCCGACCGCAAGAAGCACGTTTACGACGAAGACATCGAGGCGCTGGTCGACGAGGAAATCGCGACCGCCCAAGATCACATCAAGCTGGTGTCGCTGTCGGTCATCGCCGGCACCCGCGGCCCCCAACGCGCGACCATGAAGCTCGACGTCGACGGCAAGGCGATGATCGAGGAATGCGAAGGTAATGGCCCGGTGGATGCCGTGTTCAACTGCGTCAAGGCCATGGTCCCGCACGAGGCGGCGCTCGAGCTCTATCAGGTGCACGCGGTGACAGAAGGTACCGATGCGCAGGCCGAAGTCTCGGTGCGCTTGTCGGAAAACGGCCGCGCGGTGACCGCCAAGGGCGCCGATCCCGATACGCTGGTCGCTTCGGCCAGGGCTTACCTGGCCGCCTTGAACAAGCTCGTGGCCCGCCGGGCGCGCAGCGGCAAGCTCGAGCCGCTTGCCGTCGGCGAGCGCCGCATCCACTCGACAGATGTGGGGTAACCGCGAGCCTTGCCCACGGCGCGGCGGGCCGCTATATCGAAGCTGGATTGCCGCCGTAAGGCGGCTTTCTTTTCCGATCGGCGCCTTAAGGGTGCCCCGGCAAATTGGTGGAAGTTCCTAACCTTTCGTCCGTCGTCGGTTAGGGCGCATAGCTCAGTTGGTAGAGCAGCTGACTCTTAATCAGCGGGTCCAAGGTTCGAGTCCTTGTGCGCCCACCATCACTTCAATTTTCAGCCGGGTTGAAAACATCCGTTCCGCTGTTGCGGTCACCACGAACCGCGGTGCTCCGGCACGCGAGAGACCAGTGGCAGCGACGCGACGAGCAGCGCAGCGGCTGCCGCGAAAAGCCATGCTTGGATGCGGCCAGGATCGTGGGAACTGGCGAGAACCGCAGCGTCTATTGAGACTGTGATGATTGTCCCGATTTGCATGCACATGGTCCGCAGCGCGGCAAGGGTCGCGGAGTGCTCAGGCGCCAGTTGCAGTCCGGCGTTGCGGCTGGCCGGATTGTTCGCCCCGCGGCCCGTTCCGACGAGGAAGGCGGCGCCGGCGAGCCACGCATAGGGTGGAATACCGGCGACCGGACTGAGGGCAAGCAGCAGAACGCCGGTCGCGATAACGGCGCCGCCGAAATACATCGGCGCCCGATAGCCCGTGCGCCGCAACGCAAATGCACTGGCGATCGACAACATGATTGCCGCTGCCCCTTGGGCAATAAGCAATGTACCGGAGTCGAGTGCGTCGATGCCATAGCGGTTTGTTGCGTAGAGCGGGACGAGCGCTATCACGCCCGAGGTGATGCCGCCGTAGATTGCGTTGATGAGATTGACGGCGCCGAAGCCTGGGCCATAAATCAGGCGCGGTGCGATGAACGGGGACGGCGAACGGTTGATGTGCCGAAAAAACATCCATAGCGCGACAACCGCGACGGCCAATGGGACCGCGAAGATGGGCGACCATCCGTGCGCATGCCTTTCGCCCAGATAGCTGACGGCGAGCATGCCGGCGAGGAGGCCGCCGCCGAGCAGCGCCAGACCGGCGGCATCCATTCTCGGCAGGGTTGCTCCTGTCCGCGATCGATCCGGCGGCACGTAACGCAGTGCCAGAATGAAAACCGCCACGCCGATCGGGACGTTGACCAAAAACACGCCCCGCCACGTCCAGTATGAGACGAAAAGCCCGCCGAAGACCGGTCCGATCATCGCCCCGATCGAGAAGATGCTGCCGAACAAGCTGACCGCGCGGTCGCGCGCGTGACCGAAGTGATCGACAATGATCCCGGTCGCCGAGGGCGTGAAGCCCGCTCCACCTGCCGCCTGTACCGCGCGCAATGCAATAAGCACATAGATGTTGTCGGCCAGCCCGCAGCACAGCGAGGCCAGGGTGAAGGCGACAACCGAGCCGAGAAATACCCGACGGCGGCCATACCGTTCGCTGAGCGTCCCGCTGACGGGCAGGATCAGCAAAAATCCGAACGCGTAGGCCGTAATAGTCCATCCGGCCCAGTTGATCGACGTGTGCAATCCATTTCGCAAGGCGTTCAACGCCGTCGCGACGATCGTCGAGTTGATCGACATCATCAGCAAGGCAAGAGCGACAATGGTAAAGATCAAACCGCGGTGGACGGGCTGTCTTTCGCCGCGAGAGGCCAAAAAGCCATCGGCGGTGCGCGCTTCATGCTGGACACTCATGGCGCGTCTCATATCAGCCGGTTCGATTCGAGTCCCTCCAGTCCTGCGAGGTCAGCCATGCCGGTACCGCGGCGGGTCCAAGGAATGGAGCCTTGTGCGCCCGTCAAGTCCCGTAGCAAAGAGAAAAGTCCCGCATACTGGCGATCGATCAGCCCGCGGCGAAATGGAGAACGGCGCGCCGTGCCTAGGACACGTCGCGCCGCCCCGGAGCCCCACCAAGCGTACGCGCTACAAAAAAAATGCTCGCCCGGTTGGCCCCTCCCCCGACGGAGGTGGCGCCATCGGAACCCGTCGCCAAGGCAAAACTGTGCGGATTCGCGGGCGAGTTTTCGGCGCCCCGATGATCTTTTAGGAAGCGCTCTCTTAGCCGGCGCGCCAGCCGCGCCGCAGGGCGGCCCAAGCTGATCGGAATTTCCCGATCAGGGCGCGGCTTACCCGCTCGCCGTCGGCGAGCGCGCCGGCGCATTGAGCGATTGTTGGATCACCCGGCCAAGCGCCGAAATCTGATACGGCTTGCGCAGCACTGGAAATTCCGGATCCGCGTCGAACACCTTGGTGTAGCCGGTCGTCAGCACCACGGGAATGTTCGGATAGCGATCGTTGACGATCCGCGCCAGCGCCAATCCGTCGGTCTGGCCTGGCAGCACGACGTCGCTGAAAACGAGCGCGATGTCTCCGCCGGCGAGCTGATCGAGCGCGGCGGCGGCGCTGTCGACCTCCACCGAGCGGTAGCCGAGCTGGTGCAAGAGCGACACCGCGACATCTCTCACGTCGGGATTATCCTCGACGACGAGGATGGTCTGGCGGTCGAGCGCGACGTAGCGCTTGTCGTCGTGCGGCAACGGCGGGGCGACCGGCGCGTGACTGCGCGGGAGATACAACGTCACCGTGGTGCCGCGACCGACTTCACTGTCGATCGTCACGCTGCCACCCGAGCGCCGGGCAAAGCCGTAGACCTGCGACAGGCCGAGCCCGGTGCCCTTATCCGGGCCTTTGGTGGTGAAGAATGGCTCGACCACCCGCGGCAGCAGATCGACCGGGATGCCGCTGCCGCTATCGGCAACGCCGAGCGCGACGAAGTCGCCGTGCAAGCCTTCCGGGCCGGCGCCGGCGGCGAGATGAAGGTTCTCGGCCGCGATCACAACACGGCCCGCGCCCGGGGTCGCATCGCGCGCATTGACGACGAGATTGACCAAGGCGAGCTCGAGCTCGGACTTGTCGACATTCACCGCCCAGGTCGTGTCGGGAACGTCGATGCGAAATTCGATATTGACGTGCATCGAACCGGCCAGCACGTCGCGGATGGCTCCCACCGTCTCGGCCGGATCGAGCACCGTCGGATTGAGCGGCAGCGTGCGGGAGAACGACAACAATTGCCGAGTCAGATTCTCGCCGCGGCCCGCCGCCATTTCGATGGCCGCCAGCGCGCGCGCGTCGCGCGGCTCTTTCAGGTGATTTTTCAGACTCTGGGCGTGGCCGCTCACGATCATCAGAAGATTGTTGAAGTCGTGGGCGATGCCGCCGGTAAGCTGGCCGATGGCGTCCATCTTCTGCAGATGCGCGGCTTGCCGCTGCGCCCGTTCCAGCGCGACGGCGGCCTCCTTCTCGGCGCTGACGTGGCGGCCGGCGACATAGATCAGACCGCGGTTCTCGGCCACGGTCCATTGCAGCCAGCGCCACGAGCCGTCCTTGTGGCGGAAACGGTTCTCCATGCGAACAGTCGGCACCCCTTGCGCGAGCTGCGCGCGGCCCGCGATGGCGTTGGGCGCGTCGTCCGGATGACGCAATTCGCCGACATGCATGGACTTGATCTCGTCCTCGCTCCAGCCGAGCAGCCGCGTCCACGCCGGATTGATGCTGAGGAAATAGCCCTCGAAATTGGAGACGGCGAGCAGGTCCTCGGAGACGTTCCAGATGCGATCGCGCTCCAGCGTGCGCTTCTCGACTTCCGCCTCGAGCTTCTCGCTGGCAGCGCGCAATTCCGCTTCCATGGCGGCGCGCGCTTGCTCCGCCCGCATGCGTTCGACGGCGAAGCCGAGCTGGCGCGCCAGCGTCAGCGCCAGATCGGTGTCTTCGCCGGCGGATTCGCGCGGCGCGTCGTAATAGCTCATGAATTTGCCGATCAGCCTGCCCTCGGCCATCACCGGAATGAAGGCGAGCGCGCCGATGCCCTCGCGTTTGACCGCAGCGGCGAGCGGCGGTTCAAGCTCGGCACCGGCGGTATCGGCTATGCACACCGGCTCGGGGTTGGCTTCGCCGGGCGACCACGGCGAATGGCCCTCGACGGCGGCGCGATAGCGATCGGACAGGCCGCGCCACGCCGCAAACCGCATGACGCCATCGGCATCGCAGCGCAAAATCGCGGCCCGGCTGCAATGCAGCGCCGCCATGATGGCATCGAGGGCGGCGGCGTAGACATCCTCCAGAGACTGCGCGCGAAACAGCCGATCGGTGAAACGATAGAGCGCCGCCTGCTCCTCGGCCCGACGCCCCAGAACAGCCTCGGCGCGCTTGCGCGCCGTGACGTCGCGCGCAATTTTCGAAGCGCCGAGGATATTGCCGCGTTCGTCTCGCATCGGCGACACGGTCAGAGAAATGTCGACCAGGCGGCCATCCTTGCAGCGGCGAACTGTTTCGAAATGTTCTATGGACTCGCCGCGCCGAATACGCGCCAGAATGTCCGGCTCTTCGTCCTGCAGGCCGTCAGGGATGATGATCGTGACCGGCTTGCCGACGATGTCAGCGGCCGCGTACCCGAACAGACGTTCAGCCCCCGGATTCCAGCTGGTGATGATACCGTTGAGGTCCTTGCTGATGATCGCGTCGTCGGACGATTCGACGATGCTTGCGAGCTGCCGGCGCGCGGCGTCGCCGCGCCGCTGTTCGGTGATGTCGAGCAGCGAGGCGATCCAGCCGGTGATAGCTCCGCCATCGCGCTCTGGCCGATAGGCAATATAAAGGCAGCGGGTGCCGACCGCGGGGACTTCGAGCTCGCATTCGAACTCCACATCCTCGCCGTGCAAGACTTTTTCGATATGAGGGCGGAGCCTGCCAAATCCTTCTTCGCCGATCACTTGCGCTATTGTCTGGCCGATGACCTTGTCGCGGTCGTGTCCGATAAATTTCGCGTAAGCCGCACTGATGAAGCGGTAGCGCAAATCGCGCGTGCAGCGCACCAGCATGAACGGCGTGCGATTGATGAGCGATTGCAGCTCGGCTTCGCTGGCGCGTAGCGCTTCCTCGGCGCGCTTGCGTTCGGTGAGCTCCTGAAAGCTGCAAACCGCGCCCTCGATGTGGCCGGCGCGGTCCATCAGCGGCGCCGCGTTCATCAGCACCGGGATGCGCGAGCCGTCGGGCCGCCCGATCGTAAGTTCGGCACCGATCACGGTGTGGCCGGTCCGCAGCGCTGTGGCCACCGGCGTCGCATGGAAGGGAAGCGGTTCGCCCACCGCGCTGAAGCGCCTGAACGCGGGACCGAATTGATCGCTCGGATTGTCGAGCGGCGGGGTTCGGCCCCAAAGCTCGGCCGCCCGGCGATTGTAACGAACCAGGCTGCTGTCGGCCCGGCACACGCAAAAGCCGGTCGGAATGGCATCCAGCGCGCTTTGCTCGATACTGCTGAAAGCGTCCAAGCCGTGCCGTGGCGAGGCGGGATTTGGGCCCTGGTTACTCATGTCACATTTACCCCCGACGCCGAAACGCCGCGGAACGGGTAAGGTTCCGCGCGAATTCCGGCCCTACCGACGGGCCCGTCATAATAGCCGAGATGAGGCCAATATCGGGTTAAGGAGCGCTCTTGGCCAATAAGCAGGTGGGCAAGAGTTCTGCCGCCGGGCATAATCTTGCGGCGGCCCTCACCTCGAAGCGCCGATGGCGACGGCCCGGAAATTGCATGGAATTTGGGTGCTTAAAGCAAGCTTTTCGCGGCAAATCCGGGTGTAGCGCGTAGCAGCATGGCCATCCTCGTCGGGCTCCACCACGCCACTCGCTACACTTACGATCGGCCGACCGGCCTTGGGCCGCAGATCGTACGGCTGCGGCCGGCGCCGCACTGCCGCACGCGGATTCCGAGCTACTCGCTGACGGTGACGCCGGCGCAGCATTTCGTGAACTGGCAGCAGGACCCGCACGGCAATTGGCTGGCGCGCTTCGTGTTTCCCGAAAAGACCACGGAATTCACCATCACCGTCGATCTCCTCGCCGACATGGAGGTCATCAATCCATTCGATTTTTTTGTCGAACCCTACGCCGAGAAGTGGCCGTTCACATTCCCACCCGAACTGCTCCATGAGGATCTTGCGGCATTCATCGAGCCCGAGCCGGCCGAACCGCGGCTTCTGGAATTGGTCCGCAGCATTTCGCGCGAACCGCGCGGCACGGTCGATTTTCTGATCGGAGTCAATCAGCGCCTGCAGCGGCTGATCCGCTATCTGATCCGCATGGAGCCGGGCGTGCAGACGCCCGAAGAGACGCTCGTTTCCGGCGCGGGATCGTGCCGCGACACGGCGTGGCTTCTGGTGCAGATTTTTCGCCGGCTCGGCCTGCCGGCGCGTTTCGTTTCCGGCTATCTCATCCAACTGCGCCCTGACGTGAAGCCGCTCGACGGCCCGGCTGGCACCGACACCGACTTCGCCGATCTGCACGCCTGGACCGAAGTCTATCTGCCGGGCGCCGGCTGGGTTGGGCTCGATCCGACATCGGGGCTGTTGTGCGGCGAGGGACATATTCCGCTCGCGGCCACGCCGCACTTCCGCTCGGCGGCGCCGATCAGCGGCATGGTCGAACCGGCCCAAGTCACGTTCGGCTACGAGATGACCGTGCAGCGTATCGGGGAGCGGCCACGCGTCACCGCGCCGTTTTCCGATGAGGCCTGGACCGCGCTCGATGCGCTCGGCGAACAAGTCGACGCCGATCTCGTTGAACACGACGTTCGGTTGACCATGGGAGGCGAGCCGACCTTCGTTTCGGTTGACGATTACCAATCGGCGGAATGGAACACCGCCGCGCTCGGGCCGGCAAAGCGCGAGCGCGCCGACGATCTGATCCGCCGGCTGCGCGACCGCTTCGCGCCGGGCGGGTTCCTGCATTACGGCCAGGGTAAATGGTATCCCGGCGAGTCGCTGCCGCGCTGGGCGTTCGCGCTCTATTGGCGCCGTGACGGTGTGCCGATCTGGCGCGAAGAAGGACTGATCGCCCGCGAAGCCGCGGGCCGCAACGCCTCGATCGGCGACGCCAGGCAATTTGCCGAAGGCATCGCGGCGCGCGGCGGACTGATGGCCGAATACGTCCAGCCCGTCTACGAAGATCCGCTCGAGCGGATGCTCAAGCAGGGTCTCGTTCCGGAAAACTTCGACCCCGGCGATCCGAAAATCGACGATCCGCACGAGCGTGGCCGCCTGCTCCAGCTGTTCGACAGCGCGCTCGGCGCGCCGAAAGGTTTTGTGCTGCCGTTGCAGCGCTGGACGGCACAGGCCAAGCCGCGCTGGCTCAGCGAGATCTGGCGGACGCGGCGCGGCCGGCTTTTTCTCATCCCCGGCGATTCGGCGCTCGGCTTCCGCCTACCGCTGCAATCCCTGCCCACGCTTGCCGCGGCCTCTTATCCGCACCTGGCGCCGGCCGATCCGTTCGCGCCACGCCAGCCGCTCGACGATCCACGTCTCACCCATCCGATCGAACCGCAGCTGGCGCACGCGGACGCATCGCGTTACGGCACGGCCTCGCCGCCGCTCGCTCCCGACACCTTGGTCACGCGACGTAAGCCGGTCGCGGCGGATTTTGGCCACGCCGATCTTCCGGTGCGCACCGCGCTGAGCGTCGAAGTTCGCGACGGACGCCTGTGCGTCTTCATGCCGCCGGTCGAAACGCTCAATGATTATCTCGATCTCGTCGCCATCATCGAAGCGACCGCGGCCGAGCTCGGCCTGCCGATCCACCTCGAAGGCTATGCGCCGCCGCACGATCCGCGGCTCAACGTACTGAAAGTGACGCCGGATCCCGGCGTCATCGAAGTCAATATCCAGCCGGCGACGTCGTGGCGCGAGGCCGTCGACATCACCAAAGCCGTCTATGAGGACGCCCATCACGCGCGGCTCGGCACCGACAAATTCATGATCGACGGCAAGCATACCGGCACCGGCGGCGGCAACCACGTCGTGCTCGGCGGTTTGAACGCCGCCGACAGCCCGTTCCTGCGCCGGCCCGATCTGCTCAAGAGCCTGGTGCTCTACGCCTTGCGCCACCCTTCGCTGTCTTATTTGTTCTCCGGCTTGTTCGTCGGGCCAACGAGCCAGGCGCCGCGCATCGACGAGGCGCGCCAGGACCTGCTCTACGAGCTCGAAATCGCGGTGAGCAAAGTGCCAAAGCCGTCGGAGCCGGGATGGCGGCCGCCGTGGCTGGTCGACCGGCTGTTCCGCAACATTCTGGTCGACGTCACCGGCAATACCCACCGCACGGAAATCTGCATCGACAAATTATATTCGCCGGACGGGCCGACCGGCCGGCTCGGCCTGGTCGAATTCCGCTCGTTCGAAATGCCGCCGGATGCGCGCATGAGCCTCGCCCAGCAATTGCTGTTGCGCGCCCTGATCGCCTGGTTTTGGCGCGCGCCGCTTGACGGCAAGCCAGTGCGCTGGGGCACGACGCTGCACGACCGCTTCATGCTCGAACATTTCGTCTGGGACGATTTCCTCGACGTCTTGGGCGATCTGAAAAACGCCGGCTATGATTTCGATCCGGGCTGGTTCGAGGCGCAACGGCAATTCCGGTTTTCGCTGTGCGGCACGGTCCAGCATGGCGGCGTCGGGTTCGAGCTGCGCCATGCGATCGAGCCGTGGTACGTGCTCGGCGAAGATGGCCAGCCCGGCGGCACCGCGCGCTTAGTCGATTCCTCGGTCGAGCGGCTGCAGGTCAAGGTCTCCGGGCTGAATGCCGACCGCCATGCCGTGACCTGCAACGGCAGCCGCGTGCCGCTGACCCCGACCGGACGATCGGGCGAATATGTCGCCGGCGTACGGTTCAAGGCCCGGGACTTGGCGGCGTCATTGCAACCGACCATTGGCGTGCAGGCGCCTCTCACTTTCGATATCGTCGACTGCTGGAATCGGCGCTCGTTGGGGGGCTGCGTCTATCACGTGGCGCATCCGGGCGGACGCAATTACGAGACATTCCCGGTCAATTCTTACGAGGCGGAAGCGCGCCGGCGCGCCCGCTTCCAGTATCACGGCCATACCGGAGGCCTGATCGACGTGCCGCCCATCGAGCTATCGCTCGAATATCCCACGACGCTCGACCTGCGACGCCCAAACTGACAACCGTTCCGCGCCAAATTCTTCAGATCGCATCATGGCATTGCAATCACCCAGCGCCGCCGCCGCATGGTCTCGCTCGACTCCGAAATCCGCGACTATGTTCGCCAAAGCTTTGCGCCGGGGCGTCCCGTGCTCGCCGCCGCGATCGAGCTGACCGGCCGCATGAAGGCCGACATCACCTACGAGATTGGCGCCACCAACGTCACCACCATGCCGCCGATGTCGTTCGCGCTGCGCCGCGGCGTCTGTCAGGATTTCGCGCATATCATGATCTCGGGGCTGCGCGGCATCGGCCTGGCGGCCGCTTATGTCAGCGGTTATCTGCGCAGCGCGCAACGCACCGGCCACAATCGCCTGCAAAGCAGCGAAGCGATGCACGCCTGGGTGCTGTTGTGGTGCGGCCCGGCGACGGGCTGGATCGGACTCGACCCGACCAATGCCATCCTGGCTTCCGACGAGCACGTCACACTGGCGATCGGCCGCGACTACAGCGACGTCGCGCCGATGGACGGCGTGATCCTGGGCTCGGGCGGCCAGCGCATGGCCGTTGCCGTCGCCGTTACACCGGTCGCCTGAAGCAAGGAGCCGCGGTTACGCTCCGATCGCCGCTTTTGCCAGCGCCGACATCGCCGCCGCCAGCCGGGCCGTCACCGCGCTGACGGGTGCGGCGTCGCCATTTCCCGTGTCATGGCGCTGCGCGATCCAGGACGGATCGTTGTACGACAGCCAGCATTTGCCGTCCGCGTCCTCCCAGGCAAGCGCTTTCAGCGGCAGGTCGATGCCGGCCGTTTGCAGCGCTTGCATCAGCGGCGTGCCGCCTGCGGCGTTGCCAAAGATCAACAGTTCGGTCGGCCGCAGCGGCAGGCCCACCTCCTTGGCGCCGGCGGCATGGTCGATGCGGGCAAAGATGGTCAGCCTCTTGGCCGTGACTTCAGCCGCGAGGCGGTCCACTGTGTCCTTGACGCCGTGGGCGCTGGGCAGCGTTATCAAGCCATTTGCGGTCATGGTCGAATTTCCCGTTGGGTTCCCGGTTGCGCGGGGGAATAGCGCGGCGATACCCGGTATTGACCGCGCCGCGCCATCGCTGGAATAAGTCGCACTGCCGCGCGGAACATCCAAGCGCGAACCCTAAACCAGCACGAATTCCAACCATGAATTTTAAACATGGCCGATAACGACAGCAAGAACCCGGCCCACACGCTCGCCGATCATCGCTATGGACGCGACACCGTCCACATCCACGGCGACGATGCCGATCACGACCACGATCACGACTTCGACAGCGACGACGGGCCGCTCGAAGACAATCCGCTGTGGCGGCAGGATAATGTCACGCTGACGACAGTCGGCATCGACATCGGCTCGGCCGGCACGCAAGTGATTTTTTCCCGCGTCCACCTGCGACGCCTCGCCGAAGATCTGACCAGCCGCTATTACGTGGTCTCGCGCGAGACCTTGTTTCAGTCGCCGGTGGCGCTCACGCCCTATCAGAGCGAAGAGCGCATCGACGACCAAAAACTCGGTGCCATCATCGACGATGCCTATGCCGCGGCCAACATTTCGCCCGACGGGATCGACACCGGTGTCGTCATTCTGACCGGGGAAGCGCTGCGCCGCGAGAATGCCCAAGGCATCGCCGGAGTTCTGTCCGAGCAGGGCGGCGATTTCGTCACTGCCACCGCCGGTCATCACATGGAAGCGATGCTCGCCGCCTACGGTTCCGGCGCCGCACGCGTGTCGAGCGACGAGCACAAGCGCATCCTCAACATCGACATAGGCGGCGGCACCACCAAGCTCGGCTTGGTCGAGAACGGCAAGGTGATTGCGACCGCCGCCGTGCATATCGGCGGCCGCCTGCAAGTGGTCGAGGACGGCATCATCGTCCGGCTCGATCCGGCCGGCAAGCATCACGCCCGGCGCGCCGGCTTTTCCTGGGATCGTGGCGGCACGGCGAGCGCGGCCGAGCTGCAGACCGTCGCCGCCAGCATGGCGGAAACGCTCATAGCCGCCGTCACGGCGCGGCCGCTGCCGCACGACATCGCGCAGCTTTATCTGACCGATCCGATCGCCGAACTGGGCCGCATCGACGGGATGATGTTTTCCGGCGGCGTCGGCGAATATGTCTATGAACGCGAAAGGCGCGACTTCGGTGACCTCGGCGCCAAGCTCGGCGGCGCATTACGCGCCCGCATCGCGCAAGGCGCTCTTCCCTGGCCACTCTTGCCGGCCGGCGAGTGCATCCGCGCCACCGCGCTTGGCGCCTCGGAATACTCGGTCCAGCTTTCCGGCAACACCAGTTACATCTCCGCGCCGGGTAAGCTGTTGCCGCGGCGCAATCTCCAAGTGGTGCAGCCGGCCTTCGATCTCGCCGAGGCCATCGATCCGGACCGGCTTGGCGGGGCCATCCGCGCGCACATCACAGCCTTCGATCTCGCCGACACCGACCGCGACATCGCGCTGGCGTTGCGCTGGACCGGGATGCCGCTCTACCAGCGGCTCGCCGCCTTCGCCGAGGGCATCAAGCGCGGCTTTGCCGGGCGCATCGCCAGGAAAAAGCCGCTCTACATCATGCTCGATGGCGACGTGGCGCAAACGTTGGGCCATATCCTGCGCGACGAGCTCGGCGTCGAGAGCGATCTGTTAGTGATCGACGGCGTGGTGCTGTGGGACTTCGATTACATCGACCTCGGCCGCATCCGCATGCCGTCTTTTACCGTCCCGGTGACCATCAAGTCGCTGGTGTTTAACGAAGACCCGCGCGGGCCTCGTCCGCGCCAACGCCTGCACCATCACGAGCACGACCACGACCATGCGCACGGTCACGATCATGCGCACACGCACGAAGACCACGACCACGACCACGACCACCACCATGTGCACGGCCATGACCATGACCATGATCATGACCATCGCTAGTTTTCGCGTTACCCGGTAAAATCGGCGGCGCGAAAGAAATAAGGGAGAACCATGGCCGAGAACGCAAAAAAGAACGCCGTCGTTTCCGAGGAACTCGCCAGCAAGTTCAAGTCCGAGAAGGAAACGCCCTATACGCGCTGGGTGAAGGCGGAAGGCCTCGACATCATTCCATCCTTCTATGTGAAAAACCTCAACACGGTTGCGCTGAAGCCCTGGGCGCGGCGCGGCGGCAGCGCCGTGTTCCTCAATCACGACGCCTCGCGCACCTCGAACGATTGCTATGTGATGGAGATTCCGGCGGGCAAGAGCCTAGCGCCGCACCGCCAGCTCTACGAAGAAATGATCATGATCTTGAGCGGCCGCGGCTCGACCACGGTGTGGAACGACGCCGGCGCCCGCATTACCTTCGAGTGGAAAGACGGCGCGCTGTTCGCCATTCCGCTCAATTGCCATCACCAGCACTTCAATGGCTCGGGTAAGGAGCCCGCGCGCTACGTCGCGGTCACCAACGCGCCGCCAATCATCAATCTATATGAGGACATCGATTTCATCTTCAACACTTCTTACGACTTCAAGGACCGCTTCGCCGGCGAGCCCGATTATTTTTCATCCAAGGGCGAGCAAAAGGGATTTCTACTGACGACGAATTTCGTGCCCGATGCGGTCAATATTCCTTTGATCACAGCGGCCGAGCGTGGCGCCGGCGGCGGTCATCTCCGCTTCAACATGGCCAAGGGCTCGCTGAACAGCCACATCTCGCAGTTTCCGATCGGCACCTACAAGAAAGCGCACGCCCACGGCCCCGGCGCCCACGTCATTGTGCTGTCGGGCGAAGGCTTTTCACTGATGTGGCCGGAAGGCGAGGAGCCGCAGCGATTCGATTGGGAGATCGGCACCTGCATCGTGCCGCCGAATATGTGGTTTCATCAGCACTTCAATACCGGAACCACCCCGTCGCGCTATCTCGCCTTCAAGCATGAAGGCGTCGCCATTCGCAATGCGCAAGGCGTGCCGAAGGCCTGGATCTCAAAGCGCGCCGGCGGCGATCAGATCGACTATATCGACGAGAAGCCGGAAATCCGCCGCATCTTCGCCGCCGCGCTTGCCAAGCACGATCTCGCCTCGCGCATGGACCCGGCTTACCTCAAGGAGCAGGCGGAGCTCGGCGTCAAGTCGGCATAGTTTATTCGATTACCTCGTCGGAAGTGGAGAGCAGCGACGGCGGAATGGTCAGGCTGAGCATTTTTGCAGTCTTGCGATTGATCACAAGCTCGTATTTGGTCGGTGCCTGTACCGGCAGATCCGCCGGCTTCTCGCCCTTGAGAATGCGATCGACGTAGGCGGCCGCGCGTCGGTATTGGTCGACGAAATCCGGTCCGTAGGAAATCAATCCACCGGCCGCCGCATAAGCACGCTGGATATAGACTGCGGGCAGCTTGTTGCGGGCAGCCGCCGCGATGATCAAATCGATGTCGACGCCCGCTATCGCACTCGCCGTCACGATCATTCCTCCATTTGACGATTGCGCGAAGCGTGCGATGGCCCCTTCAATCTGGACTGGTTCGCGCAGATCGATTGGGCTCACCTCGATGCCGACCGATGGCGCCACGGATTGGATAACGGCGAATTGGCCAATTCCGGCAGCGATGGCAGGATCGCGCAGAACTGCCGCGTGCGTTACATTTGGCGCAATTTCCTTGAGCAGTTCCAGCCACTTCCCACACAAATTGTATTCGAACATCATAAAGCCGGTGGCGTTGCCGCCCGGTCGCGACAAACTCTCGACGAAGCCGGAACCTACCGGGTCGGGGACGATGGCAAACACGATGGGAATGGTGCGGGTGGCTTTCAGCATCACCCCCGCGCCCGCGCTGCCGCCGGTCACAATCACATCCGGGGCGAGCGCGATCAGTTCCGCTGCATATTTGCGCGTTTTAAACTCATCGCCTCCGCTCCAGCGGGACTCGATCTGCACGTCGCGCCCCGGCGTCCACCCCAACTCCTGGAGCCCTTTCGCAAATGCCGTTTCGCGCGCTTTAGCGCCGGGCGTGTCTGCGGATATTGGCTCCAGGAAACCGATCAGCCGCATGCGGGAGGCTTGCTGCGCGCGCACTGCGCGCGGCCGGGCGACTGCGGCGCCGCCGAGAAGCGTCATGAATTCGCGCCGCCTCATTCAATCACCCCATCGGCACGGCCTAGTAACCAGAGAGGCACATCAATGCCGAGCGCCTTGGCGGTCCTGAGATTGATAAACAACTCCACTTCGGTGGAACGGTAGACGGGCAGGTCAGCAGGCCTCTCGCCCTTGAGGATGCGACCGGTATAGACGCCAGCTTGTTTGTGCGTCTCGGTATAGCTGCCGCTATAGCTCATCAATCCACCCGCGGTGACGAATTCTCGCGATTGTGAAATCGCCGGCATGGCATGTCGGATCGCGGCGACGGCCAGCAGTTCTTGCCGCGTGACGTAGAACGTATCGTTGCTGATGACCAATCCACCGGCATGCAGCCTAACCAGTTCCGCAAAGGCAGCTTCAAAATCGTCTTCCTTACTCGCGTTGAGAACTTGCAGCTTGAGCCCAAGAGATTTGGCTGCCGCCATTGCGAGCCTGCTCGAGGCCTGATCGTTTGCGAGGTTAGTCGGATTGACCAGGAATCCAAAAATTTCGGTCTTTGGAAGAAGTTCATGCAAGAGCTCTACGCGCTTCGGATTAACCTCTGCGCTAAGCGAGGTTGCACCGGTGATATTGCCACCCGGATGATTAAGGCTTGCGACCAGTCCAAGGGCGACAGGGTCGGCACCCATTTCGAATACGATTGGAATTGTCGATGTCGCCGCTTTCGCCGCCAACGCTCCGGGCACCCCTCCCGGTACGGCAATCACGGCGACCTTCCGACCGACAAGATCGGCAATCAGTGCCGGCACGCGTTCGTTGTGGCCCTGCGCCCAGCGATATTCGATCGCAACATTGCGGCCTTCCTCATAGCCTGTCTTGCGGAGGCCCTCGTGGAAAGCGCGCAGACGGCTGGCGTAAAGCTCAGGCGTTTCCAAGCCGAGATAACCGATAACCTGCACCTTTGGCTCCTGCGCCCGCGCAGCGAGCGACCAGGCAGCCGCCGAACCGCCGAGGAGTGAGACGAAGTCGCGCCGCCTCATTCGATCACCTGATCGGCGGTCGCGAGCAGCGTTGAAGGCACTACGATGCCCAACGCCTTGGCGGTTTTAAGGTTGATGACAAGTTCAAACTTCACCGGTGACTGAACGGGGAGATTCGCTGGAGCCTCACCCTTAAGAATGCGATCGACATAAGTCGCCGCACGTTGGAATTGATCTGCAAAGTCGACGCCATAGGACAGCAGGCAACCGTCCTCCGCGTACAAACGATAAGGACAAATAACCGGCAATTTATATTGCGTGGCCAGCCGAAGTATGTCGGAACGATGGAGGTTGTTGAACGGCTCACCGATGACGACAAGGCCACCGCCACCACCTGAGAGCGCCGAAATGGCGGCTTCGACGTCAGCGAGATTATGAACCGCTGCCTTGATTGGCTGGATCGAAAGGAGCGGACCCGCGGCATCGAACGCATCCGAGAAATACGATCCACCCCCGGGCGTTGAACCCGGATTAAAAATCATCGCGGCCCGGGTCACGTCTGGCACAATCTGCTTAAGAAGTTCGAGGTATTTACCGCCTATCGACGGTTCGATGTTGGTAAATCCGGTGAGATTGCCGCCGGGGTGGGCAAAGCTTTTGACGAAATGCTCCCCGATCGGATCGGAGACGTTGACAAACACAATAGGGATCGTGGTGGACTGCCGAACAAAGGCCCTCGTGACAATGGTGGCATGAGCAACGATAACATCGGGATTGAGATGCAGTAATTCAGCCGCCTGCGCCTGGGCCAATCCGGGGTTGGTAGCGTCCCAGCGATATTCAATCCGCAGATTTTGGCCCCGCGTCCATCCCAATTGCTGCAGCGCCTGCTCGAATGCGGCAGCGAGACGCCGGCCATCCGCATCGCCGCGGGCAAGTGCCATTTCCACGCCGACCACACGTGTTCGACCGGGCTGTTGCGCACGCGCGGCGAGCGGCTGAAGCAGCGGCGAAGCCACCGCACCGCCGATCCCGGTCAGGAATGCGCGCCTCTCAATGCTGGAAATCACGACCCCCCGCGGGCGTGGCTATCGCGTTTCTTGCGCCGATCAAACTAGCATGCTTCGATAGCGGCGTCTGTGCCGTCGAACACAATGTCTTCTCAAGGAAACCAATTGTTTGTCGCCGCCGCGACCGACCGAGCAAGTCCGGGACAATGAAGCCAGCGCCGTTCGATTACCATGCGCCGCGGCAGCTCAAGGACGCCGCCGAGATGCTGGCGAGCCTGCCCAACGCCAAGATACTGGCTGGCGGGCAATCGCTCGTGCCGATGATGAATTTCCGCTATCTGATCGTCGATCATCTGATCGATCTGGGCCATGTCGAGGATCTGCGGGGCGTCGCCGCGATCGACGGGCAACTGCGCATGGGCGCCATGACGCGGCAGCGCGACCTTGAAATCGTCGCCGGAAGTCGCCCGGCATTGTCCACTTTTAGCCGAGGCGTTGCGCCATGTCGGACATCGTCAAACGCGCAATCGCGGCACCATCGGCGGCAGTCTCGCGCATGCCGATCCGGCCGCCGAATTGCCGGCGGTGTGCGCGGCCTATGATGCGGTTCTCCATCTCGCCAGCATCCGCGGACTGCGCGCGGTGCCGTTTCGCGATTTTCCCATCGGCTTTATGGCGACGGCGCTCGAGCCCGACGAGATGATCGCCGCAATCGAATTGCCGATCTGGCGGCGCGGGCACGGCCACGGTTTCCACGAATTCGCCCGCCGCCACGGCGATTTTGCGCTTGCCGGCGCGGCCGCGCTGCTCGATATCGGCGCCGGCGGCGTGGTGCGCCGCGCCGCCCTGTCATTGTTCGGCGTCGCCGAGCGGCCGGTACGCGCCGATGCCGCCGAAGCGGCGCTGCTTGGCCAGGCGATCGATGGGGAGTTGATCAGAAATGCGGCCGCGGCGGCTTGGCTGATCGAGCCAATTTCCGATATTCATGCCAGCGGCGATTACCGGCGTCACCTCGCCATGGTCATGAGCGCGCGCGCGCTCGCCGACGCGGCCCGGCGCGCGGGCGTTGAAGTTTAGAGTAGCGCATGGCGAAACAGGCGACGCGGATCACAGTCAACGGCAAATCGCACGCGCGCGTCGTCAAATCGCGGTTGACGCTGGCCGATTTTCTGCGCCACGACCTCGGCCTGACCGGCACGCATCTCGGCTGCGAACATGGCGTGTGCGGCGCCTGCACGGTGCTGGTCGACGGCCGTTCCGCCCGCTCCTGCCTGATGTTCGCGGTGCAAGCCAATGGCTGCGACGTCACCACGGTCGAAGGTCTTGCGCCTGACGGCCAGCTGTCGCCGCTGCAGCAGGCATTCATGGACCATCACGGCCTGCAATGCGGCTTCTGCACGCCGGGAATGCTGATCACGCTGACCGAATTGCTGCGCGACAACGCCGCGCCGACCGAGCAGGAGGTGCGCGAGGCGCTGACCGGCAATCTATGCCGTTGCACCGGCTATGCCGGCATCGTCAAAGCCGCGCTCGATGCCGCGCAGCGCCTGCGCGGCGGGTCGGGGACTTAAGATGGGCGCAAAACATTTCGGCGCCCGCGTGAAGCGGCTCGAAGATCCGGCGCTACTCACCGGCCGCGGCCGCTTCGTCGACGACATCAAGCTGCCCGGCACTCTGCACGCCTGCTTCGTCCGCTCGCCGCATGCCCACGCGCGCATCCGCGCCATCGACAGCGGTCCGGCGACCGCGATGCCGGGCGTGCATGCCGTTCTCACCGCGGCCGACCTGCCCGAGCCGATGGACCGCATGCCGATTCCGATGCTGACGCCCAACCCGGCCATCGCAGTGCCGCGGACGCAGACGGTCTTGGCGCGCGATGAAGTCTGTTACGTCGGTCAGCCGATCGTGGTGGTGATCGCGGATTCGCGCTACCTCGCCGAGGACGCCGCGGCGGCCGTCGTCGTAGACTTTGACGTGCTTGCCGCGGCCGGCGATTGCCGCGCCGGCATCGCCGACGGCGCGCCACGTGCGCACAGCGATCTCGAGTCCAACGTCATCGCCCGTTTCCCGTCCGCCTACGGCGACGTCGAGGCGGCTTTCGCCGGCGCCGCACATGTCTTCGAGGAATCGCTCTGGCAGCACCGCGGCGGCGGCATGGCGATGGAAACCCGCGCCGTTTTGGCCAGCTACGATCCGGCTTCGGACCTGCTGACCGTGTGGTCGGGCACGCAAACCCCGCACCTCGGCCGCGGCACGCTCGGCGATCTGCTCGATCGCAGCATCGAGTCGATCCGCATGATCGCACCCGACGTCGGCGGCGGCTTCGGACCAAAAGCGATCTTCTATCCGGAGGAAGCGGCGATCCCGGCGGCGGCGCTGAACTCGGACGGCCGGTGAAATGGATCGAAGATCGCCGCGAGCATTTCCTGTGCGCGACGCAGGAACGCGATCAGTACTGGGACGTGGCGATCGCGGTGGATGCAGACGGCAAAATCCTCGGCGTGCGCGGCACGATGCTGCACGACAGCGGCGCCTTCGTGCCGTGGGGCGTGATCATGCCCTATATCGCCGCGGTCACCGTGCCGGGACCTTATGTGGTGCCGGCCTATTCCCTCGACACCGTCGTCGTTCTCACCAACAAAGTGCCGACCACGCCGGTGCGCGGCGCCGGGCGGCCGCAGGCGGTGTTCGCCATGGAACGGCTGATGGACCGCGTGGCGCACGAACTCTCGCTCGACCGCGCCGAAGTGCGGCGGCGCAATTTCATCCAGCCGGAACAGATGCCTTATGCGGTCGGACTTCTGTTCCGCGACGGTAAGCCGCTGGTTTACGACAGCGGCGATTATCCGAAAGGACAGGACGAGGCACTCCGGCTTGCCGGCTATGATGGCTTTCGCGACCGCCAACGCGCGGCGCTGGAGCAAGGCCGCCTGATCGGCATCGGCATCGGCAATTATGTCGAGGGCACCGGCTTGGGTCCGTTCGAGGGCGTCAGCGTGCGCGTCCTGCCGAGCGGCAAGGTCGCGGTCGCAACCGGCGCCACCAATCAAGGCCAAGGCACCCGCACGACGCTATCCCAGATCGTCGCCGAAGAGGTCGGCTGCCGTCTCGAGGACATCGTCATGACGATCGGCGACACCGGGGCGATCGCGCAGGGCGTCGGCGCCTTCGCCAGCCGCCAAGCTGTGAATGCCGGTTGCTCGGCGCAGATCGCCGGCGAAACGGTGCGCAATCAGATCATCGCGCTGGCGGCGCGCACGCTCGGCGTCAACGCGGCCGATATCGAGCTTGAAGACGGCAACGCGGTTGCCACGACCGGCAACAAACCGATGATCCCGTTCGGCGAGCTGGCGCGCTTGGCGCAGGGCATTCCCGGCGTCTCGTTGCCGGCCGGACAAGCCGCGGGCCTTCAGCATACCGCCTATTACACGCCGTCGCAGGCCGCCTATTGCTCCGGCACCCACGTCGCCGAAGTCGAGATCGATCACATGACCGGCGGGGTCAAGGTTCTCAATTACGCGGTTGCCCATGACAGCGGCCGAGTCATCAATCCGCTCATTGTCGACGGCCAGGTGCAGGGCGGCGTCGCCCACGGCATCGGCAATGCGCTCTTGGAATGGATGCAATACGACGACAATGCGCAGCCGTTGACCACGACCTTTGCCGATTATCTCCTGCCGATGGCAACCGATGTGCCGACCTGCACCATTGCCCACGTCGAGACCGTCAATCCACTCAATCCGCTCGGCGTCAAAGGCGCCGGCGAAGGCGGCACCATCCCGGCGGCGGCGGCCATCATCGCGGCGATCGAGGATGCACTGTCGCCGTTTGACGTGCATTTCGCCGAAACGCCGCTCATGCCTGAGCGCATCGTCGCGGCGCTGCGCGCCGCCGGGGCTTATGAGAAGATATTCGCCACATGACTGAACCCGAAAGCACGGCGCTAACCCCATTCTGGCGCTTTTCGCTGAATTTCTACCGTCAGACCGGCGTCTCCGACGCCTGCATTGCCTTGCAGGACGGCTGCGGCGTCGACGTCAACCTGTTGCTGTTTTTGGTCTGGCTGGCCTCGGAGGGCCGCCAAGTCTCGCCGCAGGAGGTCAAGAAATTCGACGATAGGGTCCGCAGCTGGCGCGAGCTGACCATCGTTCCGATCCGCGATACCCGGCGCAAGCTCAAGGGCGCCACGACGTTGGTCGATCCAGGCCAGCAGGAAGCTTTCCGCAACAAGGTGAAGGCGGTCGAACTCGAGGCCGAGCAATTGCAGCAGGAAGCGCTTTATAACTTCACCAAATCCGGCCCGCTCGGCGCACGAGCCGCGCCGAGAAACGCCGCACGGGCGAATGTCGCGGCCTACGCGGCCGCATTGGGGCAAGATTTTCCCCGCGGGGCAGTCGATCTCCTCGCCGCGGCATTCGACGCACTCGCCGGCTGAGAGCATCCCCCTACTGGAAGATCGCGCCGGGGCGTGCCACAAACCCTCGCCAAACGGTCGTCAAGGACACGAGAGAGCGAATGGCCAAAACTCCGCCGCGGCTAATCGTCGGCATATCCGGTGCCTCGGGCACGGTCTATGGCGTGCGCCTTCTGGAAATGCTGCGCAAAGCCGACATCGAGACCCATTTGGTCATGTCGAAATCGGCGGAAATGACGCTTGCCTATGAGACTGACTTGAAACCGAAAGACGTGCGCGCGCTGGCGTCGGTGTATTACCCGGTCGGCGATATCGGCGCGGCGATCTCTTCCGGCTCGTTCCCGACCATGGGCATGATCGTCGCGCCCTGCTCGATCCGCACCATGAGCGAGATTGCCACCGGCGTGACGGCGTCGCTCTTGTCGCGCGCCGCCGATGTCGTGCTCAAGGAAAAGCGCCGGCTGGTGCTCGCGGTGCGCGAAACGCCGCTGCACAGCGGCCACCTGCGCTCGATGACGACGCTTGCTGACATTGGCGCGGTGATCGCGCCGATCGTTCCGGCCTTTTATAACCGGCCGAAATCGGTCGACGACATCGTCAATCACACCTGCGGCCGGCTGCTCGACCTTTTCGGCATCGATACCGGCACAGTCAAGCGCTGGAAGGGCGGCCCGGCGGAGGAGTAATTGCCGAGCCGCAATTTAACGTCCAATAACAGCGAGGATACGCCAATGGATCAGAAACGCTACGATACCGGACTTGCCAAGCGTAAACAGGTTTTGGGCGACGCCTATGTCGATCGCGCGCTATCGAACGTCGACGACTTCACCCGCGATTTTCAGCGGCTGCTTACCGAATATTGCTGGGGCGAGACCTGGGGCGACGAAACCCTCAAACCGCGCGAGCGATCGATCCTCAACCTCGGCATGATCGCGGCGCTCGGCAAGATGGAAGAGTTCGGCACGCATGTGCGCGGCGCGCTCAATAACGGGCTGACGCCGGACGAAATCCGTGCCGCGCTGACGCAGGTCATGATCTATTGCGGCGCGCCGATCGGCGTCGATTGCTTCCGCGTCGCCAAGCCGATCATCGCCGAGCATCTGAAAAACAAAAAGTGACGATGCCCGATCGGCCGCAAGCGCGTCGCACCGGTGCCGGATCGAGCGGACCGCCGCTCAATTTTCAAGAGCATCTGGCCCGGCTCGATGCGGCGGGCTTGCTGACCCGCGTCGACCGGCCGATCAACAAGGATACCGAGCTGCACCCCCTGGTGCGCTGGCAGTTTCAGGGCGGCTTGCGCGAGGCAGAGCGGCGGGCGTTTCTGTTCACTCACGTGACCAACGGGCAAGGCCGCCGCTATGACGCGCCGGTGGCCATCGGCGCCTTGGCGGCCTCGGCGGAAATTTACGCCATCGGCATGGGACGGCCGGTCGAACAGATCGGCGATGCCTGGATGGCGGCCATCGCCAATCCGATCGCTCCCGTCGCGGTCACTGCGGCGCCGTGCCAGGAGGTCGTGATCAAGGGCGACGCGCTGCGCCGGCCGGACGGCGGCCTAAAGCTATTGCCGGTGCCGATTTCGACGCCCGGCTACGACGCGGCGCCTTATCTCACGGCGACGCTGTGCATCACCCGCGATCCGGAGACTGGGGTGCGCAACATGGGCACCTATCGCGCCGGACTTAAAGCGACCGACCGGCTCGGCGTGCGCATGGCGGCACGCCCGGGTGGCGCCGGCGGCTATCTGCATTGGCAGAAATACCGCAAGCTGAAAAAGCCAATGCCGATCGCCATCGTGGTCGGGGCGGCGCCGGTCGCCATTTTCACCGGGCCGCAAAAGCTGCCGGTCGATTGCGACGAGATGGCGGTGGCCGGCGGCCTTGCCGGCGCGCCGATCCGCATCGTCAAGGCGGCGACCGTCGATCTCGACGTGCCGGCAGACGCCGAATTCGTCATCGAGGGCCTGATCGATCCGGAACTGCTCGAGCCGGAAGGCCCGTTCGGCGAAAGCCACGGCCATGTCGCGCTCGAAGGCTTCAACATGTCGATGCAGGTCACCGCCATCACCCACAAGAAGAAGCCGGTCTGGACCTCGATCCTGAGCGAGGTTACGCCGAGCGAATCGAGCGTGATGAAGCGCGTCGCCTACGAGCCGCGCTATCTGTCCTATTTGCGCGACACGCTTTCGATCAAAGGCGTACGCCGCGTGGCGATGCACGAGCCGTTGACTAATCTGCGCAAGGTTGTCTTCGTGCAGTTCGCGCCCGGCGTGCCGCGCACCGAAATCTGGCGCGCGTTGCAAGGCACGGCGAGCCTGCAGGCCGATATCGGCAAATACGTCATCGGCGTCAGCGAGGACATCAACCCGGACAATCCGGATGCCGTGTTCTGGTCGCTCGCCTATCGTGCCAATCCGATCGAGGACGTGCACATCGTTCCGCATCGCTCCGAAGGCCATGGGCCGAAGTCGGGCGGCCCGCGCGAGGAGTCGACTATGCTGATCGATGCCACGCAGAAGGAGGCATATCCGCCGATCTCGCTGCCCAAGCGCGAGTATATGGAGCGCGCCCGCGTCATCTGGAATGAGCTCGGGCTCCCGGCGCTGACACCGAGAGAGCCGTGGCACGGCTATTCGCTCGGCGATTGGGACGCGGTGTGGGATACCTACGCCGAGCGTGCGGTCACCGGCCAATGGGAAGAAACCGGCAAGGAAACCTTCGCGCAGCGCCGCGGCGGACTGACACCGGAAACGCCGGTCAAGGACGCGAAGGACAAGTAGCTCGTCTTTGCGAGCGAAGCGGAGCAATCCAGCCTCGCGCAGCCGCCCGCGATTGCTGCGTCGCATCCGCTCCTCGCAAATGACGACCGCACCACTACCTCGGCCTTAGCACCGTATCGATCAAGGCCGGCTTGCCGGCTTTCACCTGCGCGATGGCGCGGCGCAGCGCCGGCGCGATGTCGTCAGGTTTCTCGATCGGGCCTTCGGCATACCAGCCCATGCTTTTGGCCATGGTGGCAAAATCGGGCTCGGGGCCGGCAATGTCCTGCGCGATGTAGGCGCGCTCGACCGGCGTGCCGCGATGATGGGCGACGCGGATCTGATGCTCCCAGTCGTTGTAATAAGCGCGGTTGTTGTACATGACGACGAGCATCGGGATGTTGTTCTTGGCCGCGCTCCACAGCGCACCGGCATCGAACATCAGGTCGCCGTCGGGCTGAATGTCGATGACCAGCCGGCCCTTGCCGCGATGCGCCAGCGCGACGCCGAGCGACACGCCGATCTGCGTGCCGGTGCCCAGCGCCTGGCCGGGATGACGATACGGCTTGTCGAAGTCCCACAGCTTGTAGACCCATTCCTGCAGATTGCAGGCGGTGAGCACCCAGTCTTCGTCCTTGATGACATCCCACATTTCTAAAGCCAGCCGCGGCAGCGCGATCGGCACGCCGTCCCAGTCCTGTTGCGCTTCGCCGGCCCAGGTCTTGAACAGCGCGTCGTGCTGCTGCGCGACACGCTTTGCCCGCTCGGCGACGCGGGCGGCCAGGCCTGGGTCAGTGGCGATGCGCTCGCGGCACAGCCGCGTGAGCTCGGGGATGGCGGTCAGCGTATCGCCGAGAACGCGCAGGCTGCAGCTCGGCATGCGCGCATAGTCCATCGACCATTTGCTCAAATTGATCTCGCCGAAGCCGACGTCAATCAACTGGCAGTCCGGCCCATAATAAGGCATGACTTGGCGCTTGGTGCGGTCGACGTAATGCGTCGACTTCTCCCAGTCGCGCACATCGAGCATCAGGATCAAATCGGCGTCGCGGAATATTTCCTTTGCGCAGCTCAGATTGAGCGGATGGCGGTTGGGGAAATTGAGCCGGGCATGGACGTCGAATACCGCCGCACCCACTGTCTCGGCCAACGCCACCAGATTTTCGAATCCGCCCGGCGAACGCGCGACATATTCTGCCATCAGGACCGGGTATTGCGCGGCCAATAGCCGGTCGGCGACCGCGGCCAGCGCCGAGTTGTCGGCCGCCATGGCCGCCGGCACCTTGTTGACCGACGGCTGCGGCAGCGCGACATCGTTTTGCAGCGGCTGTTCCTGCAGCCATGCGTCGTAGCACATATAGATCGGGCCCTGCGGCTCGGTCATCATCGCTGCGTAAGCGCGCGCAAACGAGTCCGGCACGCCTTCGATACTCGCCGGCTGGTAATCCCACTTGACGTAATGCCGGAGCTGCTCGCCGTTGACATTGGCAGTGTGAATCCAATCGATGAACGGACGGCGCCGGCTCTCGTCCATCGGGCCGGTGGCACCGATGACAAAGACCGGGCAGCGGTCGATATAGGCGTAATAGATGCCCATCGTGGCGTGCAGCATGCCGACGATATCGTGCACGATCGCGACCATCGGCCGGCCGGTCGCCTTGGCAAAGCCGTGGGCGATCTGCACCGCGATCTTCTCGTGCTGGCACAAAAGGATCGGTGGCTCGTTGCCGCCGTAGTTAACCAGCGAGTCGTGCAAGCCGCGGTAGCTCGCGCCCGGATTGAGCGCGATGTAGGGAAAGCCGTAATGCTTGATGAGATCGACGATGACGTCGGATTGCCAAGCTCTTGTCGCATAACTTGCTTTCGCGCGGCTGTTCGCCGCCTCAGCTTTGGCGAGGTTGTTCATCGTCACCGTCCCTCTATTGGAGGTTATCGCGCCGCGGCCTGATCGTGCCGCTCCGCCATACGCTCGGCGGCGGCGTGGATGGCGGCGCGGATCCGCTGATAGGTCCCGCACCGGCAGATATTGGTCATCGCCGCGTCGATATCGGCATTGGCCGGCTTCGGGTTTTCCGCCAGCAGCGCGACCGCCGCCATCATCATTCCGGTCTGGCAATAGCCGCATTGCGGCACGTCATGGTCGATCCAGGCTTGCTGCACCGGGTGCAATTTACCGTCGCGCGACAGCGCCTCGACGGTGGTCACGTGTGCTGAGCCGACGGTGCCGACCGGAACCTGGCAGGACCGCGTGGCCACCCCGTCGATGTGGACGGTGCAGCAGCCGCATTGGGCGATGCCGCAGCCGTACTTGGTGCCGGTCAGCCCGATCGTATCGCGCAGCACCCAAAGCAACGGCGTGTCGTCCTCGACATCGACGTTATAGGCCGTTCCGTTGACCGACAGGGCGATCATGCCTGGCTTCTCACGATAGAACCCCCACGGCAGGTTACCGCGTTCGATTCCGCAGGGAAATGCCTATGCGGCGGCCTTGGCGGCCCGGCGGGGCAGATTGCCACGCTATCACTCACTCTCTTTTCACGCGTGCCAATAAAGGGCATTCTGGGCCGACACTGCCGCTTTCGAGCCGCTCGGGCCGGCCGGTCAGGGTATGAAGAACACTGCATTTTGGAGGAAGCAATATGAGTTATCGTATCAGCCGGCGTGGCGTTAACGCCGGTCTCGGCGCCGCCTTGATTTCGCCGGCACTGGCCGGGACACGCGCATTCGCCCAAGGCGCCGCGCCGATCAAAATCGGTTTCAGCATGGCATTGACCGGTCCGCTCGCCCCCAACGGCAAGCAGGCGCTCCTCGGCGCCGAGATTTGGGCCGAAGAAGTCAACGCCAAAGGCGGCTTGCTGGGACGTCAGGTCCAGCTCGTCCATTACGACGATCAGTCCAGTCCCTCGACGGTCCCAGGGATCTATACCAAGCTCCTTGATGTCGATAAGTGCGACTTGCTCGTCGGCCCATATGCAACGAATATGGTGGCACCGGCCATTCCGGTCGTCATGCAAAGAGGCAAAGTTTTTATCGGCTTGTTTGCACTCGATGCCAATGGCGAGTTCCACTATCCGAAATACTTCTCGATGCTGCCGTCCGGGCCGACGCCGAAGGAATCCTTCACCGAGGGCTTCTTCCAGCTCGCGGTTGCGCAGAACCCCAAACCACAGACGATTGCGATCGCCGCCGAAGACGCCGACTTCTCGCACAATGCCGCCGAGGGCGCGCGCAACAATGTGAAGAAGTACGGCCTCAAGAGCGTCTACGATAAGTCCTATCCGCCGAACACGACCGACTTCTCGCCGATCATCCGCGCGATCCAGGCCGCAAATCCCGACGTCGTGGTGTTCTGCTCGTATCCGCTGAGTTCGGTCGGCCTGCTGCAATCCGCCAACGAACTCAGTTTCAAACCGAAGATGCTGGGCGGAGCCATGGTCGGACTACAGGCCACCGCATTGAAAGAAAAGCTGAAGACGCACCTCAATGGTGTCGTCAATTACGAAACCTGGGTGCCGTCGCCAAAGCTGATGGCGCCTGCCGCGGACTTCTTCAAAAAGTATCAGGCTCGCGCTCAATCGGCGGGCGCAGATCCTCTCGGCTATTACCTCGGCGGCTGGGGCTATGCCTATCTCCAGGTGCTCGCCGACGCGGTCAACGGCGCCAAGAGCGTTAACGACGATAAAGTCGCCGACTACTTGCGCAGCCATTCGTTCAACACGATCATGGCGCAGGGCATTAAGTTCGGTAAAAACGGCGAATGGACGAAATCGGAGATGCTGCAGGTGCAGTATCACGGCATCACCGACGCCGCGAACCTCGAGACTTGGCGCGGCATGAGCTACCAGACCGTGCTCACGCCGACCGACCAGGCTACCGGCAAGGTCATCTATCCCTACGCGAAGGCGCTGGGATAGACCGCGCTGCCGCTGCCCCCGCCATCGCGTAGCGGGGGCGGCTCGACATTACGCGCTTGCCCGGTGCCAATGACGACTGTCATGGTGCCGGGCCCAAGCCCGGCGATCAGACCGGGTCCCGTCAAACAGAAACCCTGCTGTGGAGGAATCCCAATGAACGACCGCGTCACGCGACATCGCGTCTCGCGCCGAGCCGTCAATGCCGGCATCGGCGCTGCTTTGATTTCACCGGCCCTTGCCAAAACACCCGCATTCGCCCAAGGCGCGGGACCGATCAAAATCGGCTTCGGCATGGCGCTGACCGGTCCGTTGGCGGTGAACGGCCAGCAGGCGCTGCTCGGTACGCAGATTTGGAGCGAAGAGATCAACGCCAAGGGCGGCCTGCTCGGACGGCAAACTCAGATCATCTATTACGACGACCAATCCAACCCTTCGACAGTTCCCGGCCTCTACACCAAGCTGCTCGACGTGGACAAATGTGAAATTGTGATGAGCGGTTATGCGACCAACATGATCGCGCCGGCTATTCCCGTCATCATGCAGAAGAATAAAACCTTCCTCAGCCTATTCGGGCTGGATGCCAATTCCGAATTCCACTATCCGCGGTATTTTTCGATCATCCCGACAGCGGGCCCGAATCCGAAAGCAACCATCACCGAAGGCTTCTTCCAGGTGGCGGCCGCGCAAAATCCGAAACCGAAGACGGTAGCGATCGCGGCGGAAGACGCGGAGTTTTCGCGCAATGCCGCGGAGGGCGCGCGCGCTAATGCCAAGCAATATGGATTTAACGTCATCTATGACAAGACCTATCCACCAAACACGACAGACTTTTCGCCGGTCATCCGCGCGATCCAAGCGACCAATGCGGACCTCGTTGCGGTGTGCTCCTACCCGCTGAGCTCGGTTGGCATGCTGCTATCCGCCAACGAACTCGGCCTGAAGCCGAAAATGTTCGGCGGCGCCATGGTCGGCCTGCAAGCGACAGCGCTCAAGGCCAAGCTCAAGTCGCATCTCAACGGCGTTGTTAATTATGACAACTGGGTACCGTCGGCGAAGATGATGGCGCCCGCCGCCGATTTTTTCAAAAAATATCAGGCCCGCGCGCCAAAGCTGGGCATCGATCCGCTCGGCTACTATCTCGGCGGCTGGGGCTATGCCCGCATGCAGGTTCTTGCCGATGCGGTCACCGCCACCAAGAGCATCGACGACGGTAAGCTGGCCGATTACATGCGGGGCCATACCTTCGACAGCATCATGTTCAAGGGAGTTAAGTTCGGCAAAAACGGCGAGTGGGTTACCGCCAACCAGCTACAGGTGCAATATCACGATCTCACCGATGCTGCTAATCTCGAAACCTGGCGCGGCATGAGCTATCAGACGGTGGTGGCGCCACCGCAAGAGGTAACCGGCAAGGTCATTTATCCTTTCGCCGATGCGTTGAAAGCGTAGACGATATCCGCAAACGACGTGGGCGCATTCAGGAGGCGCCCGGCGACACCTAAGCTGAACGAACATCCCGGATCGCGGGGCGTGCTTTGAGCGCCACCGCGTCCGGGATAAATCGTTAGTGAGGACACGCATGCTGCTGCCAACCTGCCTCGTCGGCTCTTATCCGCAACCGGAATGGCTGATCGATCGCGGCAGGCTGTCTAAGCAGGTGCCGCGGCTGCGCGCCGACGACCTCTGGCTTGTGCCGCCGGACAAGCGGGAAGCGGCGCAAGACGACGCCACCATACTCGCCATTCGCGATCAGGAACGGGCCGGACTCGATATCATCACCGACGGCGAGCAGCGGCGCGAGAGCTATTCCAACCGCTTCGCCACCGCGCTCGACGGCATCGACATCGACAATCCGGGTACGGTGATTAACCGCAATGGCCGGCCGATTCCGGTGCCGCGCGTCGCCGGCCCCATCCGCCGGACGCGGCCGGTCGAGCTGCGCGATCTGAAACTGTTGCGCGCCAGCACCGCTCGCGCCGTCAAGGCGACACTGCCCGGGCCGTTCACCATGAGTAAACAGGCGCAGGACGATTACTATAAGGACGACGAGGCGGTGGCGCTGGCTTATGCCGCGGCCGTGAATGCCGAGATCAAGGACCTGTTCGCCGCTGGCGCCGATGTGGTGCAGATCGACGAGCCGTGGATGCAGCAGCATCCGGATGCGGCGCGGCGCTATGGCCTCAAAGCGCTCAACCGCGCGCTGGACGGGGTCGGCGGCACGGTCGCCGTGCATCTCTGCTTCGGCTATGCCGCGGTGGTCCACGACAAGCCGCCGGGCTATTCGTTCCTGCCGGAACTGGACGCCTGCAAGGCGCAACAGATTTCCATCGAAGCGGCGCAGCCGAAACTCGATCTCAAAGTGCTCAAGGAGCTGCCGTCGAAGAGCGTCATCGTCGGCGTGATCGATCTCTCCGACATGACCGTCGAAACGCCGGATGTCGTCGCGGGCCGCCTGCGCGCTGCGCTCGCTTACGTACCGGCGGAGCGGCTGATCGCGGCGCCGGACTGCGGCATGAAATACCTGCCGCGCCGGGTCGCCTTCGGCAAGATGAAGGCGCTGGCGGATGGCGCCGCGATCGTGCGGCGCGAATTGACCGGCGTCGCGTAGCACTCAATCCCGACTAGTTTAATTGGCGCCAGACACCGTATGATGCCGAAAAATTATCAAGGGGAAGGCACCATGGAAGCGACGGCCGGCCCAGAACTCTTGCGGGACTGGATTGCGCGCGGGGCAGTTCGCGACCCCGACAAGCCCTGGGTGATCGCGGCGGAAGACGGCCGCAGCGTCACCTACGGCCAATTGCGCGATATTGTCGGACGTTTCGCTAGCTTCTTGCGGCAGCGCGGGCTCGGCCGCAACGACCGCGTCGCGCTCCTTGCCAATAATTCCATCGAGCAATTGCTTTGCTATTTGGGCGTGATGGCCGCCGGCGCCACGATCTGCACCATTCATGTTGAAATGAACCGCAATCAGCTCGGCAATATTTTCGAACGGCTCAAGCCGCAGCTCATTCTCAGCCAAGACGGGCTGCAGCTCGGCGATCTCTTGACGCGGACCACTGTGCCACGCCTGCGCCTTGGCCGCTCCGACGCCCCCGAAGCCGATACGCTGTTTGCCGCGCTGGCGCGTCTTGAACCGGGCGAGCCGCAAAACGCAACGACGCCGGACGACGATGCCATCATCCTGTTCACCTCGGGCACCAGCGCCAGGCCTAAGGGTGTCATCCTGAATTTTCGCGAATACCTTTCGAATATCGAGCCGCTCGCCAAGGGCTTTAGCATCACGTCCGACGACAGGCTTTACGATTTCCGCCCCTTCAGCTGGAACTCGGCGCAGACGCTCGGCGCCCTGGCGGTGGTCAGCCAGGGCGCCACGCTGGTGCTTTCCGAGAAATTCTCAGCCAGCCGTTTCTTTCAGCATCTGCGCCAATACGAAGTCACCATCGCCACCGGCAATCCGACCACGATCAATATCCTGCTCAACAGCGAGCAAACTTTGCATGGGCAGACTTGGCACCGCGATAGGCTGCCGAAGCTGCGCTACATGACCTCGAGCTCGGCGCCGCTGTTGCTGGAAGAATGGAAGAAGTTCGAGCAGAAGTTCGGCATTCCCGTGGCGCAAGGCTGCGGCGCCAGCGAGGTCAGCTGGATCGCCGCCATTCCCGGCGAACAGCGTCGCCTCGGTAAGGTCGGCCGACCGCTTGCCTATCACGACCTCGCCATCGTCGACAGCGACGGCCGCCGCCTGGCGGCCGGAGAGATCGGCCATATCGAGCTCGGCGCCCTGCCCGATCATCCGTTCCGCTATCTCGGCGAAGACGGCGAGGTGAAGGTGCATTGTCGCGGCCGCTTCCGCACCGGCGATCTCGGTTCGCTCGACGCCGACGGCTTTCTGACCATCACCGGCCGCGAGAAGGATTTGATCATCCGCGGCGGCGCCAAGATTTCACCGCTCGAGGTTGACTCTTTTTGATGCAGCACGCCGACGTGATCGAGGCGGCAACCATCGGCGTGCCCGACGCGGTCTACGGCGAGGAAGTGATGAGCTATGTCGTGGCGCGGCCGGGCGCGCGCATCGGCGCCGACGACATTTTGCAGTATTGCGCCGCGGCGCTGCCGGCCTTCAAGACGCCGAAGCGCATCGTGCTCAGTGCCTCGGCGCTGCCGAAGACCGAGCGGGGAAAGCTCGACAGGAAGGCACTGGCGGAAAGGTGGAAGATCGAAGCGGGCGGCTAACCGTGTCACTCCGGAGCGCGAGCACCGCGCTGCTGGAATGACGAGCTAGCGTCCCGACTTTGCCAGCGAATGCACCCAGCCGGCCATGCGCTTCTTGGCGTTGGCGACGTCCTCCTTGGAGAACCAGTCCTCCGGCTTCACTTGGTCGACCGGATAGACCGGGCGCAAGAAATCGCTCTCGTAACCGAACGGCACGGTGGCATCGATGCCCATGCCGCCCTCGAAGCGGGTGTTCGACGCGGTCCATTGCTGGCCGCCCGCGGTCATGCGCTCCGCCGGCATGAACGTCTGGCCGCGGCCGCCTGGGATCGGATTGAGAATGTCGGTGTGCGGATTGACGCGCGTGGTCAGGCACCACATCACGTCGTCCATCGAATAGGGATCGACGTCCTCGCTGACCGCGATGGCCAGCCGCATGCCCTGCGAGCATGACAGAATCGCCGAGAGGAAATTGCGCTGCCAGCCCTCGTCGATCTGATGGCGTTTCTTGACCTGGATGACGCAGCCGCCCCAATCGGTCATGCAGTACGGGATCACCACGTTCTGGACGATGCCCGGCTGCAGCCGGTTGCATAATTCGTAGATTGCCGCCTCGCGCACCGTGGTGTCGATGTTGTGGTCGTCGAGCATGTGGACGCCGAGCGCAAAGATGATCGGCTTCGACTCCGGCCTGCGCATAGTGATGCCGGTGACGTGGAAAGTCGGCGCCTTGTAGGACTTGCCCATGTAGCCGGCCCATTCCGGATGGAAGTGATGACGGCCCTGCTGGCCGGAATCCTCGGCTTCCTTGGTCTCGAAGCGGCGATCGCGCGGATTGACGTAGCCTTCGAGCACCAGTTCGCAGTCGGCCAACGCCATGGCGTCGACGGTGCGCGCTTTGACGAGTCGGATCGGCGCGCCCTGCACCGCCGATGCGATGCCGATCTCGTCGCAGCCCATCGGCAGCACCGCATAATCGAAGCCCGCGCCGGCGAGGAGCGTGCACGCCGGCGGCACGCCGAAACACATGGTGATCGGCACCGGCTGGTCTTCCTTGTAATATTTGTTGACCACCTGCCACATATGCGAGCCGGGCGAAATTTGGAACGTGCCGACATTGCCCCAGCGGAAATTCATGCGGTTGTAGCCGAGGTCCGAACCGCCATCGAATTGCGGGCCGGTGACGCAGCGGATGCCGGAACCGACCGTCAGTTCCGGCTCGTAGGTGGTGTGGCGGATCGGCACCAGCCATTTGTTGACGTCGTCCGGCTTCTCGATCACGAACTCCTGGCACGGCGCCTCATTCTGCTCGATCTCGACAGGTGCAATCGGATGCGACAGCGCGTGAGCCAGCTTGCGCACGCGCTCGGCGTCGTTCTGCCAACCGAACATGCGATTGATGATCGCCATGTCGCCGAACAGATTGGTGATGACGCGGTGATTGGGCTTGCCCTTGACGGTGTTGAACAGAACCGGACAGCCGCCATCCATATGTTTTTGCAGGCCAGTGACCTGCAGATCGGGATCGACTTCCTTGTCGGTCTCGATCAGATCGCCGCTGGCGCGCAGCCACTCCAGCGTCGAGCGCAGATCGAACGCATGGTTCGGCGTCGCGGTGGAATACTGTTCTTTGCGCCGATCGTCTTGGCGGACTGGCTGTTGCATTGAGGGCGTTTCCCGTTGGCGGATTTTGTGGATTATCCGCACGGGCAGCCTTAACTGTCAACGCAATGGCGGCAAGCTACATTTCGAGAAGCCGGCGCAATTTATTCGCCAAAGTTGCAGAGGCCGATCCGAGACCGAAGCGCGGCCCGAGACCGGCCTGGCGAGTCGTGGGTCCCGCGCGATGGGTATGGCCGGTCACGCAAATCGCGCGCGTATTAGCGGGGCGCCTTACTCCTCCCGATCGTCCGGCGCGGTGCGTGGCGCCGCCGGAACTTGGCTATAGAACAATGGCGCCGTAACGGATCGCAGACGCGACACCCAATGCCAGAGCACCGGTGTTTGTTTGATGAACCGCTTGAAGAAGCGGCGGACGGTCGAAGCCCAATACAGCGGCCAGCCGCGCACGCTCGCCGCCGCGCCGTAATCGTAAAGCCTCAGGCGCAGATCCGACCATTCGAGCTTGTAAGGCTCGTCACCGATGGTGAAATCGAACAGCCGCAAGCCGCGCTGGATGGCGTAGGCCAACAGCTCGCGAAGATGAAGCCTGCCGGGTCCGAAGCGAGTCAGTTCGCCGTCGCAATAGCTCGACAGCACATGGTAGTAGCAGTCGCCGAACACGACTCCGAAATTCGCCGCCGCGCAGTTCTCGCCGACCTCGACGCGGCTGACATGCGCCATGTGGCGCGAATCCGGATTTGACGCGAAGTCGGCGAAGAACTCGCGATAGCCGGGCCGCCCGAACATGTCGCCGATGCCTTTATGCGCGAAGATAAGCTTCTTTTGTTGCCACAAAGTGGCGAGCGTCCGCTGCAGTTCGTCCGGCTCGCTGGCAGTCGCGAAGCGAATGGCGCCAAATTGCTCCATACGCTTGCGCTTGGTCCGGTCGCGCCGGCGTGTCGCCGACGATCGCCTATCACGGTAGAACGTCTCCCAATCGGCGCCCAATTGCGTAATGTGCGCACTATTGGCATTGGGTTTGACCGCCAGATAGGTGAATGGATTGGTCTGCACGCCGACGGTCCGCGGCATTTTCTCGAAATCGATCCAGTCATAACGCAACTGCGGATCGGATCGCAGACGCTGCCGCAGCTCTTGCCACAGTACGCGGAACTGGTCGGCCGTGACACGCTGGGCGAAATCCCGCGCCAAGAGCGGCGCGTTGTAATCGCAAAGGTCCTCGCCCAGCCAGCACAGCCGCCATGCCGAGCGTCGGCGGTCGAGCCCGAGTGGAGCGATGAAGGCGGTTCTGCCGTCGGCGAAATGGCCGATCACGATGACCGGCATGATTTCCCTGCGCCGACCAACGTGGCGATCCCATGTTGCCAGCCATTCGAAAGTCTGAAACGCGGTGCACTCGGCGATCCGCTCGAAGGCGCGCCATTCTTCCGCTGCGGTCTCAAACCGCGAGTGGATGCTCAAGCTCACATCCGGTGCAAATTCGCGCGACAAATCGGTCAGGCGCGAGAGCGCGTCTTGCGCGGTTTCGGCGTGCCCGTTCTTGGCTGGCGCAGTTACGGACCGTAACGCGATCGATGGCGTCATGTACGGCGGAATCCCGACCCGAGTGGCTTAGACGACATGACGTTCTCATAGTGGAAATTCATTAAACGAGGGTGCCCTCGCGGCCGGTTACGTGGGATTAACGTAAAGAGATCGGCATGCTTGGCTTGGCCCTTGCCGTGTCGGTTTGGCGCAATCGGCGCTGTGGCCATGACGCCGCGACCGCCGTATCCTTAATGAACGGATTTTGGGCGGCGGCGGTGAGGACGCCGCAGGGAGGAAGCTATGAAAATGATCCGAAATTGCGCCTTATTACTCGGCCTTTGCGGCCTGACATTGCCGATGGCGAGCGCCGTCCATGCCCAGGCCGACAGCTATCCAAGCAGGGCGGTCACCATCATTTCCGACGCCGCGCCGGGCTCCACGCCCGATCTCGATGCGCGCTTTGTCGCCGCGGGCCTCACCAAGGCGTTTGGCCAGCAAGTTATCATCGTTAATCACCCCGGCGCCAATGGCAGCGTCGCCGCGCGCGCTGCCTCGGATGTCGCACCTGACGGCTACACGCTGTTTATGCCGGCGCTTTCGACCTTCGTGGCGCTGCCCTCGATCGCTCCGAATTTGCCGCTGATGCTGCCGCGCGACTTCATCCCAATCGGTTATACCGCGGAAAATCCGATGTTCGTCGCGGTCAATCCCAAGCTCGGCGTTGCGACGCTTCCGCAGCTCATCGCGCTTGCCAAAAAAGAGCCGGGAAAGATTTCAATCGCCGTGACCGGCGCCGGGAGGCTCACCGACCTCACCGGGCTGTTGCTGCAGGATCGGGCCGGCGTACAGTTGTTGCGCGTTCCCTATAACGGAGGGCCAGCCGCGGCGCTTGCCGATGTCGGCGAGGGCCGCGTGTCGATGATCATCGAGGGTTATTCCGGAATTGTCGGCGCGGTAAAAGCCGGACAGGTGAAGCTCATCGCAGTGGCCTCCCCCGAGCGGTTGCCGCAATTTCCTGATCTGCCGACGGTCGCCGAGACGATCCCTGGCTTTCGGGCGCTGGGCTGGCAGGTGCTGGTCGCACCCAAGGGCACGCCCACCGCCATTGTAGGAAAAGTCAGCGACGTGCTGGCCAAAGTGGTCAGCGACGCCGGCTTCAAAGAGCGCCTGGCAAAGGTGGGCAGCTATTCACGCGCCATGACCGCCGAGCAGACCCTTGCATTCGTCCGGCAGGAGCAGCAAACCTGGGCGCCGATGCTGCAAAAGGCCGCCAAGCAATAGCAGCGTACAACTTTGTCAGAGGAGATTTTTCGCATGTTGACGCTCTATTACGCGCCTGGCGCCTGCTCGCTGGCCTCGCATGTCGTCCTGGAAGAGAGCGGCGAAAAATACGATGCCAAAAAAGTCGATCTGGCCGGCGGCGAACAGCGGACCGAAGCCTATCTGAAAATCAATCCGCTCGGCCGCGTCCCGGCGCTCAAGCTCGATAACGGCGAGCCGCTGACCGAGAACACCGCCATTCTGCCTTATCTCGGCAAGCGCTTCGGTCTGTGGCCGACGGACGCCAGCGCCGAGGCGAAGGCGCTGTCGACGATCGGCTTTTTCGCTTCCAGCGTGCATCCGGCACATGCTCATGTCGGGCGGCCGGAGCGTTATACCGACGACACCCGGGCCTATCCCGGCATCAAGGACAAGGGACTGAAGACATTCCATGGCTATCTAAAACAGATTGATGGCATGCTCGCCGGGCGCGAATGGTTTTCCGACAGTTATTCCGTGCTCGATCCCTATGGCTTTGTCTTCTACACCTGGGGCGTGCGCCGCGAGCTGCCGATGGCGGAGCTGAAAAACTACACCGCGCACAAGGACCGCCTGCTCAAGCGCTCCGCCACCGACCGCGTCGTCGCCGACGAGAAGATCAAGATTTCCTAGCTAAGGCTCGTCATTGCGAGCCGGCGGACTCGCGCGCAGTCGCGCGGTCCGATGACGGGCTCCGCGAAGCAATCAGGGGCCGCCCTGATGGCTTCGTCGCTTTCGCTCCTTGCAATGACGGATACGCTTACGCCGTCTTCTGCGCCTTCAGGCCCAGTTCGGCGATGGTGCGCTCGCGCATGATGAATTTCTGAATCTTGCCAGTCACCGTCATCGGGAATTCGTCGACGAATTTGACGTAGCGCGGCACTTTGTAGTGCGCGATCTGGTCGCGGCAGAACGCTCTGATCTCTTCTTCGCGTGGCGGTCACGCCGGGGCGCACTTAACCCAGGCGCAAATCTCCTCGCCGTAGCGGTCGTCCGGCACGCCGATCACCTGGACGTCCTGGATTTTCGGGTGCCGGTAGAGAAATTCCTCGATCTCGCGCGGATAAACGTTCTCGCCGCCGCGAATCACCATGTCCTTGATGCGGCCGACGATGTTGCAATAACCCTCCGCGTCGATGGTGGCGAGGTCGCCGGTGTGCATCCAGCGCGCCGCGTCGATGGCCTCGCGGGTGCGCTCCTCGTCACCCCAATAGCCGAGCATCACCGAATAGCCGCGCGTCAACAATTCGCCCGGCGCGCCGGGCGGCACGATGCGCCCGTTGAGATCGACGATCTTGACTTCGAGGTGCGGCTGGATGCGTCCGACGGTCGCAGACGCGCCGCTCCAGTGGGTCAGTCGGTCGAGCTCTGGAAGCTCACCGGACTGGTTTCGGTCATGCCATAGGCGATGGTGATCTCCGACAAATGCATCTTGGCGACGCAGCGCTTCATCACCTCGATCGGACAGGGCGAGCCGGCCATGATGCCGGTGCGCAGCGACGACAGATCGAAGCGGCCGAATTCCGGATGATCGAGCTCGGCGATGAACATGGTCGGCACGCCGTGCAGCGCGGTGCAGCGTTCCTCGGCGACCGTCTCCAGCGTGACCAGCGGATCGAAGCCCTCGCCGGGGAATACCATGCAGGCGCCGTGGGTCACGGCGGCGAGATTGCCCAGCACCATGCCGAAGCAATGATACAGCGGCACCGGAATGCACAAGCCGGTCTTCCGCCGTGAGCCGCATCGCTTCGCCGATGAAGAAGCCGTTATTGAGGATATTGTGATGCGACAGCGTCGCGCCCTTGGGAAAGCCGGTGGTGCCGGAGGTGAACTGGATATTGATCGGCTCGTCGAATTGCAGCTGCGGCGCCAGCGCGGCGATACGCTCCGCCTCTCGCGCCGTGCCGCGCGCCATGATGTCGGAGAACCGGAACGTGCCGGGATGCCGGGCGTCGCCGAGCAAGACCACCGAACGCAGCGCCGGCAGGCGCGCCGATTCGAGCTTGCCCGGCGTCGCATGGCCGAGTTCCGGCGCCAATTCGCCAATATGCCGATGTAATCCGAGGTCTTGAACCGCTCGGCGAGGATCAGCGCCTTGCAGCCGACTTTGTTGAGCGCGTATTCCAGCTCGGCGATGCGATAGGCCGGATTGATATTGACCAGGATCAGGCCCGCTTTGGCGGTCGCGAATTGGGTCAGCACCCATTCGCAATTATTGGGCGACCAGATGCCGATGCGGTCGCCGGGATCGAGCCCCAGCGTCAGCAGTCCGGCGGCAAGCTTGTCGACTTCTCGCCGCAGCTCGGCGTAGCTGAGCCGCACGTTCTGGTGACGCACCACCAAAGCCGGCCGCGCCGGATATTGCTCGCAAACCGCATCGAAAAACTGCCCGACGGTCTGGCCGATCAGCGGCTGTTCGCTGGCGCCATGGACGTAGCTGAGCGTAAGGCCGGCCATCGCGTGTTCCCCCGTCATTTTGTCGGACTATAGCGCGACGCCGGCAACGCTGCGAAGTCTCATCGCATGGGAATGCCGATGCCGCTCGCCTTTTGGCCTGCGGCCGGGCTTGGTAGACTTCCGCAATGGCCGCGCCATAAAGGCGGTCGAGCGCAGCACAAAATACGACCGAGGAACCCACGCCGAGGAGCACATGTCCGAACAGACCGCGGAACTCTCGGTATCGCTGTGGCGCGGCGGCAAGGATGGCCGCTATCGAGACTTATGCGGTGCCGCGTCGCGACAGCCAGACCGTGCTCGACGTCGTGACCTACGTGCAGCGCCATATCGATCCGACCCTGTCCTACCGCTTTGCCTGCCGCGTCGGCATGTGCGGCTCCTGCGCCATGACGGTGAACGGCCGGCCGCGCTGGACCTGCCGCACCCATGTCGCCAAGGTCGCCGGCGACGGCGGCCGGCTCGAGATCGGGCCGCTGGAGAACCTGCCGGTCATCAAGGATCTCGCCACCGACATGGCAGCCGTTCTTCGAGAAGTGGCAGAAGGCCAAGGGCGTGTTCGCGCCGTCGCAGACGCGGCACGACGCCGATCGCGCACATCCGGCCCGACACGCCGGCGCGCGCACGCCGCCGACGCGGCGATCGAATGCATCAATTGCGGCGTCTGCTATGCCGGCTGCGACACGGTGCGCTGGAACGCCGATTATCTCGGCCCGGCGGCGCTAACGCGGCCTGGACGCTGGTCAACGACGAGCGCGACGCCGGCAATCGCGACGGCTGCAGGCGATCGCAGCCACCGGCGGCTGCCACGCCTGCCACTCGCACCAATCCTGCCAGGAGCTTTGCCCGCAGACGCTCAATCCGACCGCCTCGATCGCCGGGCTGAAGCGGCGCACCACGGCCGCCTATCTGAAAGGCGAGATCAAAGCATGAATGTGCGGCTCTATATCTGGCAGCGGGCGACGGCGGCGCTGATGGCGCCGCTCGTGCTCGTCCATATCGCCGTCATCTTCTACGCCACGCGGCAAGGCCTGACGGCGGCCGACATTCTGTCGCGCACGCGCGGCAGCATCGCTGTGGGCGCTCGTATTACGGCTTGTTCGTCGCCGCGGTTTCCATCCATGCCGCCATCGGCGTGCGCAACGTGCTGGCCGAATGGTCGCCGCTGATCCGGCCGCGGCGCCGGCCAGTTCGCCATCGTGCTCGGCTTGGTGCTGGCGGCGCTCGGCTTTCACGCCGTCGCCGCGCTGGTGCTGCTGTGACGATCGCTCGCATTTGGCCAGCATCGCGGCAGCGCGCTGTGGATCGCCGCGATGGTGCACCGGCTTTCCGGCCTGGCGCTGGCGATCTTTCTGCCGATTGCATTTTTTGGTGCTGGGGCTTGCCTTCCATGGCGGCGCCAGGCTCGACAGCTTCCTGCGCTGGACCGATCAGCCGCTGGTGAAATTCGCCGAGGCCGGGCTGGTGTTTCTGCTCACGGTGCATCTGCTCGGCGGCCTGCGCGTGCTGGTGATCGAGAATTTCCACTGGCGCGACGGCCAGAAACAGCTGGCGACGCTCGCGGCCGCGGTGTCGGCCTTGGTCGCCGTTCATCTTTCTGGCGCGGGTGTTCTGAGGCGAATCGCATGAAGGTCGAGCATCTCAAGACCGACATTCTGATCCTCGGCACCGGCGGCGCCGGGCTGTTCGCCGCGTTGCATGCGCACAAGGCCAATCCCGATCTCGACATCACCATCGTCAGCAAGGGCCTGCTCGGCAAATGCGGCTGCACCCGCATGGTGCAGGGCGGCTACAACGTCGCGCTCAATCCCGGCGACTCGATCGAGCGCCATTTCATGGACACGATCGAGGGCGGCAAATGGCTGCCGCACCAGGAACTGGCCTGGACGCTGGTGACCACCGCGATCGAGCGCGTGCGCGAACTGGAAAACGAGATCGGCTGCTTCTTCGACCGCAATCCCGACGGCACGCTGCACGGCAAGGCGTTCGCCGGCCAGACTTTCGACCGCACCGTGCACAAGGGCGACCTCACCGGCATCGAAATCATCAACCGGCTGATGGAGCAGGTCTGGGCGCGGCCGGATCCGGCGGCTGGAAGAGCACCGCGCGCGTGGCGCTGATCCCGTCGACCGACGGCGCGTCTCGCCGGCGTGCTGCTGATCGACGTGCGCAGCGGCGAATTCCGCTTCGTCGCCGCGCAGGCGGTGCTGCTGGCGACCGGCGGCGGCCCGACCATGTACCGCTACCACACGCCCTCCGGCGACAAGACCATGGACGGCCTCGCCATGGCGCTGCGCCTCGGGCTGCCGCTGCGCGACATGGAGATGGTGCAGTTCCATCCGACCGGGCTGCTCGCCGGGCCCGACACGCGCATGACCGGCACGGTGCTGGAAGAAGGCTTGCGCGGCTCCGGCGGCCATCTGCTCAACGGCGCGCATGCACCGCTTCATGGGCGACTACGATCCGAAGCTCGAGCGCGCCACCCGCGACGTGGTCAGCCGCGCCATCTATGCCGAGATGCGCGCCGGCCGCACCACGCCGAACGGCGGCGTCTATATCAAGATGGGCCATCTCGGCCCGGCGCAAGGTCGCCAAGCAGTTCAAGGGCATGGTCGATCGCTGCCGCGACTGCGGCTTCGATCTCGCCGGCGGCCTGGTCGAAGTGGTGCCGACCGCGCATTATTTCATGGGCGGCGTGATCTGCGAGGTCGACACCGCGACCGAACGTGCCAGGCCTGTTCGTCGCCGGCGAGGACGCCAGCGGCATGCACGGCGCCAACCGGCTCGGCGGCAACGGCGTCGCCAATTCGACCGTGTTCGGCGGCATCGCCGGCGACGTGATGCCGCGCTGGATCGCGGCGAACCCCGGCCATCGCCCGCCCGATCGCAGACGTGCTCGATGCCGAAGTGGCGCGCGCGCTGCATCCGTTCAGCCGCAACGGCCCGGCGATCTCAACGCGCTGCGCGAAAAGCTGCTCGACACGATGTGGGACGACGTCGGCGTGGTGCGCGACCGCGCCGGCATCGAGCGCGGCCTCGCCGGCGTCGACGCGATCGAAGCGGAACTGCTCGCCACCGGCGTCGCCGACGCCGACCGCCGCTTCAATCTGACCTGGCACGATTGGCTCAATCTGCGCTCGCTGTGCGAGATCAGCCGGGTCATTGCGCTCGCCGCGCTCAAGCGCGAGAATTCGCGCGGCGCGCATTTCCGCTCCGATTTTCCCGAGCCCGGCGATCTCGCGACCTCGACCTTCACGGTGGCGCGGCAGTATATCGCGAGCGGCATCGAGATCGACCGAGCGGCCGGTCGAGTTCACCCATGTCAAGCCGGGCGAGACGTTGCTGCGCGACTCGATCGCGGCGGAGTGAGAGCAAACATGATCCCCCTCTCCTCCATCCAACGCACCGCCGAAGAATTGATGGCCAAAGCCGCCATCGAAATCCCGGACGATTATCTCGACGGCTTGCGGCGCTGCGCCAACACCGAAAAAGGCGATCTGTCGGCCTTCGTCATCAAGGCGATGCTGGAGAACTACGAAGCCGCCAAGGAAGACCGCCGCGCCATGTGCGGCGATACCGGCCTGCCGCGCTGGTACGTCAAGATCGGCAACGAGGCGCGCATCGAAGGCGGCCCGGTGGCGCTGGAAGCGGCGCTGCGCCGCGCCACCGCGCGCGCCACGACGAACGTGCCGCTGCGGCCCAACCGCGTGCATCCGCTATGGCGCACCGACCACAACAACAATGTCGGCATCAACGCGCCGGAGATCGAATATTCGTTCCATCCCGACGCCGACTGGATCGAGCTGACCACCGTGCACAAAGGCGGCCTGTTCGGCTCCGACTACCGCATGCTGTTTCCCGGCGACGGCATCGAGGGCATCAAGCGCTTCTATCTCGACACGCTGATCGGCTTCGGCAAGCGCGGGCTCGCCTGCCAGCCGGCCATCGTCGGCATCGGGCTCGGCGGCTCGAAGGACACCTCGATGGTGCTCGGCAAGCAGGCGTCCTGCCTGCGCGTCGTCGGCTCGCGCAATCCCGATCCGCGCATCGCCGCGCTGGAAGAGGAGTTCAAGGAGCTCGGCAACACCATCGGCATGGGCGCCATGGGCTTCGTCGGCTCCTCGATGGTGATCGATTGCCATATCGAGGTCGGCTATTGCCACACCGGCGGCATGCCGATGTCGGTGCACATGTTCTGCCTGTCGTCGCGCCGCGCCTGCGCGCGCATCGCCGCCGACGGCAAGGCCGCGTTCCGCACCGATCCGATGTGGTTCACCGATTACATGCGGCGCGCGACCGTCGAGTGGGGCGAGCAGGCGGCAGAGGCGGCGGAATAACGCATGGCCGATCTGAAAACCGTCCACCTCGATCTGCCGGCGCGCACCGAAGATCTGCGCAAGCTGGAAATCGGCTCGGTCGCCTATCTGACCGGCCGCGTCTTCACCGCGCGCGAAGGCGTCTACAAGCGGGCGATCGGCGATGGCGCCGGCATGCCGGCGGGCAAAGAGACCCTCGGCATCACCAATTTCCACTGCTCGCCGGCCGCCAGCATCAATCCCGACGGCAGCTACACGGTCGGCGCGGTCACCGCGACCGCCTCGTTCCGTTTCGCCCAATGGCTCGAGCGGCTGGTTCAAGATCTCCGGCTGCAACATCATCATCGGCAAAGGCGGCATGACGTCGGAGACCTATCGGCGAGCATTTCGTGCCGAACAACGCGGTCTATCTGACCACGGTCGGCTACGGCACCGGCGCGCTGCTCGGCCGCGGCATCAAGAAGCGTCGCCGGCGTCTACTGGCTGGAAGAGCTGGGCCTGGCGCAAGCCGTGTGGGTGCTCGACGTCGAAAATTTCGGCCCGTTCCTGGTCGAAAGCGATCTCGTCGGCAATTCGCTTGTTCGAGCGCGAGAACGCCAAGATCGCGCCCGGCCTCGAACGGCTTTACGCCGGCACCAGGCCGGCGACGCTGCGCCGCTACGGCGAGACCGACGACAAGACCAAAGAAGTCATCTAATTGCGGCGAACGCGCTTCACCACACGGCGTCGTGAGTGGAAATAGCGATCCTGCAGGGCCGGGTCGAGCGATTGCTCCAGGCGTGATTGGTGCCGCGCTGCACGACGGCGTCGCCGGCTTTGAGATGCACCTCTTCGGTATCGAGAACGAGCGTGATCTCGCCTTCCAGGATCAGACAAAAATCGAGCGTCTGCGTCTTTTGCATGTAAGGATGCGGTGCGCCCGCGGCGTAAGTCGACGCCGCCGGCGAACCCGCCGCGCGAAAATAGGCGGCAACATCGGCCGCAGCGGCCTTGGTTCCGGTGTCGGGAGGGAAAGTCACGACGCGGCAGGCCGATCCGCCGCGCGGTGGCTCCAGCACGCGCGGATAGACCAAGACGGCATCGCGAAATTCGCCGATGCGCGCCGGCGAGGCTGTAGTCGTCCAAATCCGCTCGGAGCGGAAACCCGGCCGGGCCGGGTCGATCTGCACGTCAGGTGGCGGACCGTCGGCGACCGCGACCGATTTTCCTTCGTCATCGTCGATCGTGACGATCCGGCGCACCGGTTGCATGCCATCGCTCACGGCGTCAGACCTTTTGCTCTTTGTCGAACGTCGCGCCCATCATGACAAAGGCCATCAGACTGCCCTGGTTGAGATTGGTCCAGCCGTGCCAATTGCCGAGCTGCACTACGAGATCGCCGGCCTTCATGGTGACGTTGCCGCGGTCAAGCAGCAGGGTCCGCTCACCCGAAAGCAGAATGCCGTAGTCAACGGTCGCCGATTTATGCACTGGCGAGCTGAAGTAGTTCTGACCGCCGCGATCCCATACGCCATCCGGACGCAACCGGGTCGATGTCAGCGGCTTGTAAGCAGGATCCTTTGCCGGATCGTAATCCGCCGGCTTGCCGTTCGACTGTACGATGCGAAGATGCCCGCCGGATGCGGGCGGCTCGAAATGAAACGGCAAGTTGCCGTCGTCACGCGTTCCGGAAATAACCGCGGGCGCCTCCTGATAAACCCAGATATCGGTCATGCAGGTGCCGCGGCTGATGGCGCCGGGATTCACGTTGGGAGCGGCGCTGTCGTAAAGCACGCAGGATCGGCCTTGGGCATCGTTACCGGTCACCACGCGACGGATGGACTTTGGTTCGTCCGCCATCGTTCCTCCTCGACGTTCGCGAAGGTGAACCTAGGATAAATCGCGTCGGCTTGTCATCCATCGTCGGCGCTTTATCATGCTCGCAAGCCGGTTCATCGCAGAAATTATCCGGCAAAGGAGAATGCTCTTGCCGGATTATTGTCGGGCTTTCTCTCGCGCCCCGCTGCTGCACACGCTCGTTGCCGCACTGGTTGCCATATGCAGCGGCGCAACCGCCGCACAAGCGCAATCCTTCCCAAGCCACACGATCAAGATACTCGTCGGACCGAGCCCCGACGTATTCTCACGCATCATCGCCGAAGACCTGAAACAGGCCTGGGGCCAGCCGGTCGTAGTTGAAGCGCGGCCTGGCGCCGGCGGCAAGATCGCGGCCGACGACGTGCTCTCAGCACCCGCGGACGGTTACACGCTCTTGTTCGCGACGCCGACTTACACGCTCAATACCGCCATGGGGGTCGCTCCTTACGATCTGTTGAAGGATTTTACGCCGGTCGCGATGGCCGGACTGATTTCTTACGCGCTTGTTGAGAATCCAAGCGTACCTGCCAAATCCGTTGCAGAACTGGTCGCCTATGCCAAGCAGAATCCGGGCAAGCTGAATTGCGCTTCGGCGGGCATCGGCACGGTGCCCCATATCGCCTGCGCCTATCTCAACAAACTGGCCGGAACCGACATCGTTCATGTCCCCTACAAAGACGTGAATTCCGGCATGATGGCGACCGTCGGCAACGTGACGCAGATGTTCTTCGGCGTCGCCACCAACGCCAAGCCGCAGATCGAATCGGGGGCGTTACGCGGACTGGCCGTCAGCACGCCGCAGCGCTCGCTGTTGCTGCCGCAATTGCCGACAATGATCGAGGCCGGCTATCCGAGCTTCAATATGCCCGGCTGGGGCGGCTTCATCACGCGCGCCGGCACGCCGCCCGATGTCATCGCCAAGCTCAATGCCGAGATACGCCGCGCGGTGCAGCGGCCCGAGGTGAAAGCCCGCTTGCTTGCCACCGGACTCGAACCGCCGCCGGACGATACGCCGGAGCAGCTCGGCACTTTCATCGCGCAGGACATTGCGCGCTGGAAATCGTACGTCGCCGCGATCGGCATCGACAAGCTCGACGCGAGCGGGCAACGATAAACGTCAATGAGAAGCAGCGCGAGAGCGCCAAAATCGCATCCGAGTTCTAGCTGCGGAACAGATAGATCGGGCTCGACCAGGCGACGTGGCCGTCTTCCTGCCGAACGCGAACATAAAGCCGCGTATCGCCCTGGGGTCTGATCTTCCCTTCGACCGTGTGAGCCAGGCGGCACTGCGTCATCACCTCCGGCAAACGCTGCAAAGTGACGGCGCGGTCGAGCCCGCCGGCATCGAACACGGTTTGCTCAAGTCCGATGTCGGCAATCGCAGCCTCGCCTGAAACCGGTTTGGTCTTAAATGCGATCCGCCCCGCCTTATCTTTGAGCCACAGATCGATGGCGCCGTAATTGCCGGTCGTCACCGCTTTCCAGGCGACTGAGCTCTCGTCCTGGTGCTGGATGCCGCGATCGAGATTCCAGTTGTTGATGAGGCGGGCCTTTTCAATGCTGTTGTCGCTCACCGTGAGCGAGCCATCCCAGGTGGTCGTGCGGGCGCGGCCGCGATATTCCGCGCCGCGATAGCTCAGGCGCAGGCGAGCACCGAGATCGGCCGTGCCGTACGGCCGCACCGTCTCAATGAGGTCGAATCCGTCGAAAATATCGATGCGCTCGATCGGCGCGGAGCCAATAGCCTCGACCGAAAATCGCACGGTCTCGGAAGCCACGCGCGCGATGTCGCCCATGATCAGCCGCCGCGTCACGGCCGCGACCGTGGAATCGAAGGCCGGATCGCGGGCGAACAGTTCGGCATCGCCGGCGAGTTCAGCGGTCACGTTGAGGATCATCCGGTTGCCGGTGGTGCCGTAGTGGTGCCGGCGGCGCATCGCCTCGAAGATGGCGTCGCGGTCGAGGCGCTCGGCCAGGAAACAGGTCAGGCCGCCTTGGCTGCCGAAGAATGACGCGCCGGGATAACAGGCGCCCGGCCGGCCTTTGTGGCCGTCGGAATTGGCGACCACGCCGACGCGGTAATTTTTCTCGAACGCGTCGTGCAAAATCCACTCGAACGTGCCCCAGGCGGAATGCACTTCAACGGCGGTCTCGAGCTTCGCATCGTGGGCGTATCGGATATCGGCGTAACGTCCACCGACATGGGAAACCACGACGCAGTCTTTGCCCTGCAGCTTGTGAAACAGATCATGCGCGGTATGCGCATCGGCTGGCTCGTCGGCGATATCGGCCGCATCGGCGATTTGCGCGTGCGAGGAGCGGTGAATGGTCTCGCCCTCGCGCCGGAAATGCACGTTGCGATCGCCGCCGACGGCGGTGTTGGCCGACCATTCGTAGCCGGGGATGCAGACGAAGGAACCGGGCCGGTCGAACGCGCGTGACAGCCGATTGAGCTCGGCCCAGAATGCTCCGGTGATCTGAAAGTCGTTGCCCTGATGGCCCATCACGTCGAGGAAGGCCTTGTCGCGGCCGAACTCGAAATATTCGCGTGCCGAATTGGTGCCCAGCGTCTCATTCGACTGGCCGTGGGTGTCGCCCCAGAAATGAACCAACGGCAGCTTTTGCGAAGCGACGCGCAGCGGGTTGGAACGGCACAGTTCCGTGCCCGCTTCGTCGCACACGCTGACGGTCAAATCGGCCTCTTGATCGACTTTCAAGCCGTCGATAAGCGCGGCGAATTGGCCGGCTTCGAATCGAACCGTTTCCGGCAGCCGCTGCACGGGCGCGGAGCTCGCAAGGCGCAGCTTCGACGCGATACGATTTGAGGGGTTGCCCCATTTGTCGTCGGCCTTAATGGCGAGGCGGAAAGACTTGCCGGCACGGATCAGGGTCGGCAGCACGGCGTGCCAGCGTAACGGCGGACCGGGCACAATCGCGATTTTCGGGCTCAGCGGCAGCGGCACGTAATCATAGGTCGCGATCGGATCGGCGAGCACGTGAAACTCAAATTCGCTCTCGCAATAGGTCTGCAATCGGATGCCGGGTGAGCCGAAGCGCCGGTCGCCAAAGCGGATGGTGATGGTGTCACCCGGCGCCAGGAAGTGTTTGGCCACGCCGATATACAGCGAACGGCTCCACGGCCGGATGTTGCGCTTGAACTCCCATTTGCATTCCAGCGTCGCTCCATTCGATGCTTCGACGGTGGTGTAGCCCTGTCGCTCAGGATGGTCGAACTGCACCGGCCCGAAATCGGTAGCAAAACGAAAGCCTATCTTGATCGACCCGGTGTCGTCGACGCCGAACGCTCCCGCCGTGTAGACCAGCGTGAACGATTGGTGCGAGCCGGCCTCGAATGCGCCGGACGGTTCGAGCGTTGCCGAACCCATCAGGTCCGGCCGGTAGTCGGAATAGGGCATCTGCACTGTCCGTTTGGTTCAAAGCACGCGGATGAACGGCCGCTCGGCATTCGGATCGACCTCGACTTCGGCGCCGTTCGGGATCGCCGTGGTGATGTCGACGTCGAAGCCCGAGATCATGGTGAAATCGGCGAGCGCCGCACCCTGCACCATGATCGGATTGGCGCGATTGAGGATGAGAGCCGCCGGCATGACCCCTCGCGACGCCATTTCGTGCAACATCCAGGCGGTGGCGACGCCGCCCTTGGCGGCGTCCAGCACCAGCACGCGGCCGCGATAGCTCTCGCCGGCGAGCTTGTGCTCGGGCCGCGAGAACACGCCGCGAATCCGGTCGAGATCGTAGCGCGCGGAAAAGCCGTCGCTGGCGACGAGAGCGTGGGCCCGCACTTTGCGGCCCATGCCCGCGCCTGCATAAAATACGGTCCCGCTCATGACAGCGACCCGCCGGCGCAGGCCGCGGCGACGCAGCGCTCCATTGGCAGCAGCACCGGCTGGTAGCCGTAACCGCCGAGAATATTGGTCAGCTTGGCGGAGTTGGTGGCCAGCCCCTTCCAGCCATTGGCCTCCGCGATCTCGCGCGCATAGCTCTGATAAAAGCACATGCCGGAGAGCACAGTGCCGCCGGCGGCCTCGATGCGCGCGGTCAGCCCCATGCGATCGCAGTCCGGCTTGACCTGCGGACTGGTCACCGCGAACAGCGGAATCTTGGCGCGGCGACCGTCGAGCATCGCGGCGAGCATTTGCATTTCAACCAGGCTGAGCTGCGGCGCCGAGAACACCACCACGTCGACCGCGCCGATATCCTTGGCATAGCGGCCTTGCAGAGCGCGAATATCGGCCTCGCCGACGTCGTGGGTTTGAAGCGAGACGCCGGTGGGAACGACATCTTCCAGCCGCATCGCCTCCGGTGTAACGCCGATCATGTGAAACAGCGCCACCGACCCGAAGCTCGCCAGCGCCGCGCCGAAATGTTTCATCTCGTCGGCGCTCGGCGCCCGATCAATGCCGATCAGCGCCGGCACTTGGGAATAGTCGCCGGCGAGCTTGCCGACCACGCCGCCGAGCGCGCCCCAATCGGACAATTCGCGCGGCGAGAACGACACCTCGACCAGCAGAGTCGCCAGGCGCCGTCCGTCCAGGTGATAGCCGTAACGCGGCGTGCGTCCGGTCAGGCCGGCGGACAGCGCCGACGGGCCGCCTTCGAAATTCGAGCGCGCGCCGCAAACGCTGTTCGAATAGATCACCACGCCGGTATCGCCATAGGCCATGTGCTCGCCGCGCACCGGCGGCATGATGGTCTGGTAATTGATGCAGGTGTCGGTCATCAGCACGCCGAGCGCTTCGAAGGCGGCGATGGCGCGGCGCTCGAGCTCGATCATCCACGGCTGCTGCTTCAGCCGCGCGGCTTGGGCGAAGTCGGTGCCGCGCGGATCGGTGATCGTCGGAATGCGAACGGCGCGCTCATGGGCCGGCAGCGCCGCCCAATGCTCGAGCCATTCGACGCCGGAAGCACCGAGCAACTCGGTGTCGGCCATGATGTGAGCCTGACCCACCGGCACGAAATCGCGCGCACCGAGATAATCGCCGACCTTGATCTGATGTTCGATCGCCCATTGCCGCAGCGGACCGAATTCGCCGGCGCGTAGCGCCGCTTCTTCATCGTTCAGATTCACGGCGACGACTTTATTGCGCTGGGAGTCCGGCAGACTTGATCAGCGGCACCCATTTGTTGACTTCCGAATTGACAAGCTGGCCGAGCGCCTGCGGCGAGCGCTGATCCGGCCCCGGGAGATCGGCGCCGATGTCGGTGAGCCTTTTGATGATCGCAGGATCCTGCATGGCCTTCTGCACGTCGGCATTGATCTTCGCAATGATCGGCGCCGGAGTGCCCTTCGGGGCGAATAAGGCCGACCAGGCGACGGTCTGCAGATCGGGCCAGCCGGCTTCGTTGGCCGACGGTACATTCGGAATGGCGGGTGCGCGCTGCGGGATGGTGACGACGATGGCGTTTTCTTGGCCGGCCGCAATATGCGGTGTCGCGGTGACGACCTGATCGAACAGTGTGTCGATCTGGCCGCCGAGCAGGTCGTTGCTGGCTTCGGACAGCCCGCGATAGGGAACGTGGATCAAGTCGGCCCCGGTGAGATGATTGAACAACAGCAATGTCAGATACGAGATCGAGCCGACCCCGGCCGAGCCCATCGTCGCCTTGCCCTTGTTGGCCTTGGCCCAAGCGATGACGTCATTGAGCGTTTTTACTTTCAGCGTTTTGCGCGTCACCAGTACCATCGGCGTCGAAGCCACGAGAATGATCGGCTCGAAGTCGGTGCGCGGGTCATAAGGGAGCTTGTTGTAGATGCCGAGTGCGGCGGCGTGCGTGCCGAGATTGCCCATGACGAGCGTATAGCCGTCAGGCGTGGCCCGAGCGGCTTTGGTCGCGCCGATCGTACCGCCGGCGCCGGTAACGTCCTCGATGATGACCTGCTGGCCGAGCATGGGGCTGATGGCCTGAGCGACCAGCCGGCCGAGAATGTCGGTCGGCCCGCCGGCCGCAAACGGCACGATCATGCTAATCGGGTGGCTCGGATATTGATCCTCAGCGCGAGCGCCCCCGACGAAAGCTGCGACAAGGACCAACGCCAGCACCGTGGCGCGGCGCCAAACGGCACAAATTTTCGACATTTTTCCCCCGTCCCGCGAGCGAGCGCGGCCATTTCGTTTTTCGTTGCCGGCGAGTGTAAGTGGCGCGGTTCGCGAGTCAAATACACGCCAGCCGCGAGCCCTGCGGCGATAATGGGCAGCGCCGAACGGGCAGCGGCAATGGATGTTCTGTTGGAGCATGATCCGGAAAAAGCCTGCCCGCGGACTGATCCGAGGGCAGATGCCCGTTTCCCGAAAAGATCATGCTCCTTCGGCAATCTTGGAGGTGCAAAGAGGCGCTGGTACAGCTGGGTGGACTCGAACCACCGACCTCCTGATCCACAGTCAGGCGCTCTAACCAACTGAGCTACAGCTGCACAACTCGCCTCATGGCCGGAGCCATGATCGTATCGGAAAAGCTATGTGCCTATCGGATCAATCCCCCGACAGGCTTTTCCGGATCATGCCCTAGCGCTTAGTTGTCTAGGAGAAAACGCCTCAGCTTGGCAATATGGCCCGGAACCGGTCGCCAGACAGCAAAAAGCCCGGGACAGGCCCGGGCTTTGCCTTCTCGCCGCGATGACCGCGGCGCGGATTCGCCAGACCGCAATCAAGCGACCTTGGTGAACGCCTTGTTCATGCCGGCCTTGATCGGCTCGGCGGTCTCGGTCGCGACCTTCTGCGCCAGTGCGCCGAGTTCCTTGGTCTGCGCGGTCATCGCCTCGAATTGCTTACGGGCATGCGCGCTGGAGAGCTCGACAACTTCCGACAGCGTCTTCGCGGTGATCAGCTCATTGGCATAATCGAATGCCGCGTTGGTGTTGACGCGGGCCGCCTCGATCATCTTCATGCCGTAGTCCGAGGCGCCTTTGCTGGCGGTCGAATACGTGGTTTCCAGCACGTCGGTCGCCTCCTCGGCGGCGGCCTTCATCTTCTCATAGGTGTCCTTGCACTGCGCGACTCCGCGTTCGGCGAACTCGCGGAACGCTGCCGGCATTTCGATCTTCGGGATTTCGAATTTCGGCATCTCGAATTTCGGCATCTCGAATGCGCTCGTCGCCGGCTTGCTCTTGGCTTTCGGAGGGGTGGAGGTGGTGGCTTCCGCCATGACACTGATCCTTGTTTTTGCTCGATGCTTCTTGGGCTGTCTCACCTGGAGAATTTGTTTTTCATTGGCTCCGCCGCCCATTGCGCGTTGCCTGATATCATTACGTACCGCGGCAGGATGCCATCTGCGTCCAAGCCATCTTTACCGTCTTAAATAGCACTTTTTTTGGTGCATTGCAACAGGATTTATTGCAATGCACAAAATGCCATAACGATATGAAATGATTGCGCTTTCTAAAGGGGCGCAAGCCGGGTGTCGTTATATCTTAGGCTTGGCAGCATCAACCACAATCTTGGCGGCACTTTGACCAAGGTCTTGAACCTGACTCGAGATCGCTTGCATTTGCCGGCTCAGGTACTCGGATTGCAGCCGCATGAGTTCCGCCGGATCCTGGGCGGTCATGAGCTTCTGCGCGAATTCAAACGTCGCCGTCACGTTTTGCTCAGCGTAACTCACCGATTTGTTGGCGATTTCGTGGGCGGCGGCGGTCTGGCCGTGCAACTGGCCCATCGCTTTGTTGGTCGCCTCGATGAAACCTTCGAAAGCCTTGCGCGCTTGTGTCACGCTTTGCTCGGCGAACGCCCGCATGTCGGTCGGAATAGCAAATTGTTCAAATGGATCTTTCGCCATCATAGTCTCCTGGTGTCCCCGGCGCTTCGATCCTAACGCGAATTCGAAGCGGACAGGCAAATATCCGGCCCAAGCGCCGTCGCGGCGGCTGCGGTTAAGGTTATCCCGCCATGCCCGGCTTGCGGCATGGACGCGGCACATGCCCCGCATTATCACTATTAAGGTTTTGTTTAGGCTACGAGTTTCGACCGCATGTCATTGGTGGAAAAAGAGCTCGCTCTGTTGCGTCAGCCGCGGATCGCGGCGCTGGCGACGAGCGCCTGTCCGGCGTGGCTGTGGAGCGTCGACGGCCGACAGATGGTGTGGGCGAACGCGGTCGGTGCGGCGGTTTTCGGCGCCGCTGCGCCACAGCAATACCGCGCGCATCGCCGCGAAGCCGATGACGCGGCGGCGACGCAAATCCTCCGCCTGGCGGCAACGCTGCCGGCAATGGCCCAAAACCGGCTCGAGCGTTTGCGCGGCTTTGGTGCAAATTTCGGTCGCGCGCTTACCTGCATTTGCTCGCGCATCGTGCTCGACGACGGCAAAGCAGCAGTGCTGGTCGCCGCCGCCGAACCGGGCGGGCCTAAGCTGACGCCCGATGAACGCGTGCGCCGGCTGTTCGGCGACTGTGACGACCCGATCGCAGCTTTCGATCCGGATGGCACGCTGGTCTATGCAAATGCCGCGGCGCAGAAACTGCTTGGCGGCGCACGGCGGCTCGCGGCTCTGGACACCGAGACGATTGCCGCCGCGGCGCTGCACTCCGGTCACGCCAAAGGCTCGGCGCAGTGGGGCGATAAGACCGTCGAAATCACCGCCACGAGGCTCGGCACCGAAGCTGCGCAGGTGCTCGTTCTGACCATGCCGGGGCAGGCCAGCGCGCCGGCCGATGCGCCGACGGCGCCGCAAGACCCCGATCACACCATTGCGGCCGAACCGGCCGTGGCACTGCCGCTCGCGGCGCAAACTTCATCTGTATCTGCCGTATCTGTCCCATCGCCGGACGCCGGCCAAAAAGATCAACAACCGGACGCCGCTCCGAAGGCCGACGCCCCCGCGACGCAAGAACCGATGGGCGAGCGGCGCCATCCGTTGCGCTTCGTCTGGCACATGGATGCGGATGGCCGGTTTGGTGTCGGCTCCGATGAATTCATCGAACTCGCCGGCCCGCATACCGCGGCAGCGTTCGGCCGGCCCTGGCACGAGATTGCCAGCGAACTGAAACTCGATCCCAGCGATCAGGTGGCGCGGGCGGTGGCGAGCCGCGAGACCTGGAGCGGCATCACCGTGTCATGGCCGGTGGACGATTCCGCCGAGCGGCTGCCGATCGAAATGTCGGGCCTCCCCGTGTTCGATCGCGACCGCAACTTTCGCGGCTATCGCGGGTTCGGCGTCTGCCGTGACGTCGATCGCCTCAATCAGCTGGCCCGGGCACGCCGCGAACATCCGATGGGATTCATGCCGCCGGTGGACGATGGGTCACAGCCATCGGAAACCGCAGCCGCCTCGCCGCCCGCTGCCCTGAAGGAGGTGTCGACGTCGCCGGCTGTACCCGCGCCGCCGCCGGAGCGGCCCGCCGCGCCGGTGCCGGCCAATGTCGTGCCGGCCAATGTCGTGCCATTCCGCCCCGCGCCGCCGGCCGAAACGAAGGTGTCGCCGACGCTAAGCCCAGTCGAACGGCGGGCATTCCGCGAACTGGCGCAAGAGCTGACATCGCGGCTGCGCGGTCCGGAGGCGCCGGCCGCCGAGACCGGAGTGGAGGACTTACCCGCCGAAGCGCTGGAAGCTGCAGCGGCCCCCGCCGAGCCGATCATCGAGCAGGTGCTGCTCAATCGTATCCCGGTCGGCGTGTTGGTCTACCGTCACGACAAGATCCTCTATGCCAACCGTCATTTCCTCGAATGGAGCGGCTACGCCAGCCTTGCGGCCATCGAGACGGCCGGCGGCTTGAGCACGCTGTTTGTCGACCCTGGCGCGGGCGTCATTGCCGCCGCCGACGCCGCCACGCCGCCGCTCGCCTCCTTGTCGATCGCGACACAGCGCGGCGAAACCGTGCCGGTTCAAGGCCGCATGTTCACCGTGCCGTGGAGCGGCTCATCGGCGCTGGCGCTCATTCTGACCAATGGCCAGGCGGCGGCCGCGCAACAAGCGGCCGAGCGCACGCTCGGCGACGCCCAGCGGGAAAACCGCGAACTCAGATCGGCTCTCGATATCGCCACCGACGGCGTTCTAATGTTCGATGCCGAAGGCCGTGTCGTCTCCGCCAATGCGCGCGCCGCCGGCTTGTTCGGCAAAGCCGCCGGTGAGCTCGCCGGATGCTCGTTCGGCGACCTACTGACGCCGGAGAGCGAACATGCCGCGCGCCCCTATTTCGACCGAGTTCCTGCGCGGCGCCGCCGATGACCGCGGCGCGATCGACGTCGCGGGACGCGGCGCCGGCGAGCGGCTGCTTCCACTGGCAATGGCGTTCGAGCGCATCGACGCCGAACGCGTCTGTGCAGTGTTCATAGACGTGACCAGCCGCAAGCACAGCGAGGAAGAGCTGCACAACGCCAAGCGCGAAACGCTGCGCACCGCCTCAGCCAAGGCGGAATTCCTCGCCCGGGTGAGCCACGAAATCCGCACCCCGCTCAATGCCATGATCGGCTTCGCCGAAGTCATCACGGCCGAACGGCTCGGTCCGATCGGCAACGAGCGTTACCGCGAATACATCAAGGACATTCACGCCGCCGGGACGCATCTCGTCTCCATGCTCAATGACCTGTTCGACCTTTCGCGGGTTGAAACCGGCCAGATCGAGCTCGACTTCGTCAGCGTCGCCATCAACGATCTGACGCAGCAATGCGTCGGCATCATGCAGCCGCAGGCGAACCGCGCCCGCATCATCATCCGCACCTCGCTCACGCCCGGCATTCCGCCAATCATTGCCGACGAACGATCGCTACGCCAGATCGTCCTGAATCTGATCGCCAATTCGATCAGATTCACCGGGCCGGGCGGACAGGTGATCGTATCGACGCTGTTGACCGACAGCGGCGAAGTGGTGCTGCGCGTACGCGACACCGGCGCCGGAATGAGCGAAAAGGACATCGAAGTCGCGCTCGAGCCGTTTCGCCAAACCGCAACCTCGGGAAGCTGGGGGTCGGGCGGCAGCGGTCTCGGCCTGCCCCTGACCAAAGCCTTGGCCGAGGCCAACCGCGCCAATTTCTCGATCAAAAGCGCCCCAAATGCCGGGACTCTGATCGAGATCGCGTTTCCGCCGAACCGCCTGGCGGCCGGCTGACCGACCGGCGGCGCCCCTTTTGAGCGTGAACGCGCCGAGTTTTTGCCGTCATTGGCTGCGACGCTCGGAGCATGATCCGGAAAAGCGGATACCGGTTTTCCGAAAAGATCATGCTCCATCGAATAATTGTGGATCTTGATCCGATTCAATCCGATCCGATCATGGTCTAGGGCCGCGATCATGACCGCGATCAAGATACTCCTGACGGCGATTTTGCCAGCCATTTTGGCGAGCGGGCTTTTGCCGCCGCGCCCGGCACGCGCCGCCGACGACGTCGACCTCTTGCTGGTGCTCGCCGCCGACGTATCGCGCAGCGTCGACGACACCAAATTCCAATTGCAGCGCAATGGCTATGCCGCGGCGATCTCCGATCCGCGCGTGCTCGACACCATCCGCTCTGGCCGCAACGGCCGCATCGGCGTGACATTCGTCGAGTGGTCCGGCGTCGGCGCTCAGCACGTCGTCATCGACTGGGCGGAGATCGGCGACGCCGGCTCAGCCAAGCAATTCGGCGACCAATTGGTCGAAACCCCGCGCTCATTCGCCGGCCGCACGTCGATCAGCGGCGGCATCGAATTCGCCTTGGCCCGACTTGCGGCCGCGCCTTTCAACTGTGTCCGCCGCACGATCGACGTCTCCGGCGACGGCACCAACAATGACGGCCGCGCCGTCACCGAATTGCGCGATCAGGCAGTCGCCAAGGGCGTCACGATCAACGGTCTCGTCATCCTCAGCGATAACCCGATGCCGTGGAATCCGGAGCACACCAATCCGCCGGGCGGTCTGGACAATTACTACCGCAACAATGTCGTCGGCGGACCGGGTGCATTCGTGATGGTGGCGAAAAACTTCAACTCGTTCGGCCAAGCCATCATTGCCAAAATGATCGCCGAGGTATCGCAGTCGGGATCGCCGACGCGATGGCGGTCGGCCGGTGCGGATTGACTAAGCCGGCGCGGCGCGACCGCGTTAGCCGTGTGCGAAATTGCCCAGTCGCAGCAATTATTTGGCCTGTAATCAGCGGCATGCGGCCACGAAAGCGACACAGATAGCCTCCATGTTTGCAGCGCTCATGTCGCCCGGTATAGTCCACCGGCCTCACAATAAACCGGAACACGTACCGTGACCGCGGCTATCGGCTTGAAACGCCTTATAATCGCCGTGGCCGCTCTCCTTGCAGCGGGGTTCGGCACGCTGATTGCGCTGTCGTTTCTGATTCCGGCGGCGTCGGTGCGCAATGCTGTTAAGGCCGAAATCCATGCGGTGACCGGGCTCGATCCGCTGCTCGGCGACGATGTCTCGCTGTCGCTTTTTCCGTCCGGCAGCGTGCGTTTTCGCAACGTGCTCTTGGGTAACGATCGGACCGGCGAGCCGGCTGTCGCCGCCGATGAATTGACGGCGCGGCTGCGCTATTTCCCGCTGCTCGCTGGGCGCATCGAAATCGCCGACGTAACGCTGGTGCGGCCGGTCATCAACGTTGATTTCTCCGCCGACGGCCAATCCAACTGGTCCGGGCTGATCGTCGCGCTGGCGCATGCGCTGGCGCCCAATCGGGGTCGGACGGCGTCGTTTTCCGAAATCGACATTCAAAATGGCACCGTCGTCGTGCACGACGCCGGCAAGAGCGCCACCGAGCGGCTCGAAAACGTCAATTTCCAAGTCGCATGGCCGGCGATTTCGCGTAGCTTCGGCGCCAACGGGCATTTCACTTGGAACGACGAACCGGTCGAGGCCAGCCTTACTTTGAGCGACTTCCTGGCCGCTCTCACCGGCGACCGTACCGGTGTCAAATTGCGGCTGTCGAGTGCTCCGCTGCAGCTTGCCTTCGATGGCGGGGCCACCGATCAGCCGACGCTGAAGCTCGACGGCACAGTCGACGTCGAAGCGCCCTCGCTGCGCGACGCCTTGCATTGGGCGGGCAAGAGCCAAGTCCCGTTTGGCGGCTTCGGCCGATTTGCATTGCGCGCGCAGAGCGATGTCGGCGGCGGGACGGCGGCGCTGTCGAATGTCAACGTCGACCTCGACGGCAATACCGCCGAGGGCGCGCTGACGCTTGCCATCGACGGTCGCAGCCAGGTCCAGGGCACGTTGGCCGCGGACGCGCTCGATTTGACGCCTTATGTTTCCGGCGTGCGACTTCTGGCCCGCGATGAAAACCGATGGAATGGGCTGCCGATCGCACTCAACGGGTTCAACGATTTCAATCTGGATCTACGGCTATCGGCCGCCAGCATCAAAATCGCCAACGCGCAATTGGGGCGCACCGCGATCGGCGCGACCATGCGGAACGGCAAACTCGATATCACGGTCGGCGAAGCGCAAGCCTTCGGCGGCAGCGCCAAAGGCTCGCTCGACCTCGGCAGCACCGAGAACGGCGTCGCGGTTTCGTCGAACATGCAATTCCTCGATGTCGATCTGGAAACCTGCCTCAACCAGATTTTCGGCATGCACAGGGTGCAAGGCCGCGGCAATCTGACCTTCGATCTTTCCGGCTCCGGCGATTCGGTCCTGGCGGTGACGCATGCGCTCAATGGCACGGCGACGCTCAAGGCCCAATCCGGGGCGCTGACCGGCATCGACGTCGAGCAATTGCTGCGCCGGCTCGAGCGCCGGCCGCTTTCGGGCAATGGCGATTTCCGGCAGGGGCGCACGCCGTTCGATCAACTCGTCGTCAGCCTCAAGGTCGACAATGGTCTGGTCTCCGTCGCCGACATGCACGTCGATGGCCCCTCGGTAAAACTTGCGGTCGGCGGCCAGGCTTCGGTGCCGGCCCGCGATCTCGATCTCAAGGGCGTGGCGAGGCTGGTTTCGAATGCAACTTCGGACGAATTCGACTTGCCGTTCGTGGTTCAGGGTCCGTGGGACGACCCGATGATGCTGCCGGACCCGCAGAGCCTGATCCGCCATTCCGGTGCGGCGGCGCCGCTGTTGAACGCCGCCAAGAGCTACAATGCCAGCGACGCCGTACGCTCCGTGATCGATCAATTGCTGGCCAATCCTTCGCCGCCGGCCGCCTCGGCGCCAGCCGCAATGCCGGCGATGGCCGCGCCGACCGCCACGCCGGCGATGGCCCCGGCCGCGGCCAATTCCTCCCAGTAAGCCCGCAAAAGTCGCGCCAAAGCGCGCAGTTTCCGACTTTTTGCTCTATGATTTGCGCTGCCCGAATCAGTGCGGCATTGGCCGCTACCTGAGACAGAAAACCAAGCCGATGCTCGGCATCACACGCACGGTGGTCAAGGTGCTGATCGCGTCGATGATCGTCGGGACGATCCTGACGCATTTCGGCATCGGCCCCGAGCAGTTAGTCAAGCTGACCGGCCTCTCGCCCGAACGGCTCGAGGACTTGGCGCGTGCCGGCCTTGCCTGGGCGCTGCCCAATTTGTTGCTCGGATCGCTGGTCATCGTGCCGGTCTGGTTTTTGTTCTACATTTTCCGGCCGCCCGGCGAGAGCAGAGATTGACCGGCGGGTGCTGTTTTAGCTCCGCGCCGGGGCGCCTCTTGCACTGCTGAGCTTGGTCAATAGCGAGGCGGCAATGACGGCAAGCCCGACGACGCCGACCATGATGCTGCAGACGGCGTTCATCTCCGGGCTGACGCCAAGCCGTACTTCCGAATAGATGCGGATCGGCAGCGTGGTCGCCCCCGGCCCGGTGGTAAAGCTGGCGATAACCAAATCGTCGAGCGAGAGCGCAATGGCGAGCATCCAGGCGGCGACAATGGCGGGCAGGATCAGCGGCAGCGTCACGGTCGCGAAGGTGCGCGCCGGCGAAGCCCCGAGATCCATGGCGGCTTCCTCGAGGCTCATGTCGAAATCGACCAACCGCGACTGCACGATGACCGCGACGAAACACATGGCCATGGTGGTGTGGGCGATAACCACCGTCCAGAAGCCGCGGTCGGCTGAAATCGCGACGAACAGCAGCAGCATGGACAGTCCGGTGATGACCTCGGGCATCACCAGCGGCGCATAGATCATGGCCGCGAATAAGAGCCGGCCGCGAAAGCGGCCGAACCGAACCAGCGCCACGGCGGCAAGCGTACCCAGCACGGTTGCGGCCGTGGCCGATGTGAGCGCAACCCGAATGCTGATGAAGGCCGCAGCCAACAGCGGCGCGTCGTCGGCAAGCTGACGATACCATTGCAACGACCAGCCGCCCCAGACCACGACCAGCCGCGAGGCATTGAACGAATAAATCATGAGAATGACGATCGGCAGATAGAGAAAGCCTACGCCGATGCACAGCGAGATGAGATTGAACGCCGAGAGTTTGCGCATCCCTAGCCCCGCTCGGCGCGCCGCATGGTCTGGTGCTGGAAGATCACGATCGGCGTGACCAGCAGGCAGACCAGGACGACGGCGACCGCGGACGCGGTCGGCCAGTCCTTGTTGGCAAAGAATTCCGTCCAGATGGCCTGCCCAATCATCGCCGTGTGCGAGCCGCCGAGCAGGTCCGGAATGACGAATTCGCCGACGGCCGGGATGAAGCAGAGCAGCGTGCCGGCGATCACTCCGGGCGCCGACAGCGGCAAGGTTATCAGCCAGAACCGCTTCCAACGCGGGCAGCCGAGATCGGCGGCGGCTTCCAAAAGCTGCTCGTCGAGTTTTTCCAGCGTCGCGTAGAGCGGCAGCACCATGAACGGCAAGTAGGAATAGACGATACCGATGTAGACGGCGGTATTGGTCGACAGCCAAACCGGCGGTTCGCGGACCAGGTGCAGCGCGAGCAACAGCTGATTGAGCGGCCCGTCGTGCTGCAGAATATTCATCCAGGCGTAAATGCGAATGAGAAACGAGGTCCAGAACGGCAAAATGACCAGCAGGACCAAAATCGGCTGCGCCCAGCGCGGCGGGCGCGTCATGGCGTAGGCAATGGGATAGCCGATCAACAGCAACAGCAGCGTGGACAGCGCGGCGATTTGCAGGCTTTTCAGATACGATAAGATGTAGAGCGGATCGGTAGCGAGGAAGGCGTAATTGTCGAGCGACAAGGCGGCGTAGAAGCTTTCGATGCCGTGCCAGCCGGCCGCAAGATCGAAGACCGGCGTATAGGGCGGCTGCGCGATCGCCGTCTGCGACAGACTGATCTTCAACACGATCAGGAAAGGCACGAGAAAAAAAGCGATCAGCCAGGCATAGGGGACCTGTACGACGAGGCTGACCAGCAAAAACCGCCGCGGTTTTTTGCCCATGCCCGGCCGGCTGCCCGTCATTGCCGCAGCACGATTGCCGCTTCGGGTGGGAACGCGAGCCACACCGTGTCGTTCCAGCCGACGGCCCGCTGGCCGGTGCGCGCGGCATTGGCAATTGTCGCTTGCAGCGCAACACCGTCGGCCGTCCGTAGCCGCAGGATCGACAGATCGCCGAGATAAGCGACGTCGACGAGCGTCGCAGCGACGGCGTTCTCCACGGCCGATTGTCGCTCCTGCGAAACGATGAGCTTCTCCGGCCGCACGCCGACCCAGACCGTCGTCCCCGGCGCGGCGTCGATCTTCGCCGCCACGCGCAAACGGCCGAGCGCCGTGCCATCGATGCTGGTGCCGTCCGCGCCGACGCGGCCCTCGAACATATTGACGCTGCCGATGAAGTCGGCGACCCAGCGCGAGTTCGGCTGCTCGTAGATTTCCGCCGGCGGCGCGACCTGCATCAAGCGGCCGCGATCCATGACGGCGATGCGATCGGCCACCGTCATCGCTTCACTCTGGTCATGGGTGACAATGATGAAGGTCAGGCCGAGACGGCGCTGCAGGTCCATCAGTTCGAATTGCGTGTCGCCGCGCAGTTTCTTATCGAGGGCCGCCATCGGCTCGTCGAGCAGCAGGATGCGGGGACGCTTGACCAGCGAGCGGGCGAGAGCCACCCGCTGGCGCTGGCCGCCCGACAATTCATGCGGCCTGCGCCGGCCGAAGTCCTCGAGCTTCACCAGTTTGAGCATTGCGGCGACGCGCTCGGCAATTTCCGCTGCGGGCAGGCCCTCCTGCTTGAGGCCGAAGGCGACGTTGCCGGTCACGCTGAGATGCGGGAACAGCGCGTAGTTTTGAAACACCATGTTGACCGGACGCCGGTGCGGCGGCACCGCGGAAACATCGGCGCCATCCAAAACAATGCGGCCGGCGTTCGGCCGTTCGAGGCCGGCGATCAGACGCAGCAACGTTGTCTTGCCGCAGCCTGACGGCCCAAGCAGCGCAAAAAACTCGCCCTGGTAGATTTCGAGCGACAGCCGGTCGACCGCGGCGTAAGTGCCGAACTGCTTGCTTAAGCCTTCGATCCGCAACAGCGGCTGGCCCGTGGCGTCGGTCCACGGAGCGAAATCGCGCTTGGCAAAGCCGGTTTTCGATTCGACGTTCGGCATCAACGCTCCGCGTGCGGCGGCGCGCGCCGGGGGCGCCTCCCGCGCTCACGCTAAAGCATTTTTGCGTTCGGTGAAAACAGACTGACGGCTATTCGAGGCCGGCCATGCCCGCGGTGGCGATCAGCGCCGCCTCGTCGACCGCGTCGGGCACCAGCTTGCGTGGCTCCGGACCGTAATAATCGCCCAATTGCACCACAGGGCGTGGCTGCGTCGTGATCGAGACAAGGCGATCATAGAGCGCCTTGGCAGATACCGGCTTGGTCAGAAATTCGTTGACGCCGAGCCGAACAGCTTCGACGACCCGCCAGCGTTCGCAGTGGCCGGTCAGGATGATGATCGGAATGTCGGGCATCGGGAACACGCCCGGCGAGCGCACGATGCGCACCAGCTCTGGACCGCTGAGCATCGGCATTTCCCAATCGAGAATGACGACGTCCGGCGCCATGCTGCGGATCGAATCGAGCGCGGCGATGCCGTCGGACGCCTCGCAAATGTCCTTGATGCCGCAATTGACCAGGAGATTGCGGATCATTTTGCGCATGTATAGATTGTCGTCCACTACTAGGACGCACAGCGCCTGGATGATGTTCTCGATCTGCTTTTTGGTTGGCTTTTCGGACATGCCGTAGCGGCCGTTGAAACGGTCGCCGATTCCTCGTTCTTGCCCTTCGCCGCGCATGTCGCATCAAAACATGCGCCCCGTTGCAGGACCGTAAAACAAAACCGCGCAAATTGTCGCGAATTCCCAGTATTGCGACGGGCCGGGCCGGCCTCTGCGTCCGCCGTCGTCGGCGGCCAGTTGACGCCCGGACTTCGCTGCTTGACCAACAAACAGACCGGCAAACAAATCGGTCAGAACAGGCAGAATTCGTTCGAATCCGGGACAAAACCCGACCTGTTGCTGCGCGGCCGGGGCGCCGGGCCGTAGTAATCGTCGCGTCTTATCATCGGCCGCGGATTGACCAGGATCGATACGATGCGCGCCAACAGGTCGGTCGATGACACCGGCTTGAGCAGAAACTCGTTGACGCCGAGCTGCATGGCTTCCATCACGCGCGAACGCTCGCTATAGCCGGTCAGCATGATGACGGGCACGTCAGGCAGGGGAAATGTTTCCGGTGAACGCACCTCGCGCATGAAGTCGGGCCCATTCGGCGCCGGCATTTCCCAATCAAGGATGACGAGATCGGGTGTCCACACACGGATCTTGTTGAGGCCGTCGTTGCCCTCGGCCGCCTCATGGATATCTTTGACGCCAAGGGCCTGCAACAGCGCGCGCACGACCTTGCGCATGCTTGGCTCGTCGTCGACCACGAGCACTTTGAGCTTTTCGACCTGCCGTGCGATCTGGGTAGCTCGGGATTCCATGAAGCCCCGCGACGAAGGAATTCCCCGCGCCGATCCAACCACAAACCGATGAACCGGCGGTGCGGCAACTCGCTAAAATTTTAATTGATTGCGCCCGCCGCCGGCGGCGGCGACCCCATGAAGTCTTCCAGCAGCTTGGTTTGCGCCGGGACGAAGCGCAGGCCGAGCTTGGATCGCCGCCATAGTACGTCGTCGGCGGTCTGCGCCCATTCCGTGGTCATCAGGTAGCGCACTTCGGCGGCGGTGAGATCGGCGCCGAAGCGCATGCCGAGATCGTCGAGCTGGGTGGCCCGTCCGAGAACGCGATCGACGCGGGTTCCATAGGCTTGGACCAGGCGGCGCGCATGATCGCCGGTCAGGAACCGCCAAGTCCGCTGCGTGCGCTCGATAAGCGTGTCGACGCCATCATAAAGGAAGTCGCCGCCGGGCAACGAGCCTTGCGCGGTCCACGGCCGCGAGCGCGGAAAGAAATGCGCCAGGCGCGCCAGGACATCCTCGGCCAGCCGGCGATAGGTCGTGAGCTTGCCGCCGTAGACGGTGAGCAACGGCGCCTCGCCGCGGCGCTCATCGACAATGAGCGCGTAATCGCGACCGATGTCCTGCGGCTTGCGCGAGCCGTCGTCATAGAGCGAGCGAACGCCGGCATAAGTCCAGACCACGTCTGCGGCGCCGATCTCGCTGCGGAAATATTCGTTCACCACGTTGCAGAGGTAGTCGATCTCTTCGCCGCTCGCCGCCACGATTGCCGGGTCGCCAACAAAACTGCGATCCGTCGTGCCGATCAGGGTGAAGTCGCGTTGAAAGGGAATGGCGAAAACGACGCGGTTGTCGGCCGCTTGGAGGATATAGGCGCGGTCGTCATCGTACAGGCGCCGCACCACGATGTGGCTGCCCTTGTCGAGACGCAGGCGGGCCTTCGGCGCAGCCCGCAGGGCCGACTCGGCGAACAACTCGCTCCAGGCGCCGACGGCGTTGACCAGGATGCGCGCCGTGACCACGTCGCGTACGCCCCGCGCATTGAGCACCAGTCGCCAGACGTCGCTGCGATCGGCGCGCACGCAGCGGGTGCGGGTGCGGATCACGGCGCCATGCTCGGCGGCATCGACGGCATTGAGCACCACCAGGCGCGCGTCGTCGGCAAAACAATCGGAATACTCGAAGGCATGATGGAACCGGGTCTTCAATGGCAGGCCGGCCAGGTCGGTCACCAGATCGAGTTCGCGCGTGCCCGGCAGAATTTTGCGCCGGCCGATCCAATCGTAGATCAGAAGTCCGATGCGTAACGCCGTCGCCGAACGCCGCGCTGCATTGATCGGCAGGACGAAGCGCAACGGCCGGATCAGATGCGGCGCGGCGCGCAGCAGGATTTCCCGCTCGCGCAGCGCGGCGCGGACCAGGCCGAACTGCCGCTGCTCGAGATAACGCAAGCCGCCGTGAATGAGTTTCGACGACGCCGACGAGGTGCCCGAGGCGAGATCGCCCTGCTCGATCAGGACGACCCGAAACCCGCGGCCGGCGGCGTCGCGCGCGATGCCGGCGCCGTTGATACCGCCGCCGATGATGGCGAGATCGAAGTCGGCCACTGATTCTCCTTTCCGCACAGGATATCAAATCTTCGTCTTTGTCTTTTGTCTTGGCCTTGCCTCGCAAGGCGGATTGTCGATGATAGGCCATGGATTTTCACGGCCGTCATATCGTCGTCACCGGCGGCGCCGGCGCGCTGGGCACCGCGGTGGTCGCGGCGCTGCTCGATGCCGGCGCCACTTGCCGGGTGCCCTGCTTCGACGAAACGGAGGCAAAGCGGTTCCGCTTGGCCGGGCACAAGCAAGTCGAAACGATCGTTGCCGTCAATCTGGCCGAGCCGGCCGCCGTTGCCCGCGTCTTTGCCGGCCTCCCGTCGCTGTGGGCGTCGATTCATATCGCTGGCGGCTTTGCCTTTGCGGCGCTGCGCGAGGCTGATGTCGCGACGATCCGCCAGCAGATCGACATGAATTTCCTGAGTTGCATTTTGTGCTGCCGCGCAGCCGTGCAAGCGATGGCGGCCAGCGCGCCGGCCGCCGGCGGCCGGATCGTCAACATCGCCGCGCGGCCTGGTTTGGAATGGCGCAGCGGCGCCAATATGGCGGCCTATGCGGCGAGCAAGGCGGCCGTGGCGGCGCTCACCGTGACGCTTTCCGAGGAAGTCGCCAAAGACGGCATTCTGGTCAACGCGGTCGCGCCCTCTATTCTCGATACGCCGGCCAACCGGCAGGCCATGCCGAAAGCCGATTACGCGCTATGGCCCAAGCTCGAAGAGGTTGCCGCCACGATCCTGTTTCTCGCTTCGTCCGACAACCGCGTCACCCGCGGTGCGGTGGTGCCGGTCTACGGCAAAGCCTAGATCAAGGCCCCCTCCCCGATAGCGATCATGCAGCGGCGACGATCACGATAAGAAGTCGCCGACGATCATTCGGTGGTCTTCGGCAACAAGAAACCACCCCGTCTGGATTCTGCCTGCGCGGAAATGAGCGGTAAAAAGTTACGCCGCGAGGTCCTTCATGATTTGGTAGAGCCGCGCGTGGCCTTCAAAGCCGATGCCGGGCCGGTCGGAGAGTTTCAGATAGCCGTTGTCCAACGTGGCGTCGTCGGCAAAGCCGCCGAAATCGCCGAACACGCCGGGGTAAGATTCCGCGCCGCCGAGGCCGAAACCGGCGGCAATGGCGAGCGACATCTGATTGCCGCCATGCGGAAACAACAGTGAACGCGGCCAGTGATGTTGCGCCAGCATCTTGAGCGTGCGGGCGTATTGCACGATGCCGTAAGCTTGCGGCGGATCGACCTGGATGACGTCGCGGCGTGCCGGCGTGAGCCCGCCAAAGCGCACCAGGTTCTCCACGTCCTGCGTCGAAAAAAGATTCTCGCCGGTCGACAGCGGCGCGTCGTAATGGGCGGCGATCTCGGCAAGCCCTGCATAGTCGAGCGGATCGCACGGCTCCTCGAACCAGCGCAGCCCGAACGGCTGCAGACCGCGTGCATGAGCCAGGGCCTCGACGCGGGAGAATTTCGAGTTGGCGTCGACCGCGAGCGTGCCGCCCGGCGGCAGGATCGCCTTGACCGCCTCGACGCGGGCGAGATCGTCCTTGAGCGCCATGCCGCCGACCTTCATCTTCAGCATGGTGTAGCCGGCGTCGAGATGGCCTTGCATCTCGTCGAGCAGATCGCGCGTGGTCTTGCCGGGCGCGTACCAGCCGCCGCCGACATAGCAGAACACTTTCTCGGCGATGTTTCCGCCATTATAGCGCTCGGCCAGCAGCACATGCAGCGGCTTGTCGGCGATCTTGGCGACCGCATCCCAGATCGCGACCTCGATGGTGCCAATGCCGATCGACCGCTCGCTGTGGCCGCCGGATTTCTCATTGCGCATCATGACAGCGAGGCTCTTTTCCGGCGCGAAATTGTCGCCGCTCTCGTCCAGCAATGTTTCCGGCGGCGCGTTGAGAATGCGCGGGATGAAGCGCGCGCGCATCTGCGCGCCGCAGGCGTAACGGCCTGTGGAATTGAAGGCGAAGCCCACCACCGGCTTGCCATGGCGAATAACATCGGTGATCACCGCGACCACCGAGGTCGTCATTTCGGAGAAGTTGAAGCCGGAATTAGCCAGCGTCGAATTGATCGGGACAGCGGTCTCGCGGATGTCGACGATGCGCATGGGTTTCCTGCGGCGAAATGGGGTCCTGCGGCTCAATGGGGCTGCGGCTGACGCATGATCCGGAAAAAACACCCCCCGCGGGCTTGGTCCGAGGGTCGAGACCGGTCTGCCGAAATGACCACGCGTCAGGGCAAAATCCTAGCGCCACTTGATCCTAGCGCCCACTTGGCCTCGACTTGACAACCGGGGCATAGGGAACCACTTGTGCAATGCACAATTGATATACTGCGGTGCAACATAGGAATGAAAATGCGGGATTTTGATGCGGCCATGGACAAGTTAAGGGCGTTGCGCGGCAAATTCGAGCAGCTTCTCGAAAGTGCCCGCGAAACGGTGGCGGCCGAGCCTAAGGGGCCGACGCCGCGTTCTGCGCGCCTGCAAGAGGTCGCCGCATTCGGCGCCAATCCCGGAAACTTACGTATGTTCGCATATAGTCCCAATCGCCTTCCGGTCGGAGCACCTCTGGTCGTTGCGCTTCACGGCTGCGGCCAGTCCGCCGCAGAATTCGACTATGGCAGCGGCTGGTCGGAGCTCGCCGATCGCTTCGGATTCGCGGTGCTCTATCCGGAACAGCAGCCTGCCAATAATCCCAAGACCTGTTTCTCCTGGTTTCTGCCTGGCGATACCGCACGAGATCGCGGCGAGGCGCTTTCGATCCGGCAGATGATCGCGCACGCGCTCATCGCCTTCGATAGCGACGAGCGTAAGGTATTTGTCGTCGGGCTCTCGGCCGGCGGCGCCATGGCTTCGGTCATGCTCGCGACCTACCCGGAGGTTTTTGCCGGCGGCGCTATCATCGCTGGTTTGCCCTATGGCTGCGCTGCCAATGCCCAGCAGGCCTTCGATGCGATGTTTGGCGACCATGCCTATTCCGCCAAGGTGCTGGGCGACCGCGTCCGCGCCGCATCGCGCCATCGCGGGTCTTGGCCGAAAATCTCGGTCTGGCATGGCAGCGCCGATCCCATCGTCAAGCCGGCCAATGCCGAAAACATCGTGCGGCAATGGAGCGACGTCCATGGTCTCTCGGAGCTGCCGTCTTACGAGACAACCATCGAGCGCCATCCGCGGCGGGTCTGGACCGATGCCGACGGCGAGCCCTTGATCGAAGCAATTTCCGTGCGCGGCATGGGGCACGGCGTGCCGCTTGCGGCAACGGGCGAAAACAGTTGCGGCGCGGCCGGCGCATTCTTCCTCGACGCCGGCATTTCCTCGACCTACCACATCGCCCAGTTTTGGCGATTGGACGAACCCGGTGCCGAAAGGTCGCGCGCGCCCGCGAGGGTCCCGCAGCCCGTTCAGGGCCGCGCCGTCGCCGACCTCACGATGGAGAACATTGCCGAGCCGAACTCCGGAAACCAGAGTGCCGCTGCCGCCAATGCGCAGTCCGGGGCCGACACCATGTTCGATCCCAACCGCATCATCGCTGCCGCCTTTGCCGCGGCCGGTCTGCCGACGCTCGACACTCCGCCCGGCGCCACGCCGCGCCTCACCGCCGCGCCGATCATCGATGCCGCGTTGAAAGCGGCCGGCCTAAAGCGCCGCTGACTGAAATTCAGCCGGCATTATTGAATCTGCGGAATCTTGGCATCGACGATGACTTTGTGCCAGCGATCGACTTCTTTCTTGATGTAGACCGCGAACTCCGCCGGCGTGTCGGCGACGATGTCGAGACCGACCTGCTTGCATTTCGCCTGCACGTCCGGCTGATGCAGCGCCTTGACGATCTCGCGGTTGAGAACGTCGATGACGGCCTGCGGCGTGCCGGCGGCCACGAAGACACCCTGCATGGTTTCGGATTCCTGACCCTTCACGCCTTGTTCGATCATCGTCGGCACGTTGGGTAATACCGCGGATCGCGTGAGCGACGTCACGGCGATGCCGTGCAGAGTCCCGGCGAGGATGAACGGCGTGGCCGGGGTGAGATTGGCTAAGCCGAGCGGCGTCTGGTTGGCAATCACGGCCTGGATGGCCGGGGCGCCCCCGCCATAGGGCACACTGGGCTGATCGAGCTTGAAGTCGAGCTTGAAAAGTTCGGCGGCGAGTTCCGGCGTGGTGCCGAGACCGGCATTGGCGATGGGATATTTGCCGGGATTGGCCTGCATCAGCGCGATCAGCTCCTTGACGTTCTTGGCCGGTACGGAAGGATGCGCGAGCAGAATGTTCGCCGATGCGCCCGCCAGCGTAACCGGCGCAAAATCCTTGAACGGATCGTAGGGATTGTGGGCGTAGAGGCTCGGATTGACCACGAAGCTCGAGCTCGCCACCAAGATGGTGTAGCCGTCGGGCGCCGAGCGGGCGACCTGGGTCATGCCGATATTGCCACCGGCGCCGGCGTGATCCTCGACGTAGAACTGCTGGCCGAGACTCTGCGACAGCTTGTCGGCCAATAGCCGCGCGACGAAATCGCTCGGACCGCCGGCCGCGAACGGCGCGATGATCTTCACTGGATGCGTCGGATAGGTGTCCGCGGCAAAGCTCGATCCGGCCCACGCCAAACCGACGCACACCACCAGCAAGCGCGCCGCAAAACTCACCGCTGACATAAAGCCCTCCCCAGATGTTTTGCCGATGCTATCATTGTTTCGATCACGGCCAATAGCAGGGTAGGAACGAACCAATGACAGGGCGCAAAGTGACGCGAGACGATCTCCGTGCGGCGGCGGAGAAGTACAAGAACTGGGGCAAATGGGGTCCGAACGACGAAATCGGCACGCTCAACTACACCAGCGCGGATGACATCGTCGCCGCGGCGCGGCTGGTCAAAAAGGGTAAAGTGATCTCACTCGCGCTCAATTTCGACAATAACGGCCCGCAGGGCGGCAAGACCAATTATCCGGTGCTGGGCCGCATCAATCCGCTGCACACCATGCTGCGCACCGGCACCGACGCCTATTCCGGCGTGCTCGACAAGCGCGGCATCCGCGCCGCCGACGACATGGTGGTGATGCCGCTGCAGTGCGGCACGCAATGGGACGGTCTCGGTCACGTCTTCTACGAAGACAACATGTGGAACGGCTACGACTGCCGCGAAGTGTCGTCGTTCGGCGCGCAAAAATGCGGCATCGAGAAAACCAAGGACAAGATGGTCGGCCGTGGCGTCTTCCTCGACGTGGCGCGCGCGCTGGGCAAGGACTGTCTCGACGACGGCTACGGCATCACCTGCGCCGACCTCGATCTGACGGCGAAGAAGCAGAAGGTCGAGCTCAAGCGCGGCGACTACATCGTCGTGCGCACCGGACAGATGGAGCGCTGCCTGAAGGCCGGCAGTTGGGACGGCTATCCCGGCGGCGACGCGCCGGGCTTCGCCTTCGAGACGCTGGAGTTCGTTGCCAAGACCGAGCTTGCCGCGCTCGCTTCCGACACCTGGGGCTGCGAGGTGCGGCCCAATAACACCGAAGGCGGCATCAACCAGCCCTGGCACTGGATCACCATCCCGATCATGGGCATGACCATGGGCGAGATCTTTTATCTGAAAGACCTCGCCGAGGACTGCGCCAAGGACGGCGTCTACGAATTCATGTTCGTGGCGCCAGCGATTCCGATCACCGGCGCCGTCGGCTCGCCGACCAATCCGCTGGCGATCAAATAAAATCGTGGGGTGGGTTGAGCAAAGCGAAACCCGCCGTGCAGCCTTGCCGCGCGTGTGGGTTAGCGCGGATAGGCGCCGCATCGGAGACCCGGCCCGGGCAGCCGCGCAACCACCCTACGGTGTCTCCGCCTCGATCATCCGGCCGAGCACGCGCTTGTAGCGCACGCAGCCGACGTCGACGGAGAGGATCAGCGGATCGAGCGGCTCCATCGCCGTCTCGATGACGCGCTGCTGCGCCTCGATCACCGGCGCGTCCTGTTCTTCGAACGCAAAGCGGCGCATTTCGGCAATGCGCGTCTGCAGATCGCGGTTGAGCGTATCGTCGCCGGTCTTCACGCCCCAGCGCACGGCGGTGAAAAAGTAATGCGTCGAGCGCTCGTTCTCGGGCGTGAGCAGATGCACGGCGTGATAGCCGGTGCCGGTCTCCGGCGCGGCGCCGATCCCGCAAATGCCGGTCAATAACCGCAGCGTCGACGGCGCCATCCAGCGCATTTTGGTGAATTTGTCGACGCGCGGCGGATGATCCGGCCAGAATGGCGCGAACATGCCGGGCGGCTTGGAACTGGTGGCAAGGCGGCCGACCACCACGTCGTCGCCATCCTGCTCGGCGGTGATCTCCGATTCCACGGTGTCCGCATTGCCGAGAATGCCTTCGTGCAGATAGGAGGTGTGGCTGAGGTCGAGCAGATTGTCGACGATGAGCTGATAATTGGCCTTGATGACGATGCTGTCGCGCTTGGTGGTGTGCGGCTCCGGCACATCATCGAGCACCGAGAAATCAGGAATTTTTGTCGCGTCGGGCGGTGCCGCGCCCATCCACAGCCAAACCGCCTTGTGCTTCTCGACCGCCGAATAGCTTTTGACCCGGGCGCGCGACGGAATGGTCTTGGCGCCGTGCGGATTGCGCACGCAGGCGCCGCTGCCGTCGAATTCCAGACCATGATAGGGGCATTGAATGCGGTCGCCGCCGACGATCTTGCCCAGGGAAAGCGGCGCGAAGCGGTGCGCACAGCGATCCTCGATCGCGGCCACCTCCCCGTTCTCCTTGCGATAGAGCACGACCGGCTCGTTCATAATGGTGCGGGGCACCAGCCGGCCGCCGTCGAGTTCGTCCGCCCAGGCCGCCACGTACCAGGCATTGCGCAGGAACGCGCCCGCGATCATCTCCTGATGCGGCTTCGATCCATTGTTGTTCGAACGCGGCGAATCCAGCATGGCCGTTTCCTTGCCCAATTCGAGCCTTCGCCCGAGCCTTCGCCCGGGCCGGTTTTGCTGCAAGATAGCAGCGCGAACGGCGATTGTCGCTCGCGATCCCGTGACGGCCGGCATGGTTGCGCTTTGCCGCGCATCGATTAGGTTTATGGCAGATCGGAGCGCACCAGCCATGACCATGACCGACACCAAACATTATCCCGTGACGCATACCGAAGCCGAGTGGCGCAAGATACTCACGCCGGAGCAGTTCCACATCATGCGCGAGCATGGCACCGAGCGGCCGGGTTCGTGCGCGCTGAATTTCGAAAAGCGGGCCGGGACGTTCACCTGCGCCGGGTGTGGGCAAAAGCTGTTCGTCTCCCAGACCAAGTTCGAAAGCGGCACCGGCTGGCCGAGCTTCAACGATCCGGAGTTGGGCGCGGTCGAGACTTCGAGCGACAACAGCTACTTCATGACCCGCACCGAGGCGCATTGCAGCCGCTGCGGCAGTCATCTCGGCCACGTCTTCGACGACGGCCCGCCGCCGACGCATCTGCGCTACTGCATCAACGGCGTGGCGATGAATTTCGAGCCGGAATAACCTCAAGCCGCAAAACCGGCCCGCGCGCCACACAACGCCTGCGGACAATGGGGAGGGAGCGATGCGGCTGCAACGGCGCGATCTGTTGCGTCTGGCGGGCGGCGCCGTGGCGCTGCCGGCGATGTCCGCGTCAGTCCGCGCGCAACCTTACCCGGCGCATCCGATCAAGCTCTTGGTCGGCTACCCGCCCGGCGGTCAGATCGACATTGTTGCGCGCATCGTCGCGCAATGGCTATCGCAGCAGCTCGGCCAGTCCGTCGTGGTCGAGAATCGACCCGGCGCCGGCGGCGCGCTCGGCGCCAAGGCCGTCGTCAATGCCCCGCCGGACGGCTACACGCTGTTCTTCGCCGCGACCTCGAATGCCATCAATACCTCGCTGATGAAGAACCTCAGCTACGATTTCGTGCGCGATGTCACGCCGGTGGCGCCGATCAACCGCATCACCCTGGTGCTCGATGCCAATCCGTCGTTCCCGGCGGCCGGCGTCGCCGGGCTGATCGCGCAAGCCAAAGCCGAGCCCGGCAAGATCGTCATCGCTTCGCCGTCGCTCGGCACGCCGCCCTATATGGCGGTGGAGCTTTTGAAGATGATGGCCGGCATCGACGTCGTGCACGTGCCTTATGCCGGCGAGGGCCAGATGGTGACGGATTTGCTTGGTGGTCAGGTCAAAGTCGCGGTCGACGGCATCTCGGCGGCCGTCGGCCAGATCAAAAGCGGCAAGCTGCGGGCGCTAGCGCTGACCACGGCCAATCGCATCGACGAACTGCCCGGCGTGCCGACCATCGCCGAGACCTTGCCGGGCTTCGAGGCGAGCGGCTTTTCCGGCATCGTCGCACCCAAAGGCACATCGCCGAACATCGTCGACAAGCTCGCCGGCGCAGTCAGAGCCATCCAGGCCGACCCCAAATTCAAGGACCGGCTGTCCCAGCTCGGCGTCAGCGAGCTGTCAATGTCGCCGGGGGACTTCGGCAAATACATCGCCGCCGAGACCGAGAAGTGGGCGAAGGTGGCCAAATTCGCCGGTCTAAAGCCGCAGTGACGCGTGCGTTTCTAATGCCGGGCGCCGGAACCGGTGCCGCCCATCAGGTCCTGCTGGCGGAATTCCTCGTCATATTGCAGCACTTCGCTGGTCAACTGATCGATCATTTTCTGGCGCGCCGCCGTGTCCTGGCTGCAGGTCAGTTCGGCGACCGTCTTGGCCACCGCGGTCACCACTTCCGCGGTGTCGATCATATCCGGCTCCTCCTCGGAAACCGGGTAATCGGCAAAGTAACTGTCGATGACGTCGATGATCAGGCAATGCAGGCATGGCCGCTCTTCCTGCGATTCCAGCTCGTCCGTGATCGCCATGCTCTAACTCCTCGCAGGCATTTGACTTCTGGGCCACGTCCCGATGGCGCGACGCCCCCACCGATAGATAGGACGTAATCGCGCCGAAGTGGAGTGCGCCCTGTCACTTAACCGTTGGGCCGCCTGTTCCCGGGTCTTAAGCCGCTTTGGCGCCCCACAGCGCCTTGCTGGCAATGGCGGCGCCCTCGGCCAGCGCCCGCAACTTGGCCCAGACAATCGAGTCGGCGACCGTCGGCTCGGCGCGCACCGCGGTGCCGAAACCGCAGTCGACGCCGGCGATCAGGCGCTGGCGATCGATCACCGTTGAGTAGCGCAGAATACGCTGCGCCACGAGCCGGGGATGCTCGACGAAATTGGTCGTCGAATCGATCACGCCGGGAATGAGAATCTTGTCGTCGGGAATCCGGACGGTCTTGAGGTCCTCCCATTCGTGATCGTGGCGCGGATTGGCGGCCTCGATGCTGATCGCCTGCACGCGCGCCTTGAACGCGATGTCGATGATCTTCAGAAGCGGCAGATCGTGGGTATGCGGTCCCTCGTAATTGCCCCAGCAGATGTGCAGCCGCATGCGGTCGGCCGGCAGGCCTTCGATGGCGGCGTTAAGCGCCGCGACGTTGCGCTCGGCGATGTTGACGCGAAACTCGTCGTCGGAGAGGCGGCGGTATTGGTTGTTGCGCGCCGAGCCGAGATCGGCGCATCGATTTGCAGCACGAAGCCCGCTTCGACGATGGCGCGATATTCGGTCTTCATCACCGCGGCGAGCGCGGCGACATAGGCGTCCTCGCTCGCGTAATGCAGATTGATGATAAAGCGCGTCAGGATGCCGGGCGACGGCGCGGTCATGAACACGTCTGCCGGCTTTTGGGCCGGCTTTGCCTTCGCCGCCGCGGCTAGCAGATGGGCAATGTCGCGCTCGAGCGCCGCGTGGCCCAGGTAGGCAAGCTCGCCAACACAGCCGGGGAACGGCACGGCGGAAAACGAGCGGCGGTCGCGGCCGAAGTCGGGATGCTCGAGAAGGTCGCGGCCGATCATGATGTCGGCCCCGAGCTCCGCGGCGCGTGGGTCCACCGCGATGCCGGCGACGCGATGGCGGATATAGGTGGCGTAGGACGGTTTCGACATCTCACCGTCGGAGACGATGTCGACGCCGCTTTCGACCTGCGCCGCCACCACGTCGTCGACCGCCCGCGCGGTCGCGGCTTCGAACAGGTCGGCGGCGACGGCTTCGCCGCGCTCGCGCCGCAGGATAAAATCGATCAGGGACTGCGGCCGCGGCAGGCTGCCGGTATGCGTGGTGAGAATGCGGTCAGTCGAAGTTTTCATGCGTGACTCCCGGCGGGGCGTTGTCGCGTCGATCCGCCAAGGATAGTGTTCGGGCCACGAAAGGCCAGGGCATGAAAAGGCCAGGGCATGAAAAGGCCAGGGCATGAAAAGGCCAGGGCATGAAAAGGCCAGGGCATGATCCGGAAAAATGGATACGGTTTTCCGAGAAGATCATGCCCCAAGCAAAATCTATCGGGAGGCTGCGTCCTATGCGCATCGTCGATCTAAGCCGCGAGTTGTACCACCGCACGCCGGCCTATCCCGGCCAGCCGCCGATCATCCACGGCGTCTGGAAAACCCACGACGAGTCGCGCGCCGAGTCCGGCGGCGTGCACGGCAACAGCGTGATGTTCTTTTCCATGCCCGACCACGGCGGCACCCATATCGACGCGCCGCGGCATTTCGGCAAAAGCGGCACGCCGATCGACAAATATCCGCTGGAGAATTGCATCGTGCAGGGCATCTGCATCGACCTGCGGCACATTGCACCGCGGGCGGAAATCACGCCGGCCGATCTGGAGGCGGCGGTGAAAAAGGCCGGCGTGGCGGTGCCGAAAAAAGGCACGGTGCTGCTGTGCACCGGCCATCATGAGCGCACCTTTCCGACCGCGGCCTATGCGACCGACAATCCGGGCGTCAATGTCGCGGCGACCGAATGGCTCGCCAAGCAAGGCGTCGTGCATTTCGGCATCGATTCGATGCGGCCGGGACCGGAAGGCAAGGTCAATACGCTGGTGCACAAAGCCTGCCTCGAACTCGACATCACCCATCTGGAGAGCCTGTGCAATCTGGAAAGCCTCATCGGCGCGGGCGAATTCCAGTTCATCTGCCTGCCGCTAAAATGGCGCGAGGGCACCGGCTCGCCGGTCCGCGCTGTCGCTGTGTTCAACGATTAGAGCGAAAATACACAGAGGAAGCGAAATGCCGAGCGCCGCCAAAGGAAAATTTTCTGGTCCCGGCCAGGGCAACGTCTATGCCAAGGCCAACGAAGTGATCGTCAAAATCACCGGCGATGATACCAATCAGACGTTCGAGGTTGTCGAAGAGAACTGCAAGCCGGGCTTTCAGTCGCGCGCCCATTATCACATCAAGGCGTACGAAACGTTCTATGTGTTCGACGGCAGCGCCGACTTCGACGTCGGCGGCGAGCGTTTCCATGCCGGCAAAGGTGCCTGCGTCCACATCCCGCCGGGCGTGCCGCACCAAGTCGACTCGAAAGAGGGCGTACGCATGCTGATGATCTATAGCCCCGCCGGCACCGACGGCATGTTCGCGGCCATGCACGCGCTTACCCAAGACGAGATCATGGATGCCGCACTGACCAAGAAGATCGCGCTGGAGCACGATACCGTTATGATCGAACAAACGGTCGACGGCAGAGGCAAGGGCACAATTCTCGGGTGAAGGCCGCCGCGTGCGGCCACGGATAAAGGAAAAGCGCTTTATGCAGATCGGCCACAACCGCAAAATGACCGGCGCGCAGTGCCTCGCCGATATGCTCAAAGGCTATGGCGTCACTCATGTGTTCCACGTGCCGGCGGTGCTGCGCACGACCTATGCCGAGATGGAACGACGCACCGACATCAAGCGGCTGCATGTGCATGGCGAGAAGGCCGCCGCCTATATGGCCGACGGCTACGCGCGGGCTTCGGGCAAGCCCGGCATCTGCATGGCGCAGGTGATCGGCGCGCTCAATCTCGCCGCCGGCCTGCGCGATGCCTGGCTCGCGCACTCGCCGGTCATCGCCATGACCGGCGGCCGCGAGCCGAAAAATAAATTCCGCAAAGTCTATCAGGAGGTCGACGACGTGCCGGCGTTCGAGCCGGTGACCAAATTCAACGCCACTGTCGACGACGTGGCGCGCTTTCCCGACATGGTGCGGCAGGCGTTTCGCAGCGCGGTCACCGGCTGCCCCGGCCCGGTGCATCTGCAGTTTCGCGGCAACGAAGGGCAAATCGATTCTGAGGAAGCTGACATGGAGCCGCTCTGCGAGCCGCAATTCGCCCGCGCGCCGGCGTTCCGGCCGGAGCCGGACGAGGCGAGCGTGCGCGCGGCGCTCAATATCCTGCAAACCGCCGCGCGGCCGGTGATCGTCGCCGGCGGCGGCGTGCGCGCCTCGGGCGCGGGCGCCGAGCTTGTTGCGCTCGCCGAGGCGCTGCAAATTCCGGTCGCCACCTCGCTCAACGGCAAGGATTCGATCCCCGGCAATCATCCGCTCTCGGTCGGCGTTTGCGGCAGCTATTCGCGCGAGAGCGCCAATCGGGTCGTCAACGCGGCCGATCTGGTTTGCTTCATCGGCACCGAGACCGGCGGCATGACCACGCATTTCTGGGCGGTGCCAAAGATCGGCACGCCTGCCATCCAGATCGATATCGAGCCGCAAGCGCTCGGCCGCAATTATCCGCTAGCGGCCGCCGTCAACGGCGACGCCAAAGTCACGCTTGCCAAGATGCTGAAAGCGGCCGATCGCGGCAGCGCCGCCAAACGCGCGGGCTGGATCGCAGAAGCGCAGAAAATCTGCGGCGAGTGGCGCGACAAATACCAGGACGCGCTCAGTTCGGATGCGGTGCCGATCCGGCCCGAGCGGCTGTGCCATGAATTGACCAGGCACGTGCCGGATGACGCCATCGTCGTCGTCGACACCGGCCATGCCGGCATGTGGATGGGCGGCATGTTCGATCTCACCTCGCCGCGGCAGAGCTATATGCGCAGCGCCGGCCATCTCGGCTGGGCGTTTCCGGCCGGGCTCGGCGCCAAATGCGGCTGTCCCGAGCGGCCGGTGGTCACCTTCACCGGCGACGCCGGCTTCTGGTACCACATCGCCGAGATCGAGACCGCGGCGCGCTGGGGCATCAATGCGGTGACCGTGGTCAACAACAACGGCGGCGGCAATCAATCGAAACGCGGCTTCGACCGCGTCTATGGCGGCAAGCAGACCGACAAGGCGCGCGAATTGTGGACCTTCAGCAAGATGAATTTCGCCCGCATCGCCGAGGACATGGGCGCGCTCGGCATCCGCGTCGAGCAGGCCTCGGCATTTCCGGCGGCGCTTGCGCAAGCGCTCGCCGCCAACCGCCCGGTGGTGATCGACGTGGTCACCGACATCGAGGCGCTGGCGCCGGTCGCGGTGAGTTGATCACAGAGGTGAAAGATCGGAGCGATCACTTGCCCAGCGGCCAATCCTGCAGCTTAAGCCGTTGTCACACTCTTTTGAGCTGTCAGATCAGTGAACAGTCTCTGACCGATTTTGCCGGCACAGATTCCACAGTTTCCAGACAAAATAGAGCATCGATAAGGAGGTAAACGCGGCGCCGTAATAGTAACTCGTCGCTACCAAGAAAAAAAACGCACCAGGAATGTATTTAAGAAGAAGGATTACCTCTGGTGACGCCAGAAAATTCTGCTGTGCAGCGCCATGCGCGATTAACAGAAAGGACGGCAGCGGCAGAGCAATTGTGACATTCATTAACAGACGAGATCCGCGAAATCTGGACGATAAGAGCCGAAAAAACTGTTTGGAACGGAAGATCATATGCCTTTAAGAGAGCAACTCCCACAATCAGCCAAATCGTCCACGCGATGATAGATACCCACAGGGCGGCGCCGAGTATGTGAAAGTAACCGATATCAATCCCTCCAGGACCTTCGGTGAAGGTCAAATTGCGATAAAGAGTCCTAATGAATGGAAAGCTGGAGACGAACTTATTGCCGTAGCCGAATCCCCCCAGGACGGTATCGACCTCCCTTTCAAACACGCACATCAACGCCAATATGGGCAACGGCGCCGTAAAGAAACATGGAAAAAAAATACGGTTGAACTTCCGACGGAGCAGGACCGCAGGAGATGAGTCTTCCGGTCGACCGGAAGGCCTTGCACGCGTTGGAATACACGGGCCGCTCTCAGGCATACGGGAATGAGGCTTCATGATCGTTGGATTATACTAGCGGCATACCCTATTGATTCTCAGCGTGTAAGTCTCCGCGAAACCTTTTGCTACCCAACCCCCCGCTTGCGACCTCTGCCCGTTTTCTCAATTGCGGCGATTTGGTGCAGTCAAGATCGCAGCGCTGACCTTTCGGTCACGAAATTGCAATCGAATGCGGCGTTTGATTGCCTCGCTAGCGCCCCACAAGTTTGGGAATGTACGAGTCGAGAGGGTCGACGATATTTGCGTCGTTGCAGGGCCGCCATTCTCATCGGCCGCAACCGGCATATTTTGATGCGCACGGAACGGGAATCGGCAGTTCGGCTTTTGCAGTTTCTGATGGTCGCGTCGCTGGTGATACCGGCGGCGCTGTTCGTCTATGCGGCCTCCAACGACTATCGCGACGTTTACGCTGTCTCCGACGAGCGCATCGATCGCTCGCTCGACGTGCTGCAGGAACAGGGGCTCAAGGTTTTCGAGACCGTCGACCGCATCTTCCCCGAGGTGAATGAAGTGGTCCGCGGCATGTCGGACGATCAGGTCCGTGCCGCGCAGGCCACTTTGACGCCGCGGCTGCAGCGCATCATTGGGGTCATGCCGCAGGTACAGTCGATCGCGCTGGTCGGCCGCGACGGTCGGCTGTTGGCCGCGAGCGCGCCGACGGGCACGGGGGCCGGCATGGCGGCCGGTGTCAGCTTTGCCGATCGCGATTACTTCAAGGCGCAAATGGACGGCGATGCCGGGACTTATGTCGGCGACCCGCACCCCTCGCAGATCCTGGCGCCCGGGACCGAGGTTTTCGACCTGTCACGGCGGCTGGTGTCACCGGACAATTCGTTTCGCGGCGTCATCGCGGTCGCCGTACGGCCGCGTTATTTCAGCGACTTCTATTCCATGATCGAGCAGTCGCCAGGAAACTTCTACGCATTGGTGCGGGCGGACGGTAAGGAGCTGGCGCGTTACCCGGCCGGGCCGCCGGCGCTGCAACAGCTCAGCCCGACCAGCATGCTGCGCCGCGCCATCGACCGCGGCCTCACGCGCGGGCTCTATTCGACCAAATCCGAAGTGGACGGGCGCCGGCGGCGGGTCGGGTTTCGCGCGCTACCCGGCTATCCGATCTACGCCATTGCCGGCATTAAAACCGCCGCGATCCGCGCTGCGTGGCTTCGGCAGGTCGGCGGCCATCTGATCTTCGGCCTGCCGGTCACGCTGCTTCTCTTTGTTACGCTGTGGGTGGTGTTGCGGCGGACTAAGCGGCTGCACGAGGAAGCGCAACGCCGCGAATTCGCCGAAGACGCGCTGCGCCAGGCGCAGCGGCTCGAAGCGATCGGTCAATTGACCGGCGGGGTGGCGCACGATTTCAACAATCTGTTGATGATCGTCAGCGGCACCGTGCAGCGCCTGCGCCGCTCCGTCTCGGGCGAGCGGGAAACCCATCTGCTCGACACCATCGCCAATGCCACGGGCCGCGGCGAGAGCCTGACGCGGCAACTGCTGGCGTTCTCGCGGCGGCAGACGCTGCAGCCTTGCGTGATCGACCTCGCCGAGCGGCTGCCGGAGATCAAGGACATGTTGAGCCGCTCGTTGCGCGGCGATATCGAAATTCGCCTCGGCGTGCCGCGCCGGCCCTGCGCGGTGAAAGTCGATCCCAACGAGTTCGAGTTGGCGGTGCTCAATCTCGCCTTCAACGCCCGCGACGCCATGGCCTCGGGCGGCAAGTTGACCATCAGCGCCAAGCCGGTGCTGATGCGCGGCACAAACGCGGAAGAAGGGCTGAGCGGCGAGTTTGTCGCGGTCCGCGTCGCCGATACCGGCTCGGGCATTCCGCCCGATGTCCTGCCGCGGGTGTTCGAGCCGTTCTTCACCACCAAGGAGGAAGGCAAAGGCACCGGGCTCGGCTTGAGCCAGGTCTACGGGTTCGCGCGGCAATCCGGCGGCACTGCCTCCATCACCACGTCGCCGCGGCGCGGCACGGCGGTGACGCTGTTCCTGCCGCGCACCTGGGAAGCGCCGGCGCTGCCGCGAACGGAATCCGCTTCGGCCGGCGTTGCGCCATCCGTCGGCACCGTGCTCCTGGTCGAGGACAATGCCGAGGTCGCCGACGTCGGGCGCGCTTATCTTGAGGAGCTCGGCTACCGGGTGCGCCACGCCGCAAGCGGCCAAGCCGGCCTCGATCTACTTGAGCGCGAGAGCGGCATCGACCTGATGTTCTCGGATATCTTGATGCCCGGCGGCATGAACGGCCTGCAACTGGCCGACGCGGTGCGCCGGCGTTATCCGCAGATCGCGGTGCTCCTGACCACCGGCTACAGTTCGAGCGCGCAGGACGCGGTCCGCCGGGGCTTCGCGGTGTTGCAAAAGCCTTATGATCTGAACGGCCTGCGGCGTGGCCTGCGCGATGCCTGCGGCGCGCCTGAGCCGGCCGTGCCAACGTCGCCGCAGTGCGCCGTCGGCTGAGCGGTCAGCACCGCATCATCGCCTGTTTATCGCCTTGCGCGGCGTTTCGTCCTTATCCGTTCAATTCGCGGCACTTCGTCGTTATCGCTCCAACCCATGATGGCTTCATCCCAATGGCACTTGCGCCATCAACGTAGGAAGCGTGTCGGTCCCGACCGTCGATAAAGCGAGGTAGAACGTCATCGCCAACCCGATCGCGCAAAAGGCGATGATCGTCCAGGCGTCGGTATCCAGGTCCGGTTTTCCGCTGTTGACCGCGCTTCTGGTGCGCATAACCGGGGTGGGAAGTTCGCCGCGATTGGGCATCTTGTGCTCCTCTAATGGCCTCACTGCACCTTCCGATGCAAATCCCGCGCCGTAGAGCTGTCCTGCAAAGCCAGTTTTTTGCGAAACGACACGCCGAGTCGAAAAACCTACACGGCATGTCCCAGCGGAATGTTGACACAATGGAGTCGTTTTCACGAAAAATGGCGTTCACGATGACATGGACGAAGGATGACGCGCACGAAAAATGACGGTGGCCCAACGCCCTGGAACAGCCGTGGCAGGCGGGCGTTGCATTGAGCATGCCCACACCGACCCAATTCTGGAATCCCTGGCTGGCGCTGGCTTCGCAGACGGCGTTGCTCGGATTTGAAGCCCAGCGAGTGATGGCGCTGCGGATGATGCGGATTGCCGCTGGCGGCGCGCGCGGCCGCGCCGAAGCGGAACACATGGTGACGGAAAAATTTGCTGCCGCGGTCGAAGCGCAAGCGGCAACGGTCGCCGGTGCCGTTGAGGGCCGCAGCGCCCAACGAACCGCCAAGAAGGCGCTGAACGTCTATAAAAAGCGCGTACGCGCCAACCGGCGGCGTCTTGCGCGCTAAGAGCTACCCGATTTAACGGAATGGGATACGCTCCTGGCTATTTGCTTCAGCATGTCCTTTTCGCAAAACCGGTTTCCACGTTTGCGGGACATGCTCTAGAAGCGACGCTGCAAAAGCGGGCAACGGAACCAAGTTGAAGCTGATCGGTTCATAGGACTGCGAGGCTATTGACCGCGCATTTCGGCCGCGCATTTTCCCACGTCCATCCAGCCGGCGAGGCGTCATGTTCCAGTATCGCTCAGATTCATTCGGCCCGAGCGTCACCGCGATCCAGAAGCACTTGGGCGCGGTGGAGCGAGAACTCGAGACCGTCGGCCGGATTGCCGGCCGCCGCGGCTCCGCCGCCGCATCGGCCACAGGCGAACGGATCGGCGAGGCGGTTTCGGCGACGCTGAGCGAATTGATCGATCGGGTCCGCGATCGCAGCCAGTCCGCGGGCGAAGAGGCAGGCCGCCTCGGCAATCGCGCTTTGCGGCTGGGCGCCGATTACGGCAACCAGGCGGTTGAGCGCATGAGCGCGCAAACCCAGGCCCAGCCCTTGTTCACGCTGGGCGTGGCGCTTGGCGTCGGGATTTTGATCGGCGCCGCGGTGTTGGCCGGCACTGCCGCCCGGAAATAACGCGCCTCACAGTTTTATTCCCCTTTCAGCCGCCGCGGTGGCGGAAATCCAGGCCGGCTCCCTGCTTGCGCGGGGGATATAGCCCGTCGCGACGTCACCGATAACTTGACATTTGTCCCCGATATAGATACACTCAAAGAATCAAGTCTCGCCCTAGGAAGGACACCGCCGGGTGACGCCGGCGGGAGGGGCGAGTACGGTTCCCGCGGGTGGGGCTGTCACCCTCGCTCTCGGGCGGCTCTGGGCCAAAACGCCCGGCCGGCACTATGACCGGTCTGCGGGTTAAAACCCGCTGCACTGGGGCGGCAGGGGACGGATAACACCCGTCTCTCAGTGGTCCCGTCCCCAGGAAGCGCGTGAACTGGAGCTGAGCGGTGGCGTTCGGTCGCTGCCGCAAGTGCCGTGGTGGAACGCCGGCAGGCGAGCGCGCCCGAAGCGGAAAGGGCGGCGCGAGCCGCCATATCCGCGGCGCGCCCTGTGCGCCGCTTGCGTACAGGTCAGTTCTGCAGTCCGTATGACTGCACTGCGTCTGCCGGCGGTCCATCTCCTTCTTTTTATTTCTTCGTCATTGCGAGCGAAGCGAAGCAATCCAGTCTCTACAATTCCGCTCTGGATTGCTTCGTCGCTTCGCTCCTCGCAATGACGGGGGAAACGAAATGCTTCGATCCGTCATCCTGAGGTGCGCGCCAACGGCGCGCCTCGAAGGAGACGGCCGAGGACTCACGGGCCGACGCCCTCCGAGGCTCGCTTTCGCGAGCACCTCAGGGTGACGGGTCGCGTGCGCTGTTTGAAAAGTGGATCGGAACAACACGCAAAAACGCGGCGCGGAAGACGCGCGCCTTATTCGCCGAGCTCGCGGAGAATCTCGGCGGTGTGCTCGCCGAGCTGCGGCGACGGGCGCTCGGACGCCATCGGCGCGCCGTCCAACACGATAGGCGTGCGGATACCGGGAATCTTGCCGCCTTTCGCCGCCGGGCTGTCCCGCTCGATCTTCATGCCACGATGGATCACCTGCGGATCGGCGAACACTTGATCGAGATCGTTGATGGGCCCCGCGGGGATGGTGGCGGCCTCGAGCTTGTTGAGCAAATCTTCGCGGCTCAACTGCGAGGTGAGCGCGCAAAGCTTGCCGACCAGCTCGGTGCGATGCGCGAGCCGACCTTTGTTGTCCTTATAGGCCGGCACCTGCGCCAGCTCCGGCGCACCCAGGATGCCGCACAATTTGACGAATTGGGCGTCGTTGCCGGTTGCAATAATGACGCGGCCGTCGGCGACCGGGAATTCCTGGTAAGGCACCAGATTGGGATGGGCATTGCCGATGCGCTTGGGCACTTCGCCGGAGACCAGATAATTGAGCGCCTGGAACGCCAGCGTGCCGACAGTGGAATCGACCAGCGCGGTATCGACGTAGCCGCCTTTGCCGGTCTTCTCGCGCCGTGCCAGAGCCGCCAGAATGCCCACCGACGAATAGACGCCGGAGAAAATATCGGCGATTGGCACGCCGACGCGCAGCGGCGGACCGTCCGGCATACCGGTCATGCCCATGATGCCGCCGATGCCTTGCGCCATCAGATCATAGCCGGCGCGCGGCGCCGACGGCCCGGTCTGACCGAAGCCGGTCACCGAACAATAGATCAGCCGCGGATTGAGCGCGGCGAGGCTTTTATAGTCGAGGCCGAACTTGGCGAGGCCGCCGACCTTGAAATTCTCGATCAGCACGTCGGAGCGCGCGGCCAGCTTTTTGACGATGCGCTGGCCCTCCGCAGTGGTGAAATCCAGCGCGATCGAGCGCTTGCCGCGATTGGTGCAGTGGAAATAGGCGGACGACAGATGGCCGCCATCGGCCGCCGGGACGAACGGCGGGCCCCAGGCGCGGGTATCGTCGCCGGCGCCGCTCCGCTCGACCTTGATGACGTCGGCGCCGAGGTCGGCGAGGATCTGCCCGGCCCACGGGCCGGCCAGGATCCGGGCAAGCTCCAGGACGCGTAAACCCGCTAATGGACCCGGCATCGGTCGCTCCTCACGCCCGCGGCCAGCGCCGCGCGGGGTTTAACTGACAAAGCAGCGCCGATTTGTCCAGATTTGTCTGCCGTTAGCGAACTTGTCATTGCTCTGGCGCATCATTAGCTAAGGCCTGCCGGCCGATGGGGATGAGCAGTGGACACCTCGTTCTTCAGCGAAATGCTGCAAAGCATCGCCGATCGCAGCCGCGCGCTGATCAAGCGTGAGCGCCGGGAGCCGGCGCATGAGCGCTCGACCGGGCTCATCGAACAATGCGAAGAGCTCTTGTCCGGGCGCGGCGAGGCCTCCGGCGTGGCGCTGGCGCAGGAGATTTTGCTGCGCTACGCCGAGCTCACCACCGGGCCGCGCATCGCGTTTTTCGAAACCCTCGCCACCACCTTCGGCCACGACAATGCCGGCATCGATAAAGCCGTCGCCGCCTGGCAGCGCGCACCGTCGGAGGCGACCGCGTCCGATCTCAATCACGCCAGCGAACCGCGCCGGCTCGAACTGTTCCGCCGGCTCAACCTCGCTCCCGGCGGCACCGCGGCGCTGGTGCACATGCGCGAGCAATTGCTCGACGCCATGGATCATCGCCGCGACGATCTGGCCGCCGTCGACAAGGACTTCGTTCATCTGTTCTCGTCGTGGTTCAATCGCGGCTTTCTGGTGCTGCGCCGCATCGACTGGTCGACTTCGGCGGCCATTCTGGAAAAGATCATCCGCTATGAGGCCGTGCACGAGATCCACGACTGGGACGACCTGCGCCGGCGCATCGATCCGCCGGACCGCCGCTGCTATGCCTTCTTTCATCCGGCGCTGGTCGACGAACCGCTGATCTTTGTCGAAGTGGCGTTGACCCGCGAAATCGCCGGCGCCATCGGGCCGATTCTGTCCAACAAACGCGAGCCGGTCGAGCCGCAGCGCGCCACCACGGCGGTGTTTTACTCGATCACCAATTGCCAGCGCGGTCTTGCCGGGGTGAGCTTCGGACATTTCCTCATCAAACAGGTGGTCGAGGAGGTGTCGCGCGAAGTGCCGCGCGTCGGCACCTTCGTGACGCTGTCGCCGGCGCCGAATTTCGCCGGCTGGCTCAAGCGCGAGCGCGGTAATGCCGGCTCGGAGGCGATCGACGATCACGACCGCGAGGCGCTGGCCGCGCTCGACGATGAAAACTGGTGGCACTCGCCCGACATTGCCGAACAAGTGCGCGAGCCGCTGTTAAGCGCGGCCGCCTGGTACTATATGCGCGCCCGCAACGCCCGCGGGCTGCCGGTCGACTCGGTCGCGCGCTTCCATCTCGGCAACGGCGCACGGCTCGAGCGGCTCGACTGGCTCGCCGACACTTCCGAGCGCGCGCTCAAACAGTCGTACGGCCTGATGGTGAATTACCTGTACGATCTCGATTACATCGAGCGCAATCACGAAGCCTATGCGCAGCAGCGCGCCATCGTTGCTTCGAGCGCAGTGACGCGGCTCGTCACGACGCCGGCGCACGAGGTGGTCGCAATTTCCGGATGATTGTCATGCCGGATCGGCGCGAAGCATCCATATTCCCAGGTCGGCGTATATGGATTGCGGGTTCTTCGCTTCGCTTGGCGCCGAAAATGACGAATCGAGATTCAAATGCCCTCGCTCCTCGGCATTCTGGAAACTGTGCTCTACGTCGATGACTTCGCCCGCGCCTGCTCATTCTACGAGCAGGTGCTGGGGCTCAACGGCATTTACCGCGATCAACGGCTGTGCGCTTACGATGTCGCCGGCCACGGCGTTTTGTTGCTGTTCCTGCGCGGCCATTCGCTCGAAACGGTGCATCTGCCGGGCGGCACAATCCCGCCGCATGACGGACACGGGCCGGTGCATCTCGCATTTTCGATCGCAGCCGAGGAGCGCGCCGCTTGGGAAGCGCGTTTGCACCAGGCTTCGGTTGCAATCGAGGGCCGCACGAATTGGCCGCGCGGCGGCACCAGCATCTATTTCCGCGATCCCGACCGGCATCTTCTCGAACTTGCGACTCCGGGATTGTGGCCGGGCTATTAGAGCACGTTCCGCAAAAGTGGAAACCGGTTTTGCGAAAAGGACATGCTCCTAGCGTGTGTGCCGGGCGATAAGCTGGTCAGCGACGTCGTTGAGGTCGTCGCCGACAATGTGCGGCTGCGGCCCCACGTCCAGCACATCATTGCCGCTACGCTTGATCAGCGCGGCCTGCCAGCCGGCGGCGACGGCGCCGAGCGTGTCCCAGGTGTGGCAGGCGATCAGGCAGAGCGCGGAAGGCTTAACGCCGAGCTCCTTCTCGACATAACCGTAAGCCTGCCGTGACGGCTTATGATGCTTCACGCCATCGGCACTGAAGCGCCGGTCGAACAGATCGGCGATGCCGCCATGCTCGAGCTGGCGGGTCTGCACTTCAAGCAGATTGTCGGTGAGGCAGAACAGGCGAAACCCGGCGTTGCGAAGCTTGCGCAGTGCTGCCGGAACTTCGGGGTAAGGCGGCATGGTGGAAAACTTGTCCGTCAGCTCTCTCTTGTCACTGTCGTTGATCTTGATACCACGCGTGCTCGCCAGCATTTTCATCACCGCCGCGCCGATATCGGTGAACGGCACGTAGACGCCGGCCACGGTCAGCGCCGCGGAATACAAAATCAGGTCGGCGAACCACAGGCGCATCGCGGCCTTGTCGCCGAAGATGCGCTGAAAGGTCGGCTCCATCGTTCCCAGATCGAGCAGAGTTTCGTTGACGTCGAAGACAATCAACGGAAGGTCGGCCATGTGGTCTCCTTTTCCCCCCGCTGCTCTCGATCCGAATTCGTCAGCCTGTCAGCGAGATAATCACCCCGCCAGCCGCTCGATTGCGGCGCCGCAGCGGCCGAGCTTGTCTTCCAGGCGCTCGAAACCGCGGTCGAGGTGATAGACGCGGTTGACGATGGTCTCGCCTTCGGCGGCGAGCGCGGCGATGACCAGCGATACCGAGGCGCGCAGGTCGGTCGCCATCACCGGCGCGCCCTTGAGCTGCTCGACGCCTTCGATGGTGGCGCGCTCGCCGTCGAGTTGGATGCGGGCGCCGAAGCGCATGAGCTCGCCGACATGCATGAAGCGGTTTTCGAAAATCGTCTCGGTAATGTGCGAAGTGCCGCGCGCGCGCGTCATCAGCGCCATCAGCTGCGCCTGCAGGTCGGTGGGAAAGCCGGGGAACGGCGCGGTGGACACTTCGATCGGCGTCAGCCCAGCGCCGTTGCGGGCGACGCGGACTCCCTGATTGGTCGGCGTGATCGTGGCGCCGGCCTGGGTGAGGACATCGAACGCGGCCTGCAGCAATTCCGGCCGCGCGTTCTGCAGCAGCACATCGCCGCCGGCCATTGCGGCCGCCATCGCATAGGTGCCGGTCTCGATGCGATCGGGCAGCACCGCGTGGCGCGCGCCGTTGAGCTTGGCGACGCCTTCGATAATGATGCGCGAGGTGCCGGCGCCGGAAATGCGCGCGCCCATCTTGTTGAGGCAATCGGCGACGTCGGCGATCTCCGGCTCCTGCGCGGCGTTGTCGATCACGGTGGTGCCGTTGGCAAGGCAAGCGCCCATCATCGCGGTGTGGGTGCCGCCGACGGTAACCTTGGGAAACACGATCTCGCCGCCGCGCAGCCCGTGCGGCGCGCGCGCCACCACATAGCCGGCGTCGATCTCGATGTCGGCGCCGAGCCGTGTCATCGCTAGGATGAGAAGATCGACCGGCCGCGTGCCGATAGCGCAGCCGCCGGGCATCGACACGCGCGCTTCGCCCATGCGGGCGACCAGCGGCGCCAGCACCCAGAAGCTCGCTCGCATTTTGGAGACGAGCTCGTAGGGCGCGGTGGTGTCGATGATGTTGGCCGCGGAAATATGCAGCGTCTGGCCGTGGTCGGCAGTCTCGCCGGGGCGCTTGCCGCTGGTCATGATGTCGACGCCGTGATTGCCGAGGATGCGCTCGAGCAGCGCCACGTCGGCGAGCCGGGGCACGTTGTCGAGGATCAGCGTTTCGTCAGTCAGCAGCGACGCGATCATCAGCGGCAGCGTCGCGTTCTTCGCCCCTGAGATCGGAATGGTGCCGTTGAGGCGCCGGCCGCCGACAATACGAATGCGATCCATTATGCTCCCCGAGCCTATCGCCCCGCGCGATCCGACTTTCGGACCGGCTTCTCAGCCTTAAATGGGCGGCCTGATGTTATGCACCCGGCCTGCGGCCTGGCCAAGCGTTACGGCTGCCCGACCCAAAACCCTGAACGCTACTTCCCGCCCGGATTGCGGCGGAAGTCGGGAACCAGCGGCTTGGTTTCCCCCGAGCTCGGCTTGGCCGCCTCGGCCGGCGCGTCGCCCGTCACGCCGGTCCTACCGCGGGCTTGCGCCTTGCGCCGCTTGAGGTTTTCACGCAGCGCCGCCGACAGCCTTTCGCTGCGCGCTGCCCATTTCCCGGCTTTGCCGTCGTTGCGCATGCAGTCTGCCGCGTTCGCTTTTGGCGGCAAATTTCTTGCGCTGAAATGCCCGCTATGGCAAGGATCGCGGCGCATTTCTGCCTCCATCCGCCACGCGGAGGTCGGAACAGCCTGCTGCCGTAGCTCAGTGGTAGAGCACTCCCTTGGTAAGGGAGAGGTCCTCAGTTCAATCCTGAGCGGCAGCACCAGAACTCATTGAGAATAAAGGATATTCTAAAGAGCCTTCCTGCCGCTAACGACTGCCGCTAATATATGCCACTAACGAGGTACCCATGCGGCGCACCGATTACCTGTTCCAGCGGCCCGGCTCTCGCAACTGGCACGTCAAGTTGCAGTCTCCGACCGGACGCGTCGAGCGGTCACTAAACACGCCCGACCGTGTGCAGGCCGAAATTCTGGCGCTGCCGATGATCGCCGAACACAAGGCGAAGCTCCTAGCGGCACGGCCCCATCTGCGAACGGTTCGCCAATTAGAGCCGGGTGAACACGCGGGTCACGACGGCGGCAAGATCGTCGCCAACGAACGCGAGTTGATTTATCTCAACCGCAACGGCGCATACCTGCGGACTGAGCCGAACACCGCGCAAATGGTCGTGCCGCCCTACCCGAAGTCGTCGGCGCAAGCCATTGTGAAGTTCGTAAACTCGCTAGACCACGAACCGCGTCCCACCGTGGCGAGCAAGGCTGGCGACGATGCGTTATTTCAGACTTACATTGATAGCGGCGCGCGCAAAGGCCGGGGCCTTGACGGCTACGCACGCAAAGAAGCGCAAGCGGTGTGGGACCTATTCCGCACGTTGACCAATGGCAAGCCGCTGAAAGACTGCTCCCGCGACGACGGCCGCTTGCTGGTCAGGCATTACACGGAAGAAGGTCTTAGCTATCCGTCGATGCAGAAAAAGATCATGTGGCTTAGCGCGATGGTCGAATTCTCGATTACCGAGCGCAAGCTTTCGATGCTCAATCCGTTCTCCGGCATCGTGCCGCAACGGACGCCCCAAGAGAAGCAAGACGTCAAACGCAAGTCACTCGACAACGCGGACCTTAAGGCGTGCAAGGCGAAGCTCGGCGCTCTCAGCAAGAACGATCAATTGTTGTTCCGGCTTTTGGAGGCGACCGGAATGCGCCTTGGCGAAGCGTTCCACATCAAAGGCGAGGAGCCGAGCAACGGCGGGCCACGCTTTGTGTGGGTCGGCAACAAAACTGAGAACAGTTTGCGCCGCGTGCCGTTCCCCAAGAGCGTGTTGCCGCACCTACCTGCGAAGATTAGCGGACCATTGTTTGAGGGCACGTCGCCCGCCGCGTCGCATCGTTTCACTGAATTCCTTCGTGAGACGGTCGGCATTAAGGACCCGAAAAAAGTTCTGTACTCTTTGCGGCATCGCGCCAAGGATCGGGCGCGCGATCTTGAGTTCCCGGAGAAGATCGGCGAGGCACTGTTCGGTCGCGACGATGGCAAAGACACGGGCGACAACTATGGCGAAGGCTTCTCGATCCGAATGCTGAAAAAGTGGGTTGATAAGATCAGCAGCCTATGAGGCGCGTAGCCGGGCATTAACAATTGCAAATAGGAAGGGCCGCATAGGAGGTAGTAATATCCGTCACATATTACGTCGCACTCCCCTTTTTGAGAACCGAAGAAGGGGTAGCGCCCGGTGAAGCACAAGAGATGCCCAACGAAGCCGCCGCGATCCGTCGAGCCGAATCAATGTCGCGCGACGCTGCAAATGGTGGCGCGATTGCATTTAAGCGCAGCGGCGATCCGAATATCGGCAGCTTCGCAGACGCTACTATTTTGAAAGCATTCGGTGAGATGCCGGAGAACTTGGACGAATTATGAACTCGGGAGGTAGAGGCAATGGCGCGCAACATCCTCATTTTCGCAGATGGCACGGGCAACGAAGGCGGCCTCATACCCGACGAAAGTCGCACTAACGTATACAAGCTGTATCTCGCCACCAGGACTGGCCCGGATTCGGACATCGATCCGAGCCGCCAAATAGCTTTCTATATCCGGGGAGTCGGAACACCGACCGGAAACGGCATCGGAATTATGCGCGGCTCCTGGGAAATCTTTCAGCAAATGGTGGGGGCCGGTCTCACATCGCGCATAGTGGACTGCTATGCCGCCATACTTAGCGTGTGGCAGCCGGGCGACCGGATTTATTTGTTCGGATTTAGTCGAGGAGCTTACACAGCACGCTGCATGGCTCATGTCCTCGAATTAGTTGGTATCCCTACCAAAGCGAATGGGCGCCCCTTGAGCCTCGAACCCACAGCGCTCCGCGCAGTTGCGAAGGCTGGAGTGAAAACCATGTATGCGGTAGGACTTCCGGTCAAAAATTTGGACAAGCGAAAGCGCAATCTAGAAGAATTTCGAGCGGCGCACGATTGTGTAACTGGCATCGGACCAGGCGCAATTCCCTACTTCGTCGGAGTGTGGGAGACCGTCGCCGCCCTTGGATGGACCCATGTCGCCCTATCCAAATTGTTTTTCTCCGATTTTGACGAACATTATGTACGCGACATCCCGTTTGCCCGACACGCCATGGCGATTGATGAATATCGCAGGGACTTTGTCCGCGTACCATGGGGCGGATCGGGTACCGTGTCCGACGGTGACATCCAAGGGGTCACGCGATTCCGCCAGGTTTGGTTCGCCGGCAACCATTCCGACGTTGGAGGGAGCTATCCGGAAAACGAATCGCGACTGTCTGACATCGTGTTGAAATGGATGGTCGACTTTATCACCACGGAAATACCGGATGCCGCTGCTCGCGTTGCAATTAACGACGACGTTTTGCATCTAAAGCCGTCCTGTGACGGCATGATGCATGACGAGCTCATGGTCGGCCACGGACCGGATCATAACATTCATTTTTGGCCGGCGGGCGAGCGAAAGGTCGATCCGACTGGGGAATTGCACGAGACAGTAATAAATCGACTGGGATTGAAAAGCGTACGCAATTATGTGGGTTATGGGCCGTATCGACCGAAATCTCTAGCCGAGCACCCGAAAGCAAAACCATTTTACCAAGATCAAACTGCAGAAGTCGGATAGCTTCATCGCTGAAATTTAACGCGGCCGAGAGGCGGAGTGAGGCTGGTAAGACTTCCGACTAATTCGTCAGCTTTTCTCTAGGATCGTAGTTCTTCGTCGCCTTGGGCGGTGCTCGGACTGCTGGCCGCACGCCGGTGAGGTGCCGACGGCGCCGGGGGCATTTCTTTTTGGTGAATTGTTAGTCGCAGACCGGGGCGACGATGGAGCTCGGGTGGTCGGGGCGACCGACGATAATGCGAGGCCGGCTCGCTGGTGACGGGGCCGGTCGAGCGTAGTGAGCTATGCGGCTTTCGCCAAAACTCCGCGAGCGCCCGCAAGTTTGAGCGATTAAGTAAGGAAATGGCCTATTAACCATCGCCAGCGAGAGGATTCGCGTCTGAGAAAGCGCGCCCTACATTAGTGTCAGCGTACAGAGGCGGGCTTCGACGGAATGGCCCGCGCCAACCTGCGCTTCTCCGAGCAAGGTGGTCCGTAAACGCGGCCGGTGCCAATGGTACCTGCAACCAAGCGGAGATATCCATGGCCCCCGCGCGTGCCTTTTGGAAAGGCTACCTCAAGCTCTCGCTCGTCTCGTGTCCAATCGCCCTCTACGCCGGGACATCATCGACCGAGCGGGTCTCGTTTCGCCAGATCAACAAGAAAACCGGCAACCGTCTTCGCCAACAGCTGGTCGACGAGGTCACCCGCGAGCCGGTCGAAGGCGAGAACAAGGGGCGCGGGTACGAGTATGCCAAGAACGCTTACATCCCGGTGGATGACGACGAAATCGACGCCATTGCCGTCGAGAGCACGCACACCATCGAAATCGACTCGTTCGTCCCGCGCGAGCAGATCGATGAGCGGTATCTAGATAGTCCCTACTACATCAAGCCGGAGGCTAGGGTCGGACAAGAAGCATTTGCCGTGATCCGCGAGGCCATGCGCGGCAAGGGTCTGGTGGGGCTCGGTCGTGTCGTGCTGGCGAAGCGAGAACGGGTCATCATGATAGAGCCCTGGGACAAGGGGCTGACCGCCACCACGCTACGCTATCCGTACGAGATCAGGGACGCGAAGGAATATTTCGACGACATTCCCGACGTGAAGGTCGAGCCGGATATGCTCAAGCTGGCGGAGCATATCCTTCAAAGTAAGACGACGGACTTTGATCCCGCACGGTTTGTGGATCACTACGAGGAAGCCGTCCTCGCCATGCTCAAGAAGAAGCAAGCCGGCCTGCCGGTAGCGCGCGAGCGTGCAACGCCACGGCCACAGAATGTTGCGAACCTCATGGACGCGTTCCGCCGCAGCATTGCCCAGGGACAATCCGCATTCGCTCCGCCAAAGAAAGGGCACAAACGGATTGAGGGACAGGGCGAGATGCTGCTTCCCATTACCGGTAAGAAGGGCAAGCAAGCCACAGCAAAGCCAACCGAGCGAGCAAGCGCTCGTCAGCAGCGCGCGGGCTAACGCCGTGCGGACATTTCCTAAGACACTCGGCAGCGACGTCGATCGGAGTGATGCCGTGAGCAACGATCGGAACAAAACCTCCACCCCTCGCACGGCGGATAACAGCGCGCCGATTCTGATCCCGGATGGCGCTGGCATTTGGACGTTCGGTGACCATCTGAGACATCTCAATGCGCATGCCGGCACTATTCCCCTCGAGCTTGATGAATTCGGTCGCTGTGTTATCTGCGTACGCCGTGGGTTCTTTAGGCCGAACGCCTAGTCGTCGGGGTGCCCTGCGCCCATTTGCAATGCCGAGCTTACACTCCCGTCATGTTAGGGCCGGGAGATAGCATGGGACGTTGTCGTCTGGGAGCTCGGAACAAGATCCTCCATCAGCATTTTTGCGCACAACGTGGTAAGCTTCCAATATGCTGTTTCGCCTGTCGCCTTCGGCGCGCCTGCTGGCATTTGCTTTCCACGGCCCTGGGTCACGTCATACACCAGCCTTTTCATTATAAAGACTTCCAGCTAGAAACATTCGTCTTTTAGACCCGGAGGTTATCAGATGGCTAGAAAATTGAAGCGCCGCGCGTGGACCGCATTAGAGGTGCGAACGTTGAAGACGCTCGCGAAAAAGAATAGGCGGGCGTCGAACATCGCCCGGACTCTAAAGCGAACGGAGGGCGCGACACGGCAAAAGGCGTTCAGCATAGGATTGTCGCTCGACACACGCGCGTAATACCCAGATGCTGTGGCGTCTCAAGCCCCGCCAAACGTGCGGGGCTTTTTAGCTGGCCCTCAAGTACGACCGAAATTGTCCCAGTGAAATTCCTGCGCCCAGCTTCCTGAAGTCACCCCCCTAACGCACGTGAATGATTACTCGATGGAGGTTAGATCTGATCCTATTCAATCCGCCACATCATACTTGTTCGATACGAGCAGCTGGGGTCCATTTTGCGACGTCACCCTAACCTTCAAGCAAGCCCGCCAGTCCGACGGCGGTGCGTGGGTAAAGATCGACGACTATCCGTGCCGACAGGCCTTTCGGCATTTCATGAACCGCCTCAACAGAGCTGCGTATGGAGCTGCATTTCGTCGGTACGGTAAGCGTCTTCGTGTACTGCCCGTGCTCGAAAAAGGCGAGGTTCGCGCCCGCGCACTCCGTTCATGGGAGCGTGGCACCTACGGTCGATGGCATATTCATTGTGCAATTGAATTGCCCTCGCACCTTGATGCTGTTGCGCTTGAAAGACTAATTCGCGACTGTTGGGCGAAGGTCGAGTGGGGTCACGGCAGGATTTTCGTCCGCGACCGTGCGAACGCGGGCTGGATTGGCTACATGTTGAAAAGTCGACAGAAGTCGGAGTTCGACGGATTTCTTGACTGCATAATCATAGAGTCTTTGTACAATCCAATTGCTGACGCGTAGACGTTTGTTGGAGCCGGACTCGTCGCAGAACGCTTGTGGGGCGATTGGTCTACAGCCGCCTTGTTTTTTCCTACTGCTGCCGCTGCATCGCCAAGGCGGCCCGAGCCGGTCGCGCCTCGCGCGCGTGTGAGGTATCCTAAGTAGATCAACGCGGCCCATGTCGGTGCTGCGGAATGTGCCCATGGTCGACGCTGATGAAATAGCGACGCTTGGCATTGAGCTGCGAGGCATCGAACCCCTGATTTGGAGGCGAGTTGCCACGAGCGATACAATGAGCCTGATGGACATACACCGGGTCATTCAAGTCGCAATGGGCTGGCTCGACTGTCATCTGTGGAATTTTGAGATGGACGGGCACAAATACGGCATGCACCTGCCGGATGACCCTGATTGGAATGAGCGGCTCGAAAACGCGAAGAACGTCACCCTGGCAACGCTTCTGCACGCCGGCAAGAAGCGATTTCAATATGTCTACGACATGGGCGACTCTTGGGAACACACGATCGTTGTAGAACGAGTGACCGCGCCCCTTCCCAAAGTGAATTACCCGCAATTTCTTGGCGGCGAGAGGCGATGTCCACCGGAAGATTGCGGTGGACCTTTGGGATACTACGAATTCTTGCGCAACATTTCGAGCAAGCAGCGTAAGACGCGCGAGGGAGCGCTCAAATGGTACGGAGGTCCCTATGATCCGGATGACATCAACGAGCGAAAAATCATTGCCGAACTAAGCAGGATCGGAGGCGTCGGCACGAAATCCTAAGGCAAACGCGAAGTTGTCATTCCGGCAATGCCCGATGGGTTTATCCGGCCGTAGAGGGGTAAGGTACAACCATGCAAGGCGCGAAAACGACAGAGAAAATCGATTATCGGGGATATCATTTTTTGGTCAGCCCGGTCGGTAAAGGATGGAGAGTAATGATTTACGCCGAAGGCTCGCGTGTTGCGCTACCTGGAAGCCCCGTGGAGCTTGAGAAGTATCCAAAGGAAGAGATAATCGCCGACGCAAAGCGAATTGTCGACACCCGCTTCGATACGCAATAGTCATGGACGAAGTGCCATTATTTGTCGCCCTTGGATGCTATCTCCAGCGCTTCTTTCGCCAAACGCAGCGCCTTCAGACGTTCCGTCTTCTCACGGATCGCGAGCGCGCGGGTCTCATACTCGGCCGTAGCTCGACCGGAAGCTGACGTGTTATCTTGCTTCTTAAAGCTGTTTTCTGCCCGTTGGCGGGCTTGGTCTGAATTCATCGGGTTCTCGTGGAGCGACCACGCCCCAATGGGCGGCGCATCCGACAAAGGCGCGGCTCCGATCAAGAACAATCGAACGCCGCTAGTTCGCCAGCAACAGAAGGATAACCCCCAGTGTTGGGGTTCTATAAGTAAGACGCAAACAAGTTTCTAAATCGTCTACGAACGCAGGAGTGTGGTTTCTTCCTCCGATCATCCGATTCGGCATCCAGAGTTCTCGGAATCGCAGACCCATGCATCAGCGGCGAACCACTCGTGCATCGCGTCGCAGTGCGGACAATAGGCTTGGCTGAAAAATACCGGGCCGGAGCGAAAGGTCTCGGCGTCGACATATCGGCCGGTCGAAATTGGGCGCCCGGTACTCGGGCAATGGATCATCAGCGTGCCCATCAGAACTCCTGCATTACCGCGTCTGCGTACCTTTCGCGTGCGAAGGAAAGATCAAAACTCGATGACAATTCGGCGCTATAACGTAGCGAGACGGCGTCTCGTTCCCTGGTCAAGGCCCGAACTCAAGGGAAACCCCAGCTCGCGAGCGAGGCTGGGGTTCATTGACCGGGCGGGGGCGACGGAGTGCCCGAACAACTGGTGCCAGAGTATTCATCGGTTAACGGCGAGACCAATTGCAAATCGGTAATAGTCAACGGCGAAGTGTCGCGGCTTCCGGTGGAACCTGCGCGCGGGCACGCGCTATCGGCGCTTATCCAATGGCAACGAATCAATCGGAAACTCGGAAACTGGAGTGTCGGCACACCGACGTATGCAGCCGCGTTATTGTTCACCGTGCAATCCTGCCGGAAGGTTAAGCCGGATAATTGCGTTGTCTGGGATTGGAATGGTTATAAAACATAGTCGTTGCGCCCTCCCAGCTTCGAAGCTAATTCCGACCTCATTAAAAAACCGCGAGAGAATCACGCTTTGCCGCGCGAGCTGCGAATGTCTGAGGAAGCCGATAGCCGGTCACTGCGCCCTCGGGCCAGCAGCGTCTTCGCAGGGCAGCCACGCCAGCAGTTTCGAATCAAGATCGCCACTCACGTACCACACTAGGCGAGCAGTTATGAGCAGCAGTTCAAGAGCGACGATGGCGCTTGATCCTGCGGTCGCACGAAGACCCGCGGCAGCACCGGCGACCGCAAGATCATCCCGCGCGATGCCAACCGGCGCTTCGCGGCACCCCAACCTTCGATTTTGCTGACTAATATAATTCATCGCGTTTCACACACACCTGCACACTTTACCCCTTGGCGATCACGTTCAAACTCACCGGTTGACTGACACGGCGGCCATCGTTAGACATCCGCCACCACGGCGTTGGACAGGTCCAATTCCTGGCCGGTGGATCGTGTGCTCAGCCCGGCGACGTATAGCCCATTTCGTTGGAACCCGCAGTCCTGAGCGGCGGGCGCGAGACCACGCGGTGTCGCAACATTGGGCCTCTCATGTTGAGGCTAGCTATGTCTACCGCTCTTGAACCCCTCGCTCTTTTGACGCGCGAAGCCGCCGCTTTTCTTTCCATCAGCAAGCGCAGTCTGTCGCGATTGATCCGGGCTGGCAAGCTTGAAGCCCGCAAGGCTGGCCCGCGCACACTCGTCGATGTTGCTTCGCTGAAAGCCTACTACGAGTCGCTGCCGAAAAAGACCGACCATCTGCCGATTGTATTCCGCCGCCGCGCGCATGCGTACTGCGCTTACGCAGCCTGTTCCGTCGTTGATGATTAAAAGGGAGGCTTGACCATGCCAACCGAAGATTTTGATCCCTTCAACGGGCTGGCGCATGGCGATATCGTGTTCTTCACACCCGGCGAGCGAACCTTCTTCATCGGCAGATTGTCACCGTCGCAGCAGAAGCAATGGCTGCATGATAAACCGAAGAGGTGGCGAACCCGTAAGGATGCTTTACGCGATCTGCAGGCCCAGGCCGGGATTGATGTCGAAGCCAA
>CAWBOW010000015.1:0-15111 GCA_963790495.1 uncultured Alphaproteobacteria bacterium | reverse complement strand
AACAACCGACATTCCGCTAGTCAGCGGAAGCCGTCGTGAGATGTTAGCTCCGCGCAGATCGTTCCCGCAGCGCCTGCGCACGGAGGACGGTGCCCATCGCCAGACGGCGGCACCGGCAACCAGCATGGCGACTGGCTCAAGCCAAGACCAAAACGTCATCAGCCCACCCTTTCGATCAAAAGGATTAGTTGAAAACGTCGAGCTGATAACTTTGACATCATATAGGCACTCACCAGGCTAATCGCGGTGCCGGTCCTGCGCTCGACGTTGCGACGCGTCGTTATCAGCCCTGCGGCCGCGATGAACAATCCGTAGGCGGCAATTGTGGACACGACGACCACCGCTCGCAGCGAGGTGATAAACGCCGCGGTCTTTGCAAAATTGCATCCGGTTGCCTGAACGGGCAAGCCGACACCCAGTAGCAGCGCGGCGGCCGCCAGAAATCCGTATCCGAAGCGAAGATCTGGGTCCTGTCTTGACATGATTTCAACCAGCTGAGCGCACCGCCGGCCGCCACAGCAAGCGCGATAGCGGCAGCTACGTTGAAGGCGTCTTAATTATCAAGTCCCAATTTGCTAATCAGGAGGGTCTCACTGCTGAACGTCTGGTAGAGCCTGTCTGATGCCCAAACAAAACCCGGCAACGCCAGGGCGATGCCGATCCAAAGCGGCTCGCGCAGCCCGTTCACAATCTTAAAGACTCCCACGACCGCCAGTATGCAGGCTCGGAAAAATTGAAAGGTCGCAAAGAAAATATTTGCCGTATTTGAGGCGGCGATCAAAATCGGCATATCCGCTAAATCCGGCAAATTATCGATGCTCCATGTCGTTATAACCGAGCTCAGAGCCTACGAGGGTCAGCCAAATCTGCCTTCTGACCTACTTTATGCCGACGCTTTGATCGGTGAAGGCTTAGCCGGGATTGATCCCTGTGATGGAGACTCTCTTGTCTGCCTATAAATCAGGCGGAGGAGTGCTGAAAAAATAACGCCATTTTTTGGAAAATCATAATCCCCAAAGTTTTCAAGGCCTTGGCTTCGCTGGAAGTTGGCACACCGCTTGCGTTGCCTTCGCCGGAAAGAGCGCCCTTTGGCCGCTCGCCGCACTACAGCGAGGCTCATCATGTCCAACGATGTTATAAAGACTTACACGCTCACGCGCCGCGGCTGGCTCGTCGGAGCGAGCAGCGTTGCGCTCGGGTTGGCTGGCGCGTTCCCGGCGCACGCCGAGGACACGATCAAGGTCGGCATCCTTCATTCGCTCTCAGGTACCATGGCGATCAGCGAGACGACGCTGAAGGACGTGATGCTGATGCTGATCGCCGAGCAGAACGCCAAAGGTGGTGTGTTGGGCAAGAAACTTGAGCCTGTCGTCGTCGATCCCGCGTCAAACTGGCCTTTATTCGCCGAGAAGGCGCGCGAGCTGATCAGTCAGGACAAAGTCGCCGTGGTTTTCGGATGCTGGACCTCGGTGTCGCGCAAATCTGTGCTGCCGGTGTTCAAAGAGCTCGACAGCATTCTGTTCTATCCGGTGCAATTCGAAGGAGAAGAAGGCGAGCGCAATGTGTTCTACACCGGCGCGGCGCCGAACCAGCAAGCCATCCCTGCGGTCGATTATCTCATGAGCGCCGACGGCGGATCGGTGAAACGGTGGGTACTGGAAGGGACCGACTACGTCTATCCCCGCACTACCAACAAGATCCTTGAGGCATACCTCAAGCAAAAGGGGGTGGCCGACGAGGATATTATGATCAATTACACACCGTTCGGATTCTCCGATTGGCAGACCGAGGTGTCCAAGGTCAAGGCGTTCGGCTCAGCCGGCAAGAAGACGGCGGTGGTATCCACCATCAATGGCGACGCCAATGTGCCGTTCTACAAAGAGCTTGGCAATCAGGGCATCAAAGCGACCGACATTCCGGTGGTGGCATTCTCGGTCGGCGAAGAGGAACTCGCCGGGCTCGATGCCAAACCACTGGTCGGCCATCTGGCTGCCTGGAACTACTTCAAGTCGATCAAGACGCCGGCGAATGCCGCTTTCATCAAAGACTGGCACGACTTCATCAAAAATCCCAAGCGCACCACCAACGATCCGATGGAAGCCCACTATATCGGCTTCAACATGTGGGTTAAGGCGGTGGAGAAGGCGAAGACCACCAGCCCCGACAAGGTCATCGCCGCTTTGCCTGGCATCAAGCAGGCCAACCTGACCGGCGGCGTCTCCGAAATGCTGCCTAATCATTACATCACGAAGCCCGTCTTCATCGGCGAAATTCGCGGCGACGGTCAATTCGACGTCGTGTGGAAAACCAAGAGTCTGGTGCCAGGTCAGGCTTGGTCACCGTACTTGCCCGGATCAAAGGGACCTGGTTGCCGATTGGGTGAAGCTGAATTGCGGCAACTACAACACCATAACCAAGACTTGCGGGGGCTCGTAGGCGCGGCAGGGCTTTGAACGCTGACTTGCGGGAAGGCGGCCTCTGCCTTTCCGTGCAGCGCCCGGAACTTGCGATGTGCTTCGGCCGAGCCTGCCTCATCGCGCTTGTCCTGGCCTTCGGTTTTGCCACCGCCGGGGTTTCGGATTGTGCCTACGCGCAGAGCCCGATCTCGATGCGGCGATCGCTCACTTCACGGCGGACGACTTCGACGATACCCTGAGCGGGGTCAATCAGGTCGCGGCCAGCGGCAGCCCACGCGCAGAGACGATTTTGCATGCGCTGCAGGCCAGCCAGCTGATGTTCAGCGCTGAAAAGAAACAGGTCTACATCCGGGACAACGCCGGTAAGCTTACCGATGCCGCGACCGGCGCAGCGATCTCGGGCGAGCCGCCGGGCGATCTTGACAACGTCAACGTCAATAATCGTGTGCGTAGCGCGCTCGATGCCGCCATGGGCACTCTTTCGCTGTTTTCCGCGGACCCGAACAAACGCTTCGACGCCGCACAGGCCGTCTTCAAGTCGCGCGACGGAACCGCCTCGACAAAACTCGATAGCGTCATTGCCAAGGAGCAGGACCCCAAAGTCAAGAAAGCCCTTGAGCAAGCACGCGCGGCAATCGCCCTGAATTCCGCCGATGCCACGCAAGCCGATCAACTCGCCGCCGTAGCGATTATTCGTATGCGCGGCGATCAGGATGCTCTAGCAGTCTTGTCGAGTCTCCCGGGGGGTCGCTTCACCGTCGTCGCTGCCGCCAATGCCGGCGTTGCCGCCATCCAGCGGCGCCTCGCGATCTGGGATGCCGTCCAAAATGCTTGGTACGGGTGCTCGCTTGGCTCGGTGCTTCTGCTCGCGGCTATCGGTCTCGCCATCACTTTCCGCGTCATGGGCGTTATCAACATGGCGCATGGCGAAATGGTGATGCTCGGAGCCTATGTCACCTATGTCGTTCAGGAGCTCATCCGAACCAATACGCCGTAGCTATTCGACTACTCACTGGCGATGGCAGTGCCGCTCGCATTTTTGTTTGCTGGTCTCGTCGGCATTCTGATCGAGCGCTGCATCATCCGATTCCTCTACGGCAGGCCTTTAGAGACCCTGTTGGCGACGTGGGGATTATCACTGGTCCTTCAGCAGGCCGTGCGCACGATCTTTGGCCCAAATAATCGCCAGGTCGGCAATCCGTCGTTCATGAGTGGCGCGTTCGATCTCGGCGGCATTACAGTCACCTATAACCGGCTTTGGATCATCTGCTTCACGCTCGCAGTATTCGTAGCGCTGCTTGCGCTCTTGCGCTACACGCGCTTCGGACTGGAAATGAGAGCGGTGACCCAGAACCGCGCTATGGCGGCATCGATGGGTATCCGCACCAGCCGGATCGACGCGCTGACCTTCGGCCTGGGCTCCGGTATCGCCGGCATCGCCGGCGTGGCGCTGTCGCAGATCGACAATGTCAGTCCCAACCTCGGCCAAGGTTACATCATCGACAGCTTCATGGTGGTCGTATTCGGCGGCGTCGGCAATTTGTGGGGGACCTTCGTCGGCTCATTCGTGCTCGGCATCGCCAATAAATTCCTCGAGCCGTTCGCCGGCGCGGTGCTCGGCAAGATCGCCATTCTCGTCTTGATCATCTTGTTCATTCAAAAACGACCACGCGGGTTGTTCGCGCTCAAAGGAAGGGCGGTCGAGGCGTGAACTCCCATGTCATCATTCGCCTGTTCGACCGCACCGCGGCGATTTTTTTGATCGCATTGGCCGCGCTCGCGATTGCCGTTCCCGTGCTTAATCTTGCCGTGCCGCAGTCTGTGGCCTTGCATATTCCGACTTATCTCGTCGCCTTGTTCGGTAAATATTTTTGTTATGCGCTGCTCGCGCTGTCGATTGATCTGATCTGGGGCTATTGCGGGATTCTTTCGCTCGGCCAAGGCGCCTTTTTCGCGTTGGGCGGCTATGCCATGGGCATGTACTTGATGCGCCAGATCGGTACCCGCGGTGTTTATGCCAACCCGATCCTGCCGGATTTCATGGTGTTTCTGAATTGGAAAGAGCTGCCAATCGCTTGGTACGGTTTTCAGCATTTTCCCTATGCGGCACTGATGGTGGTGCTGGTGCCGGGCGCTCTCGCATTTGTCTTCGGCTGGTTCGCCTTTCGAAGCCGGGTTACCGGCGTGTATCTGTCGATCATCACCCAGGCGCTCACTTATGCCTTGATGCTCGGCTTCTTCCGCAACAATTTCGGCTTCGGCGGCAATAACGGACTGACCGACTTTAAGGATATTCTCGGCTTCAATGTCGAGGCCGAGACGACACGCGCGGCGTTGTTCTCGATCAGTTGCCTGGCGCTTATGTTGGGGTTTGTGGTGTGCCGCGCCGTCGTCACCTCGAAACTCGGCAAGGTCTTGATCGCCATCCGCGACGCCGAGAACCGGACGCGGTTTCTCGGCTATCGCGTTGAATCTTATAAGGTGTTCGTTTTCACGCTGTCCGCCTGTATGGCCGGCATTGCCGGCGCGCTTTACGTGCCTCAAGTCGGCATCATCAATCCCAGCGAATTCGCGCCCGGCAATTCCATCGAAGCGGTCATCTGGGTTGCCGTCGGCGGCCGCGGAACGTTGGTCGGCGCCGCCGTCGGCGCCATTCTGGTCAACTACGCCAAGACCTATTTCACCTCCGGTGTGCTGGCGCCGTACTGGCTGTTCATGCTTGGCGGCCTGTTCATCGGTGTGACGCTGTTGTTGCCGCGCGGGATTATCGGAACACTGCATCACTGGACCGGGCTGCGTCGGGCGCGCATTTCCGCCGCTGCCGAGGAAGGCGTCGCCGCGCCGCCGCCCGAGCCGCAGCCGGCGGAGTGAGGATCGGGTGATGAAGATTCAGGACCGGCTAAGGCAGGCGGAAGATCGGGCCATGGCGGCCTTCGATCGTACGCTGCTTTACATCGAGGACGTTACGGTGTCGTTTGACGGCTTCAAGGCTCTGAACAATCTGTCCTTCGCTGTCGAACCGGGCGAGATGCGGGCCATTATCGGTCCGAACGGCGCCGGCAAGACAACCATGATGGACGTGATCACCGGTAAGACCAGGCCGGATACCGGCGCCGTTATCTTCGATCGGCTGCATGACTTGGCGCGACTCGATGAAACCGAGATTGCCGAACTCGGCATCGGCCGCAAATTCCAAAAGCCTACGGTATTCAACAGCCACACCGTCTATGACAATCTCGAGCTCGCGCTTAAGGCCGATCGCCGGGTACGAGCGACACTTTGGGCTCGAGACAGCGACGAGGAACGCCGCCGTATCGAGGAGCTTCTCGAGACCACCCGCTTGACCGCGGTCCGCGACCGTCTGGCCGGCCGGTTATCGCACGGCCAGAAGCAGTGGCTCGAGATCGGCATGCTGCTGGCGCAAGATCCCAAGCTTCTGCTTGTCGATGAGCCTGTCGCGGGCATGACGGATGTCGAGACTCGGCAGACGGCGGAACTGCTCAAGGAGATCAACCGAGAGCATACCGTCGTGGTGGTCGAGCACGACATGACTTTCGTGCGCGATCTTGACGTCAATGTCACTTGCTTACACGAAGGCGCCGTCCTTGCGCAAGGAACGATCGACGAGGTTTCGATCAACGATCGCGTCGTTGAGGTCTATTTGGGGCGCTAGAGCATGCTTGAGGCACAAGGAATTGACCTGCATTATGGCGCCGCTCAGGCGCTGCGTGCCGTTTCGATCAGCGCCGCTCCCGGCAAGGTCACGTGCGTGCTTGGACGCAATGGCGTCGGCAAAACCAGCCTGCTCGATGCCTTGGCCGGGCATCAATCGGTCAGTCGCGGCACCATTACATGGGAGGGCGAGGACATCACGGCGCTGCGGCCGCCCGAACGCGCGCGGCGCGGCATCGCTTATGTCCCGCAAGGGCGCGAAATCTTCCCGCTGCTCAGCGTCGAAGAGAACTTGAAGACCGGCTACGCGCCGCTGCCGCGTGCCGAGCGCAACGTGCCGGACGACGTGTATACCTTGTTTCCGGTGCTTAAGGGCATGTTGCACCGCCGCGGCGGCGATTTGTCCGGCGGCCAGCAGCAGCAGCTCGCGATCGGCCGCGCTCTGGTGATGCGGCCCCGGCTCCTCCTGCTCGACGAACCGACCGAAGGTATCCAGCCCTCGATCATCAAGGACATCGGACGCGCCATTAGTTATCTGCGGTCGCTCGGCAAAATTGCGATCGTGCTGGTCGAACAATATCTCGACTTTGCCCGCGAACTCGGCGATCATTTCGCCGTCATGGATCGCGGCGCCGTCGTCTATGCATGCGATCGCGACAATCTTGACGAAGCGGCGCTGCGGCGGGCCATGGCTATCTAAAAATGGCTATCTGACGCGGCAGCGGCGACCTAAAGCGGCAATCAAGTGCGATCTGATGAGCGATGTTTCGGCGACGAATACGCAGCAGAGCAGTGAGGTCTTTGCCGCCAATCGCGCAACGGGACGCATTCTCCTTACCGTGACCGCGGTTTCGGGAAAAAGCCGGCGGGGGCGCGTGCACGAGGCGGGCTCGCTGCGCATCCGTTTTCCGCACAGCGCCGGCGACGGGATCGAGGCCGCCATCATCAACACCGCCGGCGGCATGACCGGGGGGGATCAATTCGATCTCGATTTCAAGGTCGAAAGCGGCGCCGCATTGAGAGTGACCACGGCCGCGGCGGAGAAGGTTTACCGCTCGCTTGGTCCCGACACCACAACCGACGTGAGATTCGACGTCAACTCGGGCGGCTCTTTGGTTTGGCTGCCGCAGGAGACGATTCTATTCGACCGGGCGCGCTTCCGTCGCAATATCGAAATCAATCTCGCTGGCGATGCCCGCCTGCTGTTGGCCGAGGCGTGTGTTTTTGGCCGCTCGGCAATGGGCGAGACTGTCGCGGACGGGCGTTTTTTCGATCGTTGGCTTTTACGCGTCGACGGCTCGCTCCGCTTTGCCGACTCGATCCGTCTCGACGGTGCGATCGCGCGACAGCTCGCCGAACGGGCGATTGCGGCCGGTAACATCGCCGTGGCGAGCTTGGTAAAATATCCCGGAAACGAGAAAGACGTCGAATCGGTCCGGGCGCTGCAACAGGACTTTGGCGGCGAAGTCGGCATCTCGGCCTGGAATGGCCTTGTCGTCGCCCGCTGTGTCGCGGCGAACGGCGCGCTGTTACGTTGCGATCTGGTCCGAGTTTTGACCGCACTCAGCGCGACGTCGTTGCCACGACTGTGGTTGAACTGAAAACACCATGTTGCTCACCCCCCGCGAGAAGGACAAGCTGTTGATCGCCATGGCGGCGATGGTGGCGCAACGCCGTCTGGCGCGCGGCGTCAAGCTCAACCATCCCGAGGCCGTCGCGCTGATCTCCGATTTTATCCTTGAAGGCGCGCGCGACGGCCGCAGTGTTGCCGAACTGATGGAAAAAGGCGCGCATGTGCTCACCCGCGCGCAAGTGATGGATGGCATTGCCGAGATGATTCCCGAGATCCAAGTCGAAGCGACATTTCCGGATGGGACCAAGCTCGTGACAGTGCATGAACCGATAAGGTGATTTGACGATGATCCCCGGCGAATTGTTTATCGAGCCTGGCGAAATCGAGCTCAACAAAGGCCGTCGCATCTTCACGCTGACGGTATCCAATACCGGCGACCGGCCGATCCAGGTCGGCTCGCATTATCATTTCTTCGAGACCAATCCGGCGCTGAAATTCGACCGCAAAAAAGCGCGCGGCATGCGGCTCGATATTGCCGCGGGAACGGCGGTGCGGTTCGAGCCCGGGCAGAGCCGCGACGTCAATCTTGTGCGCGGTCGCCGGCAAGCGGACGATGTACGGCTTCCGCAACGAAATTATGGGAAAACTCTAGGAGGTCAGCCATGCCGGCGAAAATCAGCGCGCAATATTTATGCCGACATGTTCGGTCCGACGACCGGCGATCGCGTTCGCCTGGCCGACACCGATCTCATCATCGAGGTCGAAAAAGACTTCACCGTCTATGGCGAGGAAGTGAAATTCGGCGGCGGCAAGGTGATCCGCGACGGCATGGGGCAATCGCCAAATCACCAATCGGCCGGGCGCGGTCGATACCGTCGTCACCAACGCGCTGATCGTCGATCATTGGGGGATCGTCAAAGCCGATGTCGGCATCAAGGGTGGCAACATTTTTGCCATCGGCAAGGCCGGCAATCCCGACATTCAGCCCGGCGTCACTATTGTCATCGGCCCCGGCACCGAGGTGATCGCAGGCGAGGGCAAAATTCTCACCGCCGGCGGCTTCGATACGCATATTCATTTCATTTGTCCGCAGCAGGTCGATGACGCCCTGATGTCGGGCGTGACCTCGATGCTCGGCGGCGGCACCGGCCCGGCGCACGGCACCTTTGCGACCACTTGTACGCCCGGGCCGTTCCATATGGGCGCATGATCCAGGCGGCCGACGATTTTCCCGTCAATCTCGGTTTTGCCGGCAAAGGCAACGCATCGCGTCCGGCGGCGCTGGAAGAAATGATCAAGGCCGGTGCCTGTGCGCTGAAGCTGCACGAAGACTGGGGGACGACGCCGGCGGCGATCGACTGCTGCCTGTCGGTTGCCGACGACTACGACATCCAGGTGATGATCCACACCGACACGCTCAACGAATCGGGCTTCGTCGAAGACACCATCAAGGCGTTCAAGGGCCGCACCATCCATGCCTTCCATACCGAGGGCGCCGGCGGCGGCCACGCGCCGGACATTATCAAAGTCGCGGGGCTCAAGAACGTACTGCCGTCGTCGACCAATCCGACCCGGCCTTACACCAAGAACACCATCGACGAGCATCTCGATATGTTGATGGTATGCCACCATCTCGATCCGTCGATTGCCGAGGATCTGGCGTTTGCCGAAAGCCGCATCCGCAAAGAGACCATCGCCGCCGAGGATATTTTGCACGACATCGGCGCGCTCTCGATGATGTCATCGGATTCGCAGGCCATGGGCCGGCTGGGCGAGGTCATTATCCGCACCTGGCAGACCGCGGACAAGATGAAAAAGCAGCGCGGCCGCCTGCCGCAGGAAAAGGGCGACAACGATAATGCGCGGGTGAAGCGCTATATCGCGAAATACACCATCAATCCGGCGATCGCCCATGGCGTGTCGAAGCTGATCGGTTCCGTCGAGAAGGGCAAGCTTGCCGATCTCGTGCTGTGGTCGCCGGCCTTCTTTGGCGTCAAGCCGGATTGCATCATCAAGGGCGGCTCCATCGTTGCCGCGCCGATGGGCGATCCCAACGCTTCGATCCCGACGCCGCAGCCGGTACATTATCGGCCGATGTTCGGCGCCTTCGGCCGGGCGCGCACCGCCTCATCCTATGTGTTTGCATCGAAGGCCGCGGTGAAGGCCGGTCTTGGTCGGAAGCTCGGCATTGCAGAAAAAGCTCGTCGCCGTAGAAAACACGCGCGGCAAGATTTCTAAAAAAAGCATGATCCACAACGATGCCACGCCTGCCATCGAGGTCGATCCGGAGACCTACGAGGTACGCGCCGACGGCGAGCTGCTCACCTGTGCGCCGGCCGAAGTGCTGCCAATGGCGCAGCGTTATTTTCTGTTTTGAACCAAGGTCGTTCGGCGATGCGTGCCATTGCAATCAAAGCGGCGGATAGCTGGTCGGGCGAGGCGGCCGATCGCGTCGTGCTCGATTACGACGATCGCCATCGCCGGCGCATCGCCATGACCGGCAACAAAGGCATTGTTTTTTTGCTCGATCTGCCGTCGCCCGCCGAGCTCCAGCGGCGGCGACGCGTTATTGCTGGAGGATGGACGCTTGGTCGAAGTCGTCGCGGCGCCGGAAGCGCTGATGGAAATTCGCTGCGCCGATACCGGAGATCTGACCCGTATCGCCTGGCACATCGGCAACCGGCATGTGCCGACGCAGGTTCTGCGCGATGCCCTGCGCATCCGCCGCGATCACGTGCTTGCCGATCTGGCGAGACAGCTCGGCGCGGAAGTCATCGAGATTGAGGCGCCGTTCGACTCCGGAAGGCGGGGCCTATCAGAGTGCGCACGCGCATGCTTATGAGCATGTCTGACACGCGCGCGCTGGTCCGCTCGTCGCCGCGAAAAGCGTGGGATCGAGCCCGGTTCCGCGAAAGGACGGCAATGTGAGAGGAGGACCGATCGCGTGGAGCGGCCGCGCTCTATCGCCTGATGACGTGGCTATCGCCGGCTTATCCGGTCGGCGCATTTTCTTATTCCGAGCGGCATCGAGTGGGCGGTCGAAGCTGGCGACATCAGCGATGCGCAAACGCTGCGCCGCTGGATCGAAGTCATGCTCAGCGCGGGCCCCGGCATGAGCGAAGGTGTTTTGTTCAGTCATGCGCACCGGGCCGTGGCCTGCGGCGATGATGCCGCCCTTGTCGAAGTCGCCGAGCTTGCGGCGGCCTTCGTGCCAACTCGGAACGTTTTCGCGAAACCACGGCCATGGGCAGGGCATTTCTCGAAGTCACGCAGGCGGCTTGGCCATGTGCCGCATTGGATAGCTTGCAGCAGCTCTGGCGCGGGCCCGTGGCCTATCCGATCGCGGTTGCTGCGGCCTGTGCCGGCGCCGGCGTACCGCTCGATCCGGCGGTGCATGCGTTTTTGACGGCAGTTTCGTCCAATTGGATTTCCGCGGGCATCCGGCTTATTCCGCTCGGGCATACGGATGGCCAGCGCATCTTGAAGGCGCTCGAGACGACAGTTGAGGAAACGGCGGAGCGCGCTTTGACGGCGCGGCTCGACGAACTCGGCGGCGCGGTGTTTCGCGCCGATATCGCCAGCGCCAGACATGAAACCCAATATACACGCTTGTTTCGCAGCTAAAGTAAAGCCGAAGTGCCAAGCTCAAATGGACCGCTTCGCGTCGGCATCGGTGGCCCGGTCGGCTCGGGCAAGACCGCGCTGATGGATGCGCTGTGTAAAGCCATGCGCGAGACCTACGATATCGCAGCTATTACCAATGACATTTATACCAAATGGGATGCCGAATTTCTGGTGCGCTCAGGTTCGCTCGATGCCGAACGCATCGCCGAAGTCGAGACCGGCGGTTGCCCACACACTGCCATCCGCGAGGACGCGTCGATCAATCTTGCCGCTGTCGCCGACATGCGAGCCAAATTTCCCGATCTCGATCTGGTGCTGATTAAATCCGGAGGCGACAATCTCGCCGCCACATTCTCGCCCGAACTGGCCGATCTGACTATCTACGTCATCGACGTCGCCGGGGGAGACAAAATCCCTTCCAAGGGCGGCCCGGGCATCACCCGTTCAGATCTTCTGGTCATCAACAAGGTTGACCTTGCCCCCTATGTCGGCGCCTCGCTGGAAAAAATGGAGTCCGACGCGAAAAACATGCGTGGCGCCCGCCCGTTTATCATGACGAATCTTCGTGCTGGCCACGGAGTGCCTGCTATCGTGAAGTTCATTGTAGATAAGGGCGGCTTGGCCGCCCGCTAAGAAGAGGCCCCTTCCGAAAATTCCACTCCGGCGCTGAATTGTGGGGCCTGAAGGTGCCTCGCAGCAGTTTGGACCGCTGCTCAATCAATTTGATTGTAGAGCTTGGGCCGCCACTGCATACACCAGACGAGGCGGTCGGTTTTCTACCAGTGCAGCCATCGCCTTTGGGTAAAAAGCAGAAGTGGCGCTCGTAAACTGGAGCGTCCGCTTTACCCCCGGCAGCGGGCTCAAGGCGGACATGGCTCGACATCCGCTTTGTGCCAATCGCGACCAAAGTGCGGTGCAGAAAAAAGCGAACCGAACGACCGCGCGGGGCTTTGATTGCCTTGATTTGGTGTGCGCACAGTGGAAGTGCGCCCACACTCAAATGCACCAGCTGCGGCGGCATGTCGCGACCGTTCTTGACTGCCATAAGGAACTTTATCGCCACACCGCATTTCGAGCGGACAGGGGACGGCTTTCTGCGGGGGCGAAGGCCAACCACAGTTGAGACGTTTCAAGCGGGCAGCGGACCTGACGGCCCTGTCTGCACGCTCTTGGTTTTCCCGCCCCGCTACCGGAGCCTTGCGTGGGACAAGAGGGCGATTCCGAGGATGACACCGTTGCCTTCGTGCAGGCTGCAATCAACTCCGTCTGCGCGCTTGAACTGCTTATCCTGCTGCGGCGGGAGCGGCAGCAAAACCGTCGGGCCGATCAGCTGGTGCGCGAATTGCGCAGCAGCCAGATCGCTGTCGCTCAGGCGCTCGAGCATCTGGCCAAATCCGGCCTGATCGAGGAATTCCGGGCTCCGGCTATTGCTACCAGGAAGTTTCGGCCCAACTCGACACTATCTGCGACCGCTTGGAATTGGTCTACGCGCGCAAGCCGGTGAAGATCGTGCGCGCTATCCTCGGGGCTCCCGATGAGAAGCTTCGAACGTTTGCCGATGTGTTCCGCCTTTCAGGAAAAACCAAATGAGCCCTGGATCCACTTACTCTATTCGCTGTGCTTTCTCACCAGCCTGTCGTGCTGCCTGCTGCTGATTCGAAGCTATCGACGGACCAGGAGCAGAGTCCCGCTCTGGACCGCGGCCTGTTTCGTGCTGCTCGCCGTCGACAACCTCCTGGTCGTTCTCGACCTCATCGTGCTGCCGAACGTCGATCTTTCGCTGCCGCGGCTTCTGGCAACGCTGCTCGCGGTATCGACCTTACTGGTCGGCTTTATTTGGGAATTCGTTTCCAGGCGCCTGCGATAACTCAATTCATCTACGGCATGAATACCATGGCGTTTTTCGCAGCTGGATTGTTTTTCTGGCGGTTTTGGCAGAAAACCGCCAGATCGCTGTTCATCGCCTTCGGCGCCGCGTTTATGCTGTTTGCGCTCGACCAATTCTTCCATTCGCTGCAAGCGTCGCCGCCATCCTCGCACGACTGGGCGTTTTTTTCCATTCTCGCCGGATTCGGATTGCTGATCTTCGCGGTGATGCGAAAAAATCTAAAATGAGGCAACGTGATTTGGTGGTCATTGCCTATTGTCGCGAGGCGGCATGCGCCATATTTTTAACGCATTGTCGCCTGCATTCTATCGCTCGGACGCTGCGGGAGGCTACCGGGGGATGACGCACAGGGCACGACGATGAAACTCGCCATGCGCTACGGCTTGGCGGCGCTGTTGATTGTCGTCGCCATCGTCCTGCTGGTTCCGCCGTTCGCCGGCGCCATGGCCTCGCCGAGGGGATGCGGCTGGGGGTCGGCATCGAGCGCTTCGATTACACCAAAGGCATCGTCGACCGCCTGCGTGCCGTCGACGCCTCCTCGCCAGCCATCCGGAGTGGAAGAGCAAGTTGGTTTTCGTCCAGGTCGCCGCGCGGACCCGTGCCAAGCTGCCGACCTACAGCGCGCTGCAGAGCGAGGCCGCCGAGCTCGCTCGTGATATCAATGCACGGCATGGCGCGGGATCATATCAGCCGATCCTCCTGATCGTACGGCATTATGGGCCGCACGAGATTTCGAACTGTTCCGAGCCGCCGACCTGTGCATCGTCTCCAGTCTCCACGACGGCACTAATCTCGTCGCCAAAGAATTTGTCGCCGCGCGCGACGACCAGGAGGGTGTTCTGCTGCTTTCGACATTCGCCGGCGCTGCCCGAGGCGCTCATCGTCAACCCTTACAATTCCCAGAGTATGGTTGACGCCGTAGAGCCGGCGCTGGTGATGCCCCCGGCCGAGCAGCGCGAGCGCATGCGTCTGATGCGTGAGATCGTTCGCCTGCGCAATGTCTATCGCTGGGCCGGGCAAATGCTGCTCGATGCCGCTGATCTGCGCAAGCGCAGGCAAATCATTCAAATCATGTCGCGGCGGCGGCTTGCAAGCGACGCCCGGCGATCCCGCGTAAGTTGAGCCGTTTTATCGGCGTCAGCATCGTTGCGAGCGCGACGCGGTGAGCATCTTCCAGATTTGGTTGCGTTGGGAGCTGCTTGGCCGTCGTCTATCGCGATATGCATTTCAGCAACTGAGGCTAAACTCGAAGAGTTACAACTCATATCCGAAGAGCTGACATTCCGGCAGTTCACATTAGTGCCATATCCAGACATCCGCGCCTTGGGTTCTGGCGCACTACCCGTGCAGGTAATCCGTCGTCGTCGGCGTACATCCACCGATTTGAGCGATTGCGCCAGCGTTTGCCATTGCCGTGCTATCTGAGCCGCAAGTCCTGTCCTGATTTCGTTAGCGGGTCACGAAGCTGGGTTGCGGTCTGCCGCGCCAAGGTCGTGACCCGCAAACAAGTGCTTCACCGCCGCACCCCAACGCGATTGACGCCACCATTTAAATTGCCACCGGCATTATGCCGGACCGCAGCGCGCGCCACTGGACGAGGCCGTAGCACGACGCCAGCCCTTGCGACGCAATGGGCCGGATAACCGACGTATTCGCAGTACACGACCGCATTGGCTGGAGCTGGATTGAGAGTGAGACCTGCAAGCCCCAACAGGGCGCTGGCAGCAATCCCGGCAACAGTTGCTGACTTGATCGAAAGACGCTTCCTCGGATGCATGGCGGACCTCCTCTTCGCGGTTGTGGAACGGAAAGGTGACGGGAGCCGCCCCAGGTGCGGCTAAAACTTAGCGTGAGCGCCAAAGGATCGCTGACGTTGACCTAGATCAAAAAATGGATACGACGCCGAAGTGCCGAGCCATGCACTCGGCGTCCGCTCT
>CAWBOW010000014.1:0-590082 GCA_963790495.1 uncultured Alphaproteobacteria bacterium | reverse complement strand
CCGATCGCCCTCAGCGTCGTTGCGGTGGTCTTGGCCGGCGAGCCTCACCTCATGCTCGGCGACGAAATAGACCGGCCGCGCTTTGATCTCTTAGAGGATCTTGCCGATATATTCGCCGACCACGCCGATCATGATGAGCTGCACGCCGCCAAGCACCATGACGCCGACGAACAGTGACGGATAGCCCGGCACGCTGACGCCGTACATCAGGGTCTCGTAGACGATCTGCAGGCCATAGATGAAGGCGATCAACGCCAGCACCTGCCCGAGCACCGTGGCGAGCCGCAGCGGCGCCACCGAGAACGAGGTCACACCGTCGATCGACAGCCCGATCAGACGGCGCATATTCCAGGTGCTGCGGCCGTCGACTCGCGGCGCCGGCTCGTAGTCGATGCGCTTCTGGCGAAAGCCGATCCAGCTCGACAGACCCTTGAAGAAGCGGTTGCGCTCCGGCATCTGGCGCAGCGCATTGCGCGGCGCGCGGCGACAACAGCCGGAAATCGCCGGCATCCTCCGGAATTTTCGGTCGCGCCGCCCCAGTTAAACAGCAGATAAAACGTTTGCACGGCAATGCGGCGCAGCACGATTTGTTGGCGCGGTGCGCCTTGGCGGTGAAGACGACGTCGTAACCGTCATCGAGCCAGTGGCCGACCAGCGTCTCGATCAGCGCCGGCGGATGCTGGCCGTCGCCATCGATGAACAGCACGGCGCCGGGCGGGCATGGTCGAGGCCCGCAAGCAGCGCCGCCTCTTTGCCGAAATTGCGCGACAGCGAAACCACCTGAACGTCGAGCGCCGCTCGCCGGCAGGTCGCGGGCGATGGCGAGCGTACCGTCACGGCTGCCGTCGTCGACATAGACGACTTCGCACGACAGCGACCGCATCGCGCCGAGCCGGCGGGCGACGTCAACGAGCCGGCCATGCATGCGTGGCAGCGCCGCCGCCTCGTTGTAGACCGGCACGACGATTGTCAGCCCCTGGGCTCGTGGCTCGGCCAGTCGGCCATGCGGCATCCCTCTGAAGTCGGCGGTCGCCGCCATTTGGGTCCCTTTCCGGCCCCATCATAGCGCAATCCGGGCCATGTGTCCTGCGGGCGGCGGCCGCAGAAAGGCCGCCCGTTTCATTCGCTAACGGGCGCTGCTGTCGGCGAGCGCCGGACGTGATATGCGGAGCGGCAAATGCGATTGCCTTCGCCCGACGATTTCGGCCCGCAACGCGGGACGCGCCGCCGCCATCCGCGTCAGATTGGCGAGGCTGTGGCACGGACGCGCCATCAGCCTCAAGGCCGCCTCGTTTGCGCTCGTCGGCGTCATCAATACGGCGGTCGATTACGGCGTGTTCCTCTTGGCGCGTGCTGCCTACCAGCATCTGCCGACCGCGCTTTGGCTGTTCGGCGCCGCAGCCGCGGATTGCCGCTGCGGCTCGCCGCGGACGATGCTTTTGGTGGCCGCCAACGTCACGTCATGGACCGTCGCGGTAAGCGGCTCCTACATCATGAATTCGTCGATCACTTTTGCCGCGGAATCCGGCCGCCAATTGCGCTGGAGCCGTTACCTGATCTTCATTCTCGTCGGGGTGGCGGGACTGTTCGCCAATACGGCGGCCCTGCTGTTCGCCGCGGAAACTCTCGCCTTGCCCATCTACATTGCGAAAGCGCTGGCGATTTTGGTGAGCTTCCTGGTCAATTTCTCCTTGTCGCATTTTGTCGTGTTTCGCGTTCGCCGCTAGATGGCAATGCGTTCGACAAAACGCAAAGTTTTTTGCGAAAGTGGGGAACCTGACAAAGAGTTCCGCGTTACGTTTGCATTGACGGGGCAACGCCATGATCGAGCAAACACTGGGCGGGGTGAATGTCCTGCCGCAGCGGATGACGATTGCGAACCGCTCGGACAACCGGCTGATCGCCGCGCTGCCGGAGGACAGTTGGGCTTTGCTGGAGGCGGATTGTAAGCAGGTCGTCCTGCCTCACGGCTACGTGTGTTTCGACCCGGGCGATCCCATACACCAAGCCTATTTTCCCCATACCGGCATGATCTCCTGCCTCGTCGCCATGGGCGACGGGGAGATGGTGGAAACCTCCTCGGTCGGCCACGAGGGCGCGGTCGGCTTGCAAAGTGGGCTTGGTCACCGCGTGGCAGTCACCCGGGCCATCGTGCAAATCGGCGGCAAATTTTCCGTGCTGCCGGCGAGCCGGCTGGAAAATGCAGCGGCCCGCAGCCCGGCTTTGCGCGAGCTTATCGTCCGTCATATCGAAACCTTGTGGGCCGAAGCCCAACAAAACGCCGCCTGCAATGCCATTCATGACGGCTCTTCACGGCTCTGCCGTTGGCTGTTGCAATGTGCTGATCGGATCGGCAGCAATCAGTTGCTTTTGACTTCAGGAATTTTTGGCGGAAATGCTCGGCGTGCGCCGCACAACGGTGACGCTCTTGGCCCAGGAGCTGCAGAAAAAGGGCATCGTGCGCTACAGCCGCGGCAGGATCACCATCCTCGATCGCGCTCGCCTGGAAGCTGGCGCCTGCGAGTGTTACGGCGCGAGCGGACACGGCAGCCATTTACGGAATACCGGCGTCAAATTGTGAATGTCGGGGGGATTAATGGGCGACAGCTGCGGCAGTATGCCGGCAGGGCGTTGTTCGCAGGACCTTTCGGCAATTCCATAAATTCAACAAGCGAGTGGGCAGGCTTATCTCTTGAACGCTTGGGGGCTTGGCTGCTCGCTGCTGTCGACGTAATTCACATTGTCGAGAGTCCGGGTCGATAGAGTCACCTTCCACACAGACTCTTTCGGTCCGGCGATGCATTATTCCACGGCATTACGAGGGGTAATACACGAGCTACGTTCGGGACGTGCTATGTCCGCTCAAATTGCAGTTTTTGACGACACACGCACGAAAGTCATCGGCGAAGCCTTCGATGCCGTATGGGGCAGGTTGCACGGCACGATTTATCCGGACCAGGTGCGCGAGGCGATCGCCGATCGCGTGATTCAGATCGCACTTCGATCCAACGAAGGCGATCCGATACGCTTGGCCGATGCCGTCGTGGCAAGTCTCGGCATAAAACTCTAGACGCTGCGCAAAGGGAGAGCGAAGTGATGATGGCGGACCCCGCGAAGCCCATCGCGGAATGTCGCGCGCACGCCGCCGATTGCGCCCGCAAAGCCGAGAGCATGCGCGAGCAGAAGTCCCGCGAGGATTTTCTTCGTCTCGAGCAAAGCTGGCTGCGGTTGGCGCGGTCCTATGAATTCGCCCAAGCGGCGATGAAGGATGCGGGGGCCAAGCGTAGCTGGGCCTGAATAGCTCTCAGGCTGCGGGCTCGGATTGCCCATCATGACCGATCCGGGCCAAAGCGAAGCCCCGGCCGCGCGTTCGGCCGGGGCTGCTTTTCTTTTCGAACTCGGCTGCGCAGCGGCTGCAGCCCGTTCGGGTCGTCCGTTCAGCCAGTGTGCCGCTTGATGGTTTGTTCAAGGTTGTCGGTTTGCAGGCGAACCTGGCTTCGCAAACTGTGCCAGTCGGTGGTGACGACGCTCCAGTTGACCAGCGGCGCCTGGGTGCCGGTCGTCGTCGCCGGCAGGCCGTTGGCGGCGCGGCCCGTCGTGGCGTCATATTCGTAGGCGCCACCAATGGTGTCAATGATGCCCAAAATGAACCCAAGCAAGATCGGCACGGCTGCCTCCCGTCTGGTGAATTTTCGGAAAACTCAACGCGATTGCGCTGCAACAAGTTCCGGGCGCCGCGTGTTTTGAGCCGGCTGTGTTTAGACGTGGACGCCGTGGTGGCCGAACAGCAGCACCAAAACGACGATCACCACCAAGAGCCAAATCAGGCCGTGTCCGCCGCCGCCGTAATAACCGCGACTGTAACCCCAATAGCCACCGCCGCCGCCAAACAAAAGGACCAAAATGACAATGAGGAGGATCAGACCCATGGTTCGCCCTGTTTCAAATATATGAATGCGTGGGACAGCAATTCGGCGACGAAAATGAAAGTTCCATACGACCGGCAGTATTTTTCCGGTTTCCTTGACTGCCGCCACACAAGCGCCTGGCGGCCACTAAGGCACCACAGAATAGCGAAACTGAACTTTGCCGGCGGTTGGGCGTTATTTTGGCGAGATTTTCCTAAAGCCGCTGAGGAGCAGCCATGGCCCAGACCCGCACCGCCCCATCCGATTTCACGCATGCTTTCGGCGACGCCAAAAAACAGGCGAGCGGCGTTGCCGACGACGTGTCGGACGCCGCGCAGGATCTTTACGGCCAAGCGCGAGATAGCGCAGCCGACATTGCCGACAGCGCCAATCGCGCTGCGCGTCAAACCGCCGGCTCGTTCGAGCGGGCGTTGCGCAACACGATCGAAACCCAGCCCTATACGGCGGTCGCTATTGCGCTCGGCCTGGGTTGGCTGTTCGGCCGCATGCATCGTCCGTTATAGGCTGCTTATGTCCGGCAAAATTCGCCAAGCCACCCGCGAGGACGAGCGCGAGACCGAAGATCAGATGGCGCGCCGGGAACTGGGTCCGCGCGGCCAGCCAGATCGTCCCGACACCGCCGCGATGACGCCGCAGCGCAAAAAGAAGCTGCCGAAAGAAGGCGAGTTCGACGGCCATACCGCGTGATGGCCGTTGCGACGATCCGAGCAGTGGGGCTTCCGATTTTTTGACCTCTGGCCACGCGATGCGGCCGAAGCCGGCATTATTTGATCGACAAGCCCAGCGTCTTCACCATCCCGCCCCATTTTTTGACCTCGGCCGAGAACAGGGCGTCGGCCTGCGCCGGGGAACCGGTGATCGGGTCGAAGCCCATATCGGCAAGCTTCTTCGCCACAACGGGACTTTTGACGACGTCGTTGATGGTGGCGTTGAGCGTTTGCAGGATTTGTGGATCGGTCTTGGCCGGCGCGAAGAAACCAACCCATGAGGCCGCGCTAAAGGGCGGATAGCCCTGCTCGGCGTAAGTGGGCACGTTGGGCGCTACCGCCGCGCGCTTGTCGGCGGCGATGCCGAGGCCTTTAAGCTTGCCGCCGATGATCTGCGCTGCGGCGCCGCCGCCAAGCGTAGTCGCCATCAGGTCGACTTGGCCGCCCACCGTGGCACTGATCGCCGGAGCGCCGCCCTGATACGGGAATCGGCTGCACCGGCACTTTGGCCAGTTGCTTGAAGAAATACTCGGCCTCGATGTCCGAACCGGTGCCGACGCCCGGGATGGCCATGTTGATGGTGCGCCCGTGCATCGCCTTGATGAAGCTCGGCAAGTCGGAGGCGGGATTGCTGGGGCCTGTCACCAGCGCTTCGGGGCTCGATGCGGCGATCGCCACCGTCTTGAAATCGCTCGCCGAGAATTGCTTGTTGACGAAAAGCGTCTCGTTGATGGCAAGCGCGGTGGTGGTGGCGAGAAGCGTGTAGCCGTCCGGGTTGGCACGCGCGACCACTTCGGCCGCGATATTGCCGCCGGCGCCGCCGCGATTTTCGACCACCACGCTCTGATGCAGCCGCTCGCTCAGGCCCTGGCCGATCAATCGTGCCAGCGTGTCGGCGACGCCGCCGGGCGCGAAGGCCACGATCACCGTAATCTTTTCACTCGGATAACCCGCCGCTTGCACGCCGCCGCAGGCGAAGGCCGCCACAGCCAGCACGGAGGCGGTGAGCGCATTTCGGACGATGCGTGAAAGTGCCATGCTGAGGTCCTGCTAAGCCATGCGGCCAGGTTGAACGATCTATCAATTGCCTGAAAAGGCGACAAGTGAACGTCGCTTGACGTGGCCCGGAGTGCATCATGAAGATTTTACGTCGTCAATTCCTGCAGCGCGGACTGCAAGCGGGCATAGCGGCCGCGATCGCGCCGGCATTTGCGCGGGACGCGCTGGCACAGGCCGATTATCCGTCGCGGCCGGTGCATATTCTGGTCGGCTATGCCGCCGGCGGTGTCAGCGACATTCTGGCGCGGCTCCTCGCCAAGCAATTGGCGGACCGGCTGGGTCAGGCTTTTGTCGTCGAGAACCGGCCGGGCGCCGGCGGCAACGTTGCCGCCGACCAGGTCGTGCATGCCGCGCCCGACGGCTATACGCTGCTGCTCGCGGGCATGGCCAACGCCATCAATGTCTCGATCTTTCCCGATCTCGATTTCAACTTCGCCCGCGACATGGCTCCGGTCGCGGTCTTTGCCCGCAGCCCGATGGTCATGGAAGTGAATCCGTCGATTTTCCGGCCAAGACTGTTACCGACTTCATCGCTTACGCCAAGGCGCATCCCGGCACGATCGCCATGGGGTCGGCCGGCACCGGCGGCTCGACGCATGTGGCCGGCGAATTGTTTCAGATGCTGACCGGCACCAAATTCACCCACGTGCCCTATCATGGCTCGGCACCGGCGCTCGTCGATCTGCTCGCCGGGCGGCTGCAAGTCATGTTCGATAATCTGACCTCGTCGCTGCCGTTCATCCGCGCCGCCAGGCTCAGGCCGCTGGCGGTGAGCGCGCCGACCGAAGCGCTGCCGGGCGTGCCGCTGATCAGCGACTTCGTGCCGGGTTATGACGCCTATTCGTGGAACGGCATTACCGCACCCGAAGACTGCCCGGCGGCGGTCGTCGAAAAGCTCAACGCGGCGGTCAATGCCAGCGTGGCCGATCCGGCGTTCAAATCACAGCTCGCCCAAGTCGGCAATACGCCGCTATCGGATACCCCGGCCGGATTCGGCAAGCTGATTGCCGCCGACAGCGCCAAATGGGCCAAGGTCGTGCAGCTTCGCCGCGATTGAGCCGCAGTGAGCGGCCGCGCGCGGACCGGGCTATGACGAAGCGTCGAGCTCCGCCGCGAGCTCGGCGTAAAGCGGATTGTCGCGCGTGTAGACGTAATTGAGCGCAGCGACCGAAACCGCTTCGGCGCCGTTCTCGCGCAGGAAATTCGCCAGTGCGTGCACGTTCTCCGGCGGGCAATGCAGAGTGAGCATGCCGGATGAGGTCGGGCCGCCGAACGGGGAGGCGACGCCGAATTGCTCCCGGGCGACGGCGAAGAGTTTGTCGTTCATGCCGGCAAAGCGCGTACGCACTTCGGCAAACGCCTCGGCGCGTTTCTGCGCGGCGATGCGGTCGAGGACAAGCCGCGCGGTTTCGCGCTGCTCCTTGGTCCAGGCCGCGGCGCGCGCGGCGACAAGATTGGCTTGCGAGCGCAGAATGACGCCGTCGTCGACCACCTTGAGCCCGTTGGCGGCAAGCGTCGCGCCGGTGGTGGTGATGTCGACGATCATTTCGGCGGTGCCGGCTGCCGGCGCGCCTTCGGTGGCGCCGGAGCTTTCGACGATGCGATAATCGACAATGCCATGGGCGGCGAAAAAATCGCGGGTCAGATTGGCGTATTTGGTGGCAAGCCGCATCTTGCGCTCGTGCTTGAGCCGGAACGCGGTGGCGACGTCGTCGAGATCGGCCATGCTGCGCACGTCGATCCAGGCCTGCGGCACCGCGACCACCACATTGGCGAAACCGAAGCCCAGGCCGGTAATCAAAACGACGCGCCGGTCGGAGTGCGGGATCATCTCGCGCACCAAATCCTCGCCGGTGATGCCGAGATGCGCCGCGCCCTGCGCGAGCTGCGCGGTGATCTCGGCGGCCGAAAGGTAGGCGATTTCGATGCCGTCGACGCCGGCAATGGTGCCGCGATAGTCGCGCGCGCCGCGCGGCTTGACCAGCTCAAGCCCGGCCTTGCCGAAGAAACTTTCCGCATTCTCCTGCAGGCGGCCCTTCGAGGGTACGGCGAGAATGAGCGGTGCGCTCATGACGCGCCTCCATTGCCCGCGAGTTCGTCGATCGAACGCGGCGAAACCGACGGCCGGGATCGCTTGGCGCGCGCCAAGCCGGGTCAACAGCCCGTCATAACGGCCACCGGCGACCAGCGGCCGCTCGCCGCGCTTACCGTGCAGCTCGAACACGAAGCCGGTGTAATAGTCGAAGCCGCGGCCGAAATCGGTGGCGAACTTGATCGTATGAACGTCGACGCCGCGAGCGGCCAGAAAGCCGGCGCGGGTCTCGAACAGGTCGAGCGCCGGCTCCAGCGCGATCCTGGCGTCGCTCGCGAGCGCGCGCAGTTCGCCGGCCGCCTCGTCCGGGTCGCCGGCGATCGAGAGAAAACGCTCGATCAGCGCGCGGGTCTCGCGCGGCAGCCGCGTCGGTGCGTTCAGCGTCGCCTGCTCGAGAAAACGGTCGGCGATTTCGGCGACCGAACGGCCACCGACCGTGGCGATGCCAGCAATCGAAAGAAGATCGGTGACGAGCGCGTGTGCCGCCTTGGGATCGGAGCCGTTGAGCGCCGCCAGGACGCCCTGATATTCCTTCGATCCGTTGCTGGCGGCGAGCGTGAGCTGATCGAGATCGTGCTTGAGCGAGGATTTGCGGTTGAAGTCCTTGATCAGCCGACGCTTCCAGACCGGCGCCAGATCGAGCGCGGCGACAAAAGCCGAAAACAATCCGACGTCGCCGATGCGGACTTCAGGCGCGTCGATGCCGTATTGCGTGGTGGCTTCCAGCCCAAGCGCCAGCATTTCGGCATCCGCCGCCGCCTTGTCGGTGCGGCCGAAGCTTTCGATGCCGGCCTGGGGAAATTCGCCGGGCGCGCCGTGACGATGACGAAAGACGGCGCCGAGATAGCAGTAGCCCGCGGGTTTCCCGGCTGCCGGCGACGCCAGATAATCGCGCGAAACCGGAATGGTGAGATCGGGCCGCAGGCACAATTCACCGCCCTCCGGATCGGCGGTGAGGTACATGCGGCGGCGAATATCCTCGCCGGAGAGGTCGAGAAACGGCTCGGCCGGTTGCAGCACCGGCGGGTCGATGCGCGCATAGCCGGCGCGCGCATAGGAGGCGACAAGCGCCTGCGCGCGCTGATCCGTGCCGGTGTCGGGCTCGCTCGCCATAGCTCTCACTCGCGGCCGGTCGCGTGGCCGGCCTTCAGGCCAATCGCATTTTGTGCTGCTGGCGGCAGCCCCTTAGCACGACAACCGTCGCCATTCGATGAACATCGCTACGGGGCGTTAATACGAGGGCCCAGGGAGCACCGGCGTAACGGCCCATTATCCCATAGAATCAATGACTTCGGTAAGGGCCTTGTGCCCGCACGTTGGCCGCGCGTCTCATTGGCGCAGAACTTCCTGATGCAGCACTTCAATGGTGACGTGCGAAAGCGAACGAAACCGCCGCAGCTGCGACTGGTAATAGGCGGGTCCGCGCTGCTGGCAGGTCTCGACCGAGAGAATTGCGGCGAGATGGCCCGGGCCGACGCGCCAGACATGGAAATCCGTCAAGCGATCGCCGTCGGTCTCGATGACGGCGCGCATGCGCTCGGTCATCGCCCGGTCCGGGTTCATGTCGAGCAGAATGGCGCCGGTGTCGCGGATCAAAGTGTAAGCCCAGGCGGCGATGACGACGGCACCGATCATGCCGACCGCCGGGTCCATCCAATTCCAACGAAAGAACAATGCGAGGGTGAGACCGGCGATAACCAGCACCGAAACCGCGGCATCGGCCAAAACGTGGACCACGGCGGCGCGCATATTGTTGTCGCGATGGGCGTGGTGATGGGCGTGATCGTGATCGTGGCCGTGCGCGTGAGCAACGGGATGGGTATGGGAGTGACCGCCGCCGCCGAGCAACAGCACGCTGGCGACGTTGACGGCAAGACCCAGCGCCGCGATCGGAATGGCCTCGCGGAATTCGATCGCGACCGGCCAGAACAGGCGCATAACGGCTTCATACCCGATCAGCATGGCGATCAGCGCCAGGACAATAGCGCTGGTGAAGCCGGCGAGATCGCCAAGCTTGCCGGTGCCGAAGGAAAAGCGTTCGTCGTCGGCGTGACGACGCGCATAACGGTAGGCGAGCGCGGCAAGAAGCAGCGCGCTGGCGTGCGTCGACATATGTAGGCCGTCGGCGACGAGAGCGATCGACCCGAACAGGAGCCCGCCGGCGATCTCGGCGACCATCATGACGCTGCACAAGGCAATCACCATCCAGGTGCGTCGCTCGTTCTGCTCGTGGCCTTCGCCGAGGAAAATATGGCTGCGCGCGCCCGGCGAAGCTTCGGCCATGGTCGATCTCTCGCTTGCCGAATTCATTTCAAATAGGCCTGCACCGCCTCGATAAGCTCCTCGGCGCCGCGGCTGCGTTCTGGCTCCTTGGCCGGGTCGACGACATGAAGCTGGATATGGTCTTCGATCACCTCGCTCATGAGGCTCGACATGGCGCCGCGCGCCGCGACGATCAGGTGCAGCACGCTGGCGCAGCCCTGTTCGTCTTCGATGGCGCGTTCAAGTGCTTCGACTTGGCCGCGCACGCGGCGGACCCGGTTCAGCAGCTTGACCTTTTCGCGTTTGGTGTGGGTCAAAGTTGACAGCCTTTCTCGATGGGGTGCCGAGTCTCTTGTATAGGGTAGGGGGTATGGTATAGGCCGGCGTGCGGAAAGTCGAGCGGCGTCGTCCGCCGCGGCCGGATGGCGCCGCTCGTCGCTGGACGGGTCCACCGCTTCGTTCGACCGATCGGGCGGCGACGGGACCGCGTCGATTTTGCCGAAGGTCCAGTCGTGAGAGCCGTTCGACCATGGGCTCATGTCACGCTAGTGTCACCGCCGAGATGGCAGCAAGTCGATTCGTAACCGCCAAGCGCGGGTTGGGCACGTAATGCGACGATTTTGGGTGGCGGGCCTCGGACTGATCGCGTTAGCCGGTGGCGCGCGGGCTACGGATCTTTCGGCCGTACTGCCGACGAAAGCGGCGCCGCCCGCCGCGCCGGCCGCTTACGACTGGACGGGCTATTATGTCGGCGCCCATTTGGGCTACGCGGCGGGGACGTCCGATTGGTCATCGGCGCCCGGGTTGTCCGGAACGCTAGACCTTTTCAATTCATTCGACGCCTTCAGGGGGACCGGCAGCTATTTTCTCGGTCTCCAAGCCGGCTATAACCTCATGCTTGCCTCGCGCTGGGTGGTCGGCGCCGAGGCGGACGTGTCATTTCCGAGCTTCTCCGCTCGCGGGGTCGGCGGTGCCGCCACGTTTGGCGCGCCTTCGACCGGCCTTGCGAGCTATTCCGAACAAGCCGAGTTTTTCGGCACACTGCGCGGCCGCCTCGGTTATTCGCCGAGCTTCGCCTCAGGTCACTGGCTGTTCTACGCCACCGGCGGCTTCGCCTGGAGCTACGACCAATTCACCCGCACGCAGCTTAGCGGTGTCCCGCTCGGTGGCACCGCGACCCCGGGCACGGTAGAAAATTTGTTCATGGTGCCGCGGATCGGCGGCGCGGCCGGCGTCGGGGTCGAAGTCGCGCTGACGTCGAGCTGGATGGCACGGCTTGAATATCTGTTCACCGATTACGCCAGCCGTGGCGTCACGTTTCCAGCGGCCGGACAACACTTCGATTCCGATTTTACCGTGCAGACGTTGAGCGTTGGCCTCGATTACAAGCTTGGCAGCGACATCACTACCGACACCTTCCTGAAAGCGCCGGACGCGCTCGCACTCGACCGCTTTGCGCTGCACGGCCAGACGACCTTCGTTGAGCAATATGTGCCGCCATTCCAGGCGCCGTATCACGGCCAAAACAGTCTCGATGCCAATCAAGGCCGCGAGGCCTGGGGTGCGATGTACTTTGCCGGCGTCAAGCTTTGGGACGGCGCCGAGCTTTGGATCGATCCGGAGATCGACCAGGGTTTCGGGCCGAGCAATTCCGTCGGCGCGGCCGGCTATCCGGGAGGCGCCGCCTATAAGGTCGGCGCCTCGGTGCCCTATGTACGGATCCAGCGCACCTTCCTGCGGCAGACGATCGATCTCGGCGGCGATGTCGAAAAAGTGCCGGCCGATCAGAACCAATTCGACGGCTCCCGGACCAAGAACCGCCTGGTGTTCACCGTCGGCAAGTTCGCGCCGACCGACATGTTCGATCAGAACAAATATGCCACCAATCCGCGCCAGGATTTCATGAACTGGGCGCTGACCAATACCGGGACGTTCGACTACGCCGGCGACGCCTGGGGCTATACTTACGGCGCCGCCGCTGAATGGTATCAAGGCGATTGGACCGTGCGCGGCGGCGTGTTCGATCTGCCGATCGTTCCCAACAGCACGGACCTCGATGCGAGTTTCGGTCAGTTCCAATGGATCGGCGAAGTCGAGCGCCGCTGGCAATTATGGTCGCATCCGGGGAAAATCGCATTCACCGGTTTTCTGAGCCGCGCCAACCTCGGCAGCTATCAGGACGCAATCGCGCTCGCGCAGACCACGGGCGGTCCCGCCACGACGGTGCCGGTGCGGCAGTTCCGCAGCCGCGGCGGCGTCAGCATGAATGCCGAGCAGGAGATTACGTCCGACCTTGGCCTGTTCATGCGTGCCGGCCTCGCCAATGGTGATATCGAGCCTGACGTCTATACCGATATCGACCGCACCGTTGCGGCCGGCTTGCAATTAAAAGGCACACAATGGGGCCGGCCGGACGACACGGTGGGCTTGGCCGGCATCGTCAACGGTATTTCGGCGGCGCATGAGGCCTATCTGAACGCCGGCGGCATCGGCATTGAGGTCGGCGACGGCATGCTGCCGCACCCCGGTCTCGAACAGATCATCGAAACCTATTACGAGTTTCCTGTCTATGACTGGAAGGCGACACTCGATTATCAGTTCATCGCTAACCCATCTTACAATCGCGATCGCGGCCCGGTCTCGCTCATCGCGTTCCGGCTCTATTCCGGGTTTTGAACGGCCGCGTAGCTGCGCATTAGGGCGGCGTGCGGTGTCCATGACGCCGCGAATTTCTCCCAGGGACCAAGTCTGTGATAGAATGGCTTTGATGAGACGCCTGCGGCAATTTACTCGGACGCGATCGAAAGGCGGCCTGTTGGCCGTCTACATCGCTTATTCGCTCGCCATCCAGGCGATGATGGCAAGCGTCGGTCTCGGTATGTCGGCGGGGGCGGCGCCGGATCTGGCCGGCTTTGCCATCTGCAGCTTTGCGCATCGCACCGCGCCGGCGCCAGGCGACCGGCAGACGCCGGCGCCGCAGTGTCCGTTTTGTTTCGTCGCCGCGCAAAGCGCCGGTCATGTTGCAACCGCGGGCGAAGTCCCGGCAATTCCGGCCTATGCCGGGATATTGATCGCCACCATCTCGCGCCGGATCGGCGCTGAGCCGTTCGTCCCGCAATTCCGCCACCGGCACGGCGAGCCGCGTGCTCCGCCCGCTGTCTCCGTCTGACGCTCCAAATCTGCTTCGCCACCGGCGAAGTTTTCACTCATGCGTTCACGGAGACCACTATGCGCACCTTTTCCAAACTCGCTTTCGCGGCGTTATTGATCGGTTTCGCCGGCCCCGCTCTCGCTCAAACAGCCGGCGGCGGTGCGATTACCGTCCAGCAGCCGTGGTCGAGAGCGACCCCCAACGGCGCCAAGACCGGCGCGGTCTATCTGACGATCGACAACAAGTCCGGCACGGCCGACAAGTTGACGGGCGCATCGTCAGACCTCGCCGACAAAACGCAAATTCACCAGATGTCAGTCGACAGTGGCGTCATGAAAATGCGCGAGCTCACCGATGGATTGTCGGTTCCGGCCAATGGGTCGGTGGTGCTCAAGCCGGGCAGCTATCATGTGATGCTGATCGGGCTGAAGAAGCCGCTCACCGTCGGCGAAACCTTCCCGCTGAAGCTTACATTTGCCAACGCCGGGACTATTTCGGTCACAGTTCCAGTACAGGCCATGGGTTCAAACAACATGGGTTCCAACAACATGGGCGCCACAAATGGCGGCATGAGCAATTCGGGCGGAATGAGCAATATGGGCGGGACCATGAGCAATGGCGGCTCGAGCGGCGGCATGGGCAAGATGGAGACGAAGTGATGCGAGCCCGTCAATGGATGTTGCCGGCGCTGGCCGGGCTTTTCGGCTTCGCCGCGGTGGCGCTGTGTGTCGTCTACGCCGTGTCGTTTCGCGGCGCCGGGCCTCGCGTTGCCGCCATTACGCCGATCGGCGGGCCGTTCACGCTGGTCGACGACACCGGCGCGACGGTCACCGAGAAGACACTCGCCGGCAAGCCCTACACCATGTATTTCGGCTACACCTTCTGTCCGGACGTCTGTCCGACCACGCTGCTGGATTTGTCGCGCTGGATCAAGAAACTCGGTCCCGATGCCGACAAGCTCAATTACGTGTTCGTCACCGTCGATCCGGCGCGCGACACGGTGAAGTCGATGCATGCTTATTTGTCGTCATTCGACCATCACATCCGCGGCTACACCGGAACGCCGGCGCAGATCGCCCAGATCGCCAAGGCGTATCGCGTCTACTACAAAAAAGTTCCGACCGATGACGGCGGCTACACCATGGATCACTCCGCCATCATCTATCTGATGGGGCCGGACAACAGGTTCGTCACCGTCATTCCCTATCAGGAGGACGACGCGTCGGCGATTGCCAAGCTGAAGAGCCTGGCGGCGCTGACGCCAACGTCGTGAGGCTTCTTTAGAACAGGGTCGACGCCGAAGCAGCGTCTTCGCGCTATTTGGCGTCGACCACGATTGGGGCTTCGAGGTCCAATCGGGTTCCCGAGGGTAGGCCGGCGCGAACCGCTACCATCCAGTTTCCCGGCTCGGTGAGTGCGATGCCGTCGACGATCCAGGCGCCGTCGGCATCCTGCGCGGCGGTGCGAGTCACAGCCTTGCCGCCGGGCGTCGGCGCGGTGAGCGTCAGCGTCACGCCATGCGCCGCCAGCGGCGCTAAGTCGTCGTCCCAAAGCTGGATGGTGGCGCGCGCGGTGCCGACCCGGCCCGGCTCGATCATGACGTCGGCCATGCCGTCCTCGCCGTGAATGTGCTGAAAGGTGGCATCTGCAGGGATGGCGCCGGGGTGCCCATGCTGATTGGCGTGGCTCGCCGGCGGCAGGGTGCCCAGCACGGCGACGATAAGGATGATGGCGGTACCGAGCGCCGCCTCGATTGCGGCATTGCGGCGCAAGTGCCGCCGCGCGCGCTGCGCGACCGAAATGTCGACTTCTTGTCCGAGCTTTGGCGTCAACCGTGACCAGTTCACCGCCGCGATGCCGATCATCACCAGGAAAAGTACGACCTTGATCATCAGCAGCCGGCCGTAATCGGTATCGGTCAGGGCCCGGATGCTGCCGACGAGATACCAGGAATTGACAACGCCGCTGACGAGCAGCGTCGCGACGCTGGCAATGCCGAGATTGGAAAACCGCCGCGTCGCGGCGCGCGCCAGGGCCAGTGCCGTGCTATCCGCGAGCGTCATCGTCAACAGTAGCGCCAGCGGCGCCAAGCCGCCGACCCATGCGGCTGCGGCGAGGAGATGCAGCACGTCGGCCGCCGGATGGAGAACGCCTTCGACGCCTTGGCCGCCGATGGCGTGGCCGGACCACGCCAGGCCGCCGGCATAGGCGGCGGCCACGATCGCCGTGACGATTTGCAGCGCCGGCGCGCCCGCGCCCTCGACCGAGAGAAAGTGAACGAACAGGCCGCCGAGCCCACAGGCGAGTACGATGCGCAACAACCAGTCACGGCCGAAATCGGTTTGCGTTAGCACCGTGCCAAGCACGCCTTGCGCATAGAGCTCGCCGAGCGGTTGGCCGCTCATCGATTCGGCGACGATGATGAGCCACGGCACCGCGGATAACACAGCGACGATGAGGCTGATCCACGCGATCAGGGCGAGCCGTTTGCGCAACACGGCGATGCGTGGGGCGGCCGCGCTCCGCCGCAACGCCGGCTCGGCGACCAAAACGATGAAGAACACCGCGCCCGCCACCGAGAGGGTGGCGGCGAATTGCAGCGCGCGGGCATAAAACAGCGGATTGCTCAAGGCAGCGGCCGCTGGATCACGGGCCGACGCGGAACGTGAAGCTGCCCTGCGTGGTATGGGTGTCGACCGACAATGCATGCCAATGCACATGATAAGTGCCGGAGCCCGCGGCCTTCAGTCCGATGCGCATGGAGTTGCCGCCGACCTGCGCCTTGCCGGTATCGACGCGTGCACCGTTCGGGCCCGTCACTTGCACCGTGCTGAACGACGGCTCCAGAATTCTGCGTGAACGACAACGACACTTCGTGCGGCGCCGTGCTGACGGTCGAGCCCACCAGCGGGCTGGCATGATCGAGAAAGGCGTGCGCCCGTGCGGCGATCGTCGCCACTCCGAGAAATAGCGCAGTTGCGATCGTGATGCGTGTTCGCATGAGATTGCTCTCCTTAGAAATTCGGTTGGCGCGGGGCGGCGCCGCTGCCGCCGAGCAACGGTTGGCCGATGGTATGTGGGAACATATCGTCGAGATAAAGATGCAGCTGGCCGAGGACGCCGACACCGGTGCCGCTGGCGCGATTGACCGGTATCTGTGCTTCAAGACCGACTTGATAATAGCTGCTGACATAGATCACACCGGGATTGACCGTGCCGGTAGTGACCGGGCTGTTGCCGAAATTGTTGGCGGCCGGCGTCGTGAGTTGCGCTTCGACGATGGGAATCAAGTGGTTGATGAAATCGGGCAACTGATAGTCGCGGATTTCCGATTTCAGATAGGGCATGCTGTACTGGATCGATCCGCCATACACCAATGCCTGTGCATTATAGGTTCCCAGCGCCACGTTGTATGACGTGGTGGGAAACATGTAGCCCACCTGACCGGTGACGGCGAAGGCGCGCAAGGCTCCGGCATCGTCAGGCAGATCGCCAAAGCCCTTGCCGAAGTAAAATGTCGGCGTGACCTGGCTGTAGGGCGTGCCGATACCTGAGTTGCTGGCGCCGGTGCCGCCCCAGTCGAAAATCAGTCCGAGCAGCATCGCCAATTCGTGGTCGTCGTTCTTTAGAAGCTGATATTGCAGCGTGGTTTCGAGATCGGCGAAGCCCGCGATTTTGGAGCCGCCTGGAGGGCTGATCTGCGTCCAGGTATCGCCGATCGAAACGCCGAGATCGTCGGTGATGCGCTTGGACAATTCCGCCGAGACGTCCCATTCGTCTGCCGACGGCACGTCGCCGGTGTGTGACCAGGATACCGTCGGAAGTGACAATTCATCGGCAACGCAGGGGTCGTCGATGGCGAGCGTTGCTGGAAAGAAGCGTGCGCCGACGAAGCAGTGCGCCAGCGCGGATGAGCAGGATAGGCAGAGCAGGAGCAAGCAGAACGCGCCGGCGCGCGAACACCGTGAGAGGCGAGGCATGGATAGTCTCCATTACGGCGTGGGATCGACAACTGCCGCCAGACGGCGGCGATGCGTCACACGGCGTAAGGAGGCGCTCTTGAGCGATGAGATTTTGCCGTCCGCGCCCCGCTGAGCGCGATGAAGGCGAGCGGCACCAGGCGGTGGCTTATGGTGACGAGCGAAGGCGCGATGACGAACGGCGGCGGCGGTAGCGTCGCCGGCGGCATCAGGCAGCCGACGCAGCAGCAATCGATGCAGATGTTGCCGTTGGAGTGACGGCTAAGCGGGTCAAGCTGGCCGCTGGGAGAATGGTGGCAGATGGCGCCCAGCGGGTCGAACGTTCCCTCGGCGGCAGCCCGGGCGGCGCCAAAACTGGTGAGCAGGCCCGACAGTGCAACGACGTAAGCGGTGGCGAGCGCGATAATCCGCTTGCGCCAGACCTGCCTCTTGCCGACCCTCTTGCCGGCTTGCCTCTTTAAGCTTCTGCACAAAGCTTTTGCCCGCTGCCGGGAAGTGCCCACCACAGGAACACCCTAGCCGACAAAAAATTCCCCAGCCAGCTTAAAAGCGGGCGCTTCCGGGAACCGGCCTCGACCGTGTGCATTGACTAGCCACGAACAAATCCTGCCGGGAGGAACGGATGTTTCCGTATTATTTCGACGTCCGCGGATATGGCGACAGGAACGAGGACCGCGGCGGCACGCTGATGCCGAACGACGGAGCCGCGCTCACTTACGCGCGTCGCATCATCCGCGAATTGCGCCAAGCCGGCGGCTACGACGATCCTGCCTTGACCATGATCGTGCGCAACTCGGCCGGCAAGACCGTTTATTCAATTCCATTTTTGCCGCATTAGCGCCGAAGGGCGGCGGTCTCAGGACAGTCCGTGCCGCTTCAGCACTGCGCGTACGGTCTCGACCAGTTTGTCTTCCGGCACCGCGTGCTGCGCCTCGGCTTGCTTCTGCAGATGCTCGTCGCGGCCCTTCTCCAGCTTGGCAAGCTCGGCGCCGACGATCAGATCCTTGACGGTGACTTCGCCCTTGGCTTTCTCGTCGGAGCCTTGGATGACGACGCAGGGCGAGTTGCGCCGGTCGGCATATTTCATCTGCGCACCGAATTTGCCGGAGCCGAGATAGAGCTCGGCACGCATGCCGGCGGTGCGCAGCGCCGCGACCATGGTCTGATAATCGGCGATGCGCTCTTTGTCGAAGACCGTGACCACCACCGGCCCGGATTCCGTTTTCAGATCGATCTTGCCGAGATATTCGAGCGCGGCGAGCAGCCGCGACACGCCGATGGAAAATCCGGTCGCCGGCACCGGCTCGCTGCGAAAGCGCGACACCAGGCCGTCATAGCGGCCGCCGCCGCCGACCGAGCCGAAGCGCGGCGAGCCATCGGCGCCGTCGGTCGAAAAGCTTAAATCCACTTCGAACACGGGGCCGGTGTAATATTCGAGGCCGCGCACGACGCTCGAATTCGAAGGCGATACGATCGGCGCCGTAGCCGCCGGCGCGGACGAGCCGCGCGATCTGCTTGAGCTCGTGGACGCCGTCTTTGCCGGTCGAGCTCAGGCTCAGGCTCTTGCTCCAATCGTCGAACACAGTGTCGACGTCGCCGGTCTGCGGAAAGCGCAGCTCGACATAATTCAGGATATTCTGCGCCTGCTTGGCGTCGAGGCCGGCGCCTTTGGTGAAATCGCCGCTGTCGTCCCGGCGGCCGTCGGTCAGCAACAGCTCGACGCCCTGGCGTCCGAGCCGATCGAATTTATCGATCGCCCGCAGGACCGTCAGCCGCTTGCCGGCATTGGCCTCGCCATTCAAGCCGATGGCCTCCAGCACGCCATCGAGCACCTTACGATTGTTGACCTTGACCAGATAACTGCCGCGCGGAATGCCGAGCGCCTCCATGGTGTCGGCGGCCATCGTGCAACAGTTCGGCGTCGGATGCCGGCGACGACGAGCCGACGGTGTCGGCGTCGAACTGCATGAATTGGCGGAAGCGGCCTGGGCCTGGCTTCTCGTTGCGGAACACGGTGCCGACGCGGTAGCTGCGATAGGGCTTCGGCAGCGTCTCGAAATTCTCCGCGACATAGCGGGCGAGCGGCGCAGTCAGATCGTAGCGCAGCGACAGCCATTGCTCGTCGTCGTCGAGAAACGAGAACACGCCCTCGTTTGGCCGGTCCTGATCGGGAAGGAATTTGCCGAGCGCATCGGTATATTCGATCGCCGGCGTCTCCACTGCCTCGAAGCCGTAGAGTTCATAGACGGCGCGAATCTTGTCGATCATGATTCGCGTTGCCGCGATCTCGCCCGGCGTGCGGTCAGCAAGGCCGCGGGGCAGCCGCGCCTTGAGCTTATTGGATTTTTCCGATTTGTCGCCCATGCGGGGGTGGTATCAAGCGGAGTTGCGGGCGGCAACCCGCTAAGTTCGTCATGCGCGGCTTTATGCCGGGCAGCCACGTCTTTACAGTGCAGAAACGTGGGCGGCCGGATACGTGCGGCCATAACGGAGAGATACATGCCGGCGACCCTTCGCAACGACCTCGAAGCCTTTTGGCTGCCGTTTACGTCCAACCGCGCGTTCAAGCGCGCGCCGCGGCTGTTCGCGCGCGCCAAGGATATGCACTATTACACGCCCGACGGCCGCGCCGTGCTGGATGGCACCGCCGGGTTGTGGTGCTGCAATGCCGGGCATTGCCGCGATCCGATCGTGGCCGCCATTTCACGTCAGGCCGGGGAACTCGACTATTCGCCGGCCTTCCAGTTCGCCCATCCGCAAAGTTTCGAGCTCGCCAGCCGGATTGCGGCGTTGGCGCCGGCCGACCTCAATCGCGTGTTTTTCTGCAACTCCGGCTCGGAAGGCGTCGATACCGCGCTCAAGATCGCGCTTGCCTATCATAACGTGCGCGGCGAGGCCGCGCGCACGCGTCTCATCGGCCGCGAGCGCGGCTATCACGGCGTCGGCTTCGGCGGCATTTCGGTCGGCGGCATCGTCGCCAATCGCAAAATGTTCGGCTCGCTGCTCGCCGGCGTCGATCATCTGCCGTCGACCTATAGCCGCGAGCACCAGGCCTTCACCAAGGGCGAGCCGGAGTGGGGCGCGCATCTGGCCGACGAACTCGATCGCATCGTCGCGCTGCACGACGCTTCGACCATCGCCGCCGTCATTGTCGAGCCGATGGCCGGCTCGACCGGCGTCTTGCCGCCGCCTAAAGGCTATTTGCAGAAGCTCCGCGCGCATCTGCGATCGCCACGGCTGCTCTTGATCTTCGACGAGGTGATCACCGGCTTCGGGCGGCTCGGCTACGCCTTTGCCGCCGAGCGCTATGGCGTGACGCCGGATATGATCGTGTTTGCCAAAGGCGTAACCTCGGGCGCGGTGCCGATGGCCGGCGTTATCGTGCGCGACGGAATTTATGAGGCCTTCATGCGCGGGCCCGAGCACGTCATCGATTTATTTCACGGCTACACCTATTCGGCGCATCCGCTGGCCTGCGCGGCCGGGCTCGCCGCACTCGACCTTTATCGCGACGAAAACCTGTTCGCGTGCGCCAAATCGCTGGAAGGCAAGTGGGCCGACGCCGTGATGTCACTTAGGGAATTCCCCGGCGTGCTTGATATCCGCAGCCTGGGACTCGCCGCCGCCATCGATCTCGCCGCGCGTCCGGGCTCGCCGGGCTTGCGCGCTTATCAGGCGATGGAGCGGGCGTTCGCCGACGAAGACGTTTTGATCCGCATCGCCGGCGACACGATCGCCCTATCGCCGCCGCTCGTCGTCAGCGAGGCGCAGATCGGCGAGATCGTCGAGAAGGTCGGGCGGGCGATCCGAGCTGTGAATTAGTCCACGTCACTGAGGTTTTAAGATCGCCCAGCCGACGCGCACGGCGCCGGCGCCACGGCGCATCGGCAAGTCAAAAGGCGTGCCGGGCTCGGCGCCGGGCGCCACCGCCGCGAGCTGCGGCGGCACCACATTCGGATCGCTCTGCGTCCACACCACGACGGCGCCATCCTTGCGCAAATCGGCCATATTGACCCACGGCGCACGCGCCGGCTCGCCATCGATCAAGACATGCGGCTGATCCGGCGAGTAATGCGCGAGGTTGCCGCCATCCCACATTGAGCCGATGACGTAGCGCAGCGGCTTTCCGGTCGCGGCGCGGAACCGCTGCGTCAGAATTTCTCCAAGCTTGTTGCCCGGATAGAACTCGGCGTAATAACGGTGATCGAACCGCGGTAGCACGGTGTAGTTGATCAGGAAGATGAGCGCGAACAGGGTGAAGACGGTCGCCCAGGCCGCACCAACGCGCGCAATGCGGTCGCGGTCAAACAACGGCCGCACGGTCATCACGATCCATAGTCCGAGAAACAGCCAGAGCGGATAGCCCCACATGGCGATGGCGCCGCGGCCGCTGACGACGCCGAGCGCGATCGTCGCTAAGGCCGGGCCGAACGCCAGCAGCGTGACGATGCGGCGATCGAATGCGTCGGCGGATATGTCGCCCTTGGTCTTCTGGCGCGGCCACAGCAACGCGCCGGCGATGAAGAACGTCGGCAGCAGGAAGAAAGCCTGGCTGACCGCGAAGAATGCCGGATGCACGATGTGGTCGAACCAGCCGCGCACCGGCGCGGCGCGATGCTCGGCATAGGTGAACGGAATAAAATCGTTCTGAAACAGCCAGATGACGTGCGGCAGCGCGATCAGAAGCGCCACGCCGAGCGCCACCCACGGCCCCGGAGTCGCCAAAGCGCGCCGCGCCCGGCGGTCGAATAGCAGGAACAGCGCATAGGGCGCTGCCAGCACGACCACGAAATATTTGGCCCATAGGGCGCCGCCGAAGGCAACGCCGAGCAGGAGCCAGTGACCGATCCGGCCGCGCTTGAGCGCGGCGTGGAAGCTAAAGCCGGCCAGCGCCCAGAACGGCAGTTGAATGACGTCGTGATTGAATTTTACCGCCGTGTATTGGAAATAATGCAGGCCGTCGATGACGAGCACCGCGACCAGTGCGCCTGTTGTGCCGACAAGCCGGCGCGACGTGGCGAAGACCAGCGCGAAGGCGATGACGACCACGACCTCCGCCAAAGCATAATAGGCGCCGTCGACGCCGAACCCGCGGTACATGATCTCGACCAGCCACCACGGCAGCGGCGGCAATTTGTCAGACCCAAGCGGCCACTCCCGGCCATAGGTGACGGCCTCGATCAGATCGAGCGGCAGATTGGCGTAAAGCAGCGTCGGCAGCGCGGTCCAGACGGCGAAATGCAGGGCCAGAAAGCAGCCGAAAGCGGATTGCGGCCGCCGCTCGACCCAGCCGATCAAACCAGTGCTTGGCGCGGCCATTGGCGCCGAAAGCTTTACCGCAGCAGGGGCCGAATCCACCATTGCAAGACGCTCGCCAGTTTTATCGTTATAAAATCACCGCAAAGGGTTAGCTATCCATAGGGGCAGACTTGCGGCGGCAGACTTGCGGCGGCCGATTCACGGCGGCAGACTTGCGGGACAGACTTGCGACTGCTGCTGGCTTGTGGACACTGCTCCGTCACAGGCGCGAATCGCTTCCACCGGAAGCAGGGGATAGAGCGGCATGGTGCGCATCAGCGCCATCTTCATTGCGGCCTGCATGGTGCTTATCGCCGCTTCGATCGGCGTCGTGGTCTATTTGCGTTTCGGCTTCACTGGCGCCGAGTCGGCGCTGGTGACGCTTGGCGTCCTCACGGCGCTGGCGGTCTACAATACCATTGCCGCACGCAAGCATGACCGCCAGGAAGCGAGCAACCAAATCGCCGCTTTGGCGCGCGGGTCGGGCGACCTGGCCCGCCAATTGGCCGAGTTCGGCCGCCGGCTGAACGCGACGGAGGGCAAAGTCGACACGGTGATCGATCGCGCGCTCGCCACCGCCCAGCCGCTTGCCGCCGAGATCGAGGAACTATCGACGCTGGTCAAGCAGATCGCCGAACTCGGTGGCGGCGCACGAGGCGGCGCTGGCTGCCGAGCGGACGGCGCCGGTCCAAATTGCCGCCCCGCCGCCTGCGGCGGTGAACGGCACTGGCGCCGCAGAACCGGTGTCGACGTTAGCAGCGGCGGCGCACGCGGCTCCGGCCGAGGCTGCTGCGCCGCCGGCCGCCGCTCCCGGGCCGAAAATCGCGGCCTTCGCGGGGCTTGAACGCGACGGCATCATTACCGCGATATCGAAAGCCGTCGACGCCGGTCGGATCGAGCTCTTCTTGCAGCCGGTGGTGACGCTGCCGCAGCGCAAAGTGCGCTATTACGAGGCCTTGTCGCGGCTGAAGGCCGACAATGGCGATCTCGTCGCGGCCGGCGATTTCCTGCCCTATGCCGAAGCCGGCATGCTGATGCCGAAGCTCGACCATCTCTTGGCGATGCGCTGCGTGCAGGTGGTGCGGCGGCTCCTTCTGAAGAATCGCGACATCGGCCTGTTCTGCAATGTGTCCGGCGCCACGCTGACCGATGCCGGCTTTCCGAAATTCCTCGAATTCCTGGAGGCCAACCGCGCCATCGCGCCTTCGCTGGTCCTCGAATTCACCCAAAGCGCGGCGCGCGCAATGGGGCCGATCGAGCATGAGAGCCTCGCCGCGCTGGCCGAACGCGGCTTTCGGTTCTCGATGGACAATCTCACCGATCTGCGCGTCAACGCCCGCGAACTGAACGAGCGCGGGTTCCGCTTCGTCAAGGCGCCGGCGGCGTTGTTGTTCAATCGGATCAGCGTCGTTTCAAGCGACATCCACTCCGCCGATTTCTCCGATTTACTCGGCCGCTTCGGCATCGATCTGATCGCCGATCGTATCGAGACCGAGGCCACGGTCGTCGATCTTCTCGATTACGACGTGCGGTTCGGCCAAGGCATCCTGTTCTCGCCGCCCCGTCCGGTGCGCGCCGAGGCTTTGCAGGGCATCGCCACCGAGCCGCAAGAGTCGGGCAGGGACGCTGCCGCTTCGATGGCCGGCGAGGCGGCTGGCCAGCTTGCGCGTGCCGGCATGCGGCGCAGCTAGACCCCTTGCCGGCCAGGGCGAGGCGCGATAGCGACAAGCCATCCGGCGGCCTAATCCGCTGTCGCGCGTCCCTCCTCCGCCGGCAATAATGCAATGACGACGCCATTCATCGAAAATTTCGAGCCGCTGGCGCGAGACTATGACGTGCTGCTGTGCGACGTCTGGGGCGTCATTCACAACGGACTTGCTGCTTTTCCGGCCGCTTGCGACGCGCTGTTGCGGTTCCGCGACCGTGGCGGCACGGCGATCCTGATCACCAATGCGCCGCGTGCGGGCGAAGCGGTGGCGCGCATCCTGGACCGTCTCGGCGTGCCGCGCGACGCCTATGACGCCATCACGAGTTCCGGCGACGTCACCCGCGGCATTGTCGCTTCGCGGTTGCCGCAGGCCGTGTTTCATCTCGGCCCGGAGCGCGATCATTCGATCTTCGCCGGCCTTGACGTGACGTTCGCCGCTCTCGAAGCGGCCGATTACGTGGTCTGCTCCGGCCTGTTCGACGACACCACTGAAACGCCGGCCAGCTATCGCGACATGCTGGCGGCGATGCGCGCGCGTTCGCTGTTCATGGTCTGCGCCAATCCCGACATGGTCGTCGAGCGCGGCGATACGCTGGTCTATTGCGCCGGCGCCTTGGCCGACGCCTATGCGGCGCTGGGCGGCGAGGTGCTTTATTGCGGCAAGCCGCATGCGCCGATCTACGACGCTGCGTTGCAGACCGCCGCGGCTTTGCGTGGAGGAATTGCGCCGGCACGCCGCCGCGTGCTGGCGATCGGCGATTCGGTGCGCACCGATCTGAAGGGCGCCGCCGCTTTCGGCCTCGATTATATGTTCGTCACCTCCGCCATTCATGCCGAGGAATATGGCTCGCGCGAAGCGCCGGACATGGCGGCGCTCAACGCGATCTTCGCCGCCGCCGGCGTGGCGCCGAAGGCGGTGATGCGCGCTCTGATCTGGTGAGACTTCGCTGAGGAGTTGAACGTCAGGCGTTGCGCGGCAGCCGGGCGCCGACGAACGTGGCGGCGTTGGTCTGCTCCACCGCAGGGGTAAATTCCTGTCTTGGAGCGAACACCGCTTCGATCTTGGCCTTCAGCGTCTGCGCGTTGAACGGCTTGACGATGTAATTGTTCACGCCGGCCTTTCTCGCCGCGATCACGTTCTCGGTCTTGGATTCGGCCGTCACCATGATGAACGGGGTCGACGTCGATGTGCCGGCGTCGGCGCGCACGCGGCGCAACAGGTCGTAGCCGGTCATCGGCTCCATGTTCCAATCCGAAATGACGAGGCCGTAGCGCTTGCAGCTCATCTTTTCGAGCGCAATGCTGCCGTCCGGCGCGTCGTCGATGTCTTCGAAACCGATCTGGCGCAAAAGATTGCGGATGATGCGTACCATGGTGCTGTAGTCGTCGACCACCAGCACTGGCATTTTCGGATCGAGCGGCATCGCTCTGCTCCTTAGCGCTGCGACCGGCGCGAGTATGGCGCGGTTAAGCGCGCGAGGACTTGTCGTACGGGCGAACCGGCGCCGAGCGAAGTCCGCCCGGCCACCCTTCCACAGCCCGGCAGGCTACACGGGGTTTTTGAACGCGCGGTTAACCGCTGGGGCAGGGCAGTCCCTTGACTTTGCGGTTGAGGCGACGGCACCACTCCGGGATCGATCCGTAACCGGTTGTTAACCATCTGAGGGCCGATGGCGGCGAAGAATTTCAGCCTCGTGCGCGATGTTGCGCTCGGATGGCGGCGCTTGCGCGGCGCCGTCGTCGCCATCGGCAATTTCGACGGCGTGCATCGCGGCCATAAGGCGGTGATCGCGGCGGCGCAACAGCGGGCGGCGGCGCTTGGCCGGCCGGCGGCGGCGCTGACCTTCGAGCCGCATCCGCGTGCCTTTTTCAATCCCGGCGAGCCGCTGTTCCGCCTGACCGACGAGGCCGCCAAATTACGCCTCTTGGCCGCCACCGGACTCGACGGCGCGATCGTGCTGACCTTCGACGAGGCGCTGGCGCAACTCACCGCACGAAGCGTTCGTCGCCCGCATCCTGGTCGAGCGCTTTGCCGTGCGCGGCGCGGCCATCGGCTTTAACTTCCATTTCGGCGCCAATCGCGGCGGTGCGCCGGAGTTTCTGGCCGCCGAAGGCGCCAAGCGGGGCTTTACCGTCGACGTGGTGCCGCCGTTGCAGGATCGCGGCCGCCCGGTCTCGTCGCAGCCGATCCGCGAGGCGCTTGCCGCGGGCCGCCTCGCCGAGGCCGACAGAATTGCTGGGCTATCCCTGGTTCATCTCCGGTCCGGTGATCCACGGCGACAAGCGCGGTCGCGAGCTTGGCTTTCCGACGGCCAACCTCTTGCCCGACCCGTCCTGCGGCCTGCGCCACGGCATCTATGCGGTGCGCGTCGGCTGGCGCGGCCGCCGTTACGACGGCGTCGCGAGCTTCGGCCGGCGACCGATGTTCGACGCCGGCAACGTTCTGCTCGAAATGTTCCTGTTCGATTTTTCCGGCGATCTCTACGGCGACGCGATCGACGTGGCCTTCATCGCCTTCATTCGCGACGAGGCAATGTTCGCCTCGGCCGATGAGCTCGTCCGGCAGATGCAGGACGACGCGCCGGGCGCGTCAGGCCCTGGCGCAGGCGAGCGGGTATGCCGCGCCGATTTAGCCATGATCGGGAAAATGCCCGGCCTCGGAATTGGGTTGAGGCTGGCCTCGGTTTTCCGACAGGTTATATGCCGTCGAGTCCTTCTGCCGATCCTGCTTGCGGTATTCGCGCGCCCATTGCGCCGCCAAGACAGCCGAACAGCGCCATCGGGATCAGGCGCTGCCAGCCGATGGTGCGGCCGGCCTCGACCGCGACGCCGAGCAGCTTCGGATCGAGCAGCCAGGACGGCGAATGGGCTTTGGCGGCGCGGGCGAGAATGGCGCGCTCGCGGACGCGGCGGCGGATCAGCGCGGTCGATCAGCAGCGCCGACCAGCGCGATGACGACAAAAATGCCCGGCCATGATCAGGCCGGCAAACACATCGCCGAATTCAATTGCAAACCAAGCATAGCCGCCGACGCAGAGAAACACGAAAGCGGTAAACGCCGCCGACCGCCACGATGGCGAGCCAGACGATGACGGCCACGCTGGTGCCGCTCCTGGCCTGGATCGACAGCGTGATCTCATGCGTCAGGCTGTTGAGCATTGGAGGATCCTGCGCGGTCGCGATTACCGGTGCCGAATCTATCGACGCCACGTCGCTCCGAACAGAAAGGCCAACGCCGGCGACGATCGCGAGCGTGGTATAGGGCCGGTTCTTGATCGACTCGTCGAGCGCTTCGACGAAATTTGTCGGAGACCTCGCGCACCGCGCCGACGGCCTCGCGGCCGCGGTCCTGGGCGTCGGCGACGACATCGTCGACGCTGGCACGGGCGCGCTGCCAAGCCGCGCCGCCACGGTTGGCGAGAATATCGGCCATCTGTTCGGCCAGCCGACCGAAGTCGTCACGCAACGCCTGCAGATCTTTCTGGAGCTCGCCCGACGCGTCGGACGCGGCTTTGCTGGCTTCGCGCACGCCTTCGCGCGCCTCGCGGTGGCGTCGCTCGTCATATCGCGCATGTTCGGGTGAGACCGTGGATGCGCTGCTCATGCGTGCACTCCATGGGATAAGATCGGATTGCCCGGATAATGACCCAGCGTTCGGGAAAGTTCCATTGATAAAGATCAAAGGCGAAAAGCCGCGTTTCAGTCCGGCAGTTTCACCTCTTCGGCCGGCACCAGATGATTGAAAACGACCAAGGCCGACGATCGACAGCGGCGCGGCCAGCAGCGCGCCGAACGGTCCCCACATCCAGGTCCAGAACGCCAGGGCCAAAAACACCAATAGCGGATTGAGCGTAAGCCGCCGGCCGACGATGGTCGGCGTGATGAAGTGGCCCTCCATCGTGGTGACGGCAATAAATCCGAGCGGCGCGATAAAGGCGTGGCTGAGCGAGGGAAAGCTGACCAACCCGACCCCGAACATGATCACCACCATCACCGCCGGCCCGACATAGGGCACGTAATTCAAAAACGCCGCCAACAGGCCGAAGATCACCGGATTGGGCAATCCGATCAGCCAGGCGCCGACGGCGACGATGCCGCCGACCGCGGCATTGATGATCGTCACCACCGTCAGATAGCCGGCGAGGTTGCGCTCGATGTCGTGCATGATTTTCAGAAATCGCAGCTTGGCATCGCGGTCGGCAAACATATTGACCGCCTGGTGGCGCAGTTCGGCTTGGCCGACCAGAAAGAACATACAGCGTCACGAAGAACAGCAACACCTCGCCGGCGGCGGGCGTGAGGAAGGCAACCACCGGCAGCACCACGCTGGGCGCGCTGACGCTCATTTGCGTATTGGCTGTCGCCGAACAGCGCGCCTTCGAGTTGGTGCAGCGCCGCGAGCGGCTGATCGAGCACTGAGAGCTTCTGCTGGATGGTGGCGCCGATCTCGCGGCGCCCGGGCGATCCAGTTGCTCACCGGGCCCGGCCAAGGCCATGCCAAGCAGACTCATGGCGCCGAAGCCGATCAGCAGGATGACAGAGGCCGGTGATCCAGGGCGAAATGCCCGCCCGCGCCTGGCTCTTGACCAGCGGCGCCAAAGTGAGCGCGATCGACCGCGGCGGCGAGCACCGGCAGCAAAATGGCGCGGCCGAGATAAAGGAAGGCGCCGAACAACAGTAGGAAAATGCCGATCGGTCGCGCCTTGGCCTGCCCGATCCCCACATGTCTTTGCACGCTGCCGACGGGCGTCGGGTCGCTGATTACCAGCGCGTGGCGGACTTCGCTGTCTGGCCCGGATATAGTCCACAAACCCTCCGTCATTCCGCAACAACCCGCTAAATACCTAAATAGCGCCGAATCAACGCCGATTTCGCGAGGGCGTTCCCCGGACCTCGGCGTCGTGCCGGTTCTTGGTCGCAAATGGGCCCTTTCCGCATCGTACCCGGCTTGTGTTAGAAGGCGCGGCCATGAACCGAGACGCCCGACCAAAGCGCGCGACTACTCGCAGACGCTGTTTCTGCCGAAGACCGACTTCCCGATGCGCGCCGGCCTGCCGCAGAAGGAGCCGGAGTTTCTGGCGCGATGGCAGAAGATCGATCTTTACGGCCGGCTGCGCGCGGCGGCCAAGGGCCAGCCGCGCTTCGTTCTGCATGACGGGCCGCCCTACGCCAACGGCAACATCCATATCGGCCACGCGCTCAACAAGATCCTCAAAGACGTGGTGACGCGCAGCCAGCAGATGCTCGGCTATGACTCCAATTACGTGCCGGGCTGGGACTGTCACGGCCTGCCGATCGAATGGAAGATCGAGGAGGAGAATTACCGCGCCAAGGGCAAGCCGAAGCCGGATTTCTCCAATCGCGGCTGCGTTGGTCGAATTCCGCCGCGAATGCCGGGCCTTCGCCGAGCACTGGATCGAGGTGCAGCGCGCCGAGTTCGAGCGGCTTGGCGTCATCGGCGACTGGGCGCACCCCTACACGACGATGGAGCCTTTCGCCGAGGCGCAGATCGCACGCGAACTGATGAAGTTCGCCGCCAACGGCACGCTCTACCGCGGCTCAAAGCCGGTGATGTGGTCGGTGGTGGAGAAGACCGCGCTCGCCGAGGCCGAGGTCGAATACGAGGATTACGTCAGCGACACGGTGTGGGTGAAATTTCCGATTGCGAACGCCGCGAGTCGCGACGATCTCGACGACGCATCCGTTGTCATCTGGACCACGACACCGTGGACCATCCCCGGCAACCGGGCGATCAGCTATTCGCAGCACCATCGAATATGGCCTTTATCAGGTCACCGATGCGCCGGAGGGAAATTGGGCCAAAGTCGGCGATAAATATGTGCTGGCCCGCAAGCTTGCGCTCGATGTGCTGCGGCAGGCGCGGGTCACGGCGTTCAAAGAGATGGCGCAGCTGTCGCCTGAGACGATCGGCCGGCTCGGCTGCGCGCATCCGCTCAAAGGGCTGGCCGGCGATTACGACTTTCTCGTTCCTCTCCTTGCCGGCGATCACGTCACCGACGACGCGGGCACCGGCTTCGTTCACACGGCGCCGGGACATGGTCGCGAGGACTTCGAAGTATGGACAGCCAATGCGGCCAGACTGGCGGCCAAAGGCATCAACACTCACATTCCCTACACCGTCGATGCCGACGGCCGCTTCACCGATCAGGCGCCCGGCTTTACCGGCAAGCGCGTCCTGACCGAAAAGGGCGAGAAAGGCGACGCCAACGAGGCGGTGATCAAGGCCTTGATCGACGCCGGCATGCTGATCGCGCGCGGACGGCTCAAGCACCAATATCCGCATTCCTGGCGTTCCAAGAAGCCGGTGATCTTCCGCAATACGCCGCAATGGTTCATTGCGATGGATAAGGATATCGACAAGCACCACGACACGCTGCGCCATCGCGCGCTGACGGCGATCAAGGCGACGCGCTGGGTGCCGGCGGCAGGGCGAGAACCGCATCACCGGCATGATCGAGAGCCGGCCCGACTGGGTGATCTCGCGGCAGCGCGCCTGGGGCGTGCCGATCGCACTGTTCATCAAGGAGAAGCCGGACGGCTCGGTCGACATCCTCAACGATCCCGAAGTCAATGTCCGCCATCATCGAGGCCTTCGAGGACGAAGGCGCCGATGCCTGGTATGGGCCGGGCGCGCGCGAGCGCTTCCTCGGCAAGCTCGCCAACGACGGCTGGCAGAAAGGTCGACGACATTCTCGACGTCTGGTTCGATTCCGGCTCGACGCACGCATTCGTTCTGGAGGACCCGCAGCATCTTTCCGGCGCTCGCCCATGTCAAGCGCAAGGCGGACGGCGGCGACGAAGCGGTGATGTATCTGGAAGGCTCCGACCAGCATCGCGGCTGGTTTCAGTCGTCGCTCCTCGAAAGCTGCGGCACGCGCGGCCGCGCGCCGTTCGATATCGTGCTCACCCACGGCTTCGTGCTCGACGAGAACGGGCGCAAAATGTCGAAGTCGCTCGGCAACGTCACCGCGCCGCAGGACGTCATCAAGCAGTCCGGCGCCGACATTCTGCGCATGTGGGTGTGCGCCGCCGATTATGCCGACGACCTGCGCATCGGGCCGGAAATCCTCAAGACCACGGTCGACACCTATCGCAAGCTGCGCAACACGCTGCGCTGGATGCTCGGCAATCTCGCGCATTTCGAGGAGGCCGATCGCGTCGCCGTCGAGAAAATGCCGGAGCTCGAGCGGCTGATGCTGCATCGGCTGGCCGAGCTCGATCCGCTGATCCGGCAGGCTTATGCCGATTTCGACTACAAGCGCATCTTTGCAGCGCTCAACGCATTTATGACCGTCGATCTGTCGGCGTTCTATTTCGATATCCGCAAGGACGCGCTGTATTGCGACCCCTATTCGTCGACGACGCGCAAGGCCTGTCTCACCGTGCTGGATCATTTGTTCCGCGCCACGGTGTGCTGGCTGGCGCCGATGCTGTGCTTTACCGCCGAGGAAGCGTGGCTGGCGCGCGATCCCGCCGCCGTCTCGGTGCATCTCGAGCCATTTCCGCCGATCCCGGCGGCGTGGCGCGATGATGCGCTGGCGGAGAAATGGCGCAAGTTGCGCAATGTGCGGCGCGTGGTGACCGGCGCGCTGGAACTCGAGCGCGCCGGCAAACGCATCGGCTCGTCGCTCGAAGCGCATCCGCTCATCCATATCGCCGATGCCGAATCTGTTCGCCGGCGTCGCCGACGCCGATCTCGCCGAACTGTGCATTACCTCGGGCGCGGCGCTGGTCGAAGGCGACGGGCCGCCCGACGCGTTCCGCCTGCCGGATGTGCCCGGCGTCGCCGTCGTGCCGGAATTGGCGCAGGGCAGGAAATGCGCGCGGTCCTGGAAAATCTCGCCGGCGGTCGGGCTCGATCCGCAATTCCCCGACGTGACGCCGCGCGACGCGCAAGCGCTTGCGTGAGTGGGAAACCATGCGCAAAGCGGCCGAGTAAAGCAGGGCAGGTCGGTCATGACGGACGCGGTACGGGCCAAGCCGGCCGGTAGTCTATCTGTGGGGACGGTTGAGCGGTTTTGGTCTCACCGTCGCGGCGCTTCGCCTGCGTTGCCGACCAGGCGTCGAAGTTTTGGCTGCTCGACGATTTCGGTCTTGGCGGCCGTGGAGCGGTGGCGGTGACGCGGTTTTTCGATCTGGTGCTGACCTGGAATACCGGCATCAGCTACGGTCTGTTGCAGCAGCAAGGCGCGGTCGGCACATGGGCGCTGTTCGCCTTTCAAGGTGGCGGCCGTCGTTTTCCTTTGGGTCTGGCTGACGCGGGCGCCATCGCGGCTTGCTGCCGCGGCGCTAGGGCTGATTATCGGCGGTGCGGTCGGCAACGCGCATCGACCGGCTGCATTGGCCCGGAGTGATGGATTTTGTGCTGTTCCATGTCGAGACAACCGGCTTCAGTTTCCGCTGGTATGTCTTCAATCTTGCCGATGTGGCCATTGTTGCCGGGGTTATCGGATTATTGTATGAATCCTTACGGGCAGCGGCGCCGCAAAAGCGCCCTGATCGGGCTTATAAAACTGGCCGGGCGTGTGATTGTGGGTTGTCACAGGTTGTGCATCGGCGTTTGATGCAGGCACGTCGGGTGAGGGCATGCCGCAGGATCGAATAACTGGCCACGTGATGGGCGACCGTAAGGGCCGCCGGGTCATACCTTTGCGCGCCGCGCTGTGCGGTGGGGTCGCGGCGCTCGCGCTGTGCGGCAGCCTGTCGGCAGCCCGCGCCGGGGATGACGGTGTCGCTTCCCAACAGTCATTCACCGACAAATTTTTGAATACACTCGGTCTCCACAATCCTTTTGCGCCGCAATACGGCATCAATTACAGCGAGCGTTCGCCGCTGGTCGTGCCGCCTACGCGGGACCTGCCGCCGCCGGTGTCGTCCAACGGACCGCCCGCGCCGAACTGGCCGGTCGATCCTGAGGTCAAGGCGCGCGCAGCGGCCAAGAAAGACGACTCTGTCGGTCCGCACGCCGACTATGTCACTGACTCGTCGCGGCCGCTGCGCCCCGGCGAGCTCAACGTCAGTGCGATCAACGCGCCCGGCACCAATGACCAAAGTTCCGCGTCCGAGCGCGGCGAACATAAAGCCGGCATTCTGAATTTCGACTGGCTCAAGCAGGAAGACTACGGCACTTTTACCGGCGAACCGCCACGCGTCAGCCTGTCGGATCCGCCGCCCGGCTATCAAACACCGTCGCCGAATCAGCCCTACGGCGTCGTGCCGGAGAAAAAGATCTATAAGCCGCCGACACTCGGCGAGCGGATGGAGCCGGTTCAATAACGGCGAAGCGACGCAGCGGCGGCGATCGCGTGCCAGTTCGATCATAACAGCATGGGGATCCGCGCGCCGGAAACCCGGTTTCCACTTTTCCGGATCATGCTTTAACGTGCCGCGCCATGATCCGCGTCACCGAAAAGATCAGTCTCGACGACCACGAGATCAGCGAAGAATTCGTGCGTGCCTCGGGGCCGGGCGGCCAGAACGTCAATAAGCTTTCCACCGCGGTGCAGCTTCGCTTCGATGTGCGGCATTCGCCGTCGTTGCCGGCCGAGGTGGGCACGCGGCTGGAGCGGCTGGCCGGATCGCGGCTCACCCGCGACGGCGTTTTGATCATTATCGCCCAGCGCCATCGCACTCAGGGGCGCAACCGTCAGGACGCGCTCGATCGCCTCATCGAGTTGATCCGCCGTGCCGCGATCGCACCGATCAAGCGGCGCGCGACCCGGCCGACGGCCGGATCGCGCGAACGCCGCATCGAGGGTAAGAAGCGCCGCGCCGGCGTCAAGCGGCTGCGGCGGACAAAACCGGCCTTCGATTGACGGCCTGTTGCGCGAGAGATTAGCGCAATAGCGCGTAAAGCCCGCCGGTCAGCGAAAACAAGCCGAGCGTTGCCATGGCCATGGCGTAGAGAACCATCTGCCGCGAGCCGGTGTTCTGAATGGGATCGAGCACGGCCTCGGCTGGATTGTTCGGATCGTAAAATACCCGCACTTTGGCGCCGGCCGGATAGGTCTCGACCACCGAGGCCATTTGCTTTTCGCGGCCCTCGTTGCCGCCCCAGAACACGCGGCTCGATTGATAGTCCTTGGCGCCGACGCGATAGCCGTATTGCAGCACTGCGCGGTAACGCCATTTGCGATCGGGCAATCGTTCGAGCGCCGACGAGGTGACGATGCCGGATGCGGTTGGCCACTTCTTGCTGGCGTCGGCGCGCAGCCCCTGGCGGAATTGGACGATATAAGGCACCGCGCCGATGACGATGGCGATCACGCCAAAGGCGATAAGCACGATGTTGGCCATGCCCAGCTCCACTGCCGCAGGCTTCCCGAATGCCGGCAGGTTCTGCCCTGGATTTCACCGATACTCAATCCGGGCTAGTTTGTCGGGCTAATTTGCCGCCGAATCGGAAATCCGACCGCACCGCATGCCCATCCGCCAGCTTTCCGAAAGCCTCGTCAACCGCATCGCTGCCGGCGAGGTGGTTGAGCGTCCGGCAAGCGTGGTCAAGGAATTGGCCGAGAACGCGCTCGATGCCGGCGCTCACCGCATCGAAGTCTTCACCGACGGCGGCGGGCGGCGGCATATCCGCGTCACCGACGACGGCGAGGGGATGACGCGGGCCGATCTTTCACTCGCGGTCGAGCGTCACGCCACCTCGAAGCTTGCCGATGAGGATATGGTCTCCATCCGCACGCTGGGATTTCGCGGCGAAGCGCTGCCGTCGATTGGCGCCGTGGCGCGGCTTTCGATCGCGAGCCGGCACGCCGGCGAGCCGCATGCATGGTCGATCGAGGTCGATGCCGGAGCGAAGTCGGAAGTGAAGCCCGCGGCGCTGTCGCAAGGCACCCGGGTCGAAGTGCGCGATCTGTTCTACGCCACGCCGGCGCGGCTGAAATTCTTAAAACTCGACCGCACCGAGGCGGAAGCCGTGCGCGAGGTCGTGCGCCGGCTTGCCATGAGCCGCCCGGATGTCGCCTTCTCGCTCGCCGGCGAGGAACGCGCTCCCGTCAGTTATGCGGCGGCCTTGCCGGGGCCGGCCGGGCGGCTCGCGCGGCTCGGCGACGTGCTCGGCGCCGAATTTCGCGCCAATGCGGTCGAGATCGCCGTCGAGCGCGACGGCGTCGCCATCGCCGGTTTCGCCGCGCTGCCGACGCTGACGCGGGCCAACGCGCTCGGGCAATATCTGTTCGTCAACGGCCGGCCGGTGCGCGACAAGCTTCTGGTCGGAGCGGTGCGCGCCGCTTACGCCGATTATCTGCCGCGCGACCGCCATCCGCTGGTGGCCTTGTTCGTCACGCTCGATGCGCGCGAGGTCGACGTCAATGTGCACCCGGCCAAGGCCGAAGTGCGGTTTCGCAATGCCGGCCTGGTCCGCGCGCTGATTGTGCAGGCGCTCAAGACGGCGCTGCACCGCGAAGCGACGCGCGCGGCGACCACCGGCGGCGCCGCCACGATCGAAGCGTTGCGGCCGGGTGTCCTGCCGGCCCGGAGCTGGGATTGGCGGCGCTCGCCGGCGCGACCATCGGCTCCCCCTTGGATCGGCGCTTTACGGACCGGCTTTGCCGAAGCTGCGCAGACCGCTTTCGATGTCGGCGGCCCGCTGGCCGACATGCGGCCCGAGGCCGGCGCCGATTGGCGCGGGGGCTTTTCCGAGGATGCCGAAGCGCCGGCCGATCTCCTCGACCATCCGCTCGGCGCCGCCCGCGCGCAAATTCACGACACTTACATCGTGGCGCAGACTCGCGACGGGCTGGTTGTCGTCGATCAGCACGCCGCACATGAGCGCATCGTTTACGAGCGGATGAAAGCTGAGCTCGAACAGCGCGGCGTCGCCCGGCAGATGCTGCTCATTCCCGAAATCGTCGAGCTCGACGAAGCCGATGTCGAGCGGCTCGTCGCCCGCGCCGACGAATTGGCCCGCTACGGCCTGGTGCTCGAAGCCTTCGGGCCGGGCGCGGTGGCGCTACGCGAAACGCCGGCGCTGCTCGGCGAAATCGACGGCGGCGGGCTGGTCCGCGATCTTGCCGAACATGTGAGCGAATGGGACGAGACGCTGCCGCTCGAGCGCCGGTTGATGGCGGTCGCCTCGTCGATGGCCTGTCACGGCTCGGTGCGGGCCGGGCGGCGGCTCAAGCCGGAAGAGATGAACGCGCTCCTTCGCGAGATGGAGACGACGCCGAATTCCGGCCAGTGCAATCACGGCCGGCCGACTTATGTGGAATTGAAGCTGACCGACATCGAGCGATTGTTCGGGCGGCGGTAATGGAGCGGAGAATGAAGCTGAAGCAATGTTTGCTGGCCGCGGCACTCGTGACACTCACGGCCGCGGCCGCCCGCGCCGAGGACTGGCCGGCGCGGCCGATTACGCTGGTCGTGCCGTTTGCCGCCGGCGGCGGCGTCGACGTCAGCGCCCGCATCCAGGCGCAAGGCATGGGCGAGCGGCTCGGCCAACCGATCGTCGTCGACAATATGGGCGGTGCGGCCGGCATGAGCGGCGCCGAGCACGTCGCCAAGTCCGACCCGGACGGCTACACCATGCTGATCGGCAACAGCGGCACCCAGGCGTTCAGCCAGGCGCTGCGCAAAGCGCCGCTGTACAATTCCGTCACCGATTTCACGCCGGTGGGATTGGCGACGGAATCGCCGCGCATACTGATCGTCCGCAAGGACCTGCCGGTGTCCAACCTGCAACAGTTCATCGCCTACGTGAAAGCCAATCAGAGCAAGATGCAGTTCGGCTCGGCCGGCGTCGGTTCGGGCACGCATCTGCCTTGCGTGCTGTTGAACACGGCGATGGGCGTCACCGTGACCCACGTGCCCTATCGCGGAGAGGGACCGGCGCAGCAGGATTTGATCGCCGGGCGGCTCGACTACATGTGCTCGACCATCCAGACGGGTGCGGCCCTGGTCAAGCAAGGCGAGGTCAAAGGCATCGCCGTGATGTCGGCGCAGCGGGTGAAAATCATTGCCGATCTGGCGACCACCGGCGAGCAGGGCCTGCCCGGCGTCGAAGCCAGCGTCTGGAACGCGTTCTTTTTGCCCAAGGGGGCGCCGGCGCCGATCGTGCAGAAGCTCAACAAGGCGATGAGCGACAGCCTCGACGATCCGGTCATCAGCAAGCGTCTTGAGGACTTAGGCCTCGAAATCGTGCCGCCGGCGCAGCGCACGCCCGATTATCTGGCCAAATTCCAGGCCGCCGAAGTCAAGCGCTGGGCCAAAGTCGTCCATGACGCCGGCATCACGCCGAATTAAATCGCAAGAATACGAATTCGGTATCGTCGTAAGCGCGCCGTTCGAGCTCGGCGAAACCTTCGGGCGGCGCAAAGCGCGCCTTCACCGCTTCTTCGACCACGATCACGGCACCGGGCAACAGCCAGCCGCCGGCACGGGCCGAGGCGAGGGCGGCCGCCGGGAGATTTTGTCCGTAGGGAGGATCGAGGAAGGCAACCCCGAACGGTTCGATCGGGTGCGCGGGTCCGAGCATGGTCGCATCGCGGCGGAAGATTTTCGAGACGCCGCCGAGACCGAGCGTGGCGACATTCTCGCGCAGTAGCGCACGCGCCTCGGCGCCGTCATCGACAAACAATGCAAACGCGGCGCCGCGCGATAGCGCCTCGATGCCGAGCGCGCCGGTGCCGGCGAACAGGTCGAGCGCGCGCGCGCCTGCGATCGGATCGTCCATAGGCGTGCTGCAGGATGTTGAACACAGCCTCGCGCAAGCGGTCGGCGGTCGGCCGAATCGCCTTGGATTTCGGTCGCGGCGAGCGTTCGCCCGCGCAGCCGTCCGCCGACGATACGCATTATTGCCGGCCGCGCGGCTGGCGTGGCCGCGGTCCGCTGCCGCGATCGTGCGACCGGCGACTGCGGGCGCGCGGCGGACGCACCACGCCGTTCCTCGCGGGGCTCGGCGGCGGGCGCGTGGCCCCAGCGTTCGATGGTCACCTCACGGCCTTTGCGATCCTGCAGCCGCCCGGTCCGCATATCACCGGCCGGTGCTTCGCGCCGTTCGGTTTCGCGCTGCGCGCCGCGGTATTTGCGGTGTAGCTTTTTCGTCGGGCGATCGCTCTCGTGCGAGCGCCAAGCGTGATCGAGCGATTGACGCGTTTTGTTTTTGCCGGTTGGGCCGGCTGGCGGTCCGGCTTCGTGCGAGCGCCGCGTCTGATCGGGCGATCGACGCTGCGCTTTGTCGCGTGGGCCGGCTGGCGGTCCGGCGCTCTCGTGCGGGCGTCGCGCACGATCCGGCGTTTGAAGCTGTTCGCGTTTATCGATTGCGCCCGTTGGCCGTCCGGCATGGCGCGCCTCGCGCGGCTCGGGCGCGGCGTCAGGCATCCTCGGCGGACCGGCCCGGAAAAATCCGCGCCGGCGAGCGCGATAAGCTGGTCGCCGAGTTGCTCGCGCAAACGTCCGCGTACGCACCTCTTCGACCGCGCCTTCGGCGAGCTCGCCCAGCCGGAACGGGCCGAACGAGACGCGGATGAGCCGGGTCACCGTGAGCCCGAGATGACCGAGGACGTTACGGACCTCGCGGTTCTTGCCCTCGCGGATGGCGAACGTCAGCCACAGGTTAGAGCCCTGCACGCGATCGACTGCTGCTTCGATCGCGCCGTAATGCATGCCGCTAATGCTGATGCCGGCGCGCAAGGCGTCGAGCTGACCCTGCGCAACCGAGCCATGAGCGCGCACGCGGTAGCGCCGCAGCCATCCGGTCGAGGGCAGTTCCAGCACGCGCGCCAGCGCACCGTCATTGGTGAGCAGAAGCAGTCCTTCGGTATTGAAGTCGAGGCGGCCGACGCTGATCAGCCGCGGCAGATGCTGCCGGCAGCTTGGCGAAAATGGTCGGCCGGCCGTGCGGATCGGCATGCGTGGTCAGCAGCCCGCGCGGCTTGTGATAGAGAAACAGCCGCGTGCGCTCCGCCTGCCGCAGCGGCTGGCCGTCGACGCTGATGCGATCCTGCGCGGTGACGTTGAACGCCGGCGACGCGATCACCGCGTCATTGACCGCGACGCGCCCGGCGGCGATCCATTCCTCGGCCTCGCGGCGCGACGCCAGCCCGGCGCGGGCAATCACCTTGGCGATGCGCTCGCCGGATTTGTGCTGTTCGCCGTTGCCGTCCATAGTTCGCCTCGCGAGCGGCTGATAGCAGAGTGGATCGAACGCGGCCAGCAGTGACCAGAAGGGGCCAGAAGCGACCATGGCATCTTTCATGGAGTTGGCGCTTGCAGGAGGCCCGCGCACGCCGGCGACCGCGGCGAGGTGCCGGTCGGCTGCGTCATCGTGCGCGACGGCGCGGTCGATCGCCCGCGCCGGCAACCGCACCGTCACCGATCGCGACCCGACCGCGCACGCCGAAATCATCGCCATCCGCGCCGCGGCAAGCCTGCTTGGCTCGGAACGGCTCGACGACTGCGATCTCTATGTCACGCTCGAGCCCTGCGTCATGTGCGCCGGCGCGCTGTCGTTTGCGCGCATCCGGCGGCTCTATTACGGCGCCGCCGATCCTAAGGGCGGCGCGGTCGACAACGGCGTGAAGTTCTTCGCCTCGCCGACCTGCCATCACCGGCCGGAGGTTTATGGCGGACTGGCCGAAGCCGAGGCGGGCGCGCTGCTGAAGGAGTTTTTTCAACAGCGGCGCTGATCGCTATTCGGCGATGATTGCTTGCGGCGGCGATCACGCCGCCAATAACGCGCCGAGCTTCTGCTTCAGTTCGGCCTTCGCGCGGTCGGCTGCGCGCACGATCGAGCTTGCCTGGGAAAAATCCATGTCGCGAAACAGGCGTACATTCGGCCGGATCACAAGATCGGGCGCGGCGTGGCGCAAGCTTGGCGGCGAGGATGGCGCTGCCCATGATCAAGATCGTAATGTAAAGGCTTTCCCACGGGCCCGGCATGTCGGCGCGATCCGCCATCGGCGCGCCGAACACGTCGACCGCCACGATGATGTCGGCGCTGACCGGCGAGCGCGTCGTAAGGCAGCGGATTGGTGGTGCCGCCGTCGATCAAGACGCGTCCACCCAATATGACCGGCCGGAACAGACCGGGGATGGCGATCGAGGCGGCGAGCGCCGGACGCAGCGGCACCGGACGACAGCGGCGCTTCCTCGCGGCGGTGCAGGTCGGTCGCCATCACCGTCAGCGGGATTTTCGAGCATCGAGAAATCCGCCGGCACGGCTTCGGGCAGGAATTCCGCGCAGAATTTTTCGGCGTCCATTTGCGTCGCCCGGCTGATCGAGCCGGCAAACAAGTCGCTGAGCGTGCCGGCGCGCGCCTTCAAAAAACGCCGCCGCATTTCGCCGCGCGCATGGGCGATCGCCAGCACGTGGTGGCGGATGTCATTGCCGGCTCATGTCCGGCCGCATAAGCGGCGCCGATCAGCGCGCCGATCGAGGTGCCGGCGATGGCGGCCGGTTTGACGCCCATCTCGATCGAGCGCTTCGAGCACCGCGATATGGGCGAGCCCACGCGCGCCGCCGCGACCCGAGTGCGAGCGCGAAGCTTTTCATGCGCCGGCCTGCTGCGCGAACTCCCAGCCCTTGGCGGCGAGCGGCGCGACCAGCGCGGCCTTTATCGGCGGCGAAGGCGCTGGTCGCGGTGCCGTCGCGCACACGGCCGGCAATGCCTTGCATGATCGCCGCGAGCCGGAAGAAATTATAGGCGAAATAGGCCGGCAGATGCGGCCGCGGATCGAAGCCGGTGCGCGCCACATAGGCGTCGACATAGCTGGCAAGCGACGGAATGCCGAGCACGGCAAGATCGAAGCCTTGAGAGCGAGCCGGTGCCGGCTTCGGAGTGCGGCATGTGCCACTGCCATCAGGTGATAGGAGAAATCGGCCAGCGGATCGCCGAGCGTCGACAGTTCCCAGTCGAGCACCGCGAGAATCGCGGCGCGGCATCGGCAGCGACGATCATGTTGTCGAGCCGGTAGTCGCCATGCACAAGCCGCGGTGGCTGCGGCGGCGGCAGATGCGCCGGCAGCCAGTCGATCAGCCGCTCCATCGTCCTCGATGGGCTGCGTCTCCGAGGCGCGGTACTGCTTCGACCAGCGCTCGACCTGCCGCGCCACGTAATTCTCGCCGCGGCCGTAATCGGCAAGGCCGATCGCTGCCGGATCGAAATTGTGCAGCCGCGCCAGCGTCGCATTCATGGCGTCATAGACCTGCGCGCGCTCGGCGGATGTCGGCCGCCGGCATATGCGGCTCCCAGAACACCCGGCCCTCGACATAGGCCATGAGGAAGAACGCGCGTGCCGATGACGGCCTCGTCGGCGCAATAGAGCACCGGCTCGGCGACCGGGAAACCTTGTGCGTGCAGCGCGCTGATGACCCGGTACTCGCGATCGACGGCATGCGCCGACGGCAACAGCTTGCCCGGCGGCTTGCGGCGCAGCACGTAGCGCGCGCAGCGGCGTCTCGATCAGATAGGTCGGATTGGACTGGCCGCCCTTGAATTGGCGCACGGTGACCGGCCCGGCAAATCCCGGCGACCTGCGCGGCGCAGATAGGCTTCGAGCCGCGCCGCATCGAAGCGCAGCCGCTCGGCGACCTCGCGCGTGCCGGAAAAGGCGCTCTGGCGATCGGTCATGTTCGGCTCATGGCGATGACCGAAAGTCTAGCCCGTGCCGAAGAAGTCCAGCAATGCTTGTGCGGTCGCGACCGGACTTTCATCTGCCAGACAATGGCCGCTCGCAATGGCGTGGTCCACCTTACATCGTCTCGCGCTCGATCGCGCGCCAGCCGATGTCGTGGCGGCAGAAGCCGTCCGGCCAGTGGATGCGGCCGATGGCCTCATAGGCGCGTGCCTGCGCTTCGCGCACGGTCGTTGCCGAGCGCCGAGACGTTGAGCACGCGGCCGCCATCGGCGACGATGCGGCCGCCTTCGGCCTTGGTGCCGGCATGGAAGATTTCCACGCCGTGCGACGGCGCCGGCGTCGTCGAGGCCTTCGATGACCGATGCCGCGCTGCGTAGGCGCCGGGATAGCCCTTCGCCGCCATCACCACGGTCAGCGCCGCTTCGTCGTACCAGCGCAGGTCGAACGATTTGAGCATGCCGTCGCGGCTGGCGAGCAGCGCCGGCACCAGATCCGACATCAGCCGCAGCATCAGCACCTGGGTTTCCGGATCGCCGAAGCGGACATTGTATTCGATCAGCTTCGGCCCCTCGCGCGGTGATCATCAGCCCGGCATAGAGCACGCCCTTGTACGGCGTGCCCATCGCCTGTCATCGCCCGCATCGTCGGGCGCGATGATCTCGGCCATGACCCGCGCGCTCATCGCCGCGTCGATGTTCGGCGCCGGCGAATAGGCGCCCATGCCGCCGGTGTTCGGGCCCTTGATCGCCGTCGAAGGCGCGCTTGTGGTCCTGCGCGGTCGACGAGCGGGAGCGCGGTCTCGCCGTCGCACAGCGCGAAGAAGGACGCCTCCTCGCCGTCGAGGAATTCCTCGACCACGACCTCGGCGCCGGCGTCGCCGAAGCTCGCCGCCGAACATCATGTCGATCGCCGCCTCGGCCTCGCCGACGGTTTGCGCGACGACGACGCCTTTGCCGGCGGCGAGGCCGTCGGCCTTGACCACGATCGGCGCGCCTGCGCGCGCGCACATAGGCCTTGGCGGCGGCGGCGTCGCGTGAAGCGCTCATAGGCTGCGGTCGGAATGCCGTTCGGCCCGGCACAGGTCCTTGGTGAAGCCCTTGGAGCCTTCGAGCCGCGCCGCGGCGCGGCTCGGGCCGAAGGCCTTGATGCCGGCGGCTTCGAGGTCGTCGACGATGCCGGCGCACAGCGGCGCCTTCGGGCCGACCACGACGAGATCGATGCTGTGCGCTCCGGCAAAACGCGATGACCGCCGCGTGATCGGCGAGATCGAGCGCGACGCATTCGGCCTCGCGCGCGATGCCGGCATTGCCCGGCGCGCAAAAAAGCCGATCGCGTGAGCGGGCTTGCCGCCATCTTCCAGGCCAGCGCATGCTCGCGCCCGCCGGAGCCGAGGAGCAGAATGTTCATGGCCGAGGCGTCGCTGTAGCATGGTGGCTTCGAGCGGCCTATCCGAGCACGGCGCTTGCGAGCGGTGCAGAGCGTGTGCTAGCCAGCACTTAACCAGAGCGCCGGCCGAGCCTAACTCGTGCAAACCCGATCCTGTGCAGAACGCGCATGAACGAACCGCGCCTCAATCTGCCGGAACTGACCGTCTCCGAGCTGTCGGCGGCGCTCAAGCGCACCATCGAGGACGCCTACGGCTACGTCCGCGTGCGCGGCGAGCTCGGCAAGGTCAGCTATCACACCAACGGCCACGTCTATTTCGACCTCAAGGACGATCGCGCCTGCATCGCCGGCGTGATCTGGCGCACGACGGCGCCGCGCATCAAGCTCAAGCTCGAGGCCGGCCTCGAAGTGGTGATCACCGGCCGGCTGACCACCTATCCCGGCCGCTCGCAATATCAGATCGTCGTCGAGACGCTGGAGCCGGCCGGGCATCGGCGCGCTGATGGCGCTGCTCGAGGAGCGCAAGCAGAAAGCTCGCCGCCGAGGGCCTGTTCGACGAGGCGCGCAAGCAGCTCCTGCCGTATCTGCCGGCGGTCATCGGCGTCGTCACCTCGCCGACCGGCGCCGTCATCCGCGACATCCTGCACCGGCTCGCCGACCGCTTTCCCGCGCCACGTGCTGCTCTGGCCGGTGAAGGTGCAGGGCGAAGGCTCGGCCGCCGAGGTCGCCGCCGCCATCGCGGGCTTCAACGCGCTCGAACGCTGGCGGCGCGCCGCCGCGGCCGGATCTCATCATCGTGGCGCGCGGCGGCGGCTCGCTCGAGGATCTGTGGTCGTTCAACGAGGAGATCGTGGTGCGCGCGGCCGCGGCCAGCATGATCCCGCTGATCTCCGCGGTCGGCCACGAAACCGACGTCACGCTGATCGATTTCGCCGCCGACCGCCGCGCGCCGACGCCGACGGCCGCGGCCGAAATGGCGGTGCCGGTGCGCGCCGAACTCTGCTCGACATCGATTTGTTGGCGCGCCGGGCGCTCGCCTGCTGGCGGCGCAGTCAAGAGGCGCGCCGCACCGAATTGCGGTCGGCGGCGCGCGCGCTGCCCGACGCCGACGAGGTGCTGGCGCTGCCGCGGCAGCGGCTCGATCATGCCGCCGCCGGACTTGCGCGCGGGCGCTGCGCGCCAACGCGCACATCCATCGCGTCGCTTTCCGCGCATCGGCGGCCGGCTCGGCCCGCATCTGCTGCGCGACGCATGTCGAGCGCCGCCGCGAACGCTATGGCGCGATGGCGCAGCGGCTGCGCGCCAGCCTCGGCCGCGAACATCGCCGCGCTATCGCACCCGCATGCCCGCGACCGCGAGCGGGTCGGCGCGCTTCGCCGCGCGCGCGCCGCGCGCCATCGCGCAATCTATATCGCCGTGCGGCGGGCGCGCTGCGAGCGCGACGGCCAATTGCTCGCGGCGTTCTCCTATCGCGGCGTGCTGGCGCGCGGCTTTGCGCTGGTGCGCGACGGCGGCGGGCCGGCCGCTGCGCACGGCCGCGGCGGTCGCCGCCGGCATGCCGATCGACATCGAGTTTGCCGACGGCCGCGTCGGTGCGCGCGCCGACGATGCGGCCGGGACGCCGAAGCCCGGCGGCGAGCCGGCCAAGCCGCGTGGACGGCGCGGCGGAGGCCCGGGTCAAGGCGATCTGTTCTAAAAAAATACCGGAAGGAAACGCGCAAATGCAAGGCAAGATCGCAGTCGAAGAGCATTTCGCCATCGGCGAGACGGCCGCCAAATGCGGTGCGCTATTCCGGCAGGACCCTATTGGTCCGGCATTGAGGGCAAGCTGCTCGATCTGTTCACGATCGGCGCCTTGCCGAAATGGATGACTGCGGCATCGAGATGCGCCGTGATTTCGCTCAACGCCAACGGCCATCCAAGAAATCCCCGATGCGGCCAAGGCGATCGAATTGGCACGCAAGGCCAATGATGCCCTGGCGGATGCAGTGGCCAAGCGGCCGGACCGCTTCGCTGCGCTCGCCGCGCTGCCGATGCAGGATCCGCAAGCGGCCGCCGCAGAATTGCAGCGCTGTGTGCGCGACCTGAAATTCAAGGGCGCGCTGGTCAATGGCTTCTCCCAGGTCGGCACCGCTCGATACCGCGATCTATTACGACCTGCCGCAATACCGGCCGTTCTGGGCGGAGGTCGAGCGGCTCGGCGTGCCGTTTTATCTGCATCCGCGCGATCGCTGCCGAGCCGCCGCCAGCGCTTACGAGGGCCATCCCTGGCTGATCGGCTCGCCGTGGGATTTTGCCGAAGAGACGGCGATCCATGCGCTTGCGTCTGATGGGCTCCGGGCTGTTCGACCAGTATCCCGAAGTTCAAATCGTTATCGGACATCTCGGCGAGCGCATTCCGTTCGATCTGTGGCGGCTCGACCACCGGCTCAAAAAGCTGCCCGACCGGCCCAACAAGCGAAGCCGATGGCCGAATATTTCCGGCAGAATTTCTACATCACGACCAGTGGTAATTTCTGCACGCAGTCGCTCGTTCAGGCCATTCTCACTGTCGGCGCCGACCGCGTGCTGTTCGCCGTCGATTATCCGTTCGAAGATCATGATCAAGCCGCAGCATGGTTCGACAACGTCGAGATCGCCGAACACGATCGCCTGAAGATCGGCCGCGACAATGCGAAGATGTTGTTTAATCTCGATTAAGGCTGGATTTCTGACTGTTTGTTCATTTTACGGCGATCCTGTGGTCGCGGAACTGCCATGATGCTGCGGTGTTATGTGCTGGCGCAGGTTCGCGCCTCAAGGAGATCGAAAATGCTAAGGATTGTTTTTGCGATGGCGGTCGCTGCGATGTGTTTCGCGGCCGTTCCCGGGACTTCGCAAGCAGCGCCGATTGCGCCGCTTTCGGCAACGACCCCGAGCGGACAGGGCAATCTCACCCAGGTGTACTGGCACCGCGGTTGGCGCGGCGGCTGGCATGGCGGCTGGCGCGGCGGCTGGCATCCGGGTTGGCGTCATTGCTGGTGGCACCGCGGCTACCGCGTCTGCAACTGGTAAGGATTCCTCTGCTTCCAACCGGCGAATAACGCCGAAATCGTTCCGACGCCGCACCGATCCCTCGGTGCGGCGTTTTGATTTTCCGCGGCAAATGGCGGTCTTTCCGCCCGCCACCGGAGCGATTATGTTTGCCGCGCAGGCCCTTCACGTCGCGATTTGGCCCTGACCAGCGCGGTATTCTTCGGGCAATCGGAGGTCACTTTGCTCAATCGTACCGATCGGCCGGCGCCGATGCCCGGCGAGGCCGAAATCAAGTATCTCGACGGCGATTTTCGTGTGATGCGGCCGGGCGCCTTCGTGCGTTGCGCGGTGACCGGCGTTCCGATCCCGCTCGAAGAGCTGCGCTATTGGAGCGTTGACTTACAGGAGGCCTATGCGACGCCGGAAGCGGTGCTGCAGCGCGTGGCTGCCGATTACGCGCCAAAAGCGTGACCCCGGCCGGTCCGATCGCGACCGCGCGGCAATGCCTGCAGCAGCATCTGCCGAAAGCCATCCTGCTCTTCGATCACAAGCCGCACCGGCAATACACTGGTCCGCGCGGCGAGCGTCTCGAGCGCCGGCTCGCCTGTGAGCCGCACTTGATCCTTCTCGGTGGTGATCAGCATCAGATTTTTGGCCTGCGCGCGCGTGATCAGGTCTTGGGCCTGTGCCGCCGTGTATTTGTGATGATCGGGAAAGCTCGCGCGCTCGGCAATGTCGATGCCGCAGTCGGCAAGCGTGGCGAAGAACTTCTCGGGATCGCCGATGCCGGCAAACGCCAGGGCTTTTCGCCGGCCGATGGCGGCGACAACGGCGCGGTCGGGTTCGAGGCGGGCATGGAAGACGGCGATGCCGCGGCGCTGCGCGCGATCGATCAATCTCGCCGCGCCATCCGGCTGACCGACCACTAGGAGCGCCTGCGCGCGCTCGAGCTGCATTCCGAGCGGCGCCCGCAATGGACCGGCCGGTATGATGTGGCCGTTGCCGATACCGCGGCGGCCGTCGACGACGACGATGGTCAGATCCTTGGCGAGCGCAGCGTTTTGCAAGCCATCGTCCATGACCACGACACTGGCGCCGGCGAATTGCGCAAATTTTGCGCCGGCGATGCGGTCGCTGCCGACGATCGTCGGCGCCAGCCGGGTCAGGAGGAGCGGCTCGTCGCCGACGTCGGCGGCGCCGTGCGTCGCCGGATTGACGCGAACCGGGCCGCTCAAGTCGGCCGCCATAGCCGCGACTCAAGAAGAACGGCCGCTCGTGCGCGGCAAGCAGAAGCTGGGCAACGGCGATCGCCGCCGGCGTTTTGCCGGCCCCGCCGACGGTAAGGTTGCCGAGACAGATCACCGGCAGCCCGGCTTTGCGGCCGGTGCTCGCCATGCGCAGGCCGGCCACCGCGCCGTAGATTGCCGCCAAGGGAATGAGCAGGCCGCCGGTGCCGGAACGCCACCAGAACGCCGGCTCGCGGATCATCGGACGATCCCGAACGGCGCCAGCCGGAGGGCGGACAACGCGAACAAGATCGCTCTCACGATCGCGCGCATCTAAGAGGCTCTCTGCTCAAGCCGCAATTGCAATAGATAAGGATCGAGCGCCACAAGCGTGCGCTTGAGCGCGCCGCCCAGCAGGCCCACCGTTTTCGCCGCCGCGTCGGCAACGCTCTTGCGCGCGGCCGCGTCGTCGAGCCAGGCGCCGAGCCTGCCGGCCAGCGCCGCCTCGTCGTCGACGCGCTCGGCGCCGTGCGCGTCGTCAAGCGTTGTGTAAATTTCGGCGAAATTCCACACATGCGGGCCGTGGACGACGGCGGCGCCGAGCCGCACCGCCTCGATCGGGTTTTGACCGCCATGGCTCGCCAGCGAGCCGCCCATGAACACGATCGGCGCGATCCGGTAGATCAGGCCGAGCTCGCCCAACGTGTCGGCAATATAGATGGCCACGTCCGGCATCGGCTGGGCGCTTTGCGAGCGCCGCGCCGTCGTCAGGCCGGCGGCCGCGGCCAGCGCGGCGATGCTTTCGCCGCGCGCGGGATGCCGCGGCGCGATCACCGTCAACAGTCCGGGCAAGGCCGCCTGCAGCCGCTTATGCGCGGCAAGGATCGTCGCCTCCTCGCCGGGATGCGTCGAAGCGGCGGCGATGACGGGGCGATCGCCGATGATGCCTTTCAGCCGCTTGTAGGCCGCCTGATCGACCGGCGGCGGCGGCACGTCGAGCTTGAGATTGCCGGTCGATCATCACGCGCGGCGCGCCGAGCTGCGCATAGCGTTCGGCGTCGGCGACCGATTGCGCCAGGCACAGGTCGAAACGGCTGAGCAAGGCCGCAATCGTGCTCGGCAGCCGGCGCCAGCGCGTGAACGAGCGATTCGAGAGCCGACCGTTGATCAGGATCATCGGAACTTTTGCGCTCGGCACAGGACAAGATGAGATTGGGCCACAGATCGGATTCGACGAACAAAGCCAGCCCCGGTTGCCAATGGTCGAGGAAACGGCGCACGAAACGCGGGGCATCGAGCGGAATGAACTGGTGCAGGGTGCCCGCCGGCAGGCGTTGCTCGGCGAGCGCCGCCGAAGTGACGGTGCCCGAGGTGACCAGAACGGCGAAATTCTGCGCCCGGAGCCGCTCGATCAGCGGCACCGCCGCCAGCATTTCGCCGACGCTGGCGCCGTGCACCCAGATCAGCGGACCGTCCGGGCGCGCCAGCGTCGCCTCGCCGCGCCGCTCCGCCAGCCGTTCGGGATGCTCCTTGCCGCGATGCAGCCGCCGCGCCAGAACTTGCTGCGCCAGCGGCGAGCCGGCGGCCGATGCCAACTGATAAACACGCAACGCCAACGGTACGCGACCCGCCACGCTCACACCTCGTCCGGGCTAATGGTCCAATTCTAACATTCGCATCCCGGTTCCGCAGGCTATCATGCGAATGTTAAAATTAAAGGATCACTCGCAAATGTCAGTCCTAGTGGAGCTTTTGGATTTGACATTCGCTTCGCGAGTTTGCGGCTGGGCGGCTAGCGAATGTCAAATCCGCTCCACTAGGTTTTATCGACGAGCTGGTAAGCCCGCCGCGTCGCCGCATTGAGGCGATCCTCCAGGAGAAGTCGGGCCGCTTCAAGTCCGGAATCGTCGGCCTCGGCCGGCACCCTGATCGGCTCGGCGGCGACCCCGGCGCCGCGCCCGAACGGCAGATTGATTGTGGTGCGGTCCCAATTGTCGAGGACGATCCGGCGGCTGGTGGCGATCGCGCTCGGATAGATCGGGCGGCCGGAGACCTGCGCCAGCTTGATGATGCCGAGACCGGCGACGCGGGCCACTTTCGGCACGTCGGCGGAGAGCGCGATCGAACTGCCGCCGGCGAGCGATTCGAGCATCGCCTGGAAAGCGGCGACGCCGGCCTTGTGCACGAAGCCACCGCCGTGATTGCCGGAGCCGCGAATAGTGCCGACGCCGAGGCGCTGCGCGGCCACCGCATTGATTTCGCCGTCGCGATGCCGCGACACCAGCATATTGACCTTATGCTCGATCTTGCGGGCGACCGGCGCCAACAAATGCTGCCCGTGCCAGAACGCCAAAATGATCGGCATATCCTTTTCGCCGCGCGCGTAGACGTCGGCCGGCTCCAGTGTGAAGCGGGTCGTCATGCCGACAAAGCGCAGATATTCGGCGGCGACGACCCCGATCGTCACCTTGGCCCAGCGCTGCTTTCCGATTTGCCGCCATAACTGCATGCATCGTCTTCAGCGTTGCGGCGGCTGGCTGTCGGGGTCGAGCAGACGGTGCAAATGAACGATGAAGTAGCGCATCTGTGCGTTGTCGACCGAGCCTTGTGCCTTCGCCTTCCACGCCGCATAGGCGCTGGCGTAGTTCGGATAGATACCGACGATATCGATCCGATCGAGATCCTTGAATTGCGTGTCGGCAACCGAGTCAAGCTCGCCGCCGAAAACGAGATGGAGCAGTTGATTAGGCTTAGGCGCGGGGACGTCAGACATGGTGTTCAATCCGCGCGTTCGCTACGCGATTTATGAATACGCTAGCCGTCCATCCCCAAGAAGTTCGATGAGTGCCGCGTGCCTTTTCGCGCCGGCCGCAACGAGCATTCCGTGCCGCGGCACCGCACGATTATAAATCACAGTTCCGCCCGCAAAGGACGTCAATGCGCCGCCCGCTTCGTGCACCAAAAGATCAGCGGCTGCAAGGTCCCAGTCGTGGCTATTGCCGCCGGCAAAAGCCACGTCGCAGGCGCCATGCGCGACCTGGGCAAGGCGGAGCGCCAGCGAGCGCACCCGCGGCATGGCGGTGAAGGGCGGTGCCACGGTGGCAAGCTGCTCCAACAGGCTGCGCGGCCCGGCGATTCGCGCGCCGTCCAGCGCCGGACCCTGGGTCGCTTCGATCGGCGCACCATTGCAGGTGGCGCCGCCCGCGGCGCGCGCGGCGAAGAACTGTTCGCCGACCGGCGCATAGAGACAGGCGACGATCGGCCGGCCATTTTCGACCAGCGCCGCCGACACCGCCCAATCGGGAAAACCGGCGATATAGGCGCGGGTGCCGTCGATCGGATCGACGATCCAGACGCGACGCGCGGCGAGCCGGGCCGGGTCGTCGACGCTTTCCTCCGACAGCCACGCGATGCCGTCGTTGCCGCCGGTGAGACGCTGCCGCAACAAATCGTCGACGGCGATGTCGGCCTCGCTGACCGGAGAGGCGGTCGGCCCCTTGGTCCAGTTCTTCAGTGCCGTGCCGAACATGCCGCGCGCCAGCACGCCGGCCTCGCGCACGGCACTTTGCAGCCGTTCGCCGAGACTGGTCAGGTCGTCCGCGACACTAGTGACCGGCAACGGTGAGGCCCTCCACGCGCAAGGTCGGCGCATTGGTGCCGTAGCGGAATTCGAGATCGTTGGCCGGGGTGAGGCTTTTGAAAATGTCGTCGAGATGACCGGCGATGGTGACCTCGCTCACCGGGAAAGTGCGCTTGCCGTTCTCGATCCAGAAGCCGGAAGCGCCGCGGCTATAGTCGCCGGTGACGAGATTGGTTCCCGAACCGATCAGGTCGGTGATGTAGAAGCCGTCTTCGATGTCGGCGATCAATTCGTCCGGGCTCTTGCTGCCGGGCGCGAGATAAAGATTGCTCGGCCCGGGCGAGGGCACCGACGACACGCCGCGCTGGGCATGGCCGGTGGTTTTGAGCTTGAGCTCGCGCGCGGTGGCGCTGTCGAGCAGCCAGGTCTTGAGCACGCCGTCCTCGACCAGCATGAGCTTTTTGGTGGCGACGCCTTCGGCGTCGAAGGCGCGCGAGCGCTGGCCGCGGCGCCGCAGCGGGTCGTCGACGATGGCGATGCCGGGCGCGAAAATCTGCGCGCCGAGCTTGTCGCGCAGGAAACTCGTCTTGCGCGCCACAGCGCCGCCATTGGCGGCGCTGGCCAGATGATTGACCAGCGAATTGGCGATGCGGGTGTCGAACACCACCGGCACTTTCCGCGTCGCCACCTTGCGCGGATTGAGCCGCTCGACCGCGCGCATGCCGGCGCTGCGCCCGACCGCTTCGGCGCTTGCGAGATCGGCGGCGTGCAGCGTCGAGGTGAAATCGTAGTCCTGCTCCATGCCGGTGCCGCTGCCGGCGATCGCCTGCATCGAGATCGAATGCCGCGAGCCGAGCGTGGCGCCGGAAAAACCCTGGCTCGTCACCAGCACCATGCCGCCGATACCGGCCGAGGCCGAACCGCCGCCGGATTTGCTCACGCCGCCGACGGCGAGCGCGGCTGCTTCCGCCGCGCGCGCCCGCTGCTCCAAGAGTTCGACGCCGGGCATGTCGGGATCGAGCAGATCGAGATCGGGAAACTTTTGCGCCAGCAGCGCCGGATCGGCGAGCCCGGCGAACGCGTCCTCCGGCGCCACCCGCGCCATGGCGACGGCGCGTTCGGCGAGCGCATCGAGCCCGGCGGCCTTGATGTCGTTGGTCGATACCGCCGCCTGCCGGTGGCCGACCAGGACGCGAAGCCCGACATCGTCGCCTTCGGAGCGCTGCGATTCCTCGACCGCACCGTCGCGCACGTCGACCGACAGCGATACCGAGCGCACGGCGACGGCATCGGCCGCATCGGCGCCGGCGCGGCGCGCCGCGGCGACCAGGCGGGAGGCGAGATCGACGAGGGCGGTTTGATCGAGCAATGAGGCCATTTGATTTTGCAATTCCGTTTGTGGGGTCGCCTGCTTATGGGGATCGTCTGCGTTGTGCGTCCCCCGCGACGGTGGGGACCCGGATTCAATTCCCGCTGACGCAGGAAGGCGGAAGACCGCCAAGCCGAGACGGTAAGGCCAAGATGTGCGCTTCTGGCGCGCGATTCGATCCTCCATAACCCTGTTTCCGGTGCACCGTTCTGACGCCGATTGTCAGGCGCGCGGCAACCACTCGTCAATCATGCGGCCGCGCTACTTCGCCTTAACCAGTCTCCTTAAGCCGATTGCGAGGCCGCCGTGGCAAGGTGGGCTCATGACCGGGCGGTAACAGCCCGGCGGGAGCCGAACCTTTTCGGGGCGTCAAATGGAAGCCGGCAGGCAAGCTGCCGGGACGGGCCGCCATGCAGGGGGGCTCCATCGCGCAGAAGCGATGGGCCCCCCGTTGCGGCTCGACCCGTTCTCTCTGCCCGTGCGATTCGAAGCCGCCGACGCGGCCGCCGACGGACAGCTGCGCGTGGTTGACCTTTATCGCGAGCGCGTGGTGGTGCGGCGCGCGGTGCGCGGCATGCGCATGGCGCTCAATCTGCCGGTGACGGCATTCCGCGGCGTGGCGATCAGGCTGCGCGGGGAGGGCGGTGCGCCATGCGGCGACGCTGCGCCATCCTCGATCGCCGTCGTGCTCGAGCATGACGATCCGGCGCTGTCGCTGCCCTTGTTCGCGTCGCCGCAAACCGATGACATCGTCGCCGAATGGCAAAGCTGGGGCCGCGTGCTCGGGCTGCCGTTGCTCGTCGCCGAAGCCGACGGCAAATTGCGCGAGCCGTTCGCGCGCTTGGGTGGCTTGCGTCTCGAAGCGCCGACCTGGCGGCGGCGCCGCCGCACCGCTATCGCCCGGCGCCGGCCGTCCCGGCTGCTGCGCCGCCGTCCCGGCCAGCGGCGCGACGCGCCTTCCGTGCATCGCGACGAGCGCGAGATTATCGCGCGGGATTAGTTTCACGTCTCCCGCCATCCGAAGCCGCCGCGCAACAGGCCGTCCGGATCGTCGCCGTGTTCGGCGATATGGGCCTCGATGTCGGCTTTGATGAAGGCGGCGGCCTCCTTGGCTGACATCGCAAAGCGCGGAGCCTCTTTGGCGGCGTTGGTTGGCGCCGCGATCGTCGTCGCGCCGGCGGCGGGTATCTCCGACGAGGGCGAGCCGGACGATTTCTTTTTGCGTTGTTTCATGGTGCCTCCTTGGTTTGCTTACAGTTCGCGTACGGCTGGTGAAGCAAAGTCCTTCTCGTTCCCGCGATGCGCCTTCGCATCCGAGTTCGGTCACGCCACGGTAAGAAAGCCCGTCCCAAACCTCCCTTGAAAGAAGGGAGGCGAAGCGCCGAAAGGCGCGTCGTCCAGAGGCCGCAGCATCGCAGACAAGTTTACGCAGTCTGCGCAAACCATCTGCCCTGCGGCGCGCGCCACGCCGACGAATGTTGCCATTCATCGGCGCCTCGGGCGCGCTCGCCTTCCGGCGCTCCACCGCGGCTCTTGCCGGGATTTTACCCCCGGCTCGGCCCAGGCCGCGCTTCACGCCGCCCCGACACGCGGGCGTTACCCGCGCCGTCGGCGGCGCTTAAGCGAGGCACCTCGCACGCCGGTCCTAATGCCGGCGGGGTCGATGCCCGGGCCGCCCGAGAGCGGGTTACAAGCCCGCCCGCAGGAACCGCACCCGCCCCATCGATCGGCTGTCACCGGTCGACGTCCCTTCGATGGGCGGACGGGGCGTATGTAACTATAACGGGGACAATGTCAAGGTTGATGTAACAAATAAGGCGACAGACCGTTGGGCGGTGAGGCAAGTAGCCTATGGATTGTTACCATTTTGGCGTCGTGGGCGGCTGAGGGGGAGAATCCGTACTGCCTTGAGGAGGGTGGGATTGGGGATGCCCGTTCTCTGGCCCGAATGTCGCTTGAGTGGGCGACGAGCCTTGGAGAAAGCGGTCCACTGCCACGCTCGGCATCGGGCAATCTCGAAGATCGCTTTCTAATTGCTCAAGCTTCTGATCGAAGTCGTCTATCTCGCGGAATTGATCTTCAAAGAATTTCACGTCCCATATGGTGGTGGGCATATCGAATTTTCGCTTCGCGACCACGCGAAAAATTTCAATCCCGCCATAGTCGTTTACGTCGAATATGTGGTGGACGATGACATTTCGATATTTGCCGCTGAACTCGGCTAAGTCGGAAAATAGCTTCACCGCGGCGCTTCCGTCCGACGGGCGTCCGTTAAATTCAAATGCGTAATTGCACAGTGTCGAAGCCATTGAGGTCTTGTCACGAAAGGCTAAATTGGCGAGCACAATCTCGGATTTCAGGATGGGGTAAACGCAGGATGTTCTGGATAATCACCGTCATGCGAGATTTGATGTAGTTCCAATGGAAAATAAACTCTCCGACCAGTGCAAAGGCTTTGGTCTGCCGTCTTTGCTCAGGAGTTTCTTCCATGACTGACAAGCCCCAAGTGGATGCAGGAACGCTGCGCACCATGCGCGAATTGCTGCGGCAATCGCCCAAGCCGCACGAGCAAATGAAGCTAGGAAAGCCTAGAGGGAAAAAGCCTGGGAGTCCCAAGCGAAAGAAGATCGCAAAGGCGCGCTAGCGGTGCGTTGCGCGGCCGTACCGGCTAACGATACATGGCCGCATGCTCAATGTTCGGTGCGGTCTTTACGCAGTTTTGGGATGGACTTGGCTAAGCCCTCCAGCAAATGCTCAGCCGCGCGCCGATCAAGCGAAAACGGCATATCGTCGTAATGAATTTCGCCGCCCGTCTTCTCCGTCCCGACGCGAAGCGTCAGAATCACAAGTTCCTCGCGAAAGGTGCCTACCGAACAGTTGTAAACAACCCTCGCCGCTAGTGTTTCTTCGCTCATCGGAAATCACTCCAGTTGTGAACTTTTTACCCTTCGACGAATCCACCAAATCATGAAGCGACGCGCTTCATCTTTGACCTTGAACCGCTTGCCTTTCGTTAGTCGGCCGGTACGCGAGGCGCTTACCACTGATGGCCTTCATGGTCCGCACCGCGTCTTGTGCTGCTTCACGAAATTGTACCAGACCGTATAGAGCGCCACCATCCAAACGTGATTTTCAAATTTCTTGGAAAAGCCATTGGTCACCGCGTGAAGCGGCGCATGTGCATTCCGCATTCTCGCCGAGGCACGCGCGGCTGAGGTCATGCCGTGGGATGCGGATCGCCTGTTAGTCTATCGCACCATCTTCCCCCACATGGCGCATTGGCTGCCCGACGAAGAGGCAGCGCAATTGCGCTTCGATTTCGAGACGGAATTGAAGCGGCTGAAGGCGGTGTAGCGCAAACCGCAAGGCCAGAATTTTCCTGCCGTCCACGTCGTTGTGAGACCGAAAAGGAAGCCGTGGATGCCCGCAACACGTGCGGGCATGACGATCGATGGAAGAGTATAATTTTCATCTTATGGAAAACCACGGCGCGGCACACGTTCTTGTCCGTGACCTTGGCTCATGAGCCCATGCCCATTATAGCGGCTTCATCGCGGCGGCGGTGCGCGCCTACGTTATCGGCAGAGCGGCGGAACGGGGCGGCATCAGGCAAAGGAGAGAAAAACCATGGACATCAAGCGCAGCGGCTCGCGGCCATCGAGCAAGGGTCCGGCGGACTGGTTCACCGGCGCGGTGCGCCTCGATCCGCTGTTCGAGGCGCCCGAGCCGGCGCGCGGGCGCGGCGCCAGCGTCACCTTCGAGCCGGGCGCGCGCACGGCTTGGCACACGCATCCGCTCGGCCAAACCCTGATCGTCACGGCGGGAGTAGGGCGGGTGCAGCGCGAGGGCGGCCCGGTCGAGGAGATCAAACCGGGCGACGTCGTCTGGTTCGCGCCCGGCGAGAAGCATTGGCACGGCGCGGCGCCGACCACGGCCATGACGCATATCGCGATTCAGGAAGCGCTTGACGGCAAGGTTGTCGACTGGATGGAGAAGGTCAGCGACGCGCAATACGGCGGCTGATCGGTGTTTGACTGAGTGGCGCGGCGGAACTGCGCTATAATCACGGCTGTCCCGCTCTTGGGCTCCGCGCGGAGTTCAAGCGAACTGCCGCGCTTTCCTGTCCGGTGAGTTATGCACGACATCGTCTTTCTGTTCGACGTCGACAACACGCTCCTCGACAACGATGCGGTCCAGGACGAGCTGAAGGCGCATTTGGCCGAGAGCTACGGCGCGCAAGCCCGCGACCGCTATTGGCAGATTTTGGAGGAGCTGCGCTCCGAACTTGGCTATGTCGATTATCTCGGCGCGCTGGAGCGTTACCGGGTCGAGGCGCTGCACCGGCCGGAAGTCTTGCGCATGTCGAACTGGCTGGTCGATTATCCGTTCGCCGAGCGGCTCTACCCCGGCGCGTTTGAGGCACTCACTTATGCGCGCCGCTTTGGCCCAACCGTCATCCTCTCCGATGGCGATGCGGTGTTTCAGCCGCGCAAGGTCGAGCGCTCCGGTCTGTGGCGCGCGGTCGAGGACCGGGTGCTGATCTACATTCACAAGGAACAGGAGCTTGCCGACGTCGAGCGCTTCTATCCGGCGCGGCATTACGTCTTGATCGACGACAAGCTGCGCATCCTGGCGGCGGTGAAGGATATCTGGGCCGCGCGCGTCACCACGGTGTTCGTGCGGCAAGGCCATTACGCGCACGACGTGCAGGCCATTGCGCAATATCCCTCCGCCGATATTACACTGGAGCGGATCGGCGATCTTCGCACGGTTGAGGCGCGAAGCTTTTGCAGCGGCGGTTCGCCAGAGGACAACTAAGAGAAATGTCCGGACATTGAGCGGCGATCGCGAGGTGCAATAGTGTTCGCAGTTTCATCGTTGAGGCGATGAATGTTGCGCGCATGAACGGATGTTCAAACCCAAGGCGTATTTTGGTCACAGAGCGAAGGGATAGTAATTTCCTTAGGACTAAAGCGCGACAACAGGGCGACTAAATGAAAACAAAATCTTTTTTAGTTATTTCCGTCGGTGCCACCGCACTTCTAAGCGCCTATCCCGCGCTCAGCCAACCCGTCTCCAACGCGGCCGAGGCCGATTTGATCGGCTTGCAACAGTCATGCGACGGCGGAGACCGGGACGCCTGCATCCGGTTCGGCTTTATTCTCGGCGAGAACCGGCCCTATTGGTCGCAGTGGCAGCAGCTTCATCCGGATTGGTGGGCTTGGGATACGGCGGCTGGAGCACAGGCTGGAGCGCAGGTTGCCAGCATCACCGAGGCGCCGCCTGAGCTGCCGGTTTACGAACAGCCGCCGATTCCGGGGCCGGGTTATATTTGGACTCCCGGCTATTGGGACTATGGCGCGGAAGGTTACTACTGGGTTCCGGGAACCTGGGTGCTGCCGCCGGCTGTCGGCTTACTGTGGACGCCCGGCTATTGGGGCTGGCAAAACGGCGTCTATGTTTGGAGCGCGGGCTATTGGGGACCGCGTATCGGTTTTTACGGCGGCGTCAATTACGGCTTCGGCTATGACGGCGCCGGCTACGAAGGCGGCCGTTGGGACAACGGCGTCTTCCTCTATAACCGCACCGTCAACAATTTTGGCAGCGCCAGAATCGCCAACGCGTATAGCGAGCCCGTCCACCCTCGCACCGATGTGCGGGTCAGCTTCAACGGCGGCCGCGGCGGCATTTCGGTCCGGCCCACGCCGCAAGAGGAGGCGTTCGCACATGAGCGCCATACACCGCCGACAACGGAGCAAAGCCATCACCAACAGGCGGCCAGCACCAATCGATCTTTGCTCGCATCCGAAAATCATGGCCATCCCGCGATTGCGGCGACGGCCAAGCCGGGAGTGTTCAGCGGGCCCGGTGTCGTGCCCGCACGGGAAGCCGGCAAGGCGCCCGCTGGGGAGCCACCGGCCGGCGCGAAGACGATGGAGCCGAATGCGGCCCCTGGCAGACCGTTGCCGACAAATCCGAATGAAGCGAGGAAGCCGGAACCCGGTCGAGGCGAAGCTAACACATTGGAGCCAAAGCCGGGCGAGATCAGGAAGCCGCTCGCTCCGAGCGAGGTAAAGCCGGAAGTAAAGCCGCCGGCTCCTCCGAGCGCGCCCACATTGCCAGAGCGGAGAGAAGGCGAGGGCGCGCGCGCCCCGCTGAACAATGGAGTGCCGCCCCCGGCCAGGGTAGAATCGAAGCCTATTGGCGCCGCACCCCCGGCAAGGCCAGAGCCGCCGCCGAAGCCGCGTCCGCCGGCCCCGCCGGCCCCTCCGCCTCATCCGGCCGTTGCTCCCCGCCCGCCGGCCCCTCCGCCTCACCCGGCCGTCGCTCCCCATCCGCCGGCCCCTCCGCCTCACCCGGCCGTCGCTCCCCATCCGCCGGCAAGGCCAGCGCCAGCCAAGCCGGCGCCAGCCAAGCCAGCACCGGCAAAGGACAAAAAGCCGGGCTAAGCCAAAACTTCGCGCTCCCGCGCGCTCTGCGCGCGGGAGTTTTAGTCCGACGACCGCGTCAGGTGGGGAACGAACCCTGCCGTAGCGCCGCGTCAAGGAGGAGGCCGGCGAACAGGATCAAGCCGGCGTCGCGGTTCGACTTGAAGACGGCGAGGCAATTGTCGGGGTCGGCGATATCAAGGCGCCCGATCTGCCAGACAAGATGCGCGGCGAAGGCCACGAGCGCGAGCGCGAAGACGACCCTGCCGCCGGCGAATAAGCCTGCGGCGCCAATCAGAACGACGGCGACGCTGTAAAACAAAGCGAGCATCGGCTTGGTGCGCGGCCCGAATAACAGCGCGGTCGATTTGATGCCGATCAGCGCGTCGTCGTCGCGGTCCTGGTGGGCATAGATGGTGTCGTAGCCGATCACCCAGGAGATCGAGCCGGCATAGAGCAAGAGCGCCGGCGGGTCGAGCCGACCGAAGGCGGCCGCCCAGCCCATCAACGCGCCCCAGGAAAAAGCGAGCCCGAGCACGATTTGCGGCCAATAGGTAATGCGCTTCATGAACGGATAGACCACGACGATGGCGAGCGAGGCGATACCGAGCGCAACGGTGAAGCGGTTGAACGAGAGCAGCACGGCAAGCCCGACCAGCGCCTGAGCCAAGAGAAACGCCGCCGCCTGCGCGACGCTGACCTGGCCGGAAGGAATCGGCCGCGACGCGGTGCGTTCGACCGCGCCGTCGAGATCGCGGTCGACGATATCGTTCCAGGTGCAGCCGGCCCCGCGCATGGCGAAGGCGCCGACGAAGAATAAGGCGATATGCGGCAGGTCGGGGATCCGGTCCCCGGCCGCGACCGTGGCCAGCGCCGACGACCACCAGCACGGCAACAGCAACAGCCATGATCCGATCGGGCGGTCGAGCCGCGACAGCCGCAGGTAAGGGCGCGACCAGGGCGGAGCAAGGCTGTCGACCCAATTGCCGGTCGCGTCCGCAACCGAACCGGGCGCAGGCTTCATCGCCGTGTCATCGTCCCAACGGATTGCCGGTCAGCGTGTCGAAGGTGCCGCCGTGGCCGGTCTTGGTATTGGCCGACGAATCGACCGGCGTGGTCTTGATGGCGTCGCTGAGCGTCGGCACTTTCGGGCTTGGTGCCGCGGTGCAGACGACCTCGCGGAACTTCAGCGATTTCTCGTGACTGGCTTTGGCGGAGGCAACGATCTGATCGGGAATGCCGCACCAGGTTTTGTTATCGATCAGGAACTTGACGACCGTGCCTTCGCTGCCGACGAATGCGGTCATCAATTTGCAGATTTCCTGGCGGTCGGCTTTCGACTTCATCGCCACTTGAACGGCATTGGCCTTGATCTGGGTGGCGCTGTTTAAGCTCTGGAACTTATTGCATTGCGCCGGAGTGCCCATTTGCGCCAGCGCCGGGGTTGCGCCGTCAAACGTTACTGCAGCCACGGCGACCACCAGGGCCGCAACAAGCGCTAAAGGAAGGCGGCGTCGCATCGATGATCTCTTGTCCAGATTGGAATTTTAGTCTGCCTGAGATTGCGCGCCGATTAAAGACGAGCCGATTTCGGCGATTACGCGGCAGGACGGCCGGGCGGCCCGACTTATTTCTCATTGCCGCGCCGCAGTTTACGGGCTAAAGGCGGCCAAAACATCAACCGCGCCGGGCGCTATATTGCCGCGCCGGCTCGTTTTGGCGCCGCGCTGAGGCCAGCGCCAAGCGGCGCCCAGCCAGCGCACAAGGCAGCGTCAATGTCCGCCTACGACTTCCGCAGTCCGAGGCTTTTCATCGACGGCGACCTTGGCGCGGGCGCCACCGCCGCGCTCGACCGCGCCCAGGCCCATTATCTGACGCATGTGCTCCGGCTTAAGCCGGGCGAGCGGGTGCTGGTGTTCAACGGCCGCGACGGCGAATGGACCGCGACGCTGCAAGCGGGAAAGCGTGCGGCGGCGCTTGCCATCGCAACGCCAACGCGGCCGCAGACGGCGGCAACGGACCTGCATTATCTGTTCGCCCCGCTGAAGACCGCGCGGCTCGATTACATGGTTCAGAAAGCTGTCGAGATGGGGGTGTCGCGGCTTGCTCCCGTCCTCACCCGGCACGGCCAGATGTCGCGGGTCAATCTTGAGCGGATGCGCGCCAATGCGGTCGAAGCGGCCGAGCAGTGCGGCATCCTCAATCTGCCCGATACAGCGCCGCCGCTGCCGCTATCGCGCGCCGTGGCCGAGCGCGATCCGGGCCGCTTTCTGATCTTCTGCGACGAAGACGCCACATCGGCCAATCCGGCTGAGGCGCTCCACGCGGTTCCTGCGCGGTCGCCGCTTGCGGTCCTGGTCGGACCGGAAGGCGGCTTTGCCGAGGACGAGCGCGCCATGCTGTTGCAGGCGCCGAATGTCGTTCGGCTGTCGCTCGGGCCGCGCATTCTGCGCGCCGATACCGCCGCGGTCGCGTGCCTGGCCATAGTGCAGACGCTGCTCGGCGATTGGCGGTGAGGGCGTCGTGCGCAGCCGCGCGTTCTCGCCAAGGCGGAAACCCGGTACGGAGCGGCATCATGGCAGCCTGGCCTCCCGCGTGTGCGGGAGTGAGCGGGTGCTGGGCGATTAATGAATCATCCCGCGCCGGTCGTAGCAGACGAAGCTGACGTAATCGCCGTAGACGCGGTGGATGCTGGTCACCTTGGCGAGGCGGCCGTAGCGCGCGCAGAAGCTGCCGGCGATGTCCTCATAGGTGCCCGGCACGGCCGGCCGATACGGAAAAATGCCGCCGGTATTGTTGCCGGTGATTTGCGGGCCCGGCCCGGCGAATTCGCTGCCGAAGGCAAACGCCGGTTGTGTCGCCGCGGCGCCGGCCACGCCAAGCGACAGAATAATCAATAGCTTCCGGAGCATCGCCAAGCCTCCCAGCGCCCGCACTCGCGCCGAAGCTTAAAGGCTAAAGGGCCGGAATGAAAGCGGCCTCGGCCGGCCGCGATGCCGCGAAACGGAAATTCACATCATCGAATAGGCGCTCGCCACCATGCCGACCGGCCGCCGGTCGGCGGCGTTGAGCAGCATGACCCGGCCGAAGCTGGTATTGCGGCCGATGCGCACGACGCGGGCGTCGGCGACGATGTCGAAATTTACCGGGCGGAGAAAATGCGTGGTCTGGTCGATCGTGCTCATCGGCCGGTAGCCGTTCCATGCCGCCGAGCAGGCGATCACCATGGCGGTGTCGGCGAGCGCCATCACCGCTTGGCTGCACACCGCCGCGCCATCGGAACAAATCTTTTTCGAGAATGGCAGCCGCACCGTGGCGCCGGGCTGCCAGTCGGAAAGCGCGCCCGGCGGCCGCGCCGCCTCGACGCTCTCGACCAGCAGCGCCAGATCCTGAACCCAGGATGGAAACACTTCGGTCATCAGGCGCCCTGCCGCCTGAAGCCCGAACGAAGCCTGCGACTTTTGCAGCTGATGCACTTGGCCCATTGCGCCACACCCCGATCTCTGCCGTTGACCGGCCGCCTATGCAGCCGATCGCCCCCAGTTTCGCCTACGCGGATTGAACAGGATGGCCGCAAATGCGCGGCTTGCTCTCGCGAGCACGCACAAACAAATCAAATGCAACGCCTGTGAATAATTAGCACAAGCGGGCCGCAGACCTAGGAGCTCCAACTACCGCAGCGCGAGGAGTGCCCGCTTTTCACAGCCCGCGACTTCGGGCGGACGCCCTGGCGAGGACCTTGACCGGCGACCGCCATCGCGGCACGGTGACGACCTTCAGCGGGGAAGGGACATGTCGCAGTCAAAAGCACGGATTGGCCGCACCTTGTTGGCCGGCGCTGCGCTTTCCGGCGCATTCGCCTTTGCGCTCGCTGCCGGCTCACCGGCGCGCGCCGCCACGTGGCTGGAGAAGAATTTCTGGCTGTCCGGCCCGAACTACAGCCGCGACCTGCCGAGCTGCGATTCTCATCCGGCGCTCGACCGCATCATTACCGATTTCCGTACCAAGGAATTCCGCTTCTGGAATTCGGAACTGCGCATCGTCGGCTTCCAGGATATCCACGAGCTCAACACCATGTCGTGGGCGGCGCAATCCATTCCGCGCCGCTTCTGCGGCGGCACCGCGGTGACCAACGATCAGACCAAGCACACGGTCTATTATTCGATCGCCGAAGATACCGGCATGATCGGCGCCGATTGGGGGGTCACGTTCTGCGTCGTCGGCCTCGACCGCAATGACGCTTACGGCCCGAAATGCCGGGCGGCGCAGCCCTAGACGGGCCGGCGGGCGCGTCTTGAGCCCGCAAACAAGCTAAGCCCTCACACGTTCGCGTTAATCGCTGAGCGCCTGCAAGACGCAGTCGCGCAGGCGGTTCGCATCGCGGGCGCCGCGCTGGGCGAATTCGATCACGGTCTTGGCCACGGCCTGCCTGCCATGCGGGTCGCAATCGCTGACCCCGAGCGTGCGGCACACGTCGGCATAGGTGAGCGTCATGGCCGAAAGCGCTTCCGGCTCGAAAGCCTTGTTTTTGAACAGGCGGTAAACGGGCATGCGTACTCCTCCGTGCACGCTTTCAGTTAAGGGCAAGGGAGGTGTATTTCCAGCTAATATGCCGAAAACAATGCCGCGTTCCCGGCGCCCAAATTCGCAACTTTTGCCGAGACCGCTGCCGCCGCCATGGGAATTGAAAAGGCACCAGCAAGGCTATGATTCCAGTGTCGTTTTGAGAGTTGCCGGCGCCGTAGCCGAATGCCGTCGATCCGAGGCCGTGTCCGTCCTTCTTGCGGCAAACTTGCGAATAAGGAGACCGCACTATGGCGCAGTTTTGCTCGCCCGCCTTAATGCGGGAACCCGATGTTGAGATGGCGGCGCGGGGGGTGGCGCGACTTACCTGAGCGGGCAGGCCGCCGCGTTGCACGAGAGGCCATACCCGTATACATGGCGTTATCCAGATCTGCAATTAATAGGCGAATTACGTACTTGACACCACAAGCACGAAATGCTGTATATTCAATGCCTTGGCAAGGTTGAATTGACTTATCTCTTTGATGGCGCAATTTTTTTGTAAAAATTACAACCCAGACGATTGTTCTACTCCATGCTCGACAGTTGGTTAGCCGCCGCAACACAAACGTCAAGTGGTAGGCCATGACAGACGGGCCGGCGCGGAAAATACTTCCTAGCGAACTTCCCGAGGAGCCGCTTGTATCGGCGTCTCACCTTCTGTCATTGGCCTTGGGAGTGGGTGTTCCTCTATCGGATTATGCAGAGGCGGTTTGTCAATTATTTTTGGAGCTTCAGCGTTATGGATGGAAATTTTCCCCGCCCTTAGTCGGTACTCACCCTGAAGATGATAAAACCAGTCAAAACTATATATCACATAGGCAGATTGGAGCTTTAATAGCGGAAGATCGATGTGCTGCGCCGAATATCTCAAGTCACCCTCTGAAGTAGAGGCGGCTTTTTCAAGATCAGTAAAATAAAGACCCGCCTTTTCAAAACTAATAAAGTGACAGTGCGCATATTGATTTCTGATCTTCGTACTGTAACGAGCGGCACCGAGTGCGGTCTCGTATTGATCTTTTAGCCCTACAGCCTTTGAAGTGGTCCCGTTTATCTGAACAGATTTCCCGCCTCGATAAGTGGAATCCTCTGCCAGGGTTAGGCTGCCAAGCGGAGCGGCAGCGGTTGGAAGTAGGCTTGATCGGGTGTCGTGCCGTCAAGGCTCGAGTGTGGTCGTCGGCCATTGTAGAAGTCCAGATAACGACCGATCGACGCACGGGCCTCGCTGACGCTGTCGTAAGCTCGCAGATAAACCTCCTCGTATTTGACGCTGCGCCACAAGCGTTCGACGAACACGTTGTCCCGCCAAGCCCCTTTGCCGTCCATGCTGATTGCAATGCCGTTGCCGGCGAGCACGCCGGTGAAGGCCGCGCCGGTGAACTGCGAACCCTGGTCGGTATTGAAGATGTCCGGCTTGCCGTGATGCGCCAAGGCATCCTCCAGCGTCTCGATGCAGAACGTCGCCTCCATCGTGATCGACAACCGCCACGACAGCACGCGACGGCTGAACCAGTCGAGCACGACCGCCAAATAGACGAAGCCACGCGCCATCGGGATGTAGGTAATGTCCATCGCCCACACCTGGTTCGGCCGCTCGATCGAAAGCCCGCGCAGCAGGTACGGATAGACCTTGTGACCGGGCTCAGGCTTGGTCGTGCGCGGACGGCGATAAAGCGCCTCTATTCCCATCTGGCGCATCAGCGTCTTCACATGACGGCGCCCGAGCTTGCACCCCTCGGCCACCAGCAAGCCGCGCAGCATTCGCGAGCCAGCGAAGGGGAACTCCAGATGCAGTCGGTCGAGCCGTCGCATGATCGCGAGATCAGCGGCCGATACCGGCCGCGGCAGGTAATAAACGCTGCCACGGCTGATGTTCAGAACTTCTGCCTGCTTGCTGATCGGCAGATCGTGTGCACGGTCGATCATCGCCTTGCGCTCAACAGCCCGGCCTTGGTGAGCGCTCCTTCTAAAAAATCATTTTCGAGCGTCAGCTCGCCGATCTTGGCGTGCAGTCCCTTTACATCGACGCTCGGCTGCGTGGGCGCGTTGCCGCCCGGACCGAACACATTGGCCGCCGATTCCGAAAGCTGCGCCTTCCATTGCGTGATCTGGTTCGGGTGCACGTCAAAGTGCTCTGCCAGCTGAGCCAGCGTCAGATCGCCCTTGATGGCCGCAAGCGCCACCTTCGCTTTGAAAGCCGGTGTATGCATCCGGCGCGCTCGTCTGCTCATGGTCACTCCTGATTCGCGGGCCAATCTTGCCCGCCGTCAGGCAGAAACTCCACTTATCGCCCTGTGCAGATTTCCGGGACCGGCTCTCTTGTAGGCCGGCCGAATCAGAGCGTCTGCAATTTGTATGCGAAGATTTCCGCCTCGAAGCCTAAATAGACATCTGACGGCGGTATTGTCGTCATCCGTTACAGCGCCAACGCACTGTGAAAGTTGGTATTCAATATCCCCATATGATGTTAGTATCTTGCCTATCTCCCTTTGTTCTTCAGGCCGCTGCCAAAGCATTAGAGACATGGACAAAAACTCGACTACCGAACAACGCCTCAAGGATATTCTGCATGGAGCCTTTAGTGGGGCGCCTACGCCGCTAAAGGATATCCCAACGCGAGACGGTGAGTCTCGCAAATTAAAGCGCAAAAAATCTCAGCCGCGCTTGCGTCGCCAGCGCAAAAAGCGCGCCGCCTGAAACCTAAACCACGGCCTAGTGAGGTTGATGATAGGTGAGGCGCTTGCCCTCACCACCTCGTACCGCCGCGATCGTGCGGTCTGTGTCATTGAACCCAAGCGAGGCCCGGTGATTGTAGCGGAAATCAAATTCCGCCAGGTAACGATGAAGATGTTTCTCTTTGCAATGCTGATACACGCCGCGCATTCCGCGTTTGAAGATTGAGAAATAGCCTTCCACCGTGTTCGTGGTCACGTCACCACGTGCATATTCCTTAGCGGCATGATTGACCGTTTCGTGTTCGGCGAACTCCTTACCAATGCGATGGTAGATCTTGCTTTCGTCGGTGTGCAGACGGCTTTCGCGGTCAATGTTTTTGCGAACGATACCGACAACGCTATCGAGTGCGGCATACGGAACATGGAACGAGCGAACGTTCCCGCCGCGCTCTACCAATGCAATGACCGCGCGTTTATGGCCGATGCCGCGCTTATCGTGCGAGTACGGCCGTCCGCTCGTTTTGAGGGTGCGCCGCTGCGCTTCTGGAATGTTGCCAAAATAGGTTTCGTCCGCCTCGACGATCTTGCCTTCGCCGCCCAACGGCGGTTCTAAGCCGCCACGGCGCATGGCCTCACGAACGCGGTGAAACATGAACCACGCCGTATTATACTGACAGCCCAATTCGCGATGTAGCTGGTGCGCCGAAAAGCCCTTCTTGCTGGATGCCGCCATATGGAACGCAGCGGCCCACTGAGTAAGCTTGGCGTGGCTGCGCTCCATCACCGTGCCGGTCATAACGGTGAAGTCCTTGCGGCACGTAGAGGCGGCGCAACGGTATCGGCCTAGCTTCTTGGTCGCGTACTGCTTGGTGCTGCCGCATTTTGGGCATACCGGACCATTCGGCCAGCGGGCGGCTTCAAACCACTGCCGGGCGGCTTCTTCGTCGTGAAAATGGGCGGCTGCAAACTGGTTCTTGGCCATGGCTTCTCTCCAATGGCCAAACACTACCACTTGGCGTTTGTGGTGTCAACTACGCAATTCGCTTAATAGTTGTGTTCACCATCGTCGCGTGCGGTCGGTGCGCGGCAGGCTAAGATGCGACGACGGGCGGCTGGGTCAGGCGGCCCCATGCATGAGGTGAGGCTAAATCATGAGAGACGGGATGGCACGGCTGATCGGGCATGCGGCAATCCTTGCCATCCTCCTCGTCCCTGCCGCGGCGCCGGCGCAAGAGAGGCCTGCCGACACGCCGGGGCAATTCGATTTTTACGTGCTTTCGCTGTCGTGGTCGCCGTCGTTCTGCGCCACGGCGGCTGGACGCCGTGGCGGCTATGGCGGCCGATCCGATACGCGGCAATGCGGCGCGCGGCCCTATTCTTTCGTCGTCCACGGCCTGTGGCCGCAATACGACAAGGGCTTTCCGGAAAATTGCCAGGACCCGGCGCCACGGCTCGATCACCGTCTGGTCGGAGCGATGCTCGATCTGATGCCGGCGCCGCGTCTGATCTACAACGAATGGGACAAGCACGGCACCTGCTCGGGCCTGGACGCGAAAGCCTATTTCGACACCGTGCGCAAAGCGCGCGCGGCGGTGACTATTCCGGCCGACTATGCCGATCCGCAGGCCGCGCTGACTGTGACGCCGGGCGCGGTCGAAGCCGCCTTCATCAAAGCCAATCCGACGCTGCCGGCGGATGGCATGGCCGTGATCTGTAGCGGCAAACGGCTGAGCGAGGTCCGGCTGTGTCTGGCGAAGGATCTGAAATTCCGCGCCTGTCCCGACGTCGCCAGACGCGGCTGCCGGCGCGACCAGCTATTGATGCCGCCGGTGCGCGGCAATAACGGCTGATGCGTTTTCAGTTGCTTCGCGGCGATGCGTCATGAGTGACGCTGCGGCCGTCAGCGAGCGAACGCGATCGTTGGCGAATTTTGCGCCGAATTTTCCGTCATGAACTATCAGCACGCCTTTCACGCCGGAAATTTCGCCGATGTGCACAAGCACATTGTTTTGACGTTGATCATCGAGCATTTGCGCGCCAAGCCGGCGGCGTTCCGCGTGATCGACAGCCATGCCGGAGCCGGACGCTACGATCTGAGCGGACCGGAAGCGGCGCGCTCCGGCGAATGGCGTGACGGCATCGGTCGCGTTCGAAGCGCCGAGGCGAGCTTACGCCAAAGCGACGCCGGCGCGCTTTTTAAGGTTTATCTCGACGCCGTGGCAGCGCTGAACCCTGGCGGCACGCTGCGGCTTTATCCAGGCTCGCCGCTTCTCGCCGCGGCGCGGTTGCGGCCGCACGATCGGCTGATCGCCTGCGAGCTCGAGCCGCGCGCGGCGGCGTCGCTCAACGCCGTCCTGCGCGGCAACCGCGGCGCCAAGGTGCTGGCCATGGACGGCTGGACGGCGATCAAGGCCAACGTGCCGCCGAAGGAGCGCCGCGGAGTTGTTGTCATTGACCCGCCGTTCGAGGCGGCTGACGATTTCGACAAGCTGTCCGGAGCGCTCGCCGAAGCGCATCGCAAATGGCCGACCGGCATTTACCTGCTGTGGTATCCGATCAAGGAGCGTGCGGCGCCGGACGCGCTGGCGCGCCGCTTGTGCCGGCTTGCCGTGCCGAACATCCTGCGCTGCGAAATCACGCTCGCGCCGCCGCGCGCCGATGCCGGTCTCCTCGGCTCCGGTCTCGTCATCGTCAATCCGCCTTATACTTTGCAACGCGACCTGAAGACTTTGCTTCCCGTATTTATACGGGCGCTTGGGTCCGATGCGGCGCAGCGGCTGGATTGGCTTTCGCGCGAAGGCTAGCGGTGATTTCGCCGCAGGGTAGTAAAATTCCCGCCGGCCGCCGACAGAACTCGGCCGAGAAACGGGATTTGTCCACTTCTCCACACGTGGAAATTGGTCTAATTGGTTGTGGTCTGGCTTGGACGTTCCGCCTCCTGTGGGGGGCCGGCGGAGTGACTGAGATCATCTGGGGTTCTCAAACTCTTTGCTCGCGTGAATGTCAGGCTTGCTTGTCGCGCCGTGGGGTCGCGACGATCGAACTGCGGGGAAGGAGCTTGCTCGATGGCAATGACCGGTACGGTCAAATTTTTCAACGGCGAACGCGGCTACGGCTTTATCAAGCCTGACGACGGAGGCCGCGATGTGTTCGTTCACATTACCGCCGTTGAACGTGCGGGGTTGAAGGCGCTGGCCGAAGGACAGCACATCAGCTTCGACGTCGAGCCCGACAAAAAGGGTAAAGGCCCGAAGGCCGTCAATCTCGTCGTCACCGGCTAGGACGACGTCGCCGCGGCTTAGAGTATGATCCGGAAAAGTGGAAACCGGTTTTCCGAAAAGATCATGCTCCGCTAAAATTTTGGAACGTCAATCGGTTCAATCCGAAACGATTGACGTTCTAGCCGCGCGTCACAGGGCTCAAACGCGGATGGCCTCGCCGTCCCGCGACCGGTGGCTTTATTGCCGCAGACCGGCTTTACTGCGGCCCTCTTTCGCTGCAATCCGCAGCATTTTCCATCGGGTGCCGCATGATGATCTTGCGTTCGTCGCCGTCCTCGCCGTTCGGGCGAAAGGTGCGGATTGCCATGTCTCTCTTGGGCCTGGACGCCGAGGTGAAGCTCGAGCAGGCCGATACCACCGACGTCAATGACAGCCTGCGGCAGCAAAATCCGCTCGGCAAGATTCCGGTGCTGATCGCCGAGGACGGCACCGCCTATTACGATTCCCGGGTGATCCTCGATTATCTCGACGAGCGCGCCGGCGGCGGCAAGATCGTGCCGCGCGCGGCGAAGGAGCGTCTGTCGGCGCTGCGGCTGCAGGCGCTGGGCGACGGCATTCTCGATGCATCGATCCTGACCATCTACGAGACCCGCTGGCGCAAGGCGGAAACGCATGAGCCGAAGTGGCTGGAGCACCAGGCCGGCAAGGTGACGCGTGCGCTTGCGGCGCTCGAAGCGGCGCCGCCGCCGCTCGAAGCGCAGCCACTGCCGAATGTCGGTCAAATCACGCTCGCTTGCGTGCTCGGCTACCGCGATTTCCGTTTTGCCGGCAACTGGCGCGGCGGCCATCCACGGCTGGTCGCATGGCTCGACAATTTTGCCGCCAGGGTGCCCGGCTTCGCCGCGACCAAACCGAGCGGCTGAGCCGTCAAAAAGGAAAACCGCCGCGCCGGCAAGCGGCATCGGACGGTTTCCCTGCTGTCTAGCGCGGCAGGCGCGTCCCGCCGCTACGCAAGCGCCACATCAAGCCCCAACGGCAGCATAACGTTCCGGAAAATTATGTGCAGTCTCGTCCCGTTTTGACGGAACCTGGCGAAACAACAGGCCAACTGTAAAAAACGACAGCGGCACAGAGGCGTGGCCGTTCATGCCGCATGGTCCAGGCCGTCGATCATCGGCGACATCGGAATGGTCGCGGTGATGGTCGGCTTCTGGGCTTCTGCATCAGCCGTGGACAAAAGACGCCGCCAGCGCGACGATCAGCGCCGCCGGCATGACGACGATTCCCAATCGCAAGAACGTGGCTGCGCTCACCTTATGGCCTTCGCGGCGCAGCACGCTGAGCCAGAAAATCGTGGCAAGCGAGCCGGTGACGGATAGATTGGGGCCGAGATCGACGCCGATCAAAAGCGCCCGCGTAATCTGATCGGCGGTATGATCGCTCTGCACCGCGCCGCCGGCGATAAGGCCGATCGGCAGGTTATTGGCGAGATTGCTGGCGACGGCGACGATGAGACCGGCCGACCAGGCGGCGGTCGCCACCGACTGTGCGGCAGTCTCGCGCAACAGCGCGCTGATCAGGGCAATCACGCCGGTCTGATTGAGCGCTTCGACCAGCACGAACAGGCCGGCTACAAGCGGCAGCACGCCCCAGGAAATGTCCTTCACCACGTCCCAGGTCTTCATTGGCCTTGGCACAAGCACAATGGCGGCTGTGACGGCGCCGGCAATGCAGGTCGGCAAGCCAAGCCGAATATCGAGCGCGGAGGCGATCAGCAAAACGATGGCGGTGGCGGCAATGCCGGCAGCGACGGTTTTGCCGCCGGCCGACAGATGCGGCAGCGGCACCTCGGCGGCAATGATCTGCTGCAGCTCACGGCGCTGCGCAAAGCGCAACGCGGCATAGGTCGCAACAATGGAAGCGAGCGACGGCAGCAGGTAGCGCGGCAGCCATTGCAGCAGCGGCGGCATATGGCTGCCGTAAATAACCAGATTGGCGGGGTTGGAGATCGGCAGAACGAACGAAGCGGCATTGGCGATAAAGGCGCAAATCAACAGATAAGGCAGCGGCTCCTTCACCTTTGCGGCCTTGACTGCTGCGGCGACCGCGGGCGTCAGCACGACCGCGGTGGCGTCGTTCGACAGGAACGTCGTGACCAATATGCCGACGGCATAAGTCAGGAAAAACAGTCGGTGCGGCGATCCGGCGGCGTGGCTAGTGGCTTGCGCCGCCAGCCAATCGAACAAACCTTCGCTTCGCGCAATCTCGGCGAGCAGCATCATGCCGGCGAGGAACAGATAGACGTCGGCGCCTTTGGCGACGCCGGTCATGGCTGCGCCGGGCGTGATCAGGCCGAAGAGCACCAGAAGCGCCGCGCCTGTGACTGCCCATATCGCTTCATGCAACTTGAACGGCCGCAAGATTATGCCGCTTACCGCCAGCGCGGCAATCGCCCAAATCAAAACATGAGGCGACAGGCCGATCATTTAGCGCGCGCCGGCCGCGGCCGTGCCGATCGGCCGATTGCATTGGCGGGCCGATCGGGCGGAACGGCGGCGGCCCGTTTGACTGACGAAGCGAAGGTGAGCCACAGCCCGACCGAGCCGACGGCGAAGCATCCGAGTATCAAAAATGCCGCCGGTAGGACGGGATTGTTCGAGCGCCACGCCACAACCCCATTTATCGCCAAGATGGCAGCTCTTCCTCGCGGCGTCTGGAAACCGCGGAACTCAAATGATCGGTGCAACAGGTTGCGACGTTGCAAGTTCCGCCCGTGCTTCAAGCGGTCTCACGTCCTGCGAACAAAAGACTAAATCCGTCGGACGCGGACAACGGGACGAACAGTCGGACTTCTTCTAGCATCTAATCTGCAGCCGGCAGATTGAGCGCGTGCAAGGCCTGGCGCCGGAGCTGACGCGGATCGCGCTCGCCGGTCTGTGCAATCTCGATGAGCTTTTTGGCGATTGTCTCGGTGAGGGGATCGGATCGGTCGGCGAGCTTCAGTGTGCGCAGCAGGTCCTCGAAGGCCGAGACCAAACGGTCGATGTCCTCGGGAGTAAAGGCCGATTGCTGTAAAAGCCGATAGATGGGCACGTCGTTAGGCTCCTTGCCGCCGGGCAACGTTCTAAAACAGCATGTTTTAAAACCGCGGGCGGGAGCGAGAGCCTTCCCCATTGCCGCCATTCCCAAGTCGTGGCCGGCAACGATGGTACAATATTGTGCCGCCGATGAACGGTATCTGAACCGCGCGGGGCAGGCCTCTTGCCCCCTGCGGGGCAGCCCGTTTGAGAAGTTCCGTCGCGCGGGGCTGCTACAATGCGGCTCGCCCGATCCTACCGCCGCTGCGGTTGCTTTCGCGGCTCGACGGCGGTGCCGAGTCCCCCTGTTAGCCGTTGCCAGCGCCGATTTTCCGCCTCCGGGGCAGATCGGCGCGAGGGTAAGTCCCGCATCGGGAAGGCCAGTTACGACAATTCTTTTTGATCACGCCACGATCGTGGCTTGATGGGGGCGTGCGGGGCGCCAGTCGAATGGCTGTGGGCGATTGGTTTTCGCATTGCAGCAATTAAATATACCTTCGCCTTGTGGTGCCGACGTGTGATGCCTGCTATGTTGCATGACACCTTGGATCACGATGACGACCGTCATAGGTTCCTCGGTATGTCGTGACGTGAGCTGTATGAGCTCACTTGCGATGACGAAAACGAGCGCTGCTTATCCGCATCACCCTACTCTGAGGAGAGCCACGGTGATCACGATCGAAGTCAACGGAACGTCCCAAAAAGTCGATATCGAGCCCGATACGCCGCTGCTGTGGGTGCTGCGCGATATTGTCGGCTTGACCGGCACCAAATTCGGCTGCGGTATCGCGCAATGCGGCGCCTGCACCGTGCATATCGACGGTCGGCCGATGCGCTCCTGTTCGGTGCCGATCGGCGCGCTGGATGGCAAAAAGATCACGACCATCGAAGGCCTGTCACCGGATAACAGCCATCCGGTGCAGCAGGCGTGGATCGCCGAGGACGTGCCGCAATGCGGCTACTGCCAGTCCGGCCAGATCATGGCTGCGGTCGCGTTCCTCAAAGAGTTTCCCAAGCCCAGCGACGCCGATATCGATGCCAACATCACCAATATCTGCCGTTGCGGAACCTACGAGCGTCTGCGCCGCGCCATCCATCGCGCCGCCGACATGATAAAAGCCTGAGCGGAGGCCGCCATGCACGGAAGCCAAATCGCTTCAACTGTCAGCCGCCGGCATTTCATCCTCACCGCCACGACGGCCGCCGGCGGTTTCATGATCGGCATTGGCGCCGCGCCCCGCGCCGCCCACGCCGCCACCGTCACGGCGCAGCCCTGGCCCGACGACCACGCCTCTAATCCGAATGAAATCGACGCCTGGATTGCCATCGATCCGGACGATTCGATTCTGATCCGCTATCAGCGGTCGGAAATGGGACAGGGCAGCATGACCGCGCTGCCGATGATGATCGCCGAAGAACTGCAGTGCGATTGGTCGAAAGTTAAGATCGAATATGCCTCGCCGAACCGCAATCTGCGGGAAAATAATGTTTACGGCCCGATGTTCTCGCACGGCAGCATGTCCGTGCGGTTGTCGCAGAAGAAGATGCAGCAGGTCGGTGCCAGCGCGCGCGAGCGCCTTATCGCCGCCGCGGCTGCGCGGTGGAACGTTCCGGCATCGGAGTGCTCGGCGGCGCAGAGCGTGGTGACGCATAAGTCTTCGGGCCAAAGCCTGCGTTTCGGCGAAGTCGCCTCGGATGCCGCAAAGATCAAGCTTGCGAGCGAGCCGACGATCAAGACGCCCGCGCAGTTCACCTTTATCCCCAAGGCACTGCCGCGCGTCGACGTGATCCATAAGACCGACGGTTCGGCCAAATTCGGCATCGACGCTCAGGTTCCCGGCATGGTGTTCGCCGCCATCACGGCTTGTCCCGTGCCGGGCGGCAAGCTCAAGAGTGTCGATGACTCGGTGCTGGCTGGCGCGCCGGGCATACTCAAGGTGGTGAAGCTCGACAACGCGGTGGCGGTTGTCGCGACCGACACGTTCTGGCGCGCCAAACGGGCGCTATCGCGGCTGCAGCCCGAATGGGATGTCGGTGAGGCCGGCAACGTCAATAGCGACGACCTTTCGAAGGCATATCGCGCGGCGCTGAGCGAGCCGATGCTGACCGCGCGCAATGACGGCAATGTCGATCAAGCCATGACGGGCGCGGCGAAAACGTTCGAGGCGATCTACGAGACGCCTTATCTGTCGCATTCGCCGATGGAGCCGATGAACGCGACGGTGAATTTGCAGCCTGACCGGCTCGACGTCTGGGTCGGCACGCAAGCGGCGGACGAGGCGCTCAAAAAGGCGGCGGAAGTGTCCGGTCTTAAGCCGGAGCAGGTTTACGTCCACAATGGCTTTGTCGGCGGCGGCTTCGGCCGGCGTGATGCCAACGATGAGGTTACGCAAGCCATTCTCATCGCCAAAGCTGTCAACCGTCCGGTAAAGCTGGTCTGGACGCGCGAAGAGGATACGCGGCAGGACAAGTTCCGGCCGCATGCCGTGGTCGCCTTCAAGGCCGCGACCGATGCGGACGGCATTCCGACCGCATGGTCGATGCGCGTCGTCACCTCATCGATCCTTGCTTCGGTCGGCGTTCGGTTGCCGGCCGGCAAAATCGAGCCGCAAACCGTCGCCGGCCTGGCCGACAACGGCTACCAGGTGGCAAATACCCGGGTCGAGTCTCTGGTCAAGAACACCCACTTGCCGGTGTGGTTCTGGCGCGCGCCCGGCGTCAACCAGCATGTCTTTGCGATCGAGAGTTTTTTGGACGAGATCGCCACGGCGCATGGCCTCGACCCCTATCAGGTTCGGCGCAAGCTGCTGCAGGGCAAGCCGGACTGGCTCAAGGTGCTGGATACCGCCGCCGAGAAGGGCGATTGGGGCAAGCCCTTGCCGCAAGGCACCGGCCGCGGCATCGCCATCTGCACGGATTGCGATAGTCTGTGCGCACAGGTCGCCGAGGTCACCGTCAAGCCGAGCGGCCAGGTGAAGGTGAATCGCGTCACGGTCGCGCTCGACACCCGTTACATGGTCAATCCGCAAACGATTGCCGAGCAGGCCGAAGGTAGCGTCATCTTCGGCTTGAGCGCCGCACTCTACGGCAAGATCACGATTGATCGGGGCGCTGCGGTGCAAGGCAATTTCGACACCTATCGCATGGTGCGCCTTGCCGAGGCGCCGAAGATCGACGTTCATCTGCTACCGAGCGGTGGCAAGGTTTGGGGTGGAGCGGGCGAGCCGGCCACCCCGCCGATCGCCGCGGCGGTGGCGAACGCGATCTTTGCCGTGACCGGCAAGCGCATTCGCTCGCTGCCGATCAGCGATCACGATCTGCGCAGCGGTTCGGCCTAGCTTTATATTCGACAATCGGCACCGGGAGGGCAGCTCAAGCGCACGCCTCCCGGCTCTTCATAAATCCAAGGGCGCGACGCTGCACAGGGGGCAGGGGACGTGACGATTATCTCAAAGGCTGTCTTCTGCGCCCTGTCATTGCTCGTCGCGGCATCGGCAGCGCGGGCCGACGAGACCACCAGTCCGCCGCAAAGCGGCGGCGAATATCTGGCGCGGGCCGGCGACTGCGTGTCCTGCCATTCGGCTCCTGGCGGCAAGGCGTTTGCCGGGGGCCTGAAGATGGGCACGCCGCTCGGCGCCATCTACTCCACCAATATCACGCCGGACGCCGAGACCGGCATCGGCGGCTATAGCCTTGCCGACTTCGAGCGCGCGGTGCGCGGCGGCGTCGCCAAGGACGGCCACCGGCTCTATCCGGCAATGCCTTATCCGTCTTACGCCAAGCTGACCGACCCGGACGTGGCGGCGCTGTACGATTTTTTCATGAAGCAGGTGCCGCCGGTCCATCAGGCGAATAGGAAGGACGAAATCCCGGCCGGGCTCGATTTTCGCTGGCCGCTGGCGATCTGGAATCTGCTGTTCACCACCAGCGGCAGTTATGTCGACAAGCCCGGCCACGACGCCGACTGGAATCGCGGCGCCTATCTGGTGCAGGGGCTGGGCCATTGTGGCGCTTGCCACACGCCGCGTGGCCTCGCCTGGCAGGAAAAAGCGCTCGACGACAGCAGTTCGGATTATCTCTCCGGCGCCCCGCTGGACGGCTGGTACGCCGCCGACCTGCGTGGCGAGGTTCGCACTGGTCTCGGTACATGGTCGAAGGACGACCTGATCGATTTCCTCAAGGCCGGCCACAATCGGGGTGAGACGGCATTCGGCTCGATGGTCGACGTCGTCAACAATTCGACGCCCTATTTGTCGGATGCCGATCTCAGCGCCATCGCGGTTTATCTGAAATCGCTGCCGGCGACATCGACGCAGCAGGCGCCGGCCTATGACGACGCGACCGCCGCGGCCTTACGCTCCGGTCACGACTCGCAGCCCGGCGCGAGCGTTTACACCGGCACCTGCGCAAACTGTCACGGCGCCGATGGCAAGGGCTTCACCCCGTATATACCGGCGCTCGCGGGCAACCCGATCGTGCTTGGCGACGATCCGTCGTCGCTCATCAACCTGGTTTTGAACGGTTCGAATCCGCTGGTCGTCAAGGGCACGCCCGACTCCTACCGCATGCCGCAGTTCCGCGAGCAATACACCGATCAGGAGATCGCCGACGTCGTCACCTTCATCCGCAACGGCTGGGGCAACCAGGCGCCCGCGGTCACCGCGGCGCAAGTCGGCGAATTGCGCAAGACCACCGACCCGAACAGCGATCGCGTGATCATTCTTAAAATGCGCTAACCAAACGGCCGAACAAGCCTGGTCATTCGCACGGCAATCCGCCGAAAGGCGGTTTTCCGCCGTCGAATTAAGTCCGAAGGCGGGCGTTTCCAGGTCGTGATCTGGCTGCACATCAACTTGAGTTGACCCGGGAACAGCGGAACGGCTCCGGGGTCTCATGCTGTGTTGGCCGCTAGCGGCAGCCAGCTTCGGTTCCGCCGCACAGCTCAATCGGAGTTATGTCCATGTCCAGCAAGATAACGCTTATGCTTTCTGCTGCGATCATTCTTGGCGCGGCGTTGCCGGCAACGGCGGCGACCAAGCATCACCACGTCAGCCATGGTCGTCGGGAGATTTATAACATGGTCCCCGGCGGCGCCGGCGGCGCCTGTTCGGCGGTTCATCCGCCATTTTGCGACAACATTTGCACCGGCAGCGGCCCCTGCGCGCCGCCGGATAGCTGGTGACGAATGTAAGGGTCCAAAAAACGTCTGAGGATGGCGGAAGGCATCGCCAGGCTCGATAGGGAGCCGATATGAGCGCCTGTTGACCGGATGTCTGCTATGCTCCTTAAAACCGCGTGATCCGCCGGTTCATGAGTCCGTAGCCCGCGCATGCCGCTTTTCAGCCTGGACGAGCTTGCAGCAGCCACCGCCGTCGTTCGCGAGGTCGTGCTGCCGACGCCGGCCTATGCCTGGCCGCTGCTCAAACAAGCCGCCGGCATGGAGGTTGTGGTCAAGCATGAGAACCATACGCCGATCGGCGCCTTCAAAGTTCGCGGCGGGCTGGTTTACGTCGACGCCTTGTGCCGTGCCGGTACGCCGCCAAAGGGGCTTGTGACCGCGACGCGCGGCAATCACGGCCAATCGATTGCGCTTGCTGCCGCGCGTCACGGACTGCCGCTGACGATCGTGGTGCCGCAAGGCAACTCGAGCGAAAAGAATGCGGCGATGGCGGCGTTCGGCGCCGAAGTCATTACCGCCGGCAAGGATTTCGACGACAGCAGGCTCGTCGCCGAGGAGATCGAGCGCGAGCGCGGCTATCATTATGTCCAGGCCTTTCATCGCGACCTGGTCAGAGGGGTGGCAACCTATGCGCAGGAGTTGTTCGCCGCTCACGGCGATCTCGCCGCGGTCTACGTGCCAATCGGCCTCGGCTCGGGCATTTGCGGCTTGATCACGGTACGGGATTTGCTCGGGCTTACGACCGAGATCGTCGGTGTGGTCGCCGACAATGCGCCGGCTTATGCACTGTCGTTTGCAGCCGGACATGCGGTGCAAACCAATGCCGCGCGCACCTTTGCCGACGGCGTGGCATGCCGGGTGCCGTCGCCGCAAGCCCTCGACATTATCCGCAAGGGCGCGGCCCGCATCGTGCGCGTGGGCGAAGACGAGATCGCCGAAGCGATCCGTATCTATTACCGCACCACGCATAATCTCGCCGAAGGCGCGGGCGCGACACCATTGGCCGCACTGATGAAGGAAAAGGCGCGCTACACCGGCCGGCGCGTCGGCTTGATCCTCTCCGGCGGCAACATCGACAGGTCGGTCTTCGCGCAAATCCTGCGCGGCGACACGCCTGAGGCATAAAAAGGTCGGAGCCGGCGGACGGGCGTGGCGGCCGATGGGGAGAACATATGGCGACTTTCGTTCTGGTTCACGGCGCATGGCACGGCGCCTGGTGTTGGCGTCGCGTGGCGCGGCTTCTCACGCAAGATGGCCACGAGGTTTTTACTCCGACGCTGACGGGTCTTGCCGAACGGTCGCACCTGCTGACGCCCGCGGTCGGTCTCGACACGCATATCCTCGACGTCGTCAATGTCATGAAATGGCAAAAGCTCGGCGACGTCGTCCTGGTCGGCCATTCCTATGGCGGCATGGTGATTTCCGGTGTCGCCGAGGCGATGGAGGCTTCGATTGCCGCGTTCGTGATGCTCGACGCCTTCTATCCGGAATCCGGGCAAGCGCTGGTCGATCTTGCAGCGCCTGCGGTTCGCGACGGGCTCTTGGCGGCGCAGCGCGCTGGCGGCGCCACCGTGCCGCCGCGGTCGGCGGCGATGTTCAATGTCAACGAGGCCGACCGCGCCTTCGTCGATGCGCAATGCACGCCGCAGCCGATCCAATGCATGCTGGGCAAAGTGAGCCTATCCGGCGCGCGCGAGCGCATCCTGCGCAAAAGCTATATCCGGGCGATTGCCTATCCGAATCCGCCGTTCGATGCCGCGCTGGAAAAAGCACGCAGCCGGGGCTGGCGCAGTTACGAGGTCGCCTGCGGCCATGACGTCATGCTGGATGCGCCGGAACGGCTCGCCGAAATACTGCGGGTGGAAGCGATGTGCTGAGCGAGCGGTGGCGTATTAGCGATCGCACAAGCCAAAAAAGAAAAACCCCCGGCGGCGGAGCCCCGGGGGTTTCGATCTTAAGTGAGTGCGCGGCGATCAGAACTTGTAGTTTACGCCGGCGCGCAGAATGTTGGTGTGGAACGAGACGTTGTCGGTGGTGAGACCTGCGCCGCAATTGAGACCGCAATTGAAGCTGCCCAGATCGACATAGAGATACTCGACCTTGGCCGTCCAATTCGTCGTCAGCGCAGCTTCCAGGCCGCCGCCCAGCGTCCAACCGGTCCGGTCGGCACCGACTTGCCCGAGACCCGGCGCCTGAGCGCGGATATCGCCGAAGGCGGCGCCGCCGGTGACGTAGGGCATGAAGCGGTCGGCGGCATAACCGAGCCGGCCGCGCACCGTCGACAGCCAGGTGTCGCTGGTTTTGCAGCCGCCCGGACAGGCATTGCTGGTGGTGCCGCTGATGCCAGCCCAGTCGATGTCGCCTTCGACGCCGACCACGGCTTGGCCGAACTGATAATTGTAGCCGATCGTGCCGCCGACAAGGCCGCCGCTGATGCCGCGGCTGCCGGTCGAATCCCAGGACGAATTGCCGAACGCACCGCCGCCGTTGATGCCGAGGTAGAAGCCGGTCCAGCTATAGGCCGGCACGAAAGCCGGAGCTTTCGTGTAGTAGGGCGCAGGTACCGGCCGCGCCAAATCGGCCGCCGAGGCCACTCCGGCGATCGCCGAGATGCCGGTCGTGATGCCGAACAGAACGATGCACAAACGCTTCATTGGAATCTCCACGCGATCACCCCTCAAGTGTGCGCATAGTATTCAGAATAATTTTTGCGGCTAGTGTTTGAAAGCCACAGTCGAAATAGAATTTGTGCCTGTATTGTGGCTGAATTAGACAATACAAGTCGCAATTATAGTTGAAGAATTATGAAACAGGACCGATAGGGTAAATCTATTGTTACCCGATTGCCGCGGCGGCTCGCGGTCGAAGCTTTAGAAGTGATAATTGAGGCCGAGGCGCACCAGATTGGCGGCGAGGCCGTTATTGGTGCTGGTCACCGAGTAACCGCGACTGGCGAAGTCGAGATAGAGCCACTCCGCTTTCGCCGACCAATGTGGCGTCAATCCGACTTCGCCACCGAGACCGGCGACCCAGCCGAAACTGGTATGGCTTTCCGACAGATTGCCGGCGGTGTCGGCGGTGAGTTCGCCATAGGCAAAGCCGGCGGTGCCGTAGATCAGCACGTTATTGATGGCGACGCCGGCGCGGCCGCGCACCGTGCCAAACCAGGGATTGGAAAACTGCCACGGGGCAAATGTGTCGTCGGCACCGGAGATATTGAAATCGGCCTCGCCGCCGTAGACGAAATTGCCGTGCTGCCAGTTGAAGCCGCCCTCAAGGCCGCCGGCGATGCCCGACGGATGGGTCGGATTGTTACTGACATCGCCCCATTCGTAGCCCAGCGCGCCGCCGACATATGGCCCGGCCCAGCTATAGGCCGAGTAGGAGGCGGGGGCGGTGTAATAGGGGTAGTTCGAGGCCGGCAGGTCGGCCGCGCTTGCGGTGCCTTGGAATGCCAGCGCAAAGACGATGCCGAATGCGGCGGACGCGGCGCATGATTTTTTCATCTTTGGCCTCCCAGTTGGAATTGGGGCGGAAATTCCGACGCCGCGGCGGCAAGCGATGCCGATGCAGCGTCAAAGAAAGCGCGCAGGCCGTCGTCCCATCGGGAGGATTTATCGCGATTTTTAAGTTAAACAGTTCTGAATCGCTAACCAACTCGACGTTGATATGTTTAAGAAAGTCTATATCTGACGGTGGCGAGGCGGCGATGACGCGAGCCGGCTGCGCTTGTCATCCTGCGGATTGGCTCGGTAGCTTGCGCCTCGCAACGACGATGGCTTTACCCTTGCCGCGATGAATACGCCGAAAACGGAAATCGCTCCCGAGATCGAGCCCGCCGAGGAAGACGAGGAAGCCTCGTTACCGGACGCCGAGGACATTGAGGCGCCGGCTCTGTCATTCGAGGAGGAGGAGGGGTCGCTCGCCGCCGGCCGCGCTGCGGTCGTGCATTACGCCAAACTCGCTCCGCCGCGGCCGGGCGTCTACCGCATGTTCGATGCGCGCGGTGACGTGCTCTATGTCGGCAAGGCCAAGAACATCAAAAAGCGCGTCCAGGCCTACGCGCGGCCGACCGGTCTCGACACCCGGATCGAGCGAATGATCGCCGCGACCCGGCGCCTCGAATTCGTCGTCACCCGCACCGAAACCGAGGCGCTGCTGCTCGAGGCCAACCTGATCAAGCGGCTGCGGCCGCGCTTCAATGTCGTGCTGCGTGACGACAAATCGTTCCCCTATATCCTGATCACGTCCGACCACTGGGCGCCGCAAATCTTAAAGCATCGCGGCGCGCGCGCGCGTCCGGGCCAGTATTACGGGCCCTTCGCGTCTGTGTGGGCCGTCAACCGCACCGTCAATGCACTGCAACGCGCCTTCCTGTTGCGATCGTGCAGCGATCCGTTCTTCGAAAGCCGCTCTCGCCCGTGCCTGCTCTATCAAATCAAGCGCTGTTCGGCGCCTTGCACCAAGGAGATCGATTTCAAGGATTATTCCGTCCTGGTGCGCGAGGCGAATGGATTTCTGTCGGGCCGCAGCAGCGCGGTGAAAGGGGAACTGGCCGGCGAAATGGAAAAGGCCTCGGCGGCGCTCGACTTCGAGCGCGCCGCCATTTACCGCGACCGCCTGGCGGCGCTGTCGGCGATCCAGTCGCATCAGGGCGTCAACCCGCGCGGCATCGAGGAGGCCGACGTCTTCGCCGTGCATCAGCAGGGCGGCTTTACCTGCGTTGAGGTGTTCTTTTTTCGCACCGGGCAGAACTGGGGCAACCGCGCTTATTTTCCGAGAGCGGACCGCTCGCTTGGCGCAAGCGAAGTCCTGTCGGCGTTCCTGGCGCAGTTTTACGACGACAAGCCGCCGCCGCGCCTTGTGCTTCTTTCGCACGACATCGACGATCGCGTCTTGCTGACACAGGCGCTATCGACCAAGAGCGGCCGCAAGATCGAAGTCAACGTGCCGCAGCGCGGCGAGAAAAAGGATATGGTCGAGCACGCGCTTGCCAATGCGCGCGAAGCGCTCGGCCGCAAGCTCGCCGAAACGACGTCGCAGCAAAAGCTGCTGCGCCAGCTGGCCGAGACTTTCGGTCTGCCGCGTGTGCCGCGGCGGATCGAAGTCTACGACAATAGTCACATTCAGGGCGCCAACGCTGTCGGCGCCATGATCGTGGCCGGCGCCGACGGCTTCCGCAAAGCCCAATACCGCAAGTTCAATATCCGTTCGGCCGAGCTGACGCCCGGCGACGATTTCGCCATGATGCGTGAGGTTTTGGAGCGCCGCTTCAAGCGGCTGTTGACCGAGTTGCCGCGGCCCGATTTTTCCTCCCCCGCAGGGGGAGGGCCCGATCAAGGGCGATCCGGGGACGGGTCTGTTACCGACGCCTCGATGAGCCCCATCGGGCGGCCCGCGGCCGCCGACCCCCTTTCAGGCGAGGGAAATAATGCGGATGCGGACGAGCGGGACGAGTCACCATGGCCCGATCTCGTTCTGATCGACGGCGGGCAGGGTCAGCTTTCCGCCGCGCGCGCGGTCGTCGAGGCGCTCGGCATCGAGGTGCCGCTTGTCGCTATCGCCAAGGGGCCGGATCGCGACGCCGGGCGCGAAACCTTCTTTCTCCCCGGTCGCAACTCGTTCAAACTGCCGCCGCGCGATCCGGTGCTGTATTTCGTCGAGCGGCTGCGCGATGAGGCGCACCGCTTTGCAGTGGGTTCCCACCGGGCGCGCCGGCGGCGGGATCTGCGGGAATCCGGCCTGCAGGAGATCGCCGGCATCGGACCGACCCGCAAACGCGCGCTTTTGCACTATTTCGGCACGCTTAAGTCGATCGAGCGCGCGGCGGTTGCCGATCTGATGCAGGTCGACGGCATCAGCGCGGAGACAGCACGCCGCATTTATGAGTTCTTCCATGAGGGGGCGGCATAAGGCTATGCTGGTATCAGGAAACTCACCATGAACTCCTCCACCGCGGGTACTCCCGGCCGGCTGCGTGCACGTCCCCTGACGCTGCCTAACATCCTGACTTACAGCCGCATCGTCGCGGTTCCGCTCGTGGTCGGCTGCATGTTCTGGCAGAATATTCTGCATGGCGGGTTATGGCTGCGCTGGCTCGCGCTCGCGATTTTCGCCGCCGCCGCGGTTTCCGATTTTCTCGACGGCTATTTCGCCCGTATCTGGGCCCAGCAATCCTCGCTCGGCCGGATGCTCGATCCGATCGCCGATAAACTGCTGGTCGGTTCCAGCCTGCTCATGCTGGCCGCCGAAAGCACCATTCATGGCTGGGCCCTGGTCGCCGCCGTCATCATTCTGTGCCGTGAAATCCTGGTCTCCGGATTGCGCGAATATCTGGCTGAATTACGCGTCAGTATCCCGGTGACGCGCCTGGCCAAATGGAAGACCACGCTGCAGCTCATCGCCGTCGGCTTTTTGATTTGCGGCGAGGCCGGCGACGCTGTCATTCCCGGCGTGACGCGAATTGGCATCGCGCTGTTGTGGCTCTCCGCGCTCTTTACGCTCTATACCGGCTGGGATTATCTGCATGCCGGGCTGCATCACCTGACGCGGGAAGATGCATGAAGCTTCGTTATTTTGCCTGGGTGCGTGAGCGGATTGGCAAAGCCGAAGAAGATATCGATCTGCCGGCGGGAGTGACGACGGTCGGTGAATTGATCGCTTGGCTGGCCGGTAAGGGCGACGGCTACGCCTATGCTTTCGAAAACGGCAAAGTGATCCGCGCCGCGATCGACAAGAGCCACGTGCGCCCCGACGCGCGCATCGAGAGTGCACACGAAATCGCATTTTTTCCGCCGATGACCGGCGGATAATCGGTTTATTGCTAGATTACACCGCTGTTCAGCGCGTAGCCTTCGGGCTATTATTTTTTGCGAGCTGCCACCCGGGACATGCCGGCGTCTCGTGAAATCCAAAGGCAGCCTTTGTGCCCACGGCGGGCGAACCACAACGCGGCATTGAAGAGAATTGTAGTTTCGGCGGCGCGGCTGCGGGCCGATCCTCATCATGCTGATCGGAGGGATCGCCATGACCATTCCCCGCAGGGGAGTCCTGCATCTTGGCGCGGCCGCCGTTGCGCTTCCTATCAGCTCCCGGATTGCATTCGCGGATGTCTATCCGTCGCGGCCGGTGCATCTGATCGCCGATATTCCGGCCGGACTGGCGCCGGACGTGTTGGCCCGGCTGGTCGCCGGTCCGCTGTCGCATCGGCTCGGACAGGAGATCGTCGTCGAGGACAGGCCGGGTGCCGGAGGCAATGTGGGCGCCGAATACGTCATTCGCTCGGCGCCCGACGGCTATACCCTGTTGGTGATGATTTCGGGCAACGCGGCGAATGCCGCGCTCTATCCGAAGCTGGATTTCAATTTCGCCCGCGACATCGTGCCGGTCGCGTTCCTCGGCTACACGCCGTTTGCCGTCGTCGTCCATCCGACGATCCCGGTAAAGACGATCCCCGAACTCGTGGCTTACGCCAAGGCCAATCCCGGCAAGCTCAATTTTGCCTCGCAGGGCGCCGGCACCGCGCCGCATCTCGCGTTCGAATTGTTCAGATGATGACCGGCGTGAATATCGTTCACGTGCCGTATCGGGTGTCTTATTTGCCCGACCTGCTCGCCGGCCAGGTGCAGGTCGCTTTTGCCACCGTTCCGCCGGTGCTTGGCTACGTGCATTCCGGCAAGCTGCGCGCGCTCGGCGTGACGAGCTTAAGGCCCATGGAAGCGCTGCCGGATGTGCCGCCGATAGCGCAATCTCTACCCAGTTACGAGGGCAGCGGCTGGCTCGGCGTCGGCGCGCCGCGCGGAACGCCAGCGCACGTCATCGCCAAGCTCAACAGCAGCATCAATCCGATCATTGCCGATCCTGCGTTCAAGGCGCGTGCCCTTGCGCTCGGCGCCGAACCGGAGCCGATGACGCCGTCGCAATTCGGCACGCTGATCACGGACGCGGGCAAAAAATGGGCGAAGGTGATCGCCTTCGCCAACATCCGGGTCGACTGACGAGGTCGCGCGGCGGGTTGCGACGTTTTGCCAGGGACTTTTGGCGCCCTCCTGTTGGCGTCATTCTGCCGGTGGCCCTCGGCTGTTTCGGCCGGCCGCCCGACCGACTATGATGGGCGAGTGACGCCGACGATCCGACTGCAAAACGAACCATTCGACGCCGCCGCCGAGGCGGCGCGAATGACGCGCGGACGCTCCGACATCGGCGCGGTGGTGACATTCACCGGCCTCTGCCGCGCCGACGAAAACGGCGAGCCGATCGTGGCGCTGACACTGGAACATTATGCCGGCATGGCCGAGGCCGAGATCGCGCGGCACGTCGAGGAAGCCGCTTCGCGCTGGCCGCTCCTTGGCGCCAGCGTGATTTATCGCTTCGGCCGGATCGTGCCGGGCGAGCCGATCGTGCTGGTGATCGCAGCCTCAAGCCACCGGCAGGCCGCCTTCGCCGCGGCGGAATTTCTGATGGATTATCTGAAAACGCGCGCGCCGTTCTGGAAGCGGGTCGAAAAAGCCGACGGCACGGACTGGGTCGAGGCCAAGACAAGCGACGATGCCGCAGCCGAGCGCTGGTCGGCGGCAATCCCTTCGGCGCCGCGCGAACGGGCAAAATAAATTATTGCGCCGACGGCGTCACATCGACATGCCGCGGGCGGATGCCGGCTGCTCGGTTTTCGCGGTAATCGGTTTTCCCCCGGCCACCGCGTCGGGAATTTTGGCGATCAGATGCACCGCGTTATCGTCGCCGAACTCGATGTGGACGCGATAGCCGCCGCCGGCATCGGCGCCGCGATATTCCCAGGTCTCGTCGGCTTGACCGTCCATCGCCATGCCGCAGTCGTTGAACTGGACCACGCGCCAGGGTGCGCCGAGCAATGAGCGCACATCGGTTTTGTTTGATCGGCCGGGAACGATCTTGGCAAGCCTAAGGGGATTGATCGATGGCGACTGAGCTTCGGCATGCGGAGCGGCGAGCATCCAAAGCGCGGTGGCGACGGCGACGAATACCGCGACTTTCATGCGATGCTCCCTTGTTTGGCGCAAATCCTTATTGCGCCGGCGCATTTTTCTGGGCGGGCGCCACCACTTTCGCGGCGGCGCCAGTCAGCGACAAGATTGTGACACCGGACCCGGCGCGATCCGCCGCATAGATATAGCCGCGATCGTCGAACTCGACATAGTCGTTCATGGTGGCGTTCTGACAGGTGGATTTTCCGTCGATCGTGGCGCAGGACGCAATCGTGTTCCGGTTCGGTGCCTGGATGTAATAGGCGATCGGCTTCGGGTTCTCCGGATCGCGGATATCCCAAAGGCGCACCCCGGCATTGAACCATGACACGCCGATGATCTTGCCATAATAGGGCGGGTAGATCGCCTCGGTGACTGCATGCGCCCCAAAGCGCGCGCCTTTCTCGCAAAAGTCTCCCGGCTGCGGCGGAACATTGAGTGTTGCGATCGGCCACGGCGCCGCTTCGTCGGTGATATCGAGAATCCACGCTTCGTGGGGGGCCTGCCCGAAGCAATTATTGGCGGTGTCTTCGGAGCTGATGATGAGGAGATTCTTCTTCTGCGGTTTGCCGTCAAGGAAATGTTCTTGCTCTTGCGGCATCGGCACTCCCAGCACCGGCATCGAACTATGGCCGCCGTTTTCCCGGTTCATGGCGATAACGCCGACCTGCGGATAGAGCAGGTCGGCCTCGGTCGGACTTTCGGCGCAATGCGGCGACGCCATCGCGATGTTGCAGCCATCGAGGAGCTTGGCGCGATCGACGATCTGAATAACGCCATCTTTGCCGACGCCGTAGGGCAAATAAAGGCAATTCACCGTCGTGCCCATAGAGATCGGTCCGTGGACGCCACCGGGCGGATTTTTGCTGCCTTCGTAGCAATTCGGTCCCGGCGCTGCTGCGCAGCTTTTTGCTGTCTTGACGTCGGCGCTCGGCTCCTGACCGACCAAGCCGAAGTCGCGGATATAGACCGGCTTGCGTGGATTGCTGAGGTCGTAAATTTTCAGGTGCTGAGCCGAGCCGCTCTGCTGCCAGCCGTCGGCCTTGCTGCCGGCAACGAGATAGGCGATGCCGGTATCGCATTCCCACCAGCTTTTATGCGTGTTGCTCAGTCCGCTGACGACGGTAACAACGAATTTCGGCGCTGCCGGATCGGTAACGTCCCAGATCTGGTGCGCCTCGTCCGGGCCGACATTGCCGTAGGCTCGCAGCAGATACCATTTTCCTTTCTCGCCGTGCGGCAACACGCTGCCGCTGCATACCCGCACCATCTGAGCGCCGGCATTGCCGACGGAGCCGGACGGTCCGGGAATATGAAAGAGGAATTTCGGATGCGCGACGTCGGTGACGTCGATGATCGAGGTGCCATTCGCCTCGACCTTGCCGGTCAGCGGATTGAGAAGATTGCCGGTCAGATTGCCGGCATAGAGAATTTCGCGGCCATCCTGATCGACGATGAGCGGCTGATAGATCGGCCGGCCCTGATTGTCGGTGAAGCCCTCGACCTTCATGTTCCAGATCGAATTCCCGGTCCCAGGCATTGGGCGGCGGAGGGGACGGCAAGTTCTGACCGGCGGCGCCGGAGGCGCCCTCGGTATTGGCGATCGTTGGAATATTCGGCCCGTCGGGCGGAAATTTTTGCGCGTGGACCGGCGCGGCGGCGACAGCGATGCTTGCTGCCAGCGCAGCAATCGCGGCAATGCGGATCACCAATCCCTCCGGTTTCCGGCCCCACGCACCAAACGCCCGCAAGGGACTCTTGTTCCGGAACGGGCGCAGCGAAAAGCCGATGAGGCTGAAACGATAGAGGTAGCGACTACGCCGCCGCGGCCTTGCCGCCCGGCTGCACCGTGTGCTCGTAGTCGCGCATCAATTGCGCGGTGATGCGCGCCGGCGTGAAATTCCACTGCGCGATCTCGGAAACGGCCGTCACCTCGGCAGCGGTCCCGGTGATGAAGCATTCCGAAAAGCCTGACAGCTCCTCGGGCATGATGCGCCGCTCGATCACTTCGATATTGTCGCGGTGGGCGAGGGCGATCACGGTCGCTCGGGTGATGCCGGAGAGGAAGCAATCGGCGATCGGCGTGTGGATCTTGCCGTCTTTGACAAAAAAGATGTTGGCGCCGGTGCATTCGGCGACGCGGCCCTGCCAATCGAGCATCAACGCGTCGGCATAACCGCGTTGCTCGGCGCGGTGCTTGGAGATGGTGCAGATCATGTAGAGGCCCGCCGCCTTGGCCAGGCAGGGCGCTGTTTTCGGATCGGGCCGGCGATATTCGGCGAGGTCGAGCTTGATGCCTTTGAGCCGCTGCGCCGGATCGAAATAGCTTGGCCATTCCCAGGTGGCGATGGCGAGGTAAATCTTGTTTTGCTGCGCCGACACGCCGAGCGCCTCCGAGCCGCGCCAGGCGATCGGCCGCACATAGGCGTTCTTTTGATTGTTCTTGTCGAGAACGAGCCGCTTGGCGGCGTCGATCTCCGCGACCGAGTAGGGAATCTCGAAATCGAGAATTTTCGCGGAATTCTTCAGTCGCTCGGAATGCGCGGTGGATTCGAATATGCGTCCGCCATAAGCGCGCTCGCCCTCGAACACGCAGCTCGCATAATGCAGGCCGTGGGTGAGTAGACTGATCTTGCAGTCCGCGGTCGGTGTGAGATTGCCGTCGAACCAGATCAGGTCGGACCGTTGATCGAAGGGCACTGCCATGGCGTTTTCCTCCTTTGGCCTCCCTCGCGCTTCTTGCCGGGGCGTTGCCCGTGTCTTGGTAGCCGCGTCTTGGCAGCCATTTCGGTCGCCGGGAATTTTGCACCAAAACCATAGACCCGCTATGGTCTTGTCCGCTCCGAGAAGCGCGTCATAACGCCTCCGTACCGGCAGGAGCAACCAAGATACCGCTCAGGTGACGTATCAAGTGACGTAACGATACCGTGCTGGCAGCTTAACAACTCGGTCAAAATATGTCAACATACCTTACCTAAATGGCCGACATTAGCATCACCACCGCGAGCAAGCCCCGCGCCGCCTCCGCCTCCGCGCCCGCACCGGCACCGGCGGGCGAGCCGTATTTCGACCTCATCGAATTGCTGTTCTTCGCCTATCGCGACTTCGTTGGCGACCCCGATGAAGTCCTGGCCAAGCTCGGCTTCGGCCGGGCGCACCACCGCGTGCTGCATTTCGTCAATCGCAACCCCGGCATGAAGGTTGCCGACCTGCTCGACATTTTGAAAATCACCAAGCAATCGCTGGGCCGCGTCCTCAAGCAGCTTATCGACGAGGGCTTTGTCGTGCAGAAGGCTGGCGCCAACGACCGCCGCCAGCGGCTCTTGTATGTCAGTCCGGCCGGTGAGGATTTGGCGTTGAGGCTCGCCGGTTTGCAGACCGAGCGGATTGCGCGCGTGCTTGCCGAGCAGGGACCCGGCGCGCGCGAGGCGGCGCGCCGCTTTCTCGCCGGCATGATCGATGCCGCAGACCGGGATCGCGTGCTGCGCCTGATCGCGCAGTCGGACGCGCTCCCGGCACGGCGAGGCAGGCCGGACGAAACGCGGTGAGTTTGGCGCGATGACGGCCAACGGCGAGCATCGGGCGACGGTTGCAGGTTCGGGGTCGGCGCCGAACCCGCCCGACGATGCGCCGCATCTTCTGGTGGTCGACGACGACCGGCGCATTCGCGCGCTGCTGTCGCGCTTCCTGCTCGGCGAGGGTTACCGGGTCTCGACCGCGGAAACCGCCGCTGACGCCCGCGCCAAGCTCGCCGGGCTAAAGTTCGACCTGCTTATCCTCGACGTCATGATGCCGGGTGAAAGTGGTTTCGATTTCGCCCGCAGCATGCGCACAATCTCCACCGTGCCGATCCTGATGCTGACCGCGCGCGACGAAAAGGAGAGCCGGATTCTGGGCCTGGAGATCGGCGCCGACGACTACCTGGCGAAGCCTTTCGAGCCACGCGAGCTGTCGCTGCGCGTGGCCAATATTCTGCGGCGCGCCCGCCCGCCGGTAGCGCCGCCGGTCGAAATCGGTCCGGTTCGGCCAGTTCGTATTTCATCTGGGGCGCGGCGAATTGCGCCGCGGCGAGGAGGTGATCAGACTCACCGACCGCGAGCGCGACATGCTTCGCGTTTTGACCGCCAATGTTGGCGAGACCGTGCCGCGCCAGGCGCTCGCCGGCAGCGCCGAGGGCGTTGGCGAGCGCACCGTGGACGTGCAGGTCAACCGGCTGCGGCGCAAGATCGAGCGCGATCCCGGCAATCCGCTGATCGTGCAGACCGTGCGCGGCGTGGGCTATCGCCTGATGGCGACAAGCATGGCCGCACCATGAGGCGGGCGCAACCATGACCAGTCTGGACGCCGGCATCGGACGCCTGCGCACCGCCGCAAGTCAACTGATGGCGGCGGCCAACGCCGTTGCCGGCGCCGGCGCCACCGTGGTCCGGCCGGTCGTCGGCCCGTTGACGCAGCCATGGGACCGGTTCGGACGCTGGCTGAAGTCGGTGATGCCGAAAGGGCTTTATGCCCGCTCGCTATTGATCATCATCGTACCGATGGTGGTGCTGCAGTCAGTGGTGGCGCTATTGTTTTTGGAGCGTCACTGGGATCTGGTCACGAACTATCTGTCATCGGCGGTGACGCAGGAAATCGCCACGCTGATCGACGTCTACAAGACCTATCCGCAAGACCCCGGTCATGCGCAGCTGCGCCGCATCGCGCAGGACCGGCTCGGCCTGGTGGTCGATTTCATGCCGGGAACGCAGCTGCCGCCGCCCGGCTCGAAGCCGTTCTTCAATCAGCTCGATGCCGCGCTGTCGGATCAGATCCGCAAGCAGATCGGTCTGCCGTTCTGGATCGACACGGTGGGGCGGTCGTCGATCGTGGAAATCCGCATCCAGCTTCCCGATTCCAACATCATGCGCGTCTTCGCGCAGCGCGCCGACGTCTACGATCCGAATTCGTGGATATTCCTGCTCTGGATGGTGGCAACATCGCTCGTCGTGCTGGCCATCGCGATTGCGTTCTTGCGCAACCAGATCCGGCCGATCGTGCGGCTGGCCGATGCCGCCGAGGCGTTCGGCAAGGGCCGCGAAGCGACGAATTTCCGGCCGCGCGGCGCGCGCGAAGTGCGCCGTGCGGCGGCGGCGTTTCTAGAAATGAAGGGGCGCATCGAACGCGCCATCGAACAGCGGACCACCATGCTGGCCGGCGTGTCGCACGATCTGCGCACCATTCTGACCCGCTTTAAGCTCGAGCTGGTGCTGCTCGGCGACGCCCCGGAGATCGACGCCATCAAGAAGGATATCGACGAGATGGCGGCGATGCTCGAGGCTTATCTGGCGTTTGCCCGCGGCGACACCGGCGAGCAATCGGCGCCGACCGATATCGCGGCGCTGCTCGACGAGCTCAAGCTCGATACCGAGCGCCACGGTCATCGCGCCAGCGTGACCTTCCACGGCCGATCCGAAGTCACGGTGCGTCCGGCGGCGTTCAAGCGCGGCCTCGCCAATCTGGTCGCCAACGCGTCGCGCTTCGCCTCGACCGTCGTCATCACCGGCCACCGGGACCACCGTTGGCTCACCGTCACCGTCGACGACGATGGCCCCGGCATTCCGGCCAATTCGCGCGAGGACGTGTTCAAGCCGTTCCTGCGCCTTGACGATGCCCGCAACCAGGATGAGGGCGGCACCGGACTGGGGCTCGCCATCGCCCGCGATATCGCACGCTCGCACGGCGGCGACATCACGCTTGGCGATAGTCCGCTGGGCGGCCTGCGCGCGAGCGTGCGCATTCCGGTATAGAGGTGTTGCGCCGCCGCCCGGTTCCCTTCGCCCGACGCAGCCGTTAAACTTGGAGGGTCATGGCGATAACGACGCAATACGAGCCCCACGAGTTATCCCAAGAGGCGCGTCCGGAAACGCCCGCGCCAGCCCGGCACCGGCAGTCCTTTCGCGGCGGCATAGCCGCGCTGGCGCCGGACCGGCTCTACGCGCTGCAAAATTCCTTTCCGCTCGACGGGCGGGTCTCCTCCTATCCGGCGAGCGCGCGCGGTTATTCGACGGTCAATTGTTACCTCTTGAAACAGCCTGACGCCGCCATGTTGATCGATACCGGCTTCGGCAAGGACGAAACCGCGATCCGGGGGCAGATCGAGGAATTGCTGGCGCCGGGATCACCGCTGTCGCTGTTCCCGTTGCGGCTCAACGAATTCATGTCGATCAATAACGTCGCGAGCTTTGCCGGCCACTTCGACGTCGACACCTGTTACACCAGCAATATCGACGCGGCGCTGTGGTTCGATTTCGGCGATGCGGGCGGCCGCGATGTTTTGAAATCGATGAAGGTCACCGCCGTGACGCGCGCCGACACCATCGCTCTCGGCAAGCTCGGCCGCTTGATCGACGTCATGCAGGCGCCGATCCGTCTCATTGCCACGCGCTGGCTCTACGACGCGGCCACCAAGACGCTGTTCTCCTCCGATCTGTTCACCCATCTGTGGCGCGACGCCGCGACCGGACCGTGGATCGTGCAGGATAATGACCTGAATTCGGCCGACAACGATCCGACCACGACACGCGATGTCCGCTCGTTCATGCTCAATACGCGCTATTGGTGGCTGGAAGGCGCACCGACCGACTCGATCCGCCGCGGCATCGGCAACGTGTTCGACAAATACGATATCGAGACCATCGCGCCCGGCTATGGCTGCATCCTCTCCGGCCGCAATGTCGTCGCGCGGCATTACCGAATGCTCGATGACTTTCTCAAAGCCTGCGACAAGAGCGTTGCGGTGTCGCGCTATGTCACCCGCGACGAGGAGCGCTGACCATGCTCGATAAGCCGGCGGCCAAAACCATGCTTGCAACGCCGGTGGCCGAGCGCATGCCGCGCGAGATTGCGTCCGGCGTGTTCTGGATCGGCGACTGCCTGGCGCAGCGCCACAAGGGCAACGCCTACCACGGCTATAATGCCGCCTTCCTGATCGCGGGCAACGACGCCTCGATCCTGGTCGAGACCGGCCACCCGAAGGATTTTCCCGTCATCGAGCGGCATTTGAACGTGCTGTTTGCGCGCGGCGTGGCGCCGCTTAAATATCTGTTCGTGACCCACCAGGAAACGCCGCATTGCGGCGGCCTGGGCCGCATCCTTAAGGGCTTTCCGGACGCGCTCCTGGTCGGCGACGTGTCCGATTATCATCTCGCCTTTCCACAGTACGAACACCGCATGCGCGCGATGCAGGAGGGGGACGAGATCGATCTGGGCGGCCGCTGCTTCATGGCGGTCGAGCCGGTGATCCGCGATCTGCGCACCACTTGGTGGGGTTTTGACACCAAAGAACGCGTGCTGTTTCCCGGCGACGGCTTCGCCTACAGCCATTATCACGAAGACGGCCATTGCGGGCTCGTTGCCGAGGAAGCGGTGTCGCTCGATCTGCCGGACGTGTCGTCGACCTTCGCCGACCTCGCGCTGTTCTGGACCAAATTTGCCGACATGAACGTCTATTGCGACCGGCTCGACCATCTGATCGCACGGCTTGACGTCAAGGTCATCGCTCCGACGCACGGCCTGCCGATCACGGATGTGAAGGTGACGGTGCCGAAGGTGCAAGAGGGCCTGAAGGCCGCGGCGTTGATGCCGGAGACGGGAACCAATGAGAAGGTGGCCGCGACGCCGGCGGCGTGAGCCGCGAGACCATTGCCATTGCCGGCACAGTGTGTTCAGCTTTCGCGTCGTCCATCCTCCGGGAGAATAATCCATGCGTAAAGAACTTGCCTTGCTTGCTTCGATTGCCGCGCTATTCACCTTCATAGCGTTTAGTGCGCAGGCTATGCCGGCTGCCCCGCTCAAAGGCGTGTCGAATTCGAGCCAGGTGATTCATGTCGCCGGCGGCTGCGGCCGTGGCTGGCATCGCGGCCCCTACGGCCACTGCCGCCGTAACTGATTCGGCCCTTATGTAAAATTTGATGTAGGCTTGGCCCGGGCTTGCCCGGGCCAAGTTTTTTGAGCCGCAGGAAAGTACCGCCGAGGCCTCGTGCTCCCGGTGCCCGGCCAAAAACTTGGGGGGAAAGCATGAAGCAACTTGCGATCGGCGACGTCACCATCACCAGCATCATCGAGCGCGACGGGCCGTGGCGGACGCCGGAAGAAATGTTCCTGGCTTACGATCCGCAGATCGGCAAGCGCCACTTGGCGGAACTTGACCGCGAGGTGTTCGACCCTGTCTCCGGCAAGATGGTGATCACCTATCAGACCTTCATCGTGCGTACGCCCAAGCACACGGTCCTGATCGACACCTGCACCGGCGAGGACAAGGGTTACCCGCCGCCAATGGATTTTCCCAAACAGCCGTGGCTCGACGGTTTTCGCGCCGCGGGGCTTCGCTTCGAGGACATCGATTACGTGTTCTGCACCCATCTGCACATCGACCATACCGGTTGGAACACCATGCTGCGTGACGGCAAATGGGTGCCGACCTTTCCGAAGGCGAAATATATTTTCCACAAGCGCGAATACGCCGCCTGGGAAGAATCCAACAAGCGCGGCGAGAACCGGCCGGGCGGCGGCGGCAATGTCTGGGGCTTCAATTGCGAGCCGGTGGTGGCAGCGGGGCAGGCGCTTCTGGTCGACGAGAATTATCAGCTCGACGATACATTCTCGCTCATGCTCACGCCCGGCCATTCGCCGTGCCACTGCTGCGTCAATATCCGCTCGCGGGGGCAACAGGCAGCCGTGGTCGGCGACCTGATGCATCACGCGCTGCAGGTGCGCGAGCCGTCATGGTCGACGATCTTCGACTGGGACGCCAATGAGGCGGCGCGCTCGCGCCGAAAGTTTCTAAGCGAGACCGCCGACACCGGCAAATTCGTGCTGCCGGTGCATTTCCCGCACCCGACCACAGGCCTCATCGAGGCCGACGGCGAACGCTTCCGCTACAAGTTCGTGCGGTAGCTCCTACTGCGTCGAGATGTGATTGTCGCGCACGACTTGGCCCCACAGCGCGATTTCGCTCTTGAGCAATGCAGCGGCGGCCTCCGGCGTCTGCTTGGCTGGCGGATATTCGTCCATGCCGCCGTCGGCGAAGAGCTTCTTCACCTTGGGATCGGCAAGCGCGGCGCGCAGAGCGGCGTTGAGCTTGTCGATGATCGGCTTTGGCGTTCCGCGCGGCGCCAGCAGCATGTGCCAGAAATCGATATCGAGGCGTCTTGTAACCGAGTTCATTAAACGTCGGCAGGTTCGGCAGGCCGGAGAATCGAGTGTGGCCGAAAATCGCGTAGCCTTTGAGCTTGCCGGACTTGATCAGTGGCTGCGCGGCCACGGCTGATATCGGACCGAGGTCGACCTGACCCTCCAGGAGATCGACCAGCGCTGGACCGGCACCGCGATAGGGCACCTGGACGACTTTCACGCCCATTTCCTGGAATGCGAGTACTTCGGCCAAATGACCGAACGAGCCGACGCCGGGGTGGCCGATCTTGGCGCTTACGCCGGGTTGCTTCATCCAGGCCAACAGCTCCTTGAAATTGTTCGCCGGCAGCGTCGGCCGACCCGCGAGCGTATTGGATACGGTGTTGATGAGGCCGATCGGGACGAAATCCTTCTCGGCATCGAATGTCCGATTCGGATAAAGCGCCATACCGGCCGCCAACGCGTCTTGATGCTGCAGGATCGTATAGCCGTCCGGCTCGGCGCGGGCGGCTTTGGCGGCGGCGATCATCCCGCCGGCGCCGCCGATGTTGTCGATCACGATAGTCTGGCCAAGGGCTTTCTCCATAGGCGTCCTGGATCATACGCGCGGTGGCGTCGTCGGCGCCGCCGGGCGGGAAAGCCACGATCATGGTGATCGGACGAGTTGGGATAGGTCTGCGCCGAGGCGGCGCCGGCAGCTAACAGGCACGCGGCCAACAGCGCCGCGCTGGTGCGCAAGACGTTCATCGTTCCCTCCCCAAAATGCCGCGTTTGTTTTTTTCTTTTGCGGCCGCCGGCTTCCTGCGGCGAGCGCCGATCATCACCGCTTCGTGAGCCCCCCGCAAGGCAATTTGGCCCTGTGCGTCAAATTAGAACCTGGCAGCCGCAGCCCTAGAAAGAAGAGCCCGGCGGTGCCATAATCCAGCTGAAATAAGAAACGCGGCGGAGAGGACGTCATGACGCAAGCCCAGCTTCAATCGCAGGCGCGGGCGCGGCGCGATTGGCCGTTCACGGTCACGCCGCTGCATCCCGTTCTCGGCTGTGAGATCACCGGCATCACACTCGAACAGGCGGTGTCGCCGAAGCTGTTCGCCAAGGTCTATGAAGCGTTTCTCGACTATCAACTCATTTTGTTCCGCGACGTCGATCTGCCGCCGGCCACCCAGGTCGCGTTCGCGCGCAATTTCGGCGAGGTGCAAATTCACGTGCTGAGCGGCCAATACGGCACCAGGGAATTCCCCGAAATCTACTTTCTCTCCAATCTCGACAAGGACGGCAATCCGAGCGGCAAGCATCCGGACAAGGGCACGCTGTATTGGCACACCGACGGCTCATGGCGGGAACGTACCGGTCAGGCGACGATGATGTATTCGGAAATTGTGCCGCCGGCCGGCGGAGAAACCGAATTTGCCGACATGTATTCGGCTTACGATTTTCTGCCGGCAGCGCTGAAGACGCAAATCGAGGGCCGGCGCGCCGTGCACAATCTCGACTTTTCCCGCACCCGCCGCCATGGCGAGGATTTACTGACGGCGCGACAGAAATCCGAAGTGCCGCCGGTCGCGCACCCGATCGTGCGGACCCATCCCGAGACCGGACGCAAGGCAATTTTTCTCGGCGACCATGCCGAGCGGATCGAGGGCATGGATTACGAAGCAGGCCGCGCGCTGATCGAGGACATCAATGCGATGATCACGCCGCCGTCGCGGGTCTATTCGCATCGCTGGGAGCCCGGCCAGTGCATCGTGTGGGATAACCGCTGCACGCTGCACCGCGCCACGCCGTTCGACGAAGCAAGCCTCAAACGCGTGATGCGCCGCTGCACCATCAATGGCGACCAGCCATATTGAGGTTTTGACGGCGGAAACGGCGGCGTCGGGGCTGCCGACACCGCGCCGCGGCAGGTCGCTCGGGGCCTCACCGGATCGCCGGCGCGCGGCCTTGAAATCGATTACCGATTTCCCTATCTCGAAACTAGAAAATGCGACATCGATGATTGCGATACCGAGACTGGGGAGCCGCCGATGACTGACGCCGACGTGAACCAAGCCGACCATACATCCGAGGGCCGTCCGTCCGAGGCGCGTCCGTTCGAGGCCGACGTCGCCAAGCTGCTGCACCTGATGGTGCACTCGGTCTATTCCGACAAGGACGTCTTCCTGCGCGAGCTGATCTCCAACGCCGCCGACGCCTGCGAGCGGCTGCGCTACGAGGCCATCGCCGAACCCGGCGCTGCTCGGCGACGACGCCAAGCCGCGCATCACGCTCGGCGCTCGACGCCGAGCGCCGGACGCTTGACCGTCGAGGACAACGGCATCGGCATGAGCCGCGACGAGATGGTCGAGGCGCTCGGCACCATCGCGCGCTCCGGCACCAAGGCGTTCCTCGACCGCATCGAGGCCGGCAGAAGGACGGCGAGGGCGAGAACAACGCGCTGATCGGCCAGTTCGGCGTCGGCTTCTATTCGGCCTTCATGGTGGCCGACCAGGTCGATGTGATCTCGCGCCGCGCCGGCAGCGGACGCAGCCTGGCGCTGGTCGTCCGACGGCAAGGGCGCATTCGACGTGTCGAGCCGCTGCGGCCGTCGACGGAGGCGCCCGCCCGCGGCACCCGCGTCGTGCTGCATCTGATGGAGGACGCCAAGGCCATATACCGAGCGGTGCGACGGTCGAGCGCACTCATCAAGGCGCATTCGGGCCACGTGCCGGTGCCGATCGCGATCGTCGAGAAGCCCGGCGCCGAGCCGGCCGAAATCGCCGACGGCGCGGCGCTGTGGACCAAGCCGAAGTCCGAGATCACGCCCGCCGACTACACCGATTTCTACCGCAGCCTCGCCGGGCAGTTCGACGAGCCGGCGCTGACCATCCATTTCCGCGCCGAGGGCCGGCACGAATATACCGCGCTCGCCTTCATGCCCGGCGCGCGGCCGTTCGACCTGTTCGATCCCGACCGCAAGGGCCGCATCAAGCTCTACGTCAAGCGCGTCTTCATCACCGACGACGCCGAGATTCTGCCGCGCTATCTGCGCTTCGTGCGCGGCCTGGTCGACTCCGCCGACCTGCCGCTCAACGTGTCGCGCGAGATGATCCAGGAGAGCCCGCTCCTCGCCGCGATCAGAAAGGGCGTGACCAGCCGCGTGCTGTCCGATCTCGAGAAGCTCGCCGACAACGAGCCGGAAGCCTACGGCAAGATCTGGGACAGCTTCGGCGCCGTGCTCAAGGAAGGCCTCTACGAGGACTTCGAGCGCCGCGACGCGCTGCTCAAGCTCGCGCGCTTCAAGACCACGGCGTCGCGCCGACGGCTGGCGCAGCCTCAAGGATTATGTCGCGGCGCTGAAGCCCAACCAGACCGCGATCTATTATCTCGCCGGCGACGACCTCGGCCGGCTCGCAGACCTCGCCGCAGCTCGAAGGCTTCCGCGCCCGCGGCATCGAGGTGCTGCTGCTGCCCGATCCGGTCGACAGCTTCTGGGTCACGCCGGGCCGTCGCTTCGACGGCAAGCCGTTCAAGTCGGTGACGCAGGGCGCGGCCGACCTCGGCGCTCATCCCGCTGCCCGACGCCAGCGCACGAAGCCGGCAGCCCGACATCGCGGAGGCGGTCAAGCAGTTTCTTGCCTTCGTGCAAGGCGACGCTCGGCGACGCGGTGGCGCGACGTGCGCGCCTCCGACCGGCTGACCGACAGCGCGGTCTGCCTGGTCGCGCCCGGAAGCCGGCCCGGACCGCGCGCTGGAGAAGCATCCTGGCCGGCGCCGGCCGACGTCGGCGCCGCGTCAAAGCCGATCCTCGAGATCAACCCGCGCCACGAGCTGGTCACCGCGCTGGCCGGCGCTCGGCGACGGCGAGCGTGCCTTCAAGGAAGACGCGGCGCATCTGCTTGTTCGACGAGGCGCGGGTGCTCGACGGCGAGCGGCCGGCCGACGCCAAGGCGTTTTCCGATCGGCTTGCGCGCGTGCTCGGCCGCGGCCTGCGCAACGTATCGGCTTAGAGCGCGGCAGGTCCGCTTATTCGGCGGGCGTTCGCATCTGCGGCCGCAATCTGCGCTGCTGTCGCCGTCGTGAGGCTTCAGCGACGGCTCGATCGGCGGCTTCGAGCCCCTCAGCCGGAAGTAGATCTGCGCGCCGATCAGGATCACGCACAGCGCGAGGAAGAACGGCGCTGATCGGCCGCTCGACGAACACATCGAGTCGCCGCGCGAAATCAGCATGGCGCGCCGGAAGTTCTCCTCGAACCGCGGCCCCAGCACGAAGCCGAGCAGGATCGGCGCCGGATGGAAGCCGAGCCGCAGCAGCATGTAGCCCAAGATGCCGATGACCACGACCTCGCCGACCTGGAACAAGTCGTTGTTGGCCGCATAGACGCCGATGCAGACGAAGAACAGCGCGCTCGGATAGAGGTAGCGGTACGGGATCGCCAGCAGCTTCACCCAGATGCCGATCAGCGGCACGTTGAGCAGCACCAGCAGGATGTTGCCGATCCAGAAGCTCGCGATCAGGCCCCAGAAGATATCCGGATGCTCCGAGATGAGCTGCGGACCGGGCACGATGCCCTGGATCATCAGCGCGCCGAGCAGCAGCGCCATCACCGCGTCGCCGGGAATGCCGAGGCTCATGGTCGGGATGAAGTCGCCCTGCACCGAGGAGTGGGTCGCGGCCTCCGGGCAGCCACGCCCTCGATCACGCCGGTGCCGAACTTTTCCGGGTGTCTTGGAGATCTTCTTTTCCGTCGCGTAGGCGACGAACGAGGCGATGGTCGGGCCGGTGCCGGGAATGAGCGAGCACAGGCTGCCGATGATGCGTGCCGCGCAACATCGGGAAGAACGCCCGCTTCAGCTCCGCCCTGCTCGGCCGCATGTCGCGCAGCCTGACGTTGGTGTACTTGGTGTTGACCGGCGCGATCTGGTTGACGCTGTTCATGAACTCGGCGATGCCGAACAGGCCGAGCGCCAGCGCCACCAGCTCGACGCCGTCGTCGAGCTCGGGCATGCCGAAGGTGAAGCGCTCCGACGCCGGTCTCGAGATCGGTGCCGACCGAGCCGAGGAACAGGCCCGAGCACCGTCATGGCGACGCCCTTGATCGGCGAGCCGCGCGCCAAGCGTCGAGCCGGCCAGCAGGCCGAGCAGCATCAGCGAGCAGACTTCGGCGGGGCCGAACTTGCAGCGCCGCCGTAACCAGCAGCGGCGCCAGGAAGATCATCTCGGTGATGCCCCACGAGGCGCCGACGAACGAGGCGATCACGGTGATGCCGAGCGCAACGCCGCCCTTGCCCTTGCTTGGTCATCGGGAAGCCGTCGAGACAGGTCACCGCGTGCGGCGGATGGCACGGCAGGTTCAGCAGGATCGAGCAGATCGCGCCGCCGTATTGCGCGCCGTAGATGATGCCGGCCAGCATCAGGATGGCGGCGACCGGCTTCATGCCGAAGGTCAGCGGCAGCAGGATCGAGATGGTCGCCAGCGGCCCCATGCCCGGCAGCACGCCGACCATGTTGCCGACCAGCACGCCCATGAAAGCAGCACATCAGATTGTGCGGCTCGAGCGCGACGCCGAAGCCGTACCATGAGATCGGTCAGTGCGGTCGCTATCACTGGCTACCCCACCACGTGAGGATCGGCATCGGCACCTGCAGGAAGTAGGAGAACAGGGCGACGCCGAATACGGTTACGACCGTCGCCAGTACGAGCGTGCTTTTCCAAGTCGCTTGCTTGTCGCCGAGCGCGGCGATGAAGACGCAGGCGAAAGTTCCCGGGATCATCCCGAACTAGCGCCCGAAGAAGATGAACAGAACGGGACTCATCAGAATGCAGAACCAGGCCCACCACTGCGGATTTTCGGGCAGTATTGTCTCGCCGGCGTGTTCGCCGTCCGCCGCCGTAGAAGGCGCCAGCCCGGTCGCGGCGATGGTGACGCCGAGGATGGCAAGAATCACGCCGAGGCGGTCGGCAAGAAGCCCGGACCCATGTGCATGAGCGTGCCGGCCCGGTAGCTCATGCCTTTGAGCGCGATGCCAAGACCGAGCAAGAGCATAAGACCGCCCGCGTAGAAGTCGCGCTTGCGCATCAGCGCGCGGAGATGGCTGGTGGAAGGCCGCAATATTTCCTCCCGGCCATCTGCGAGGCCGTTACGTTAAGTCCCGCCTCGATTTTCTTCGAAACGAGCAACTACCCTATCTGCCGCGATGTTCCGCGGTGACGCGGTGTCGCGGGTTCGACCTTGGCTCCCCCCTGCAGAATCTCGCGCCCCGGGGAGCCCTGCATCGGCAGGTGGCGAAACGATATAGGGCAAGGGGGAGCTTCGCAACTCCCATCTAGAACGACTGAAACATCGAAATATTCCCGGACCGCTCAGCTAAACCGGTGGGCCGATGGGCGCGAATAGATCGGGATGATCGTTCCTGACATTGCCGACGCGGCGGTCGACCGGCCAGAACGTCATGCCGCCGCCGGGATAAGGCTGCAGCATGGCCTTGAGTTCGGTAGCGCCGGCGGTGGTTTCGCCGAGCCATGCCGGCCAGCGGTCCGGCGCCAGGAGGACCGGCATACGGGCATGTAATGGCTCAAGAAGTTCGTTTGCTCGGGTGGTGATGATGGTGAACGATTTGATGGTTGCGCCGTCCGGAGCGTGCCATTGGTCCCACAGGCCGGCGAGGGTCATCGGACCGCGATTGCTAAGCGCTACGGCAAAGGGTTGCCTGTCGGCGTCGCGCCACTCGTAATAGCCGTCGGCAATGACGAGACAGCGGCGGCCGGCCCGCCAGGCCGAGCGGAAGGCGGGACGGTTGTCCACGCCCTCGGCGCGGGCATTAAAGGTCGAATGGCCGATCTTGTGATCCTTGGCCCAGGACGGAATCAGGCCCCAGCGCATCAAGGTGAGCGTGCGTCGGCCGCGGCCGGAGACCACCACTGGAAGTTTCGACGTCGGCGCCGCATTCCAGCGCGGCCGATAATCGCCGGTCTCGTCGAAATCGATTTTGAGATCGAGTTTTATTTCGGAAACGTCGTCGGGCAGTTTGGCGCGGCCGCACATGATTTGGCTCCGTCGTTTGTCACCGCGAGCTCGCAATGACGACCTGGTGTGCTCATTCTCATCAATGAAAATCTCGGCTCTTGAGCATGCGCCAGGACCCTTCCTGATGCGTCGGACACGACGGCGCCGGCAGAGAAAGCTCGCCGTCGCGCAGCGACGACAGTTCGGCGGACAGATCGACAAAGCTTTCCGCGACCACATGGATGACGAGGCCGGCGCGCTGCAGCCGGCCGCGCACGGCGAGAAAACGCGCCGTCATCACGGTGCGGCGGTTGCGGTCGAACACTTTCGGCCAGACGATGATGTTGGCGATGTCGGTCTCGTCCTCGAGCGTCATGAAGACGACGCCCTTCGACGTGCCCGGCCGCTGCCGCACCAGCACCAGGCCGGCGACGGTGACCGGCGACGTCCTGCGCGCAGCTCCTCGCCGCGCAGCGTCGCGTTGCGGATGGCGCCGAGTCGCGGCGAGGCGATCGCGGAAGAAGCGCACCGGATGCTCTTTCAGCGACAGGCCGGTCGCCACGTAATCCTCCACGACATGCTCGCAGAGCGGCATGGCCGGCAGCGCGACCGGCGGCTTCGGGAAATAGCTCGTCGCTCAGATGCGGCGCAAGCAGCGGCAACGCCGGCGTCGGCTTGCGGCACCGCCGGTGCGCGGCGGCTGCATGCCGATCACGTCGAGCCGGCGCGCCGCCCATAAAGCGGCGCGGCGGTCGAGGCCCAAGCGAGCGGAACGCGTCCGCTTCGGCCAGCCGCTCGATGGTGAAGCGCGACACGCCGGCGACCGCCGCCAGCCGCTCGATCGAGGAAAAGCCGTTGCCGCGCGCGGCGATGAGCTTTTTCAGTTCGTCTTCGCTGCAAGCCGTGGATCAGGCGGAAGCCGAGCCGCACGGCATGGCGGCTTATCCGCTCGTCCCGCGAAGCGGGACCCGTGATCCGCTTGCTGGATTCCCGCTGCGCGGGAATGAGCGGCAAGCGGCTTCCAGCGTGCAATCCCAATCGCTGAAATTGACGTCGGCCGGCGCGGATCTCGACGCCGTGCTGCGCGCGCGTCGCGCACCAGCTGCGCCGGCTGATAAAAGCCCATCGGCTGGCTGTTGAGGATGGCGGCGCAGAACACGTCCGGATAGCGGCATTTGATCCAGGCCGAGGCATAGACCAGCAGCGCGAAGCTCGCCGCGTGGCTTTCCGGAAAGCCGTATTCGCCGAAACCTTCGATCTGGCCGAAGCAATGTTCGGCGAAGTCGCGGTCGTAGCCGCGCGCGGTCATGCCGTCGATGAACTTGTCGCGAAACAGATGGACCTTGCCGGTATGGCGGAAGGTCGCCATGGCGCGGCGCAGCCCGTCGGCCTCGTCGGGCGTGAATTTCGCCGCCGTGATGGCGATCTGCATCGCCTGTTCCTGGAACAGCGGCACGCCGAGCGTGCGCTTGAGCACGTCTTTCAGTTCGTCGGCCGGTCCCGTGCGCCGGATGCGGGCGAGGGGTAATCGTTCCTGCGTCGATGCCGTCGCGCCGGCGCAGATAGGGATGCACCATGTCGCCCTGGATCGGCCCCGGCCGCACGATCGCGACTTCGATGACGAGATCGTAGAAGCATTGCGGCTTCAGCCGCGGCAGCATCGACATCTGCGCGCGGCTCTCGACCTGGAACACGCCGACCGAATCGGCGCGCGACAGCATCTCGTAGACGGCAGCGATCGTCCTGCCGGCAGCGTGGCGAGCGAATAATCCTTGCCGTAATGCGCCTGCAGAAGATCGAGCCCGCGGCGCAGGCAGCTCAGCATGCCGAGCGCCAGCACGTCGACCTTCATCAGGCCGAGCGTGTCGATGTCGTCCTTGTCCCACTCGATGAAGGTGCGGTCCGTCCATCGCGGCGTTGCCGATCGGCACCGTCTCGTCGAGCGGCTCGCGGGTGAGCACGAAGCCGCCGACATGCTGCGAGAGATGGCGCGGAAAGCCGATCAGCTCGTCGGCGAGTGCGACGGCCTGGCGGATCGCCGGATTGGCCGGATCGAGGCCGGCCTGGCGGATGTGATCGTCCGGCAGGCCGTCGCCGTAGCCCCACACCGTCTTGGCCAGCGCCGCGGTGACGTCCTCGGTCAGGCCCAGGACCTTGCCGACTTCGCGGATGGCGCGGCGCGAGCGGTAATGGACGACGGTGGCGCAGATCGCCGCGCGATGGCGGCCGTAGCGCTCGTAGATGTACTGGATCACCTCCTCGCGCCGCTCGTGCTCGAAATCGACGTCGATGTCGGGCGGCTCGCCGCGGTTCTCGGAAATGAAGCGGGCGAACAGCAGGTTGCTCTTGTCCGGATTGACCGCGGTGATGCCGAGGCAAAAGCAGACCGCGCTGTTGGCCGCCGAGCCGCGGCCCTGGCAGAGGATTTCCTTGTCCTGGCTGCGCGCGAAGGCGACGACGTCGTGCACGGTGAGGAAGTAGCGCGCATAGTCGAGCTTGGCGATCAGCGCGAGCTCGTCGCGCAGGCGTTTTTGCACCTCGGCGGGAATGCCGTCGGGATAGCGGTCTTGCGGATAGCGCTCGCGCGCGCCCGCCCAGGTGAGGTCTTCGAGATGCTGCTGCGCGGTCTTGCCCGGCGGCACCGGCTCGTCGGGATATTCGTATTTGCAGCTCGCCGAGCGAGAAGCGGCAGGCTTTGGCGATCGCGACGGTGCGGGCGATGGCGTCGGGGAAATTCTGCGAACAGCCGCGCCATCTCGGCCGGCGGCTTGAGATGGCGCTCGGCGTTGACGGCGAGCCGCAAGCCGGCTTCGGCGATGGTGCATTTCTCGCGGATGCAGGTGACCACGTCGGCGAGCGGCCGGCGCTCCGGCGCGTGATAGAGCACGTCGTTGACGGCGACGAGCGGCGCGCCGACGCTGCGCGCCGAGCTCGGCCAACAGGCCGAGCCGGCGCGGCTCGTCGCCGCGATGATAATGCACGCCGGCGAGGAAGGTGCGGCCCGGCGCGGCGCGGCCAAGGCGGCGAGGCGGGCGGTGAAAGTCAGTCGCTTTCCGGACTCGTCCAGCGCGAACAGCGTGGGACGTCCAGGCTCTGAGTTGCGAAGTCCCGGCTCTGCGCGCAACTCGATCGCGCGTGCTGAGCAGCGTCCGAACGCGGCGGCAGCGCGATGAAAATCTGGCCTTCGCTGGCGGCGAGAATCTCGCTCGAAGGTGAGATGGCATTCGCCTTTCTTGGCCTTGAGATTGCCGGCGGTGAGCAGGCGGCAGAGCCGGCCATAGGCCGCGCGGTCGGTCGGATAGGCCAGCACTTCGAAGCCGTCGACGGTGACCAGCCGCGTGCCGACGAGGAGCTTGATGGTTCGCGCTTGCGCGCTTCGTCATAGGCGCGCACCACGCCGGCAAAAGAATTGCGGTCGGCGATGCCGATGGCGGCAAGCCCAAGCTCGTCGGCCGTGCGCCACCATCTCCTGCGGATGCGAGGCGCCGCGCAGGAAGGAGAAGTTCGTGGTGACGGCGAGTTCGGCGTAGGCGCTCATTGGCGTTCTCACGCAAACGAATGCTCACGCAAACAGCCGTGCACGAACCAGCGCGCGGCGTCGTCTCGCGGCCGTAAAGGCCTTCGCGGTAGAGCCAGAAGCGGTGGCCGCCGGCATCCTCGACGAGGTAATAATCGCGCGTCAGGGCTTGCTGCCGCGTCGTGCCGTCGCGGACAGCTTTCCGTGCGGATGCGCGGATGGAGGGCGCGCGCCACCATTCGGCGCCGATGCGTTCCGGGCCTTGCGCGCCGGCGACCTCGTAGGTCACGCCGCGCCAGCGAAAACGCCGCGGCGGACCTTCGGGGACGAGCGCCTGACCCTTCGGCCGGCTCGGCGCTGCGGCAACAGCAGCAGCGGACGCGCGGTTCGCTGCCGCCGGTCAGGGCCAGGTGTGCAACGCCGTCGCCGTCGACCGGCGGCAGCATTTCGGCGCGTTCGGGGAGATGGCTGGCGACCGGCTCGAACCGCCGCACGCTCTGCGGGCCGAGCCGCTGGCGCAGCGTATCGATCAAGGCCGCGCAGCGTTCGGCGCGATCGTCAGTCCCGATCGCCGTCGCCGGCGGTCAAGTTCGGTCTGCCGCGCCGGCATCGGTTCGGCGCGGGTGACGGCAAGGCCGATCGCCTCGAAGCCGAAGCCGGCATCCTCGCATCGCCGCCAGCGCTTCGAGCTTGAGCGCGATCAGCCGCGCCACATGGGCGACGCTGCGCGTCGGCAGCGTCAGCGCGATATCGATGCGTCTCGACCGCGCCGTCGACGCGATAGAGGCGAAAGCCGCAAGCGCGCGCGCGCCGACGTCGTCGCGGGTCGAGCACATGCACCAGCGTTCTGCATCAGGCGGCTGGCGCGGGCGACGACCGCCTCCTGCGGTGACGATCGGCTCGAGCAGATAACGCAGGCTGTGATAGACCGGCGGCGCGACGATCGGGACGAGCGGCTCGTCGATGCGGCCGAGCGCCTGGTCGAGACGGCGCAACAGTTCGGCGGGAAAACGCGCGGCAAACGGCGCGCGCGGCTTGTCGAGCAGCGCGCCGACGGTTTTGAAGCCGAGCCGGCGCAGCGCGTGCGGGTTTCCGGCGACAGCCGCAAGCGCTTCGATCGGCAGCGGCGCAAGCGCCGCGGCTTCCTCGGCCCGAGGGCAGGACGCAGCAATGGCGCGTGCGTGAAAGCGCGACAGCGCCCAGGCCGCGCCGGGCGTGTCGGCGACCGCAAGCCGCGCCGGCAGCCCGAAATTGTTCGCAGCCGCGCGGCAAGATCGGCGATCAGCTTTCCTCGCCGCCGAACAGATGGGCGGCGCCTTCGATGTCGAGGAAAAAACCGTCGGCGCCGTTGTCCTCGTCGCCAGGGCGAGGCGGTCGGCGTGTAGCGCGTCGCCCATAAGGTCAGGCGGCGCAGCGCGGCATCGTCGGCGGCGGCATCGACGGCGCGCACCTGCAAAAATCCGGCTTTCGCCCGCGCGTCGGCCAGCGGCTCGCCGACGCGCAAGCCCGGCCGCTTCGGCCGCTTCGTTCAAGGCGGCGATGCGCGGGCCGCCGGCGGCGGCAACGGCAAGGACGAACGGCCGGTCAGGATCGACCGGCTTGGCCGAAGGCGCTCTCGCCTGTGCCAGCCTGCGCCGCGAGAAAACGCAGGATCGGCCAGCGCGGCAGCCAGACTGAAACGATGCGCGACATGATCGTACTCCACTACCCATTCGCCCGGCCGTCCGTTGCGGCAGCGTTCGAGCCGCAGATGCCAGCGCGGGCGCGCGATACAGCGCCGAAGCGGTCGCGCGCGGCTTGCGCCGTGCCGATGCGCCAGCGCGTCGCCGCCGCGCTCGCTTCCAGCGTCTGGCGCCGGCCGCAGCAGCAAAAGCGGCAGCCCGGCGTCGGTGGCGGCGAGATGCAGCCTCTGGCTGGTTTTCAGATCGAGCTTGTCGATCAGGCCGGCGACCGCGGCGGCGCCGCCGAGCGCAGCGCCTCCGCCATCGCCCACAGGGTTTCTTTGCGGTGCGCGGTCTCGACCAGGATCAGCCAGCGCTGGATCGAGGCCGAGGCTGTTGAGGCCATGGCCGGAAAGCCGGCCATGCCGGCGTCGCGCCATAGGCCGGCAGGACGAAAATGAGCGGGTGCGGTTCGCGCAAAGCGGGCGAGGAGCGCCACGATGAAGCCGAAGGCGGCCGGAGCGCCGCCTGGTCGCGGGGACAACTTCGTGCAGCGCCCCGCAGGGCAAGCCGCCCTGCGGCAGGCGGGCATCGAGCGCGGCAAGCCCGAAGGGTAGGATTTTGTGCGAACCATCGATCCAAGCTTGGCTGCAAGCTCCGCTGGGCGGCAGGCAACAGGCGCCGCAATTCGTGCATGACGGCGGCGCGGCTTCGCGCTGGGGATAATTGTGGGGAAAGAGCAGCAGGCTCTTTCATGCAGCCAGCCTCTTGCATGTCTTTCCGCAAGCTTTTCCAGCCGTGGAAAGGACGTGGATGTTCAGTGCATGTCCTTAAGAGGCACCTTAGAACAAAAAGAGAACAATGCCAAGAGGCAATCGTTCCCGTCACCGGGCGCAGCTAAGGAACTTGTCGCAGCCGCGCCGCGCTCGCCCGGCCCTTGTCCTTTGCGTTTCGACCCGCTCGGCCTAAACTGTTGCGATGCAAATCACCTTCCGCAGATCGATTTTCGTCATCGCTTTGGGCGTAGCAGCCGTGACCTTTGGCATGGGCTTCAGCACGCCGAGCCGGGCCGCCACTTATGGCGACGAAAAATGGTGCGCCGTCACCAATACCGGCGGCGACGCCCTGGCCTGGGATTGCGAATACAATTCAGTCGCCGATTGTGAGCCGGCCGTCACCCAAGGCAGCCGCGGTTTTTGCGCCATAAATCCGTATTATCGGCCGGCGCCGCCCGGTTCGGCGCCGCAACGCTGACCCCACAACCATCGCAGGACTGACGTACGCCATGCCGGAAGCCGACAAAGAAGGCGAACGCTATTCCCTCGACCAGCCGCAGCAGACGCCGGGCTTTTACCTCAAAGGCTCGCATCAGCTCGATTGGGGCATGAAGAACCGCATGGCGCGGGTGTTCGATCCGGCTTCGGGCCGCACCGTCATGCTCGCGGTCGATCACGGCTATTTCCAGGGCCCGACCACCGGGCTCGAGCGCATCGACCTATCGATCGTGCCGCTATTGCCGTCCTGCGATGCTTTATTCTGCACGCGCGGCATTTTGCGCAGCGTCATTCCGGCGGAATGTCAAAAGCCGATGGTGCTGCGGGCCAGCGGCGGCCCCAGCATTCTGCGCGAGGAACTGTCCGACGAGCAGATCGCCATGGACATGGACGACGCGGTGCGGCTCAACGCCGCCGGCGTCGGCATTCAGGTCTTCATCGGCGGCGAGCACGAGACCCGCTCGGTGCACAATATGACCAAGCTCGTCGATGCCGGGCTTGCGCGTCGGCATGCCGGTCATGGGCATCACCGCCGTCGGCAAGGCCATGGTGCGCGACGCCAAATATTTCCGGCTCGCCTGCCGCATCATCGCCGAGCTCGGCGCGCAATATGTGAAGACCTATTACGTCGAGGAGGATTTCGAGACCGTCACCGCGTCTTGCCCGGTGCCGATCGTGATGGCCGGCGGCAAAAAGCTGCCCGAGCTCGACGCGCTGACCATGGCCTACAATGCCATCCAGCAGGGCGCGGCCGGCGTCGACATGGGCCGCAATATTTTCCAGTCCGAGGCGCCGCAGGCGATGATCGCCGCGGTGGCGGCCGTCGTGCACAAGAACATGAAGCCGAAGGACGCGCTCGATCTGTTTCGATCACTGAGCGCGCGGCGCGAAGCGGCGGAGTAGTTTAGCCGTAAGTTCGCACCGGCCCACCGCCGATCAGGAACCAGGCGAGGGCGCCCGCGGCGACAGCACCGCCGAGCGCAGCCAGCACCTGCGCGATCCATGATGCGCTGCCGATCGTCGCCATCGTTTTGCCGGTGGGCTCATCGGTTGCCGCTTGCTCCGCAGATGCTGCAAGCACGGTTTGCGCAGCGGCGGCATCGGTTGTCGGCGCCGTGGCAGATGCGACAGGGGCGGCGGCCGGATCGGGGAGGCCCGCCGGATTGGCCGCCGTGATCTTGATTGTCTGCACCTTCGATGCGTCGGGATTCTGATAAGCGCTCGCGGCGCCGGCGTTCGCGTTTGTTGAGACCGCTGGCGCGGCCGCGTCCGCTGCCGGCGGCGCGAACTCATCGGACGGCGCTGCTGCGTTCACGACCGACCAATTCGGAGCGGGTGCGGGCGGCGGAGCGGAGGCCGCTTGCGGCGGCGCGTCGGCGAAGGCGGACGCCGTAACGGTCTGCTCATGATGCGCGTGATGCCGCGCGGCGAGCCCGGCGACCGTGGCGTGCCGTGCATGCGCGGTCATTCGGCCGCGGTGCCTCTCGGCGGTTTTCTCATGCGCGGCTTTGGCATGCGCGTGTGCATCATGGACGAAGTGTCTGGTGGCTTTGTGCCTGGTCGCGTGCTTGATGTCTTGCGGCGGTCGCAAGCCTGCCAACAGAGCTAGTGGTTTGCCGACCGGGGTGGTCGTTGCCGACTGGGCGTAAACGGCACTCGCGGCGAAGGTCACAACAAACGCCGCGACCGCTCCCAATAGTCTCAACCCGACCCCGTACCCACGCATGATGCACTCCGTGACTTATCAACCACTTACACGGAGCGCATAGGGCTCGCTCGGCGTGACCTCACGGTGACGCAATTGCGGATTTTTTTGACCAAATAACGGACAAAAAGCGGCGCGGTTAACCTTGCCGCAGCGTCACTCGACACTGACGCCGCTCGCCTTGATCGGGACCGCCCATTTGGCGATTTCGCTTTTGACGAAATCGCCGAGATATTGCGGGGTGGCTTCGTTGTCGGGAACTATCTCGGCGCCAAGCCCGCTCAACCGGTCGCGCACCGAAGGCGTATGCATTGCCGCCAGTGCCGCATCGTGCAGCTTGGCGACGATCGGGGCCGGGGTGTTCTTGGGCAAAAAGATCGCGTTCCAGGTATAGGCGACGAGATTGGGCGTACCTTGCTCTATCGCTGTCGGAATGTTCGGCAGCGCCGGCGAGCGCTTACTATCGAGAACTGCGATGCCCTTGACTGTGCCGCTGTCGATTGGCGGCTTCGCCGTCGTGATCACGTCGCACATATAGTCGATACGGCCGCCTTCGAGATCCTGCAGCGCTGGTCCTGTGCCGCGATAGGGCACATGCGTGATGTGCACGCCGATCAGGTCGTTCAACAGCACGCAGCCGAGATGGGTAGCCGAGCCCACTCCCGCGGAACCGAATTGCATCTTCGCCTGGTTCGCTTTGGCGTAAGCGACGAATTCTTTGAAATTGCTAACCGGCAGATCTTTTCGCGTTTCCAGCACCAACGGAACTTCGGCGACCAGGATTACCGGGGTGAAATCGGTCACCGCATTGTACAGCGGATGTTTGTAGAGCGTCTGACCCTGGGCGTGGGTGCCGACGGTGCCGAGCACGAATTGATAGCCGTCGGGAGGGGCCGTGGCGACACGTTCCGATCCGGTCATGCCGCCGGCGCCGCCGACATTCTCGACGACGACCTGCTGGCCCAAGACCTCGCTCATGCGCGCGGCAATGACACGGCCGAGCACGTCGGTCGGTCCGCCGGCGGCGAACGGAATGACCATGGTGACGGAACGGTTCGGATAATTCTGCGCCACGGCCGGAAAACCCGACGCCACAAACATGGCCGCGGCGACGGCGGCCAGCAACTTCTTCTTCATGAGCAATTCTTCCCTACCAAGCCGCCTTTGACTGCATCGCCGGGGCGAACCGGTCAACACCAAGCCGCGCATTCCAGCGCTGCGTCGCGCGCTATTTTTCAGCCGAGTTCGGTGATCTCTTCGGGGAAGTGGTGCAGCCGCTCGCCCGGCCCGTTCGGCACCGATCAGACAATTGTCGCAAAACCACGACAGCATGCCGCCGCGGATGTATGTCGGATGCACGACGATGTTCATGTCCTTTTCGATCGTCATCGGCTCGTCGGAGCGAATGAGCGGGCGCTCGACCAGATCGTAACCCTGGCCGTGGCAATGCAGGCGCTTCTCTTCCGGCCGGCCGTTCTTGCGCATGAAGTCGTTATAGGCCGCGAACACGTCTTTGCAGGCGGCGCCGGGCTTGAGCAGGCCGAGATTGAATTTGCGCGCTTCGAGCGCGAAGGCGTATTCGTCCTTCATCTCCTGCGACGCCTTGCCGACGACGGCAGGTGCGGCCGAGCTCGGTATACATGCCGCCGGGCCCGGCATCCTCGACGAGGAGCGCCACCGCAGTCGCCTTCGCCGATGACGCGGTTCTGATAATGGCGGGCGGCGAATTGCGCCGGCTTGCCCGGCGGCATCGAGGCGCACAGATAGATGCCGTGCTCGCTGCCGTGGCGCTGGCTGTAGCACTGCGCGATCGCCGCGACGTCGCGGTCGCGCATGCCGGGCTCGACCGCGGCGAAGGCCGCGCGCATCGCGCCGTCCTGCATCGCGGCGGCGCGGCGCACCAGCTCCTGCTCCTCGGCGCTCTTGATCACCTTGATGCGGTCGACGAGGTCGGAGGCGTCGACGAATTTGGTGTTGGAGAAGCGGCCTTTCTGCATGTAGTCGACCATGGCAAACGACATCTGATAGGTGCCGACCAGGCCGATGGTGCCGCCGGCATAAGGCGCCAGCGCCTTGGCGGCGAGCTCCGGATCGTAGGGCGCGGTGTAATAGCAGGACGAATAGCTCGGCGTCGTGAACCAGTGCTTGACGCCGCGCCGGATGCCGTCGCTTTTGCCATTGAGTCATTGACGCCGCCGAACGGGCCCTGGCTGACCAGCGTCATCAGATCGTCGCGCGGAAACACGACGGTGAGCGGATAGCCGTTGGTCGCCGGCAGGTCGGTGAAATATTTGACGTAGCCGCCCATCTGGTCGCTGTTGTTCTGCATCAGCAGCACGTCGATCTTGTCGCGCTCCATCGCGGCGCGCACCGCTGTCCAGCGCCGTTCCAGTTCGGCGGTCGAGATCGGCGTCTGCAGGCGTTCGGAAAGCTGTTCCATTTGTTTGCTCCTGATGGCGTAGAGTGGGCAAAATCGTTGGCTTGTCCTCACCGCGTGGGCATCGCGCGTCCGCGATTTTACCCACACGGGCCGCGCGGTGGTGGGCGCGATGCCCACCCTACATCAATGCTCCACCACGTTGATCATGGCGCCGACATTGCCGCTGAGAAAGGCGCGCATATTGGTTTCGACGGTCGGCAGAGCATAGTCGATATAGACATCGCAGAAGCCGCCCTGATGGGTGGTGATGATGACGTTCTCCATCGCCCAGAACGGATGATCGGCCGGCAGCGGCTCCTGGTTGAACACGTCGAGCGCTGCGCCGGCAATACGTTTTCCGCGCAACGCCTCGACCAAAGCCGGCTCATCCACCACGCCGCCGCGGGCAAGATTGATTAGAAAGCTCGACGGCTTCATCGCCGCCAGCACCTTGGCATCGATGCTGTTGCGGGTCGCCGGCGTCAGCGGCGTCAGCAGCACAAAGAAATCGAAATCGCCGACCGCCTGGGTCAGCTCGTCACGGCTGTGCATATGGTCGAAGCCGGCGACTGCGCGCGGCGAGGAACTCACGCCGACGACCCGCATGCCGAACGCTTTGCACATCGGCGCCAGCGTCTCGGCGATCAGCTCCGACGCCGAAAATGCCAACCGTCTTGTTGTGCAGGAGTTGCGCCGGCCAGCGCCGCCATTCGCGGGCATCCTGGCCGCGGACCGCGCCCGGCAGATTCGCGCGCCAGCGCCAGCATGGTGGCGAGCGCGGCCTCCGAGACCGGCGGTCCATGGATGCCTCGGACATTGGTGACGATGACGTCCTTGCGCAGCGTCGGCTGGTCGATGAGGTTGTCGACCCCGGTGCCGAGCGTCTGGATCCATTTCAAATTGTTGGCTTGCTCCAGCACTTTGGCGGTCATCAGCGGCGTGAACGTCACAAGCGCGTCGGCCGCGGCAGATATGGGGCCCGACCTTGGAATGATGGTCGACCAGCGTCATCGTCACGTCGGGAAAGCGCTCTTGCAATCGGTCGCGGTATTGCGTGCGGATTTCCGGCGTCAAGCCGAGCAGAATGAGCAGATTGGTCATCGCGACGGGTACCTGTGCCGCGCCGCGCCATGAAACCGTCATGCCGCCGGCGGGTTGCGCCTTATACCGTCTTGGCCGATGCGGCGGCTAGTGGCGCGGTCCTGCGATTTGCATATCGCCCAGGATCGGCGGATTGGCTAAGCTCGCCGCAGCGGTCTAGCAGGAGCAAACCATGCCTATCGATCTCGCGTCGGTGAATTGGGCCTATGTCGCCATATTGTCGCTGTTTGCCTTCGCGGCGGCGCTGCTTGGAAGCCTCATTTCATTTCGCAACCGTTTCGGCGGGGCTGTTGTGGCCGCCATCTTGTTCGCCGTGGTCTTCGTCTATTGGACCTACTACCCGCATCCCAATCTTCCCGGGCCGATCACGGTCGGCGATGTGACCGCCGCCGCTTCGGCTCCCGCACCGGCGGCCGCCGCGGTGCGGCCCGCCAACCCCGTTAGTACGATGGGCCAGCCGCCGTCGAACCCGGTGAGCACCATAGTTAGCCGCCGGCCAATCCGGTGACGACGACCAGTCCGCCGCCCGCGAACGCGCCGCCAGCCAAATAAATTAGGCGCAAGCAGCATTGCCTTGGGCGAAAGACCGGGCGTTGTCGAAAGACGGCGATGACGATCGGCGCGGTTGACCTTTCCGCCCGGGCGGTTATGCGTATCTCAATCGGGCTGGGGGAAGTGGAGCAGTTATGAATAAGGTCCATGCGGACGCGCACTCCGCACTGGCCGGGTTGCTGAAGGATGGTATGACCATCATGGCCGGCGGCTTCGGTCTGTGCGGCATTCCGGAAACTCTCATTCTCGCAATCCGCAATTCAGGGGTGAAGAACCTCACCGTTGTGTCGAACAATTGCGGCACCGACGGCAAGGGCCTGGGCATTCTGCTCGACACCCGGCAGATCAAGAAGATGATCTCGTCCTACGTCGGCGAGAACAAAACTTTCATGAACCAGTTCCTGGCCAACGAGCTGGAGATCGAGTTCAACCCGCAAGGCACGCTGGCGGAGCGCATCCGCGCCGGTGGCGCCGGCATCCCGGCTTTTTTCACCAAGACCGGCTACGGCACCAAGATCGCCGAGGGCAAGGACACGCGCGAATTCGACGGCGAGAAATATGTCATGGAGCGCGGGCTGGTCGCCGACCTGTCGATCGTGCACGCCTACCGCGGCGACACCGAAGGCAACCTCGCTTACCGCAAGACCGCGCGCAACTTTAACCCGACGATGGCGACGGCGGGAAAGGTCACCGTGGCCCAGGTCGAGCAACTCGTTAAGCCCGGGGACATCAATCCCGACCACATCATTACCCCTGGCATTTACGTGCAGCGGATCATCCACGTGCCGACTGCGATCAAGCACATCGAGCAGCGTACGGTTCGCAAACGGCTGAAAGCCGCCGCGCCGGCCGGCACCGGCGAGGAGGTCTGACCATGCCCTGGACCCGCGATCAGATGGCCGAACGCGCCGCCAAGGAATTGGAAGACGGATTCTACGTCAATCTCGGCATCGGTATTCCAACACTGGTGTCGAATTACATCCCCGACGGCATGAGCGTGCAGCTGCAATCCGAGAACGGCATGCTCGGCACTGGCCCATTCCCGTTCGAGGGCGAGGAAGATCCCGATCTGATCAATGCCGGCAAGCAGACCGTCACCGAGCTGCCGACCACGAGCTATTTCAATTCGGCGGATAGCTTCGCCATGATCCGCGGCGGCCACATCAATATCGCCATCCTCGGCGCCATGGAGGTCGCGGAAAACGGCGACCTCGCCAACTGGATGATCCCGGGCAAGGTGATCAAAGGCATGGGCGGCGCCATGGACCTTGTCGGCGGCGTCAAGAAGGTCGTCGTGCTGATGGAGCATTCGGCCAAGGGCGACTCCAAGCTCAAGAAGCGCTGCACGCTGCCGCTCACTGGCGCAGGGGTGGTCGACATGGTGATCACCGATCTCGGCGTGTTCACGCTCGACCGCCGCGGCGGCGGCCTGACGCTGATCGAGTTGGCGCCCGAGGTGACGCTCGCCGAGATCAAGGGCAAGACCGAGGCGAGCTTCAAGGTCGCCAATACGCTCAAGCAGTAGGGCTAAAGCCGCCGCTCACGCCGTCTCGCCGGTGGTGCGGGTCGATTCGAACAGGAACCAAGTCCGCCGTTCGGCCTCGTCGATCCAATTCTCGATCATGCTCGCGGTGGCGACGTCGCCGTGCTCGTCGCACAGATCGTGGGTCTCCCGCAGGTGGGCGACAAGCTGCTTGTTGTCGTCGCGCAGCTCCGCCAGCATGTCGAGCGGCGTGACGAACTCGGCGTCGTTGTCGAGCACGCGCTGCAGGCGGCCGATATGGCCGATCGAGCGAATGGTCGTGCCGCCGATCTTGCGAACGCGCTCGGCGATGTCGTCGGTCGTGGCGAAGATTTGATCGCCGTGCTCGTCGAGCAGAAGATGATAGTCGCGAAAATGCGGGCCGGACATGTGCCAGTGGTAATTCTTGGTCTTTAGGTAGAGCGCAAACATGTCGGCCAGCAGAATATTGAGCGCGCCGGCGAGATCGCGCACGGCGTTCGAGCCGAGGTCGGTCGGCGTTTGGAGCGGGCCGGTTTGCTGTCCTTTAGGATCACGGGAGTTCATTTGTCATCTCCTGCTGAATTCCGACGCTACCAGATATTATCACTCCCCGCGTAAGCACAGCGTATTTTTACACGATGGTCTGTTCGCCGGCGCGGTCGATGGCAAGGGCACCAGTTTGTGACACCGCTTGGCAGGGTGCCGCCCGGACCCGGCCGAAGAGCTGCCATGCGCCAATTTCGGCCCTGGCGGGCCATTGCGCATATGACACTGGCCGTCTTTGCCGGTATTGCTCGCTCTTGATTCCGGGGGGCGCTGGGTAGGGCAGCGTAAATTCGCTTTATGAATGACGAGCGCGGAAGCGCCGCGGTTTTGCGGGAGGAAGCGCTGGCGACGCCCGATCGGTCCGGGCCGATCGCGCATGCCGCAGCCGCCGCGCTCGGCGGGCCGAGGCCGCTGACGCACGGCGAAAAGCGGCTGATCGTCATGAGCATGATGCTGCCGGTGTTCCTCGGCTCGATCGACCAATCGATTCTCGCCAGCGCGCTCCCGACCATCGGCCGGGTCTTCGGCGACGTCACCGAGTTGCCTTGGGTCATTACCTCGTACCTGATCGCGGCAACGGCGCTGACGCCGCTCTACGGCAAATTCGCCGATATCCACGGCCGGCGCGCGTCGTTGTTGATCGCGTTGACGATCTATATGGCCGGCGCGCTGATCTCGGCCACCGCTTCGAGCATGCTGATGCTGATCTGCGGCCGTGTGGTGCAGGGCATGGGCGGCGGTGGCATGATTTCGAGCGCGCAGATGGTGCTCGGCGATATGGCGCCGCCCAAGGAGCGCGCCAAATATTACACCTACTTTTCCATCGCCTTCACCACCGCCGGCGGCTGCGGCCCGGCGCTCGGCGGCTGGATTTGCGATCATCTTGTTTGGTGGATGATCTTCATCTGGAAAATCCCGTTTTGCCTTCTCACCATCGCCCTGGCGCAAACCGTATTGCGGCGGCTGCCGCGCTACGGACGGCCGCATCGCCTGGATTTTGCCGGTGCATTTTTGGTCATGGCGTCGAGCGCCTGCTTCATGCTGGCGCTCAATCTCGGTGGCGCGCATTATTCGTGGCTGTCCGCACCGGTGCTGTCGCTGCTCGGCTGCGCGCTGGTCTTGGGCGCCGGATTTGTGGTGCGGCTGCTCACCGCCGTGGAGCCGCTGATCCCGATCGCGATTCTTGCCGACGCGGCCGCCCGGTTGACCATGGTGGCGCATTCCTTCGGCTGGGGGGCGATCATTTGCCTCAATATTTTTCTGCCGATCTATCTGCAAAGCGCGCTTGGCTGGTCGGCGACGTCGTCAGGCCTAAGCCTCGTCATCCTCATGGTCATGCTTAACGTCAGTGCCGGCCTGTCCAGCCAGGTGATCGCCCGGGTCCGGCGCTATAAGCTCCTGCCGCTATGCTTCCTTGTGGTCGGTCTCGGCGCCGTCACGGCGCTGGCACTGTCGGCCGCAAGCATGAGCTCGCTCAAGCTCGAGGTCATTCTGTTTTTGATCGGCGTTGGCTTCGGGCCGACGGCGCCGCTGACGCAAGTGGCGCTGCAGAATACTGTTTCGATCCACGATCTCGGCGCGGCGATCGGCACCATGAATTTCACCCGTACCCTGATGGGCACCATGCTGATCGCGATATTCGGAGCGGTCATACTGGCCCATGCGCCGGTGGACGCGGCGCCGGGCTCCCTCGGCCACGCATTTCTCGGCAGCGCCTCGGTGACGACCTTCCAGACCGTGTTTTTCGCCATCGCCGCAACGTTGACGGTTTCGTTTCTGGCCGTGATCCTGCTGGAGGAGAAGCCGCTCGACGATACGCTGCCGGCCGGCCGGCGGTAGGTCCCAATGGCCGCCACGCGCGTTCGCCCCGCCGGGCCGAGGCGCATTTGGACAAGATCATCGACCGGATGCGCCACGACCGCGGTGTGGGGTCGGCCCAGCCGGTCGCCGAGCCCGCCCCACCGCCGCGGCGGCAACCCCTATGTGGATGCGTTCTTTAAGACCCCTCGCTGCACCCCATTCCCCTGAGCCCGGCGCCGATTTTAAGACCCGCCCGGCCCCTATCTCCACCGGGCGGGTCGTCTTTTTTCGGAACCGCGAGAGCTGTCCGGTTTTGCCACGCCGACGGGCGTCACTCTGTCTCGCATCGTTCTTGGGTTGTCCTCTTTACGCGCGTAGCGCGGATGGCGGAGAATGGCGGCGTGGGGGAATGCGGTGAGTGACGATAGCGTCCTCGAAACCGAGGACCTGACCAAGGATTTTGCCGGCTTTGTCGCGGTGCGCTCGGTCAATCTCCGCGTCGCACGCGGCAGCATTCACGCCATGATCGGGCCGAACGGTGCCGGCAAGACCACCTGCTTCAATCTACTCAGCAAATTCCTGACCCCGACGCGCGGGCGCATCGTGTTCGACGGCCGCGACATCACCGCGCTCAAGCCGGCCGACGTGGCGCGGCTCGGACTGGTGCGGTCGTTTCAGATTTCCGCGGTGTTTCCCCATCTCACCGTGCTCGAAAACGTTCGCATCGCATTGCAACGCCACCGCGGCGGCTCGTTCGATTTCTGGCGCAGCAAGCGCGTCCTGCATGGGCTCGACGAGCGCGCGCTTTCGCTGATCGACGACGTCGGCTTGTCGGGTTACGCGGACACGCTCGCGGCCGAGTTGCCCTATGGTCACAAGCGGGCGCTCGAAATCGCCACCACCCTGGCGCTCGATCCGGCGATGCTTCTGCTCGACGAGCCCACCGCCGGCATGGGCCACGACGACATCAATCGTATCAGCGCGCTGATCAAGGCTGTCTCGGCGAAGCGTACCGTGCTGATGGTCGAGCACAATCTCAGCGTGGTCGCCGACCTGTGCGACCGTATTACAGTGCTGACCCGCGGTCAGGTGCTCGCTGAGGGCGACTACCAGACGGTCGCGGCAAACCCGGCGGTGCGCGAAGCCTATCTGGGGACGGGCCATGCCTGAGAAGACCTCGTCAGGGACGCGGGCTCTGCTGGCGGTCAAGCGGCTCGAAGCGTGGTACGGCAAGTCGCATATTCTTCACGGCGTCAGCTTCGAGGTGCAGCCTGGCGAGGTGGTGACGCTGCTCGGCCGCAACGGCGTCGGCAAGACGACGACGCTTAAGTCGATCATGGGCATCGTCGCGCAAAAGAGCGGCTCGGTGCTGTTCGAGGGCCGCGAATTGATCGGCGCTACAGTCCGACGCGATCGCACGCGCCGGCATCGCCTTCTGTCCCGAGGAGCGCGGCATCTTCGCCAGCCTGAACGTGCGCGAAAATCTGCTACTGCCGCCGCAGGTGCGTCCGGGCGGGCTCGATCTCGAGCGCATCTTCGCGCTATTTCCCAATTTGCGCGAACGGCTCAACAGCCAAGGCACGAAACTGTCTGGCGGCGAGCAGCAGATGCTGGCGATCGGCCGTATCCTGCGCACCGGCGCCCGCATGTTGCTGTTGGACGAACCGACCGAGGGACTGGCCCCTGTCATAATCCAGCAAATCCGGGATACAATCAGCACGCTCAAGGCCCAGGGCTTTACGGTGCTTCTCGTCGAGCAGAACTTCCAATTTGCGGCCACTGTTGCCGACCGGCACTATGTGATGGAACACGGACGGATTGTCGATGAATTCTCGACCCGCGATCTGAAGGCCAATATGGACAGACTACACGACTATCTCGGAGTGTAAGACTACCGCAGAGGGCCAAAACACACAAAATAAACGGGAGGATTGAATGAAAGTCACTGCCTATTTGTCATTCGCCGCGGCCACGTTGCTTGCCGCGACGGCACAAGCGCAGCCGATAAACGTCAAGATCGGCGTTCTAAGCGACATGTCGAGCCTCTACGCCGATATTAGCGGTCCGGGATCTGTGATCGCTGCCAAGATGGCGGTGCAGGATTTCAATCCCGCCGCCCATAACATGAAGGTCGACATCGTCAGTGCCGACCATCAGAACAAGCCGGACGTAGGCTCCAATATCGCTCGGCAGTGGTACGACGTTGATCACGTCGATGCCATCGCCGACGTCCCGACGTCGAGCGTGGCGCTGGCGGTGAGCGACGTCACGCGGGAAAAGAACAAGGTATTCCTCATCTCGGGAGCGGCATCGTCCGATCTGACCGGGCCGAAATGCTCGCCGAACAGCGTGCATTGGACCTATGACACCTGGATGCTCGCCAACGGGACCGGGAAAGCTTTGGTCAAGACCGGCGGGGATACATGGTTCTTTATCACCGCCGACTATGCCTTCGGTCATGCACTTGAGCGCGATACCGCGGCCGTCGTCACGGCCAATGGCGGCAAGGTGGTCGGCGACGTGGCCGTCCCGCTCAACACGCCGGACTTTTCGTCCTTCCTGCTTCAGGCGCAGGCTTCCAAGGCGAAGATAATCGGCCTCGCCAATGCCGGCGGCGACACCGATAATGCCATCAAGCAGGGCGCCGAATTCGGCATCACCGCCGGTGGCCAGCACTTCGCCGGCTTGCTTGTATTCATCTCCGACGTCGAAGCGCTCGGGCTGAAGACCGCGCAAGGTCTGGTGCTGACTTCGACCTGGTACTGGGACATGAACGACGCGAACCGCGCTTGGACCAAGCGGTGGCAGGCCGAACGGCCGGGCAAATTCCCAAGCATGGTCGTGGCCGGCGTCTATTCATCGGTACTGCACTACCTCAAGGCGGTCGCGGCAGTCGGAAGCGCCAGCGACGGCAAGGCTGTCGTGGACCAAATGAAGAAGATGCCGACGGACGATCCGCTTTTCGGCAAGGGCCAGGTTCGCGTCGACGGCACCGTCACCCATCCCGCCTATCTCTTCGAAGTGAAGTCGCCTGCGGAATCGAAATATCCCGGGGACGATTTCAAGCTGCGCGCGACCATTCCGGCGGATCAAGCGTTTCGGCCGCTGAAGGACGATAATTGTCCGCTCGTTGCTAGCAGTAAGTAGTACCGGAGATGTCTCCCCGCCGCCGCGCGGGAGACATCTTTGCGCTCACCGATGTTCGAGATCTTCGGTATCCCCTCACAGGCCCTGTTCGGGCAGCTGTTGATCGGCTTGATCAACGGCTCGTTCTACGCCCTGTTGAGTCTCGGGCTCGCAGTCATTTTCGGCATGCTCAACATCATCAATTTCACGCACGGCGCCCAGTACATGATGGGGGCGTTCGGCGCGTATTTGCTGTTGCACTATCTCGGCATCAACTACTGGGCGGCGCTGATCATCGTGCCGATCCTTGTCGGGGCGACCGGCATCGTCGTCGAGCGGCTGTTTTTGCGGCGCCTGCGGAATCTCGATCACGTCTACGGCCTGTTGCTGACGTTCGGCTTGGCGCTGATCATCGAAGGGGTCTTCCGCAATTATTACGGCTCTTCCGGCAAACCTTACGGCATCCCGGATGTGCTTCAGGGCGGCCACAATCTCGGCTTCATGTTCCTGCCGAATTATCGCGCCTGGGTGATCGCGTTCTCGCTGGTCGTCTGTTTCGGCACCTGGTTCGCCATCGAGCGGACGCGGCTGGGCTCTTATCTGCGCGCCGCGACGGAAAATCCGACGCTGGTGCGCGCTTTCGGCATCAACGTGCCGCGGATGGTGACGCTCACCTACGGCTTCGGCGTCGGTCTCGCGGGTCTCGCCGGTGTGATGGCGGCGCCGATTTACAATGTCTCGCCGCAGATGGGCTCCGATATCATTATCGTGGTGTTTGCGGTCGTGGTCATCGGCGGCATGGGCTCGATCATGGGAGCAATCCTCACGGGGTTCGCGCTCGGTATTGTCGAGGGCCTGACCAAAGTGTTTTACCCGGAAGCATCCAACACCGTGATCTTCGTCATCATGGTCATCGTGCTGCTCATTCGACCGACCGGGTTGTTCGGGCGAGGTGCATAATGGCAAGCGCGTCAGAGACCCCCGCCGTTGCCCATCGCGATACCGAATGGAGCGTCGTCTTGGCGGCCGCGGCGATGGTTGCCTTTCTCGTCGCAGCGCCACTGATACTTTATCCGGTTTTCCTGATGAAGGCGCTGTGCTTTGCGCTGTTTGCCTGCGCCTTCAATCTTCTGGTCGGCTATGTCGGACTGTTGTCGTTCGGCCACGCGCTGTATTTCGGCTGGGCCGGTTATCTATGCGCCTATGCGGCCAAAGATTGGGGGTTGCCGCCCGAAGTCGCGGTCCTCATCGGCGCTGCGACGGCCGCCGTGCTGGGCCTCGTTGCCGGCGCGATCGCCATCCGCCGCCAGGGCATCTATTTCGCAATGATCACGCTCGCTCTGGCGCAGATGATGTACCTCGTTGCGCTGCGCGTGAAGCTGACCGGCGGCGAGGACGGCATTCAGGACGTGCCGCGCGGACACCTGTTCGGCGTGTTCGATCTCAACAACGAGATGACGATGTATGCCTTCGTGCTCGTCATCGTGCTGGCGGCGCTGTTCTTGATCTACCGCATCATCAATTCGCCGTTCGGCGAAGTGCTCAAGGCGATCCGCGAGAACGAGCAGCGTGCCATTTCGCTGGGCTATCGCACCGACCGCTATAAGCTCGTCGCCTTCGTGCTGTCGGCAACGCTCGCGGGAGCTGGCCGGATCGCTCAAAGCGATCGTATTTCAGCTCGCCTCGCTGACCGACGTGCATTGGACGATGTCCGGCGAGGTGGTGTTGATGACGCTGGTCGGCGGGCTCGGCACCATATTCGGCCCGGTGGTCGGCGCCTTCTTCATCGTGGCCATGGAGAATTACCTGGCGCCGCTCGGCCAATGGGTGCTGGTGATCCAGGGCGGCACTTTCGTCGCCTGCGTGCTGCTGTTTCGCCGCGGCATTGTCGGCGAGCTTGCCCATTGGCTGCGTGTGCAGCTTTAACCGCGACGAATCAATTTTATCTGTTGTAAGCGAGCAGAAAGTCAATAAAAAGTCCGCATGCCGCCACATTCATTTTTGTTGCCGAATCAATCGATACACGCTGTTTATTTGAAAGTGCCGATTTCAAACGCGTTTTTCCACTCGCTCTTCTGGTTGCTCTTTTCATGTCGGAGCCGCAATACGGCCGGTACGACGGCATCGCTCGGCGATGGCTTGCGCTGATCGAGCGCCGACAAGACAATTTTCTGGACCTCTCCGACACCGGCCGCTGGCGGCACTACTACACCGAGACCGGGTTTCTCGAAGAAATGCGGAAACTGCTGCGCCTGCGCGAGCAGTGGGCGGCGCTGGCCGGGGTGTCGCTCGCGGACGGTGAACTGCCGCTGGACGAGGACTTGATGCCGACGGCTGATCTGGTGCCGCAAGGTGACCTCGTGCCGCGTCCACCCTGGGCTGGCATGGCGGCCTAGCGCAGGCATTTTGCCGGGCATGCTCTGGATTCCGGCGGCCGGACGCGTTATCCACAGCGCGAAACGGCCTGCAGCAAAGGCACGCCGAGTGCGGCGCGCCGCCTTGCGATCCCTCCGGACCCTCCAGAATTTGTGAGCATCAATGTCGAGCGCTTTGTTTTCACCAATTAAACTTGCCGATCTCGACCCTGCCGAACCGCATCGTCGTATCGCCGATGTGCCAGTACAGCGCCGACGACGGCGTCGGCAACGACTGGCACATGACCCATCTCGGCATGCTGGCCAATTCCGGCGCCGGGCATGCTGGTGATCGAAGCCACCCACGTCGAGCGGCACGGCCGCATCACCCACGGCTGCCTCGGACTTTATTCCGACGCCTGCGAAGCGGCGCTCGAGCGCATCGTCGCATCATTGCCGGCACATCGGCACCGCCAAGCTCGGCATCCAGCTTGCCCATGCCGGCCGCAAGGCTTCGTCGCAGCGGCCGTGGGAAGGCGCCAAGGCGCTCAGCGACGCCGAGGACCCTGGCAGACCATCGCGCCTTCGGCGCTGCCGTTCGGTCCCGGCTGGCACACGCCGCGCGCCATGACCGAAGACGACATGGCGCGCGTCACCGCGGCCTTCATCGATGCCGCCAAGCGCGCGGTGCGGATCGGCTTTGACGCCATCGAACTGCATTTCGCGCACGGCTATCTGCTGCACAGCTTCGTGTCGCCGCTGTCCAACAAGCGCAATGACGCATACGGCGGCTCGTTCGAGGGCCGCATGCGCTTTCCGCTCGAGGTGGTCCGCTCGGTGCGCGCCGCGGTGCCGCGCGGCGTTCCGCTCGGCGCGCGCATCACCGGCACCGATTGGCTCGAAGGCGGCCTGACCGCCGACGACGCGGTCGCTATCGGCAAAGCGCTCAAGGCGGCGGGGCTCGATTATATCGACGTTTCGTCGGGCAACATCACGCCGGACAGCCGCAGGCCGAGCGATCCCGGCTTCAATGTGCCGATCGCCGAGCGGGTGCGCCGCGAAGCGGCATCGCGGTGCGCGCCGTCGGCATGATCGCCGGCGCCCAGCAGGCCGAAGAGATCGTCGCCAGCGGCAAAGCCGACATGGTCGCGCATGGCGCGCGCTTTCCTCGACGATCCGCATTGGGCCTGGCATGCCGCGCAAGACGCTCGGCGCCGAGGTAGCGCGGCCGCCGCAATATGCGCGCACCGCGCCGAAGCTATGGCCCGGCTCGGCCTTGCGCGGTTGACGGCGGCACCGCCGGGTAGCGCAGCGCCAGACCGCGCGGGCTCGGCGCCGAAGTAATAGGCAAGCCGCAGCCGCCACATCAAGACGACCGTGCGCAGCACGCCGTTATGCTCCCAGCGGCGACCGGAGGTGACGACCGGCGTGCCGATGCAATAGGGGCGGCATAGGCGCTTGAGCCGCCGCGATAGGGCGATGTCTTCCATCAGCGGCAGTTCGGGATAGCCGCCGACCGAACGGAACGCGTCGCGCCGCACGAAGATGGCCTGATCGCCGGTGGCTATGCCGGTCAGCCGCGAGCGCCAATTGATCATCCGCGCCACCACGGCGAGGAAAGGATGAGTCCCGGCGATGCGCAGATCGAACCGGCCCCAGGGGCGCGCTGCCAATGCGGCGCCGATCAGCCGCTCGGCATTGTTCGGCAGCGCCGTATCGGCGTGCAGGAATAACAGCGCGTCACCGCAGGCCCTCGCGGCGCCGGCGTTGAGCGGGGCGCCGCGCCCGCGCGCCGCGGCGATCACCCGATCGGCCAACCGGCGCGCCAGTTCCGGCGTGCCGTCGGCGGAGCCGCTGTCGACGACGATGATTTCGGCGCCGCGAGCGCGCAATGGCTCGAGCGCTTCGAGCGCGTCAACGATGATTGCCGCCTCGTTGAGTACTGGAACGACGATCGTCAGCCGACGCATGGGGCCAGTCTAAACGGTTTCGGCGAAGCATGACGCGCCGTTCACCCGAATGCAACGCCATCAAAAACGGCACAACGATCATGACAATTACGCAACAGAGCATCCGGTGACTACTTCCCCGTGCTTTGGAGTGTCTTGTTTTTGAAGGCAGCGTACATTTGCGCATAGGCCTTGATGCCGGCGCGTAACGGATAGCGCGATTTGTACCCGAACACCGCCGTGGCACGAGTTCGAATCGAGCGGGGCGCGCTGCCGTAATGTCGCCGTTTCGAACTCGGTCATTTGGTCGCCAACTTCGATGCGGGCTGCCGGCACGGCGGTTCGGGCTGCATCGGCAATATCGAAAGTGCTGGTCAATTCGCTCCTGGCGATATTGTAAACGCGTTGCGGCAACGCACGGGTATCGAAATCGAGGATGTCGACAATTCCTTCGGCCGCATCTTCGACATAGGTATAGTCGCGCACGACCCGGCCGCCCGAGGCGATCATCACGTGTTCGCCGTCGACCGCACCCTCGACGATCTGCTTGAGTTGCATCTGTCCCGGCTGCATGCCGAAGCCGTAGACGCTGGTGATGCGAATGACCACGGCGTCGATGCCGTGGAAAGTGTGATAAGCGAGCGCGACCTGTTCGGCCGCCATTTTCGAAGCGCCGTAGTGGGCATTGGGATTGCCGGAGGATAGCGACGTTGTCGGATGAGTTTCGTCGAAGGCGTCGCGTTCTTTTTTGTGGTAGGCAGCGTTGCTGCTGATGTAGAGAACCTTGGCGACGCCGCACCGGCGTGCCGCCTCCAAAACATTCACGGTACCGCCGACATTGACCGCATAGGTCTGCACCGGATTCTTCAACGAATTGTCGTGACCCAAAAGTCCGGCGGCGTGAACGATCGCGTCCGGCTTATGGGTGCGGCAGAGCGTTTCCAGGCCCGGCAGATCGAGGACATCGACGCGGACAAACCGTATCGAGGGGGCGCTTGCGCCGAGCGCAAATAGCCCCTCCGGCGAGAATGGCTCGATACCGGCGGCGATGGCCGTTCGGCCTTGTCCGGCCACCAGCCGGCATACATAGGTGCCGACGAAACCGGTGCCGCCGGTGACCAGCACGGTTTTCGGCTTCGACGAAGCTTTGTCGTTCATTGCGAAACTCTGAGATTTGCCGGGTTGCCAGGGCGCCATGCCGTCGAGCCGTGCTAGGCGCGTCCTTCATACTCCAGGATATAAAGCCCGGCATTGAAATCGGTCATGTAGACCCGGCCATCCGCAGCGGCGAAGACATCGCCGGATTGGATGACCATTGGCCGGTTGGGGCGAGGATCGATCAGCCGCGTCGGCGCCGGCGGAACGAAATGGCCGGCGGCGCGTGGCCGGAACGGATCGGCGATGTCAAAAATCCGCAAGCCGGCATTGCAATAAGTCGCGAAAACGAGATTTGAGTTCTGCAATGCGCCGGGGCGGTTCTCATGCAGATTATGCGGACCGAATTTACCCGGCAATTCGCAATAGGGCTGTTCGTCCGGCAGCGGCATGGTGGCGATGCTCACCGGATTGGCCGGCTCGTGAACATCGAACACCCAAATACGCTTGATGCCGTCGGCGCAATTGTCCTGTGCCGGCTCGTCGGAGACGATGAGCAGATTGCGATCGGGGAAATGCAGTGGCGAATGGGTGGTTGAGCCGAGCGGGGGCGACCAGAGGCGGTGCGCCAACAGGCGCGGCCGAGTGGGCTCGGCGACGTCGAGCACGGTGAGGCCGCCGTCGAGCCACGCACCGTAGGCAATGTTGCCGGAGACGACGGCGTGGTGGAGCGCGTAGCGCCGTCCTTGCGGCCACTGCGGCGCTTCGCCGCCGGCCCGCCACATGCCCGGCAACCACCAGCGGCCGACAATATGCGGTTTGGCCGGATCGCTCATATCGACGACGGCGAGGATCCGGTCGGTAAATCCTTCGAAATGCGCCGAGATGTAGGCGTAGCGCCCGCCGACATACCAGATGCGATGCAAGCCTAATCCGTTGACCGGCATGAAGGCGATCTCGCGCGGGTTGGCCGGCTGCGAGATGTCGTAGACGCGCAGGCCCGAAGCAAAGGACACCCCGTGCTGGCTGAAGCTGTCGGCGAGCGGACGGCTGAAGAATTCCTTGTCGTTCATCACCTTCATCGCGGTCCAGACATTGGCCGCGTTGACGACGAGAAGAAGGTCATCGTGGACCTGCAAATGCAGCGCCCAGGTATTCTCCGGCGTCGGTACGAAGGCGACCGGTCGCGGGTTGGCCGGATCTCTGACGTCGACGACGGAAAAGCCGCCGCTGAAGATATGGCCGATAAAGGCATGGCCGCGATGGACCATGACCTGCACGCCATCGCTGCGTCCGCCTTGATCGCTGTGACCGAGGAAACGGACGTTACTTTGCGACGCTGCTTGCATTGCTACTCCGCGGCCGAAAGCGGCTGCACGGCTACCACGCCAGCCGCCTGATCGATCACCGGCGCCGTTTCTTCCAGCGGCTTGGCGCGGGTTTCGACGCCGAGCAGCCAAAGCGTGATGAGCGCAATCACCAAAAAGACCGAAAACATCGCGGTAACCGCGTTCAGCCCGCCGAAATCGAAGGCCCACACGATCGGGAACGGTGTCGCTACGATGCCGATGCGCGCGCAGGTGAAGGCGACGCCGGCGCCGCGGGCGCGGTACTCGGTGGCGAACAGTTCCGGCATATAGACGGCGATCGACAGCGTCGTGAAGGCGAACAGCGAGGCCAGCAGCAAGAGGCCGAAAATGTTGATCCACAGCACGCTGTGGCCTTGCGCGAACAGAATGCCGAACACCAGGGCGCAAATGCCGGCGACGGTCAGGCTCGGTCTGCGGTCGACCTTGTCGCCGACAGCGAAAGCGATCAAAGCGCCGAGCGTGCCGCCGAGACTCATGATGACGGTAAAGCCGATCGAGGTGTTCAGGCTCATGCCTTGTTTGATGAAAAACGTCGGCAGCCAGTTGGTATAGCCATAGGATACCGTCAGCCCCATGGTCATCAGGATGACCGCCAGCAGCGTGCGGCGAAGAATGGGGGGCGCGAACAAGGCGCCGAACGGCACTTCGACCGGGGCGGCAGCAACCGACATCGGCGCCGCGGTGACAGGTGCGACGCTCAAGCCGAGTTCACGCACGATGTCGTCGACCACGCCTTCGGCTTCGGCGGTGCGGCCCTTGCTTTCCAGCCATCGCGGCGATTCCGGCAACGATTTTCGCAGCAGCCACACGACAATCGCCGCGACCCCGGCGATCACGAACACCCAGCGCCAGCCGTAATGCGGAATGATGATGAAGCCGCACAGGCTCGAGATGAAGACCGCGCCGTTGGAAATGACCGCCATCGACGCCTGCCAGCGGCCGCGTGTCTTCGGCGGCACGAATTCGGAGAGCATCGTGTAGGCAATGACGAATTCGGCGCCCATGCCCAGTCCCATCAGGAAGCGGGCCACCGTCAGCCAGCCTATGGTCGGGGAGGCGGCCGCGGCGAAGGAGAAGATGCCGAAGATCAAGAGGTTCATCTGGAAACTGAAACGCCGGCCGTAGCGGTCGCCGATCCAGCCCGCAGCGACCGAACCGATGGTCATGCCGGCGGTTCCTGCGCTGATGAACAGCGCATTCGCCGACATTGTGGACCAGCCTTCCTTGATGGCCGCGCCCAAGACCCCGCCGGTGATGTAGTTATCGAACTGATCGACGAACAAGCCGCCGACGATCAATCCGGTGAGACGGTAGTGGAAGCGGCCGAGTGGCAAGGCATCGAGCCTGCGGCCGATATCGTGCGCGACGGCTGTCATGGAAGGCCTCCCCAGAATAGTCTTTTGGACTTTGTCGTTATCCGCCAGCATCCGGTCCGGTTATGGCCAAGTCAACAAATCCAAGGTCGAATCGCCATGCGGGACGCGCACGGAGGTATTCGTCGGGTGCGGCCGCAAAGACTTCGGCGCCGCGACAATGCTAAGCGATGGGCGACCGGCGATTGATTTGCGGGGAGTGACGAACCATGGCTAGCATCGCGCTCGTCGGCATGACGGGAAACATCGGCAAGTGCATCTTGGACGAGGCGCTGGCGCGCGGGCACCGCGTCACTGGGACGACGCGCGGCACGCCGGGCTTGCTGCCGCGTGAGCGGTTGACCGTGGCGACCGTTCATCCTTCGGATGCGCGGGCGCTGGCGAAGGTCCTGAAGGGACACGACGCCGTCATCGTCTCGCTCAAATGGGACGTCAACGATATCGACGCCGTGATCGAGGCGATCCGACAATCGGCGGTGCCACGGGCATTGATCGTGGTGGGCGCCGGCAGCCTGCTGCGGTCGGACGGCAGGCTGCATTTCGACCATATGGTGGCGCCGTCGCCGGCCTCGAAGCCGGCCACGGTGGCGCTCGACAAACTGCAAAAGGTGGCGGATTTCGAGTGGACGGCGATCTCGCCGCCGACCTCGATCAAGCCCGGAGAGCGGACCGGAAAATATCGTCTCGGCACCGACACGATGGTGGTCGACGCCGACGACCAGGGCCGCATCTCGCGCGAGGATTTTGCCCTCGCCATTTTGGACGAGATCGATAATCCCAGGCACGTCAATCGCCGCTTTACGGTCGGCTATTAGAGCGCAATCGCTTAAAGTGAAACGATCGACGCTTTAACATCGAAATACCGGCTCCGACTGGCGAGGGGGATGAAATGGTCAAGGCCATGGGCGAAAGAAACGATACTGGAATGAGATTTGCCGCGGCGGTGGTGGCGCTTCTGATCGGGACAAGCGCGGCCTATGCCCAATCGCCGCCGTCAACGGCCATCGTCAAAGATATCGCTCCCTCGGGCACGCTCCGTGCGGCGATCAACGCCGGCAATGTCGTGCTGGTACAGAAAGATGCGCGCGGCGAACTCCAGGGCGTGACGGTCGATCTCGCGCACGAATTGGCCCGCCGCCTTGGGTTCCAGCGGCCCTCATTGAGTTTGCAGCGGCGGGCAAGGTGACGGACGCGGTCAAGGCGGGATCGTGGGATGTCGGCTTTATTGCGATCGAACCGAAGCGCGCCGATGTGATCGCCTTCACCGCGCCCTATGTCATCATCGAAGGGACTTATGTGGCTGCCGCCGACTCGCCGCTAAAATCTATTGCCGACGTCGATCATGAGGGCATTCGCATCGCGGTCGCCCGCGGCTCAGCCTACGATCTTTATCTGTCGCGCACGCTGCAGCACGCGACGCTGGTCCATTATCCGACCCCGCCGCTTGCGCTCGCCGGCTATCTTGCCGACAAGATCGACGTGGGCGCGGGTGTGAGACAGCAACTCGATGCCTTCGCCAAAGCGCATCGGGGCTACCGCGTGATGGATGGACATTTCCAGGAAATCAGGGAGGCGATGGGCGTCCCGCAAGGTCACGCCGCGGGCTTGCAATACCTCAAGAGCTTTGTCGAAGAGATGAAGGCGTCCGGCTTTGTGCGCAGGGCGCTCGACCGCGCCGGTCAGGCCGACGCGCGCGTTGCTCCAGCGGCGGCGAACTAAACTGACCGCCGGCAAGAAATATTCGCGATCATCCGCGGATCGCCGCCACGAGCGCAATCAATAATCTTTCGGCGGCGGCGACCAATTCGGTCAGTGGGACGGGGTGGCGTTTGTCCGGCCGTCGCTGTGGCGATAGCCGGACCGCGGGAATGTGAACAAATTGCACAATCGGACGGCCGTCGCGGATGCGCTGCAAAGCCTGCCAATAGGCGTAGTTGCAAAGATAGCGCCCGGCGTCGCGCGACAGCCGAACCGGCAGCCCGCTCCTTCGCGCCGCGTGGAGGAGCCGCACGAAGGGGGCATTGCCGCGCCGCCATGAAGGCTTGCCCGCAGTGATGACGCTTGCTGGCGGCCGGTATCCGCCGGCATCGGGAAACAGCACCGAGACCGCATTGCGGGCGCGCGTCTCGATGCAGACGTGGCGCCGCCGCGCCGCGAGGCCGAATATCAACACGATGTCGGGCTTGGCGACAAACAGCGTGGCGAGATCGCGGTCGACGGCCGCATAAGCGGTTGCGAACACGTGCGTGGTCAAGGTGAGACCGGCGAGGGCAGGGCGCCGCCGGCGCCCAAGCGCTTCGACCAGCCGCGCGCTTGGATTAGACGGCGCGCCCGGGAACGGACCGAAGCCGGCGAGGAGAACGCGCACAGTGTCACACGCCGAGCATGCCGGCGATCTCCTCGACCGCCGCGCCGGGCGCCACGCGCCCTGCCGCAACGTCAGCCTCGATGCGTGGCATTATGGCCTTGATCGCTTGATCGCTCCGCAGCGGCGCAAACATCCGCTCCTCGAGCATGGTCCACATCCATTTCACCTGCTGCTCGCCGCGGCGCACCGCAAATTCGCCAGACGAGGTCAGCCGCCGGCGATGATCGAGAATATGCTCCCACAACGCCGCGACGCCTTCGCCGGTGAGCGCCGAGCAGGTCACGACCGGTGGAGACCAGTTTGGCGAGCGTGGCGACAGAATATGCAGCGCCGCGCCGTATTGGGACGCGGCAAGCCTGGCGCGAGACAGGTTGTCGCCGTCGGCCTTGTTGACGGCGATCATGTCGGCGAGTTCGACGACCCCTTTCTTGAGCGCCTGCAATTCGTCGCCGGCGCCGGGCAGCGCCAGCACCAGAAAAAAGTCGGTCATGTCGGCGACCGCGATTTCCGATTGACCGACGCCGACCGTCTCCACCAGCACCGCGTCGTAACCCGCGGCCTCGCACAGCAGCAGCGTCTCGCGCGTCTTGGCGGCGACGCCGCCGAGCGTGCCCGATGAAGGCGATGGCCGGATAAAGGCGTTAGCATCGATAGCAAGGCGCGCCATGCGCGTCTTGTCGGCGAGAATCGAGCCGCCGGTGCGCCGCGACGACGGATCGACCGCGAGCACCGCTATTTTGCGACCTTGCCCGGTCAGCATGCTGCCAAGCGCGTCGATCAATGTCGACTTGCCGACTCCCGGCGCGCCGGTGATCCCGACGCGGACCGCCTTGCCGGTTTCCGGCAGCAGCGCCTGGGTCAGCGCCGCGGCGCTATGGCGGTGGTCGGCGCGCTTGCTTTCGATCAGCGTTATGGCGCGCGACAGTACGGTGCGATCGCCGGCGCGGATGGCGCCTGCAAGTCGTTCGACATCGGCGGTGAGAGGAGGCTTGATCATAATATCCGCATGTTTTCGGCGATCGTAATTTAACCAATTGCAACCACGCCGGCGGGAAGAATTTCTGTCACGCCGGAATACCGGCCATTGCAGTTGACAATCCGGGTTCGCCCGCGCGGCGCCAAGATTGATCCCGGAAAGACCGCGCTGGCGTCGCATTCAGGCCGCACCGAATGGCTGTCATTCGGCGGTGAGCGCGACGCGTCAACGGCTTTGCGTCGCTTGTCCGTCCTCCAGCAGGGAGACAATCGATGAACTGGGATCAAATTCAAGTCAATTGGATGCGGTTCAAGGGTGAGGTCCGCAACAACTGGGCCAAGCTCACCGACGAGGATGTCACGCGCATCGGCGGCCGCCGCAGAGAATTGGTCGGCCGCCTGCAGGCACGCTACGGCTTTGCCAGAGCCGAGGCCGAACGCGAGATCGAAGCGTGGATGAAGGCGCAACGCAACGCCGCTTGATCGTCGCGACGCAGTCACGGCTCCCTCTCGAGGGGGGAGGGAGCCGTCACCAATTATCCGCGTCCGCCTTCGGCCGTTCGCCGCCGAACAGCGCCAGGCCTTCCATCGAGAGGAATTGCTTGAACGCCGTCCATGGCACGAAGACGGTGTAAGGACCCTCGACGTAGGGACCGACGGCGTAGGGCGAATAATGGAACGTCAAACCGGAGCTTTTGCCGGCTTCATTTGATGGCGCCAGCGTACCCGGACCAAGCTCGAGCAGCCTCGGCTTGATGCCGTCGTTGATGAAATTATCTTGCCGCAGCTCCTGCTCGGGCGTCATCTTGTCGGCGGCCATTTCGTCGTCGCCGTAGCCATTGATGCCCTTGGCGAGCTTGGCGGCGGCGACCGCGAGCTTGGCCGCGTTCGCCAGCGCCATCATGGTCGGGCCGTCGTCGGCGGTCTCAGTGAAAAAGGGGCGAATGCTGACGCGTTTTTTGGCAGTTTTGTCCCATAAGATCGTGTTGATGTTCTGGTTCGGGTGGGCGCCGCCTTCGAATGTGCCGTCGCTGCGCACCACGCTGACATAGCGCCCGATCGTCGAACGCAAGTCGTAGGTCCGGTCATACGACCATGACAGATGCCGGAAGGAGCTCGGATCGCTGCGCCATTGCGCGGTAGCCTCGGTAGCCGCTTTGTGCGCCCAGACCCTGCCTTCGGCCACGCAATTGGCAAACAGACCGGCAATCGGTCTGAGCGCCGGATCGACGGCGACGGACACCTCGATATATTTCTTCTTGATGGAAATTTGCGGTGCGTCCGCGAAGACTGCCGATGGCGCCGCGAGTTGCAACGTGGCGACGGCCGCCGCCGCAGCAAGAAGCCGTCGGCGCGTACTTGACCGCAAACCGATCATTTCCGATCCCCCAGCAGGTCGCCGTCATAGGTCAGAACACGCCTTGCTGATGAGGTAAAGCGGCGGACTGGCACCGCGTTACGGCAAAATCGCGAAGGCGCGCACGGGAGGCCAAGGCCGTTCTTGACCTTGAGCGAGGTCACGGCGATCGGCGCAAATCGCCGGCCCTTCAGGATTCCGGCAGCGGAATGAATTCGGCGGTGTCGCCCGGAACCAGCGCGAAGCGGCCGGCTTTCCAATCGGCCTTGGCGGCTTCGATACGATCCTGGCGTGACGATACGAAATTCCACCAGATGTGCCGTGGTCCGTCCATGGCGGCGCCGCCGACCACGACGATGTGGGCATCTGCGGTCGCCGTGATGGCGATGCGGTCGCCGGGCTTGAGCACCAAAAGCCGCTCCGGTCCGTGGCGATCGCCGGCGATATCGATTTCGCCCGAGAGGACGTAGACGGCGCGCTCCTCGTGGTCGGTCGGCAGCGGCAGAACTGTGCCGGCCAGTAGACGCGCTTCGGCGAATACCGTGTCCCATCCGGTTGTAACCGGCGACCGCAGGCCATGCAGCGTGCCGGCGATGACGCGCAGCGTCAGGCCGTTGTCGGTCAGCTGTGGAATATCGGCAGCCGCGGTATGGACGAAAGTGGGTGCCGTCTCCTCGTCCTTCGCCGGCAACGCGACCCACAATTGCAAACCGTGCAACGGCTCCCCGCCATCGCGCCGATCGGGCGCGGTGCGTTCGGAATGCACGATGCCGCGTCCCGACGTCATCCAGTTGACGGCGCCGGGCCGGATCGGCAGCGCCGTGCCGAGGCTGTCGCGATGCACGATCTCGCCGTCAAACAGATAAGTCACCGTCGCCAGACCGATATGCGGATGCGGCCGCACGTCGACGCCGTCGCCGGCCTTGAAGACCGCCGGACCGAAATGGTCGAAAAAGATGAACGGCCCGACCATGCGCGAGCGTCCCGACGGCAGCGCGCGATGCACCTGGAAGCCGCCGAGGTCGACCGTGCGCGGCACGACGATATGCTCGATCGCATCGCTTGAGGGCGCGTCGCCGAGGGCGGGGTCTTTGCCTGGGAAGAAGCTCATGGCTTTGCCGGTTTTCCAATGCGGATGTCAAAGCTCAGATAGGCAGCATGGCCGCCGCCGTCCATCGGCAGCGGCGCCGCGCGCTCATACCGTTTGAAATTGCTGGCCTTTCACCGAATCGATCAGTCCATAGAAGGCCTCATTGACCTTGGGCCAGCTCGGCAGCTTTTTCACATTGTTCAGCCAGCGCTCGACATTGGGATAGGCCGACAAATCGCAGCGGATCACCTCGCCCAGCGTCACCAGCGCCGCGCCGAAATAATCGGCGATGGTGATCTGGTCGCCGCACAGGAACTGCTTCTTCGGTCCGATCCAATGGTCGTTGAGAACCTGCAGCCAGCGCTTGGCATTCTGCTGGCCGAATTCGAGCGTCGCGGCCTGCGCCTCGTCGCTCCTGCGCTTGAGATGCGGAAATAGCTGCGGATAACAGAGATTATAGGCCCATTCGCGATAGAAATTGGTGTTGAGCCAATCCATGACCTCGTTCACCTTAGCGCGCTGCTTCAAGTCTTTCGGATAGGCCGGCGAGCCGGTCTTGTCGGCGAGATATTTGAGGATCGCGGAGCTCTCGGTCAGCCGCAGATCGCCGTCTTCGATCATCGGCACCATGCTGTTCGGATTGAGCGCGGTGTAAGGCGGCTGGTATTGTTCGCCGGTGAACAGGTCGACGACAATCTCCTCGACCGGGATTTTGCTTTCGGCGATGAACAGCCGGATCGGCCGGCTGGTCATCGACACCGGGTGCATATAGAGCTTCATGGCAATCCTCCCCTGAGAGTTTCGGCAATCCGCGCCAGCTTAGGAATTGATGGCGGTGCCCGCCATTCACGTTTGTTTTAGCGCCGCTGGCCGCGCGTAAGCATTTGAGCTTGCGAAGACTCAGCGCCGGTTCTGTGCTTTCGCCACCAGCTCGGCGATAAAGCGCGGCTGGGCGAAGGCCGCGACATGGTGCTCCGGGCTCCAATATCGGGTCGAGAAGCCGCCCGCCTTGCGGTAGCGCCGAGCGATCGTCGCCGCGTTTTGCCGCCGCAGCCGCTTGTCGTCGCTGGCAAAGCCCATGGCCATGTGACCGCCCACATAGACCGGGATGGCGGCGACGTAACAGGTCGCGTCGGCAAACAACCGCTTGAACTTCGACATCGTCGCGGTCAGCTCGTTCTTCTGGAAGAACGGCACGCCGTTCTGCGTCACCAGCACGCCGCCTTTGTTCAGGCAGCGCTTGCAGTCGGCGTAGAACTTTTTGCCGAACAGGACTTTTCCCGGCCCGATTGGATCGGTGGAGTCCACGATGATGACGTCGAAGCGGCGGTCGGTCTTGGCGACATATTTGGCGCCGTCGTCGATGACGGATTCGAAGCGCTGGTCGGCAAAGACCGGGCCGGTGAATTCCGGGAAATGCTCGTGGGCGAATTCGATCACCTTGGGGTCGATCTCCACCTGGGTCAGGCGCCGCGACCGTCGTGTGTTTGAGCACCTCTTCGGCGATGCCGCAGTCGCCGCCGCCGACGATGAGAACCTCGCGCGCTTTGCCGTGGGCAAACAGCGGCACGTGCGACATCATTTCCTGATAGATATATTCGTCTCTCTTGGAGATCTGGGTGGCGCCGTCGAGCATCAGCATCTTGCCGAAGAACGGCTGCTCGAACAGCACCAGGTGCTGGTGCTGCGGTCTGCATTTCGTAGAGCACCTTGTCGACCCGGAACGTCATGCGGAAGCCGAGATCGTCGAACAGCGTCTCGGCAATCCAGCGTTTTTTGGCGCATTTTTTCGCCGATTTTTTCGCTGGGCTTTTCGTCATGACATCCCCTGCGGCGGAACGGCAAATCCCAAAATCAAATGGCCGCTCAACGCCCCTCAATCGCCAAAGGCGATTCCGAATTTCAGAGCTCTCGCCGCGCAGCAATTCGTTGACGCCGACACGCTTGGCGGCAAACGCCTCGCGCAGCACCGGAATGCACTTGTCGGGATCGGCCGATCCGCACATGAAGACGTCGAGCGCCGCGTAGCCGATTTCCGGCCAAGTGTGGATGGAGATGTGGCTCTCCGCCAGCACCGCGACGCCGGAGACGCCGCTCGGCTGGAAATGATGCAGATGAATATGCAGCAGCGTCGCCTCGGCGGCTTCGACGCAGCGCCGCAGCGTCGCTTCGATGTGCTCGATGTCGTTCAGGCGCTTGGCGCCGTGCAGATCGACGATCAGGTGGACGCCGGCGCAGCGCACGCCTTTGCGGATGGCGAAATGATCGTGGCTCGTCTGGATCCTCCGGCGCCGGAGCCGCCACTTTCAGCTTGGCCTTTCTGTCTTCCTTTCGGGCGGTACCTGGGATCCCCAAGCCCTTCACCGATCGCAAGAGGGCGTTCTGGCTCATGCCGTCCTCCCCAACCAGAGATCAGAACCCGAGATGCCGGCGAACCGGCGCCGCGGAAAGCGAAAGCCGCCCGATCGGTCCACATGACCGACCAACAGCGGCTAAATCCCCACATAAATGCAAACAGCGATGAGTCAAGGAGATTCTGCAAGAAAAGCTTTAACGCTTCGTCATTTCTGCGCTCGCCGCCGCGGTTCTATTCTCACTTGAACTCGGTCGTTGCGATGGGTGGTGGTTGACCGCACCGCGCGGCAGCGTGCCGTTTCCGACTTTGGCGGGATTATCGGCGGCGCGGCCGCCGGCGCAGTCAGTGGCGCCACGACCGGCGCGGCGAGCTTCGAAGGCGCAACGGCGTCGTCGCGGCTATTCCTGGTGGCGCGGCGGCCTGGTCGCGCGGCCATTGCTGATTTGGCGATTGCGGCGCGGAGCGATCCCAGAGCCCGCTGCCGACGAGGCTGCGGCGGTTTCGTTCAGCCGTTGACGGCGACCGCCGGCGGCACCATCGGCTCGGCCGGCTTTTTCACGCGGGTGCGGAAGAAGCCGAGCACGCGGCGCGCAGTATCCGGCTGCAAGCGATTGAAGCTCGATCAGCGCGTGCTCGAGGTCCTTCGCCGACATGCCGCGATCGGCGGCGCGCAGCAGCAGCATGGCTTTGGTGGTCGTCGACGACAGTCCGGCGACCTTGGCGAGAATGAGGACGATCTCGGCGCCGGGATCGAGCAGCGCCCGCTCGACGACGTCGATCGGCGTATCGCACATGATCGACAGCGCGATCGCCGTCTCCTCGAACTTGCGGTCGCGGGCATATTGGTAGATTTCGGCCTCGCCGATGCGGCGGATGCGGTTCTGCCGCTCGACGGCGGCCTTGCGCGGCGGCGAAGTCCGGCGAGGCATTGCGCGCTTCGTTGCGAATGCCGCCGACGACCTCGGCCACCACGCCGTCGATCGCGGCGCTCGGCCTGCGGATTTTCGGCGGCCAGCCGCGCGCGAACCGTCGCTCGACGCCTTTTCCAGCAGCACGAGGAAATGCTGCCGCGGAATGTCCGCTGCGCAGCCCGACTTCGGTCGCCAGCGCATCGTCGCCGGCCGAGCGCTTGACCAGCATGCGGAAGCCGGCATCGGAGAAGCGGGCGCCGGCGTTTTTGACCACCGAATGCACCACGGCGCGGTCGCCGCGCTCGACCAGCACGTCGGTGACCGCTTCGCTGAGCGATCTCGCGCTGCGCGATGGCGAACAAATGCTGCTGGCTCTTGTTGCTGCCGGCGGCTGACCAGGTCGCGGTCGTCGAGCCGCTCCGATTGCCGAGCACCGGGCTGCGCCACCTCGATGTCGTCGTCGAAGGCCAGCATGTGGATGACGTTCGACGGCGCGTTGGCGATCGGCGCCAGCCGGTGCGCCAGCTTGGCGCGCGCCTTGGCCTCGATGGTGTTGACGAGGCGCGCCATGACGTCGTCGAACACGCCGACCTGATCCTCGGAGAAGCGCGGCGCGCCGCTGACGAATAGGTCGGTGATGCGGGTGAGCATCTCGATGCGGCGAGTGTTGGTGCCGGACGCGAGCGCAGCCTCGAGTTCGTCAAGCAAAGGAAGGGTACGCATCGAAACTCTGGCCGCCGCCACGCCATTGAATCAGCGGTAACAATGCATTGAGAAGGGTGAATAAAGCCTTTCGGGGAACCGCTGCTGCCCCCCCCCCCCGCCAACGGTTAAGGCGCGGCTAGAGCGGTTCCGGCTCTGATTGAATTGGAAAGGGATTCCCTCGAGGGGGTGGTTTGTGATTCAAGATGTTGGCTGGGCTGGAGGCCAGCATCGGATGACCCGTCCCCTTTCAATTGATCTGCGCGAACGTGTTGTGTCGGCGGTTGCTGCCGGCGAGAGCTGCCGGTCGGTAGCGGTTCGGTTTGACGTGGCGGTCTCCTCGGTCGTGAAGTGGTCGCAGCGCCAACGTGCGACCGGCTCGGTAGCGCCGGGCAAGATGGGCGGTCATCGCAAGCCGGTTTTGGCGCCGCACCGTGCCTTCATCGTCGCGCGCATCGAGGCGATGCCGCACCTGACGCTGCATGGTCTGAAGGACGAGCTGCTGGCCGCACGAGGGGTGAAGGTCTCGCACAACACGGTATGGGAGTTTCTGCGGCGGGAGGGGCTCCGGTTCAAAAAAAACACTGTTCGCCCTTGAGCAGGCTCGCGCCGACATCGCGCGCCGGCGGCAGCGCTGGCGATCCTGGCAGGCGGGTCTCGACCCCGAGCGGCTGGTCTTCATCGACGAGACCTGGATCAAGACCAACATGGCGCCGCTGCGCGGCTGGGGACCGAAGGGCAAGCGACTTCGCAGCTTCGCTCCGCATGGCCACTGGCGCACGCTGACCTTTCTCGGTGCACTGCGCTGCGATCGCCTCACAGCCCCTTGCGTCTTCGACGGACCCATCAACGGCCGCAGCTTCCGCGCCTATGTGGAGCAGCAACTCGTGCCGGTGCTGAAGCCAGGTGACATCGTCGTCATGGACAATCTCGGCGCTCACAAAGCGGCCGCCATCCGACAGATGATCCAAGCCGCCGGCGCCAGGCTCTGGTACCTGCCGCCTTACTCCCCCGACCTCAATCCCATTGAGCAGGCCTTCGCCAAGATCAAACACTGGATGCGCCTCGCCCAGAAGCGAACCAGCGAAGACACTTGGCGCCATGTCGGACACCTCGTCGCCGCCATCCAGCCAAGCGAATGCAGCAACTACTTCCGCAATGCCGGTTACGCTTCCGTCAAAATATGAACCGCTCTAATGCAGGAGGGGTATGTTGCCGGATTTGGCGAAGCTTCGGGCCGTCCCTGAACCTCAAGGTGCCGGTTTGGGTCGGCCGGCGAAGATGCCCATGCGGTTTTGCACCTCTGTGGGCACACGATAATCGCGCCAGACCGGCCGCGGATCGCGCAAGCCGCAGGCCTCGCGCTGGACCATGAAGCACCATAGCGCGTCGCCGGCCTCGGCAACGAGCTGCGCCCGCAATGTCCCGGGCGTGGAGGCGGCAACTCGGTCATGGTCCGCCAGCGCCGCGAGCGCGGCCTCGAACGCGCGGCCAAGGCGGCCCAGCGCTGAGGCCTGCTCCTGCGCAACCTCGTAGTCGAGCGCCGCACCGTGCTTGCGGCCGGAGGGGCCGGAGGTGATCCGCAACATCATGGCGGCTTCATAGTTTGCAGTTAGGCCGTGCGCATCGTGAATCGAGCCGCGCCTGTCACCGCCCTCGTTCCCACGTCACGACAAAGACGCCGGCTGCGCCGTCGAGGTCGCGCCGGGAGCCCGGCCGAAAGCCGCGCCGCCGCAGCACATCTTCCGGCGTTGCATTGGGGCCGACTTCGGTAAAAACGGCAAGTCCGCCCGGGATTTCGGCCTTGGCGGCGTGCGACAGATGAAAGGCATCGTAGAGCGGCAGGAATAAACTGAAGACCTCCGGTCCGCCAATGACGGCGATGGTGCCGTCGCCGACGCCGAGCCGTTCAAGTGCCTCGTCGAGGGTGGCGCCGAGCGAATTCCAGAGGAGTGCATTCGGGTGCGCCGGATCGGCGGCGATCGCCCCGATCTGACGGGTCAAGATCAACCGCTTTCGGTTGTCGGCATGGGGGCCGCCTTCGTGAGAATGACGCCCATGCACAAGCACTGCCGCGCGGTCGAGCGCGTCCTGGAAGAAGCGCTGATCGGCGTCGTTCTTGATCGAATCCGGCATCTCGCCTTTGACATCGGCGAGCATGCCGTCCGCGGAAGCGATGACGTAACCTTCGATGCGGCGCACAAAAGCAACTTACAGCATGATCGGCAAAAGAAGAACCGGGCCAACCGCAAGCCTCGGTCCGGACTTAGAAGACCGCCAGGTACCGCAGCAGCGAGATGATGCCGATGATGATGACGACGACGCGGACGATCTGTTTGGCGCGACCGTCGATCGGCAGCATGTTGACGAGGTACAAAACCAGAATGACGACGACAAACGTGATCAGGGCGCTGATGAGAATGGACATGAAATTTCCCCTTATGAAATGCGCCGTATAACGCCAACGCCCCGGCTTCGGTTCCTTCGCAGATGGCTAGCCGCGCTGCCGGTGCATTTTCTGGTGTGCGAGGACGCGGTCATCGACGGTCTTGTGCACACGGCAAACGACGGCCGCTGTACCATTGCGTGGACCCGGCGCGCCGCGCCTTGCTGGAGAACGCGAAAGCGCCGGTGGCGTCTGTCAGGTGAGGATTGCCCCGCCTGGTTGGGGCGGTACATCGAAAGCGTTGAGAACGAACCCGACCATGCCGTAGAAGCCGGCGCAACTGACCGCCTCGATCACACCCTCGCGGCCGAATGCGGCCGAGGCGCGCGCGAAGGTCGACGTGCTCAACGTTTTGGTCTCGATCAATTCGCCGACGAGGTCGTAGATCACCTGCTCGTCTTCACGGGAAAAGTCCGGCCTTTTGCGCGAGCGAATGGCGTCGATGGTCTGCTGCGACAAGCCGGCTTGGCGCGCTAGGGATTCGTGCACCGACCATGCGTATTTCACCGTGGCGGCACGGCACATCATCAGTGTGATCAGTTCGATCAGCCGTTTGTCGAGGCGCGGACGGACCCGAAAGCAATCGGCCATGCCGTTGGCCGGCTCGGCGATGTCGGGCGTGTGCATCCATACCGAGAACGGTCCGCTCAGCCGCCCGCGCGGCCGCGTGCTCATGATGTCGTCGTAAAGCTTTTGCTGGCGCGGATTGAGTTGTTCCCGATCGACTTCGTCAACGCGTGCCATTCAAGCGCTCCTTGCCGGTTTTCCGCCTGGCGGCGGCACCGTTGTCGTCGTGGCGGCTGCCGACCCCGCCCCGAGCTTAGCAGGCGGGAAGGGGGAAAGCGGAGGATCGTGACCATATCGCCCGGTTTTCCGCCACAACGGCGGCAATCGATCCCGAAAACGCCGGTTCGCGCCGCCTGGGCCGGCGGTTCCATTGCGCGGCAATCATACGATTGCCTTGCGGCCGACAAACGATTATCTAAAATTCAAACAATGGTTTGAAAAAAGGAGTTCCGGCCGATAATGACCCGACCGTCCGAAGTCACGCGCGAGCGCATCCTGAAGGCTGCCGAGCGGCTATTCGCCGAGCGCGGATACGACGCCACCAGCGTTCGCGCCATCGTCGCCAAGGCGAGGGTGAACCAAGCCGCGATCAACTATCATTTCGAAGGCAAAGATGGACTTTATCGCGAGGTGCTGCTCAGCGCCTTTCGCGCCATGACCGAGGATCAACTGGCGCATGCGGAGGAAACCAAGGCGATGTCGCCCGAGGAGGCCCTCCACGCCTTCATCCGCCGCCAATTGCATCCCCTGATGGGACGTGACGAATACAGCCGCCACATGCGGATTTTCAATTGGGAGACGGTGCGGCCCACCCCGGTGTTTCGCAGTCTGCTGAGCCAAGAGGCGGCCCCTTTCATGGGGTTGGCTGCCAGTATCGTCGGCCGGCTTATGCCCGGCGCCGACAAGCGCACCATCACCGTGGCTTCGATCTGGCTGATGGGCCAATCCAGCGTTTTCTTGCGTAATCGCGAGACGCTCGCGCAGCCGCCCGTTGGGCTGGTCCTCGATGACGCCATGGTGGACTGGCTGTCGCAGCAAATCGGCAATTGGGTCGTCGGTGGCCTGGGCCGGTCGGCCTGAGCGGCGCCATGAAATGGGGGGAATGCCGCAAAAATTCCTTGTTCTTGGCTCGCCAGCGCCTAGAACGAGTGTTTGAAATTCAACCACGCGTTTGAAATAATCGGGGGCAAGGGATGCAGGGCAGCGGGACCATGACAATGCCGCCAGACCGGTTGATGCGCTCGCAAGCGCCGTGGCTCGCGCGCCTTGGTGGTAAAATCGTGTTGGAGGTCGTTCCGGCCGCGCTGGCGAGCGTAATCGGCGGCTTTTTGTTCACGCAATATCATCTCGGCCATGCCGCCCCCCAATTGGTCGCGGTGCAGCAGGCATCGCCCGAAATGATGGCGATGGTGCGCGACGAGCACGCATTGATGATGGATTATCTCAAGGCGCAGGTGGCGGCCGAACAGCGCCGCCATGCCGCCGAGGACGCCGCTACCGCCCGCGCCGAGGCCCAGGCGCATGCGGCCGACGACGCCAAGCTGGCGGACGCCTTGATGGCATCGCAGGCTGTGAAGCGGGCAAGTGCGCCAGTCGTTGTCGCCGCGAAACCGGCGCCCTCTGTTCATCGCAAGCCGCTCGCTTCGCTCGCGCCGGTGCCGCACGCCCCGCTGGCGATCGCGCAGGCGAATCAACCCGGCCCTGTCGTCCTCGCCGAGGCCGTCGAGCCTGGCGATAGGCTGGCCGGCGATCCGGATTTGCTTTTGGCCAAGACCCTGGACCTCAAGGATCACGTTGCCGCGGCGACACGCCATGTCGTATCGGCCATCGGCGACGTGTTTAATTCGGTGGGCGGCAGCATCGGCGGCGTAATGTCGAGCGCCGGCCGGCCGTTCAATTCCGCGTCCTGAACGATGAGGTGCGGCCGAGAGCATGCCGAGGAGCGTCCTTTTACACAGGCCTGTGTACAACAATGGGACAGCGCCGGTGGATTAGGTCGTGGTTGGTGCGTTTTGGCAACAGCGGGGCATTTTCGCGCCTGTCATATCTTGCCGGGGCTAATGAGCCTCGCTAAGCCAGACGCGGCGGTGGAACTGCCGGCATGCCCTCGGGTTTTGCAGAGCGGCGCCAGTGCCCGGGACACAGGGCCGGCAGGCGAGCCAAGCTCCGGCTCGAACACTGCTTCGGGTCCTTCAATGCGGACGGAAATCGTGCTGCGAGGTTACGATGCGTTCGGCGAGTAACTTCAATCCGGAATGGGGCTACCTCGCCCCGGCGCCGAGCTTCATGCGGACTCTGCGCGTCATTTTGGTCGCGACGGCCATCGGTGCGACGGCGGGAGCCGCCGTTGCCCTATCGCTGATCGATCGTCCGGCGGGCACCGGCGACAAAACCGCGTCAACCGCGCATGCCATCGTCACGAGCGTACAAGCGGCGCCTGCGGCAGCAGGGCCGCTTGCGGCCGTGGCCACGGCCGCAGTGCCAGTCAAGCTCACCGCTGCCGAGCCCGCATCGGCATCGCCCCATGCGGGCGCGTCGCCGATGGCGCAGCCTGTCGAAGCTTCCGCTGCTGCGCAGCATGCGGCGCCGCCGGTGCCCGCGGTTTCAACGCAGTCAGCGACGGTTGCCCCACCACAAGCATTACCAAATATGACGGTGCCGGAGCGCTCCGCCAGCGATGCCCGGATGGCTGCGCCGAGGCCGGCAAACGGTATAGCGGCGCTGTCCTACGCTTCGCCTTCGGCAGACGACGAGCGTGCTACCGATGTGCCCGACCCAGCGCTGCTGCGGCCCGAACCCGCGGAAAAGAGGGCTAGGCATCACTTGGCCAGCGACTATGCAGCGAACACCAAGAACAAGCAGCCGCGCAGTCTGAGCGCGTTCTTGCGGCGGATATTCAATCCCGGACCCAGCGGGACGTCGTACTACCCTGATCGTTAGCGGCGGGATCCGGTCGAAACGCTTGCGCTTGCGTCCACGGCCAGCCAAGCCATGCCGATCGCCGTTCTTACGTCATTGCCGATCCACCGGCTTTCGTTCCGACAACGCTCGATTGGGCCGCTCATTGCTTTACGGGCATGAATAAACGGCCGCCCGCCAAGGCTGGCGGGCGGTGTCAGAAAGGCTCAAAGAAGAAGGCTAGTTTACCTGCACTTGCCGTTCCTGACGGCGGCCGTCTGAGCGGCCCATGCGCCCTGGAAAGTCGGTGCGGTTGCGACGACGCTCCAGCCGGTGCCGATCGGCCTCGCGGCCGTATCCCACCAGATGCGGCAAAAGCCGAATTCGAATTTCACTACTGCGAAATCGGCGCGTGCCGGAACGGAGGCGGCGAAGCTTAGCGCCAAAACTCCAACCGCAAATACTAAACGCTGCATTGTCAGCTCCCTGTTTTGCCTACCCGGAAACTTTCCGATAGTACGGGCTCGAACTTGAGGCAAGTGCATAGCGGGGGCGGTGCATGAGTTATGATCAAGTGAGGCACGCGAGTAACATCGGAGGAAAATGATGCCTGAAGTCGTCGTCTATATTCTGGAAGGCCGCACGCTCGACCAGAAGCGCGGCCTGGTAAAGGACATTACCGAAGCTGTGGTCAAGAACGCCGGCACCACCGCCGAGCACGTCACCGTTTCTCTGATCGAGACGGCGAAAACCTCGAAGGCCAAAGGCGGCATATTGTTCAGCGAGATGGCGCCGCGCTGATCGACCTGCGAACCGGCGAGCTTTCACGGCCGCGTCCGGGGCTGTGCGGTGGGTCTGAACTTCCTAGCATCCAACCGCTTTGCCGATGCGGGCGCTTCAGACCCATAACCGCTCGCGCCATCTCCTTGCCAGTATGCCTTCACTCCGCATGCGCATCTTTGCGGCTGCATGACCATGTGAATTTCGACGTCGGGACATTAGACCGCGGAGGGCGGCGGCTTCGCTTTTACTATTCCCACAATAATCATAGTGCGCTGCACAATAAAAACTTGCTGCAATGCGGTAAATGACTGATAATAAGCGCTCAAATCTCGAAAAGCCGGAAAACGGCAGGTAGGTAGGTTATGAGCGAAGTCTGGCAGACCAAAGATGGCCGGCGCCGGGTGCGTCGGGATCCACCGACGATCGAGGACGCCGTGCTGGCTGCGCAAGGCATGACGGAGGAGGTCGATGGTCAGATCGAGATCGTCATGTCGCTGATGCAGGTTCCCGCCGAAGCGGCGCGTAGCGCCGTGCTGCGAATGGGAACGCGCAAGGAAACGAGCCGGCTTACGGTCGCAGGCCGGACCGGCATGCCACGCGCTGTCGTGGTCGAACGCCGGCAGTCGCGGGTGGCAGGCTTGCGGCCTAAAGCCAGCGTCGGGTACCGGGGTCGGGAATAGCCCGTGCCGACACGAGGCGATGCCAGATAAATAGGACGATCAGCGCGCCGACGACGGCACCCAGCAGTCCCGCGCCCTGGTCGGGCCGGTACCAGCCGACCGCCTGACCGATCAAGGTCGCGACGAAGGCGCCGGCGATGCCCAACAGCGTCGTCAGGATAAAGCCGGCCGGATTATTGCCGCCGGGCGCCAGGAAGCGGGCTATGATTCCGGCGACGAAGCCGATGATAATGACCCAGATAAAGTGCATGGCGATCCTCGCAATGATTTCGGCGCGCCGATTGTCGCGACCGTCCTTGGGATGGCGGGGCGCAAATCAACACCGCCGACAAGCCTGTTCCACCTGCCGCCATCGCCAGCCACTCAACTGGTGACAGACTATATTGTCTGCGGATCGATGACGCGCCCGTGTCGTTACGGCTATTATTATCTGCGATAGGTCAACTCCGCCATGACCAAAACTATTGTCAAGCCGCGCACGCGGGTGCGCACCAAAACGCAGCGGCCACCGCTCTATAAGGTGATTCTGCTCAACGACGATTACACGCCGCGCGAATTCGTCGTGCTGGTGCTCAAGGCTGTGTTTCGCATGAACGCCGACCAAGCCCAGCGGGTGATGATGACGGCGCATCAGAAGGGATCTTGCGTGATCGCCGTCTACACCCGCGATGTTGCCGAAACCAAAGCCAAAGAGGCAACCGAACTCGGCAAGAGCAAAGGTTATCCGCTCTTCTTTACCACGGAGCCGGAAGAATAAGGGAGCCGGAAGAATACGCTTCTGCTGTGTCAGTGACGCTACTGTTGCAAGGCGATCGGGGCGTTCGAAGCCAACTGCACCGGACCGGGTTCAGACGTGTAAGCGTACAAGAAGCCGCCGAGAGTGACGCCGGCAAAAAACACCGCGAGGATTCCCAGCATCAACACACCGTCGCTGCGCCGCGGCACAGAAAGCGCGTTGAATTGCTTATCCAATAACTCTTGATCACGCCGGTTCATCTTCAAAACTCCCAGACGTAGAATATTTAAGTACCAAACGCGCGACGCGCGCTGGCGTTCCAGGGCCGATTAAAGGCGGGCGAGGTTGTGCGCCGGCGGCCGGAATGCATTCACATTCCCCAAAATAACGCTTGGCAACGGCGCGGTTTCTGCGGAAGCGGAGGCTGCGGAACGGGAGGAGGAATTCGCGCGTTGGCGGCGCGGGGCAGGGTGACCGTGCGATCGTCCGATTGACAAGGAGTTCCCCATGCCTCCGGCGCCCTATCCGGACTTCCGCTGGTTTTTCCGCACTCTTCGGGTCGTTCCCGTGGTTGCGGTGGCAGCTCTTGCCGGCGGCATTATCGGCGGTTTCAGCGTATTCGCCGTCGACGTTGCTTTGACGGCGCCGCCAAATCACGGCGTACCCCCGGAGGCCGGCAGCAAGCTCGCCAGTGCGGCGATGGACGATAAAACTTCCGTGGCACCGGCGCGCCAGTCTCCTTCGCAGTCGACGGCAGCGCTCGCGACGACGCCGCAATCGCCTACGCCGATGCGGACTTTCGATGCCGCGACGCCGGCTGCCAAATCAATTCCCGCGGCCGCGACTGCAACTCCAGCGCCGGCCGCGCCGGCGCATGCGGCTTTCGAGACCTCCGCCGCCCTGACGTCGAGCCTGCCAGCAGTCTCGGAGGCCGCGCCGGTCTCGGCGAACGATGTTTCGCCGGCGCAGCCGACGGCGGCGGCCATGAGGACGACGCCGTCGGGCGCGATCGATGGCGCGATCGCGGTCGTACATCCGCAGGTGGACGCGTCCAACCAACAGCAGACACAGCCGCAACCGCACCCCATCGCGTGGCCGGATGCTTTGTCGCGCGAACAGCCGCGGACCCGCATTCAACCGGCGGCCGTTCAGCCGAAGACGATAACGGCCGATCAAGCGGCTGAGCCTAAAACGACGCCGGGGAGTTCAACGGCGGAAGATTCAACAAATTCCGCAGCCAAGCCGCAATCCGTCAGGCGGCACGTTGCGGTCAAGCGCGCCGCGCCTTCGGCAACTGAACGTACCGGCGAAGCCTCCTTGGCCCGCGGCCGGCCGATCTATGATGACTATAGCCGCGACAACGGTCGCAGCGCCGAGGATGGCACGCGCGGCAAGGATCGGACCGCAAAGCCGCAATATGATACGCGCCGTCAGCCGCCGCCGGCCGATGTCGCCCGATCCGGCGACCCCGGCGACAGCCGCCTTTACGATCGGGCGGACCGGCGGGATGAGGATGACAGCCAAGATGCAATGCCGTCGCAACCGCCGCCGCTGCCGTTCTTCGGCCTGTTCGGTGGCGGGGACCGCGACTAAGAAGTCCCTTTAGTCGGAGTGTCGTCCCGGCTATTTGCCTTCGATCGACAGGCCGCCAGGGCCGACATTGATGTGCAGTCCCTGCGGCGGGTGGCGATCCCGATAGAGCTGATATCCCAGGACGACGACGACGATCGCCAGCGCGCCGACGATGAGATAGAGGACGTTGCTGCGGCTCACGCCAGGCCCCCGTCTGAGAACTCTGTCAGATCGAATTGTGCAGGCAGGATAACACGGCGGAAGGCCGCGTCGCGTGGCTTGGGCACGCGCCGCCACCTTGTCAAAAGGCTCAGGCGCTGCGTCGCCCCGCCAGCCGGTACGCCATGCGAGCGTGTCCGGGGCAGTAGGAAAAGCCGGTGACCGCCTCGCTGCCGCAGAAGACGAAATCGGCCTCGCAAGGGTCGCCGATCGGCCAGCGGCATTTGCCTTGCGCCAAGGCGACGAGCGCGCAGTGCTGCGTTGTGTCGAACGGCACCGCAGCATTCGCCTCGATATTGGGCGCTTCCGCCGAGAACAGCCGCAAAAACCGCGGCTGCGCGGAGTGCCGCGGCCGCCGGACGCGTGGAGGGCAGCTACGCGCCGGCGATGCCGCGGGCCGCCCCGGCCCGATGCCGAGGCGATGGATTTTGCCGATGACGGCATTGCGGCTGACGCCGATTTCAGTGGCGATCTGGCTGCAAGACAGGCCGGCGCCGACGAAGTTTCGGAGCTGTTCGATGCGCTCCGCGGTCCAAGGGGTGGTGGTCATGACATGGCCTCGCGATTGCCGCGGCCATCTGGGCCGCCGACAGGACGAAAGCCGCGCACAACCGGCGCCCGCGGGTACTGCACAAAGCTTTCAGCGCGAAATCGGTGCGCGGCCGCGCGTTTTCATGCGACGCGCCGCATCACCGAGCCACATTCGCACTTTGAGCGATGCAAGCCCGTTGGCCCTGAAGACGAACGCCGTACGCGAAACTGACCGGAGCCGCTTTAAATGTGTTGAGCGAAAACCCTCGCCGAATCGGAAAATTGCATGATTCTGACTCGCCTGCCAATAGTTAAAATGCCATTATAATGGCGTTTTAATCCGAGGAATTTTGCATGGCGCGACCGGAAAATCGCTCGGATGCGCGGGCTTTAAGCCTGACGCTGCCGATCGAGACATTCAATTATCTGGCTTTGTTGGCCACGCTCGGAAAACTCGGCCGCACCGAGAATGAGGTGGCGACGCATATCCTGGTGCGCGAAGTCTATGAAATGCATGCCGCGCGCTTTCACGAGACGCGCATTCTGCCGCCTACGGAAGAGCCGTGAGGCGGCCGGTCTGGATGCAGGCGCCGGCTGCGGGCTATTTCACACCCAGCAATTTGACATCGAACAACAACGTGGCGTTCGGTGGAATGACGCCGCCGGCGCCATTCGAGCCGTAGCCGAGGCTCGGCGGAATGATCAGCGTGCGTTCGCCGCCGACCTTCATCGAGGCGACGCCTTCGTCCCAGCCGAGGATGACCTGGCCCTTGCCGAGCGGAAAATCGAACGGCTGGCCGCGATCGACGGACGAGTTGAATTTCTTGCCGCGCTTGCCGTTGTTATAGAGCCAGCCGGTGTAATCGACGACGACGGTCTGCCCCGCTTTCGGCGTCGGGCCGGTGCCGACCTTGGTGTCGATGATGCCGAGCCCGTCGGCGGTCATGATTACATGCTGAGCCCGTGCCGGCGCGCTTGCTGTGATGAGAACGCCGGCGGCGATCGCGGCGACGATGGTCATGGTGGCGGCAATGCCAGCGCGCGGGACGAGGCGCATATGGAACTCCTTGGGAAGACACAGTGGCAACGACTGCTTGGCCCGGCGGCACCGGCAATGCAAGCACGGTGAGGTTTGACGGTACATGTCGAAATAGGTATGTAACTAACATTACCTATCTGGAGGTAACCGATGCGGAAATACAGCGCCCTTGGCGCTTATCTGAAGCACCAGCCCGGCGAGCGTGTACCGATGACCTTTGCAGACGTTGAACGGGTCATCGGGACCAAGCTCCCAGCGTCAGCACATAAATATCGGCCGTGGTGGAGCAATAATCCCGACAACAGCGTCATGACGAAAGTCTGGCTCGATGCGGGCTTCGAAAGCGAGCAGGTGGACATGCAAACACGCAAGCTTGTCTTCCGCCGCGTGCGCAAGCCGCGCAGCGGTACGATGCAGCCGTCCGGCGAGAAGCCGTTTCATCCTCTCTATGGCGTCATGAAAGGTCTGGTCCGCGTCATGCCGGGGACCGATCTCTCGCAGCCTGCGGATCCAGAATGGGCAGCCCGGCTCGACGCGCTCTACGCGCCGGAGAAAAGGGAGGCGTGAGTGCAGCCGCTGCTCCTCGATACTTGCGCGCTGATCTTCATGACCGAGGAGTCCCGCTTGGCATCACTGGCGATTGACGTCATGCGCGCGGTGAGCGATGGCGGCGGGATCACTTACGTCTCGCCCATCACCGCCTGGGAAGTCGGCATGCTGGCCTCGCGCGGGCGACTGCAATTGCTGATCCGGCCGGAGCGCTGGTTCGCCAATCTGTTCGATGTCCCTGGCGTGCAGCTCGCTGACATGTCGCCCGACCTGCTGATCGCATCGTCCTATTTGCCCGGCCAGCCGCCTAACGATCCCGCCGATCGCATTCTGGCGGCCACCGCGCGCGAGCTTGGCGCCACGCTCATCACGCGCGATCGCGCCTTGCTCGAATACGGCAAGCAGGGCCACGTCGCCGTGGTCGAATGCTGAGTATGCGCCCGGCGCAGAGCGCTCCGCGATTTCGTCCCATCAGCTTTTTGTGATGTGCGCGTGCGCGCGCGATTGCCTACCAGGGGCCGCGTCTCAAGGCGCCAACTCTCAAAGCGCCACATATCAGCGTCACATATCGAAGCGCCACGGAGTGTTTGCCGATGCTCGATGCCGCCGCCTCACTGCAAACCTTGCAACTGCCGAAGCCAATCACGTCGCTCGATTGCTTTGCCCCTTACATGCTGAGCGTTCTGCGGATCATGGCCGCGCTGTTGTTCTTCGAGCACGGCTCGGCCAAGTTGTTCGGGTTTCCTCCGCACGGGACGATGCCGCATTTTCCCCAGCTCGAGTTTTTCGCCGGCAGCATTGAGTTTACCGGCGGCATTCTGGTGACGCTCGGGCTGTTCACCCGGCAAGCCGCGTTTCTGATGTCGGGCGAGATGGCGATCGGCTATTTCCTCGATCACGCGCCGCGGAGCTTTTTCCCGCTGCTCAGTGGCGGCGAGGCGGCGGTTCTCTACAGTTTCTTCTTTCTCTATTTGGTATTTGCCGGGCCCGGGCCATTGAGTCTCGACGCGCTATGGCGCGGCAAGCCTTAAACCAATGCCGATATGCCGGCGTTAGAGCATCTAGCGCGAGGGAAGCAGTAAATCTTCTTCGATGAGCAGCTCGCGCAAATCGCCGATCGCCTCGATGGCGTCATCCTCAGCGCTCACATTCTTGAAACGATGCCACACTTCGCGCCACGGCTCGGGCCGGCCCAAACGCATCGCCTCGTCGATATAAGCGCGCGCTTCGCCGAGCGTGGCCAGCCGGCGCGGCTTCGGCGTGTCCTTGACGACGATCACCGGCACGATCGCAAAGTCATCCATAGCGGCACCTTGGGTTTAGGTCTGGAGCTATAGTAGCGCGGATAGCGGTACGGCTGTAAGGCATCCGACCGCGGCTGGCGCAACCATGTTGCACCCGCGCGCGCCGACATAGTACTTGTTACGGCGGGCTCGCGACGGGCCTCGCGCGGCGCGTTAAGCGCTACATGTAGGCGATTGATTTGGGGGCTCTGGCGATGGCGCCGATCCACGATCCCGCGGCCTGGCAACAGCGGCTGGCGGCGCTGCCGCTCGAACACTACGAGGCGGGCACGACCGTATTCGCCGAAGGCACCAAGACCGGGCGGCTTCTGATTTTGCGCAGCGGTGCCGTCGCCATCGTCAAAAGCGGCACCGAGCTTGCCACGGTGAATGAACCGGGCGCGGTGTTCGGCGAGCTTTCGGCGCTGCTCGATCAGCCGCATGGCGCCGACGTGCACACGCTGGAAGCGTCCGATTTTTATGTTGCCGAGGCGACGCACGTGCTGGCCGATCCGGCGGCGCTGGTTTACGTCACCATGGTGTTGGCGCGCCGTCTCGACGTCGCCAATCAAGGCCTGTTCGCACTCAAGAGTCAGCTCGAGGCCGGGGAGCCGGCGAGCCTGCTGGAGCAGACCGTGGGCCGCATCGAGGGCCTGCTCAATGCCATCGGCGTCGGCTATATCCGGGCCGGCGCCGGCGTCTCCGGCTATCCGTTCGCCTGAACACCCGGCCGGGACCGCCGCAAAGCGGCGGAACAAGTTGCCGATTGCCCGATTAAAGCATGGGGGAGGCACCTTTCGAGGGGACGCGGATGGCGACCCTGGCCTTAGAGCACGACGAATCGGCCGCCGCCGCGGCGCGCGGCAAAAACGATCCGGTGACGCTGCATCGAACCATGCAGATGATGATCGGCGACGGCCTGCGGGAACATTACCAGGCGCCACAGAAATTATCGCATGAGCTGTTCGTGGTTTTGATGCAGTTGAACGAGGAAGACCGGCGGCGCAGCGCTGCCAAGCCTTCGTCCGCCAAGCCTTCGTCCGCCAAGCGTGCGTCACGCGGTTCGCGCTGATTGGCGTTTCACTGCGACGGTGTCGAGCCCGCAAATACCTAAACCGCAGGCTCGTTTTGCCGCGTCATGTCGCTGCGACCCGCGAGCAAGCCAGCAATTGAAATATCTTCGTCCAAATCTTCCCAGTGGAGGCCGACCCTGCTGATCTCGACTCGCGCCCGCGCATCGGGACCGGCGCGCAATAGCCGGGGGAACCAAGCGAGCGGCACACCGATCGTGCGGCCATCCGATAGATCGACCCACATTGTGTGTTCGTTAAAACGGACCGCCGTGGCCGAAATGGTCATCCCATGCCTTCAGGATTTGTGATCGTTGTTCCGAGACAATGCGTAGGATAAGCGCAAGTTCGCTGGAATTAAAGCCGTAACTCTCGGCCAGCGCGACCTCTGGCTCCAGCCAGATTTTGGCATCTTTGCCGCCGCCTTTCACATGCACATGCCGTGGCTCGCGCGGCAGCCCCTCGTTCGAGAAGAAGTAATAACGCAACCCGCCGTCACGGAAGATGACCGGCATTGCTCGCCCCGCCCTAATCGCCGTTATATTACATGCTGCCGGCTGGCTTAGGCGATCCTTCATATAGAGGTGAAGCGCGCCCGCGCTATCCGCCCATGCCGCCTACAGGTGACCGCACAGGCACGCCACGTTGACCGCGCAAGCGGCCAAGAGCGCAAAGAAGAGGGCCTTGTGCATCGCCGGCTCCAAAACGGATTTAAGACGGCTTTCAAGAATCGGCAGACGGAGCTTGAACGAGACTCACGCCGTGAATCCCAAACTTTGTTTTTTGCCGGATTCACCTCTCGTTTTACGGAATCCGGCACGATTCTCTGCCGACGTAGGTGCGCGGGAAAGGCGAATTGGTCGCGTTCTCCACGGCGGGGCTGGAAGCTGAGAGCCGGCGAGCGCATATTGCCGCCATGACAGATTCCGAAGAACAACCGGTCATGGAGCCCTTTCCGGACAAGGCTGGGTCGGGCTGGCACGTGGTCATTCGATACCACGAGGGCCACGAACGGCGCATCGAAGGCTTTGCCAGCAAAGCCGAGGCGGTGGACTGGATTACCCAGAACGCCACGGAGGTCGACAAATAGCCGGCTCCGTTTGCCGGCAGTGATGGCGCGCTCGGAAGCAACGGGACCCAAGGGGAGACTGAAATGGAGGCGATAGGGGTTGAACGACCGGCGATGTATGTCGTCGCGGCTGTCTCGTTCGCCGCGATGATCGCAGCGTTCGCAATCGGGCAGGCGCGCGCGCAGCCGGTGACGCCGCCCATCACGCAGCCGCCGCCGACATTTAATCCATCGATGCCGAACACGGTGACGCAGCCGCCGCTCGCGCCGGTTTCGCCGACCGCGCCGAGCGGGCTGTCGGCCCCGGGTCCGGCGCCGGCTATCGAAGCGCCGACGCAGCCCTCCGAAAGTCCGCAAACGCCGCAAGCGCCAGAAGCGGCAAAGCCCGCTCTATCGCCAAGCTATGTTCGCCATCATCGCCGGCCGCGCACGTATTGGCGCCATCACCGCGCCAAATACCATGCCGTGCGCATGCGCGGCCCGTCCTACTATCCGGGCCTGGGCGAGTTTTATCCGCCCTATGTCAATCCCTGCCATCAGCGCGAGTTTTGGTCCGGCTATTACGCGCCGTACTGGGCGTATAGCTGCGGTTGGTGAGAGGCGGCTTCGCGCGTCATTGCGAGGAGCGCTTGCGACGAAGCAATCCAGATCGGCGCCGCAGCCTTGGATTGCTTCGCTGACGCTCGCAATGACGAAATAGCGTTACCCCGAGGTGCGAGCGCCGTAAGTTGTAGGACAGGTAGAGCGAAGCGAAACCCATCGACGATCCGCGAGGCTGCATGATGGGTTTCGCAAGGGCTCTACCCATCCTACGGGTCGCACCTCAGGGTGAGGGAGTAAAATGGGTTTCGCGGACTCAACCGCATCCTGCGGGCCAGTTCGCTACAAGCGACTAACCACGTTGTCGCAGTCGAAAGTAGTGCATTTCACTAGCGTACTTCCATTCATCTGAAGGAGCGAAAAGTTGCCGCATTTGGAACAGTAGCCACCCGCGAATGTTCGGTTCTTGCGCTCCTGTACTCTTCTGAACGCAATTACTCGCTCTAGAGCAAGCGCCTCGGGCACCTGACAAATGCTCGCTATAAACGAGACTTGCGCTATTTTTTGGATCACAGCGTCGGGAAGCAGGAAATGACCAGCAAAAATATTTGCTTGCCATTCCGCCGATTCCTCATTGTCGATAAATTGAATTTGATCTGATTTGTCTTGCGAGAATGCTTTTGCCGAACGATCATGGAGCACCAAGTGCCCAATTTCGTGGGCCATGACAAATCTGGGGTATGAAGTCACCGGCTCCTGCGTCAACCCAAATCTGCTTGTCAGAATTTAGAGTCGGTGGGTTGAAGGATACAAATGCCGGATCGTCCTCCTTGAAGTCGCGATCGTAAAACTCTAATCGCAAATCTCCCTTTTTGATTGCCTTCAAGTGGGTTGGCAGCGTGTTCTTGACAAAGTCTGCGATGTTAAACCTCGGCTCTTCTCGAGCCACGAACGTCGCGCAATTTATAGGCAAGCTGCGCTATGCTCTCTTCGCTTCGGGGGCTAACAACGTAATCTTTGGCCATTTAGGAACATCCAGTTGTACTTCCGCAGGTGTCGCATTTAAGGCAGGTGCCATTTCGAACAAGCGAAAAGTTCCCGCATTCTGTGCACGCTTCACCTGCATAGCCTTTTGCTTTTGCTTCGGCGCGCCGCGCCGCCACACTCTCCGTGGTCCACGATGACGGTCGGGAGAATCCCAGCTTGACCTCGCCCAACTGATCCGTAGGCGACGGCTTCTGCTCGGGCTCGCTCTTGAGCGCCGTTGCGCCGGAGACTTCGCCGCGCGCGCCGGAAGAGGCGAGGGCGGTGACGTTGCTCACGGCGCTCCGTGTGCCTTCGCTCGTGCCGCGCACTTCGGCGGATGGCGCGTCCGCGCCGCCGCCTTGCATCACTTTGAGCCGGTCGGCGCGCGAGCGGGTCAGGCCCTTCGACACATAGCGCGTATCGGGGGTCGGCCTGCCTTCCTCGACGCCTTTGCCGAGCGCGTCGAATGAGCCTTCGGTCGGCTCGACATGGGCGAGGTCGAAGCGCGACAGGTAGCTCACCGCCAGCTCGCGGAACACGTAGTCCAAGATCGAGGTGGCGTATTTGATCGAGTCGTTGCCCTGCACCGGGCCGGAGGGCTCGAAGCGGGTGAAGGTGAAGGCATCGACATATTCGTCGAGCGGCACGCCGTATTGCAGGCCGAGCGAGACCGCGATGGCGAAGTTGTTGAGGAGCGAGCGCAGCGCCGCGCCTTCCTTGTGCATGTCGATGAAGATTTCGCCGAGCTTGCCGTCGTCATATTCGCCGGTGCGCAGATAAATCTTATGCCCGCCGACCACGGCCTTTTGCGTATAGCCCTTGCGGCGATCGGGCATGCGCTCGCGCTCGCGCATGACGACGATGCGCTCGACCACTTTCTCGACGATCTTCTCGGCAAGGCCCGCGGCGCGCGCCGCCGCCGGCTTGTCGAGGAAGGCTTCGATGACGTCTTCGTCCTCGTCCTCGTCGGCGATGAGCTGGCTTTGCAGCGGCTGCGAGAGCTTCGAGCCGTCGCGGTAGAGCGCGTTGGCCTTCAGGCCGAGCTTCCAGGACAGAACGTAAGCCGCCTTGCAGTCCTCGACCGTCGCCTCGTTCGGCATGTTGATGGTCTTGGAGATGGCGCCGGAGATGAACGGCTGCGCCGCCGCCAGCATGCGGATGTGGCTGTCGACCGAGAGATAGCGCTTGCCGGTGCGGCCGCACGGATTGGCGCAGTCGAACACGGCGTAATGCTCGGGCTTCAGGTGCGGCGCGCCTTCCACCGTCATGGCGCCGCAGACATGGATATTGGCGGCCTCGATCTCGCGCTTGGTGAAGCCGAGGTGCGCGAGGAGGTCGAAGCTCGGCGCGGCGAGGCCGGCCGCGTCGACGCCAAGCTGCTCGCGCAGGAAGTCGGCGCCGAGCGTCCATTTGTTGAAGGCGAATTTGATGTCGAAAGCGGTCGGCAGCGCCTTTTCCACTTTCTCGATCGCCTCGTCGGTAAAGCCCTTCGCCTTCAGCGTGGTGTGGTTGATCGCCGGTGCTTGTCCGAGCGAGCCGTGACCGACCGCGTAGACGATGATCTCGGCGATCTCGCTTTCCGTGTAGCCGAGCACGCGCAAGGCTTCCGGCACGGCGCGGTTGATGATCTTGAAATAGCCGCCGCCGGCGAGCTTCTTGAATTTCACCAGCGCGAAATCGGGCTCGATGCCGGTGGTGTCGCAATCCATGACCAGGCCGATGGTGCCGGTCGGCGCCATCACGGTGGTCTGCGCATTGCGATAGCCATGCGTCTCGCCGAGCGCGAGGCGCGGTCCCAGGCGCGCCTGGCGTGGTCGATCAAGCGTGCGGTCCGGGCATGGCTTTGTGCGTCGAGCGGCACCGGCGGCGTCGCCATCGTCTCGTAGCCGGTGCGGTCGCCGTAGGCGGCGCGGCGGTGATTGCGCATCACCCGCAGCATCGTCTCGCGGTTCTCGGCGTAGCGCGGGAAGGCGCCGAGCTCGGCCGCCATTTCGGCGGAGGTGGCGTAGGACACGCCGGTCATGATCGCGGTCAGCGCGCCGCAGATGGCGCGGCCGGCCTCGGAGTCGTAGGGAATGCCCGACGACATCAGAAGCCCGCCGACATTGGCGTAGCCCAGGCCGAGCGTGCGGAAGTCGTAGACTGCGCTGCGCGATCTCCTTCGACGGGAATTGCGCCATCAGCACCGAGATTTCCAGCACGATGGTCCACAGCCGCACCGCGTGCTCGTAGCCTTCGATATCGTAGCTCTGGCTCTTGAGCCCTTCGCCGCTGGTCAGCGACGGGTTGGTCGGCGTGTGGAAGGCAAGCAGGTTCAGCGAGGCGAGATTGCACGCCGTGTCGTCGAGGAACATGTATTCCGAGCACGGATTCGACGCGACGATCGGCCCCGACGCGGCGCAAGTGTGCCAATCGTTGATGGTGGTGTGGAATTGCAGGCCGGGATCGGCGGAGGCCCACGCGGCGTGGCCGATCTTCTCCCACAGGTCGCGCGCCTTCACTGTCTTGGCGATTTTGCCGCCCTTGGTGCGCCAGAACAAATCCCAATCGCGATCGGCTTCGACCGCTTTGAGGAATTCGTCGGTGACGCGCACCGTATTGTTGGAATTCTGGCCGGAGACCGTCAGATAGGCTTCCGAATCCCAATCGGTGTCGAAGGTCGGGAAGTTGATGTCGGTGTAGCCCTGCTTGGCGAACTGGATGACGCGGCGGATCAGATTGTCGGCGACGTGGTTCCTGCGCGCCGCCTTGATCTCGCGCCGCAGCACCGGATTCTTCTCCGGCGTGAAGCAATCGTCGCCCGAGCCTTCGCAATTGACACAAGCCTTGAGGATCGAGCGCAGGTGCTTCTGATTGATCTTGGAGCCGGTGACGAGGCTGGCGACTTTCTGCTCCTCCATCACCTTCCAGTCGATGAATTGCTCGACGTCCGGATGATCGGCGTCGAGAATGACCATCTTCGCCGCCCGGCGCGTGGTGCCGCCGGACTTGATGGCGCCCGCGGCGCGGTCGCCGATTTTCAAAAAGCTCATCAGGCCGGACGACTTGCCGCCGCCCGACAGCCGCTCGCCTTCGCCGCGCAGTTTTGAGAAATTCGAGCCGGTGCCGGAGCCGTATTTGAACAGGCGCGCTTCGCGCACCCATAAATCCATGATGCCGCCCTCGTTGACGAGGTCGTCATTGATCGACTGGATGAAGCAGGCGTGCGGCTGCGGATGCTCGTAGGCGGTCGCCGACTGCACGAGCTGGCCGGTCTTGTAGTCGACGTAGAAATGTCCCTGGCTCGGGCCGTCGATGCCATAGGCCCAATGCAGGCCGGTGTTGAACCATTGCGGCGAGTTCGGTGCCACCATCTGCATCGCCAGCATGTAACGGTGCTCGTCGAAGAAGGCTTGCGCATCGGCCTCGGTGGAGAAATAGCCGCCCTTCCAGCCCCAATAGGTCCAGGTGCCCGCCAGCCGGTCGAACACCTGCTTGCAGGAGGTCTCGCCGGTGAAGCGCTCGGCTTCCGGCAGTTCCTTAAGCGCGGCTTCGTCGGCGATCGAACGCCACAGCCACGACGGGACCGTCTCCTCCTCGACCTTCTTGCGGCGCGCGGGCACGCCGGCTTTGCGGAAATATTTCTGCGCCAGCACGTCGGAGGCGACTTGCGACCATTGCTCGGGAACTTCGACGTTCTCGGCCTGGAAGACGACGGAGCCGTCCGGATTACGGATCTCGCTGGTGGTCAGACGGAAGACGATGTCCGCGTAGGGGGATTGTCCCACTTTGGTGTAGCGCCGCTCGATCCGCATTTTCTGCCCCTAGTTCTCGTTGTTTCTGGTATCGGCGCTGACGCTCAATATAAGCCGCCGACGGTGTTCCTGCGACGCGGCAGAGCGAACTCTGCCGCATCGAACTCACCCCTGTTTCTGTCTGCCCACCCAACTCATCCGGCGTTGCCAGCCGGCCGTGTTCTGACGCGTCCGAGCCGTCCCTCAGGGCGCAAAAGCTCACGCCCGTGCCGCGGCGGCACGGAGCACTCCCGCAAACCCTTTTCGGAGAGGCCGGCGGACTTCGTTACCCGCGCGCCGAACTTTCGAAAGCTAGGCTAAGCCGGGCGCGTGCGTCAAGCTTTAGTACGAAATCCTGAATCAACCACTAAATGTGGGGATTACGGGGACGAATCTGCGGGGGACGCGCAAGTATCGGAGATTCGTGATGAATCCGGAAGAGCCATCACGGCGCCAAGGCATTTTTGCTGTTGGAAATCCGGTGACAGAATGTCGGGCATCGCGCTTTGGTCGGTCGGTTTTGCAGTCCGCCCGGCCGATAGGCGGTTCCGCCACGGCGGGATCGTCACCGCACTGTCACGCAATGGCGGGGTTTTTTGCTGATTCTGAGTGAAATGTCCCGAAAAACCGGCGTTTTCGCCGCTCGGCCGCGGCACCATCCGCATAACCCCCTGGAATTGCGTAGAGAATTGCTGCTCGCTGCGGCGATGGTGTTGAGCGGGGCCGATCGGGAGAGTGCAACGGCTCCCCGCTTCGCCTTTCATTAACCACGAAGCCCGTTAACCACTGTTTCCTGTAAACCTCTGCGGCGACTGGGCGTTGCTTGACGGGCAGGGAGGGGAAGTCTTTACCCTTTGTAAATGTTTGGGGCTTTGTACCAGCGTGCGATCCGCGCGGGGCGCGTCGTGGCCTGTGCCGCCCTCTTGGCCGGCTGCACCGCGGTCATCCACAACGATCCGGTCAATCTGCCGCTGACCGCAAGTCCGGCCGCGCTGGCTGCTGCGCTGACCCCCACCGTTCCGGACAATTACGACGACACGGTCGTGGCGCTGTCGTTTTCCGGCGGCGGTATGCGCGCTGCGGCTTACTCCTTCGGCGTCCTGACCGCCTTCGACCAAACGACCGTGCCGACCCGGTCCGGCCCGGTATCGCTGCTCGATCGCCTCGATTTCCTTTCGGGTGTCTCCGGCGGCTCCGTGCTTGCGGCCTATTATGGTCTGCGCGGGCGCGCGGCTTTGGCCGATTTCAGGCAGCGCTTCCTCAACGTCGATGCGGAGCAGGGGCTGCAAACTCAGCTCAGCATCGGCAATATCGCCCGCGGCCTGCAGGGCGGCATCAACGATACCACCCAATTCCCGGTCTGGCTCGACGCACATCTCTACAATCATGCAACGTTTCGAGACCTGTTGAGCCGGCCGCGGCCGCGGGTCTGGATCAATGCGTCCGATATCTACAACCGCACCGCCTTTATTTTTGCGCCAGTCACATTCAGCGCGCTATGCAGCGACCTGTCGACCTATCCGGTGTCGCTCGCGGTCGCCGCCTCGGCGGCGGTGCCGGTGGTGTTCGCGCCGATCGTCATCAAGAACTATCCCGGCACCTGTCCGGTCGAATTGCCGGCCTGGGTGCAACGGGTGCGCAGGGATCCCAATGCGGCGCCGCTGATCCAAGCCTATGCCGATGCGTTGGAGCGCTATCGCTCCGGCGCGATCAAATACGTCAAGCTGCTCGACGGCGGTCTCGTCGACAATTACGGGCTGGCCGGATTCACTATCGCGCGGCTGGCGTCCGAGACGCCGTTTGGCCCGCTGGCGCCGGCGGAAGCGGTCAAGCTACGCCGCTTTCTATTCCTCGTCGTCGATTCCGGACGTGATCCATCGGGCAAGTGGGCGCAGACCGTCGCCGGGCCGTCTGGGGTCGATCTCATCTTGGCATCGTCCGATACCGCCACTGAGTCCGGCGCCATCGGCAGTTACTCCGCCTTCGACGACACCATGAAGGACTGGAAGAACAAGATGGTGGCATGGCGCTGCGGACTGTCTGAAGCCGATCGCCGCCGCTACGGCGCTCCGCCCGGCTGGAATTGCCGCGATGTGCAATTCTATATCAGCCGTCTCACCTTCGACGATCTGGGGCCGGATCGCGCCGCGGCGCTCAACGCCGTGCAGACCCGATTCAAATTGCCGCCGGACCAGGTCAATTTGCTGATCGCCGCCGGCCACGACGCGCTCTACGCCAATTCGGCGTTCCGCGCCTTCATGGGATCGCTGCCGCGCGGGCCGCAACTGCCGCCGCGTCCACGGCCGCGCACGGTGCCGGTCGCGCTCGCGCCGTCATTCCTCCCGGCGCACGAGGCGAGCGCGAATTAGCCGCTATTCCGCCGCGGCCTTGGTGTGGCCGAGACGGCGGTTGAGCGTGGCGAGGAGCGCCTCGGCGGCTTCGGCGATCACCGTGCCGGGCGGGAAGATGGCCTCGGCGCCGGCTTGCTTGAGCGCGTCATAATCCTGCGGCGGCACCACGCCGCCGACCACGATCATGATGTCGGGACGGCCAAGCTTTTCGAGCTCGGCTTTGAGCTCGGGCACCAGCGTCAGATGGGCCGCCGCCAGCGAGGAGACGCCGATGATGTGGACGTCGTTCTCGACCGCCTGGCGCGCGGCTTCGGCCGGTGTTGCAAACAAGGCGCCGATATCGACGTCGAAGCCGAGATCGGCGAAGGCCGAGGCGATCACTTTCTGACCGCGATCATGGCCGTCCTGGCCGATCTTGGCGACCAGGATGCGCGGCCGGCGGCCTTCGTTGTCCTCGAATTCGGCGACGAGTTTCTGTAACCGCGCGACGGCATCCGTCATGCCGACCTCCCGCCTGTAGACGCCGGAGATCGCCTTGATCTCCGCCTGGTGACGCCCGAATACTTTTTCCAGCGCCAATGAAATCTCGCCGACGGTGGCCTTGGCGCGGGCTGCCTCGATGGCGAGCGCCAACAGATTGCCGTTGCCGCCCGCGGCGTTGCGGGTCAGCGCTGGCGAGTGCCTCGGCGAGCATTTTCGGATCGCGCTCGCGCTTGAGCCGCGCGAGCTTATCGATCTGCAACTGCCGCACGGCGGCGTTGTCGACCTTGAGTACGTCGATCGGCGCCTCGTCGCGCGGCCGGTATTTGTTGACGCCGATCACCGCCTGCGCGCCGGTGTCGATGCGCGCCTGGGTGCGGGCGGCGGCCTCCTCGATGCGCAGCTTCGGCAGGCCGGCCTCGATGGCGCGGGTCATGCCGCCGAGGTCCTCGACCTCGGCGATATGGCCCCAGGTCTTGGCGGCCAGATCGTGCGTGAGCCGCTCGACATAGAACGAGCCGCCCCACGGATCGATGATGCGCGTCGTGCCGCTCTCGCGCTGCCAGCACGATCTGGGTGTTGCGGGCGATGCGGGCGGAGAAATCGGTCGGCAACGCCAGCGCCTCGTCGAGCGCATTGGTGTGCAGCGATTGCGTGCCGCCCTGCGTCGCCGCCATCGCCTCGATGGCAGGTGCGGGTGACATTGTTGAAGACGTCCTGCGCGGCGAGCGACCAGCCCGAGGTCTGGCAATGCGTGCGCAGCGACAGCGAGCGCTCGTCCTGCGGGTTGAACTGCTTCATCAGCTTCGCCCACAGCACGCGCGCGGCGCGCAGCTTCGCGATCTCCATGAAGATAGTTCATGCCGATGCCGAAGAAGAACGACAGCCGCGGCGCGAAGCGGTCGATGGCGAGATTGGCGGCGAGCCCGGCGCGAACGTATTCGACGCCGTCGGCGAGCGTATAGGCGAGCTCGAGGTCCGCGGTCGCGCCGGCCTCCTGCATGTGATAGCCGGAGATCGAGATCGAATTGAACTTCGGCATATGCGCCGAGGTGTAGGAGAAGATGTCGGAGATGATGCGCAGCGACGGCTTGGGCGGATAGATGTAGGTGTTGCGCACCATGAATTCTTTGAGGATGTCGTTCTGGATGGTGCCGGCGAGCTTTTCCGGCGGCACGCCTTGCTCCTCGGCGGCGACGATATAGAGCGCCAGCACCGGCAGCACCGCGCCGTTCATGGTCATCGACACCGACATGCGGTCGAGCGGGATGCCGGAAAACAGCGTGCGCATGTCGTAGATCGAATCGATGGCGACGCCGGCCATGCCGACGTCGCCGGCGACGCGCGGATGATCGCTGTCGTAGCCGCGATGGGTGGCGAGATCGAAGGCGATCGAGAGGCCCTTCTGTCCGGCGGCGAGATTGCGCCGGTAGAAGGCGTTGGAATCCTCCGCCGTCGAGAAGCCGGCATATTGCCGGATCGTCCACGGCTGGGTGACGTACATGGTCGGGTAGGGGCCGCGCAGGATACGGCGCGATGCCGGGATAGCTGTCGAGGCCGTCGAGGCCGGCAAGATCGGCGGCGGCATAGGCGCGGTTGACCGCGATGCCTTCGGGCGTGAGCCAGGGCGCCGTGCCAGGCGCGGTGGCGGCCGGCGCCGCGGACGCGGTTCGGCGAATCGACTTCGGCAAAATTCGGGATGCGGCTCATAGGGCGCCTTTACTCGCGATCATCCGGTCCCGCTCAAGAATATCGTAAGCGGCGGTCAGTGTCGCCAGGGCGTCGCAGCCCTCGTAAATGAAGGACTGCACGCCGGCAGCGCGCCAGGCGGCCTCGCGCTCGCCCGGGCGGCCGGCAAGATAGATGTGCCGTGGCGCCGGCGGCTTTGAGCGCCGCGACGGCCGCGGGCCGCTTCCGTCTCATAGACTTTGTCGGACGAGCACAGGCAAGCGAGCGTCGCGCCGGCGGCTTTGAAGACTGCATCGAAGTGCCGGACCTGCGCGCTGGCGACCGCCTCGATGCCGCCGGCCTCGAAAAAGTTCTTGGCAAAGTCTGCGCGCGCGGTGAACTCGGCCGGCGTGCCGAGCGTCGGCCAGGAAAACCTTCGGCCGCGCGCCGGTCTTGGCCAGAATCGTGATCGGAGCGATCGCGCAAGGCGTTCGAACGGCTCGGCGAGCCGGATGCGCGGCAGCGCCGCCGTGATCGCCGCCGCCGCGTCCGTCCGGCGCGCGGCCGCGGCGCGACGTCGAGCACCGCCGGCGCGGTTTCAGCGATGTCGGGATAGGCGTTGGTGCCGGTCAGCACATCCTTGCCGCGCGCGACCGCCTTTTGCCGCTCGGCGCGCACCGCGGCGACGTTGCGCTGCGATCGAGCCCGCTTTCCAGCGCCGCCCAGGCGCCGCCGGCCCTTTCGATCTCCTGAAACTCCGACCAGGCGGCGGCGCAAAGCTGCTGCGTCAGCGCCTCGATCGCGCCGGAGCCGGCGGCCGGGTCGGCGACGCGGGCGAGGTTCGATTCCTCCAGCAGCACGAGCTGCATGTTGCGCGCGACGCGGCGGGCGAAGGCATCGGGCAGGCCGAGCGGCGCGGTATGCGGCAGCACGGTGATGGCGTCGGCGCCGCCGAGAGCCGGCGGCGGCGACCGCGATCGTCGTGCGCAACATGTTCACGTAAGGATCGCGCCTGCGTCATCATGCGCCACGCGGTCTCCGCCGTCGACCATCGGCCGGCTTCGGCGCAAGCCCGCACGCCGCCTCGACGCGCGCCCACAATTTTCGCGCGGCGCGGAATTTGGCGATGGTCAGAAACTGATCGGCGTCGGCGGCAAGCCGGAAATAGATTGCGTCGCGCGCCGCATCGAGCGCCATGCCGCGCGGCTTCGAGCGCGCGCAGATAGGCGACCGCGCTGGCGAGCGCGAAGGCAAGCTCCTGCGCTTCCGAGCCGCCGGCATTGTGGATGACGCGTCCGTCGGCGACCGCGAACGGGTCCGCGAAAACCGGCCGCGGCACAGGCCGCCGATCATTGCCGCGAAAGCGGCGCGCCATGTCGTGCCAGCCTGTGGCGCTCCGTCCGGCTCGCGGCAAAGCCGCCGATCGGATTGATGCTGGCGCGCAGATCGACCGCGGCCGGCGCGATGCCGCGGCGCTTCGATCAGCGCGGCGAGATCGCGCGACCACGTGGCGCGTCTGCGGGCTGAAAGATCGAGTCGATCGCGATGCCGGCGTCGAGATCGATGCCGTCGAGCGCGCGCTGCAGCGCGGCCGGTGTCGGCATCAAGCCCAAATCCGTTGGCGCTCACCGAGCCGGCGAAAACCAGCACCAGCCCGGTCGCGCCGTTCTCGAGATCTTCGCAGCGCCTGCGCATTGGCGGCGGCCGGGTCGGGATGATCGACGCGCTGCATGACCGTCCAGGCGGCGCCGGCGGCGGCCGGCACGGGGCGGCGCAGCGGCGGCGCGCTGGTAGAGCGGCTCGATGGTCAGCCCGTCATAGGTTCGGCTTTCCAGGCGTCGAAAAGGCGCGCCCTTGAGCACGGTATCGACAAGCTTGCGCCAGTCCTCGTAGGTCGCGGCGCGGAAATCGCCGGCCAGCGACAGGGGTTCGAAGGCCGTCATTGCCGCAAAATGCCATGCTCAGGGCAGCGCGGCCAACCAGTCTGCGTGCAATCCCGCGTGCCGTAGCGCCGACTAGCGCGGCGGCAGCTTCTCGATGCCAGCTGGCATCGACGCGCGCGAGCGCGTCGCGACACGCGGATGCCGGCAATGATACGATCCGGCGCGATCTCGGCGAGCGGCACCAGCACGAAGGCGCGCTCGAACAGCCGCGGATGCGGCAGCGTCAGGTCGGCGTCGTGCACGACGACGATCGTCATAGGCGAGGAGATCGATGTCGATCGGGCGCGGTCCCCAGCGCCGCTCGTGGGCGCGGTCGCGGCCGAGCGCGCGCTTCGACGGCCTGCGCGCGCGCCAGCAATTGCGTGCGGCGAAAGCGAGGTCGCGACCGCGATGACGGCGTTGATGAACGGCGGCTGGTCGGTGACGCCCCAGGCGGCGTGCGGTAATCCGACGAGCGCGCCGTAAGCCGCACCCGTGCGCCGTCGCACAGCATCGCGACCGCGCGGTCGAAGGTCGCGCGCACGTCGCCGACATTGCCGCCGAGCGCGATCAACGCCTCGGCCAGAGTTTCAGCCATGGTTACGGTTGCGCTGCGCGCTCGACGATGACGCCGACGTCGTCGAAGGTCGCGGCGATCGGCGCGTGCGGCTTGTGCACGGTGACGCGGACGCCGCGCACCTGCGGGAAGCGCTGCCAGCACGGCGTCGGCGACCGCGCCGGCGGCGGCTTCGACCAGCCGATAGCGGCGCGCGCAGAACGCCTCGCTCGCCGTCTTGACGACCGCGTCGTAGGAAACCGTGTCCTTGAGCTTGTCGCTGCGCGAGGCGGCGTCGAGATCGATATCGAGCACGAGATCGAGCCGGAAGGTCTGCCCGACCTTGGCCTCGTGCTGCATGACGCCGTGATAGGCGTGCAGCGCCAGTCCGTTGACGAAGATCGTGTCGCTCATCGCGCGCGCCTGATTGCGGCGGCGACCGCAAGCGCCTGCACGGTCGGCGCCACGTCGTGGACGCGGATGATGGCGGCGCCGTTCTCGACGGCGATCAGATGCGCGGCGAGCGAGCCGCCGAGCCGCTCGCTCGGCGTCCGACGGCGCGACCGAGTTGATGAAGCGCTTGCGCGAGGCGCCGACCAGGAGCGGCAGACCGAAACCGCGCCAGTCGTCGAGCCGCGCGATGCAGGCCAGGCTCTGCTCCGGCGTCTTGCCGAAGCCGATGCCGGGATCGAGCACGATGCGGTCATGAGCGATGCCGGCCGCCCAGGCGATTTCGAGCGAGCGGGAGAAGAAATCCGTCGACGTCGGCGATGATGTCGATCGCCGGATCGGCGGTGTCGCGGTTGTGCATGATGATGACCGGCGCGCCGTGCTCGGCGACGACGCGCGCCATGTCGGGATCGCGCTGCAGGCCCCAGACGTCGTTGACGATGGCGGCGCCGGCTTCGAGCGCCCAGGCCGCGACTGGCGGCTTTCATGGTATCGATCGAGACCGGCACGCCGAGCGTCGCAGCCGCGGGCAGGATCGGCTCGAGCCGCGCGCGCTCTTCCTCGATGGCGACCGGGCGCATGCCGCCATAGGGCCGGGTCGATTCCGCGCCGATGTCGATGATGTCGGCGCCTTCGGCGACGAGTCGCCGCGCATGCTCGATGGCCGCGGCTGGATCGAGGAACCGGCCGCCGTCGGAAAACGAATCCGGCGTGACGTTGAGAACGCCCATGACCAGCGGCCGGCGCGGTCTGGCTTCGTCAAGAGCTGCGCCAGCACATTGCCGGCGTTGCGCCGGGGCGGGACCCGCGCCGGGGCCCGTGCTGGCGTCTGTACGTTGGCTCGTCGCTTGCGGCCGTTGCGTTGGCCATTGTGCGGCTCATTGCGGCGAGCGGGGTCGTGTGGCTTTGCGCGGTCACCGAGGTTTAGTCAAGCTGGAGCGCCAGCCGGCTGGGGCGCTCGATCGCCGTAAAGATTGCCGCCGCTCAATAGCGGATGATGGGCGGCAGTCCTTTGGCGTCCTCGATCCAGCGCGTCACCATGGCCACCGAGGGCAAAACCTGCACCAGTTTACGCTTGGTGTTGGCTTCTTCCATGGCGAGCGCGAGCCGCTCCGGATTGCGGAAGCGCAGCTCGTTGACGGTGCGCACGCCGGCGACGCGCAACAGTTCCGCATATTCCCAGCCGACGCCCTTGATGCGCATGCGGTCGGCGGCCGTCACCCAATCCAGAACGCTTTTTCATCGGCGCCGGTCTTCTCCGCTAATTTGAGCCGCTGCTTCGGCGTCTTGGCCGAGCGCAACAGGCCGACAGTGGTGCGAATCCCATCCGACTTGAGGATCGCCGCCATGTCGGTCCTGATCCCCTGAATTTCGGTGATGGGATACGCCATCGAAGTTTCCCCCTCAAGAACATCAGCGTCGCGATAATCAGAAACCGTACTCAAACAAACTGCGCCAGACCCGGAATGGCGGCGACAATTTCGCCGACCGCATCCTCGCCAGCCTTCTCGCGCGCATAGGCGATGACCGCCCGCGTAACGCTTTGAACCTGACCCATGCTCAGGCCAGCCGACATCATGCGCATTCCTGCGCCCATCACACCCCCCATGGCGCCGGCCATGAGCCCGCCATTGCTTTCGCTCGCGGCCTTTTGCGCCAGCGCCTCCGCTCCGGGAAGCTTGGCCAAAAGCTGCTGCACCTGGTCCGGTGGTCCTTCCTTGACCAGAAAATCGAGAATGATGCCGACGGCCTTTTCCGCCGTCGCACGGTCAATGCCGGCATCGGCGATGAGCCGCCCGATCAGTTCGTCCATATCCCCTCGCCATCCCAATATCCGCACTTTCGGCGGGTTTCGACCATATTGGACGGCCGGCGCGGGCGTTACAAGCAATAGGGGGCGATTTGCCGCCAAAGCGGGCGAAGCGCGCGAAGAGCGTTGCAAACATGCAACGCTTTCGTGGCGTTGCGCGGTGGAAATGACGCCCGCCGCGCGTTATAAAACCGAAATTGTCTAATACGAGCGCGAATTCGAAGGTGACGTATGACGGCAGCGGAAGCATTGCCCCAGGTCCTCGAACGCGTCGATCGCGACTTGCAGTCCAGTCTCGATCGCCTGTTCGCGCTGCTGCGCATCCAGTCGGTATCGACCGACCCGGCCTACGCACCGCAATGCCGCAAGGCGGCCGAACATGTCGCCGCCGACCTGAACAGCCTCGGCTTTTCGGTCAGCGTGCGGCCGACCGCGGGCCATCCGGTCGTGATCGGCAAAAGCGGCAACGGCGAGCCCCGTCACTTCCGACGGCAAGCCGCCGCGGGTGCTGTTTTATGGCCATTATGACGTACAGCCGGTCGATCCGCTCGACCTATGGCAGACGCCCCCCTTCGAGCCGCGCATTGAGACGCTTGACGATGGCCGCAAAATCATCGTCGCGCGTGGCGCCTGCGACGACAAAGGCCAGGCCATGACCTTCATCGAGGCCTGCCGCGCCTTCAAGGCGGTCACCGGCAAGCTGCCGCTGGACATCACCATGATGATCGAAGGCGAGGAGGAGTGCGGCTCCAAGCATCTGTTCGAATTCGTCCGCGACAATGCCGCCGAACTCAAGCGCGATCTGGCGCTGGTCTGCGATACCGGCATGTGGGACGCGCAGACGCCGTCCATCACCACCTCGCTGCGCGGGCTCGTTTACGAGGAAGTGAGGCTGACCTGCGCCGACCGCGACCTGCATTCGGGCCTGTTCGGCGGCGCGGCGCGCAATCCGATCCATGTGCTCGCCGACATCCTGTCCGCCTTGCACAACCCCGACGGCTCAGTCGCCATTCCCGGCTTCTATGACGGCGTTCATGAATTGCCGCCCGACATCAAGGCCGATCTCGCCGGGCTTGGATCTGACCGCGGAAAAATTTCTGGGGCCGATCGGTCTGAAAATTCCAGCCGGCGAGAAGGGCCGCATGCTGATCGAGCAGATTTCGACGCGGCCGACCGCCGAAGTCAACGGCATTATCGGCGGCTATACCGGGGAGGGGGCCAAGACCGTGATTCCCGGCAAGGCGATGGCGAAAGTGTCGTTCCGCCTGGTCGGTGCGCAAGACCCCGACAAAATCCGCGCCGCGTTCCGCGAATTCGTGCGCGCGCGCGTGCCGGCCGACTGCAAAGTGGAGTTCGGCAATTTCACCAGCGCGCCGGCGTTCGAAGTGGCGTTCGACAACCCGGCGCTGGCCAAAGCGCGCGCCGCGCTGGGCGCAGGAGTGGGGCAAGAAGGCGGTGACCGTCGGCGCCGGCGGCTCGATCCCGATCGTCGGCGATTTCAAGACGGTCCTCGGCATGGACACGCTGATGGTCGGCTTTGCGCTCGACGATGATCGCGTGCATTCGCCGAACGAAAAATACGACCTGAAATGCTTCCACAAAGGCATCCGCAGCTGGGCGCGGATCCTGGCGGCGCTGGCGGACTAAGAGCGTGTCCCGATTTAACGGAATCGGGAAACGCTCCTGGCTGTTTGTTTAAGCACGTCCTTTTCGCAGAACCGGTTCCCGCTTTTGCGGGACATGCTCTAGAATTTTTCGCTGGAGCATCATTGCCCGGAGCCGGCGCGGCGTGTCGGCGGCTGGGATCGGCCGTCCGGCTAGATAAAGGCGACGGCGCCGGCTTGCTTGCGCTGCTGCGCGGCCCGCCGCTTGCAATTCTGCAAAAATGCCGCGGGCGCACCTTGATCGTTGCTGCTCAGCACTACGCGCGCAATGTGCTCGTAAAGCGCTTTCGGCGACACCGGCTTGACCAGCAATTCGTCGGCGCCCGCACGGCGAATGGTGAGCGCGGCGGATTTGGTCAGATAACCGGACAAGACGATGACCGAAGCGGTGCGGCAGGGCGACTGCGGCTCCTTTACCTTCTTAATGAATTGCAGGCCATTGAAGTCCGGCATGATGAGATCGGTGATGATGATGTTCGGCGTCACGCTGCGCGCAAGCTCGAATGCCTCGGCACCATTCGCCAACTCATAAATCTCGCGGCTGCCGAATCCGAGCAGCATCGAGTGGATCAGGCGCCGTGAAAACGGCTGATCGTCGACGAGTAAAAAACTGACCGCCGCGAGGTCGAGCGGAAACGACGAACGGCTGGCGGGCACGGCGCTACCTCAAATCGCTTTGATGCAGCGGCCGGCAACGTCGGGGCGCTGCCGTCCCAGATCGGCGACGACGCGCGAAACCGTGTCTCTCGCCTTGGCCAGCGCATTGCACATGCGCGCTTTGCTGGGCGAGTCCGGCCAGTTTGATAACGTGATCTCCTGCTTCTCGAGGGCGGTCATAAGCGTTTGCAGCTTTTCCAGTGCACCTTGCGACTCGCCATCAAGGTTATGCGCCTGCAGCGTGCGCGTAAGAAAATGCAGAACGTCGTCGCCGGCGGTTTGCGGGAGGGTTGTCCGGCGCTCCTCGCCAGCTTTTGCCGCCTTAGTCATCAGCCCTCCCTCGGCAGTCGACGAACGCCGTCAGTTAGCGTTCGGAAGCCCGATAAATCCGCCCTAACCCCACGATCGAGGTACATACAGCAACCCCCGTTATCGACGGAACAATTATGCGCGGTCTGGCTGTCAGAAATTGCCTGACGTCTTTACCGCTCGTTCACCAAACGGGAACGGCGTCCGCGGGATCGGCCCTCGCTAAAGCTCAAGCCATCCTTGTGCTGAAGCGTAACGCACCAGCTCCGCGCGCGTTTTAAGTCCGAGTTTCTCCAGGCCGCGTGCCTTATAGGTCTCAACCGATTTCACCCCGACACCGAGCCTTGAGGCGATCTCCTTATTGGTCAGGCCCGAGCCCGCCATTTTTAGAACCGCTGCCTCGCGCTCGGTCAGAGCGGGTGTGGCGCCGCTCTGCATGGTGGCTCTGCTGCCGGCCCGTTTACCGTCATGCGTCCGCTTGGAAATCGACGGGTCGATGTAAATACCGCCGACCATGACGGCGCGGACGGCCTGTACGAGATTTTCGACGGCGGATCGCTTGAGCACATAACCGCGAACGCCGGCCTCGAGCGCCTGATTAAGATAGGCGCGGTCTTCGTGGAGCGTCAGCATCAGCACGCGCACCTGCGGTATTTCGGCGGCGAGCCTGCGGCTTAGGACGATGCCGTTAAGCTCCGGCATCGAAATATCGAGTACGGCGACATCGGGCCGCTTGTCGCGAATGACCTTCAGCGCGACGAGCCCGCTGGCGGCTTCGCCGACCAGTTCGAAGTCGTCTTCCGCGCGAATGAGGTTACGTAGCCCGTCGAGCACGATAGGGTGGTCATCGGCCAGCACGATACGCGTGTTGCTCATGCCGCCGGCCTCTGAGCGTCGAGCGCTATGCGGGCAAACAGCGTGGTGCCGACCCCGGCCGCGGACTCGACCTCAAGCGCGCCGCCGACGAGCTCAAGCCGTTCGCGCATCCCGTCAAGGCCGAGCCCGCGTTGCGTGCCGGCCTTTGCGCGTTGCCCCGCGGCATCGAAGCCGCAGCCGTTGTCCTCGACGATGACCTGCAGCGTCGCTTCGGCGCGGCCCACGATAACGCTGACGTTCGACGGCCGCCCGGCGTGTTTGACGATATTGGTCAGCGCTTCCTGCACGACGCGATAGATGGCGGTGCCGATTTCGCCGGGGACCTCGTCGAGTCGAGGATCGTCGCAGTGAAAGTCGACCTCGGTGCCGCACTGCTCGCTCCATTCACCGACGTAACTGGCAAGCGCTCTGCGCAAGCCCAGCTCGTCGATCGACGGCGGCCGAAGCTCCCAGGCAATCCGATGCAGTGTCTTGCCCATCTCCTCCATGCGCTTGCGCACAAGCTGCAGGCGTTCGCGCGCCGGCTCCCCGGCGAGCGCGTCGATCTCGTTGAGTTGGAGAATGGCCGCGATCAGGCTCTGGCCGGCCTGATCGTGCAGTTCGTGCGACAGCCGCAGCCGCTCGTTTTCCTCGGCCATCGATAAGTGGCGGCGCAATCCCGTCACCAAATGCGACTTTATCTCGCTGTCCGCCGTCAGTTGTGAATTGGCTTGCGACAGGCCTTTGAGCAGACGATCGCGCTCGGTGATCAGTGCCGCGGTCGGCAACGACCAGAACGCGGTGATGGCGAGAAAACCCTGCAAGCCGAACATCCGTTGCGATAGTTCGGGTTGGTTTAGAAATAGCGGGTGTCCCACGTTCGACATCACGTAGAAGCTCGCAACGATCGCGACCAGGCAGGTCGCCGCCGCAGCGCCGATGATGCCGAACCGCACAGTCGCCAGCAGGATCGCCGGCGCGATCACAAAGATGATCGGTCGAAAATAGTCGGCAAAAACGCTGATGGCGACAAACAAAACCGAGATGGCGACGGCTTCCGGAATTCTTTCCTTGACGCGTTGCGTGCGCCGCTCGCTGGACATGATGCTGACCAGCAAGGGGACGAGGATCACCATGCCAAGGGCATGGCCGGCGTACCAGTTTCGCCAGATGGGGGGCCATGCAACATGGTGAGCCAAACCGAAAGCGCTGGTACTCAGCAGCGTGCTGCCGATCGGCGCTATGCCGCCGGCCAGGAACATGAAGATGAGCATGCCGTTGAACGAGGTCAGGGTGGATGGACTAATCTGGAACGCCGCCAATAGCGCCAAAGCGCTGATGACTTCGATAGCGTCGCCGATGCCCAGCACGGCGCAAAGCTCGTAGCCGTTGCTGACCAGCAGGCTTGCCAATGCGATCGCCACCGATCCGCCGACGACGATCGAAACGGAATTCATGAAGCTGTGCGAATGGCAGACCAACACGGCCAGCATGATGGCATCTGCCGGCCATAGTGTTGCGACGAGATTTGAATGGCGTGAAATCGAGATGGTCAACGCAGAAACCAGAAAAATGACGATCGGCAAAAGGATGTGGTAGGGCGGCTGAAGATTTGGCAACGCCGCGCCATCGCCGGGCGTGGCCGGCGCTTTTGGCTGCAATTGAGCCGCCGGCGCTCCCGCCGATAGCGGGGCAGGGGCCAATGCAGCCAGTTTGTGCGCCCATAGGGGCATTGCGCGCGTCGCCGTGATGGGTCGCTGAGACTGCCGCCCTGAAACGAATCGACTCCCAGCGGGGCGAGATAATCTCACGTCGCACGACGGCCGCAAGCGGTGGCAATGTCCGCGTCCTGGCGGCCTGCCCTAGCTCACTCCGTCGAAGCCTCGATCAGGCGGGGGCTGACAAAGCGATCGAGCCGGCCGGCCCGTGGATGAATGAGCGACCAATCGTCGATCGGCAGATCGATGACCACGAGTCCTGTCGTCGGCAGCTTTTCTTTGAGTTGTTCCCGCATCGCGCTGTCGCCCGAGGCGATCAGTTGCACGGCAAGCTCTTGCAGACCCGGATTGTGGCCGATGAGGAGAAGCGTGTTTACCTTAGGCGCCCCGACAATGACGGCAACGAGTGCAGCCGCAGTCGCATTGTAGATGCGCTCTTCGCTGATCGCGGGCGGTGGCTTGGCAAAAGCGCCCGCCGCCAGCGTCCAGGTTTCTTGCGCCCGTGTGGCCGGCGACACCAGCTGCAATATCGGGCACCAGGCCGTGATGCGCCATATAGGCGCCGAGCAGCCGGCGCGTCAGCGCGGCCGGACTTCGTAAGCCTGCGGTCGCGATCGCGTTCGCCCGGCGCGGCGCGCTCGGTTTTGGCGTGACGAAGCAGCATCAGACGGTGCATGGCGATAATGTCGTCTCCCCAATCCGAGGAGTCCAGTATGCTGAAGGACCTCGGCATGAGGACACTAGTCGGGTCGAGACGAACTCCTTACATTGCAGGCGCATGCCGCGGGAAATGTGTTGCAAAGCATCGTCATGAACGAGCCGGACAGCAAAGCCCCGGACAGCAAGGCCTATGGCGACAGCTGGTATGCCGCGACAATGGTCGACGCGCCGCCACGGCCTCGGCTCTCGTTCGATCTTGACGTCGACGTCTGCGTCGTCGGCGGCGGGCTGGCGGGCTTGACGACGGCACGCGAAGTCGCGCGACGCGGCTGGTCGGTCGTGCTGTTGGAAGCAGGCCGGCTCGCGCAGAGCGCCTCCGGCCGCAATACCGGCTTTGTCCTGCCCGGCTTTGGCGCCGACGCCGACAAGCTGGTCGCCCGCGTCGGCTTCGAGCGCACCAAGGATTTATGGTCGCTGGCCCAGGCGGGGCTCGATTATGTGCGGGCCGATCGCATTCCGACGTCGCCGGCCGCATCGATGCGCAGGAGGCTGGCTCTATGTTTCCAAGAAGACAACAGCGATGAATTTTTAGATATGTCGCGCTGCTTGGCGAACTTGGCTGCGAGATCGAGGGATGGCCGACCGAGCGCGTGCGTGCGGTGCTGCGTAGCGAACGGTATTTCAACGCTATCGATTATCTGCGCGCGATTACCATTCACCCGCTCAACTACGCGCTGGCGCTCGCGGCGGCGGCGGAACGCGACGGCGCGCGCATTTTCGAGACATACTCCGGCGCTGTCGATCGATCCGACCGGGGTGCGCAAGCGCATCGTCACTCCGGGCGCGCGGTTGCGTGCCAATCATGTCGTGCTGTGCGGCAATGTGGAGCTCGGGCTTATGCCGCGGCTTGCCACGACGCTCGTGCCGATGACGACCTACGTGATTACCACGGCGCCGCTCGGCGAAGAACTCGCCGAAGCGGTCGGCTATCCGCGGCGGGATCAGCGACTCCGATCATGCAGACAATCACTACCGCATCGTCGGCGGCGATCGCTTGATGCTGTCGGGTCGCGCGACAGCCTGGGTAGAGGGACGTGCGCCATTATGTCGGGGCGCTTGACCGGCGACATTAAGAAAACTTATCCGCAACTCGGCGACGTCACCGCCGAATATTCCTGGAACGGCACGTTGGGACTTACCGTGCATCTCATGCCGCAGATTGGCGAACTCGGCCCGGGAGTATGGCTTGCCAGCGGCTTTGGCGGTCATGGGCTCAACACCACGGCGATGGCCGGCAACCTGATCGCGCGCGCCATTGTTGAAGGCGATCAAACCTGGCGGCAATTCACTCCCTTTGAACTGGTCTGGGCGGGCGGCGTGTTCGGTCGCGGCGCAGCGCAGGCGCGCTCGTGGATCAAGCGGCTGCGCGACCGCTACGAGGAGCGCCGCGCCAAGGCGCGTGAACTCATGCATCGCCGGCACATGGATGCCGAGGCGGCGCGTGCGGGAGGCCAGGCCGCAGCCGAGCAGCCGATCGAGCAAACTGTTGAGCCGGAGCCGGTGCAGCCGGGTACCGTCGTCACACCCGCATCTGCGCCGGCGGAAATGGAACTCGTCGGCGAGGAGGCCGTGGCCTTTGTGCCGGCGACCCATCCGCTGCCGGGGCAGGCCGAAGAGCCGGCGCCGCAGATAGCGCCCATGGTCGACGCCGGCGTTCCTGCGGACCGGCCGAAGCGCAAAAAGCGACGGCCAAGCGCCAGTCGCAAGACGGAACGGGGTACCAATCACCACGTGAAGTCTTGATGCCGCGATGCCGAACTCGCGTGATGAAGCGGCACGCTGGCCTGCGAATTTTGGAATTGAAGATGCACTCGCAACCTATTGATGTTGCTTGGTTCAGAACGCCTACAACGGGCCGAGCCGAAATCACGTTGCGGAGTTCTGATCCACCGTCGGAGCGGCGCGCGGCCGACCGATTGGCAACAGTCCCTGCCAAAGCCACCGTTAACCATTCCTTCCGCTCGCTCCAACGTGGCATCTGCGATATGATCGAATCCATTCGCTTGGCGGAGCACGGGGTGGGGTGATGACGGGGCGGTGGCTGGTATTTGCGTTCCTTGGCGTGCTGGCGCCTGGCATGGCCGCGGCGGCCGATCTTCCCGTCCAGCCGACACCGGTGCCGACAGCGCCCGCGGCCTACACGCCTGCGGTTCCCGACTGGATCGTCACCATCGGACTTGAGGGCCGCATCATTCCCGGTTTCCCCGGGGCCTCGGAAAAAGAGCTCAGCTGGTCGGCATTGCCGCTTTTCAGCATTCGAAAGCAAGGCGAGCCGCCCGACTTTTTCGGACCGCGCGATAGTTTCAGCTTCAGCGTCATCAATACCCCTGCCTTCCAATTCGGTCCCGCTGTGCAAATTGTCAACCAGCGCAAGGCATCGGATTATGCGCAGACTAACGGCTTGGCCGACGTGAATTACGCGGCGCAGGTCGGCGCTTTTGCCAATTTCTGGCCGCTGCCGTGGTTGCGGCTGCGCGGCGAAGCGCGCCAAGGGATCGGTGGCGAGACCGGCGTGACCGGAGACGTTTTTCTCGATGCGGTGGTGCCGATCGGGCAGTGGACGCTGTCCGCCGGTCCGCGGGTGACTTTGCAGACAGCGGCGGCGACGTCGCCCTATTTCAGCATCACGGCCGCGCAAGCTGCCGCCGCCACTGCCCTGCAGCCGGGCTTGGCGCCGTTGACCGCCTACTATGCCGGCGGCGGTCTCTATTCCTACGGCGCAGGCACGCAGTTGCAATACGCCTTCAACGAAACCTGGACCGCTCACGCCTTTGTCGAATATCAGCGGCTCACCGGCTCGGCGGCCGATTCGCCGCTGGTGACGCAGCGCGGTTCGCCCAATCAGTTCATTTACGGTCTCGGCGCGACCTATTCCTTCAACATGCATCCGCTGTGGTAGGCGCTAGCGCCCGTCGCGCCGCGTCATAAAGGCCAACCGCTCGAACAGGTGCACGTCCTGCTCGTTCTTGATCAACGCGCCGTGCAGCGGCGGAATAAGCCGCTTCGGGTCCCGCTCGCGCAGCGTCTCGACCGAAATGTCCTCGACCATGAGAAGCTTGAGCCAATCAAGCAGCTCGGACGTGGAAGGCTTCTTCTTCATGCCCGGCACATCGCGTATCTCATAGAACAGCTTCAGCGCTTCCGCGACAAGGCGATTCTTGATGCCGGGGAAATGCACCTCGACGATGGCGCGCATGGTGTCGGAATCGGGGAAGCGGATGTAGTGGAAGAAACAGCGGCGTAAGAACGCGTCCGGCAATTCCTTTTCGTTGTTCGACGTGATCACGACGATCGGGCGGCGGCGCGCATGGACGGTCTCGCCGGTTTCGTAGACAAAGAACTCCATGCGATCGAGCTCCTGCAGCAGATCGTTGGGAAATTCGATGTCCGCTTTATCGATCTCGTCGATGAGCAGCACCGGACGCTCGTCGGAGACGAAGGCCTCCCATAATTTTCCGCGCTTGATGTAATTGCGGATATCCTTCACTCGCGCGTCGCCTAATTGACCGTCGCGCAGGCGGGTAACCGCATCATATTCATACAGCCCCTGCATCGCCTTGGTGGTCGACTTGATGTGCCATTCGATCAGCGACGCCGACAGTGCCTTGGCGATCTCGATCGCCAGCACGGTCTTGCCGGTGCCCGGCTCGCCTTTGACCAGCAAAGGCCGCTCGAGCGCGATCGCGGCATTGACCGCCACTTTGAGATCGTCGGTGGCGACGTAGGAACCGGTACCTTCGAAACGCATGTTCCTCTCATTGTTTCATCGCTTAAAGCAAGCTCGCCACTGATGGCACAGCGCATCACGCCCGGCAATTTTTGCCCGTCGTGCGGCATAAGTGCACCAGGCGCGTGTCATGGCGTCAAACTAAGCCACTGATTTTAAAATGAAAAAAAGTGGCATGCCGCTTGCTGCCGCCGCTACTGCGTGCGGCTGTGTGCCGCTGTCGTGTTGAGATCGAGTTGGAGACAGGTCATGGGTATCTTCGATGCGTTGACCACCGCAGTGGCTGGTCTACAGGCGCAGTCCTTCGCTCTTCAGAACATTTCCGGCAACATCGCTAACTCGGAAACGACCGGCTACAAGGAGACTGACACCAGTTTCCAGGACCTGGTATCCGCTGCCACGCAGAATCAGGAGACCGCGGACGGCGTGATCGCCAACTCGGTCGCGACGAATACGGTCGGCGGCACGATCCAAAGCACGTCGGTATCCACCGACATGGCGATCAATGGCGATGGCTTCTTCACCGTCGCGCAACCCACCGGCTTCACCGACAACCAGCCGGTTTTCTCGGGCGTCACCGACTTCACGCGCGCCGGCAATTTCCAATTGAACTCGAACGGCAATTTGGTGAACGGCTCAGGCTACTATCTGATGGGCATCCCGGTCAATGCGACGACCGGCAACCCCGAAGGCAGCGTGCCGCAGGTGCTGACTTTCCAAAACAATTTCACTCCCGCCCAGGAGACGAGTTCGATCACCTACGAGGCCAACCTGCCGAGCACGCCGACATCCGGAATGATCGTTCCCAGCGATTTTGCCAACGATCCGATTGCCGGCGCGGAGATCGCCGGCACCGGGGCGACGTTGTCGCCCGATGCGGCTGCCGCGGGGACCGGGTCCGACAACACTCTTACCGATGCCACCACGCTAACCTCGCTGGGCATGACTTCGGGCGACGTCATCGCGGTCGGCGACGGCACCAATACCACTCAATACACGGTGACGAATACCAGCACCGTCGGTGACCTTGTCAACGCGATCAATGCCGAAACCACCGGCAATGCGGCGGTGACGGCGACGCTCAGCTCCGGCAGCCTGGTGTTGACCGGGAACAACGATACCGCCACGGTTTCGGTCAGCGGCACCGGCGCTACCGATGCGGCGGATCTGGGCTTTGGTGCATCGAACAATACTTTCGCGCCGACCAATCTGCTGACGCAAGGGTTGAACGGTAAAACGCTGACCGTTTCGGTCGGCGGCGGAGCGCCGCAAACCATCACCTTCGGGACCGGGGCGGGCGATGTCGCCACGCTCGCGCAATTGCAGACCGCCGTTCAGGGTCTTACCGGCGTGATCGGTTCGGTCGATACCAGCGACGGCAACATTAGTCTTTTGGCGAGCGATCCGACGGCGACGCTAGCGGTCGGCGGGACTGCTTCGCCATCGACCTTTGGCATTCAAACTCCGAGTGTCTCTCCCGGAAACGGCACGGTTATTGGCAGCGACCTGTCAACCTTCACCAACCAGTCGGTTTCCGGAGGCTCGATCACCGCCTATGATACCGAGGGTAGCCCGCTGAACATCCAATTCCGCTGGGCGCAACTCAGCAACAGTTCCGGTCAGAGCACCTGGAATTTGTTCTATCAGACCAATTCCAACGCGACCGGCACGCAATCGGCCTGGCAGAATGTCGGCGAGAATTTTGTCTTCAACTCTAGCGGCCAGCTCGTCCAGCCGACCTCCAGCGCCTTGAACATACCTAACCTCAGCGTCAACGGCGATACATTGAACAATGTCGAACTCAATTTCGGCACCAACGGCCTGACACAGTTCGCCAATTCAAGCGGGACGCCGCAGGTCACCCAGTTGGAACAGAACGGCTTTGCGGCCGGGCAGCTTCAGTCGGTCTCGGTCGACAGCGAGAATCGCGTGGTCGGTTCGTTCTCCAACGGCCAGACCATTCCGTTGGCGCAGATTACGCTGGCGACCTTCAACGGCGAGGATTCGCTGCAGGCGCTCAACGGGGGTGCCTATGCTGCCACGGCGGATTTAGGGCCACCGATCTTCGGCGCCACCGGCAAAATCGTCGGTAGCTCGCTGGAGTCCTCGAACGTCGACATCTCCACGCAGTTCAGCAATCTGATCGTGGCGCAACAGGCCTATTCGGCCAACGCGCGCGTGATGTCGACGGCTAACCAAATGATCCAGAGCCTACTGCAAGTGATCCAGTGATTAGATTCGATGGGATAGGCCGGTGAGGGCAGCCGGCGCATTGTTCTCGAACCGCGGGTTGCGTGGGCCGCTGTCGCCATGAGCATCAATCAGGCGCTGTCAGCCGCATTGGCGGGCGTAAACACCACTCAGCAGGCCCTTTCGGTGGTCGCCGGCAACGTGGCGAACGCCAACACGCCCGGCTATGTCGACGAGAGCCTCGGCCAGCAAGAATTTGCGGTCATCGGTCAGCCGGGCACGAGCGTCGACGTCACCGGCATAAACCGCAATCTGAATACGCTGCTGCAGGGCCAGTTATGGACGGAAACCTCCGGCGATTCTTATGCCGGCACGACGTCGCAGCTCTATCAGCAGCTCCAGCAAATCTACGGCACGCCGGGCTCGTCGACGTCGTTCGACGCGATCTTCAATAATTTCACTACGGCATTGCAATCGCTGGCGACGAGCCCGAGCTCTTACTCGGCCCAAAGTGGCGCAGTCAGCGCCGCGCAAAGTCTGGCGCAAAATCTCAATTCGATGACGGCGACAATTCAGCAGCTGCGCACGCAATCGGAGCAGGGCATCGCCAGCGGCGTTCAAACCGCCAACACGATGTTGCAGAATATCGCTCAGATCAATCAGCAGCTGGTTGCCTCGACGTCCGATAGCTCCACGGCCTCGCTCGAGGACCAGCGCGATCAGGACATTACGCAGCTGTCGCAGCAGATGAACATCACGGTCAGCCAGGGCGCTGACAACCAGGTCTCGATTTACACCGGTAACGGCCAGCAATTGGTCGCCAATAACCAGGCTTCGCAGCTTTCATTCAGCGACGTCGGATCGTTATCGGCGACTTCGCAATGGAGCGCCGATCCGAGCCAAGACAGCGCTGGCACGATCACGCTGACTTCGCCGAGCGGTGGGACCACCGACCTCATTGCCACGAATGCGATACAGGCGGGGCAAATCGGCGCCTACCTGCAGATGCGCGACACCGTCCTGCCGCAAGCGCAGTCCCAGCTCGACGAGATGGCCAACCAGATGTCGCAGGCCGCGTCGAACGTCACGACCGCGGGCACCGCCGTGACGGCGGGGTCGCAGGCCGGGTTCGGCGTCGACGTCGACAGCCTGTCGCCGGGCAACACGGTGCAGCTTACTTACACCGATGCGCAGAACAAGCAGCACACCGTCACGATTGTCGCCCTCGGCACCGGCGGAACGTTGCCGGCCCAACCGCCGAATGCAACCAACGCCGTGGTGGGAGTCAATCTCAGCGCCGGCATGAGCGCGGTAGTCTCGCAGCTCAATTCGGCGTTGGGGACCAATCTGCAATTTTCCAATCCGTCCGGCACTGTTCTGCAGGTACTCAACAATGGCGCCAGCAACACGGTCAGTGCCATGTCGGTGACCTCGACGGTGACGTCGCTGCAAAGCGGCGTCGCGCAACTGCCGCTGTTTACCGATGGTAGCGCGCCGATCACCGGTGCGATCACGGCGGGCGGTTCGCAGACGACCGGCCTGGCGGGAGAGATTGAGGTCAATTCGGCGATCGTCGCGTCGCCATCGAGCCTGGTCACCTACGCGGCGGGTACGGCATCGGGAGATCCGACGCGGCCCAATTTCCTCCTCAACCAGATGACCAATGCGACGCTGACCTATTCGCCGACAACCGGACTCGGTACCGCCGCGGCACCCTATAGCGGCACGCTCACGCAATACATGAGCGCTGTCGTCAGTCAGCAATCGCAGGCGACCAATGCCGCGAGCAACCTTCAGCAGGGCCAGGATACGGTTCTCACCTCTCTGCAGCAGCGTTTCAACGACCAGTCGGGCGTCAATATCGACACCGAAATGTCGAATCTGATTACGCTGCAAAACGCCTACGGCGCGAACGCCCGGGTGATGACGACGATCCAGCAGATGATGTCGGCGCTCATACAGGCGGTGTCGTAATGAGTATCACCGGACCCGGGTCGATCACTGCGGCCAACGTCATGGCGCAGAGCAGTATGATGAACCAGCTCAACACGCTGGCGCAGGAATTGGGTAGTAACCAGGCGGCGCAAACCTATTCCGGCCTGCAGGACCATGCCGGCGTGGCGCTGTCGCTCAGCGGTCAGCTTTCCGCCATCAACGGCTATAGCGCCACGGCACAGACGGTCGGGACCACGCTCACCGTCGCGCAGTCGGTGCTGACCCAGCTCGACGACGCCAGTAACTCGCTCCAGCAGACCATTGGTGGGCAGACCGGATTTACGCTCAACGCCAACGGCCAGACCAGCACCCAAGCCGATGCGGTAACCCAACTCGGCAACGTCCTATCGCTGCTCAACGCCCAGGTCGGCAACAATTATATTTTTTCCGGGAGCGCCCCGACTCAGGCCTCCGTGGCGAGCGAGTTCGACATTCTCAACGGCAACGGCGCGCAGGCCGGCCTGACGCAAGTAATTTCGGAGCGGCGACAGGCCGATCTCGGCACCAGCGGGTTGGGGCACCTCAGCGCCGCCACCTCGGGCTCAACCGTCACGCTGAGCCAGGACGGTACGCCGTTCGGCTTCCAGCTCACGAGCGTGAACTCCAGTTTGACCGGCGCCACCGTCAGCGGACCGTCCGGTTCGCCGGCCGCAATCACGGTCGATCTGCCGACCGATCCGAATAACGGCGACACGATCCAATTTCAGCTCAGGCTTCCCGACGGGTCGACGCAAACCATTGCACTGCAAGCCACGACAAACTCGCCGGCGGGCGCCAATCAATTCACCATCGACCCGTCGCCGTCGGTCACGGCCGGCAATCTGCAAACGGCCCTGACGTCGGCGATCGGCAGTCTGGCGCAAACCGCATTGCCGGCCGCTTCCGCCATGGCGGCAGCGAACGATTTTTTCGATGATCCGCCGCAGCGTGTCAACGGTTCGCCGCCCGACACCTCCACGGCGCTCGTGAACGGCACGACCGCCAATACGGTGTTCTGGTACACCGGCGAAAGCGGCTCGACACCGGCGCGCCAAACCGCCACCGCGCAAGTCGGGCCGTCTATGACAATCGACTATGGCATGCGCGCCAATGAGCAGGCTCTCACCACATTGGTCGCCAATGTCGCCGTGCTTGCGGCAACGACCTATTCGCCGAGCGATCCGAACGCGCAAGCGAGTTACCAATCCCTAAGTCAGGAGGTGACGGCCAACCTCGTCGGTCCCCCGGGCACCCAGACGATCGACGATATCGCAGGCGACCTCGCCAATGCGCAGACGACCGTCAACAATGCCTCGACGCTGAATACGCAAACGCAAACGACGCTGCAGGATATGATGCAGAACATCGACGGCGTGAATCAGAGCCAGATCGGCGAGGATATCCTCACGCTGCAGAATAACCTCTCGGCCTCGATGTCGGTGTCCGCGCGGCTCGCGCAGCTTAGCCTGGTGAATTATCTGTCGGCGGTGAGCGGCTGATCGACCGCCGCGCGGGCGGCATGTCTACCGGCAATCAAGAGGTGGCCTTCGCGGGCGCTGGGCTCGGGTCGACGAACAGACGGTCGAACTCGACCTTGTATTGCGCGGCGCCGGCGTGGACCTTGGCATTGTGCGCCTCGTGCAGCACCGCGTCGGCCTCGCCATAAAGGAAGGCGAGGAACGCGTAGCGGCGACCGCGCGTCACCGGGGTGACCTGATGCAAGGCGCCGCAGGAGAACACGACGGCGCCGCCCATCGGCGGATGGATAGGTCTTGCAGCCGAACTCCGGAGAGATGAGATCGCAGCAGTCGAAATCCTTGTGGAGATTGATCGAGACGGCGGAGCGGCGATGCTGCGCGCCGATATTCTCGTGGTCGCGGTGGCGCTGGAAATGGCCGCCGACCTCGCTGTCATAGCAGGCAACGATATAGTAATCCATGCGCGGGGTCTGGAATTGAAAGAAGCGCTCGATGGGCGGCAGCAGCCAGCGGACGATTGGTCGCGAATGCTTTCGAGCAGCACCGAATGAGCGATGGGAAGATCGTTGCGCCGTTTCATCCGGTAGTCGACGAATTGCGTGGCTTTCGCGTCGACATTGAGGAGAAAGCCGGAATCTTGGCCGTCGATCCAGTCATAGGATTGGAACAGCGTTCGCAGAGCGGAAAGTCCAACACCCGCGGGACAATGAGGATCGGCGCCGTCAGCGGCACGCCGGCGGAATCGTCAACCGATGGCAGACTGCGCAGAAGATCGCGCAGGGCGGAGGCATGATTGCCGCTGTCATCCCATGCAACGTTGGCGATGGCGTGCAGCATCGGATCGAGCACGATGGTGCGTGGCCCCGCGCCGGCGCCATACAAGCGGCTGATGGCGCCGTCATAATCGGCGATGAAGGCGATGGCGGACGTGCTGCCGGCTAGGAACGGCGCCGGATCGGCGGGCGGTGAAATGAGCACGCCGCAAAAGATCAGCTTATCGCTGTCGAACAGATCGGCGTCGCGGAGCAGCGCGTCCAAATCACGTTCGACCCGTGGATCGGCCGGAGAGCCGAGAAAGCTGAGGACGGTCCGGCGTCCGGCCGCGACTTGAAGATGGAACGAGCCGATGCCGAGCAACGAGGAGCCGAGCCATGGCACCGGGTCACCAAGAACGATGGCGGGGCTTTGCATTTCGGCCATGGCGGGGCTTGCGACTTATAACCGGCGCAATGATTGGTAGCTATTGTGAAATATGTCTTAACCGGCGCAGACGGCACACGCCTGCGAGCGGCAGAAGATGAAATCGGTGGCGGCACAGATGGCGTTGTGGCCAAAAATGCGGCTGTAACGCGTATCGGCCAGGCAGTCTCCCGGATGCGGGCTCAAGAAACCGCGATCGGCATCAACAGCGTCGCTCGGTAATGGCGGTCGCTCTGATAAAGGCATACGGAAATCGCAGTTGCTTGCTAGGATCAATGGCGATTCGCAGTCTGGATTTCCTCGCATGACCACTGCAACAGTGGAACCACAGCCCAAATCGTTCGACCCGGCTGCATTGCTCGCGGAGGCGATGGCGTTGCATCAAGCCGGCCGCTTGGCCGACGCGGAGCGGCTCTACAATCAAATTCTCGCCTTTGATCCTGAGCAGTGTGATTGCCTGCATTTGCTTGGCGTGATTTTGCGTCAGCGCGGCAAGCCAGCGCAGGCGGTCGTGCAGATCGATCTGTCGCTGGCCAGGAATCCCAATAACGCCGCGGCCTGGAACAATCGCGGCACCGCGTTCTATGAGCTTGGACGTTTCGACGACGCAATCGCGAGCTACGACCGCGCGCTTGCCATTGTGCCAAACTTTCTATTTGCGCTGTCCAATCGCGGGGCGGCCTTGTTTGCGGTCAAGCGCTTCGACGAGGCGGTGGCGAGCTACGACCGCGCGCTGGCGGTGCAGCCGGACTACATCGAGGCGCTGTCGAACCGCGGCAACGCGCTGAAGGAACTCCAGCGCTTGGACGAGGCGCTGGCGGGTTTCGATCGCGCGCTGGCCGTGCAACCGCGTTACGCCGACGCCCATGTCAATCGCGCTGTGGCGCTGCAGGAACTCAAGCGTCTGGATGAGGCGCTGGCCAGCTGCGATCGCGCGCTCGCGATCCGGCCCGACTTCGTCGAGGCGCTGTCCAATCGCGGTTCGGTGCTGCACGATCTCAAGCGTTTCGACGAAGCGCTGGCGAGCTGCGATCGAGCGCTGGCGCTGCGGCCGAAATATGCCGACGCGCACGCCACCCGCGCCAGCGCTTTGCACGCGCTGAAGCGGTTTGAGGAGGCGCTGGCATGCTGCGACCGGGCTGCGGCGTTGCAGCCCAATCTGCCCAAGGTGCACTACAATCGCGGCAATGCCCTGCGTATGCTGGGCAGGTTCGAGGAGGCGGTGGCAAGCTACCAGCGCGAGTGCGCGGCGCGGCCTGATTTCGCCGAGGCGCATTATAACGAGGCGCTGTGCCGGCTCTTGATCGGCGATCTTCGTCGCGGCTGGGACGAGCACGAATGGCGGTGGCGGACCAAGGAACTCGGGCAGGGCAGACGGGACTTCCCGCAACCGCTGTGGGCGGGGGGGGAAGAGATCGCCGGCCGGATCATTCTAATTCACGCCGAGCAAGGTTTCGGCGACATCATCCAGTTCTGCCGCTACGTACCGCTCGCCGCCGACCGCGGCGCGCGTGTGATTCTTGAGGTCCCTCCGGCATTGTACGAGCTGATGGGCTCGCTGCGCGGTGCGGCGCAGGTCGTTTGCAGGGGCCATCCGCTGCCCCGGTTCGATCTGCACTGCCCGCTGTTGAGCGCGCCGCGCGCATTCGGGACGGACCTTGCCAGCATCCCCGCGGCTATGCCGTATTTGCGCGCAGCGGAGGAGCGGAAGGCGCATTGGAGCGCTCGCCTTGGCTCCAGAACCCATCCGCGCATAGGCATCGCATGGTCGGGCTATCAAGCGCACAAGAACGACCATAACCGCTCGATCGCCCTAGATGCGTTCTTATCGATCTTTGCCGGCTCGGACGTGTCTCTCGTCAGCGTGCAGCGCGAGATGCGCGACGCCGATGCGGCGACGCTCCGCGAGCGGTGCGATGTCCTCCACTTCGGCGACGAATTGACCAGCTTCGCCGACACAGCCGCGCTAATCTCTGCGCTCGATCTTGTGGTCTCGGTCGATACCGGCGTAGCACACCTTGCCGGCGCGCTGGCGAAACCGGTGTGGGTACTGCTGCCGTTCATTCCCGACTGGCGCTGGCTGCTCGATCGCGACGACAGCCCTTGGTATCCGACGGTGCGGCTGTTTCGGCAGGATGCTACATGCGCGTGGGACACTGTGTTTGCGCGCGTTCGCGCCGCGTTGCGCGATCAAAGTCTTGCGCGGACGACCTCGTCAACCCGTGCGGACGCGGTTTTCGATAAATTGGCGGCAGCGCCTTGAGGCATGAAGAAAAATTCGAAAATCCGATTTGGTTATAAGCCGAAGGGATTGCGTCAGCCGCATGGGCAGGAATTGGCGCGTATGGCGGTGCTGCTGACGGAAGCCGTCGCCCTGCATCAGGCCGGTCGGTTGGCCGAGGCGGAAAATGTCTACAAACAAGTGCTCGACATCCAGCCCGATCAATTCGACAGCCTGCACCACCTCGGCCTTATTCTTTTTCAGCGCGGCGATCCGGCCGCCGCCGTCGCCCAGATCGATCGCGCGCTGAAACGAAACCCCAATGATGCCGCGGCGCACAACAATCGCGGCAACGCGCTATTGGGGCTGCGGCGACGCGATGAGGCCTTGGCAAGCTATGACCGCGCGCTGGCGCTGCAGCCCGCTTACGCCGACGCGCAGTGCAATCGCGGCGCCGCGCTGCACGCGCTCAAGCACTACGACGAGGCGCTTGCGGCCTGCGATCGCACCATCGCGTTGCAGCCGGATTACTCCGAGGCGCATTCCAATCGCGGCAACACGCTGCGCGAGCTGCGACGCTATGATGAGGCGGTCGCGGCGTGCGACCGGGCGCTGACGCTGGCGCCGGGCTTCGCCGAGGCGCACTACAATCGCGGCGCGGCGCTGCATGCGTTGCGGCGGTTTGACGAGGCGCTGGGGAGCTATGACCGTGCCTTGGCACTGCGGCCTGCCTATGCCGAGGCGCACTGCAATCGCGCCGTGACCCTGCGCGCGCTCGAGCGTTACGCCGAGGCGCTCGCGGCCTGCGACCATGCCGTGACGCTGCAACCGGATTACGCCGCGGCGCACGCCAATCGCGCCAACACGTTGACGGCGCTGCGGCACTACGACGAGGCTTTGGCGGCTTGCGGCCGGGCGCTGGCACTGGCTCCGGATGACGCCGATGCTTTTTGCTACCGCGGCAACGCCCTGTATGGTTTGCAGGGGTTCGACGAGGCGATGACGAGCTTTGACCGGGCCTTGGCGCTGCGGCCCGCCTACGCCGAGGCGCACTGCAATCGCGGCGCGACGCTGCACGCGCTGCGCCGCTATGACGAGGCGCTCGCCGCCTGCGATCGCAGCATCGCGCTGCAGCCGGATCACTCCCAGGCGCACTGCAATCGCGGCGTCACCCTGCAGGACCTGATGCGCTGCGACGAGGCGCTCGCGAGCTACGATCGGGCGCTGGCGTCGCGGCCAGATTTTGCCAGCGCCCACAACAATGCGGCGCTATGCTGCCTGCTCATGGGCGACTACGAACGCGGCTGGCGAGAACACGAATGGCGTTGGCGGAACGACCGGTTCGCGGACGAAAGCCGCAACTTCCCGCAGCCGCTGTGGCTTGGTTCAGGCGAACTCGCGGGCAAGACCATTCTGCTGCATGCCGAGCAGGGATTTGGCGACACGTTGCAGTTTTGCCGCTATCTCCCTTTGATCGCGGCGCGCGGCGCCCGCGTCATTCTCGAGGTGCAGCGGCCGCTGGAGGAGTTGATGCGCTCGCTGGCGGGCGCCACGCAGGTGATGTCCCGGGGCGAGCCATTGCCCGCCTTCGACCTGCACTGCCCGCTGCTCAGCCTGCCGCTGGCGCTGCGCACGCGGCTCGATACGATACCGGCGCGTACGCCGTATCTGGCCGCGCCGGAAGACAAGGCGCGCGCCTGGCGCGAACGCTTTGCCGGGCACGCGAAGCGGAAAATCGGGCTGGTCTGGGCCGGCAATCCGAGGAAGGAACTGCCCGGCTGCAATCGGATCGACGCCCTGCGCAGCATGGAGTTCGCGCAGCTTGCGCCGCTGCTGGAAGTCCCGGGCTGCGAATTCTACAGTTTGCAGAAGGGCGGCGATGCCGCCGCCCAGTTGCGCGACAGCGCCTTGCGCCAGCATGTCGTGGATTGGACCGACGACCTGCGTGACTTTTCGGATACTGCCGCGCTGATCGAAAATCTGGATCTGGTCATCGCGGTCGATACCGCGGTGGCGCATCTCGCGGGTGCCTTGAATAAGCCGTTTTGGCTGCTCAACCGCTACAATACCTGCTGGCGGTGGCTGCTCGATCGCGAGGACAGCCCCTGGTACCCGGCTGGTCGCCTGTTTCGGCAGGATGCCCGCCGGCAGTGGGACTCTGTCGTGGTACGGGTCTGCGCCGCGTTGAGCGACGCCGCTGGTGGCTCATGAGCCATCCGCGCCCACTTGGCCGGTTAAAACAGGCTGCAATGGCGCGCAAACGCTTTCATTCGCGAATCGGGCTTGCGCGCGTGCCCTAATGTTCAGACCAATCGCAGATTATTAAAAAATCAGTCCCGATTTTTTCTCAACGACTCTCCAACTTAAGACAAAATTAACCATGAGGGCCGATCAAAGGAGTCAGCGCAAAGCGGGCAGGTCCAGCAGCCCCTTTCGTTGTGGTTTCGGTTTGTATCGCCGGTTCGGGCAGTGTGTCCTGATAGTTAGGGTCACAGCACCCGACGCTCTGACGGACAGTTGACAAGCTGCGATTTCCCAAATCCCCAAACCCCGCGATTGGGATGACGTGGGCATAAGCTCTGAAACCTGACGCATGGATTTTTTGTGGGCAAACGCGGTCTGGGTCGATAAGAGCCAGTTATGGCTACCGTTTTGGAGGGATGGCAGGGAATGACCTCCGCCGTCGCCCATCGCTATCCCAAAAGCTACATGGCGCAGCCTACTAGTTTTTTCAAACTGCCTCGCGATCATTAACTAAAAATTATCCGTACATATCAATAATTTACCATTGATATTGACGGTCACAAAAAGCAGCTCCGGTGACACCATGATTGATCTTCCGAGCGTCACGCTGGTTTTGGCTGACGGCACGACTCCGGAGCTGGCAAAATTAGCGATAGAGGACTGTCTCAAGTGCGCCACGTTCGGCGACGCCGTGATTTTTTCTGATACGCCGATCGCCGTCGATGGAGTGCGTTACGTACAGACGCCTTCCTGGAAAAGCGTGTTTGATCTTCAGAAATTCTGGTTCCTCGAACTGCCCTACCTGATCTCTACGCCTCACATCTTGTTCTGCCAGTGGGACGCATGGATCGTCGATCCACAGATGTGGACCGATGAGTTCTTGCAATATGACTACGTCGGAGCGCCGTGGTGGTACAATGATGGCTTGAACGTCGGCAATGGCTGTGGTCTAAATTCAGTCCGCCTGTTGAAATTCATCGCTGAAAATCAGGACAAGTTTCCGCTACCCTTTTCCGAAGACGGAACGATATGTCGTCATCACCGCCCCACTCTTGAGAAGGCGGGCTTCAAGTGGCCAACCGAGCAAATAGCGTCGCGTTTCGCCTTTGAATGCACAAGGCCATCACCCAACTCGCGACACTTTATGTTTCACGATGCATTCAACTTTCCCTTCGTTCTCGACCTCGAGCGCCTTAGAGAGCGCTTCGAGCTGATGCTGAAGAACGAATATGTCCGCAACTCCGGTAAGCTGCAGCAGATTGCCGCCGGTCGGCGTCCCTTGATCCTGGAGAGACTTGCGTCCTGACAGAGTGTGAGTTGGCGCTGTTCGCGATCATTCTGGAAAACACGCCAGAGGCCAGCTGGATCGTCGACCCCTCGATGTGGCGCCCGCAATTCTCGAATGCGATTACATCGGGCCGCCCTGGTAGTATCGCGATGGCCTCAATGTCGGCAACAGCGGCTTCTGCGTCCGCTCGAGAGCGCTGATCGACTTTCTCGCAGCGCATCCGAATGAGTTTCCGCTGGCCTCGCCCGAAGATGAGGTTCTCTGCCGGGTCTAGGCCGCGGCCGCCGCAATTCAAGGCGGATGAGGCGCTGGCCGACGAATTTTCGTTCGAGCGCACCGGGGCTGGCCTGGGCGCCCGCTCGTTCGGCTTTCACGTATGTTCAACTGGCCGTTTGTGCTCACGGACGCGCAGATCGAGGCGCGCATTCTCCGGGCCACCGGCTACGTGCTCAAATCGCAGCATTGCGGCGAAATGCGAGCGCCCGTTGGTGGTGCGGCAAAGCGGACGGGCGGCCTAGAGGGATAAGCCCTCGCAGCTTGTCTCCTCAACGCTCCCGCAAACACGCGCGAATCGTGTCACCACCGGTTCCCACCTGCGTGTCTTGTCCTACCGAAACAGCCGCACGGTCGGATACCACGGCGTGTCGTCGCGATCGAGCAGCCACCGCCAGTCGGGAATGTAAGGTAGGAGCAGCCATACCGGCTTGGCCAAAGCCCCCGCCAGATGCGCGACGCTGGTGTCCACCGCGATGACGAGATCCAGGTTCGCGATCAGCGCCGCTGTATCGGTAAAATTTTTCAGATCATTTCCGAAATGCAGGATGTCGTTCCCGTTCGCGCAGCGCGTCCGCATTTGCCGATCGAACGTCCCGTTGGACGCTCGCAAAGCTGGCGTCGATGCCGTCGAGGAGCGGCAGCATCGATCCGAGCGGAATCGATCGGTTGTGATCGTTCGTATGAGCCGGGCGCCCAGATCAGGCAGGCCAATGCGGCGCCGGCCAGCGCGGCATCGATTTGAGCGAGAGCGCCCTGATGGTCTCCGCGCTGGTGATAGATCAGTCCACGCAGATGCAGGGCATCAAAGACGTCGGGCTCGCTTACGAGAATTTGCTGTAGATGCGTTCCGCCTCCGCCATGCGACCGGCTTGGTGGTGCGCAAATCCTTCGGCGAGCAATGCGGTTACGTCGTCCGGTCTCGTCCGTTGCGGCTGGGTCACGCTCATGAAGCATTACCTGGTTCACCCGGCCGCCGGCTGATTATGGGTGACGCCTCGGACGCGGCAGCAGCCTGCTTCGTTCTGATGAAGATCAAATCGGCGGCGCAGGTGGCGTTGCGGCCGAAATTGTCGGTAAAGCGGGTGTCAACCAGAAAACTGCCCGGATGCAAGCCGAGAAAGGCGCGCAGCGCTTGGCGCTTGACGTCGCTGTCCTCGACCACGAGGTAATCGCCCGGCGCCAGATAGGCCTGCATATGGCCGAGCACAGCTGCCACATTGTGGTGGGCGTCTTCGACCACGAGCCACGGATGTGGCGCCGACTGCAAGAGACCGGCATCAAACAATCCCGCCGGATCGTTGCAATCGCCTTGGTAGAAGCTAACCAGCGGGTGTTTGCCCCTGGCCTTGCGCAAATCGACCGAATGGACGCGCCCGTCGATGCTGCACGATATCATCGTGTCGGCGAACCACGCCGCGCTGGCGCCGAGGCCTGAGCCGATCTCGAAGATTGTGCGCGGCCGCTGTTCGGCGATGAGCGCCGGGTACATGGCGAAATCGAACACGTTTTTCATCAGCGCCGTGCCGCGCCAGCGCATCAGCGATGGCGCGCCCTGGCAGGTGAGCTGCACGTCGACGCCGAATTCGGTGCCGAACCGCGGCTGATAGAACGCGGCGGAAGCTTCACGTTCGGCATATTCGACAAATCGTCCTTGCTGCCAACGATCGAGGAACTGCCGCAGCCGAAGCAGATCCCACTGCAGGTTAAGCGCATGCCCCGCTCCGGCGGCGGCATCGCGCACGCTGTCTTCCCAGGAGCGTGCCGGATCGAATTGCAACAGCCGGCTGACGACGCGGGCGAACCAGCCATCAAAGACGCTGAGTAGGCCGCCTTGCTCGGTCTCGACGCGCTGCCGCATTTCGCCGGAGTATTTGAGGACCGCGGCTTTCAGCGCGTCGCCGGCGATCAGCTCTCTCGGTTGCGGCATCGTACCTCCTGGGCGATGGGCACGCGCTACTAAGCCGAATTAACTGCGGGAACTCACGGGTCTTTTTGCGGTGTGCGAAAAAGCCGCGGACTTAGCCCCGCCCGCGCAGGCCCGCCGCGATGCCGCGATTGACCTTGATCATGGCCTTCAGCTGGTTGAGCGTCGGCTTGGTCATGGCAGCGAAGGTCTCGTTCATGACGAACATGCCAAGCTGCACCAGATTATTGCGCACCGGCTTCGGCAGCTGATTGTCGTCCCTGTTCACCGTGTCGAGCAGCACGGTCCAGAGCTTGCGGTTGTAGAGCAGAGCGTTGTCGAACTCGGGCGATTTCTCGGGCCACGCGTCGTGTACGGCCTGCAACTTGGCGGCGGCCTTGAGCAACAGGATTGCTTCCAACTCACGCGGCGGTGCCGTTTCGTTCGCGACTTTGGCGTAGGCCTGAGCGGCGTAGTTCATAGTTGGGCGGTCCTCTTCGTACGCAACTAGCTTACTAGCTTCCTTTAAGGCTTTGTAGAGATCGCCTGTTAGAGATTCGATTTATTGAGAGCATTGATAGACGGCAGCATATCTGGCATGGCCGCCAGAATTTGCGGCTCAGTCGCAGATAAGTCGCGAATTCTCGCGCGGCCGCTTGCCTGTGTACATGCGCTTGATCGCCAGATAGACGCGTTTGGCGGGGCTGTTGGCCCGCCGCGCCGTCATGATGCCCTTGTCGGGCAGAATGGGTACGACGCCCTCGATCGTCAGCCGTGTCCGGCGGTGACCGTTGGTGACCATGCACGCGCCAAGAACGACGCGCTCGCCAGGCTTGAGTTCAATTTTGAGAGGCACGTTGACATCCCGCGAACGGGATGCACCGCGGATGCGGGTTTAAGGATGGGTTAGGCGGGAGCTTCGGTCATCGGCCCAGACGCGAAAATGAAAACGGCGGGGCTTTCGCCCCGCCGCCTTCATCGTAGGCCTGTTCCAGAAGGGTATTAGCCGAACAGCTTGAGCACCGACTGGTTCGCCTGGTTGGCGATCGACAGCGCCGAGATTTCCAGCTGCTGCTGGGTCTGCTCGGTGAGCAGGTTGGCGCTTTCCTGGTTCTGGTCGGCCGCCACCAGGTTGCTGGCGCCGGTCTGCAGCGTGTTGATCATGTTGGTGGTGAACGTCTGCCGGGTCGAGATCGTCGACGAATTGGTGCCGAATGTCTCGGTCTGGGTCTGCACGTTGGAGATCGCGGTGTTGATGTTGGTGACCGTGCTGGACAGCGCGCTGTTGTCCTGGAAGGAGCCGGTCCCGGAGCCGCTGATCGACGACAGGCCGAGGCCCGCCGAATTGAAGTTCACGCCGGCGATGGTCAGCGAGCTGGTGGCGGTCTCGTTGAAGTTGATCTGCAGATTGTTGCCGCCGAGCAGGTTGACGCCGTTGTAGGCGGAGTCGCCGGCGAGTTGGTCGATCTGCGTCAACAGCGCGTTGTAGTTCGATCTGCAGCGTGGTGCGCGTGGTGCTGGTGCCGGCGACGTAGCGCCGGTGGTGAGGCCGAAGCCGCCGTCGAGGTGGCGTTGCCGTCGATCGGTGAAGCTGGTGCGTCGGACGTTGGCGGTCAGGACCAGGTCCCCGCGCCGTTGTCGGTGGCGGTGACGGCGCCGTGCTGCCGAGCCCGGCTGGTGCTGTTGATGGCGGATTCGATGGCGCTCAGCGGTCTCGCTCGCGGCGATGGCGATCGTGTAGGTGGTGCCGCCGACGCCGAGCAGAGATTGCCAGCCGCAGCGGTGGTGAGCGCCGCCGAGGTGAGATTCGACGGTGCCGGTGGTCGGCGGCGGTCGTGAGCTGGCCGGCTGGGCCTGCTGCACGGTCGACAGCGCCTGCTGCAAGCAGGCTGGTGATGCCGGTGCAGGCCGTTGGTGGCGGCGTTGATGGTCTGCAGGCCTTGGCCGATCTGGTCGAGCAGGCGCTCAGCGAGTTGGCCGGTTGGTCAGGTTCTGCGACGTGAAATAGGCGCTTGGGTTGTCGGCGGCGGAATTGACCGTTTGCCGGTCGCCAGCGCTTCTTGGGTGGTGGTCAGATCGGCAGACGTTTGCTGCAGCGACAGCAGGTTCTGCCGAATACCCGAGGTCAAGGTGATGTCAGACATATTCGTGTACCCTTCTGGTTACAGGCCGTACCGGCTTGCACTCGCTGGACGAGCCATGAGCGGCTCGATCCCAAAATCAGTGAGCGATTATTTACCGTAACTTGGTTAATGCATTATTGCGGTTTTGGGCGCGATGTTTCGGCGAGAACGATCCCGGCAGGGTCCGTGGGTGTGGATCCAGCTCCGCTGTTTCCCCTCCAAGAGGAATCCTTGGCTGGCGCTTAGCTCGAGGGAGCGCCATGGCCTGGCCGAAGTCCGCTGGACAATCGGCAAATGAAAACGGCGGGGTTTTGCCCCGCCGCCTTCATCGTAGGCCTGTTCCAGAAGGGTATTAGCCGAACAGCTTGAGCACCGACTGGTTCGCCTGGTTGGCGATCGACAGTGCCGAGATTTCCAGCTGCTGCTGGGTCTGCTCGGTGAGCAGGTTGGCGCTTTCCTGGTTCTGGTCGGCGGCCACCAGGTTGCTGGCGCCGGTCTGCAGCGTGTTGATCATGTTCGTCGTGAACGTCTGCCGGGTCGAGATGGTCGACGAATTGGTGCCGAACGTCTCGGTCTGGGCCTGCACGTTCGAGATCGCGGTGTTGATGTCGGTCACCATGCTCGACAGCGCGGTGCTGTCGAAGAAGGAGCCGGTCCCGGAGCCGCTGATCGACGACAGGCCGAGGCCCGCCGAATTGAAGTTCACGCCGTCGATGGTCAGCGAGCTGGTGCCGGTCTCGTTGAAGTTGATCTTCAGGTTGTTGCCGTCGAGCAGGTTGACGCCGTTGTAGGCGGAGTCGCCGGCCAGCTGATTGATCTGCGTCAGCAGCGTGTTGTAGTTGGTCTGCAGCGTGGTGCGCGTGGTGCTGGTGCCGGCGACAGCGCCGGTGGTGAGGCCAAGCGCCGTCGAGGTGGCGTTGCTGGCGACCGTGAAGCTGGTGACGTGCGAGTTGGCGGTCAGGACCAGGTCCCCGCTGCCGTTGTCGCTCGCGGTCACCGCGCCGGGCTGCCGAGGCCGGTCGTGCCGCGTTGATGGCGGATTCGATGGCGCTCAGGGCCTCGCTGCGGTGACGGCGATCGTGACGGTGGTCGACCCGACGCTGAGCAGCAGGTTGCCGGCCGCAGCGGTGGTAGCGCCGCCAGAGCTGAGATTCACGGTCCCGGTCGTGGCCGGCGGCCGTCGGAAGCTGGACCCGCTGGGCCTGCTGCACGGTCGACAGCGCCTGCTGCAAGCAGGCTGGTGATGCCGGTGCAGGCCGTTGGTGGCGGCGTTGATGGTCTGCTGGCCTTGGCCGATCTGGTCGAGCAGCGCGCTCAGCTAGTTGGCGCGAGTTGGTCAGGTTCTGCGAGGTGAAATAGGCGCTCGGGTTGTCGGCGGCGGAGTTGACCGTCTTGCCGGTCGCAAGTGCTTCCTGGGTGGTGGTCAGGTCGGCGGAGGTCTGCTGCAGCGACAGCAGGTTCTGCCGAATGCCCGAGGTTAAGGTGATGTCAGACATAGTCGTTACCCTTCTGGTTACAGGCCGTACTGGCTTGCACTTGCTGTACGTGCCGTACCGGCGAGTGCATGTCCCGATCGCGTGATCGGCTGCCCGAGGTTTGCCTTATTTCGTTTAAAGACGCGTAAATCGGCTATCGCAGGACTTCATGCGATCTTAGCGGCGCAAATACCATCTGCGCGCAGCTTTAGCCGCAGATTAACGCGCCTTGACCCGTTAATATGGCCGCACGCGGCACTTCGACGCCATCAACCGTTTTTGCGTGTTTTATGCAAACTGAAGTGCGTCGCTTAAGCGGCCATTAACCGGTTTCTGTTTGCTGATTGTTAACCATGTTTGGAGCCTTTCCGCGTCACTTTCACCGCCGGTCAGTTTGACTGATGCGCAATCCAACCACCGAGGCGCCGGCCGCGAGCAACATTGCCGCCGTGTCGCAGCCGTCAGCGCGGCCCGACGAGCCTTGTGGTCGCCACGCCCTGCTTCGGCGGGCAGATTTCCGTCCGTCTACGCGCCTTCGCTGCTCAAGCTGCAGACGCGCGTGCGCGCCTACCGCGACTTGCAATCTCAAGGTCCTGTTCAAGGACGGCGATGCGCTGATCACGCGCGCGCGGGCAAGCCTGATCGCGCAATTCCTCGACGATCCGAGCGCGACGCATCTGCTGTTCGTCGATGCCGATATCGGCTTCGAGCCCGAGCAGGTGTTGCGGCTGATCGCAATGCGGCGCCGACATGTGCGCCGCCGTCTATCCGATCAAGCGCATCGACTGGGAGCAAAGTGAGAACCACGCTGTCGGGCCGGCCGAACCCAACCCGGCCGCGTCGCTGAACTATGTGTTCGAGGTCGACGATCCGAACGCGGTGATCGCACAAGCCGGCTTTGTCAAGGTCCGTTATGCCGGCACCGGCTTTCTCATGATCCGCCGCGCCGCGCTGGAGCGCATGTGCGCGCACTATCCGCAGCTCGCAATACAAGCGCGACCACTCGATCGACGCCGCGACCGCGAGCGACAATAGGTTCGCCCTGTTCGAATGCATGATCGCCGAGGACGGCACCTATCTGAGCGAGGATTTCGCGTTCTGCAAGCGCTGGACCGACATGGGCGGCGAGATCTGGGCCGATCTCAACAGCCGGCTCAACCACGTCGGACCGATGACGTTCTGCGGCGATCTGGCGTCGCAATTTAGCCAGGCGGGGTAGAGGCAGGGTGCCTCTGCGGGGCTCGGGTCACGCCAGCATGTCGACCAAATTGCCGCCGACGCCGGAATCGGACAAGAGCGAGGCGGCGCTGCTGGACGTCTCCGAGGCTACCGTCGTGTAGCTCTTGCTGGTCTTGGCGGTACTCGATGAGGTGCTCTTAGCGCTGGCGGTGGAGGAACTCGACGTCGATGACGAGCTTGGACTGCTGCCCGCAGTCGGCGTGAAGGTTTGATGGCCGACGCCAAAACCTACGTTCGAAGCGTAGAGGCCGCCGATGAAGATGGACGTGGTGTTATTCTTGGCGGTGATCACCAAATTTCCATGGGTGTTCAGAGACGCGGTCACCGCCGCGTTGCCATAATCATTCGCGTTGATCGCGTTCATCAGATCGCCGACCGTGTCGGTTCCGGTCGAAGTGTACGAGGTCGTGTTGGAGCCAGCCCCGACGGTGATCGTGCCTCCAGCGAGAACTCCCAATAGCGACAGCGGAGTGCTTGTCGACAGCGATGCTGTTCCGGTCGCGGTGGCGGGGGCGGCCGATTTACCGGAACTGGACGACGAGGAGGTGCCGGAGCTGCTGGACGATGAGCCGGTCGTGCCGTTCAGCAGGTTCTCGACGGCGGCGGTGAGCTGGGAATTGGTGCGGTTCAGCGCGGTTCGATTTGCAATGCTGGCGAGGCCCTTGGCTTGGCTGGTCTCGGCCGAGCTCATGGCGCTGATGATAGAGTCGGTCGACGTGATCGTGTTGCTGTTCGACTGCGCGTCCTGCCAGTAGCTCTGGTCCTGTTGCCAGAACGACGTGCTGCCGATGCTCCCAATACTCATTTCCCTGCTCGCCTGGCCGAACTCCACCCCATGCTATTATGCCGTGGCGGGGTTAATTTTAAGTCTATCTCCGGGTGACTTACCCTTGATTAACTATCTTGTCCGACGCTGGGCTGGGCGAACATCCATCGTGACGGATGCGGACCTTATCGCTTGCCGCGGCGGATAAAGCGGATTTCGCGATCGCGGTTCTCTCTCACAGTGAATGATCGCATGACCCAACGTGCAACCGCGCCGCACCCTCGCGGCAGCACGCCCTGACTCTCCACCAGGCAGGCCATCTTCGGGAAGCGGAGCAAATCTACGACACGCGTGCTGGCGACGACCCGGACAATTTTGGCGCCTTGCATCTCGGTGGCGTGCTTAAGCACCAGCAAGGCCGTTCGGTTGAAGGTCTGCGCCTGGTCGCCGCCGCGCTGCGGGCGCAGCCCGGAGCGGCCGACGCTCTGACCAATTATGGAGTGATCCTCGATGCGCTCAAGCGCCACCGGGACGCGCTCGTCGCATTTGACGATGTCCTGGCGAACCACGCCGCAGGCGCTTCCGTGCATTTCAATCGCGGCCGGACCCTGGCCAGTCTTGGCCGTCACGTACGAGGCGTTGGCAAGCTACGACAATGCGCTACTATTCGCTCCCGGGCACATCTCGGCGCGGCTCAATCGCGGCGATGCCTTGGCCGCACTGTCCCGTCACCAAGAGGCGCTCGATGAATACGATGCAGTGCTGGCGTCGAACCGGGGGCACGCGTTGGCGCACGCCCGGCGCGGCAATGCGTTGATCGCGCTGAAACGGTACCCCGAAGCGCTCGCCGCCTACGACGCGGTACTGGCGCTCGCGCCGGGCGACGTCGAGGCGCTCAACAATCGCGCCGTCGCGCTTACCGAACTCGGGCGTTTCGAAGTGGCTCTGCAAAGTTGCGAAAGCGCATTTGCGCTGCGGCCGCGGCTATGCCGATGCGCTCTACAACAAGGGCAACGCACTGCTCGGGCTCACGCGATATGAGGAGGCCTGCGCCAGCTACCAGGCGGTGCTTGCTCTCGAGCCGCAGCGCATCGATGTGCTGAATAACCTCGGGCTGGCATTCCTTGGCCTGAAAAAACCGGATGAGGCGCTGGAGAAATTCGAAGCCGCGCTTCTGGTCGATTCAGATCATCTAGAAACCCTTCACAACCAGGCCAATGTGCTTTTGCAGATCCACCGCTTTGAGGAAGCACTCGCCGCTTGCGACAGAAGCCTGGCGCAGAAGCCGGAGCAGCAGGACGTTCTCAATACCCGCGGAGTTGTGCTCGGCAAGCTCGGTCGTTACGCCGAGGCTCTGGCGAGCTACGATGCGGCATTGGGTGCCGCGGAGCTGCGGCCCGACATCGCGATAAATCGCGGCACCGCGCTGCTCAATCTCGATCGCGCTGACGAGGCGCTGGTCTGCTTTGATGCGGTGATCGCCCGCGAGCCCGGCAACATCGCCGCCCTGATCTACCGCGGCAACGCATATATAAAGAACAAGCGCTTCGACGAGGCGCTGACGACCTATGAGAAAGCTTTGGCGATCGATCCCGGCAACCCGATCGCGCTCACCGACCGCGGGGCGGCGCTGACTTTGCTGGACCGGTTCGAGGAGGCGGTTGCCAGTCACGACGAGGCCGTCCGCATCGAGCCGCACATCGTCGGCGCCCACATCAATCGCGGCAACACGATGCTCAAGCTATCGCGCTTGCAGGAGGCTCTGGAATCCTACACGGAAGCGCTGACGCGCGAACCGGTGAACGCGGAGGCCAATTTCAACGCGGCGATCACCCGGTTGTGCCTGGGCGATTATCGCGAAGGCTGGAAGCAATACGAGTACCGCTGGGAGACGAAGCATTTCGCCGGACATCGCCCCAACTATCCGCAGCCGATGTGGCGCGGCGAGGATATCGCCGGAAAGAGGATCGTGCTGAACGCCGAGCAAGGCATGGGCGACGTCATCCAGTTCGTTCGCTATGCGCCCCTGGTTGCGGCGCGCGGAGCCGAGGTCATCCTCGCGGTGCCGCGGCCGCTCAAGGCGCTGATGGCCACCGTGCCCGCCATTTCCCTGGTGGTGGCAAACGGCGATCCGATGCCCGAGTTCGATGTGTTCTGTCCGCTGATGAGCTTGCCGCTGATATTCGGTACTGAGGTTGAAACGGTGCCGGCGAACATTCCCTATCTGCGGCCTTATGCGGACCGCATCGCGGGGTGGCAACCGCGCTTGCAGGACAATGGCAGGGCGCGTGTTGGGATTTGCTGGGCCGGCAATCCCGGATTTGGCAACGACCGCCATCGTTCGATCCCGCTCGAACGCTTCGCCGCCCTGTTTGACGTCGCCGGAATTGATTTCATCAGCTTGCAAAAGGAAGTGAACCCGGCGCAGGCGGCGTTGCTCGAGCAGCATGGAATTTTGCGGCTTGGCGAGCAGTTCGAAGATTTCGCGGACACCGCCGCCGTTGTGGCAATACTTGACCTCGTTGTCGCGGTCGACACATCGGTTGCTCATCTCGCAGGCGCAATGGGCAGGGTGACGGCGCTTCTGGTGCCATTCTCGCCGGATTGGCGCTGGCTGCTCGATCGCGAAAACAGCCCGTGGTACCCGACCATGCGCCTCTTTCGACAGACCGCGACCAACGATTGGGAGGGCGTGATCGAACGCGTGCGCCGGGAGCTGACCGAAGTCGCGCAGCGGAGAGCCACGCAAAGCTGATATCGCGGGAGCCGGCGTGCAAGCGAAGCCGCTTCTGGCAAAGCGCCGCGTCACCAACCGCGAATATGGTCGCGCAAGGCGTCGCGAACCTGCACGATCACTGAGTCCCAGTTTCTCGTTTCGTTTTGCCGGAATATTCGCGCCGTCGGATACCAAGGACTGTTTTCGCGATCGAGCAGCCAGCGCCAGCACGTGTTGTAGCGATTGAGCAGCCACAACGGCTTCCCGAGCGCGCCGGCAAGGTGAACGACCGACGTATCCACGGCGACCACGAGGTCGAGGTTGTCGATTAGCGCCGCAGTGTCCGAAAAGTCGCGAAATTCTTCGGTCCAGTCGATGACGCGGTGACACAGCGGGCTCTTGCGCAACTGGGTTACCGCGTCTTCGCCCTTCTGCAGACTAACGAATTCGCATTCGGTTACGTCGAACAACGGCGCGAGCATGTCGAAGGCGACGCTGCGCTGCCGGTCAATCAAATGGGCGTTGGGCAGCTGCTTACGCGGGTCGCCGGCCCAGACCAGTCCGACTCGATGTTTGTCGTGCGGGCCGAGCCGGCCGCGCCATCCATCGCGCTTGGCCGCATCCGCCGACAGATAAGGTGTTTCTCCGGGGATCGTTGCGAGCACAGTGTTGAAGGCGAGCGGCAGGCTCAAGAGCGGGCAGTGCAGATCGAAGCCGGGGAGGGGATCGCCCATGGCGACGACCTCGATGTCGCCGACGAGCGTGTGCATCAGCGCCACAAGGGGCTTCGGCACTTCAAGGATCACATGTGCGCCGCGGGCGGCTACGCGCGGCGCGTAGCGGCAAAATTGCAAGGTGTCGCCGAGGCCCTGCTCGGCATGGAGAAGGATGGTCTTCGCGCCGATTTCATCGGACCCGTTCCATTGCGGCTGCGCAAAACTGCGTTTTGCGGCAGTTAGCTGCTCGGTGTTCCATCTCCATTCGTACTGCTTCCAACCGCGATCGAGATCGCCCGTGAGCAACAGGCAGATGGCTGCGTTGAAATGGGCCTCGCCCAAATCAGGCCGCATTGCGATCGCGCGATCGAAGCTCGCCAGCGCCTCGTCGAAGCGACCAAGCTCCCTAAGCGCGTTGCCGCAATTGGAATAGGCTTCGGCAAAATTCTGCTTCAGCAGGACGGCGCGCTTGTATTCCTCGAGTGCTTCTTCGAAGCGCTTGAGCTCCTGCAAGGCGTTGCCGCGATTTGAAAGCGCCTCGGCAAACTCCGGCCGCAGCGCCAGTGCTCCAGCGTAATCCGCCAGCGCCTCGTCGAAGCGAATGAGGTCGTGCAGGACGGTGCCGCGGTTGGAGAGGGCTTCAGCGTAAGCCGGGTTGAGGGACAGCGCGCGATCGTAACTCGCAAGCGCCTCGTGCAGCCGTTTCAGGTGGCGCAGTGCATTGCCGCGATGGCAATGCGCCTCGGCAAAGTCCAGCCGCAGAGCAATCGCGCGCTCGCAGCTCGCCAGCGCCTCTTGGAAGCGCTTCAGCTCGCAAAGCACGTCGCCACGGTTGGAATAGGCGTCGGCGAAGTCGGGCCGCAGCGCGATCGCCCGGTCGTAGCTCGCCAGCGCTTCGTCGAAGCGCGGCAGCGCTTTGAGCACATTGCCCCTGTTGGAGTGCGCTTCGGCGTGGTCGGGCCGCAATACGATCGCGCGATCGAGACTCGCAAGCGCTTCCTGGAATTGCCCCAATCGCTCCAGCGCGATGCCGTGATTATTTAGGACAAAAACATTGTCGGGACTTCTTTTGAGCGCCAGTTCGATATGTCGCAGCGCCTCTGTGTGGTTGCCCCGCTGCAAGAAAATGGCGCCCAGCAATTGGCGGCTGTCGAAATGGTCGGGCTGGATCGCGAGAATCTGAACGTAGATCTTTTCCGCCTCGGCGAGGCGGCCGGCCTGGTGATGCATCAACCCCTCGGCAAGCGACGCCGCCAGCGACGGCGAACTGCTCGGTGACCCACGGCCGAGTTTTCTCGGAGCAGCGCCGCCGCGAAGTTTCGATTTCTTCAGCATCGCCTTTGCTGCACCGGGCGGCAGAGAACGGCTTACAGAGTTCGGCTGACGGCGAGGGGCCGACCGTGCTTGGGATTGGGCGCCACGGTGCGGCCGCTTGCACCGTAGACTTGCGGCGACGACTTGCGGGCGAGATCGCCGGACAGGCGGCGCACGATTCCTTCAGACACCGCATGCGCGGTCGCCAGCACGATCATGTTCTTCTGCAGCAATGCCGCGGAAGCTTTCCTGCAACCGCAGGAGCGCCGCGCAGCGCGCCGGCACCGCCTTGCTGCAGGAATTTCGCACTGACTTTAAAACGCTCCCCAGCCGCGAACAGTCGGCCCGCCAGTTCCGCCTTCGTCGCCGCGACCGCGGCGGCGGCGCGAACCTTGCCCGCATGAACGAGCCGCGTTTCCTGCTCGAGGACGCCCGCAAGCTGTTCCATCAATGCGGTCATGTCGGCGATCGCCTGTTCAGCCTCCGGCGACCGTTGCAATCGGATTCATGCCTTCAATCCCTGTTCCTTGAGCAGCGCGCTGTACACCATCGGCGCGATGCCGATGCCACCGGCTTTGGCGAAAGACTTGGCGATCTGGTCGGTCATGAACGAGCGCCAGATTTTGAGCGAGCCGCTGCCGCCGAACGGTCCATCGCCGTCGATGCCGGCGAACATTTGCTGGAACATGTTGCCAAGGAAATTGGCCTCGAAGTTCTGGGCGGCTTGTTTGGCGTTGCTTTTGAGGTTGAGCGCGGCTTGCGCCTGTTTGGTGGCGGCGTCTCCCACCGAAGACAGCGATGCCGAAAGATCGACGGGGCTCAAGTTCGTCATCACATCACCTCGATATCTGCTTGGATGGCGCCGGCGGCTTTGATCGCTTGCAGGATGGTGATGAGATCGCGGGGCCCGATGCCAAGCGCGTTCAATCCATCGACGACTTGCTGCAGCGACACGCCCTCATGCATCATCGCCAGCCGCTTGCCTTCTTCCTGGACGCCGACCTGGGTGCGCGGCACGACGACGGTGCGGCCGCGCGATAGCGCCGCCGGCTGACTGACTTGCGGCGATTCCGAAATGGTGACGGTAAGATTGCCCTGCGCCACCGCCACCGTGGAGACCCGCACGTCGCGGCCGATGACGATGACGCCGGAGCGTTCGTCGATGACGATCTTGGCTTCCTCGTCCGGCTCGACCTGCAGCTGCTCGATCTCGGTCAGAAGCTGCACGATATTCTGCGGAAACTTCTTCGGCAGCGTCAGTTGCACGGTCGACGGATCGAGCGGTTCCGCAATCGGCGCGCCGATATAGTCGTTAATCGCTTCGGCGATGCGTTTGGCCGTGGTGAAATCGGCATTGCGCAAAGCGAGCCGCAATTGCCCGACGCTGTTGAGGGCGAATTCGACCTCGCGTTCGATGATGGCGCCATTGGGCAGCCGGCCGACGGTAGGAACGCCCTGGGTAATGCTGGCTCCCTGGCCCTGGGCCCGAAAGCCGCCGATCGACAGCGATCCCTGCGCGACCGCATAGACATTTCCGTCGGCGCCCAGCAGCGGGGTGACGAGCAGTGTGCCGCCTTCCAGGCTCTTGGCGTCGCCCATCGCCGATGCTGTCACGTCGATGCGGGTGCCCTGGGTGGCAAAGGGCGGCAGATCGGCGGTGACCATGACCGCGGCGACGTTGCCGGTGCGGATCTGCTGGCCGCGGATGTTGACGCCAAGCCGCTCCAACATGGCTTGGAGGGACTGCTTGGTAAAAGGCGCATTGTTGAGCGTGTCGCCGGTGCCGTTGAGCCCGACCACAAGCCCGTACCCGATCAGCTGGTTCTGACGGACACCTTCGATATTGGCGAGGTCTTTGATGCGCGACATCGCCGCCGCAGGCGAGGCGGCGCAGACAAAAGCCAGCAACGCTGCAAGCGCTGTTCGATACGTCCCTCTCATCTTGCTCCCCAAGAGGCTGGACAGCCATAGGCATTGCCAATTGCATGCCAGCGCGGCCAAACTCCTAAGGGGTTGAAGAGACGTGGTTTTTCGCTGACGGCGGCTCGCACTCAGAATGGCAGCGAGCATTCCTTGCCGGTTTGGCGGCAATTCTTGCCGCCGCATTTTACCGGCCATTAACTATAAGCGCCCACGATCTCCTCATGCGCGTCGAAGGAACAAGCCGTACCGGATTGGCGGGAGCGCCCGCGGCTCCGCGGCGCACCTCGGGCGGCGGCTTTTCCCTGTCGCAAACCGAGGCGCTGCCGGCGCAAAACGCTGCCGTGGCGCTGCGGACAGTGGGCGGAATTGACGCCCTGCTTGCGCTGCAAGGCGTGGAAGATCCGACGGAACGGCGTCGCCGCGCGGTCAAGCACGGCCGCCGGGCGCTCGATGCGCTCGACGAGCTCAAGCTCGGCCTGCTTGCCGGCACCCTCGATCAGGCCACAATGCTGCGACTCAAATCGGTGACATCGGATTTGCAGGACGGGTCGGGCGACGGCCGCCTCGACCAGGTGCTGGCGGAGATCGATCTGCGCGTCGCGGTCGAACTCGCCAAAGCCGGTCTATCCTAGTCTCCAAGGGCATTTGGCCAATTTGGGGGATTGCCGGGGCCGCCCCGGCCGGCCGCTTACATTAAATGCCATGCGTCCGGAAATGCCATGTGTCCGGTCGATATCGGAACCGTCCGCCACGGATTGAGCGCTTTTCGGGCCTCCGATCATTGTTGTCACTGTCATGGAGCTTGGATATAAGCCCCCGCGCGGGGGTAACCTCGCGGGGCAGTGGGGTGGGAGTAAAACGCAAAATGCAGGCGATAAAGGTCAAAAACGGCCGATCCGCCGAGAGGCCTGAGAGGAACGGAAAGAGTGAAATAAGGCTCCAGCCGGACATGATCGAGTACCGGCCTACCGACAAAGAGCCGTTCATGAGCGATCGCCAGCGCGAGTATTTCCGGTTGAAATTGCTGAATTGGCGCGAGGATATCCTCAAAGAGGCCAAGGAGACGCTGCAGCATCTCCAGGACGAAAGCCAGAATCACCCCGACATCGCCGACCGCGCCTCGTCGGAAACCGACCGCGCGATCGAACTGCGGGCCCGGGACCGCCAGCGCAAGCTGATCGCCAAGATCGATGCCGCGCTACAGCGCATCGAGGACGGCACTTACGGCTATTGCGAGGAGACCGGCGAGCCGATCACGCTGAAGCGGCTGGAGGCGCGGCCGATCGCGACGCTGTCGATCGAAGCCCAAGAACGCCACGAGCGGCGCGAGCGCGTCTATCGCGACGATTAAGCTTCGGCTTATTTGCCGCTGCAGCGGGCCTCGCCGCGAAGACCAGGCGGAGCTGCTGGCGCCGATGGCCTGCGCCATTTGAACAGCGACAAAGGCTTTAGCCTTCATCAATCGTGTCCGTCCTGCGGCGCGGCACTCTTGATGTTCATCGGCACCAGTTCATTGCATTGAGGTTTTGTTCGGCAGGCGCTTTCACCCGGCCGATGCCGGATGCGCGTAACGTCCGGCCGAGAGCCGTTGCGCATCGACGCTGGTCGAGGGCGTGCCATGGAGCAAAAAGCAATCCCGTCGCCGTTGCGACGTTCGCATCTGGTGGAAGGAGCGCCCTGATCAAATCCTTGTGTTTCGCAACAGGATGAGCAGTTTGAGGCCCATATGGATCTGATCGTGCGCATCCAAAAGGTGATCGACGTCGCCGCTCGGGTCGCACGCGAGCAAGAGATGCCGCAATGATCGAGCGCCGCGCCCATCCCCGGCACAAGGCTTTCATCAAAGGCCGAATCTATTTCAACAATCGGCTGTCGAGCATGGAGTGCATCGTCCGGGAAGCCGGCGAGCAGGGGGCTCGTCTCGAATTCTCCGAGAACGTCGCCCTGCCGGACATATTCGAGCTCTATCTCCCGAACAAAGACCAATACTTTCGCGCCCACGTCATATGGCGAAAGGGTCCCGACATCGGGATCGCCTGGACTCCGGAAGAGGTTTTGAATCCGCCTTCGGAACCCGGGAAGACCGACCATCATCTCGCCGACAGGGTGACGCGTCTGGAGCGTGAGATCGCAGTTCTGCAAAAGCGTCTCGCTGCCTTGGAACGCTGAGGCGCCACGGCGATGGCGCCCAAGGCCCCGCGTTAAGCTTTTGTTTACCGCGTTCTTTTACCGATTGTTAAAGATCGGGCGCGGGGTTCATGCCGGACGGGCCGACGCAAAAAGAACCGCAAAGCAACGCGTCGCGTCTGCTGCGCCGTGGGTTGCGCGCGCATCAGGACGGTGAATTCGCCAAGGCGGAGCGGCTGTACAATGCGCTCCTCGCACAGCATCCCGACAATTTTGACGCGTTGCACGGGCTGGGTCAGCTGCACTGCCGGCGCGGCCGTTACGACACGGCGCTGGTGCTGATACAGGCGGCGTTGCGAAGCGATTGCAGCCGCGCGGACGGCTTCGCCAGCCTCGGTCTGATTTTCCATTTGCTGCGCCGGCACAAGGAGGCGCTCGTCAGCTATGGCGAAGGCCTCTCGCTCGATCCCGGCAACGCGGACTTGCTCAACCGGCGCGGCGTCGCGCTGCTGGAGCTTCATCGTCCGCGCGACGCCCTCGCGGATTTCGAGCGCGTTCTAGCCGGCGATCCGCAGCACTTCGAGGCGCTCGGTAATTGCGGCAACGCCCTGATCAAGCTCAACCGGCCGCGAGAGGCCGTCGCTGCCTACGATCGGGCGCTGGCGAGGGCGCCTAAAAACGCCCAGCTTCTCACCAACCGCGCGGTGGCGCTGCGCCGGCTCGATCGGCCGCGCGAGGCGTTGATGAGCACGAGCCGCGCGATCATGAGCAATCCGGGCTTCGCCCCAGCCCGCTTTGTCGAAAGCGTCGCGCGGCTCACGCTGGGCGATTTCGCCGCCGGCTGGCGCGGTTATGAATCGCGCTGGTCGGTCGGGCTGCTGTCGTCGCAACGCCGCGGCTTCACCGTGCCGCTGTGGTTGGGTAAGCAAACTCCGCAGCTATCGCTCGCCGGCAAGACCATTCTGCTGCACGCCGAGCAGGGATTTGGCGACACCATCCAATTCGTTCGCTACGCATCGCTGGTGGCGGGATGCGGCGCCGGGCAAGTCGTTCTCGAAGTGCAACGCGAGCTCAAGCCGTTGTTGATGGGGGTGGCCGGCGCGGCGACCGTGATTGCGCGCGGAGATCCGCTGCCGGCCTTCGACCTGCACTGTCCGCTATTGAGCCTGCCGCTTGCTTTCGCCACGGAACTGACGGCGATTCCAGTCGACGTTCCCTATCTCGCTGTTTCCGATGAGAAGACCGCCGCCTGGCGCGGTCGCCTGCCGCGGCAAGGGCCGCTCGTCGGCATCGCCTGGTCGGGCGAGCGCGGCCACGATAACGATCTCAACCGCTCAATCGCCCTGGCAGCGCTCGCACCGCTTCTCGGCCTTCCGGGCATCACATTTGTCAGTCTGCAGCACGACGTGCGCGAATGCGACGAGCCGGCACTGCGAAGCCTGCCCGACCTGTTCCGGCCGGCGACGAAATTTTCCGATTTCGCCGATACCGCCGCGGCCGTCTCGCTCATGGACGCGGTGATTACAGTCGACACCGCGGTGGCGCATCTTGCCGGCGCCATGGCAAAGCCACTGTTCCTGCTGCTGCCCTTCGCCGCGGATTTTCGTTGGCTGCGCGAGCGGCCGGATAGCCCGTGGTACCCAAGCGCACGGCTTTACCGTCAGCCGGCATTCGGCGATTGGCAAAGCGCGATCGCCGCCGTGCGACAGGATGTGTTACGGGCGAGTTTTCTCGGCCCGGCTCGAAAATTGTCGGCTTAAGCGAACATAATTGCGGCCTCCGGCGGGGAGCGCCGGAGGCCGCGGCAGGTCGGGATCGACGCTATACGCTTACGCTACGCTGATCCCGGGGAGACAAACTTAGGCTAGAACGGCAGCAACACGTTGAGCGCCTGCTGGCCCCAGGGCGGTTGCTGGATATCGGACAGAGTGCCTTTGCCGCCATAAGCCACGCGCGCTTCGGCGATCTTGGCGAGATCGATCGTATTGTCGCTTTCGATGTCCTCCGGACGCACCACGCCGGCGACCACCAAGACGCGCATTTCCGAATTGAGCCGAACCTCCTGCTTGCCTTCGATGACCATGTTTCCGTTCGGCAGCACCTGAGTGACCACTGCCGCGACATTGGTGAGCAACTGATCCTGCCGGTTGATCGAGCCGGTAGCGTTGCTCTGCGAATTGGTATTGGCGGTGATGATGCTTCCGGGCAGCACCGCCTTGGCCGGATTGACGATGGTGTTGGCACCGAGGAAATTGGTGATGCCGGAATCTTCCGTCGAGGTGCGCTGCACCTGGGTCTGATCCTGGAATTGCGCTGTGTCGTTGATGTTGACCTTCACCGTCAGGATGTCGCCGACCTGATGTGCGCGCTGGTCGTTGAAGAAGGCGCGCGAGCCGTTGCGCCACAGTGAATTGGGGTTGAAGGAGGCGGGCTGCGGGGTCGGCATCGGCATTTGCACGGGCTTGTAACCTGGCGCGGTTGTCGGATTTGAGACGGGCGAAAGCGGCGGCGGATTGCCGATGTCTTTCAACCGGTCGAGCGACGCGCAGCCTGACGCACTCAAGGCTACCGTCGACAACAGGGCACAACGCAGCAGCAGAACGCGTTTCGACATCGAACTACCTCTCACTCAGCCGGCACGAAACCACCTTTCACCCAGGTGGCCCGTATCCAGCTCACTCCGACAAACTTCGCGCATTTTCGACCAGTTCGTTCGAAACGGGTCCGACCGTGACACGGTCGGGCCCGGAGACGACCGCTTGCACCACGCGCTTGGATTCCGCGTTGATGACGCTGATAGTGTCACCGAGCGCGCCAGCATCCTTGGCTTCGCCGCGCAGCGTCAGCGTCACGCCCGGCACCTGATAGACAATGACGACGGTGTCGTTGCGGGCGATGATTTCAGGCTTCATCAAATCGGCCGCGGCGAGCGGCTGACCCGGCCGCAGAGAATGGCGCGCGGCAAGCCCGATCGCCGCCTTGGCATCGGTCAGCGCCGCGTTGCCCTCGGCCTGCGGCTGCCGCGTCGTGGTGAGATCGGATGCCGTAATGATTTCGCCGCGCTCGATCGGACGATCGACCGCAAGCGTGTCAACCGTTTCGATCGCCGTGCCGGTGTAGTGGACCGGTTGACGCAGAAGATGGGCGCTGTTCGGCAGGTTCAGAGTTATGTCGAAGCGCGCCGTGCGTGGGTCGTAAGACAAGGCCATCACTTGCAGTTCGCCGGTCGCGCTGGGCTCGACCTGCAAGGTGCGTACGTCGCCGTCGAAATTGACCAGGATATTGTGCGCCACGCCGAAGCCGTGCTGACCCGACAACGCTTGCGCGACGCGGGCGGAAATGTCGCGCGGGGTGATCGCACGGCTGGCCCGCGTGACGATGACTTCGGAGAGACCTTGCGTATCGATACCGATGAGCTGGTGCGGCCGGATCGCATCCAGGATGCGGTCGGTCGCCACCGCGCCGGTGGTGCCGAGATCAGGTGCGCGGAAGATGGGAATGTCGGCGACCGGCCCGGCGTTCTCGACCAGATCGCCGATGGTGACGATATCGCTGGTGACGGTCACGCTGGCTTTCAGGGCCGGCGCCGCCGGCGCCGCCGGTGTCTGCGCGGCCGCCGCGCCACCGAGCGCGAGCGCGAGCGTAAGCCCGAGGAATAACGATCGAAACCTTGCTGGAGAGGCCATGGTCTAGACCTTTCTCATTTCATGAGCTGCGAGGTTGTCTGCAGCATTTCGTCAGCCGCGGTGATGACCTTGGAGTTCATCTCGTAGGCGCGCTGCGCTGCAATCAGGTTGGAGATTTCAGTCACCGCTTCGACGTTGGACTGTTCGAGGTAGCCTTGTTGCAGGGTGCCGGCGCCGTCGGTTCCCGGCAGCGTGTCGGTCGGCGCGCCGGACGCAGGCGTTGCGGTGAACAAGTTATCGCCATTGCCCTGGAGGCCGGCATTGTTGGCGAAGCGGGTGAGGTTGAGCTGGCCGAGGATGCTCGATGTCGTGGAACCGGGCAGAGTTACGGAAACCTGGCCCTGCTGGTTTATGGTTAGGCCGCTGGCGTTCGGCGGAATTGTAATGGTCGGCTGGACGACATTGCCTTCGGCGGTGACGATGCGGCCCTGGGCGTCCTGCTGGAAAGAACCGTCCCGCGAATAGCTGTAAGTGCCGTCGGGCATCTGGATTTTGAACCAGCCGTCGCCTTGAATGGCGACGTCGAGCGTGTTGCCGGTCTGCTGCAGCGAACCCTGCGTCATCAGCCGCGGCGTGCCGACGGTCTTGACGCCGGAGCCGAGTTCGATGCCGACCGGCAGAATGTTGCCCTGCTCGGAGGCTTGCGCGCCGATGCGCTGCACGTGCTCGTAGAGAAGATCTTGAAAATCGGCACGCTGGCTCTTGAAGCCGGTCGTCGACATGTTAGCGATATTGCCGGCGATGACCTGGACCTGCAGGTCCATGGCCGCCATGCCGGTTGCCGCGGTATCGAGCGCACGCATTTTGCCGTCTCCCGAACTTTAACGTTACGAACTTGGCGTCTGCGACAACTGCGAGAGTGCGTTGCGGCGCTCGTCGCTCTGTGCTTGCAGCAGACTGGCGATGTCGGTGTAGCTGCGCGTGATCTCGATCAGGCGCGACATCGCGGCCACCGCATTGACGTTGGATTTCTCGATCGCGCCTTGCACCATGGTGGTATTGGGCGAAGCCGTAGTGGGGGAAACCCCGGCCGGCGCCGCGAACATCGAGTCGCCGTCCTTTTGCAAAAGCTGCGGCTGTGCGAAATTGACGACCTGAAGAGTACCCCGCGCCGAATTGGCGGTGCTGTTGCCTTCGCGGACCGTGATGATTCCGCTTGGGCTGATGACGATGTCATGATCGGTCGACTGGAAGGTGATCGGTCCCGAACTGCCGATGACCTGACTGCCGTCGCTGGTGACGAGTTGGCCGGAGGCGTTGATCGAAAACGCGCCGTTGCGCGTATAGCGCTGCTGTCCGGTCGGCGTCTGCACCACGAAATAGCCACTGCCCGCGATAGCGACATCCAGTGGATTGCCGGTGCGCTGGATCGCGCCCTGGCTCATGTCGACCCAGTCTGCACGGTCCTCGACAAATCGGATGCGGCGATCCTGGCCGGTGAAGCTGGGATCGCTGGCCCGCGGCATGAGATATTGCTCAAACAGCGTATTGTCGGCCTTGTAGCCGGTGGTGTCGACATTGGCGATGTTGTTGGCCAGAACGTCGAGCTCATGCGTGAGCGCCATTTGCCGCGACAGGCCCGCGAGAAGGGCATTCTCCATCGGTACTCTCCCCTTGATGCGATGAAGCCGCCCCCGGAAGAAGGTCAGTTCACCTGCGCGCCTGCCGCTCTCCCAAGCGGCTCGCGTGCGCCGATTGCCAGGAATGATTTGCAGAACCTGTGCCAAGAGCACAAAGGCTTGTAATTCAAAGGGTTATGTGAAGAACCAAAGCCGTCGGGCGGGCAGAAAAGGCCGCCGGGAGCGCGGCACTGGGCAAATAATTCCGGGCGGGGCGGCGACGGCAAGTATCCGTTAACCATTCGTGCCTAGCTTGAAAAACGGCGCCGGAACCCGGGCCAAGTAGCGCTCGCAACATTGGTATTGCGTTCTGTCCAGTCGGCTGCGTGCGCTCGCGCCAGCGGGAGTGGCGATGGCAACGACCAACGATAAACAGACCGAAAACGAAAACGCGGAAGCTGCAGGCGAAGACGCCAAGGCAGCGCCGCCGACGCGCAAATTCTCGCTCAAGCTCATCCTGATTGCGGTGGGCGCCCTGGTGGCGCTCGGCGTTATCGGCGGCGGCGGCTATTTTTTCTTTTTCCATCACAAGAAAGAGCAAGTGGCTGCGGTCGAAAAGGTCAAACCTCCGGTGTTCCTCGATTTGCCGGATGTTCTGGTCAATCTGTCGTCAACCGGCGGCAGCGACCGCACGCAGTATCTGAAGGTGAAGGTGGTGCTGGAATTGCCGGATGAGGCGATGTCGGCGCAGATCCAGCCGGTGATGCCGGTCATCATGGACGCTTTTCAGACCTATTTGCGCGAACTGCGGCCGACCGATCTCGACGGCTCGGCGGGGCTCTATCGGCTCAAGGAAGAGCTGACGCGCCGCGTCGACGCCGCTATCGCGCCTGGTCGCATCAACGCAGTGCTGTTCAAGGAAATCGTCATCCAATGACGATACAGGTTTGAAGATTTAGCGAAAATGCCAGCCAAAGATCAGATCGACAATGACGCGCTCGCCGCCGAGTGGGGCGTTGCGCTCGACGCCGAGCAGGGTGCCCAAGCCGCGCCGGCGCCCGATGCGCCCGCCGAAGGTCAGGGCACAGGCGAGGGTATGGCGTCGCAATGGGCGACGATGGTCGATGAAGGCCAATTCATTCAGGCCACCAAAGGCGGCGCCGAGCGGGTTCTGACGCAAGAAGAAATCGATTCGCTTCTCGGCTTTTCTCTCACCGATATTTCCCTCAATGACAATTCCGGCATCCGCGCGATCATCGATTCGGCGATGGTCTCCTACGAACGTTTGCCGATGCTGGAGATTGTCTTTGACCGGCTGGTCCGGTTGATGACGACCAGCTTGCGCAATTTCACCTCTGACAACGTCGAAGTCTCGCTCGACCGCATCACCTCGGTGCGCTTTGGCGATTACCTGAACTCCATCCCGCTGCCGGCGATCCTTGGCGTGTTCAAGGCGGAAGAGTGGGACAATTTCGGGCTGGTGACCGTCAATTCCAGCCTGATCTATTCGATCATCGACGTTCTGCTGGGCGGTCGGCGCGGCCAAACCGCGATCCGCATCGAAGGCCGACCCTACACGACGATCGAGACCAATCTGGTCAAGCGCATGATCGAAGTGGTGCTGGCCGACGCTGAACTGGCGTTCAAGCCGCTGTCGCCGGTCAAGTTCAACATCGACCGGCTCGAGACCAATCCGCGCTTCGCCGCTATTTCGCGCCCGGCCAACGCCGCGATCTTGGTGCGGCTGCGGATCGACATGGAAGATCGCGGCGGCACTATCGAGCTGCTGCTGCCTTACGCCACCATCGAGCCGATCCGGGACGTCTTGTTGCAGATGTTCATGGGCGAGAAATTCGGCCGCGATGCGACTTGGGAAGCGCATCTTGCGACCGAGCTGGGTCAAGCGGAAATCGCCGTTGATGCAGTGCTTTACGAGGCGCGGCTGCCGTTAAAGCAGATTATGAAACTCGACGTCGGCGATACGCTGATGTTGGAGCTTAAGTCCGACGCGACGGTAATCGTTCGTTGCGGCGACGTGACGCTGACGGAGGGCCGCATGGGCCGGGTCGGCGACCGCGTTGCCGTGCGCGTCGGCAAGCCGTTGCGCAAGCCGAACATGACTTTCGCCATGTTCGAAGCGGCGGGCGGCTCCGGCAATCGTTTGGAGGCACCATAATGACCAATGGCATCGGAGTGCTCATCGACGGAGTGGTGGCGATTCTACTGATGGTGACAATCGGTTACTGCATCATGCTCAATAGGCGGCTGAAGCTGCTTAAAGCCGACGAGCACTCGCTGCGGGCAACTATTTCCGAACTCGTCACCGCAACCGAGATTGCCGAGCGGGCCATCGGCGGGCTCAAGCTCACCGTCCATGAATGCGATACCGGATTGGGCGAGCGGCTGCGCAAGGCGGAACGGGTCACGATCGAGATCGATCGCTCCGTCACGGCGGGCAAGGAACTGCTCGGGCGGCTGTCGCAGATCGTCACCGCCGGCCGCGGCAGCGACCATCCCATCGCCGCGTTGAGCGAGGCGCCGCGCGCCGCGAGCGAGCCCGACATCAAACCCGGCGTCAAAGCCGAAGCCCGCGGCGAGGCCAAGGTCGCCGCCAAGGCCGTTGCTGCCGCCGCGGAAGCGTTCGCCGAGCGGCTGCGCAACAAGGTGCACGGTCTCGCGGCATGATCCGCTATATTCGCGATCTGCGGTTCATTCCGATCGCGCTGATCGCGAGCGGTTGCTTGTTGACGCTCAAAATTGCCGACATCGCGCTTCACGGCTCCGCGCTGTTCGCGTCCGACGCGGCGGTCGCGGCCGACGGCGGCGTGTCGGCGCTGGACCCCAATCCGGACGGCACCGCGCCAGCCGGCTCGAAGGCGTCTTGGGCGCAGCAAATGTTCAATTTTCCCAGCGGGCGCGGCGCGCCGCAGCGACGGGACGCCTCGATCGCATCGATTGCGCCGCCGCCGGCGGCTGAGCCCGATAATCTCGACATCACCGGGTCCGTCACCACCCAGCCTGCCGGCGCCAAGCCGGCCGCAAACGCCGGACCGCCGGCGGCGCCTGCGGAAATGATCATTCCAACCAACGGCGTTACGCTACCGACCGGCGCTGAGCGCGCCATTCTCGAACGGCTGCAGCAGCGCCGCGAAGAGCTCGACAAGCGTGCGCAAGAACTCGACGTCCGCGAAGACCTGATCAAGAGCGCGGAAAAGCGCATGGACGCCAAGATCACCGAGCTTAAGCAGGTCGAGTTGCAGATCAAGCAGGCGACCGACCAGAAGGACGACGCCGAAAAGGCTCGACTCAAAGGCCTGGTCACCATGTACGAGAACATGAAGCCACGCGACGCCGCGAAAATCTTCAACGGGCTCGACCCGAGCGTGCTTCTTGAAGTCGTTGCGGAGATCAATCCCCGCACCATGGCGGATATAGCCGCGCAAATGTCGCCCGATGTGGCGCAGCGCCTGACGGTCGAGCTCGCCGAACAGGCCCAGCAGCAGAACAAAACCAGCGACACCGGCGCCGCCGCGCTGCCGAAGATCGAAGGCCAGTCGGCCACGCAGTAGGGGCCTTGGCTAGAGCGCGGCGGCGGCCGCGTGCGGCGCGCCGTCTTCAGTCCTTCAGCGTGTCCTCGACGCGCACCGGGATGGATTTCGCCGCCGGCACCTTGCTTTTCTCGGCATGATGCCACAACGGAATGAGCGGGTTGCACTCCGGATAATAGCCGGCGCAACAGCCCTCCGGAATGTCGTAGGGCGTGATGCGAAAGCCGTCGACCTCGCGGCGCACGCCGTCATTGAGGGCAGTGACGAGTTTGACGACATCGCCTTCGTGCAGACCGAGCCGGTCGATATCGTTGCGGTGCATCAGAACAACCATGCGCGATCCGTAGATACCGCGGAAGCGATCGTCGTAATTGTAGATGGTGGTATTGAACTGCCCGTTCGAGCGCAGCGTGATCAGTTGCAGCACATCGCGCGCGTCATTCGCCGTATCGGGATCCTCCGCCAAGCCGTCGGGCACGATAAAATTGGCTTTGCCGGTCTTGGTCTCCCATTTGCGGTGACGCGCGCTGAGCGGACGATGGAAGCCTCCCGGTTTCCACAAACGCGCATTGAAGTCGTGAAAAATCTCCGGGTAAGTGACGGCGATGGCGTCGCGGACTTTGCCGTAGTCCGCGACCCATTCGTCCCACGGCACGCGCGGATTTGGGCTCACCGTCGCTTTCGCCAGCTCGGCGACGATTTTCGGTTCGGAGAGAAGATGCGGGCTCGCGGGCTTGGACTGTCCGCGCGAGCCATGCATGCAGCCGGTGGAATCCTCCATAGAGAGCGCCTGCGGTCCGCTCGCCTGTTCGTCAATTTCAATGCGTCCCAAGCACGGCAGAATGTATGAGACCTGCCCGTGCACCAGCGCGCAGCGATTGAGCTTGGTCAGGACCTGAACCGTCAGCCGCATCTTGCGCCAAGCCGGATAGATCTGTCCGTGGTCGGGTATGGCGCGCACGAAGTTGCCGCCGAAATTGACAAAGGCGTTGATCTGCCCCTGCAGGATTTTTTCGCAGGCCTCGACGGTGTTGACGCCTTTTTCTTTCGGCACGTCGACGCCGAAGTGCTCTTTGAGCTTGTCGGCGGGCACCTTGTCCGGCTTTTCGGTGATGCCGACGGTGCGCTGACCCTGCACGTTCGAATGACCGCGCACCGGGCAAATGCCGGCTCCGGGGCGTCCAATATTGCCGCGGAGAAATGCGAGATTGCAGACCATCTGCACGGTCTCGACTCCCTTGCGGTGCTGGGTCAGGCCCATGCCATAAATGAAGATCGCCGCCTGAGACCGCGAATAGACATGCGCCGTCGCCTCCAGCGCGCTGCGGGATAGGCCGGAGCGGCGCTCGATGCTGTCCCACGAACAATTGCGCACGGCGGCTTCGAATTCCTCGAAGCCGTGAGTGTGCTCGGCGATGAATTGCCGGTCGATGACGCCCGCTTCGCCCTTTGCCGTCTTCTGCTCGTCAATGTCGAACAATGCCTTGGCAATCCCCATCATCGCCGCGGTGTCGCCGCCCGGCTTGACCTGGTGATATTGCGAGGAGATGCGGGTCGACGATCCACTCAGCATTTCAGTGGGCGACTGGGGATTGGCGAAGCGCTCGAGGCCGCGCTCGCGCAGCGGATTGAATGTGACGATAGGGACGCCACGCTGGCTCGCTTCCTGCAATTGGTGGAGCATGCGCGGACTCGACGTGCCGACGTTCTGGCCGAAAAAGAATATGCCGTCGGTCAGGTTAAAATCGTCGATCGTGCAAGTGCCGACCGGCACGCCGATGCTTTCAGGCAGCGCCACTGACGTGCTCTCGTGACACATGTTGGAGCTGTCCGGCAGATTGTTGTGGCCGTACATGCGGGCAAAAAACGCGTACATGTAGCTGGCTTCGAGCGACATCTTCCCGGACGAGTAGAACACTGCACTCTGCGGATCGATCGCTTTCAACTCGCGGCCGATTTCCGCGAACGCTTCTTGCCACTGCACCGGGACGTATTTGTCGCTCGCCGCGTCCCACCGCATTGGGTGAGTGATGCGTCCTTCGGCTTCGAGATGATAATCGTCCCAGGTCTCGAGCTCGGCGCACGTGTGCTTGGCAAAGAATGCCGGCGTCGTCCGCTTGCTGGTCAGCTCCCAGGTGGTCGCCTTGGCGCCGTTTTCGCAAAACTCGAAGACGCGAGGCGGGTCGGGCTTGGCCCAGGCGCAGCTCACGCACATGAAACCGCCGGTCTTGTTCTGATGCAGTAGCACGCGGCTGCCGCTGACCGGAATATGTTCTTGGGTCAAACTCTTAGCCAGAGACTGCACCGATCCCCAGCCGCCGGCGGGCCCGGTGTAGGGTTTTATTTTCGGCTGCTTATTAGACTGTTGTTTGGCTTGGCGTGCCATGGACATGCTCCTTCAAGACTTCGCCATGCGGCTGCTCGGGCGCCGCATAGATGAAAAAGCCGCCGTCGCGGTCCAGCGTTGCCAGCGTCAGGCCGGCGCTTTTGGCGGTGCGTATGGCGAGCGCGGTGGGCGCCGAAATGGCCACCAAGGCGGGAATGCCCGCGGCGACGGCCTTTTGCGCCATTTCGTAGGAACAGCGGCTGGTGATCAAACAGAAGCCCTCGGCAAAATCGACCTTGGCTCGCAACGCGGCGCCGACGAGCTTGTCGAGCGCGTTGTGACGGCCGACGTCTTCGCGGACTAGAACCAGCGTGCCTTCAAGATCGACCCAGGCGGCGGCATGCGCGGCGTGGGTGCGCGCCGCCAGCGGTTGCAGGCTGCGCAAACGATCAAGCGCGCGGCCGAGCGCGAGGCGGTCGATCGGGCGGCCGGCTCGGAGCGGTGGCGCCGGAGCGATATTGAGCTGCGCTAAATCTTCGACGCCGCATATGCCGCAACTGGTATGACCGCGCAACGAGCGCAGCCGGCGCCGCGAGAGCACCTTGCCGAGGGCGAACGGCCTCAGGCCTATATCGACGGTGATGCCGTCATCTTCTGAACCGATCGCAACGCTCTTAAGGTCGTCCAGATCGCGCGCTATTCCTTCGGCGATCGAAAAGCCGATGGCGAAATCCTCAAGATCCAGCGGCGTACCCATCATCACGGCATGAGGGACCCCATTGTACCGGATCGCGAGCGGAATTTCCTCGGCAACGTCCAGGCCGCGCACATTGCAACCTTCAACGTTGTGATGCAAAGCGGCGACCGAGCGCCATGTTGCCTGCTCAAGCGTCGCGCGACCGCATGCCGTCGGATCGAGCGCCGGTGTGGACCAAATATCGGAGGTGCAGATTCGGGACATAATAGGTCGTTGATGGTTCGCCGGCGGCCCAGACGCGTATGTCTATTGGTGTTTCAACGATCAAAAGTACCAACCGTTCCGATGAAGCCATTGAGTTGCATTTATTAATCCGCCCTTGCGCTCTTGCTTGCCGGCCTTCCGGCGATCGGCGGAAATCAAGCGCCGACGACCTTGGCGTCCTTCTTGGACAGCGCCTGCATCGTCGTATTGGAAAAATTGAAGTGCGCTTTTACCAGTTCGGGAGGTAGGTGGCTGAGCCACTGCGCAAACGAGATCGAGGAATAATAACTGCTGCGGAATATCTCCAGAAACACCAGATCGGTATTTCCAGTGTTCTCGATATAGTGACCCATCGCACGCGGGATGTAGCCAACGTCACCGGCGTGGAAATCCTTGGTGCGGACGTTGTTGTTGGCGGCAAAAACTCCCATCCGCCCCGAACCGGCGATGTAATACTGCCACTCGTCGGCATTCGGGTGCCAGTGCATCTCACGCATGGCGCCGGGGTGAACGATGACATGGGCGGCGGCGACGGTCGAAGCGATCAAGAACTTTTTTGAATCGACGATGCGGACCTCGCCGGCCGTCGAACTGAAATCAGGCTGCTGCTTGAGCAGCGAATAACTGAACGATTTCGGCGTAGCTCCTTGCGGGCCGGTAGCTCCCAGCTTGTCGGTACCGAGCGGTCCGGGCACGTCGGATTGAAAGATATACAATTCGTGCAGCGGGATCGGCGCGAAGGCGGACGCCGGCAGGCTGAAGTTCTTGGCCAATACTTCGGTCGGAGTATGTGCCATCCATTGCGACGGTAGAAAAGTGTCGAATTCCGAAAAACTGCCGTCGTCGAACACCAGCAAAAACTCGGTGCCGTCGGGGTCGAGACCTTGGATCGAATGAGGGATGCCCGACGGAAAATTCCACAAGTCGCCGGCGCCGACGTCGGCGACGAAACCACGGCCATCCTGATCGAAGCCGGTGATGCGCGCTTTGCCGTAAAGCACGAATGCCCATTCGGCTGGAAGATGCCAATGCATTTCCCGGATCGCGCCCGCGGTCAGATACATGTCGACACCGGCAAGGCTTTTGGCGATCGGCAAATCCTTAACCGTCACTTGGCGTGCCCAGCCGCCGTTCTGAACCCGCTTATTGGCCTGCGCGAACGGGAACCAAAAGTTTGGCACGTCGCCGTGATCGGTCGACGGCGGCATTTCGCTCGACGGAAATTCGGCGCCGAGTACCGGGTTCTTCGGGCCCGGGTCGTTGCTGCTGTGCGGATTGCCCTTGATGGCCTCGGGCCCTTGCGGCGGATTATCGGGATTGCCGAGCTGCGGAGCGGCATAGGCGGATTGCGCGGCCATGAAGCCAGTGGCGGCGGCCGCAGCAAAGCCACGGCGGGAGACGATCATGGTGCTACTCCTCTTGTCGGTGTGCTCAAACAACGCCGTTGCCGTCGAATGGTTGTGCGCGGCGCGCGACATTGCCGGTCGTTTGCGCGGTGTTAAGCCCTTGAGGCCGAGAAGGGGCGAATCCCGTTTGCACCCTCGCCGCGGTCGCCCGATGCACGGCTTTGGTTTGCGGGACCGCCCAAAGGGCCATGCGGCATAGGGCTACTACTTAAGCCACTGTAATTATTGAATTAAGCGCCTATTAAGCACAGCATCCTACAGTGCTGGCGTGGCCGGCTTCGGGGGACGAGGTCTTTGGCCGCGAACGTGCTTGGCGTCGGTCGTACCAGTCGTTTGAGTAGAGTTCCGAGTTCTGCATGGCGTGCGGTCGCACCATCCGAAATAGCCTGCGTAGTTGCCTGTGCCGCAAAGCCGCTCTCGCAGCTTTGGTCGCCGCAAATCTGGCCGTAGCCGTGGCTTCGCCCGCATTCGCCGCGCCGCAAGCGGCGACGCTGACCGTCAGCACCCAGGGCGGTTATGCCCGGCTGGTCTTTACCGCGAAGGACTATATCGAAGCTTCGGTGCGTAAGGCCGGCAACGTCATCATCATCCGCTTCAAGCAACCGATCGACGTCTCCGTGAACCGTGCGGCCGACCAGGCGCCGGCTTACATCGGCGCGGCGCGGCTCGATCCGGATGGCATGGCAGTGCGCATGGCGCTGTCGCAGGACGTCACTGTTCATACCATCGCGGCCGACGAGAAATTCTTTGTCGATCTACTGCCGCAGTCATGGACCGGCTTGCCGCCGAGCCTGCCGCAGGAGGTGGTCGAGGAGCTGGTCAGGCGCGCCCACCAAGCGCAAAAATTGCTGCAGCGTGAAGGTATCGCGACCGCGTCCAAGAAACTCGCCCCGATCACCGTCCAGGTCGCCAGCCAGCCGACGTTTACGCGCTATGTCTTCCGCGTGCCGAACCAGACCGCGGTGTCGGCCGATCGCACCAATGGCCGGCTCGTTCTCAATTTCGACCAGCCGATGACATTCGATCTGGCCGATGCGCAGGCGGGGATGCCTCCGGGCGTCGCCGAAATCAACAGCGAGCTCGACGGCGACACCGCTCTGGTCCGGTTCGTTTTTTCCGCCAAGATCGACGTTCGAACATTCCGTGATGAATTGGGCTATGTCGTCGACCTGGTCAAGCCCAATGCCGGCGGCAACGCTCCGGCCGCCGAGCTTCAACAAGAGCCGCAGCAAGATGCGCCGCCGGCCACCGTGCCGGCAGTCGAGCCAAGCACACAAGGCGCAGCCGGGGAGGGCGAGTCTTCGCCCAGCGCCGCGGTGCCGAGCCTCGCCGATGCGGCGGCGAATATCTCCGCAGCCGCGGCGAACGCGCCGGCGCCGGCCACTCCGGCCGTAACAAGTCCGGCAGCGACAAGTCCTGCCATAACAAGTCCTGCAGCGAGAAGTCCTGCGGCGACAAGTCCGGCAAGTCGGGCCGTCCCGGCGCCGGTCGCCGCGCCTGTCCGGCCAGCGGCGGGTGCTGCTCCCCCGAAATTGGAAGTGCGGCCGGCCGCTGCCGCCCAGCCGGTGCAAAATTCGCCAGCCGCGCCCCCAAAACAGGCCGCCGCAGCGGCGACCGTAAAGCCCGCGGCGCCTGCCGTGGCGCCGGCTGCGGCACCGCCGGTCGCAGCGCCTCTTGCCGCCGCGAGGGCGTCATCGCCGGCTCCTCCGGTTGCCGTGCCGCCGTCGAGCACCAAACAAACCGCCGCGGCACCGCCCGCGGCGCCGGTGGCGCCCGCCGCCAATCCGCCGGCGCGAAAATCCACCGCGCGCGGGCCAACAAAGCCCGTTGTCACGGGCGACAAAGATGCCGCTGCCGGCGCTATCGCCGCGGAACTCAGCGAAGAGGGCACCGACATCAAACTGTCGTTCCCCTTCGCCGCCGTGACCGGCGCCGCGGTGTTCCAGCGCGCCGACACGCTATGGATCGTGTTCGATGCCAAGTCCGCGATCGACTTGAGCGCGCTTGACGGCGAGCCGAGCCACATCATCAAGAGCTATCAGTTCAGCCGCAGCGGCGACGCCGACGTGGTACGGCTCAAGCTCGACCGTCCGCATCTGTCCAGCGCCGCCGCCGAGGGCGCGGTGTGGACGGTGCATATCAGCGACGCCATCGCCGACCCGGCGCGGCCCCTGACGCTCAATCGCACCCTGATCGGGCCAAATCAGGCCAGCGTCACCATCCCGTTTGCGGGCGCGCAACAGGTGCATCTGATCGACGATCCGGAAGCCGGCGACAAGCTGTTCGTCGTCACCGGCCTGTCGCCGGCGCGCGGGCTGATCGAGGAGCAGGATTTCGTCGAATTTGACGCGCTGACGTCGACAGAGGGCGTGGTTATCGCGCCACTCGCCGACGATCTGACGGTGAAGCTTGCCGCGCGCAAGATCGTCGTCGCCCGGCCGTCCGGATTGACCTTGTCGGCGCCGATGCAAACGCTGCTGCACGGGGCCGGCTTGAGCGCGGGGTTGTTCGATTCGGGGACCTGGGGTCAAGACCGCGAGGGCGCCTATTCCGTCCGCCAAGCGAGTCTCATTACTGTTGCCGCCGAGGCGCCGGAGCCGCAACGGCTGGTGCCGCGCCTGGAGCTTGGGCAGTTTTACATCGCGCGCGGCATGTATCCGGAGGCCAAAGGCGTGCTCGACGTCGCTATCGCCGCGAAGCGCGATGCCAGCGACGCGGGCTCGGCGCTGGTGCTGCGCGCAATCGCCGAAGTAATGATGGGCCGGCCCGACGATGCGCTCAATGATCTCGACCAGCCCGGCGTCGGCGACCAACATGACGCGCCGCTGTGGCGAGCGCTGGCTTACGCCAAGCAGGGCCGCTGGACCAAAGCGCGCGACACGTTCAAGACCATGGCGACGGCGATGGCGACGCTGCCGGTCGAATTGCAGCGCGTTGCGCTCAAGGAGGACATGCGCTCGGCCATCGAGGTCGGCGATTTCGATGGCGCCTCCAACGACCTCAACGACTTCGAAACCGTCGGCATCCCGCACGACATGGAACCCGCGCTCGCCGTGCTGATGGGCCGGCTGGCCGAAGGGCTCGGCCGCAAGCAGGACGCGCTCGCCGCGTACCGCACGGCGGCGGATTCGTGGGATCGGCCGGCGGCCGCGCAAGGCCAGTTGCGCGAGACCGTGTTGCGCTATCAGCTCGGCGATCTCAAGCGCGACGACGTCATCTCCCGGCTCGAGACGCTCACCACCATCTGGCGGGGCGATGAAACCGAGATCGAGGCGCTCAAGGTTTTGGCGCACCTTTATACCGAGGAGGGCCGCTATCGCGACGCGTTCTATGCCATGCGCAGCGCCATGGCGGCGCGGCCGGATTTGGCGCTGACGCATCAGATTCAAGACGAAGCCGCAGCACACGTTCGACCGGCTTTTTCTGACCAGCATGGGCGATCGCCTGCCGGCGATCGATGCGCTGTCGTTGTTTTACGATTTCCGCGAGCTCGCCCCGATCGGCGCCCGCGGCGACGAGATGATCCGCCGCCTGGCCGACCGCCTGGTATCGGTCGATCTGCTCGACCAGGCCGCCAATCTTTTGCAATACCAGGTCGATCACCGCCTCGACGGCGCTGCGCGCGCCGAGGTGGCGACGCGGCTCGCCGTGATTTATCTGATGGACCGCAAGCCGGATCGTGCGCTCGCCGTGCTGCGCGCCAGCCGCACCGCCGACCTGGCCGACGACCTGCGCGACCAGCGGCTGTTGCTCGAAGCGCGCGCGCTGTCCGACCTCGGCCGCCATGAGGTGGCGCTCGAAGTGATCGCCGCCATCGCCGGCCGGCCGGCGATACGGCTGCGGTCCGATATTTTGTGGGCCGCGCATCGCTACGACGAGTCCGCCGAACAGCTCGAACGCCTGCTCGGCGAGCGCTACAAGGATTTCACCCCGCTTGACGCCGACGAGCAGACCGACGTCATGCGCGCCGAAGTCGGCTATGGGCTCGCTCAGGACCAGCTCGGGCTCGGCCGTTTCCGCGAGCGCTACGCCGCCGCGATGGCGACGACGCCCGACGCGCACGCTTTCGCCGTGGTCTCGGCGCCGCTCGGCACGAGCGGCGACGAATTCGCGTCCATTGCCCGTGCTGCCGCCTCCGCCGACACGCTGGAGACGTTCTTGCGCGAGATGAAGACGCGCTATCCGGAGTTGCCGGCGGCCGCGCCACCCGACGCACCGACCGCGGAGGCACCGCGCGCTTCGTCGTCGCCACTGCCGCCGGACATGCGAACGCTGGCGCCCTCGCTCCCGCCGCTGCCGCTCGGCCGCGCCGCCGGCCGCACCGCGATGCGGTGAGTTGTTTCTGCCAACGATTTCAATCAGCGCACGTACCGCGTCGTCCGTCACCCTGAGGTGCTCGCGAAAGCGAGCCTCGAAGGGCGACGGCCCGTGACTTCTCGGCCGTCTCCTTCGCGGGCCGCTGCGCGGCCGCCTCAGGATGACGGATCGAAGCATTTCGTTTTCCCCGTCATTGCGAGGAGCGAAGCGACGAAGCAATCCAGGGCGGAATGGTAGAGATTGGATTGCTTCGCTTCGCTCGCAATGACGAAGAAAGAAAAATGAAGGAAGCGGAGCGCCGGCAGACGCGAGATTTCGTAACCTGTACGCAAGCGGCGCACAGGGCGCGCCGCGGATAAGGCGGCTTGCGCCGCCCTTTCCGCTATCGGGCGCGCTCGCCTGCCGGCGTTCCACTGCGGTTCTGCCCAAGGGGTGTTGTTGTCCCTTGGTGCGATCCGGGCCAGGCTTCGTGGCGGTTTGGCCAACGCGGCGGATATGACCGCCGGCCAGCGACGCACCTCGCGCACCGGTCATAGTGCCGGTGGGCATGATGCCCGGACCGCCCGGGAGCAAAGCTGATGAGGCTTCGCCCGCGGGCACCGCACTCGCCCCCTGCCGTCCGGCATCACCCGGACGGCGTCCTTCGTGGGGCGAGATTTGATTCTTCAGAATGTATCTATATCGGGGACGAATGTCAACATGACGGGGACAATAATTCCATCATCCTGAGGTGGCCGTGAAGGCGGTCCGCGAAAGATGCAGGCCGAAGCGCACTCGCCTCATCCTTCGAGGCTCGCTCCGCTCGCACCTCAGGATGAGGCGAATGGGTTATCCCAAGTTGCCGCAGAGACCTGGATATCCCGGACAAGCCCGGCCATGACGGCCGTCGGAGGTTGCGGTTATAATGAAATGCCGCGCCTGGGGACGTCGTCATTCGGGCTGGGCGGAGGCGAGGGGACCGCAGCATGGATGTGCTGACTGCAATCGTTATTGTCGTTTTTGTTGCGGCGATCGCTTTGGCCGCGGCGGCTTTTTTGACGGCGCGCTCGCGCATCGGCGTATTGCCGGCGCCGTCAGGCATGGCGGCCGCTTCTGGTGCTGGCGCTGCCACCGCTGCCACAGCTTCCAGCACTTCCTCCGCTTCGTCCCCTTGGGCCGGTCTTGCCGAGCAAGCCAAGCAATACCGCGTGTTCGGCTGGATTCTTGTGCTGCTGCTTTATCTCTTTGCCGTGTTCTGCCTGCTGCAGGGTTTGAACGCGCTGATCGTCGTCCATCACTGGGCGAAATGGCAAGCCGCCTTCGGCAGCGCCTTGTCCGCGCCGGCGCAAATGACGCTGTATTCGCGCTTCTGGCTGGCGACGGCCGGGGCGCTGGTCGTCATCGGCTATTGGGCGCAGCGACGGCTCCGCCGCCGCGTGGGGTGACGATTCTTCCGCAGCCCATCTTTGCTTCCACGACGCGCCACAGAGGGGAAAAGCAGCCCGGAAGTTATTTCGACTATCATCGAAATAACTCTTGACGGCGGGAAAGTATTTCAATAGATATTGAAATATGAAAAAACCCGATGTCGTAGCGGCCTTGGCCGCACTCGCCCAGGATAGCCGTCTGGATGTATTCCGCTTGTTGGTCGAGGCCGGGCCGGAAGGGTTGCCGGCGGGTCAGGTCGCGCAAAAGCTCAAGCTTGCGCCGAATACGCTGACCTTTCATTTCGACCGGCTGCGCGATGCCGGCCTCGTCGCCGTGCGCCGCGACGGCCGTTCGATGATCTATGCGGCGCGCTTCGAGGCGATGAATGCGCTTGTTCAATTTCTTACCGAGAATTGCTGCGGCGGTGCGGCGGAAGCCTGCGCGCCGGCGGCGGTCTGCCAGCCTGCGCGCGGCAAGCGCGCCAAGGTCGAAGCCTGAAGGAGCATGCCATGAAACGCCTGCACGTCCATGTTGCCGTTGACGATTTGGCGCGATCGATCGGCTTCTATTCGGCGCTGTTCGCGGCCGGTCCATCCGTCGTCAAAACGGATTACGCCAAGTGGATGCTCGACGATCCGCGGGTGAATTTCGCCATTTCGATGCGCGGCCGACAAGCTGGCCTTGATCACCTAGGTATCCAGGTTGAGAACCAGGACGAGCTCCAAGACGTGTATGCGCGGCTGCACGAAGCGGGCGGTGCGGTGATCGAGCAGGGTCAAACAAGCTGCTGCTACGCCAAGTCGGAGAAATCGTGGATCGAGGATCCGGCCGGCATTTCCTGGGAAACGTTCTTCACCACAGGTGAAAGCACCGACTATGGTGACGGCAGCGGCGAGCGCGAGGCGCGCATTGCCGATGCGAAGTCATGCTGCGCGCCCGAACCCGTAGCGGCGCCGGTCGCCTGCGGCTGTTCAACGTCGTGAGGCAGGTGCCGAGCGATTAAAGCGGCAAATGGATAGAGCAAAGAGCGGAATGCGTCATGCATGTCGTAGCCGAAAACAAACCTTTCACCGTGCTGTTTTTATGCACCGGTAATTCGGCGCGTTCGATCATGGCCGAGGTCATTCTCAATCGCGCCGGGCAGGGGAAATTCAAGGCTTTCTCGGCCGGCAGCCAACCCAAGGGGGAAGTGCATCCTTATGCGCTCGACCTGTTGCGTAAGCTGCATTACGACGTGACCGGGCTGCGCTCGAAAAGCTGGCTGGAATTCACGGACCCCGGCGCGCCGAAGCTCGATTTCGTGTTCACGGTTTGCGACAACGCCGCGGCTGAAGCATGCCCGGTGTGGCCGGGGCAACCGATGACGGCGCATTGGGGCGTGCCCGATCCGGCCGCGGCAACCGGGACCGAAGCGGAAATACGCTACGCGTTTGCCGACGCGCTGCGCATGCTGACCAATCGCATCAACATTTTCGTCAGCCTGCCGCTTGAGCGGCTTGACCAGCTCAGTCTGCAGCGGCGGCTGGAAGAAATCGGCAACACGAAGCTCGCGGACGGTAAATCCGCCACAGCGGCCGAATGAACGCCGCAGAGCTCCTTTTGTATCGGCGCGCGACTGCTGTTCGTTCGATCCGGCCACGTCCGAGCGACCAACTTTGCCGTTCGCGCAAGCGCAGATTTATTGAGGACATCCGAGGCTGATCATGTCCATCTTCGAACGTTACCTCACCGTTTGGGTCGGTCTTTGCATCGTGACCGGGATCGCGCTCGGGCACTTCTTTGCCGCCGCATTTCACGACATCGGCTCGGCCGAGATAGCCAGAGTGAACCTGCCGGTGGCGGTCCTGATCTGGCTGATGATTATCCCGATGCTGGCGAAGATCGATTTTGCGGCTTTGTCGCGGGTCAAAGAGCATTGGCGCGGCATCGGCGTCACGCTTTTCGTCAATTGGGCAGTGAAACCTTTCTCCATGGCGTTCCTGGGCTGGCTGTTCATCGGCTGGCTGTTCAAGCCTTATCTGCCGGCGGACCAGATCAACAGCTACATCGCCGGCCTCATCCTGCTCGCGGCGGCGCCGTGTACCGCGATGGTATTTGTCTGGAGCAATCTCTCGGATGGCGAGCCGCATTTCACGCTGAGTCAGGTCGCGCTCAACGATGTGATCATGGTGTTTGCCTTTGCGCCGATCGTAGGCCTTCTGCTCGGCTTGTCGGCGATTACGGTTCCGTGGGAGACGCTGCTGCTGTCGGTCGTCCTCTACATCGTCGTGCCGGTCATCATTGCGCAGATCGTTCGCCGCGGCGTGTTGGCGCGCGGCGGTGGCGCGGCGCTGTCGCGGCTTTTGTCGACGCTGCAGCCGCTTTCGCTGATCGCGTTGCTCGCGACACTCGTGCTTCTCTTCGGCTTCCAAGGCGAGCAGATACTGGCGCAGCCACTGATCATCGTCATGCTGGCGGTGCCGATCCTGATCCAAGTCTATTTCAATTCGGGGCTTGCCTATCTGCTCAATCGCGCCGCCGGCGAGGCGCATTGCGTCGCCGCGCCGTCGGCGCTCATCGGCGCCAGCAATTTCTTCGAGCTGGCCGTCGCCGCGGCGATTAGTCTTTTCGGCTTCAACTCCGGGGCGGCGCTGGCGACTGTTGTCGGCGTGCTGATCGAGGTTCCGGTGATGCTGTCGGTGGTGAAAATCGTCAACGCTAGCCGCTCCTGGTACGAAGACGGAATCCGGGTCAAATCGGGCATCGCGAAAGAAACGCCGGCAAGCTAAGCGTTGGTCGACGAAAGGCAGAACCGGTTGCCGACTTTCTATCGCCGCGCAGCTTGCCGGTATGCCGGCTGCGGCGATGCTCGGCCGCTGGCCATCGCGCGCTTAGACGCTTCCATCCCAATGCGACAATCTCGACTGAGACGATGGTTCTCCGCGCCGCGGCGCCTGCTACAATGCCGCCGCACTTATGCAAACGGAATCCATCATGAAAATTGTATCGTCTCTCGCCGCGCTCGGAGTCCTCGCCGCCGCCGTGCCCGCGTTATTCGCCGCACAGGCGGCCGAGCCGACCGTGCTGACCGTGTTTGCCGCCGGCACGCTGGCCGTGCCGTTCAAAAAGATCAACGCGCTGTTCGAGGGCCAAAACGCCGGCGTCACCGTGCAAGCGCAATACGGCGGCAGCGTCAAAATGGCGAAACAGATCACCGATCTGCATCAGGACGCCGACCTGCTCGCGGTCGCCGACTATAATGTCATTCCCAAATACATGTTTGCGGCGCCCGCGCATGCCTCCTGGTATGCCGGCATCGCGCGCAACGCCATCACCTTCGTCTATACCGACAAGAGCAAGTTCGCTGCCGAGATCAACGCCGACAACTGGTACAAGGTGCTGGCACGGCCGGGCGTCGAGATCGGCCGCTCCAATCCCGACACCGATCCGTCCGGCTATCAGACCGTGCAGATGCTCAACCTCGCGGAGAAGTTCTACAAAACGCCGGGGCTCGAGCAGAGCATTCTCTCCAATGCGCCGCAAAAAAACATGCGCGACACCGAGACCGCGCTGATCTCGGCGCTGCAGCTTGGCGAGATCGACTATCTTGCCATCTACCGTTCCGACGCATTGCAGCATCATCTCAAATTCATCGACCTGCCGGCCAAAATCGATCTCAGCGATCCGGCGCAGGCGGCCTTCTACAAACAGGGCGTCGCGCACACCAAGAACGGCGATCTGGCCGGGAACCCGATCGTCTATGCCATCACCACGGTCAATGGCGCCAAGAACGCAAGCCTGGCGGAGAAATATGTGGCGTTGGTGCTCTCGCCGCCCGGCCAGGCGGTGATGAAGGACAACGGTTTCGGCGATTTCCACCCGGCCTTTGCGGTCGATATCGCGGCGATGCCGGAAGCCTTGCAGAAGCTCGTGCAGCCGTGGCCGGGATCGTAGGCGGGCAATCACACGCTTGCGGCTCGTAATTCGGCGGCCGCTCGCCTAAACATGACCTCCATGATCGGGGGCTGGGTCTCGAGCGCGGCACATCAGGCGGGGCGGCCCGGAGGCGACCCCAGCCGGCCGTTCGGCCTTTATCTGGTGTGCTGGTTTGTCGGCAGCATCCTGGTGGCCTTCTTTACCGTGCCGCTGATCGCGCTGGCGCTGTCGCAATCATGGGCGAATTTCGCGGGCGTCGCGCGCATGGCCGATGTGCGCGATGCCATCGCGCTCAGCCTTGAAGGGGCCTTGCTGTCGGCAACGCTTGCGGCGCTCGTTGGGGTGCCGCTCGCCTACGTCCTGGCGCGTACGGAGTTTCCCGGCAAGGGGGTGGTCGCGGCGCTGATCGATCTGCCGCTGGCGGTGCCGCATACGGTTGCCGGCATCGCGCTGTTGATGGTGTTCGGCCGCCACGGCCTTGTCGGCGCGCCGTTGCAGGCGCTGACCGGCTTGCGCTTCTGGGGCACGCTCGCCGGCATCGTCGTGGCGATGCTGTTCGTTTCCGCGCCCTATACGGTGAACGCCGCGCGCATCGGCTTCGAGGCGGTCGACCCGCGGCTGGAGAAGATTTCGCGCACGCTGGGTTTAAATCCGTGGCGGACGTTCTGGCGCATCACCTTGCCGCTCGCCCGGCACGGCGTCATGACCGGCGTCACGCTGACTTACGCCCGCTCGATCAGCGAGTTCGGCGCCGTCGTTATCTTGGTTTATTACCCGATGACCGCGCCGGTGATGATCTATGAGCTTTTCCTGCGCTTCGGGCTCGATCAAGCCGCCGGCGCTGCGGTGCTGCTGCTGGCGGTATCGCTCGCTCTGTTCCTTTTGCTGCGGGCGCTGGCGCGGAGCGGTCCGGTGCAGGAAAACCGATGAAGCGAGCGAGCGATGCCGTCGTCGCGGTCGAGGGGCTGACGCTGACCCTGGGCGCATTTCGGCTCGACGCCATCGATTTCGTGCTGGCGGCGGGCGAGATCATGGTGGTGCTGGGGCCGAACGGGGCCGGCAAATCGGTCACGCTCGAGACCATCGCTGGCTTTCATCGGCCTGAGCGGGGTCACGTGCGCATTGCCGGGCGGGAGGTCACCGCGCTGCCGCCGGAACGGCGCAATATCGGCTTTGTGGTCCAGAGCTTCGGACTGTTCCCTCATCTGAGTGTCGAAGGCAATGTCGCGATCGGCCGCCGCCGCGCGGCGGGCCGGCACGCCGCGGCGCTGCCGGGTGGCGGCGAGCCGGCCGCGCTTCTGCGTTATTTCGGCGTTGCGCATCTGGCGCGGCGCATGCCGGCGGATTTGAGCGTCGGCGAGAAACAGCGCGTGGCGCTCGCCCGCGCCCTCGCCGGGGCGCCGGAACTATTCCTGTTCGACGAACCGTTCTCGGCGCTCGACAGCCAGACCCGCACGCAATTGCGCGGCGAGTTGAAGTCGTTCCTGCGGGAATTGAACATCCCGGCGATCTTCGTCACCCACGACCACATCGATGCGCTGACGCTTGCCGACGATGTCGTCGTCCTGCATCAAGGCCGGATAGTGCAAAGCGGAGCGGCGGCGACCATTTTCGCACAGCCGGCCGACTCCGCGATCGCCCGCTTGGTCGGAGTAGATAATGTCCTCGATGGCCGCGTGGTCGAAAGCGCCGGTGCGCTGACCGGCATTGCCGTCGGCACCCGGACGCTATGGGTGGCGACGCCTTATGCCGGGACGGCCGGCGCATCGGTGCGGCTTGCCATCCGCGCTGAAGAGGTCGCGATAGCGGCGAAAGCCGACACGCCGGACCGCAACCGCCTCGACGGTAGCGTGGCGGGGCTGCAGGCGCAGGGCCCGCTGGTCGTCGTCGAGATCGACTGCGGCTTTGCGCTGAGAGCCTATCTCTTCGCGCCGAAGGCGCGCGCGTTACGGCTTCGCCTTGGCGATGCCGTCATCGCCGCGATCGCGCCCGACGCAATTCATGTGATGAAAAGCTGAATATGCGACCCGATGGAGCGGCTCAGTGCCGCAGCGGGCCGCCGGCCAACAGCGTCGCCTTGCGCTCTTCGTATTCTTCCTTCTGGATTTCGCCCTTGGCGTAGCGCTCGTTGAGGATTTGCAGGGCCGAGCGGCTGGTGTCGCTCCACGGCGCCGCCCAGGGATCCTGGCCGCTCGAGGTGCGGGCGAAATAGTAGATGAGGACGCAGACCAGGATCACAACTACGATAAACATCGGCGTGCTCTCCGTGACGAAGGCGCAATTGCCTTTCGTCCTATTTAGGCAGTGCGCTGCGCCAGCACCATATAGTGCTCGGCGCGCTCCGCGCGTAGTGACCAGCCGGCGGCCTTTGTCAGCTGCCGTAGCTTTTGATGAGCGAGCCGGCGACCAGGCTCCAGCCGTCCACCAGCACGAAAAATATCAGCTTGAACGGCAGCGACACCACCACCGGCGGCAGCATCATCATGCCCATCGACATCAGCACCGAGGCCACCACGAGGTCGATGATCAGGAACGGCAGGAACAGCAGAAAGCCGATCTCGAAGGCGCGCTTCAGCTCGGAGATCATGAAGGCCGGAACCAGAATCCGCAGCGACACTCTTGCGGGCGTGGCCGGCGCCTTCTCGCTGACAGATCGGTGAACAGCTTGAGGTCCTTGTCGCGGACGTTCTTCAGCATGAACTCGCGAACGGCACCGACGCGCGCTCGAACGCCTGCTCGACGGTGATCTCGTTGGCGACCAACGGCTTGATGCCGACATCGTAGGACGCTGGTGAACGCCGGCCCCATCACGAAGGCGGTGAGGAACAGCGCCAGCGAGATGATCACCGCATTGGGCGGCGCGGTCGCGGTGCCGAGCGCGGTGCGCAGCAGCGACAGCACCACGACGATGCGGGTGAAGGAGGTCATCATCACCAGGATCGACGGCGCCAGCGACAGCACCGTCATCAGCGCGATCAACTGGATGACGCGCTCGGTGAGCCGCCGCCGCCGCCGCGGCGCTCTGGCCGAAGTTGATGCTGATGTCCTGCGCGGCGAGCGGCGTCGCCGAGAACAGATAGTACCGCTACAGCCGCCCCGTCGTGAGACGGACGCGGCGGCCCCGGTGCGACTCAGGTCTTGGTCTGGTCGGCCCAAGAAACTCGCCATCTCCTGTTCGAGATTGTCGTAAGGGTGTCTTGCCGGGCTCCGGCTGGCGGCTTGGCCTGCGGCGCGCTTGTGCGGCGCCGGCGCGGCAGCGCGGCGACGGGGGCGCCTTCGGCGACCGCTTCCGCAGCCGGCGAGGGTCGCGGTGACGCGCTGGGTTTCGGCGACGTCTTCTGCGCCACGGGCTGCGCAAGCGCCGCTTCGAGCCGTTGCGCCATCTCGGCCAGGCTCTGGTCGGCGGCGCGGCCGCTTCGGCGGCGCGGTCATGGCGGTCGAGGCGTCGCGGCGATGCGGCGCGGCGGCGCGGCTGGACCTGGCTTGCGCGGCTCGGACGGCGACGGGCTCGGGCGGCTCTGGGCGCGATTCGCTCGTTGCCGGCGCGAGTCGGCGGCAGTCGGCGTCGGCCGGCGCGCGATTGGCGCGAAGCGCGGCGGCGGCCGCGCGGAATTCGCCGGCGTGCGGCAGGAGGTGTCGCGCTGCGGTCGCGGCGGCGCGTCATCGGCGGGGGCGCGCGGAACGGCGCGCTCGACAGTTCGGCCGGCAGCGGCTGAACCGCGGCGAGCGGCCGCGGGCCGGCGGCGGGCTCCGGCTGCAGCGGCCACGGCGTCGGATGCCGGCCTCGGCAGCGGCATGGCGCGCGGCAGCGCGTCGATGCCGGCCGGCGGACGGCCGCGGTCGCGCGGCGCGCGCGACGGCGCGGACGATATTGGGCTCGACCACCACGTCGGTCGGACCGCCGATCATCAGCAGATGCTCGACGTTGTCGCGGCGGATCATGATGAGCCGGCGGCGGCCGTCGACGCTGGCGTAATCGACCACCGCGAGGCGCGGCTGGCGGCCGCGCGCGTGCGCCGCCGAGCGCGTCCGCGCCGAACCGGCGCACCGCCCAGGCGGTCGACGCCGATCAGCGCAAGCACGAATAGGAAAGCGAGGAAGAAACGCACGGGAGCGGCATCTCCGCGCCGAACAAAGCTATCGAAACATCCGCCTGACTCCCGCGGCGCTCACGGCGGCCGGCGGACGTTGTTAAAGGTTAACGCCGCCGGTAACTATTTGCCGCCGAGAATATTAACAAAGAATTAAAGATCCGAGCGCGGTTTTGCCGCGTGCCGCGCCATTTATAACATTCGTCTGGTAAACGGCAGATTGATGGCAAAACGCGGCGTTATACCCAATTTAACCAGTCATTAACCATACACCCGGCAAAGTCTGCCGGCCAAGTAGCGGCCGCGAGCCTGGCCCGAACGCTTAAGGCTCCAAGCCTGGAACCGAGGCCGTGATGCCGATCACCGACATTCCGATTCTTTCCATGCTGCGCGACGCGGATGCAGTGGCATCAGGAGCGCCAGCGACTGCTGGCCGAGAACGTCGCCAATGCCGACACGCCGAACTTACCAGGCCGCAGCGATCTGGCGCCGCTGATTTCGATCGCGGTGACATTGTCGGCGGCTTCGACTGTCGCTCGAGCGCACCAATCCCGGCATCATATCGCCGTCGATCGTCGACCGGTGCGGCATTCGCCAGCAACGGCGCCGGCACCTACGAGGTCCGGCCGACGCGGCAACGCGGTCAGCCACGAAGACGAGATGATCAAGGTCGCCGCCAACCAGATGGACTACCAGGCCGCGACCGACGCTCTACACGCGCAGTCTCGACCTGATCAAGCTCGCGGTCAAAGAGCGACGCTGGACGCGGCCGCCGAGCGGATTGACAGATGGAGCGCGACATGGCCGCATGATGGATTTCCTGAAATCGCTGCGATCGCCGCCTCCGGGCTGCGCGCCCAGGCCGGGCGCATGCGCATCATCTCCGAGAATATCGCCAACGTCGATTCGACGGCGACGACGCCGGGCGGCGATCCGTACCGCCGCCGAATCGTCACGCTTCACAAGCGAGCTCGACCGCTCGCTCGGCGCCGACGTCGTCAAGCTCGGGCCGCGTCGAGACCGATCCTTCCGACTTCCGGTCCAGCACGAGCCCGGCAATCCGGCCGCCGACGCGCAACGGCAACGTCAAATATCCCAACGTCAATACGCTGGTCGAAATGACCGACCTGCGCGATGCGCAGCGCTCCTACGAGGCCAACCTCAATGTCATCGCCGCGACCCGCCGAATGATCCAGCGCACCCTCGACATCCTCAAAGGCTCGGTGACCATGGCCGACACCGAGCCATTGCCGCCAACGCCTATGCCACCCTCGCGAAGCTGAGCGAGCGACACCGCCGAGCATCGCCGGCGGGCTGCGGCAAGACCGACCGGCCCGAGCTTCAGCGCGATGCTCAAGGACGTGATCAATGCCGTTCGGCAGGCGGCGCAGAATTCCGACGCGCAGGCCAGGCGGTCGCCGCCGGCAAAGCCAACATGGTCGACGTCGTCACCGCGGTCGCCGAGACCGAAACCGCGATCGAGACGCTGGTCTCGGTGCGCGACAAGGTGATCGCCGCCTACGAAGACGATCATGAAGATGCCGATCTACGAACCGAAATTGCTCCCCGCGAACGGCAAGAGGGAGTGAACCATGCAGGCGAGGACAAATGACCGGGCCCGGAAGTTCTGGACGTGTCGCGCGATGCGATCATGACGCTCTCCTCGTGGCGAGCGCCGCTGATGCTGGTCGGCCTCGTCGTCGGCGTCGTCATCTCGCTGTTGCAGGCGCTGACGCAAATCCAGGAAATGACCCTGGTGTTCGTGCCGAAAATTCTGGCGATCTTCGTTGCCTTGCTGGTCGCGCTGCCGTTCATGGCCGACGCGCTGCAAGCCAATTTCATGCGCATCATCGCGCACATCACCACCAGCGGATAACGGCGGGTGAAGCCGCGCGCCGGCGCGCGGCTGGCGTGACACTAGACGAGGGCGAGCCGTGACCATCGATGTTTCCAGTTCTGCCGGCGTTCGGCGCGGCCTTCCTGCTGGTTTTCGCGCGCATCGGCACCATGGTCATGCTGCTGCCGGGGCTCGGCGAGCAGAACATTTCGCCGCGGCTGCGCCTCACCATCGCGCTGGTGCTGGCCGCGGTGCTGCTGCCGCTGCATCGCAACGACTATCACATCGACGCCGGCGCGCTCGGGCCGGCCATCGTCATGCTGGTCGAGGAGATCATCATCGGCGCGGTGCTCGGCATGACCGCCGCGGCTGACCATCTCGGCGCTGGAGGTCGCGGGCTCGGTCATCGCCCAGCAGCTGGGCCTCGGCTTCGTCACCGCGGTCGATCCGACGCAGGGCGAGCAGGGCGTGATTGTCGGCAACTTCCTCGACCATGCTCGGCGTCACGTTGTTCTTCGCCACCGACATGCATTATCTGGTCATCGCCGCGCTCAACGACAGCTACACGCTGTTCGCCCCGGGCGAGGTGCCGGCCGTCGGCGACGTCGGCGGCCCTGATGACGCAAAACCGTAGCCGGCGCCTTCCGCATCGGCATCCAGCTCTCGGCGCCGTTCCTGGCGTTCGGGCTGCTGTTCAATCTCGGGCTCGGCGTGCTGTCGCGGCTGATGCCGCAGATGCAGGTGTTTTTCGTCGCGCTGCCGCTGTCGATCCTGATCGGCTTTCTGTTCCTGCTGCTGGTGCTCGGCGCGATGATGGGGATGTTCCTCGATTACGCCGGCGGCGTGCTGCACGCAGCTCGCCCCCCACGCTTAACGTGGGTGACGATGATCTTTCGGAAAACCAGCTTCCACTTTGCGGATCATGCTTTAGCGCACGATGGCCGACGAACGCGACGACAGCGACCATACAGAAGACCCGACACCAGCGCGGCTCGACGAAGCGCTCGAGCGCGGCGACGTGGTCAAGAGCAACGAGGTCTCGACCTGGTTCATGATCGGCGGCGGCACGTTGATGCTGATGGAGTTTGCAGGCCCGATGGCCGACAATCTGAAGACGACGCTCGGCGGCCTGCTGATGCACTTGGGCGATATTCCGGCCGATGGGCCGGCGCTCGATCATCTCACCAAGGTGCTGGCGACGCGCGTGCTGGCGGCGCTGGGCATTCCGCTCCTGCTGCTGGCGCTTGCCGCGCTGCTGCGGCAACGTGATCCAGCACCGCATCCTGTTCTCGTTCGATCCGGTCATGCCGCAATTGTCGCAGATTTCGCCGGGCGCGGGCCTGAGCCGCCTGTTCTCCAGGCAGGCGCTTGCCAATTTCGCCAAGGGCCTCGCCAAGCTCGCGTTGTTCGGCGCGGTGATCGGCGCGCTGCTATGGCCGCAGCGCCAACGCATCATGGGCTTGATCGGCGCCGATCCGATCTTGATCCTGCCGTTTACCCAGGCGCTGGCCATGAAGATGCTCGGCACGGTGGTGGCGATCCTCGCCATCGTCGCCGCGGCCGATTACCTGTTCCAATACCGCCAGTGGTACGAGCGCCAGAAAATGTCGGTCCGGGAAATGAAGGAGGAGTTCCGTCAGACCGAAGGCGATCCCGCCGTCAAGGGCAAGATCCGGCAGTTGCGCCACGCGCGCGCTCGCAAGCGCATGATGGCCAAAGTGCCGAAGGCCTCGGTCGTCATCACCAACCCGACCCATTTCGCGGTCGCGCTGCAATACGAGCGCGGCATGAACGCCCCGGTCTGCGTCGCCAAAGGCGTCGACCTGATCGCCCGGAAGATCCGCGAAGTGGCGGAGGCCCACGACATTCCCGATCGTCGAGAACCCGCCGCTTGGCGCGCGCGTTGCATGCCACGGTGGAGATCGACCAGGAAATTCCGCAGGAACACTACCGCGCGGTGGCCGAAATCATCGGTTACGTGATGCGGCTGCGCCGGGCGGTGACGCGGTAATCGCTTCGCGCGGAATTGATTGGCGCCTAACGTTTTGTCGAAGCATGGTGTTTTGGGAAAACCGCCATCCATCCCCGGGTCCAGTCCGAGGACAGCTTTTCCGGATCATGCCTGAACCGTGTAGATTTGTGGCGGTCGGTCGTGCAATTCGACGGTGCGAGGTTGAAAGCGGGGCATGACACAGCAGGCCAAGATCGAACGGGCCAAGATCGGGAATCGCCGGGCCACGATCGAACCGGCCGAGGTTGAACCGGCGAAAGTTGAAGCAGCCAGGATTGAACCAGTGACTGAGCCCGCCGCGAAACCACCGAAGTCTGCCGTTGCGGCAAAACCTCCGGCGCCGAACGGCAAATACGCGGCCGGCACGCGCCCTCGATCGACCGCAGCTCCGCCGGCGGGCGCGGCGGCAGCGTCGTATTGGTCCTCCTGGTCGCGGCCTTGCTGGTCGGGTCGGCGACGGCCATGGCGTTCCTCGGGAGCGCCAACGCCGAGCCTTATATTCTCGTCTTCCTCGCCGCGCTCGCCACGGTCGGCGTGTTTTCGCTGTTCGCGCTCGCCGCCGGCTTGTTGCGGATTTCCGGCGCACCGACCGCCAATCCGCTGGTCAAGGCGATCGTTGACGGGGCCGCCGACGGGACCGTCGTCACCGATCACGACGGCCGCATCGTCTATGCCAATGCCGCCTATCTCGACCTCATCGACGCCACAGACGCCAATGACATGCGCCCGGTCGAGCGCGCCTTCATCGGCGACGCCGACGCGTCGGAGGCGATCTACCGGTTGCTCAAGGCGGCGCGCGAAGGCAGGCGGCTTGAAGAAGAAGTGCGTATCGGCGGTTTGCACGGCCGGCCGGCGCGCTGGCTGCGATTTAAAATCCGTCCGCTCGGCGAAAGCCGGCGCGACGCCCGTTTGACGGTCTGGTCGCTTGCCGATGTGACCGCCGAGCGCGGCCGCCAGGAGAACGTGTTCCAGGTGCTGCAGCACTCGATCGACTATCTCGATCACGCGCCGGCCGGCTTTTTCTCGATCGATGACAAGGCCGACATCGTTTATCTCAATGCCACGCTCGCCACTTGGCTCGACCAGGATCTGGCGCAGGTCGGCTCGGGCGGGCTGAAACTCGCCGATCTGGTCGCCGGCGACGGCGCGGCGCTGATCACGACGCTGCGCGGCGCGCCGGGCGAGGTCAAGACCGAGGTGCTCGATCTCGATCTGCGCACCCGATCGGGCCGCACGCTGCCGGTGCGGGTGTATCACAAGCTCGCTTTCGGCTCCGACGGCAAGGCCGGCGCCTCGCGCACGCTGGTGCTCAACCGGGCGCAGGACGACGGCACCGATCCGCTGCGCGCGGCGGAAATCCGCTTCATGCGGTTCTTTCACACCACCCCGATGGCGATCGCCACCATCGACCGCCAGGGCGGCGTCATCCGCACCAATCCGCTGTTTGCCAAGCTGTTCCATGGCGCGCGCGGCGGCGACGCCGAATCCGAGGACCGCTCCGTTCTTTCGATCGTCGCCGAACGCGATCGCGAGGCGCTGGGCGCCGCCATTCGGCAGGCTGCGCTCGGCAAAAGCGACATCGCGCCGGTTGACGCGGCGCTGGCGGTGGACGGCGAACGGTTCGGCCGCTTCTATGTCACCGCGGTCGAGGAAGAGGAACGCGATCAGGAAGCGGCCATCGTCTATATGCTCGAGACGACGGAGCAGCGCGAGCTCGAGAACAAGGTCACGCAACAGCAGAAAATGGAGCTGGTCGGCCAGCTTGCCGGCGGTATCGCCCACGACTTCAACAACGTGCTGTCGGCGATCATGATGGCGACCGACTTTTTGCTCAACGCGCATAAGCCGACCGACCCGTCGTTCGCCGATATCATGCAGATCAAGCAGAACGCCAACCGGGCCGCGAGTCTCGTCCGGCATCTGCTGGCGTTCTCGCGCAAGCAGACATTGCGCCCCCAGGTGCTCGATCTCGGCGAAGTATTGAGCGATCTCACCATGCTGCTGCGCCGCCTGATCGGCGAGAAGGTGACGCTGGAAATGGTGCACGGCCGCGATCTGTGGGCGGTCAAGGCCGATATTTCGCAGTTCGAACAGGTGATCGTGAACCTCGCGGTCAATGCCCGCGACGCCATGCCCAACGGCGGCCGCCTGAAGGTGCGCACCGCCAATGTGACCAGGGCGGAATGCGCGCGCTTTCGCGCCAAGGGCATGCCGGCCGCCGACTATGTTCTGGTCGAGGTCACCGATACCGGCACCGGCATCCCGGCCAAGATCGTCGACAAGATTTTCGAGCCGTTCTTCTCGACCAAGGAAGTGGGCAAGGGCACCGGGCTCGGCCTTTCGACCGTCTACGGCATCATCAAGCAGACCGGCGGCTTCGTTTACGTCGAAACGGCGGACAACGAGGGCGCCACCTTTCGCCTGTTTTTGCCGCGGCATGTGGCGACCGCCCAGGAGATCGCGGTCGAACAGGCCGAGGTCCAAGCAATGGCTGGCCGCGTCTGCCGACGCGGGCAAGTCACCGGCGAGCGCCGATCTCACCGGGGAGGGAACTATCCTTCTGGTGGAGGACGAGGAGGGACTACGCCAGCTTAACGCCCGGGGACTCGCCTCGCGCGGCTATACCGTGCTTGAAGCCGCCAACGGCGTCGAAGCCATCGAGGTCTTGGAGCGGCATCAAGGCGGCATCGATCTGGTGGTCTCCGACGTGGTCATGCCGGAAATGGACGGGCCGACGCTGTTGCGCGAATTGCGCAGCCGCAACCCCGGCCTGAAGATTATCTTCGTCTCGGGTTATGCCGAGGACGCCTTCCAGAAGCACTTGCCCGCTGACGGCAGCCAATTTGCCTTCCTGGCCAAGCCGTTCACCCTCAAGCAACTGGTCAACGAGGTGAAAGAGACGCTGGCGGCGTAACTGCGGGCAGCCGGGGCATCCATTCCCGGATTTGGCGGTATTATTTTCCGACAAATCGATGTTTCTTGACGAATTTACCGTGCAGCTAGCCTCATGACGCAGCTCTACTCTGCGGCATGCGCGCGTGCGACGCTTTGCGCAGGCCGAACTCGATGCCCTTGAGCGTAGATAATCGGTAGCGCGCCGCCGGAAACCGGCGGGGGTCTCTCGTTGTTGCTTGAGCGGCGCGTATTCGCGAGCAGGTTCCATTGGACCTTTTTTTCCTCGGTAGAGCGCAGATGCCGGCACGATGGCTGCCATCGCTGGCCACGCTTGTCGCGCTGACACTGGGGCTGTTGCTCTGGACGGAGGACGCTAACGCACGGCTCGGCGCTGGCCTGAGCTTTGCCGGCGCCCGGGCCACCGCGGCGCTCGCCTTCGATAACCTGGTCGGTGAGGGTGTTGTCGGTTTTGACCGGACGTTTGTTCCTGTCGCCGCCGTCCAGCCGAGTTATCCGGGCGGGACGCTCGGCGAATTGTTCAATCGCGGTGACCTGATCGGCGCGTTTGCCGCTGGGTTCCTTGGCGCAGGCCTCATCGGCCTCTTGTTCGGCCATGGCGTGATCATGGAATTGAACAGCGTTGCGTCGGTGCTCGGGGTTCTCTTCCAGCTTGCCCTTATCGTCATGCTCGGCCGACTGATCTGGACTTGGTGGCGCGATGATAAAGCCGGCCCGGGCGCCGAGATGTCGCCGCGGCAGTTGGCCGACGCCTACGGCCGGCCGCGCCACGAGGCGCTGCCCGATTTCGATAAAGCGCCGAGTTTAGAGATGACGCTCGACGAGCCCGCCGACGATGGGCTCGGCCGTCCGAAATAATCGTCCGGTCTAAATCGGATTTTGCGCTATGCTTGAACGATGGCCGCGACCTGGTGTGGGCGCGGTCGACGCTATATTCTTGCGGATATAACGCAAGCGCACTTTGCCGATTGTTCGAACGCACAAAAGAGGCACGTCGTGACCCAGTATCCCGATCTAGAGCTCTATATCGCCGGCCAATGGAAGAAGGCGGACGGCCAGCCGGTGCTCAATCCCGCCGACGAGAGCGTGCTCGGCGCCGTGCCGACGGCGACGCAATCCGATCTCGATGCCGCGCTCGCCGCCGCCGCGGACGGCTTTAAGACATGGAGCAGGACTTCGCCCGCCAAGCGGGCCGAGGTCATCCTCAAGGCCGTGGCGCTGATGCGCGAGCGCGTCGAGGAGATGGCGATCGCCATGACGCTCGAGCAGGGCAAGCCGATCGCCCAATCCCGTCTCGAAATTCTGCGCGGCTGCGAAATCATCGAATGGGACGCCGGCGAAGGCCGTCGCACCTACGGGCGCATCATTCCAAGCGAGCCGGGCATGAAGCACATGGTGCTGCGGCAGCCGATCGGCGTGGTCGCAGCCTTTTCGCCGTGGAATTTTCCGATGAGCTCGCCGGCGCGCAAGGTCGGCGGCGCCTTGTCGGCCGGTTGCTCGATCATTCTTAAGGCGTCGGAGGAGACGCCGGCCGGCGCGGTGCAACTGGTACGCGCCTTTCACGACGCCGGCCTGCCGCCGGGCGTCCTCAATCTGGTCTTCGGCAAGCCCGCCGAAATATCCGAATACCTTATTCCGCAGGACTTGATCCGGCTTATCACCTTCACTGGCTCTATCCCCGTCGGCAAGCGGCTCGCGGAAATGGCGGGGCGCTACATGAAGCCCGCCATCATGGAGCTCGGCGGCCACGCGCCGGTCATCGTCTGTGACGATGTCGATCCGGTCGCGACCGCCGCCACCTCGGTGACCGGTAAGACGCGCAATGCCGGTCAGGTCTGCGTGTCGCCGACGCGGTTCTTCGTGCAGGAGGGTATCTACAAGAAATTCACCGAAGCCTTCGCCGAGAAGGCCCGCGCGGTAAAAGTCGGCGACGGTCTCGATCCGGCAAACCAGATGGGTCCCCTGGCCAATCATCGCCGTATCGAGGCGATGGAAATGTTTGTCGCCGATGCCAAGGCGAAGGGTGCCCGCGTCCTCGCCGGCGGCGAGCGGCTCGGCAACCGCGGCTACTACTTTCCGCTCACCGTGCTTGCCGATGTTCCGGACGACGCGCGCGCCATGCATGAGGAGCCGTTCGGGCCGCTGGCGCTGATCAATCCGGTGTCTTCGCTCGACGACGCCATCGCCAGGGCGAACGAACTACCCTACGGCCTCGCCGCCTATGCCTTCACCAGATCGGCGCGCAATGCCGACCGGCTGGCAGAAGGCGTCGAGGTCGGCAATCTGTCGATCAATAATCTGGTGGCCTCGACCGCCGAGACGCCGTTCGGCGGCGTCAAGGATTCCGGCTACGGCCGCGAAGGCGGCACCGAAGGGTTGTCGTATTACACCGTCGTGAAAAACGTCTCGCACCTCATGATGTGAGATCGCTCGGCGCGCATCGCCGCTCCAGGATCGCCGGCCGGCGGTCTATTGAGGATCGGGGCCGCTGTGGCAGGACTGCGGCCCCGCTGGATGCGGCAGGAAATTAGGCACATCGCATTTGGTGCAGGCGCCGAGCGCGAAAGCGAGGCCGGACGCCGCTATAAACGAAAGTACACGGCGCGACCCGCGCCGGCGCGCGTAAAGCGCGACTCGCAAAGTGAAATATGACAGGCTACGCGACATAGGGGGCACCCCGCTCGAGCGGACAATAGCACCACTCGGCCGCCGGACAATGAAGCAACGAGGTTACAAATGAGCAAATTGGTGGCGGTTTTCGCAGCGCTCGCCGGGCTATTCTATTCCGCGGCCGATGCCATTCCGCAAGCCTCCTCACGAACCTATAGCGCTGAGTTTTATCTTTCCGGCTGCAAGGACTTCCTGGCCGGGAAGTCCGATTTTTTCAGCGGGCGATGCGTGGGGGCGGTCGAGGTCCTTGATGCGCTTAATCTCGATACCAAGATGTATTGTCCGCCGGAGGCGACCAGCAACCTGCAGCGGGTGCAGGCGATCGTCAGCTATATCGAGGCGCGGCCGCAGCGCCGGGAAGAGGACTTCAGGCTGCTCGCCAACGAAGCCATGGTGAAGACGTGGCCTTGTAAGAAATAGCGCGAACGCCCATTCGCGCCGCCCGCAGCACCTGCTAATCTTGGGAAAACAGGCTGGGGGAAACACATGAAAAGACATTTGATATCGGCGTTACTGATACTCGCGACGTGCGTCGCCAGCGGTGCCGCCATGGCGGCTGCGGCGGACAGCTATCCCGAGCGACCGGTCAAGCTCATCGTCGGCTTTCAGCCGGGCGGTCCGACCGATCTGATCGGCCGGCTGATCGCCCAAAAGCTCAGCGAGGAGACGGGTAAGAATTTCATCATCGAGAACCTTCCCGGTGCCGGCGGCAATGTCGGTGCGGGGAGGGTGGCGCAATCGGCGCCGGACGGCTACACGCTCTTGGTCACCGGCGGCAACCTCAACAATAATCCGTTTCTCTACAGTCACGTGCCCTATGATGCGCTGAAGAGCTTCGACGCGGTGACGTTGGCCGGCGCGACGCCGGTGGTACTTGCGGTCAATCCGTCGGTGCCGGCGCATTCGGTCAAGGAACTTGTGGCGCTCATTCGTGCGACGCCCAACAAATACAGCTTCGCTTCGCCGGGCACCGGCACGCCGCCGCAGCTCGTCGGCTCGCTGTTTAAGCAGACGCTCAATCTCGATCTCGTGCATGTGCCGTTCGACGGTGGCGGGGTCGCCGTCGAGGCGACGGTTGGCGGCCATACGCCGATCTCGTTTGGCGCCTTGGCGCCGGCGCTGCCGCTGATCAAGTCCGGTCAGCTGCGCGCTTTGGCGGTGACCGGCAAGGAACGCGCTCCGTCGTTGCCCGACGTGCCGACCATGGCGGAAGCGGGCTTTCCCGAAGTCGTAGGTTCGACCTGGACCGCGGTGGTGGCGCCGGCAGGCACGCCGAAGGACATCATCGCCAAGCTGCACGACTTGATCGTCAAAGGCTTGGCGCAGCCCGACGTGAAAGCGAAGCTTGCGTCGATGGCCTATGTCGGCATCGGCAATTCGCCGGAGGAATGCACCCAATTCTTCAAGGACGAAACGGCGACTTGGGGCAAGGTGATCAAGGATGCCGGTCTGCATGCCGAGTGAAAACGCCTGCGGGCGCGGCAGCATTCGGTGCGGTTTTCCGCTAAGGTTCGGCGTGTCGGCGGCCCGATGGGTAGGCCCGTCGGGCTAAAGGGCTACGCAAAATAGGGAGCGAAGCATTATGGACATCAAATTATGCGGCTCGGTGCCGTCGCGGCGCGGGCCGGCCGAGAGTTTCACCGGCGTTGTGTGGCAGGAGCCGATCATCGAGGCACCGGCGCCGGCGCGGGTCCGTTCGGGCTTGGTGCGCTTCGAGCCGGCGGCGCGCACCCATTGGCACGCCCATCCGCTCGGCCAGACCTTGTTCGTCGTCTCCGGCTGCGGCCGGGTGCAGACCTGGGGTGGTCCGGTGCGCGAGATCAAAGGCGGCGACGTGGTGTGGATTCCGCCGAACGAGAAGCATTGGCACGGTGCCGCGCCGGCAACCAATATGGTCCACGTCGCCATGCAGGAAGCGCTCGACGGCAAGCATGTGACCTGGATGGAGCCGGTGACCGACGAGCAGTATAAAGTCGCGCCCTAATCTATGCGCTACGAACTCTACTACTGGCCGTCGATCCAAGGCCGCGGCGAGTTCGTCCGGCTGGCGCTTGAGGAAGCCGGTGCCGACTATGTCGATGTCGCGCGCGGCGGCAAGCGCGGCATGGCGAAGATGATGGCGTTGCTCGACGGCAAAGGCACAGCCCATCCGCCTTACGCGCCGCCGTTTCTCAAAGCCGGCAAATTCGTCGTCGCGCAGACCGCGGAGATATTGTTCTTCCTCGGTCCGCGATTGAAGCTTGCGCCGCGCGACGAGGCGGGACGGCTGTGGGCGCATCAATTGCAGCTGACAATTGCAGACTTAGTGGTGCGCATTCACGATACCCACCATCCAGTCTCGGGCTGGCTCTATTTCGAGGAGCAGCGCCCGGCCGCCAAGCGCCGCACCCAGGATTTCTGGCGCTACCAGGTGCCGAAAATGCTCGGCTATTTCGAGCGCGTGCTGCAAAAGAACGGCGGCCGCTATACGGTCGGCAAGAGCCTGACTTATGTCGACCTTTCGCTGTTCCAGATCGTCGAAGGCATGCGCTATGCGTTCCCCAGGCGCATGAAGCGATACGAGAAGAAAATTCCCGGGCTGGTTTCGCTCCGCGATCGCGTCGCCGCGCGACCGCGCATTGCCGCCTATCTTGCGTCGAAGCGGCGCATCCCGTTTTCGCAATGGGGCATCTATCGCTACTTCAAGGAGCTCGACGCGTGATCGGTGCGCTGGCTCGGCTGTTGGCAATCTCGCGCCGGCCGGGCTAAAGAAAAGGCCTGTGGCGAGCGGGAAGGATAAAAGGCACCATGTCGGGCTATCTTGAGAACTTCGATCTCACCCACGGGATCAATATTTTGCGCTTGATCTGCGGGCTATTCTTCATCCCGCACATCTACGCCAAATTCTTCGTGCCGGAGGCGCTCGGCTTCTTCAAGGCGGCGAAATTCAATCGGCCGGCGGCCTGGATGTATACGGCTTGCGTCATCGAGACGATTCTGGCGGCCGGCTTGATCTTTGCCATTCTGCCGTTCTACGCGGGCGTGCTGGCCTGCATCCATCTGCTGATCGCCGCTGCGGCGGTGTGGAAGGTGACTAACTGCAAATGGCTATGGAATATCGGCGGTTTCGAATATTGCCTGTTCTGGGCGATCTGCTGCCTGATCGTGGCGATGCATTATTCCGCCGAATCCATGGCGTTTCTGCCGTTCAAATAGCCGAAGTCGCGTCAGGGAGTGTTGGTCATGATCAAGGCGGCTATCGTCGGGCTTGGCTGGTGGGGAAAGACGGTCGTTGAATCGGCGGAGGGCAGCGATGCCATCCGCTTTGTCGCCGGCTCGACGCGCACCGTCACGCCGGACACCGAGGCTTTCGCCAAGAAGCTCGGGTTCAAGCTCGAAGCGAATTATGAGGCGATCCTCGCCGACAAGACCGTGGATGCCGTGGTGCTGGCGACGCCGCATTCCATGCACGGCAAGCAGGTGGTCGCCGCGGCGGCGGCCGGCAAGCACGTGTTCTGCGAGAAGCCGTTCACATTGACCAAGCGCGAGGCCGAAGAGGCGGTTGCCGCGGCGCAGAAGGCCGGCGTCACGCTCGGCCTGGGATACAATCGGCGGCTTCATCCCGAAATCGTTAAGCTGCGCGAGATGATCCGCTCTGGTGAACTCGGCATCATCCTGCACGTCGAAGCGACCATGACCTTTCCCAATGTGCTGTTCATCAATCCAGGCCATTGGCGCGCCGACCCGCATGAGACGCCGGCTGGCGGGCTGATGCCGATGGGCGTGCATGCGGTCGACAGCATGATCGATTTGTGCGGGCCGATCGACCATGTTTTTGCGCAAAGCTTCCGGCGCGCCGCGCCGATCGACGCCGACGACACGACCTCGATCTTGTTCCGCATGAAAGAGGGCATGTCGGGCTATCTCGGCACCATGACGACGACCGGACCCGGCTTCTCCTTTCAGGTGTTCGGCTCCAAAGGCTGGCTGCGGCTCGAGGGCGTCACCCACATTGCCGGCGCTTCCTCGGAGGAGCGCCGGACGAACTTGTTCGGCACCTGCAAATTCCAGCCGATTAAGGGTGAGGCCAAGACCTGGCAGGCGGCGAAGCTTGACGTGTCGCGCGCGGCGCTCGAAGCCTTCGCTTTAGCCGCGCAGGGCGGGCCGGCGTATCCCATTCCCTACGACCAGATGATCCATGGCGTCGCCGTCACCGAAGCGATCGTTCGCGCCACCAAATCGGAGAAGGTCGAGAAGGTGGAGTGAGTGAGAGAAAGCAATCCCGCGTTCCCCGGACGCGGTGCAGCGCGCTAGCGGTGCACCGCAGAGCCGGGGTCTTAACAGGCTCAGCGATTCGGCACTCGATTTCGCGACGATCCCGGGTCTGCAGCGCATCACTTCGTGCTGCGCCGCGCCCGGGAAAAGGCCTTAGCAAATAGGAATCAGCCATGGATCTCGGTAACGGCCTCGGCCATCTGACCTATTCGACATTGGTGCATCCCGCCGACAATTGGGAGCAGCTCTATCATTCGCTGGTGACCTACCTGCCGAAGGTGAAAGCGCGAATTGCCGGCAATAAGTCGTTCGGCGTGTGTATCCGCCTGTCGGCAAGCTCGGCGGAAACGCTCGCCAACAGCGCCGCCGAGCGCGCGAAGCTGAAGAAGTTTCTCGATGACAACGACATGTATATCTATACCGCCAATGCCTTCGTCTACGGCCATTTCAAGGGCGACAAGGTCAAGGAGCAGGTTTACGAGCCGGATTGGCGCGGCGAGGAACGCACGCAATACACGATCAACGTTGCCAATGTGCTGGCCGATGTCTGCCCGGCCGGCATCGCGCCGTCGATCCAGAGTGCGCCGTTAGGCTTCAAGCCGCGCGTCACCGGCAAGGACGTGATCGACAGCTATACCGACCACGTGCTGCGCGTGGTCGCCCATCTCATCGCGCTCGAGGACAAGACCGGCCGTTGCGTGCGGCTCGCGCTCGAACCGGAGCCCTATTGCTTTCTCGAGACCACCGACGAGACCATCGCCTATTTCCGCGATCAGCTTTATTCTGGCGCCGCGGTCGAAAAGCTCGCCAAGCTCGCGCGCGTGCCGATCGCCGAGGCCAACGAGGCGCTGCGACGGCATGTCGGCATCGTCTATGACATCTGCCACCAGGCGGTGGAATACGAGAATATCTCGGAGTCCTGTCAAAAACTGATCGACGCCGGCGTGCCGATCTTTAAATTCCAGGAGGCCGCGGCGCTGCATATTCCGGAAGTGACGCAGGACGTCGCCAATACGCTTAAGCGCTACGCCAAGACGATTTATCTGACGCAGACGATCGAGAAGAAAGACGGCAAGCTCACCAAATTCCTCAACGTCGACGATGCCATCGCTGCTTTCGAAAAGGACCCCGGCCCGCGGGAATGGCGCACGCATATCCACGTGCCGGTGTTCCTCGACGATCTCGGGGCGTTCCGCACCACGCGTTTTGCCATCGAAGACGGTTTGCGTTTCCATAAGCAGAAGCCCTTGTCGCGCCATCTCGAAGTCGAGACCTATACCTGGGACGTGCTGCCGGAGAATCTCAAGAAGGGCGACATCGTCGACAATGTATGCCGCGAGCTCGAATGGGTGCGCGGGCAATTGGTTTAGAGGAGTTGCGTCATGAAAGTCGGATTCATCGGGCTCGGCCGCATGGGGTCGGCCATGGCGCGCCGTCTGCTCGACGGCAAACACGACGTTGGCGTCTATAATCGCAGCGCGGACAAGTTAAAGCCGCTGACCGACGCTGGCGCCAAGCCGCTCGAACTCGATCAAGGCCGCGGCAACTTACGGCGAGGCGGTGTTCACAATGCTGGCCGACGATGCGGCGGTGACCGACGTCGTTTGCCAGTCCGGCGGGCTGCTAGCGTCGCTGCCCAAGGGTGGCGTCCATATCTGTGCCGGCACCCATAGCGTCGCCTGCATTGCGAAACTGAAGAAGCTCCACGGCGACGCCGGTCAAATCCTGCTGCACACCCCGATGCTGGGCCGGCCGGAGGTCGTCTCGTCGGGCCAGGCCGGCATGGTGCCGGGCGGGCCGACGGAGGTTGTCGAGCGTTGCCGGCCGCTGTTTGCCGCGATTGCGCGGCGCGCGTTCGAGGCCGGGTCCGATCCGGTGGCGGCCGCGGCGATCAAGATCGCCAATAATTTCGTGCTCGGCTGCGCCATCGAAGCGATGGGCGAGGGGTTTGCGCTGACCCGCAAATACAATGTCGCGGCGGACGTGTTTCTCGACGTGATGACCGACGGCCTGTTCGCCTGCTCGGCCTACAAGATTTACGGCAAGCTCATTGCCGAACAGCGCTATCTGCCGGCCGGCCAGCGCGCCATTTTGGGCTTAAAGGACGCCAACCTCGCGCTCGAGGCCGGCGGCGCGGTCGGCGTGCCACTCCCCAGCGGCAATGTCTGGCGCGATCGCCTGGTCGGCGCGGTCGCCCACGGCGAGGCCGAGAACGACTGGGCGGTGATGGCGAAGGATCAGGCCCGCGCCAGCGGGCTGGACTGACGCCCGACGGTTAAATAAAGCCTCGATTTTTGCGAAATTCGCGCTGTGCCGTCAGTCACAGCGCTTTCGGCTGTCGCTGCCTACTGTTCAAGAAGAGGCGGGGAGTAGGAGACACGACAATGACCATCTTCCCACGCGAACTGATGCGGCTACCGGAAATGATCTCAGGTAATTTTGCGCGTTGGGGCTCCGGACACCCCAGCGGCGATCTGCATGATTTGAGCGACCGGGCCATGGAGGATATCGGCTTGGCCGAGCCGCTGCGGCGTGACTTTGACGCCGTGAAGCCGTTCTGGATGCCGTGAAGCGGGCGGCGTTGCAGCGGATTTGGCGCCAGGCCGCTTCGCGCACGCCGTCGAGCGCCTCTTTCATTGTCTGCGCGCTCTTCGACAGTGCCGCGCGTTCCTCGTCGGATCATTCCGACTGCAACACTTCGATGACGCCGCCGCTGCCGATCACGCTCGGTATCGAAAGCGGCGACCGGCACACCGGCAATCCGCGCCGACGACCATAGCGCCGCCGCGACTGACCGCTGCCAAGGCGCACGCGCAGCCGACCGCGCCGGTTCCGACGATGCCGATTTTCATGATGCTTCAACCCGATTGCAGAAATCGCGTTCCATTTACCCCGGCTCGCGCCCTGCTATGATGGGACGCCCACCCAGAACACCCACCCGACTTTACATATGCATATGCGTTCGGAACACGGCATGGACATCCTGCGCGGCACCGATTTCGATTTTCTCGGCCCGAAGGTCACCGGCAAGGTGCGCGATATCTACGATCAAGGCGACCGCCTCATCCTGATTACGACCGACCGTCATTCGTCGTTCGACCGGCTCATCGCCCATGTGCCGTGGAAAGGCCAGGTGCTCAATCAGATCAGCGCGCATTGGTTCGATGCGACCCGCGATATCGTGCCGAACCACTTGCTGGCCGTGCCTGATCCGAACGTCACCGTCGCGCGCAAGTGCAAGACGGTGCCGGTCGAAGCGGTGGTGCGTGGTTACCTGACTGGCGTGACCGACACCGCGATCTGGACCCGCTACGGCCAAGGCCAGCGTGATTTCGGCGGCCTAAAACTGCCGGACGGCATGCGGAAAAATCAACGCCTGCCGCATCCGATCTTCGACCCGACCACCAAGGAGGCCGAGCACGATCGCACGCTGTCGCCGGAGGAGATGATCGGTGAAGGCTTCGTCAGCAGGGGCTTATTCGCCCGCATCAAGGAGACGGCGTTGCAACTGTTCGCGCGCGGGCAGGACATTGCGGCAAACGCGGCCTTGCGCTGGTCGACACCAAATATGAGTTCGGCATCGACGCCGGCGGCGGCCTAGTTTTGATCGATGAAATCCATACTCCGGACTCATCGCGCTATTGGCAGCTCGATTCCTATGACCGGCGCTTTGCCGCCGGCGAGGAGCCGGATTATTTCGACAAGGAGTTTTTGCGGCTGTGGTTTCGCGAGCATTGCGATCCCTATGCCGACAAGGCGCTGCCCGACGCGCCGGCGCGAGCTGGTCGCGGAACTGTCGCGCCGCTACGTGCGCATGTACGAGCAGATTACCGGCGCAAAATTCGAGCCCGGCGCGACGCCGATTTTGCCGCGGATCGAACGCAATTTGCGGGCCATGCGTACAATTGCGACGTAGCGAATTACCGGCTGCCCGATCGATTTTCATTTCAAGCCGCCGCGCCGATTCCTTTTCGGTCATCGTCCTGCTTGCATCGCCCCGCCGGAGAGAATTGCGGCAATTGTTTTGCGATGGCATGCGATTTGCTCCCGCGAACGATGACGCGGATCGATGCGTTTGTGTCATGCAACTGAATTATAAGTGATCGCACGCATGGCGATCTTGGCGTGGTGTCAAATCTTCGACGTAAACACTGCGTAGACGATCGGGTGATCGGACAGTCAAAGTGCCGAATTGGCAGAGAGTCTCGTCGCCGGTCGCAATCAAAAAACAAGGGATGGAATCGCCCGTAGGCGTTCAACAGTTACGGGAGATGACCATGTCTAGTCAGTCGGTTACGTCGCATTCGGCGGTATTGCGCGAAAATGTTCTGATCGAGTCGCGGCAAGTCGGTTCGCTGGTGCGGCGTCTGATCGACACGCTTCGCGAATGGCAAAGGCGCAGCGAATCGCGTCATGAGCTCGCGCTGCTGTCGGAGCTCGACCGGAAAGATATCGGTGATCCGGCTTCCATTCAGGCCGAACTTGCCAAGCCGTTCTGGCACGCATGATGGCGACGACGCAAAGTCCGTATCATGATACTGACAGTCGTCGCGGCGATCTGACACGCCAATCGCGATTCGTCGTTCGAGGCGGTGTGCCTGTTTTCCCTGCTCGGCCTGACGCTGACGCTGGCAATCGCGCGTTAGCCGGCGCGCAGACGCTCAATCACTTGAGCGAGAACCGGATCGGCACGGTCAGTTCGAGCTTGGCTTCCGTCATGGTCTGCGGAAACGGCGGCAACGGCTGCGCGCGCTCGATCATCGACATTACCTCGTCGTCGAGCTCGGGATGGCCGGACGAGCGCACGATATGATGCGCCAGCACGTGGCCGGTGCGGTCGACGGTAAAGCCCAAGAGCACGACGCCTTCCTCACCGCGGTCCTGCGCGTCGCTCGGGTAGCGCTTGTAGCGTTCGAGATGCCGGACGAGCGTCGTCTGCCATGCCGGCGCGATATGCGGGGCGCCGCCCTTGGAACGCGCCGGCATGGCCGGCGTTGGCGGCTTTTGCTCTTCGACCTTCGGCGGCGGAGGCGGCGCTTCCGGCTCGGGACGGCCTCGGGCGGCGGCGGAGGAGGGGGCGGCGGTTTTTCGACTTCCGGCGGCGGCGGCTGTTGCGGTGTCGGAGCGACTTCCGGTTGGTCGATCGTGTCGTCGGTCGGCGAAAAGTCCACGGCGATCGGGGTTGTGTCGTCGCCGATCACGTCCGGCCGGTGGACATAGACATAGGCGGCAATCGCGGCCAAATGAATGGCGAGTACCACCGCCGCCGCGAGCGCCCAGCGGCGAAGGTCACTTGCATCCTCGTCATCGAACCAGGTGAGCGAAGACACGTTCATTTCGCCTCGTGCGATTCCATGCCGACCAGCGCGATCTTGAGGTAGCCGGCGTCGCGCAACGCATTCATCAATTGCATCACGTCGCCGTAGGGAACGGCGCGGTCGCCGCGCACAAAGAGGCGTTGTTCCTTGTCGCCGCCGGTGGCCGCCGCGATGGCGCCGGGCAGCGCGTCGCGCGTCACAGTATTATCGCCGACCGCAAGGCTGCCGTCGGCTTTGACCGTCACATAGACCGGTTTCGGCGGCCGCTGAGTTTGCTGTGCCGTCGAGGACGGCAGATCGACCGGCAGATCGACGGTGGCGAGCGGCGCCGCCACCATGAAGATGATGAGCAGAACCAGGATCACGTCGATGAACGGCGTGACGTTGATGTCATGCACTTCGGTGAGTTCGTCGGTGCCGTGATCGAGACGGATGGCCACGGGACTACTCCGCGGCTTGGGCGGCTTGCGGCAATGGTGCCTTGGCGCGGTCGAGATCGCGACTGACAAGCCGCATCAGATACGCCGAGGCGTCGCCGAGATAGGCGCGGTAGTGCTGCGTCTGGCGCGCCAGCACGTTGTAGATCATCACCGCCGGAATGGCGGCGACGAGGCCGAACGCCGTCGCCAGCAGCGCTTGCGCGATGCCGGGCGCGACCACCGCGAGGTTGGTGGTGTGGGCGTTGGAAATGCCGATGAAGCTGTTCATGATGCCCCACACCGTGCCGAACAGGCCGACGAAGGGTGCGGTCGAGCCGATGGTGGCCAGTACGCCGGTGCCGCGCGAGACTTTTCGGCTCGCCGCCATCTCGATGCGCTCGAGCTGCAGCGCGATGCGCTCCTTCAAGCCCTCGGTGCGCAGCGTTGCCGACAGCCGGATTTCCTGGGCGGCCGCCTGCATCATTTGTGACGCCGGACTATGGCCGTCGTGCAGTTGCTCGTGGGCCTGCGCAAATGTCGTCGCGCCGGAGAGCGCGCGGATGTCGCGACGCAGTGCGCTGCGCGCGCTGCGCAGTTCCAGCGTCTTGGCAAGCCACACGGTCCAGGTGACTAGCGAGGCGAAGGCAAGCCCGATGATGACCGCCTTCACGATAAGGTCGGCATTTTCGAACATGCCCCAAGGCGAAAGGTCTTCCGGCAGTTCGGCGGCGCTGACCATGTGCTGGCCGGAAGCAGGCCCCGGTTCGGCTGCCGTGCCAGGCGGCGAGGCCGGCTCTCCCGCCGGAGCAGGCGCCGGCGGAGGGTGCCGGCGCCATCGCGCCGGAAGGCGCTGCGGCTGGGCCAGCGGTGTCGGATGCATTTGTTGCCGGCGCGGCTGGCGGCGGCGCGGAAGTCGCCGCGGGCGAAGCCGGTGTCGTCGGCGTTGGGGGTGTGGCGGTCGGGCTTGCGGACATGGGACCGGATGGCGTCGTTGTCGCGTCGGGCGCCGGCGTGGCCGGATTGCCTTGCGCGAATGCCGCCGGCGAAAGCAACAGCGCGGCCGCCAGCACAATCGCCGCCAGCGCTCCGCCGATGCCGGCCCATACGCGGAACCGGTGTTCCGCCGGGATGCGAACCTTGCACGTCATTCGAGGTCTCACTGTATATGTCCCATTTTCGCCGCCGCGATTGCCGCCGGCAGCCCCACGCCACGCCCGAAGTTTTAGTTTGGAATAAGGAAAAACTGCCGTGTTGCCAGTGTCTTCCATCGCTAATTCGGGCACGGTCCCTGAGCTAGCGTAACGACAGCCGAAAAGCACGGGATTTTTGTTCCGAGACTGCATGCCGCCAAACGTTCGGCCGTCCGGTCGAGCCCCTGTAAACCAAGCGCCGGCCGAGGTCCACGCGGGCGATTGGCACAGTATTGTGTCACCATGCGGGCGGAAGCCTGATGGTGATCGAGCGGACGTGGTGCGGCTGCCTGCCGCAGCAGTGAAATTTCTGCCAACTCGGCCGCCACACCGGCCAACGCATTTGCAGGTATGGACCGCGTCTACCTTTTCCATGAAGCAGAGCGACATCGGAAACTACCAAGCAACAGGGAAGCGATAATTGAGCCCAGCCCGCACGAGTACTGTCTTTCAGTCGACTGGTGATCGTCGTAGTCGGAGGTCCAATAGAGCCGGTCCCGATATTGCCGGTATCGAGATAAAGGTATTCCGCGCGCACGCTGAGGTTATCGGTGAAGCCGTATTCGACGACCGGCGCCCGCCGTCCACGTGCCATAGGTTACAGTCGTGCTGGCAGTGCCGGTGGGTATCGAAAAATTAGACCGCAGCTCGCCGGCGGCACCGCCGGCCGTGCCGTAGACAAGAGTGCGATCGAAGGCGAGGCCCAATCGACCACGTAGCGTGCCGAACCATGGCATCTGACTGTCGCCCGATAAAACGCCGGAGGACAGCGATCCACGCTGTGTGGAAGCGTCGAAATCGGCTTCACCCCCCCAGACGACAGCGCCGATCTGATAATTTACGCCAATTTGGGCACCGCCGATGAAACCTGGAAGATTTTCCTTGGCCGACTCACTCCGACGCCACCGCCGGACGTCGTGGTCGCCTCGTTGCCAAATCAGCCGCCGGCATTGAGACCGAGATAGAGGCCATTCCAGTTGTAGGCCCCCGGCGTTGGCGCCGGCGCGTAAGCCGGCGGCGGCGACAAGTCGGCGCCCCAGCTAACCTCGGCTGATGGTCAAAAGACCGATGGCTATCGAGAATATCTTTACGCGAGATGACATGATGCGCCTCATATCTTCTTTTTGATGCCGATGATAGAAGCCGCGGCGCGGGCCGTATTGCGGCGCGAACACGCCGATGCCGGTGCCGCTTCTGATCTGATAGATCGTGTCGAAGATATTCACGACGTCGAAGCGCACGGTGACCGGCTTGCTCGTCCGGCATGGCGAATTCGTGCGACAGGCCGACATTGAACTGCGCGTACGGCGCTTCGGTGTCGATATTGGCGTCGCCGGTGCGCAGCCCGGAGCCGTAGATCATGTCGGTCGAGAATGTCGTGCCACACAGGAGCCCCACCAATTCTCGCCGGGGTCGAAGCCCGACCGCAGAATTGATAGGACGCACCGGCCGAGCCGGTCACGAACTGGTTATGGTCGGTGTAGATCCAGTGGCTGTCGATATATTGCTGAAACTCGGTCAAGCCGCCGAGATCGGCCAGCGGCGTGGCGTTGTCGAACAGATATTGGTTCGACACGACTCGGTCGCTTTTTCCTGACCGACCGCGAGATTGGCGTAGGCCTGGAAATTGCCGCTGTGGTATTTGGCTGAGAACTCGACGCCCTGATTAACGCCTTCGGCGTAATTGAAGGCGCTGAGCACCAGCGCTTGGCCGAAATTGCCGTTATCGATCAGGTCTTTTGGCGATCTTGTAATAGGCGTCGATGCCGAGATCGAGCATGGTGCAGTCCTTTGGCCGCGACGTCGTAGCAGCCGAACGGAATTTTCTGATCGACGCCGGCGTCGAAATAATGCGAGCGCTCCGGCAGCACCGGGCTGGTGCCGGCCGCTTGCCGACGCGCCGGTCGTGCTGTTGAACAGCGCGATATTGGCCGGCGCCGCCTCGACCAGAACCGGCGGCGTGAAATAACGCGCATAGCCGGCGTGGAAGGTCGTGTTTTTGAACGGCTTGTAGGTAAAGCTTAAGCGCGGGCTGAATTGATTGGCGTCGACGATATTGCCACATCTGGTCGAAGCGCAGCCCGGCATTCATGGTCAACTGGTCGGTGATCTTCCACTCGTCCTGGACGTAAACGCCGGCCAACCAGCCGAGCTTGGCAACGTCGTCGGTGATCGAAACCGGCGTGTCAATGGCGGTGCCGTCGTGCGAGCATCCAGGGCTCGACGACGAGGTGTTATCGACCCAGGTCTGTTCGGCGCTGACGGTAAAGCCGGCGCGCACGGTGTGCGCGGCGTTGATCACATACGATCCGTCGCCCTGGATGCCGTTGGTGTAGCATTTGCCGGCTGATGTCGGAGGCGATGCCGTTCAACAGTAGGTCGCCGGCCGGATCCGGAATGAAGTGCAGATTGTCGTAGCGGGTGAAATAGGACAGTTGCCCGTCAAAGCCGTTGACCGACCGCTGCAACGCCAGCACGCCGAATTGGGTGTCTTCATTCTGGTTTTCGTTCAGCTTCGACGAATCGAAGCTGGTCGCGCCGAAAACGCGCGGAACGATGCGCCGGAGCCGGTCGGCGCACCGGGAACATTCGGAATCTGGAAACTTGACGGTCGACGTGCCGGCGATCAGGCTTAGGCGCGTATAGGGATCGAGAAACGTCGACGCATAGGCGAAGCCCTTCTCCTGCTGCGAGAAGTCATGAATGGCGTTGAGCGTCGGCAGCGGATTTTCGATGCCCTCGGTGGTCTGCAGATAGCGGCCGGTGAAGAAATATTGCACGCCGCCGAAGCAAGTCGCGCGCCGGCGCCGGCGGCTTGCGTTCCGTGCTGGCCGCGGCGGTCGGCAGGACAGATACGTGCCGCCATATTCGAAGCTTGGCTCGATGGTGCCGCGGCTGCCGCCGTAATAGCCGATGCTGCCGGAATTGTTGAAGATGTCGTTGCGCGTCGTGATGTCGAGGAGGCCCGACCGTGCGCAGTCCGTATTCGGCCGGCAGCGCGCCGGTGACCAGCGATATGTTGCCGATCAAGTCGGTGTCGAGAAAGCTGCCGAAACCGGTGACGCCGTCCGGCAGCATTACGCCGTTGATGCGGAATTGCACATTGGCGTGATCGTTGCGGACGTGGAACGAGCCGCTGGCGGCGGAATCCTGCGACACCCCGGGCGCCTGCAAGATGCACCCGCTCGACCGGCTGGTTGGTGCCCTGCGGCAGCGCCTGAATGGTGTCGTGGCTGAGCGTGTCGGACGTCGTGCCGATCGTGGTGTAGAGATTGCTGCGCGCCGTATCGAGGCTGTTCATTCTGCTCGGTGAGCCTGTTCGGCGGCCGATACCGGCGGCACCGTCGGTGGCGGTGCTACGTGTCGAGCAACGACGCGAGGCGGCGGCCGCTTGATGACCGGCGCGCCGCGCACGTTGATTTGCGGAGCTAGTGTGCCACTATCGCCGAGCAGGCCGGTGCGGCGCAGGCGAAGTGCGGACGGCGCTGCTGCGGCGATGGCGCTGCGCAGCGGCGGCGACGGGCTTGCCGGCGGCTGCGGGGCAGCGCCGGCGCTGCTGAGGGGGCTGCCTGTTGCGGAGCTTACGCCTGGGCCGGCTGGCTTTGCCGCCGGCTGATCCTGCGCACTCGCCACGGACGCCAAGGGCGAGCAGCACCGCCAGACGCCGAACCGCCGAGAGAAGACTGGGTGCGCGATGGACGCGATTACGAGGACATACATGACTTCGCCAAGAATGTTACAGGGAAAACCCGGCTCACTGGCGGTCGTGCCGTCGCGTGGCAATGCAAAGGAATTATCGACGTGGAATGCACTGCCGCGCTCGTCTTCCGGCCCGTTGCCGCCGCAGGGCGCAGCAGTGCGGAAGATGGCATCGACCACCTGCTCAGGCGGCAGGCGGAGCGCGCGAACGGAAGGCGAGGCGGAGCGGCGGATGACATGCCGCAGGCGATGCTGACGGAATGCCTTATCTGGTAAAAGCCTTCCGGCACCGGCAATTGCGGCGCCGTCGAGACGAAACGATGTCGACACCATGAAAGATCGACGCACAGATCGGGCAATAGCCGTCGTCATCAGTGTTCTGTGCCGGCGCATTGTGGGATGTCTTGGCGGTTACGACGATCTTATGCGGACCGCCGAGTGCCGAGGTGCTCACCGACCACGGCGCCGTCGAGATCGATATGGCCGAACGAGATGACGATCTGCAGCAAAAGTGCCGCCAGCGCGAAATACGCGCCACGCCGTCTATGGCGATGAACCCATCCCATGCGCGCGATGCTAATGTTATAAAGTTACATTTGGCAAGCGAATTTGTTTGCACGGCGCCTGCCGCATATTTCGGCGCTGTCCTTACATCACGCAGAGACGGAGCGGCGCCGGACGAGCACCGTCAGGCATTGGCGCCATGGATGGCGTCGATGACGGCCGCCGTCACATCGGCGGTCTTGGCGTGGCCGCCAAGATCGGGCGTGTGAAAGCGATCATCGGCGGTCACGCGCTCGATTGCCGTCATCAGCCGGCTGCCGGCGGCTTGCTCTCCCAGATGCTCGAGCATCATCACCGCCGACCAGAACGTGCCGACCGGATTGGCAACGCCCTTGCCCATGATGTCGAAGGCCGAGCCGTGGATCGGCTCGAACATCGAGGGGAAGATGCGTTCGGGATTGAGATTGGCGGTCGGCGCTATGCCGAGCGAGCCGGCCAAGGCGGCGGCGAGGTCGGACAGAATGTCGGCATGCAGGTTGGTCGCCACGACGGTGTCAATGGTTCGCGGCCGCATCACCATGCGCATCGTCATGGCGTCGACCAGCATCTTGTCCCAGGTTACGTCCTTGAATTCGGCCGCAATCTCGCCGGCGATCTCGTCCCACATCACCATGGCGTGGCGTTGCGCGTTCGATTTGGTCACGACGGTGAGGAGCTTGCGCGGCCGCGACTGCGCCAGCCGGAAGGCAAAGCGCATGATGCGCTCGACTCCGGCGCGGGTGAACATCGCCACATCGGTCGCCGCCTCAAGCGGCGAGCCCTGGTGAACGCGCCCGCCGACGCCGGCGTATTCGCCTTCCGAATTCTCCCGCACGATCACCCAGTCCAGTTCTTTTTGCTGCACGTTGCGCAGCGGACTTGCGATGCCGGGAAGAATGCGCGTCGGGCGGACATTGGCGTACTGGTCGAACGGCTGGCAGATCGCAAGCCGCAGTCCCCACAGCGTGATGTGATCGGGAATCTCGGGATGACCGGCCGAGCCAAACAGGATCGCATCGTGGTGGCGGATCAGCGCGCGGCCGTTTTCCGGCATCATGCGGCCGTGCTTTTTGTAATATTCGCCGCCCCAGTCGAACAGATCGACCTTGAATTGGAAATGGCCTTCGCGCTTGGCGAGCGCTTGCAGCACTTCGACGCCCGCGCTTATCACTTCCGCGCCGATCCCATCGCCGGGGATGGCGGCGATCTTATAGGTCTTCATCCGTTCGTCTCCGCGGTGCGTTCGAGCCTTAGTGTCCGGCCCGCATGCGCGCCAACAGCTCGGCGGTCGGATAGGAATCGGCCGGCAGGCCGTATTTCTGCTGCATCGCTTTCACCGCCTGCCGGGTTTTCAAGCCGAGAAAGCCGTCAATGGCGCCGACGTCGTAACCCGCATGCGCCAGCATCGTCTGCAGGGCTTTGACTTCGGTGAAGGGAAGCGCCGGCGGCGGATTGCCGTGATGCAGCGGCGGCGCGCCGGCAATCCGGGTGGCGAGATAAGCAGCGGTGGTCGAATAGACGAGCGAGTTATTCCATTGCAGATAAACCTGAAAATTCTGATAGACGAGAAAGGCCGGACCGAACCGCCCCATCGGCAACAATAGCGACGCCGGCAGATTGTCCGCCGGCAGTGGCCGGCCGTCAGCCAGCGTGACGCCATAGCTCGCCCATTTCGAGCGCGGCAGTTGGATATCGAGGTCGGCTTGTTCCCACGGCATCCTTGCCGGCACGCGCACCTCGGTGAGCCATGGCTCGCCGCGTTTCCAGCCGAGCCCGAGCAGATAGTTTGCCGTCGAGGCGAGCACGTCCGGCGCGCTACGCAACAGATTGCGCCTGCCGTCGCCGTCCTCGTCGACACCGTATTTGTAATATTCCGACGGCATCATCTGGGTCTGGCCGAGTTCGCCGGCCCATGAGCCGATCATCTCGCTTGGCGTGAGGTCGCCATGCTGAATGAGGCGGAGCGCATCGAGCAACTGAGGGCGAAAGCGGTCGGCGCGGCGGCAATCGTAGGCGAGCGACACAAGCGAGGGCAGCGAGCGGTAATTGCCCATATTGGCGCCGAAATCGCTTTCCAGGCCCCAGAAGGCGACGATGACCGGGGCCGGCACGCCGTAGCGCTGTTCGAGGCGGCTGAAGAGCGGCGCGTATTTCTTGATCAGCGCTTGACCGCGCTGGATGCGGTAGGCCGCTGCCATGCGGTCGGAGAATTCCAGGAAGGTCTGCGTGAAGACGCGCTGGCCGCGGTCGATGTTGACGATGCGCTGGTCGTAAGTGAGATAGGGCGCTGCCGCGGCGATGGTGGCTTGCGAGATGCCCTGCGCCATCGCCTCGCGCTCGAGATTGGCGAGCCAAGCATTGAACGGGCCGGAGGTGCGACAAGGCACGGCGGCCTGCGCGGTGGTCGCGGCAAGCAGCACGACGAAGAACGCGGCGGCACGGATCATGTTGCGGCCATGCATTGCGAATACCAATCCAGAATCTTGTCGCCGGTCCAGTACACCACCCCGTCGAAACGGCGGGTGTAATCGTAGATCGCTTCGAGATATTTGATGCGATGCGGTTGGCCGCTGAGATAGGGATGGATTGCGAGCGAAAAAATCTTGGCCCGCTGTTCGCTTTCGGCGTAGAGCCGGTCGAACTGGTCGACGGCGCGCTTGAACAAATAGTCGGCTTCGTGGTGCGCCACCGCCATCATCGGGATGTCGTTGAGCTCCATGGTGTAAGGCAGGGTGACCAGCGGGCCGCCCGTGGTGCGTATCGTGGTCGGCTCGTCGTCATAGACCCAATCGCCGATATACTTGATGCCGGCGGCCGTCAGCAGATCCGGCGTTTCCAGCGTCTGCGTCAGCCCGGGGCCGAGCCAACCCACCGGCCGCTTGCCGGTAAAGCGTTCAACGACGTCCAGCGAACGCTTGATCATGGCCTTCTGGTTCGGCTCCTTGTGAATTGGGCCTTGCTCGTAAGAGTGGCCCATGAACTCCCAGCCGTCGGTCTTTGCCTGCTGTGCGACGCGGGCATAGTCCTCGCAGACCCGGGCGTTGATCGCGAGCGTCGGGCGGATTTTCTGCCGTTTGAACAGATCGAAGAAACGCCAGACGCCGACCCGCATCCCGTATTCATGCCAGCTCCAGTTCGGCACGTCGGGGAGTTGCGTTACCCCGGTTGGCGGAGCCAGGACCTGCCGCGCCATCGGCTTGCCGATGTCCCAGACTTCGAGATTGACGATCGACCAGACCACGATGCGCGCGCCGCCCGGAAGCCGCAGCGGCGGCCGATCGACAATTGCCGAAAAATCGGCGCGTTGGCCCGGCAACATCGGCTTTGCGCGCGCTTTGCGTTTTGCGCTTTTTGTCATCCCACTGATATCCCCATCCGCCGAATCGCGCGTCCCGTGGCACCGGATGAAATGTCAGCGGACGCAATATTGCCAACTGCATAGCCGAACCGGCTGCAAACCATAAGTCGGCCTCTGGATTTAGGCCAACTTCACCCTAGCTTAGGCTTCGTCGGGGTGATGCGATCACTTCCGCGTTAGGAGGTCGAGATGGGCATTGCAGTCGGCGATGGATCGATCATGTTTGGAACCAACCGCCCCGGGACCCCATTATTCTCCTAGCCTCTGAAATTCCCCTGCTAACCCCGCCATTTGCGGACATAGGCAATGCCAAGTTCGGCTGTTTCTACGCGCGTTCGGCCCGCTGAAAGGACCCGGCCGGCGCCTGCTGAAGCCGCAGTCCCTGCGCCTGCATCTTCGCGCGATCCGCGCGGCTTTTGGCTCAAGCGCTTTGACGACGTGCGGGCCGAGACAGAACGCCGCGCCGGCTTTTTGTCGCCGGAGGACCAGGTCGTCCAATCGATGCCGGACGCGAGTCCCACCAAATGGCATCGCGCCCATGTTACCTGGTTCTTCGAGCAATTTCTGCTCAAGCCATATGTCAAAAACTATAGTCCGTTCGATGAGCGGTTCGCTTATCTGTACAATTCTTATTACGTTTCCGCCGGCCCGCGTGCGGCGCGGCCGCAGCGTGGCCTGGTCACACGGCCAAGTGCCGCTGAGGTCGCCGCCTATCGCGCCCATGTCGACGCCGCGGTTGCCACGCTGATCGAAACCGCAGACAATTTCGGCGAAATCATTCCGATCATCGAGATCGGGCTGCACCATGAGCAACAGCATCAGGAATTGCTGCTCACCGATATTTTGCACGCTTTCTCACATAACGAGACGCATCCGGCCTACGATCCGGACTGGCTGTGGCCGGACGGGGATGTTCAGGACACAGCGGTCGCGACGCTGACCGGCATCGATACCATCGGTCACGGCGGCGACGGCTTTTGTTTCGACAACGAATTGCCGGCGCATCAGGTGCTGCTCACGCCGGTGAAATTGGCGCCGCGGCTGGTCACCAACCGCGAGTGGCTCGATTTCATGGCGGACGATGGCTACGCGACGCCGACCTTGTGGTTGTCGGACGGCTGGGCGGCCCTCGAGGCGCACGGCTGGAATGCGCCGGGCTATTGGCGCAAAGTCGACGGCGCATGGTTTACGATGACGCTTGGAGGCTTGCGCCGGGTCGAACCCAATCGGCCGGTGTGTCACGTCAGCTATTACGAAGCCGACGCGTTCGCACGATGGGCTGGCAAGGATCTGCCGACCGAGGCTGAATGGGAAGCGGCGGCCGGACGCGGCATGCTTGCGGGAGCCTTCGGCGTCGTCTGGCAATGGACGCGCAGCGCCTACTCGCCCTATCCGGGCTACCGGGCGGCTCCCGGCGCGCTCGGCGAATATAACGGCAAGTTCATGGTCAATCAGATTGTCTTGCGCGGCTCGTCGCTGGCGACGCCGCCCGCTCATTCGCGCGTGACCTATCGCAATTTCTTTTATCCGTCCGCCCGCTGGCAATTTTCCGGGTTGCGGCTCGCAGCTTATCAACACTGAGCGAAATTCATGGCAAGCGCCACTCAAACCGCGCTACGCGCGGCATCATCCATCGAAACCTCCGAACCGTTCGCCGCCGATGTTCTGGCCGGCCTCTCGGCAAAACCGAAGCACCTGTCGCCGAAATATTTCTACGATGCGGCGGGCTCGGCGCTGTTCGAGCGCATCACGCAGTTGGCGGAATATTATCCGACGCGGTGCGAGCTTGCGCTGCTGCGCGAGCATGCACCGGCGATCGCCTCGCTGTTCCCGGCGAACTGTGCGCTCATCGAGTTCGGCGCCGGTTCCAGCAAAAAGGCGCGCATCCTGTTCGGTGCCGCGGCAACCATCGAAGCCTACGTTCCAGTCGATATTTCCGGGGACTTTCTGCAGCAGGAAGCCGCCGCGCTGCGGCGCGACTTTCCCAGGCTTGCGGTGCACCCGGTAGTCGCCGATTTCACCGAAAGTTTCACTATCCCGGCCCAGGTCGCCGCGCTCCCGCGCGTCGGGTTCTTTCCCGGCTCCACCATCGGCAATTTCGAGCCGCATGAAGCGGCAAAATTTCTGCGGCACGCCGGGACCATCCTCGGCCCCGCCGCGGTGCTGGTGATCGGCGTCGATCTGGTCAAGGACACTAAAATCCTCTGTCGGGCCTATAACGACTCCGAGGGCGTGACGGCGCGGTTCAATCTCAATCTGTTGGCGCGGATCAACCGCGAACTCGGCGCTAATTTCGACCTGACTGCGTTCGAACATCACGCCTGTTATAACGGCATGCACAACAGGATCGAGATGCATCTCGCCAGCACCAAGCGGCAGAAGGTCAGGGTCAACGGCAAGCCCATCGGCTTCCGCGCCGGCGAAACTATCCATACCGAAAACAGCTACAAATACACCGTCGAATCGTTTCAAGCGCTGGCCCACGGCAGCGGCTGGACGCCGCTTGACGTCTGGAACGACGGCCAGTTTTCCGTCCACGCTGTTCGCTTTAGCGATGGCCGATGACGGTGAAGGGCGCTAGGCTGCCGTACCCTTCACGGTTGTTTCATTGCGTCTGACCGATGCCGATCTGCGAAGCCGATCCATGGCGCCTGCAATATTTCGCCCATGTCGATACCGCGGCCAATATTCCGACCGAGGACAGCGACGCTTGGCAATGGTTCCCAGCCCACCGCTTCGTCTATGACAAGCTGGCACTGGCGTTGTCACAGGCAATCGAGGCGGCGCCGCATGGCGTGCCGCCCGCGCGTTATCCAGTATTCTCCAAACCGATCGTCAATCTGCGCGGCATGGGCGTAGGCTCCCGGGTCCTGACCTCGCAAGCCGATTATGTTCGGCACTATGCACCTGGTCATTTCTGGATGAGGCTGCTCGAAGGCCGGCATGTGTCCTCCGACGTCGCCGTGGTCGATGGTGCGCCGCGCTGGTGGCGGCATGTCACCGGCAAGCCGGCCGGCGAGGGGACCTTCGACTATTGGATCGTGCACGCCGAGCCGGATACCGGCATCGAAGCGCGTTGCGGTGCCTGGATTCAGAAAAATCTGGCCCGCTACACCGGCATGCTCAATCTCGAAACCATCGACGAAACCATTATCGAAGGCCATCTGCGTTTTTCCGACCAGTGGCCCGACCTCTATGGGCCGGGCTGGGTCGAGGCGGTGGTCGCGCTCTACGAGACCGGCGAATGGGATTTTGCTGACGACGATCGCTTCGAAGGCTATAGCGTCGTGCTGTTCGTCCCCTACGGGCGCCGCTACCGTCATCCGCCGGCGGCGCTGGTCGAGGAGGTCAGCGCCATTCCCGGCATCAGCAGCGTGCAGATCACATTCCATGAGGATCGCGCACCGGAGCACCACGCCATGCCGCCGGGTGGCTTTCGCGTCGCCATCGTCAACGGTTTCGATTTGCGCGCGGCGATGGCGGGGCGGGTGCGGCTGCGGGAGTATTTTTTCTAGCCCTCCCGGCGGCGCGAAGGCTCAAGTATACTCACGATCCCCGACCGAGTTTTACTCGCCGCAAAGGCCCGTGCATGATCTCGCGTTGCGTCGTAGCGTTGGTGTTGCTCTGCGCCGCGGCTGTCCCGGCGGCCGCGCAGGAGCAAGAGGTTCGGATCGGACTTGGCTTCGGGCTGGCGTTCCTGCCGCTCTATATTTGCGAAGACCTCAAGCTGATCGAACAGCAAGCCAAAGCGGCGCATCTCAACGTCAAAGCGAGCTTTCCGCGGTTGATGGGGGCGGGGCAGGCGCAAGCCGAAATCGCTTCCGGCGCGATCGATGTCGCCCCCTTCGGCACCGCGCCGCTGCTTGCCGCGTGGGACAAGGGCAGGGGCACGCCGCAGCAAATCCTTGCCGTATCCGGCCTCACCTCACTGCCGCTGGTGCTGCTCAGCAATCAAGCGGACGAACAGACCATCGCCGATCTCAAGCCGACCGATCTCATTGCGCTGCCGACCTTGACCTCGCCGCAGATGCAATTGCTCGAAATGGCGTCGGAGAAAGTTTTCGGCCGCTACGACCGGCTGCGCGGTCAGGTGGTGGAAATGTCGCACGCCGATGCTGTCGACGCGCTCGGCGGCGGCCAAAATAAAGGCCAAGATAAGGACCAAGAAAAGCAAACCGGGAAGGGAACAGTGACGGCCTATTTCTCTTCGCCGCCTTATACGCAGCTCGCGTTGCGCGATCCCGGCTTGCACACGATCCTCAAATCGTCCGACGTCATGGGCGGCAAATTCTCGTTTCTCGTGCTTGGCGCCAGCAAAGCTACTATCGAGCGGCAATCCGAGATGCCGGGGATCGTGGCCGGAGCGATCGACGAGGCGGCGCGCATCATCCGCGACGATCCGCGCCGCGCGGCGCAGATCTTTCTCACCCATGAGCCGTCCGGCACGCTCACCGGCTCGGCCGCCACTGCGGTGATCGGCGACATCAAGGATGAGTTCGGCAGCGCGGTCTATGGCGTGCAGACGATGGCCGAATTCTTAAGTCGCCGCGGCGAACTGAAAGCGCCGCCGAAGAGTTGGAAGGACATCGTGGCGCCGGCATTGTTGCATTCGTCGAGCAGTTGAGGGACCGAACGGCCAGGGATTGAATATGACCAGCGTCATCAGCATTTGCGGCAGCCTTCGCAAGGGATCGTACAATCGGATGGTGCTCAACCATCTGCCCGGCTGGGCGCCTGCGGGCATGACCATCACCGAGGCACCGCCGTTCACGGAGTTCCCGCTCTACAACGCCGACCTCCAGAACTCGACGGGCTTTCCGACGCCGGTACAGACGCTCGCCGAAGCGGTGCGTTCCGCCGACGGCGTCATTTTCGTTTCTCCGGAATATAATTTTTCGATTCCGGGCGGCTTGAAGAACGCCATCGACTGGGTGTCGCGGGTGCCCAACCAGCCGTTTGTCGGCAAACCGGTGGCGCTGATCTCGGCCGCGGGCGGCATTCTCGGCGGCGGCCGCATGCAATACGACCTGCGCCGCTGCATGATCTTTCTCGACGCCATGACCATGAACAAGCCGGAAGTGTTCATCGGCCTCGCCGCACAGAAATTCGACGACAAGACCGGACAGCTCAAGGACGAGCAGGCGGTCGGCTTCATCAAGCAACTGCTCGCCGCATTCGCCAAGTTCATCGCCGCGCACGGCGGCGCGAAGTAGGGTAAGGCCAGACAAACAGGGAGGACATCATGGGGCGTCTCGATGGCCGTGTCGCGATCTTGAGCGGCGGCGCCAAGGGGATCGGCCGGCATTATGCCGGCGCGCTCGCCGCACAGGGCGCACGGCTGATGATCGCCGACCTCGTCGACGGCAAGGACGTTGCCGCCGAGATCGCGCGGCAGCACGGGGCCAACTCGGTGGAAAGCGCCGTCACCGACGTGTCCGAGGAGGGCGCGGTCAAGGTGCTGGTCGCCAAAACCATGGATCGTTTCGGCAAAATCGATATTTTGGTCAATAACGCCGCGCTGTTTGCGCCTCTGAAGGAGCAGAAAGTCACCGACATCGACGTGGCGCTGTGGGATCGGGTGATGGCGGTCAACATCCGCGGCGTGTTTCTCATGACCAAACACGTCGCGCCGCACATGATCGCGCAGAAATACGGCAAGATCGTCAATATCAGCTCCGGCACCGTCGCGCGCGGAATTCCACTATTCGCGCATTACGTGACCTCGAAAGGCGCGGTGACGGCGTTCACGCGAGCGACTTCGCGCGAACTGGGCGAGCACAATATCTGCGTCAACAATTTGGCGCCGGGCTTTACCTTGAGCGATACCGTCATCGACGAAAATCCGCAGCACCTCGAGCACTCGCGCCAGCCGTCGATCGCGCGCCGGGCGCTCAAGCGCGATGAATATCCGCAAGACTTGCTCGGCGCGCTGGTGTTTCTGGCCTCGGCCGACAGCGACTTCATCACCGGCCAGACCATTGCGGTCGACGGCGGCGCGACCAATAATTAAGGCAACGCGGCTGGGCTTCGGCGCCGGGGCGGCCCGTCGACCAGCGCCTGCGGCTCTATTGACCGCGAAATCGGCCCATCTTCATCAGCTCGCGTTCATCAGCCCGCGAGGTCTGCCGCATAGCTGCCCCGCCTTTTGCTTGCCGGGACGCTATTTCCGCAACCCGCGGCTTTGATTATATTCCGCTCAAACACAGGCATTTCGCACTTCAGGAGGATAACCATGGCGGTCGCCGCCCAAGAGAAACAAGAGAAAACGGGCAATCCAGGCTCAAAGCACAATATCGAGGCGATGCGCGAGGCTTTCTATGAGCGGATCGCCAAAAGGGACATGGCGCCGCTGTGGAAGGTGATGAAGTCGGTCGTCACCAAGGAGCCGGTGACGCGATGCCAGCCGCATGTCTGGCATTTTGAGGACGTCAAATCGCTGGTCATGGAGTCGGGCGGCCTGATCACCGCCGAGGAAGCGGAGCGCCGGGTGCTGGTCCTGGAGAATCCGGCCATGCATGGCGAATCGCGCGCGACCAACACACTATTCGCGGGCGTGCAAATGATCATGCCGGGCGAGGTGGCGCCGGCCCATCGCCACGTTTCTTCGGCCATCCGCTTCGTGCTGGACGGCGAGGGCGCCTATACCGCGGTCGAGGGCGAAAAGGCCTTCATGGCACCCGGCGATTTCGTCATCACCGCCAACTGGGCGCCGCACGATCACGGCAATCCGTCGAACACGCCGATGCTGTGGCTCGACGTGCTCGATTTTCCGGCGGTCAATTTCTACGAGGCGTCGTTCTCCGAGCATTTTGACGATCCGACCCAGGACACCAAGCGCGGCGACGGCAACTCGCTGTCGTTTTATGCCTCGGGCGTGCTGCCCGACGGCACGCCGGCGACCAACCGCACCCCGGTGATCAATTACACTTATGCGCGCACCCGCCCGATCGTGGAGCGGATGATGAAGGCGGGCGACATCGACAATCGTCATGGCGCGCGCGTGCGCTATGCCAACCCGGTAACCGGCGGTCCGGTGCTGCCGACCATGGGCGCTTGGCTGGCGATGCTACCAAAAGGATTCAAGGGCGAGCCCTATCGCGCGACCGACGGCACCATTTTCGTCTGTGCCGAAGGCCAAGGCACCACCACGGTCGACGGCAAAGTGCTGGAGTGGGGTCCGCAGGATGTGTTCGTGGTGCCGTCGTGGAAGCGCTACGCCCACCACGCCGCCAAGGAGTCCGTGCTGTTCTCGATCTCCGACCGCCCGGCGCAGGAAGCGCTCGGCATCTGGCGGGAAGGGGCGTAAGCGCTCTCTCACTGCCGGCGGACGACAGAGCCTTCCAGACCTGCAAATCCTGGGTTGTTTTGCTACGCGCGCATGACGTGGTTTGAAGCCTTTGCGAATAGTAACGCCGTCACAACCAAAGCGAAGTTTGCAATGAAGTGGTTTCTTATGACGGCGATGTTGCTGGTTGTCGTGCCGGTTGCTTCGGCTCACGCCAGCGACCTCGACTGCATCAGCACGACGTTCAACGCGTTTTCTCCCAACGACAAAGTGTGCGTCAGTGTTTTCGAAGATCCGAAGGTCCCCGGTATCGCCTGTCATATTTCGCAGGCGAGAAAGGGCGGCTGGGGCCAGCCATTAGGCCTCAATGAAGATCCCTCCAATTTTTCCATTTCCTGCCGACAAATCGGCCCAATTACCGTCGACCTGTCGAAGCTGACCGACAAAGAAGAGGTGTTCAGTCAGAAGACGAGCATCTTTTTCAAGACGACCCGCATCTATCGCATGGTGGACATTCCCCACAATACGATCATCTATCTCGCGATCAGCACCAAGATCGTCAACGGATCGCCGGCGAACGCGATCAGCACCGTTCCGGTCATGCCCTGGCCGCACTGATGCGCGGCTAGTCAGCGGGTGCGAAGCGGCGCGTGCCTGTGCCTGGTGGCGCGCCGCGACTAGTTACAGGTCGTCACGTTGCCGGTTTGGGTGCAGGCAAAGCCAGGAAGGTTCACAGGCGCCGCATCCTCGGCTGGCCCAATACGCTGGGGCGCGGCTGCCGCGCTCTGTTGGGTCAGGACGGAATCCTTGGTGTTCGACCGCCGCTGACTCTCGGTCACCGCCTTTGACCAATTTGCGGCCATGGCGGCATTTCCTTCGGCAGTTGTCATTTTTCCGCTTTGAACCTGCTCGGCGATGACCATGCTGTTCGCCATGACTCCCCGCACCAAATCCTGATCCGGGCCAAAGGTCGGCAATCTGATTGCGAATCCGTCGTTGATGCATTTCCGTCTCGCCACTGCCGTTTTCGGGTCGCCGGCCGGCAACTTGGCGTCACAGGCAGCCATGGCGGCCTTCGCCTGCTCGATGAGCTGTGCGTTGAGCGCGGCCTGTTGCTTTGCCTGATCCTGGGGTTGGACGCGTGGCGCAACCGCGCAGCCGGAGAGCGCGAGGCCAAGAACCAATAAGTTGAGCGTAGTGCTATGCAGCACGGCAATGCCCGGTCGCGCCCATGTGATATTCCGACGATTGGAGCGCGATTCGCAAGCTGGTATCGAAGGCCGATTGTCTCTTGTGCCGGGAGGATCGCAGTGGGCTCTAAGTGCGTCTAATATCGAATCCCCGAAGCGTCGCCGCTTTGCCCGCGACAGATCGTATGACTGACGATCATTCGGCCCTGATGTAGTCGTACTTGCCCAATGCCTGGACGAGAAGATACCGGCCAGTGCCAGCCCCTGGATTGCTCACATGGTGCACCGTTCCCACCGGTACCTCGCAGCTCTGGCCGGGTTGTAAGAGAAACTGATGGGGTGGTTCCCTCGTGTCCACGCCGATCAGCCCTTCGAGGCAGTAAATCCTGTCTGTTACCTCGGAATGCCGATGCCACGGATGGCTGTCGCTTGGATTCAGCGTGTACTCGACAATACGGACATCAGACGTCTGCGTGATCACCTTCAGATTACGGCTGGCTCCAGAGACGACCCTTCCGACCGGACGTTGTTCTTCCATTGCTTGTTCCTCCCTCCAAAAAGGACCGGCACTGACCGTTCGTGCCCGCGCAAGCCCGGCGGTTCTCTCTATCTTCCTCTTTCGTCGATACGCATCTCGGCTAAGATCTGATTGGCGGCGCCCAGGTTTGGCGGGTTGATGAGTTCGGTATTGATCCAGCGCTTGCGCTTCTTCGCCTCGGGTCCGAACAGTTTGAGTTTGCGATCGAACCCATGCGTGAAGACTGCGCCGAACCGGCCGAGATCGAGGCAGGTCGTGTAGTCGGGCTGCCGGTAGCTTCGGAAGGGTTGACTAAGAAGGTCGCATGCCGCGTTTCGGCCCGCATATTTTCCCATTGTCCGGGAGGTCTGGCATGACATCACCGCCACGTTGGCGTCGTCCACATAGGCGCAAGCGACGTCGCCGGTCGCATAGACATGCTCCACACCGATCACCTGCAGATTGTCATCGACATGCAAACGGCCCAATTCGTCGCGCTCGCCCGGGATTTGCCTGGTCAGCGAGCTCGCACCCATGCCAACCGTCATCACGGTCGTTGCTGTCGCGATCTCCTCTCCAGTCGTCAGCGTCACTCCATCCGGTCGAACTGATGCGATGCCCGTGCCCAGGCGGAGCTCGACTTTGGCAAGCGACAGCGCCTCCTCAATGACGGGGCGCGGCTCGTCACCGAAAGTCGGTCCAACCGCGGCGCTTCGCTCCACCAGAATGATTCGCGCCGCCTGTGCTGCAACGGCGCCGGCATGCTGCTCGATACGATCCCGCATCTCGGCGGCAAGCTCGATCCCCGTCATCCCGGCTCCGATGATGACAAATGTGTTGTTCGCAGGAACCGCAATCGCGCCGGCGATAGCTTTCAGATGATCGTCGAAAGCCTTCGCGCCCTTGTAGGTGTCGATGTTCCAGGCAAACTCCGCCATCCCCGGGATCGGGAGCTGACGCAATTCGCTGCCGGTCGCCAGCACAAGGCGGTCATAGCCAATGACCTCCGTCCCATTGGCGCCCGCCACGGTGACGGTCTTCTCCCGGGTATTGATCGACGTCGCGATCCCGATGACAAGATGAATACCCAACGCTTCGACGAGATCGCCTATGCCAACGCGCAACGTATCGGGATTTTTCTCATAGAGCCGCGGGCGGTGCTCAAGATAACCGTCCTTCGATACCAGCGTGATCGACAATAACGAACCGCATTCGCGCGCCACGTCTTGCGCGTTGGCGGCGGCCCACAGGCCCGAATAGCCGCCGCCCAGCACCAAAATCCGCCCCTTGGCCTGAAGGGCCCCGTTGCCGTTCGCCGCGATCTGATTGCCATGGCCCATCATCAGTTCTCCAATTCAATGGTTCTTGTTCGCCAAAACCACGCGACGGCCGCGCATCGCTTTAAGAGGCCGATCAGGCTGGCGCCGCGTAATCTGCCGATGGTCAAACCACTCCCGGGTCGCCGTGCCCTCGCTGGCCGTCTGCTTGACGGCAACCGCCCTCGTCAATGACGCCAGCGTCTTTTGCGCAAGCACATCGCGCATCCTGACTTCCGCTGCCCGCATCGTTGCATGAATCGCGCAGACGCCGCGCTGCGTCCAATCCGGATCCTTGTTCTGGAACAAGACGCAATTCTTTCGAATCTCGCGGCACCGGAACAGCGGGCTCTTTCCCTCGACGGCATCCACCACGTCGAGAACCGAGATATTCTCCGCAGCGCGCGCAAGGCGGAATCCGCCGGACTTCCCGCCTGACGATTGAACGATGCCCGCCTTCTGCAGCTGCGTGAACAGCTTCGCTACATAGGCGCTCGAAACTCCCTGAAAATCGGCGACATCCCGCGCGCTCGGCCATACTCCCTCAGGAACATTGGCCAAGTGCAGCAGACAGTGAATTCCGTATTCCGAGGCGGCTCCGTAAAAGCTCACAATTTTAAATCCGACTGACTTTATCCGAATAAGATAATTCCGTACAGTGAGTCCGTCAAGCGAGGTTTATTCCGCTTGGCCATCGGTCTCAGGCTCATGAGCTTTTTGGCAACAGACGTATCGGGGCGATCCGTCCGGCAAAAGCCTTCCCGAAAATCTGCAAAAGACCCAAGGTAAAAGGAGAATGATCCGTGGCAAAAATTGAAGGTCAGTGCCGAGAGGTTTGTGAGGCGACGGAGTTCGTAACAATCGTTACCAGCGGCAAGGACGGCCCTCATGTGGTGGGAAATTGGGGCGAATACATGCGTACTCTCGGCATAGGAGAAGACATGATCGTCTTTCCGGTTGGCCGATATCATCAAACGGAAATAAATCTTCAGAATAACAACCGCGTGCAATTATTGGTCGCCTCGAAGAGGGTACAAGGAAGCATGAAGCCCGGACAAGGATTTCGGATCGAAGGCCTTGCGCGGATACTTACTTCCGGAGAGGTCGTGGATAATGTGAAATCAAAGTTTCCGTGGGCGCGAGGCGCGATGATCGTAGATGTAACAGAGGCCAAGGCACTCCTATAACCAGTGGAGCGAATTTGACACTCGATGCTCACGCTCCAATCTTGATTCACCGCGAACGCATCCGCCGCGGCATTCAGTTCAAGTGGCAACGGTCATGGCAACGGTCTTGGGAACGACGGTCTTGGGAACGAAGCGTTTATTGCTGGCGGCCGCATGCCTGCTTCTGCTGAGCGGGCGGGCGGTCGCCGGCTGGTATCATGTCGAGAATTTCACGGGCACGCTCGGGCCTTATCCGATCCATCTCTCGCTGCAGTTCTACGCTTCCTTCGGCGGCGACACGAACGTCGAAAGCAGCTACTTCTACGACAACAAACTCATCCCGATCGCCCTTTACGGCACGCATCGAAAAGACCACCTCGCGCTCTGCGAGATTTTCGATCCAAAGTCCTTTCATCGGATCATTATCGTCGGCACCACGACACCGGCCGATGCCAAAGGGTGCACCTTCGCTCTCGATGTTCACGACGGCGACGTCACGGGAACGTGGAGCAGCGCCGGCAATTCCTATCCCCTGGCGCTCAAAAGAGTGGCAACGCTGGACAACACCGGCGACGACGGAAAGGTCGAGGGACGCGTCGAAATCCCGTTTTGGGCGCAAACCGCGCGCCATGTGTTCGTCGGCACCTACATCAAGGCGGACACGCAGGTCTGTCTGGGCTTCGTCACCGTCTTCGACAAGAAGAGCAAACGGCCGGTTCAAAAGCTCATGTTCGATGAAAAGGACTGCACCGCCGGGTTACTGATGACCCCGATCTATCTGAACCTCGGCGAACCGTTCGGAAATGGATTAAACGGCATCGAAATCGATTTCGCCGACGGCCGAATGGGCCATAGCGAAGTCTATATTTTCGACGGCAAGAAGAATGGATACGTTCCCGTGAGTGGCGGACGCGGTTAGCGGAGCGTATCCGCTTTTCGACCAGGGAGCGCGCTTATGAGCGACACGAGACCCCTCCACATCGGCTTTTTGATCTTTGCCGACATGACCCAGCTCGATTTCACCGGGCCTTACGAGGTCTTTGCCCGGCTTCCGGATGCTATCGTGCACATCATCGCCAAAGCCTCCGGGCCGGTGCGTACCGATCGCGGGCTGCTACTCACTCCCACCGTCACCTGCGCTGCCTGTCCGCGGCTCGATGTCATCGTGGTCCCCGGCGGCCCGGGCCAGCAGGCCTTGATGAACGACGAGGAGGTGCTCGGCTTCGTGCGCGGGCAGGCAAAAAGCGCCCGCTATGTTACCTCGGTCTGCACCGGCGCCCTGGTACTGGCCGCCGCCGGGCTATTGCGCGGCTATCGGGCGACCACGCATTGGCTCAGTCTGCCGCTTCTCGAAATGTTCGGCGCCATCCCGGTGGACGAGCGGGTCGTGATCGATCGCAACCGGATCACCGGCGGTGGCATCACCGCCGGCATCGATTTTGGCCTGCGTGTCGCGGCGGTGCTGCGCGGCGAGGCGCTCGCGCAGCAAATCCAGTTACAGATGGAATATAGACCGGCCCCGCCGTTCGATGCCGGCTCGCCCGCGACTGCGCCCACTGCCATCGTCGACGCGGTGCGCCGCGCCGCCGCGCCGTTGCAGGAAAAGCGTCGGCAGTTCGCCGACAAGTGGTGGACGGATTCTGCGGCGGTCTACGACGACGCGATCCGCGCCTGATAAGCAAAGTCAGGCGCCGAGCGCATCCATCAGCCGGCCGAGATTGGCCGGCACGGCGGTGTCGCCGAGCTTGTCCCGGAGCCGATTGAGGCAGCCCCACAGCACTGCCTGGTTGCTGTTGACCACGGGCCTTCCCAGCGCGCGCTCGATCGCTTCCACCGCTTCGATCTGCGTGGTGTTGGTGCAGCTCAGGAACACGCCGTCCGCCTCCGGCGTGTCGTTCTCCAGCGCCAGCTCCAGCCAGCGCTTCGGCGTAACCGTTTCGAAATCGGCCGGCGTTTTGCATTTTAGCGCCACGTCCCTGACGACGCTAAAACCGGCTGCGGCGAGATAGTCGATGATGCTCTGGTTCGACATGTAAGGACTGAGCAAGATGAGCCGCTTTAGCCCGAGCGCACGCATGGCATCGTTGACCAGACTCGACGTCGACAACGCCTCGATGCCGGTGGTGCGGCGGATCAACTCGATGATGCGCGCCTCGCCGTCGGCGCCTTCCTTCATGGAGGTGTGGGTGCAGTGAAAGACGATGAGGTCGGGCGCGGCATCGGCCAGCGTGCCGGCCGCATGCGCGATCTCGTCGGTCAGTTCGGCGACGGTGCGGTTGGGTTGCCCGGCGACGCGGCCGCGGGCGACAAGAATATCGAGACCGTCCGGGGCATAATGATTGAATTGCCGCTCGGTCATCCGGTTGACCGACGGGATGATCAGCCCAATGCGCGCGCGGGGCCCCGGCAGTTCGGCGATCTTCGTCTCGGCCTCGGTCTTGGCAATGGCGTCCATGTATTCCTCCGCTGCGCGGTCCATTCCTTGTTGGACTTAGTCTATCAAGCGGCTCGCCGCCGCGCAATTCCCTTGCGCTGTGGTTCAGCCGATGTAAGATCATGATGTAAGATGCTATTGGGGCGCGAATTTGGGGGATTCCATGCGCGTGATGTCATTTGTGAAGATCGCATTGCTGGCTGGCGCGGTTGCGCTGCCGTCGATCGCTTCGGCCAAGGTGATGAAGGCGCCGCCCGGCTCCTGTGCCGTCGACAAGACGCACTTCACCGCCGCCAACACGATGTGTTCGTTCAACTGCAATCCGCAGAACAAGTGGTGCAGCCAGCAGATGTGTGTGAATGGAACATTCACTGCCATGCTGCCTTGCTATACCGGCTTCTGCACCGCCAAATGCGGCAGCTAGTTGAAAAGTGCGGCGGCTAGCCGAAAAGTGCGGCTCCTAATCTAGCCCGCTCGACCGGCGCGATGGCCCCTCGCGCGCGCCCTCCGGCGCGTGGCGGCGGGCCTTGCCGGGCTCATCCGAAGCGCGTAACCGGATCGCATGGACGCACCGGCGCAAAAAAAATCGAAGCTGATCAAGGGCGCCACCGGCGACTGGGAAGTGGTTGTCGGCATGGAGGTTCATGCCCAGGTCGCCTCGCAGGCCAAGCTGTTTTCCGGCGCCTCGACCGCTTTCGGCGGCGAGGCCAATGCGCATGTCTCGCTGGTCGACGCGGCGATGCCGGGCATGCTGCCCGTGATCAATGCCGAATGCGTGCGCCAGGCGGTGCGCACCGGGCTCGGACTTAAAGCGCGGATCAACCTGAAATCGGTGTTCGATCGGAAGAACTATTTCTATCCGGACCTGCCGCAGGGCTATCAGATTAGCCAGTACAAGCAGCCGATCGTCGGCGAGGGCGAGGTGACCGTCGGCATGCCGGACGGCGAAGTCGTGCGTGTCGGCATCGAACGGCTGCATCTCGAGCAGGACGCCGGCAAGTCTGTTGCACGAACAGAACCCGACCATGTCGCTCGTCGACCTCAACCGCTCCGGCGTGGCGCTGATGGAGATCGTGACCAAACCCGATCTGCGCTCGGCCGACGAAGCCAAGGCCTTCATCGCCAAGCTTCGCAGCGTGCTGCGTTACCTCGGCACCTGCGACGGCGACATGGAGAAGGGCAATCTGCGCGCCGACGTCAATGTTTCGGTGCGCAAGCCCGGAACGAGCGCGCTCGGCACGCGCTGCGAGATCAAGAACGTCAACTCGATCCGCTTCATCGGCCAGGCGGTCGAGCATGAGGCGCGCCGCCAGATCGACGTCATCGAGGATGGCGGCAGGATCGAGCAGGAAACCCGGCTGTTCGACCCCGACAAGGGCGAAACGCGCTCGATGCGGAGCAAGGAAGACGCGCACGACTATCGCTATTTGCCGGATCCGGATCTGCTGCCGCTGGAACTGTCGCAGGCGGAGGTCGAAAGGCTCAAAGCCGATCTTCCGGAACTCCCGGATGAGAAGATGGCCCGTTTCGTTAACGACATTGGGCTGACGCCGGCTGAGGCCAATGTCCTTATCGCCAATCAGCAGATGGCGATTTTCTACGAGACAGTGGCGAAACATGATCCAGCCAACGCGAAGATGGCTGCCAAATGGGTTATCAATGAACTGGTTGGCCGACTGAACGGGGAAGGCCTAGAATTCGACCAATCGCCGGTAAATGCAGATCAGCTAAGTAAAATCTTGATGTATATCGGCGCTGGCGTTCTCTCTACCAAAATGGCGAAAGAACTGCTCGATATCATTTGGACGGAGGGGGCGACCCCGATCAGATCGTCGAACAAAGAAGTATGAGACAAGTCAGCGACGAAAGCGAGATACAGATCGCCATTGATGTCCTTTTCTTGCAGAATCCCGATAAAGTAGCCGCCGCAAAGGCAAATCCTAAGGCGGTGATGTGGTTCGTCGGTCAAGTAATGAAGAGAATGGGCGGGAAGGCAAATCCCCAAAAGGTCAATGAGCTCCTGAACCTGAAACTGAGGAGCTAGGCGGCGATCCGCTGACCATTGTCGATCGCCGCGGGCTCAAGCAGGTCACCGACCTGTCCGCGATCGAGAGCATCGTCGACGACATTGTCGCCAAGAACCCCGACAAGCTAGCCGATGCCAAGACCAATCCGAAAGCCATCGGCTGGTTTGTCGGCCAGGTGATGAAGGCGTCGGGCGGCAAGGCCAACCCGCAGGCCGTCAACGATCTGCTCAAGAAGAAGATCGGTCTTTAGACGGCGCGTCAGCCGCCGCAACCGGACGCGCTGCATTCTTCGACCAGTCGGAAACGGAATCGAAATCGCGGTCGGCGTGCCGCCGCACGCCGACATTCCGGGCGCCGAGCGAGCCTGTAAGCGAATCGCTTAAGCACCGATTCGTGCGTTTTGCGGCTCGGAGGCACCAAAAAAGCCTCCGCAAAGCCGGCCGGTGCACAATTTTTTTCGCAAGACGAGAGCGCGCTGCGTCTGTCGTTCGCGCGGCGCCGGCGAGACGTGTATGCGTTACGAAGTTATAACTATGTTTGGCCAAAATAAAAATCGCCGCGTTCAAGAAACCCTTATTTCATCGATATTTCTGTCATGCGCGCAAAATTGTCTGCTTCAAGAGGCCACAGTGAAAATATTTCCGCGCGCGACGCTGCCGACTTGCATTGTGCGGCGCGCGCGCCGTCGCGGGCGGCGGCGTCTATACACAAAATTAAGTGGAGTCACTGTTATTTTTTTTCCTGTGTAGTAATCGGGATGTAGTGCGGATCGATTCGCGACTGCACTGCACCGATACCGCCATCCACTCAAGCTTAGGAGGGCAGCAATGGCGAAGAAGAGAAAAGCGAAAGCTAAGGCGAAGAAACCGGCGAAGCGTCGGAAGAAGAAGTAGCCAACGCCGAATCGGTCTTCGGTTTCACTTAACTGAAGATCGCGTCACACGGACCGGCCAGCGTCGAAGGCGGATCAACGATCTCCTGAGGCGGGCCGGTACCGGTGAACGGCAGGGGGCGTCGGCGGGACGGAGGTGCAAGCTTTGCCACGCGTCGATAAAAAGCGCGGCGGCAAAGATGAGCGACGGGAAACCTGATCTCACGCTGAATAAGAACTCAGCGAACTTGCCCTTCAGCCATCTCGCCGACGCCCTCGGTGTATTGGCAGATCCTCCCGAAACTTTCACCGGCGTCGTGGGTCATCCCGCGGCGCCGTTTTTTGTTGTCAGAATTTTATTGTCAGAACATGAAACGCGCGCCCAAGCTTTCCAATAAGCCCTCCAGAAAAACCGCCGGTGCGGTTCGCCGCGCCGGAGAAGCCGATCGAGCTGTTCTACTGGCCGACGCCGAACGGCTGGAAGATTTCGATCATGCTCGAAGAATGCGGCTTGCCGTATGTCGTGCGGCCGGTCGACATTTCCAAAGGCGAGCAGTTCGCGCCGGATTTTCTGACGCTCTCGCCGAACAACCGGATACCGGCGATCGCCGATCCTAACGGTCCGGGCGGCCGGCCGATCTCGGTGTTCGAGTCCGGCGCCATCCTGCAATATCTCGGCCGCAAGACCGGCCGGTTTTATCCGGTCGAAGAGCGTGCGCGCGTCGCGGTCGAGGAATGGCTGTACTGGCAGGTCGGCGGTCTTGGGCCGATGGCCGGGCAGGCGGTCCACTTCCGCCGTTACGCGCCGGAAATTTTCTATGCCATCGCGCGCTATACCGACGAGGTCAATCGCCTCTATGGCGTCATGAACCGGCGGCTCGGGCTTTGCGAGTTTTTGGCCGGCCGCTATTCGATCGCCGACATGGCCTGCGTCGGCTGGGTGCGGCTCGCCGAGCGGCAGGGCCAAAAGCTCGAAGAGTTTCCGCACCTCAAGCGCTGGTTCGACGCCATCCGCGCGCGGCCGGCGGTCAAGCGCGCCTTCGATATCCGCGTCGAAGCGGCGTCCGCCGTCGACCTGCGCGATTCGAAAGTGCGAGCGGTATTGTTCGGCCAGCGCGCGCGTTGAGCCAAACTACTCAGCCCGCGTTTATTTTGCGCGCATCCGGTTACTTCGCCCGCGTCCAAGTCTGCGATTTGCAAACACGGCCATCACGCAGCCCTTCAGATCCGCGGTGTTGTCGCCGGTGATGGTGAACGAACCGGAATAGGTCTTGCCGTCGGACGCGTTGTAGACGTTGCCGCTCCAGACATTGGGGCCGCTCGGCTTCATGCCGAGCACGATCGGCACGCCGATCAGCGGCCGGCTCTGTTTCGTGGCGTCGGCATTGTGCTTGTCGAGCTTCGGCCTGCCGGTCGCCGGGTCGTTGGGTTCCTTGAGCCAGATCAGATTACCGCACAGCGCGCCGCCGCAATTGGCGATGCGGACCTGGCTGTCCTTGTCCGCCGTATACCAGGTGCCCAGCGGACTCGCGGCCGAAGCCGGCACGACGCTGGCGCAGGCCGACCAATCCGATCGCGGCGAGCCAAAACGCCGCCGTCGCCCTGCGATAGGTTCTCATTGCAACCTCGATGTTCGTGGTGCCGGAAGGCAGCGACCATAATCGAGGCGTCGGCGATTGCGCGTGCAGCGCTTTTCCCTAACGAAACCTTGCCGCAATCGCGCCGATCTGCCCAGCGCAATTCAGAATCGATTCATCGCATTGCTTAAACCACCGTTCAAATTTTCTGAGGATTATCCCCTATCGGCTGGGAACAAAGAGCCGGCGACAGCGGTCGGCACGACAGGGTTTAAGGACAGGGGAGTGTGTGATGGCTCGTTATGAACTTCTCGACAGCAATGCGGCGCCGCTTGGTGAAGGGCCGGCCGACTGCGACATGCTGTTCGAGCTCGGGATGATGTATTCGGTCGGCCGCGATGCGCCGGTCGATCTCGTTGCCGCGCATAAATGGTTCAACCTCGCGGCGATGAAAGGCAATATCGACTCGATCCGGCTGCGGCGAGAGATCGCCAGTCAAATGTCGGACGTCGAGATCGCCACCGCGCAACGCGCGGCGCGCGATTGGCTGCGCGGCAACACCATGGCGCCGGCACCGGCGCCGGCCATTGCCGCCTGAGATCGGCATGCCGAATCGGCGCTTGCTACTGCGGCGAGGCGTTGTCCGGCTCGCCCGGAGCGGGTTTGCGAACCCAAAACTGGTACATCGCGGCGAATAAATCCGGGTGCTCGGACTCGAGGCTGTGCCAGCAATCGAGGTCGAGCAGGGCCGACCGCGGAAAGCGCGCTTCAAAGCACCGCAGCAGCGCAGGCTCCGGAATGAAGCCGGCAAATCGCACGCCATTCGACGCAAGGAACGCATCGATCTGCGGCAACGTGGTCCGATGTTCCTGGACATGAAATAGCAGGTCGCGGCATTCGCTGACCGTGTAGATGTCCCACCATTGCGCTACCGATTTCAACAGCGGATCGTCCGCGGTCGATGATGTAGTCGACGGCAGCGCCGGATACCCTCGGCGCTGGCCGGATAGCCGCGCTCGGCGATCACGGCGCGCGCAGCAACGACACCGCGGCGAGCGAGTTCGCTGTACAGGCCGACCTGCATGACGCCGCCTGGCCGCAGCAGCGACAGCAGAATCTTCCAGCCGGCCCACGGATCGGCGAGATGATGCAGCACGCCGGAGGAATCGATGAAGTCGAAGGTCCGGCCGATGGTGTCCGAATTTCATAATGTCGGCCTGGGCGAATTCGATATTGGCCGAGGCCGAGGCTTTGCGCCATGCGCTTGGCGTAGCTTAGGCTGGCCAAGCTCAGATCGACGGCGAGAATGCGCGCGTTGCGCATGTGCCGGGCAAATTCGGCGGCGGAAAGTCCGGTGCCGCAGCCGGCAATTAGGACATCCGGAGCCGGTTGCTGTGCAGGATCGTCCCTTAAGATCGCGGGCTGGAACGGCGGGCCGGCTTTGATCCACCGCGGATAGGGATTCTCCTCATATTGCCGCTGCACCTCGCGCGACACTGGGTCTTCGATAGCGGTCAGCACGGGGATCGTCGCCGCGATCTCCTGTTCTTGCTTCGGTTCCTTGATTTGCTGGACGAGCAGGGTCTCGACACATTCGGGCCACGCCCGCGCCAATAAGGCTTCCGCGCCCGCAATCGTGTGCAGCGGGACATAGGCGCCGACGGCGATTGGCCACAGCGCCGGCACCGGATCGCCGTCCTTGAGCGCCTGCATCAACCGCGCTTGCAGATTGCGCACACGCTCGTCTTCGCCGTCGCCCAACGCATAGATATACTCGTTGATGAAGCATTGCCGGGCCACGGCGGCATAGAAGCTCAGATTTGGATCGGCCATCGCCTCGCCGCGGCCGGTCGCTTCCTCCAACATCACGGCGCGAACATTTGCCAACAGGCATTCAAGGCTGGTGTCGGGGATCGGGTCGCATCGCAGCAGGGCGGCGAGAAACTCGTCCGCCGCCAGCGCCGCCAGTCCGCCGTCGCCGAACAATTCGCGCGGCACCCAACCGTATCGGACACGCGGCAACGGCGCGCGCGATGCAATCCCTTACGACCGGATCGAGCTTGACGATACTGATGCAAACATTGTCGAGGTCGCGCGGGCGCGACCAGCCTTCGGTGAGCGCGCGAAATACCAATCGGCAAAGGCGGTCGTTCTTCGCGGTAAATCGCACCGATTTGACGCAATGCGCGAACAATGCTTGGCCGTGCTGCGTTTCACCAAGCTCGAGGCCGCGAACGACGGCGTCGATCGCGGAATCGATTTCGCCCACCGACAACAAGGCGGTGCCCAGGCCTTCATAAACGGCGGACACATTCGGCCCCAGCGCCACGGCATCCTTGAATTGCGCGACCGCTTCGCGACCCTTGCCCTGCGCCAGCAGCGCGCGGCCGAACCGATGGTGCGTCTCGGCATTGTTCGGTTCTGCCGCCAGGGCTCGCCGATAAGCAGCGCTGGCATCGTCCCAGCGGCCCAGCTCCGACAGGACGTCCGCAAGACTGACACCCGCCGCCGCGGAATTTGACAGTAATGACTGCGCGCGCTCGTAACACGACATGGCGTCGGCGAGCCGGCCCTGTTGGCGGCGCACATTGCCAAGATTGAGAAAGGTGAGGCCTTGATCGGGACGAAGCTCGGCGGCGCGCTCGAGATGGGCGGCAACCTGGTCCATACGGTCGAGGGCGCGCCAAGCGAGTGAGATGTTGTAGTGGTATTGCGCGACGCGGTCATCGAGCTTGATCGCCTTGCCGATGAGTTCCGCAGCCGACGACGGATTGCCGCCGTGCAGCATCAACAGGCCGAGATTGTTAAGGCTGTCGGCGTGATCGGGAAAAAGTGACAGAATATAGCGGTAGCGGCGCTCGGCTTCGGCATAGGCTCCGGCCTGATGCTGCCCGGCTGCCGCCGCGAATAATTGGGCCGCAGTTGCGGAAGCGGGAGGGCCACCCGCCGGCGCCGGCCCAAAGCGTCCGCCGCTTCGCCGTTCCTTGCGGTTCATCACAGGGATCGGCGGCGCCAGGAGGAAGGCGCCTCACCACGGAGAATGGCGGAGAGGAAGGGATTCGAACCCTTGATACGGCTTTGGACCGTATAACGGTTTAGCAAACCGCCGCCTTCAGCCACTCGGCCACCTCTCCGATCGTGCCGAACCCCTATTTGACGGGGTTTCCCCGGTCAAGCTACGGATCGCACATCGTGCCCGATCCCGCTACTTACTACCATGGAACCTAGTTGCCGAACCCGTATATTAAGGACGCGGCTCCGTCTTTTGTATTCTAACCGCAGCGATCGGCCACGCAGGAACCCGGCTGATGGATCAAGCCAACCAGATGACGCTGACGTTTCGCTGTCCGCCGGCGCTGGAGAAGGTTTTGCCGCGCCCGATGCCGGCGGTGCAGGGGCTGCCCGAGTGGTTCAAGCGTATGCCGGCAAAGACATTCGATTCGACCTCGGGTGCCGAGACCGAAACGGTGAAGCGATGCCCGCCCTTTATCGACGCCATGACCTATGGCTTTCTCATTCCGCTGGCGACCGACATCAGGGTCCGCGACGGCGAATTCACCTGGGACTTCGTCGTCGAGGGTTTCTCCAGTGAGTTCTCGCGGTCGCCGATCGCTTTCCATGATCCCAGTCAGGCCGTCGGCGCGCCGTTTTTCGACGAGGACCGTTTCATCGTCAAGTTCAACAATTTCTGGAATATCGAAGCGCCGCCGGGCTATTCGCTGCTGTTCACGCATCCGGTGAATCGGACCGATTTGCCGTTTACGACGCTCGCCGGCTTGGTCGATTGCGACAGCTTTCACGACAGCCCATTGAGCTTTCCGGCGCACTGGCACGATCCCGCGTTCGAGGGCGTGTTGCCGCAAGGCACGCCGGTCGCGCAATGCCTGCCGGTGAAGCGCGAAAGCTGGATTGGCCGTTTCGAAGCGCTGTCCGATGAGGCGACCGAACGCGAAACCAAATTGCGCAATGCCATAGCTCGCGAAACCGGAATCTATCGCCGGCAGTTTCGCGTTCCCAAGCGCTGACCGGGACTCTTTGGCCGACCGTGTCTCTAAGTCGATGCCGACGTTTTTTGTCCGCGCATGAAGCGGGCGGCGGCGCTGGGCTTGATCCAGGCCCGGCCGCGGCCGGATGCGGCGAGCGATAACAGCGCCTTGCCATAGCGTCTTGCGTCGCCCCGCGCGGCGGCGCGAAAGCACTCATTGCCGGCGTCGTTTTGGCCGAGGATCAAAAGGCAATGCCCGAGAAACAGCCAGGCATCGTGATCGTCCGGCCTGCTCTTGAGGCTTTGCCGAAAATAGCCTGCTGCGGTCGCGCTATCGCCGCTGCCGTAATGCGCGCGACCCATGCCGAACAGCGCATCCGCCGACGTCGGCGCGATGGCCAGCGCCCGGCCGAACGCAGCTTGGGCGGCGCCGTGGTCGCGGCGATGGAGCAATCCGTAGCCAAGCTGGATCGCCATCTCCGGCATCATCGGGGCCACCTCGCAACCGCGGCGCAACGTCTCGATTGCCTCCTCGTAGCGTTCGGCAGCAAGCAAAAGGTGGCCGAGCGCATAAAGCGCCCCGGCATGGGGCGGTTTCCGCTTCGCCGTGCGCTCGAGTAATGTGACCGCCTCGTTCGTTCGACCGCTTTGGCTGAGCGCAAGGGCAAGCTGAACATCGATATCCGGATGGCGATGTCCGCGCGCCGCGGCTTGCAGCGATGCGACAGCGTCCTGCGGGCGGCCTTGCATCAGCATTGCGCAGCCGAGAATGTGCAACGCCTGTAGCTGCCGCGGATGTTGTCGCAGGACGTCCTGGGCGATACGTGCCGCATCCTGCGGACGTTGCGCGCGCAGCGCTGCAGCGGCGTGCTGCAGCGGGACGCCGACAAGAGCCGTCAGTTGCAAAGGGTCAGTTGCCATCTTCTGTTTCTATGCGCCTCACCCAACCGCATAAACCTAGCACAACCGTACTCGCCAATTGCATTTGCAATCGTGTAATCTGCCCGACGCCAGACACAGTCACACGGCGCTGAAATGAAAAAATTCTGGCTTGTCGCGGTGTTGGTTGCGTTCGCTCCGATGCAGCTCGCGTGTGGGCAATCGAGCCCGCCCGATCGCATTGTAAGGGCGGCGCCGGGGCAGATTGTGCGTGTCGGTGTCTACACCGACATTCGCCCTGACTGCATTTCCGGCCCGCTACCGGCAATCCGGCTTGCGCGCGCGCCAGCGCACGGTGCCGTCAGCGTCAAGCGCGGCATGCTCAAAGCCACCAACGTCAAACAATGCTTGGCGATCGACGTGCCGGCCTTTGTCGCGTTTTATCGCGCCGTGGCCGGCTTCAGCGGCGCCGACGAGTTCGAGCTGGAGATCACGTTTGCCAGCGGGCACAAGCAGATTCAGCGCTTTCAAGTGAGCGTGGCCGGCGCGGGAAACGGCGGCAAAGGAAGTGGTCAGGGTATCTGAACCGCAGCCCGTGGACCGTAGCGCGTGAAAATCGTCCGAATCGCTTGTTGAACTCGCAGCAAGCGCGAGCGACTTAAAGCAGGGCTCCTGGAAGATTTGTCTGCGGAACCGACCCCATCGATGGCTGAAGCGCCCGATGATAGGGGCTTTGCACCACTGCCGTGATCGGTTCGGCGGGCGCAGAATCGATGGCGTCAAGGCACAGCGAGCAGGGATCGGCGGGGTTGCTTATTTCGTCGCTTTCGGACGGCTCGCAACCGAAACGGCGGAGACCGGGCCTTGGGCCGGACGATGAGACGGCGGCGTCAGCCCTTCAGTCATTCTTGGTAAGCTACTGATACAGATAGTAATATTGTCACATTGCACTTCGTCGCCGCGCTGGAATCGTCGCTTAACGAGCCGGCAATGGCTGCGTGTTTTTTGCGCAACACCCTTTGGAAATCGGTCCAACCCGCCTGTGTGCAGGGCAGTTCTTCGTTGCACCTCGGAACCCGTCGGCTAAGGTAACCATGCGACGGAGGGGGGAACCCCAAGTCGAACTCGTTCGGTGTTTTCGGGAAGTGGAAGGACCGGGCGGTTTTTGGGGACTCAAGGGGACCTTCTTGGGGTGCGTGTCACCCGGCGGAAAGAACCCTCCCACGGCAAACAATTGGAGGTTCAAAATGAAGATGGTGAAAAGCCTCCTCCTCGGTTCCGCAGCCGCACTGGTTGCGGTCACTGCGGGGCAAGCAGCTGATCTTCCCGTCAAGGCCAGGTCGGTCGAATACGTGAAGGTCTGCAGCCTCTACGGGGCAGGATTCTATTATATGCCGGGTACCGATATGTGCATCAAGATCGGTGGCTGGTTGCGTACGGAGTACGTCCAAGGTGAGGTGAACGGCAGCTTGACCTGGGGTCCGTTCAACGGAAACGCCAACAACCGCGCCAGCAGCAGTGAAGCCTTCCGGGCCCGTGGTTATATCACCGCGGATGCTCGCGAGCAGACTGCCTACGGCACGGCCCGCGCCTATATCGACGCTGGCATCAACACCAACGACGTCGGCCTCCAGGTCGGCGGCTTGGCGTTCAGCTCGAACCGCGCATTCTTGCAATGGGCGGGCCTCACCACCGGCTTGACGCAATCGTTCTACGATTTCTACAGCGTCCCGGCGGCGAGCTACCGCGGCGGCTACTACCCGGCGTCGGATACCGGCGATCCGGGCTGGCTGGTCGTCGGTTATACCGCACAACTCGGCAACGGTCTGTCGGCGACGCTCTCGATGGAACAGCGCCGCACGACGCAGATCATCAACCAAGACGCGCTCCTCCAGGCCGGTGCTGCGGGCCTCGGTACCGTTACGCCGGGCGGCTACACCAGCGCAGTCGCGGGTGCCGGTTCGGTATTGCCGGGTAATGGCGGCTATGGCGGTATGCAGTTTGGCGACATCGTCGGCAATCTGCGCCTCGACCAGACCTGGGGCAGTGCCCAGATCATGGGTGCGTTGCATCAGCTCAACCCGACGTACTATGCGTCGGCAGCCGGCGCGGACGCGACTCCCGGCGCCGGTCATCCCGGCACCGAATATGGGTATGCTCTCGGTGCGGGCTTGCGGCTGAACTTCCCGATGATTGCCCAAGGCGATTACTTCCAATCGCAGGTCAACTACACCCAGGGTGCGTTGCGCTATCTGTTCTTCACGCCCAACTCCAACTGGGGCAAGGTTGACGGCTCTAACGAGACCTTCGGCGTCCTGAGCGACTGCGTTTACGGTGCAACGCCCGGTGTGGCGGCTACCACCACGACCAGCTGCAAGTTGACCACTGCCTGGGGCGTCAACGCCTCCTACGAGCACTACTGGACGCCGTCAGTCCATCAGTCGCTGTTCGGCGCCTACTATGCCGTCAGCTACGGCCAGGGCACCGGCAGCGCCAACTCTATGCTGTGCGCCATGGAAGGCAACGGCGCGGGTATTGGCGCGACTGCGGCAGCCGGCGCCGGCTGTAACAACAACTGGTCGACCGATGTGATCGGCAGCCGGTTGCAGTGGGACGTCACCAAGTCATTCTATCTCGGCTTGGAAGGCATCTACGACCATATGAACAGTGCGACGTTGGGTCTGCCGGGGAACTCCGTTGCGGGCTCGCCGCTGGCGTTCGGTTCGGCAACCAATATCGAAGCGCATTCCAACGCGTGGTCGATCAGCCGCCCGCATGCACAAGGACTTCCTGCCCTGATCGTCTGATCGCGGCGTGAAATCGGAAATCCCCGGCGGGTCACCGCCGGGGATTTTTCTTTCGGGACTAGAGCATGTCCCGCAAAAGTGGAAACCGGTTTTGCGAAAAGGACATGCTAAAATAAACAGCTAGAACGTATCCCGATTCCGTTAAATCGAGATACGGTCTAGCGGCTTTAGAGTGGGTGGGTGTGCGCGTCACAACTTCGGGCGAATTCGGCGATGCGTGCGATCAACGCCGGATCGTCGAGCGCCGGCACGTGGCCTTGATCGGCGACCTCGATCGTCTCCAAATCGGGATGGTGGTCGCGCATCGCCGCGGCGGTGGCGGCCGAGAGAATGTCGGAATTGGCGCCGCGGATCAGCAACACCGGCACGCGCTTGAGCGCGTCGAATTCGTTCCACATCGGCGGCAGCGGCCGCTCGATGTCGATTTCGGCAAGCGTATGGGCCAGCCGGACGTCGTAGGTCGGCAACAGCTTGCCGCCCTCGTTCTTCCAGGTCCGCTGCGCGGCGGCCAGCCACTGCGCGGGCGTGAACTTCGGAAATTGGGCGTCGAACAGGCGGCGCAGGATTTCGGCGCCATCGGCGAATGTCGCGCGGCTGCGGCAGTTTGCCGACATAGCTTTTGATGCGGGCCAATCCTTTGGGCTCGATCACCGGGCCGATATCGTGCAGCACGGCGCCGGCGACCGCGGTCGGATGGGCGACTGCCAGCAGCATGGTCAGAAGTCCGCCGCGCGAGCTGCCGACGAAAACCGCGGCCCCGATTTCGAGCGCGGCGAGAACGCCGACCACGTCGCCGAGCTCGACGGCGAGATTGTAGTTTGCCGGGTTCTTGTCGTAGTCCGACTGCCCGCGTCCGCGCGAGTTGATCGCGATCACCCTGACGGGGCGGATCGCCATTCGCCAGCGCCGGCGCCAGCGAATCGAAGTCGGCAACGGTGCGCGCCAGTCCGGGCAGGCAGACGACCGGCAGTGCCGACGCCGTGCGTGGGCCGTATTCGCACACATGCAGCCGCAGCCCATCCTGGGCCGTGACGAAAATATCTCTGCTCACGACCGCCGCGTCACTCTCTGACATTCTAACATTATGCCCCAACGAAGCGTCGGACCGTTGCTTAGACGAATAAGTATGCGTTCACAATGCGTTAGAAGGCCGAGCGCTTATCATGGCGCCACATTCGGCTTCGCACCGCTCAACGCTACCCACCGCGCCGCAAATCGGCTTCGATCGACAGCCGCGGATTGTTTTCGAGGAGCGCGCGATAGACCTGCATGTTCTCCAGCACGCGCTGCACGTAATTGCGGGTCTCGGAGATCGGGATGCGCTCGATCCAGTCGATCGGATCGACATTGGGATCGCGCGGATCGCCGTATTGCTCGATCCACTCGCGCGCGCGGCGCGGTCCGGCATTGTAGGCGACGAAGGCGAGGATGTAGGAGCCGCGCCAGCGACGCGATATCGTTGCCGAGCTCGGCGGTGCCGAGCTGGGCGTTGTAGACCACATCGTCGGCGAGCCGGCGCTGATCGAAAGTGACGTTGAAACGCTTGGCGGTGTCCCGGCCGGCTGCCGGCGTCACCTGCATCAGGCCATAGGCATTGGCGCCGGATACGACGTGGAGGTTGAACGCGCTTTCCTGCCGCACGATCGAATAGACCACGCACGCGTTCCACCGGCGGCCCGATCTGCTGGTAATTCGGCACGCCGAAATCGGGGAACGCATAACGCTCGAACGGAAAGCCGCGGCCGAGCACGGCTTTTGCCGATCAGCAACGTGGCGCGCGCGTCGTTGTGGCGCTTGGCGATCTCGGCGAGCGTCGCCAGCGCCGCGGCGTCGGTCGCCTTGTCGCCGAGATCGGCCGCCATGGTCGCGACCAGGTCGCGCTCGTCGATGGCGTAGAGGATGTCGAAAGCGCGCGCCATCTCCAGCGTGCGGTATTCCGGATGCGGCGCGGCGGCGCAGCGTCACTTCGTCGAGCCCGAGCCGCGCCCGCGCCAGTTGGCCGTAATAGGCCGTCGGATAGCGGGCGGCTTCCTGGTAATAGGCCGCGGGCGTCGTGCTCGCGCCCCAGCGCCTCGGCGGCGCGGCCCTGCCAATAGAACGACGCGCGCCAGCGTGATCGGATTGGACACGCCATCGGCGATGCGGGCGAAGTGGGCGAGCGCGATGGCCGGTTGCCGCAGGAAGCGCAGCGCGATCCAGCCGGCGGTAAAATGCTGTTCGGCGCGAAAGTTCTCGCTCTGCGGCGGCGCGGCGCCGTTGGCGACCTCATAGGCGAGCCTGGCATCGCCGAGATCGAGCAGCTTGCGTGCGATCAGCCGCCGCTCGACCCACCACTGATCGACGTCGATGAGAGCTGCGCCATCGCGCGGCGCCGCATTGAGCCATTGCGCCGCCTCGGCGATTTTGTCGTTTCGGCGCAGCCATTGGATACGGCTGAACATGTAACCGGGATCGTGGCGCGCGGCTTCCGGCACCGCATCGAGCAGCGTTTTGGCGTCGTGCGCCTCGTTGACAACGGCGGCGCGTGCCTTGGCGACGGCAAGCGCGGTCGAATCGAGATGATGCGCCGCGCGCAATCCGGCGTCGTCGTCGCCGGCGTAGAGCCGCGCCTCCATGCGTATTTCATCGTCGCTGGCGGTGATCAGGCCGGTGAAAGTTTGTCGCGCCTGTTCTTCCAGGTCAGCCGAAAAGCCGTCGGTGCGCCAGGCCTGGCGCACCGCCGCCGCGGCGCCGGCGACGTCGCCGCGTGTGAGGAGCGCCCGCGCCAGCGCGAAATGGCCCTTGGCTGTGTGCGGCGGCTCGGTGCGGAAGAAGTCGATGACCCTTTGCGGGTCGACCTGCTGCTGCCACAGCACCATTTCCGCCCGCCGCCGCATCGCCACGATGCCCGGCCAGCTCGGATTGGCGGCGAGAAAAGCGGCGTAGCGCGAAAAATCGCTCGAGCCGTCGTCGCTGTGCAGAATCGTCCACTCCACGAGCTTGCGTGCCACCGGATCGGAGATGCTGCGTTCGACGTCGGTCGCCTCGCTTGCCTGGTTCTTGCGAACCAGATCGATGGCCTGTTTTACGGCGGTGAGGTCCAAAGGCGACGTTGCCGTCGCCGTCGTCATCGGGAAGGGCGCGACGGGCCGCTCGGGTGCCGCCAGCACCGGCGCCTGCCGAACCACGGCGTCCAGCCGCGCCGCCGCCGGTGCCTCGGCGACAGCGCCTTCGCCGGGCTTCGCCGCGCAGGGACGGCGCGATCGACAGGGGAGCGGCGTGACCCGATCGTTGCGGCTTCGCCGCCTCGGCTTTCGCCTTGCCCTCCTTGATCGCCGGCCGGTGCCGCGGCAATGGAACAGGGCTCGACAGCGGCTTGGCTTGCGCATCCGCCACCAGCACGGCAAGTCCGGCCATGAGCAAAACGATACGGAGTCCCGGCACGGTCCCTCCCGGTGGGTGTGTCGCCGCCTTCCAGAGAATCTCTCGGCCGGGTCAGTTGAAGAAACCCTAAACTTCCTGGTCGCCCGCGACAATTTACAGTTTTGCGGCCAAATAGGGGCCGATTCCCGCACCCCGCGGAGGCCACTGGCTTAGCCGGAGCGTTGAAAGCGCGGCCGCGAAAGGGCTTTCAAGCCCGGCCGCGACCCGATATTGATGCGGAAAGGCTAAGGCCCTGGCTGTCGTCGCCGTAGAGGCGGGTGGCCCGCCGGGGCCGCGTCAGATCGTTTCATGGATCGTGTCATGACCGCCAAGACCAAGTTCCGGGGCTCGTTCACCGCGCTCGTCACGCCGTTCAAGAACGGCTCGGTCGACGAGAAAGCGTTCCGCGACCTGGTCGATTGGCAGATCGCCGAGGGCACCAACGGGCTCGTGCCGGTCGGCACCACCGGCGAGAGCCCGACGCTGTCGCATGACGAGCACGAGGAGGTCGTCGAATGGTGCGTCGAGCAGGCGCGCGGCCGCGTGCCGGTGATCGCCGGCGCCGGCTCCAATTCGACCAAGGAGGCGGTCGAGCTGGCCCAGCATGCCGAGAAGGCCGGCGCCGATGCCGTGCTCGTGGTCACGCCCTATTACAACAAGCCGACCCAGGAAGGGCTCTACCAGCACTTCAAGGCGATCAACGACGCCATCGGCATTCCGATCATCATCTACAACATTCCGGCGCCGCTCGGTGATCGACATGTCGGTCGACACCATGAAGCGGCTGTACGAGCTGAAGAACATCGCCGGCGTGAAGGACGCCACCGCCAACATGGCGCGCGTCTCGCAGCAGCGCGCCGCGATGGGCGAGGACTTCAACCAGCTCTCCGGCGAGGACATCACGGCGCTCGGCTTCATGGCGCATGGCGGCCACGGCTGCATCTCGGTGACCTCGAACGTGGCGCCGCGGCTGTGCGCGGAATTTCAGGCGGCCTGCCTGCAGCGGCGATTTTGCCGCGGCGCTGAAATTGCAGGACAAGCTGGCGCCGCTGCACGTCAATCTGTTCGTCGAAACCAGCCCGGCGCCGGTCAAATATGCGTTGTCGCTGATCGGCAAATGCGCCAATACGCTGCGGCTGCCGATGGTGCCGGCGAGCGAAAAGGCGCAGGCCGCGGTGCGCGAGGCCATGGTGCATGCCGGACTGATCAATTGAGGGCGGTCGTTAATTTCGGCCCCGCCATGGCCAAGACGCCGGCGGGGCCGAAGGGACTTGAGATCGCCGCACCGGAGAGGGCGGATGCTTGAAGAATTCAAAAAATTTGCCATGCGCGGCAATGTCGTCGATCTTGCCGTGGCCGTCATTATCGGCGCGGCATTTGGCGCGATCGTCAATTCGCTGGTCGGCGATATCGTCATGCCAATCGTCGGCGCCATCACCGGCGGCGTCGACTTCTCCAACTACTTCATTCCGCTGTCGTCGAAGGTGACGGCGGTGACGCTGGCGGAAGCCAAGAAGCAAGGCGCGGTGCTGGCCTGGGGCAATTTCGTCACGCTTACCATCAATTTCCTGATCATCGCCTTCGCCCTGTTCCTCGTGGTCAAGGGCATAACGCGGCTCAAGGCAAAGGAGCCGCCGCCGGCGCCGCCGGCCCCGCCCGCGGAAGTGCAGCTCCTCGCCGAGATCCGCGATCTCCTCAAGAGCCGTTGAGGCCGGGTCCGTAACCGTGGCCGCAAAGCCCATCGCCGGCGCCGAAAGGAAGCTGAAGATTGTCGCCGACAATCGCAAGGCGCGATTCAATTACTTCATCGACGAGACGTTCGAGGCCGGCGTCGCGCTGACCGGGACCGAGGTCAAGTCGCTGCGGCTCGGCAAAGCCACCATCGCCGAATCCTATGCCGATTCCCGTGGCGACGAGATCTGGCTGATCAACTCGAATATTCCCGAGTACCAGCAGGCGCACCGTTTCAATCATGCGCCGAAGCGGCCGCGCAAGCTGTTGCTGCATCGCCGCCAGATCAACAAGCTCGCCGGCGCCGTCGAACGCGACGGCATGACACTCGTGCCGCTGAAGCTTTATTTCAACGAGCGCGGCCGCGCCAAGATCGAGCTCGCTCTTGGCGCGCGGCAAAAAGCTCTACGACAAGCGCGAGACCCAAAAGAAGCGTTCGTGGGAGCGCGAGCGCGGCCGCCTGCTGCGGCAAAAAGGGTGAGAGGGTGTGTCATGGCCGTTCCGACCAGGCTCGATCATTGCGTCATCCACGTCGCCGATTGGCAGCGTTCGAACGCGTTCTACACCGCCGTTCTGGGCGCCGAGCTCGTCGCGCGACCGGTGGGCTTTGCCTATCGTTTTGGCGACAAGCAGCTCAACGTGCATGGGCCCGGCGTAAAGCCGGCGGAGGTCGCCCGGCTTCCAGTGGCGCCCGGCAATAGCGACCTGTGCTTCGAATGGATGGGGCCGATCAGCGAGGCCATCGCCCATCTTGGGCGCTGCGGCGTCGCCATCGAGAGCGGGCCGATGCAGCGGTTCGGCGCCAAAGGGCCCGGCACCAGCGTTTATTTCCGCGATCCCGACGGCTCGCTGATGGAGTTCATGTCATACGTGTGAAGCTTTGCGTGTGAAGGTTTGCGTGTGAAGCTTTGCGTGTGAAGCTTTGCGCGTGAAGGCTTACGCGCGAATGCCGGCGCCATCGGGCATTTGCGCCGCTTGACGCGCCAAACCGACCGCGGCGCGGAACATCGCCGGGGTGAGCACGCCGGTGTTGGTGTTGTAGCGTGAGCAGTGATAGCTATCGATCAGCGTCAGAGCGCCGAGGGTGTGGCTCCTGCCGTGACCGAACGGAAACGCCGATCGGCGCGCGCCGCTTGTCACGACGAACGTTTCATGCGCGATGCGGCCGAGCGCCAGCACCGCCCGCAACCGCGGCATTTCCGTGATGGTGGCCGCGAGAAAATCGCGGCAGGTGGCGATCTCCTGCGGCGTCGGCTTGTTTTCCGGCGGCACGCAACGCACCGCATTGGTGATGCGGCAATCGACAAGCTCAAGACCGTCGCCGGGTCGGCGCGATAGACGCCGCGGGCAAGCCCGAATTCCAACAGCGTGGCGTAGAGCAGATCGCCGGCATAATCGCCGGTGAACGGCCGGCCGGTGCGGTTGGCCCCGCGCAGGCCCGGAGCCAGTCCGACGATCAGGAGGCTCGCCTCACGCGGCCCGAACGAGTCGACCGGCGCGTTGAACCAGTCCGGCTCGCGATCGCGCCAAGTCTCGCGGAAGGCGGCGAGCCGCGGGCAGCGCGGACAATCGCGGCCGGGCGCTCCGCTCCGGCGCGCCATGGTTCCGCTGGGGCGCGCCATGGCTCGATCCCTTTATCGCTCCGGCGCGCTGACGCCGATTATTCGTCTTCGAACTCGTCTTCTTCGACTTCGACTTCGACGCGGCTTGCGGTCGGGCTGCGCTGCAGGAATTGCGGGGTATGGCGCGGTTCGCCGCGCGGCTCGCGCATGCCCTCGCGGGGCTCGCGGGCCGGCCGTTCGGCTGGGATCGCGGCCGACCTTGTTTTGCAGCTCGACGATGTCGACGAATTGATCGGCCTGACGGCGCAATTCGTCGGCAACCATCGGCGGCTGAGTCGAGACTGTCGAGACCACGACGACGCGAACGCCGCGGCGCTGCACCGCCTCGACCAGTGTGGGAAATCGCCGTCGCCCGAAAACAGCACCATCTGATCGATATGCGGCGCGAGTTCCATGGCATCGACCGCAAGCTCGATGTCCATATTGCCTTTGACCTTGCGTCGGCCGGTCTGATCGACGAATTCCTTGGTCGCCTTGGTAACCACGGTATAGCCGTTGTAGTCGAGCCAATCGATCAAAGGCCGGATCGACGAATATTCCTGATCTTCGATTACGGCGGTGTAGTAGAAAGCGCGCACCAGATAGCCGCGCGACTGGAACTCACGCAACAGCCGCTTGTAATCGATGTCGAAGCCAAGCGATTTCGCCGTGGCATAAAGATTGGCGCCGTCGATGAAGAGCGCGATTTTTTCATTTTGTGTCGACATTGTGCTCTCGTCTGTGTGATGAAACCGGTTCGCTGCAATCAATGACACGATACCGGCGTTCTTAAATAAGCGTCTCGCCATCGGAAACGTTCGACGGTCGAAGTCATAGTCCCGCAAAGTACGTCGCCACAAAGGGCGACATCGCCACAGGTACTACCGGCAAGCCATGCCGTGGCAAGCTGTGGCGGGGCGAAATGACTTGCGGCACGCCGTCGCGGCGCTTCCGACGATATGATTCGGAACCCCGCGGGCGCGCTTCCGAAAATTTCGGTAACAGAGCGGCGCGGTCCCGCCAAGTTAAATATGCCACGTCAAATATTACGCCATAGAGGACGCGGCTGCGCCTGAAAAACCCGCGGCCGCCGGAGGAGGGGGAACTTAAGGCCTGCACTGGGGTCGGTTATGCATGTCCAAATCGGACTTGCGCTTTATAGCCGGGGAAGATACTTAACCGCCATATTGTGGACAACGTCCCGTTGCGGGACCGCAGGACACCTGCCGGACAGACCCGAGCCGGATAGTGCTATCGGATAGCCCTTGCCGGACACCACCAGCCCGGCCAGCCCAAGGAATATGACATATGGCCCGCGTCACCGTCGAAGACTGCATCGACAAGGTTGAAAACCGGTTCGATCTTGTACTGTTGGCCGGCCACCGCGCGCGCATGATTTCGTCGGGCGCGCAGATCGTGGTGGAGCGGGACAATGACAAGAATCCCGTGGTGGCGCTCCGCGAGATTGCGGACGAGGCGGTGTCGCCGGAGGATCTCAAGGAGGAGCTTGTCCATTCCCTGCAGAAATATGTCGAGGTCGACGAGCCCGAGCCCGAATCCGTGCCGCTCATCGGCGCACCGGGCACCGGCGCCGACGCCGACGATACGGACGTCACCACCGACCGCATGTCCGAAGAAGAGCTGCTCAAGGGCCTGGAAGGCCTGACCCCGCCGGCAAGCCAACCCGAGCCCGACGTCGGCGACGAAGACGAATAAGCGGTCAGTTTGCGGCTTTTGGCGTCCGCTTTCCATTTTTAATCAAGATCGGCGTTAACCCCGTTAGGCCCGGGCGGCCATGACCGCTGTCGGCGCGGCTTAATTCGATCCGCTGGGGGCCAGCTTGTGGCGCTCGCGCGCCTCCATGATATCTTTGTGATGCAAGCCGACTCTGCGGCGCGGAGCCGGCCGCCCGGCTATTGTCAAAGGCCGGACTAATCCAAGGGCTGTCATGGCGCGCTCGCCGATCGATCTACCGCGGATGCAGAACCAGCCGAGAACCCGGCTGGCGCCGGCGCGCGCCCCCAATCTGGTCCCGATCGAGGCTACGCCGCCGCCCGAAAGCACCGCGCAAGCCGCGCATGATGCGGCAATACGACCTGATCGAGCGGGTCAAGCAATACAATCCAAAGACCAACGAGGATCTGCTCAACCGCGCCTATGTTTACGCCATGCGCGCGCATGGCGAGCAGAAACGCGCCTCGGGCGACCCCTATATTTCGCATCCGCTCGAAGTCGCGGCGATATTGACCGAGTTGAAGCTTGACGATGCCACCATCGCGGCGGCGCTGCTGCACGACACCATCGAGGATACCGACGCCACCCGCACCGAAATCGACCGCCTGTTCGGTCACGAGATCGGGCTTCTGGTCGAGGGCCTCACCAAGTTGAAGCGGTTAGAGCTTGTCTCCCGCGAGGCCAAGCAGGCCGAGAACCTGCGCAAACTCCTGTTGGCCATCGCCGACGACGTCCGGGTGCTGCTGATCAAGCTCGCCGACCGGCTGCATAACATGCGCACGCTGGCACATCGGCCGGCGGAGGCGCGCCGCCGCACCGCCGAGGAGACGCTCGACATCTATGCCCCGCTCGCCGGCCGCATGGGCATGCAGGAGATGCGCGACGAACTCGAGGATTTGGCGTTTCGCGACCTCAATCCGGACGCCTACAAGGTGCTCACGGAGCGGCTGGAAGCGCTGGCCGCGCGTTCGAGCGAATGGATTACCGAGATCGAGCAGCAGCTCACCAAGAAACTTGCCGATCGCGGCATCGCCGCAGAGGTCACCGGCCGCCGCAAGCGCGCTTATTCGATCTGGCGCAAGATGGAGCGCAAGGCGGTCGGCTTCGAGCAATTGTCCGATATTTTCGGCTTCCGTGTCGTCGTCGCTAGCGTTGCCGAGTGCTACCAGGCGGTTGGCATCGTCCATACCAGCTGGCCGGTCGTGCCCGGGCGCTTCAAGGACTACATCTCCACGCCGAAGCAGAACGATTACCGCTCGATCCACACCACCGTGATCGGCCCAGGCCGAGCAGCGGGTCGAACTGCAAATCCGGACCCGCGAGATGCACCTGATCGCGGAATACGGCATCGCCGCGCACCCGCTGTACAAGGACGAGCATAGGTTCGCCGACCGAGCAATTGGTGCGCGAATCGGGTGCCTATGCCTGGCTGCGCCGCACCATCGAGCTTCTGGCCGAAGGCTCCGACCCGGAGGAGTTCCTCGAGCACACCAAGCTCGAATTATTCCATGACCAGGTGTTCTGCTTCACGCCGAAAGGCAAACTGATCGCGCTGCCAAGCGGCGCCACGCCGATCGACTTCGGCTATGCGGTGCATACCGATGTCGGCAATATGGCTATCGGCGCCAAGATCAATGGCAAGATCGGCCCGCTCAGCGCACCGTTGCAGAACGGCGACGAGGTGCAGATCCTGACCTCGAAGGCCCAGACCGCGCCGCCGAGCGCGTGGGAATCGATCGTGGTGACGGGAAAGGCGCGCGATGCCATCCGCCGCGCCACCCGCGATGCGGTGCGCAACCAATATGCCGGGCTCGGCCGTCGCATGGTCGAGCGGCTGTGTCAGCGCGCCAAGATCGAATACACCGACGAAAAGCTGCAAGGCGCCTTGCCCCGGCTCGCCCGCGCCTCTCTCGAGGACGTGATGTCGGCCGTCGGCCGCGGCGAGATGAAAGCCTCCGACGTCGCCCGCGCGATGTATCCTGACTACAAGGACGAGCGCGTGGCGCCGGTGATGCCGAAGTCCGAAAGCGGCTGGTTTGGGCTTAAATTCGCCCGCGCCTTGAAGTTCAAGGTGCCGACCGCCGGCGAGGAGGGCGCGGCGATCCCGATCCGCGGCATCAACAGCGATCTGCCGGTGCGGTTTGCGCCCAAAGGCGGCGCCGTGCCGGGCGACCGCATCGTCGGCATCATGACCGCGGGGGAGGGGATCACCATCTATCCGATCCAATCCGACGCACTGAAAGCCTTCGAGGACGAACCGGAACGCTGGCTCGACGTGCGCTGGGACGTCGACGACAAGCTGCCACAACGGTTTCCGGCTCAGCTCGCCGTGCAATCGGTCAATTCGCCCGGCACGCTGGCGCAGATCGCGCAGGTCATCGCCGAGCATGACGGCAATATCGACAACATAAAAATGATGCGGCAGTCGCCGGATTTCACCGAACTGACGATCGATCTCGAAGTCTATAACCTCAAGCACCTGACCTCGATTATCTCGCAGCTGCGGGCGAAGAAAGTCGTCGCCAATGCCGAGCGCGTGAATGGCTGAGCGGGCCGCCGGCTAAAGATTGAGCAAGAGTTCAAGCAAGAGATAAAGCGAGACACCGGACAAGAGATCGACATGACGGCTTCTCACCTCCGACTGGGCGTCAATGTCGATCACGTCGCCACCGTGCGCAATGCGCGTGGCGGACATCATCCCGATCCGCTCAAGGCCGCCGAACTTGCGATCGCCGCCGGCGCCGACGGCATCACCGCGCATCTGCGCGAAGACCGCCGCCATATCCTCGACGACGACATCGCGCGGCTGAAAGCGCGCATCAAGAAACCGCTCAATCTGGAGATGGCGGCGACGGCGGAAATGGTCGACATCGCCTGCAAGCTCAGACCCCACGCCGCCTGCATCGTGCCCGAGCGGCGCGCCGAACGAACCACCGAAGGCGGCCTTGACGCGGCCGGGCAGCGCGAGGCCTTGCGCGACGCGGTCGCCAGGCTGGCGGCGGCCGGCATCCGCGTGTCGCTGTTTATCGCCGCCGAGGCTGCGCAGATCGAGGCGGCAAAGGCCATCGGCGCGCCGGTGATCGAAATTCATACCGGCGCCTGGTGCGATGCGCTTGCCGCCGACGATGCCGCGGCCGCAGCCGCGCAATTCGACCGCATCGTGCGCGGCGTGGTGTTTGCCAAGAACACCGGGCTCGAAGTTCATGCCGGCCACGGCCTCGATTTCGTCACCGCCGAGAAAATCGCCGCGCTTGACGACATCGCCGAGCTCAATATCGGCCATTTCCTGATCGGCGAGGCGATCTTCGGCGGGCTTCCCGCCGCGGTGCGGCAAATGCGGGCGGCCATGGACCGCGGGCGGTCGCGGAGCGATGGGACGTCATGATTTTGGGCATAGGCTCCGATATCACCGATGCGCGCCGCATCGCCCAGGTCATCGAACGCCACGGCGAACGCTTCCTCGACCGAATTTTCACGCCGGTCGAGCGCGCCAAGGCCGATAAGCGGCGCAACCGCATGGAGACCTATGCCAAGCGCTTCGCCGCCAAGGAGGCCTGCGCCAAGGCGCTGGGAACCGGCCTGCGCGCCGGGGTGTGGTGGCGCGATATGGGCGTCGTCAACTTGCCGGGAGGCCGGCCGACAATGGCGCTGACCGGCGGTGCCAAGCGCCGGCTGCAAAAGATCACCCCACAGGGCTACGAGGCGCAGATCGACCTCACCATCACTGACGAAGGCCCCATGGCGCATGCCCTCGTGGTGATCTCGGCGATTCCCATGCAAGGCCAAAGCGCACCGGGACCGGGCGCCGATTTATCGCCAATCGGTCGATGAAAATTTTGCCGCTCGCTGTTTCATCGGATTAAGCCAATGAAGTTACAGGTAAAATTGGAGCGGTGCGGCCGCCGCGGCCAAATACCCGTGCAATTGCTTTGCTGCCGTTGCAAAGGCTACAAAGTCCGCGGCGGGCACATGACATGCGAGATGACGGGCCGATGAGCGTGCAGACAGGGACCAAGCGGAAAGAAGGGGGCTTCGCCGAAACGGTGCGCGTGGTCTTCCACGCCTTGATCATCGCCGTCGTCATCAGAACGTTTCTATTTCAACCCTTCAATATCCCGTCCGGCTCGATGATCCCGACGCTTTTGGTCGGCGACTATCTGTTCGTTTCCAAATATTCATTCGGCTACACGCATTATTCCTTTCCGTTCTCGCCGCGACGTTTTCTCCGGCCGAATTTTTGCGTCCCAGCCGAAGCGCGGCGATGTGGTGGTGTTCCGTCTGCCCAAGGACGACAGCATCGACTACATCAAGCGGCTCGTCGGGCTACCCGGTGACCATATCCAGATGATCGACGGCGTGCTCAACATCAACGGCACGCCGGTCAAGCGCGAGCGCATCGACGACTACGTCACCGACGACGACGGCGTCGTTCAGCGCGTCAAACGGTTTCGCGAGACATTGCCGAACGGCGTCAGCTACACGACCATCGATCTTACCGACAATGGCTTTTACGACAACACGCCGGTCTATACCGTGCCGGCCGATCATTATTTCATGATGGGTGACAATCGCGACAACTCGACCGACAGCCGCGTGCTCAGCCAGGTCGGCTACGTGCCGTTCGAAAATCTCATCGGCCGGGCGCAGATCATCTTTTTCTCGATCCGCGATGACAGCCATGCCTGGGAAGTGTGGCGTTGGCCCTGGGCGGTGCGCTGGAACCGGCTGTTCACGCTGGTGCGATGAGCGGGCGCCGGAAAAAAAAGCCTGCCATAGCCAGCGAGTCGCCTGCTGCCGACCCCGAGGCTGCGGGCGCGGAGCTCAAGGCCGCCGAGCCCAAGGCTGTTGAAGCCAACAGTGCCGGAGCGAGGAGCACCGGAGCGAAAAGCGCCGGCGCCAAGAGCGCCGAAACAAAGAGCGCCGAAACCAAGAGCGCCGAAGCAAAGAGCGCCGAAACCAAGAGCGCCAACGGCAAAAGCGCACCAGCCAAAAAAGCGGAACCCAAGCCGACGCCGCTGGCGCGCCGGCGCAAGCGCGCGGCCACCGAACTTGAAACCCGCGTCGGCTATCACTTTAACGACGCCGCGATGCTGGAAAGCGCGCTCACTCATATTTCGGCGCTGCGCGGCGGCAATCGCGCCAACAGCTATCAGCGACTCGAATTCCTCGGCGACCATGTGCTGGGGCTGGTGATTTCCGACATGCTGTATCGCGCCTATCCCAAGGCCGACGAAGGCGAGCTGTCGCGGCGGCTGGCGGATTTGGTGCGCAAGGAGACCTGCTACGAGATTGCGCGCGCCATCGATCTCGGCACCGCCCTTCGCGTCGGCTCGTCGGAAGCCAATGCCGGCGCCCGCTCGCGTATCGCAATCCTGGCGGATGTCTGCGAGGCGCTGATCGGGGCGGTCTATCTCGACGGCGGCTACAAGGCCGCCGAAGGATTGGTCGAGCGCCTGTGGGAGGTGCGGCTCAAGGCCACCGCGCCGCCGCTGCGCGATCCGAAAACCGTGCTGCAGGAGTGGGCGCAGGCGCGCGGCTTGCCGACGCCGGTCTATCGCGAGATCGCGCGCTCCGGCCCCGATCATAATCCGGAGTTCCGTGTCGCCGTCCAGCTGCCGGCCCTGGCGCCGGCCGAAGGCTCGGGCCGCTCCAAGCGCGTCGCCGAGCAGGCAGCAGCCGCGGCCATGCTGGCGCGCGAAGGCGTCCGGCCGGCGCAATCCAATGGCTGAGCCTGCCGAAGCCGACAGGCGCGCCGGCTTTGTCGCGCTCATCGGCGCGCCGAATGCCGGCAAATCGACGCTGCTCAATGCGCTGGTCGGGGCCAAGGTCTCGATTGTCACGCCGAAAGTGCAGACCACGCGGTCGCTCATTCGCGGCATCGCCATTGCCGGAGCGGCCCAGCTCATTTTCGTCGATACGCCGGGAATCTTTTCGCCGCGCCGAAGGCTCGATCGCGCCATGGTCGGTAGCGCCTGGGCGAGCACGGCCGATGCTGATGTGGTCGCGCTTCTCATCGATGCCAAGAAAGGCATCAAAGACGACGACGAGGCGATCTTGCGCCTCATCGGCGAGGTGCGGGCGCCCAAGGTGCTGGTGCTCAACAAGGTCGATCTGGCCGAGAAGCCTGCGCTGCTCACGCTTGCGCAGACGCTCAATGAGAAAACAAGCTTCGCCGCGACGTTCATGATCTCGGCGCGCTCGGGCGACGGCGTCGCCGATCTCAAAGCTTGGTTCGCCGCGCATGTCCCCCTCGGTCCGTGGCTCTACCCGGAAGATCAGATTTCCGACGCGCCGCTGCGCCAATTGGCCGCCGAAATCACTCGCGAAAAGCTCTATCTGCGCCTGCACCAGGAATTGCCGTACCAGTCGACGGTGGAGACCGAGGTCTGGAACGAATTGAAGAACGGTTCTGTGCGTATCGAGCAGACCATTTACGTCGAGCGTGAGAGCCAGCGCAAAATCGTGCTCGGCAAAGGCGGCCAGGCCATCAGGGCGATCGGCGCCGCGGCCCGGGCCGATATTGCGGTGGCGATCGAGCAGCCGGTGCACCTGTTTCTGCATGTCAAAGTGCGCGAAGGCTGGGGCGACGATCCGGAGCGCTACCGGGAGATGGGACTGGAGTTTCCGAAGGAATGACTAGTGGAGCGGATTTGACATCCGCTATTTTACTCATATTTCGGGAAGCAAATGTCGAATCCAAAAGCTCCACTAGAACTGACATTTGCTAGTGGTCCTTTGATTCTTACATTCGCATAACGTCGAACAGGGGTGCGAATGTTAGAATCGGACCACTAGCCCATGCAATGGACCGATGAAGGCATCGTGCTGGGCGTCAAGCGCCATGGCGAGACGAGCGTCATCCTCGAACTGATGACGCGCGAGCACGGCCGCCATCTCGGTCTGGTGCGCGGCGGTGGCGGCACGCGGCTGCGCGGCGTGCTGCAGCCGGGAAATGCGCTCGGCGCCAGCTGGCGGGCCCGGCTCGACGAGCATCTCGGGCATTACACGATCGAGCCGCTGAATTTGCGCGCCGGCGGGTATCTTGCCGCCGCCCACGCCGTGCACGGCGTTACGCATCTCGCCGGCCTGTGCCGGTTGCTTGCCGAACGGGAACCGCATGCGGCGCTCTTTGCGGCGCTGGAAGCGATTCTGGATTGCCTGCATGATCCGCATGTCGCGGCGCCGATGATCGCCCGCTTCGAACTTAATTTCCTGGCTGAACTTGGGTTTGGCCTCGATCTTCGAGTTGCGCCGCAACCGGCGCGACCGGCGATCTGATCTACGTCTCGCCGCGCTCCGGGCGCGCTGTGTCGCGCAGCGCCGGCGAAGCCTATCGCGACCGGCTGCTGCGGTTGCCGGCATTTCTGCAAGGCGACGACGCACAATCCTATTCGGCGGCCGAACTGGCGGACGCCTTCGCGCTCACCGGCTTCTTTCTCGATCGCCACGCCTTTGCGCCACGCGGCCTGCCGGTACCGGAGGCGCGCGGCCATTTCGTCACTGCGCTGACGCGCGTTCTTCAGTAAGCCGCCGGTTCGGCGCAAATTGACGCGCGAGTGCGGCAAAGATCGCGACGACACTCATCCAATCTTGCGGCTAACCATGGCAACTCCCGGTTCCCCAACGCAAATTCTTTTGAGGCGCAAGTCGTGGATTGGTCCCGCCGGGTCAGGGAGCTTGTTCGGATACCGCAACAGGGGTAGCGCTCAAACGCATGAGTAAGAAAGTGATTCCCCCGTGCCGGACAATGTGCAGGACATCGCGCTGCGTGAAGCGCTGGAAGAACGCTACCTCGCTTATGCGCTCTCCACCATCATGCATCGCGCGCTGCCGGACGCGCGCGACGGACTCAAGCCGGTGCACCGGCGCATCCTTTACGGCATGCGGCTATTGCGCCTCGATCCCGGCTCGGCATTCAAGAAGTCGGCGAAAATCGTCGGCGACGTGATGGGCAATTTCCATCCGCATGGCGACCAGGCCATCTATGACGCCCTGGTCCGGCTGGCACAGGATTTTGCCTCGCGCTACCCGCTGGTCGACGGCCAGGGCAATTTCGGCAATATCGACGGCGACAACGCCGCCGCCTATCGCTACACCGAAGCGCGTATGACCGACGTCGCGCGGCTTCTGCTCGACGGCATCGATGAGGACGCGGTCGACTTTCGTCCGAGCTACGACGGCGTTATGCAGGAGCCGGTGGTCCTGCCGGCGGCTTTCCCCAATCTGCTCGCCAACGGCGCCCAGGGCATCGCGGTCGGCATGGCGACGTCGATCCCGCCGCATAATGTCGCCGAATTGTGCGACGCCGCGCTTTATCTCGATCGAGCAGCCGAACGCGCGATCGAAGACGCTGCTCAAATATGTTCCGGGGCCCGATTTTCCGACCGGCGGGCTCGTCGTCGATCCGCCCGCGGCCATTGCCGAAGCCTACGCCACCGGCCGCGGCTCGTTCCGCGTACGGGCGCGCTGGAAAACCGAGGACACCGGCCGCGGCACCTTTCTGATCGTCGTCACCGAAATTCCCTGGCAGGTGCAGAAGATGCGCCTCGTCGAGCGCATCGCCGAACTGATCAACGAGAAGAAGCTGCCGCTGCTGGCCGATATGCGCGACGAGTCGGCCGAAGACGTGCGGCTCGTTTTCGAGCCGCGCTCGCGCACGGTCGATCCGGCGTTGCTGATGGAGAGCCTGTTCAAACTCACCGAACTCGAGAGCCGTGTGCCGCTCAACATGAACGTGCTCGTTCACGGCCGGGTGCCGAAAGTGCTGGGACTGGCCGAAGCGCTGTCGGAATGGCTTGGCGCACCGCCGCGACGTTCTGTTGCGCCGGTCGCGCCATCGCCTCGGTGAGATCGAGCATCGCCTCGAGGTATTGGGCGGCTATCTCGTCGCCTATCTAAACCTCGACAAGGTGATCAAGATCGTCCGCCAGGAGGACGAGCCGAAACCGGTCCTGATGAAGACGTTCAAGTTGTCGGACGTCCAGGCCGACGCCATTCTCAATATGCGGCTGCGCAATTTGCGCCGGCTGGAGGAGATGGAAATCCGGCAGGAAGACAAGAGCTTACGTACCGAGAAGAAAACGATCGAGGAGCTTGCTGCGGTCCGAAAAAGCAGCAATGGAACAAGATCGCCGGCGAGATTAAGGAGCTGCGCGAAAAATTCGGGCCGAAGACGCCACTTGGCAAACGGCGCACCGGCTTTGCCGCGGCGCCGGCGCATGACGAGGCAGCGATCGAGGAGGCGTTGGTCGAGCGCGAGCCGATCACGGTTGTCGTTTCCGAGAAGGGCTGGATTCGCGCGCTACGCGGCCAGGTCGCCGATCTGTCCAGTCTTGCCTTCAAGACCGACGATGGTTTGAAGCTTGCGTTCTTTGCCGAGACCACCTCAAAGCTTCTGATTTTCGCCACCAACGGCCGCTTCTACACCATCGACGCCGCCAAATTGCCGGGCGGGCGCGGCCACGGCGAGCCGATCCGGCTATTCATCGATTTCGAGCAGGAAACGGATGTCGTTTCGGTGTTTCGCTATCAGGGCGGCCGCAAGTTCATGGTGGCGAGCCGGGAGGGCCGAGGCTTCATCGTGCCGGAGGATGAGTGCCTCGGCCAACACCCGCAAGGGCAAACAGGTACTCAACATCAAGGCGCCTGACGCCGGGCGCGTGATCGCGACGGCGGAAGGCGAACTCGTGGCCGCTATCGGCGAGAACCGCAAGATGCTGGTGTTTCCCATCGATCAGGTGCCGGAAATGACGCGCGGCCGTGGCGTGCGCTTGCAGCGCCACAAGGATGGCGGGCTGTCCGATCTGAAGACCTTCGAGGTCGAAAAGGGCCTGAGCTGGACGGACAGCGCCGGGCGCGGCTTCAATCTGACGCTCAAGGAGCTCGCCGACTGGCGCGGCAACCGCGCCGACGCCGGGCGGTTGGCGCCGAAGGGATTTCCGAAGAGCAACAAATTCGACGATTCGGGGGGCCGCGCCGTCACACCTGACGGCGGCGCGGGCGGTTCCTAGGCCATGATCTGATGCGACGAAGCGGATCAAAGCCTAGGACTCCTTCCCGGAGCATGATCTTTTCGGAAAACCGGTTCCCACTTTTCCGGATCATGCTCAACCCGAAATAGGTCCAATCCACCGCTTCGTATTAGCCAAGCATCAATTCTGTTCACGGAAACGCCCCGTATGGTGCGTAAATACGCGGACAATTTCCCAATTATTCAAATGCGGCGCGTTAGGGGCTAGGCGGGGTACCGTTTGGCCCTTCCGTTGGAAATGTGAGTGCCATGCGCGTTCAACAAATCAACTGGACCAAACAATCCGGTTGGAGCGGAGCCGAAGGCCCCTCGAAAGATGCTTCGCTGGTGCTTTATTTCGGCAGCCGCGAAGCCTTGGCATGCGGCGCCCGCTACGACGAGCTGCGGCAGTCTTTTCCGAGCGCGCATATTGTCGGCTGCAGCACCGGCGGACAGATCAGCAAGGACGACATCAGCGACGACGAGGTGGTCGCCGCCGCCATCGGCTTCGACGCGACCAAATTGCGCTTGAGCCGGCAGGAAATCACCGATCCGCGCCATTCGAGGGAATGCGGCGAGGCCATCGGCCGCGATCTTTTCGCCGACGATCTCGCCGGCGTTTTCGTGCTGTCCGACGGATTAAACGTCAACGGCAGCGAACTGGTCGCGGGCTTGCGCAAGGTCATCAGCGCCGATACGTCAGCTGACCGGGGGCCTTGCCGGCGACGGCGCCGATTTCAGGCAAACTTTGGTCGGGGCCGACTGCGTGCCGCGCGCGCGCACCGTTGCCGCGGTAGGCCTTTACGGCAGCCGCCATCCGCGTCGGGCACGGCAGCGCCGGCGGCTGGGATTTGTTCGGCCCGCGCCGGCACGTCACAAAATCCGCCGGCAATGTTCTGTTCGAGCTCGACGGCAAGCCGGCGCTCGATCTTTACGAGCGCTATCTCGGACCGGAGGAATCCAAAGGCCTGCCGGGTTCGGCGCTGTTGTTTCCGATCCAGGTTCATGACGCGGAAAAACCGGAGACCGCGGTAGTCCGCACGGTATTGGCGATCGATCGAACGAACGGTTCGATGACGTTCGCCGGGGATATTCCGCAAGACTGGACGGCGCAATTCATGCGCGGAAATTTGGATCGGTTGGCCGCCGGCGCGGCCGAGGCGGCGCGGCAAGCGCGCGAGGGTGCGTGCGCCAACCATGAGAACGACGATTTTCTCGATTCTTGTCAGCTGCATCGGCCGGCGCCTGTTGATGGGGCAGCGCGCCAACGACGAGGTCGAGGCGGTCGGCGCCGAACTCGGCCGCGATACGCCGCGTGTCGGCTTCTATTCCTACGGCGAGATTTCGCCACATGCGCAATCCGGCCTGTGCGAACTGCATAATCAGACGATGACCGTCACCACTCTTGCCGAGGTCGCCTGACGGCGCGTTTCGACGAAAGGCCGGCATAGTGCACAAGCTCTTTGCAAAGCAACTCGCCAAGGCGACCGATCGGACCGGATCAGTCGAACTGCCGAAGCTGTGCAAACTTGTGGCTGCCGCCTACGACGAATTTGATCGCGATCGCACGCGCACCGACCGGTCGATCTCGCTTATGATCGAAGAACTCGACCAAATTCAGCGCAATCTCGAACGGACGGTCGTCGAACGCACCAAGGAATTGCGGGCGCGAGAGGCCGAACTGCAGGCCCAGAACCTGCGCATCGACGCCGCGCTCTCCAATATGTCGCACGGCTTGGCGATGTACGATGCCGAGGCGTGTCTGGTGCTGTGGAATCATCGCTTTGTCGCGATGTATCGCTATCGGCACGAGGACGTTTATTACGGCATGCCCCTATTTCAGTTGATGCGGCTACGCGCCGCCAATGGCACGTTTGCCGGCGACCCCGATGAATATGCCGAGTGTTTGATCGCCAAGATCCAGATTGGCCAGGCGATCAGCCAGTTTGTTGAATTGGCGGATGGCCGCACCGTCGCGATCACGCGGCAGGCGATGGCGAACGGCGGCTGGGTGGCGACGCATGAGGACGTTACCGAGCGGCGCCAGGCGGAGATGAAGATCGCCCACATGGCGCGGCACGACGCGCTGACCGATTTGCCGAACCGCGTGCTGTTGCGGGAGCGATTGAACGACGCGCTGGCGCAAGTGGACCGCGGCGGGCAGTTGGCCGTGCATTATCTCGACCTCGATCTATTTAAGAACGTCAACGACTCGCTCGGGCATCCGACAGGCGACGAGTTGTTGCGGCTGGTGGCGCAGCGGTTGCGCGCCTGCGTCAAGGAAACCGATACGATCTCGCGCGTCGGCGGCGACGAATTTTTCGTCATTCAGACCGATGTCGGCAACGCTTCGGACGCCGAACGGCTGGCGCGCCGGATTGCCGACGCCGTGCGGCTGCCGTACGACCTGCATGGTCATTCGGTGGTGATCGATGTAAGCATCGGCATCGCACTGGCGCCCGATGACGGCAAGGATGCCAACGAGCTCCTCAAGAATGCCGACATGGCGCTGTACGGCGCCAAAGCCGCCGGCCGCGGCATCTATCGGTTCTTCGAGCCGGAGATGGATGCCCGTATGAAGGATCGCCGGGCGCTCGAAGTGGCGCTGCGACGCGCTTTCGATAACAACGAGTTCGAGCTCTATTATCAGCCGGTCGTCAATCTCGGCCGGGACCAGGTACGCTGCTGCGAAGCGCTGTTGCGCTGGCACCACCCGGAACGCGGCATGGTTTCGCCGGTCGAGTTCATCCCGGTCGCCGAGGAAATCGGCTTGATCGTTGCGCTCGGCGAACGCACCATTCGCTGGGCGTGCCGCGATGCGGCGCTCTGGCCGGACGACGTGTGTGTCGCGGTCAACCTGTCGCCGACCCAGCTGGCGAGCAAGACGCTGCTGCCGACCGTGCTGAGCGCGCTGGCATCGTCGGGTTTGGCGCCGCAACGTCTGGAGCTGGAAATCACCGAGGCGGTGCTGATGCAGAACAGTGAAGTGAATCTGCGCGCGCTGCACCGGTTGCGCGCGCTCGGCATCAAAATCTCGATGGACGATTTCGGTACCGGCTATTCATCGCTCAGCTATTTGCGCAGCTTTCCGTTCGACAAAATCAAGATCGACCGTTGCTTCATCAAGGGCCTCGGCGATGGCTCCGAATCCGACGCCATCGTGCAAGCGGTTGCCGGGCTCGCCGAAAGCCTCGGCATGACGACGACGGCCGAGGGCGTCGAGACCCGCGAGCAGCTCGATCTGGTTCGCGAGCTGGGTTGCACGGACGTGCAGGGCTTTTATTACAGTCCGCCGGTGCCGGCCCGCGAACTGGCCGAATTTCTCAAGCCCGACCGGAAGACCGCGGCGGCCTGAACGCGGCCGGCCGGCAGGCTCCTTCAGGAATATTTGGCCCGGCTCGCCGGTGGTAGCTTATCGGCCCTGGCGTGGTGGGATAGCGATGACGCCGACCTTCCTGCGCCCGGCTCGAAAGCCTGACCAAGGACTAAGATTGCGCCGTCGCGATTTCGCGGCGGGCGGCGGAGGCCGCGGGACTGCGCCTGGTCGGTCATCAACTACATCAGGCGCCGGTCAAAGACCGCAATGAGCCGGTGGAGTTCTATACGCTACAGTCGCTCGATAGCCTGCTGATCTAAGCCGGCCGACAAACAAGGCCCCCCGCTCGGAGCAAGCCGCCTGCCTCGATTTGCGGCGCCCGGAGGGATTGCCGTCGATGTCGGCCCGCTTATTCAGCCGGTATAGGCCGCGCGCCGTTGCGCTTCGGCTTCCACGGACGTTTTCGGCTGCGCCGGCAGCTGAAGAACGGTTGCCTGCTGACCTTCGCACAACATCGTCAACAGCACGATGCGTCCGTCGGGAAATTCGAGCGCGTCATGATGCGCGACGAGCTTTTCCTTGTTGATTTGCCGGAAGATAGCGGTCTTGTGGCCGGTCTGGCGCTTACGCCAGGGAAACAGGCCCGTCGGTTTGCAGGCGACGTCGCCGCTAAAGGACAGTTCCGTTCCGGGCAGCACGCAGACAGCCATGGCGGCGTCGCCCACTGCGGCGAAGCCGCGCGTTCCGGTGCCAAAGTCTTGGCTGGTAAGACGGTCGCCGACCTTGGCCGGGCGCGAGCGCACGTTCTGAAGGCTGTAGTCGCACATGAGGGGCTTCTCCGAATTTTTGGCAGCCCCGTTTGCCAAACGGCGGGACAGCGCTTTGGTTTCGCCGCCGTGAGCGAATTTGCGCAATAATCTTGGAATGACGTCCGGCGCAGTGCGGCCTCGCTAAAATGGGGCCGGTTAAAATGCGGCTCAGCTAAAATGCGATGCAGTTTCGGCACGCTCACGGCGCCGCGATGCCAGACAGTGTTGACGCCGTCACCTTTGGCGCCGCCGGGATCGCCATCGTTGTAGAAGGTTTAAAGCGGCTTTCCCTTATAGGCATGGCTTACCGCCGTCCTTGCGCGTGACGACGGTCCAGTTGCCTGAGGGCTTGAGGTCGGCAGCCGCGTGAAATGGCGGCCAGTTGTTAGCGCAGACGCCGTTGCAGTTCGATGTTCCGGCGCCATCGCGGTCGTACCGGTAAACCGTCATACCCGCGCCATCGACCAGCGCGTTGCCCTTCGACGTGTTAGCGCGCGACGGATAAAGTATGGACTGCCTTCCTTGCGACCGGTCCGGCGCGGCGATCAGCCGGACACTCAGTCGATTTTTGCCCAGCCGTCCGGCATCAGCCGTTCCTGCGGCAGGAAACGGCTCTTATAGTCCATCTTGCGCGAGCCGCGCACCCAATAGCCGAGATAAACGTAAGACAAACCCATGCGCTGCGCGCGGGCGATGTGGTCGAGCACCATGAATGTTCCAGGCGAGCGAAATGCCTCGTCGGGCTCGAAGAATGAATAGACCATCGACAGCCCATCGCCGAGCACGTCGGTCAAGGCGATGGCGATGAGATCGCCGCCGCGCGCGTTCGGCGCCGAGCCGGCCTCACGGCGGCGATATTCGATGATGCGGGTCTCGATGTGGCTATCCTCGACCATCATGGCGTAGTCCAGCACCGTCATGTCGGCCATGCCGCCGTCGCGGTGGCGTGAGTTGAGATAGGCACGGAACACCGAATACTGCTCGGAGGTTGGCACGGCGACGCGCATTTCGCTGCTGATATCGGCGTTGCGGCGCAGAATGCGTCGCATGCTTTGCGTCGGGCGGAAATCCTTGGCGACCACGCGCACCGAAACGCAGGCGCGGCAGCCTTCGCAGGCGGGCCGATAGGCGATGGACTGGCTGCGGCGGAAGCCGCCTTGGGTGAGGATGTTGTTGAGTTCGGGGGCGCGCTCGCCGACCAGGTGCGTGAACACTTTCCGCTCCTCCTTGCCCGGAAGATAAGGGCAGGGCGACGGCGCGGTCAGGTAGAATTGCGGTGTGTCGCGCGAGTGCTGGGTCACGGGGCTATCGATCGTAACGCGGACATGTCACGCGGGCGCATGGTTGCGGCTTGGCTCCGGCTCGGCTCCGGCTTGACAGTGCGGCCGGCAGCCGAATCCGGCTGCCTCATAGCATCGCGCGGGCAGGCCGCCGCGTCAAAGGCCATTTGGGGGGTTTATGGCCTTGCGCGCGGGCGAAGCGCAGCCGCCCGCGCCGCGGTATTGATAAGGACGGTTCCCACCAACATGTCGTGCAGCAGCCGATGCCGGGCGTTGAGCAGGCCGACGACGAGGATGAACGGGGTCAGGATGCTGATGGAAATCCAGAAGACGATGGCATGCACCGCGCCGAGCACGAAATAGGCCGGTGGGCCGTACCAGGTGCGCATCTCGATCTGCATGGCGCGCATGCCGAGCGTCGCCGAGGCTGGGCCGCCCAGCGTGACCCCGTAATAGATCAGCGCCCAGAGTACCGAGCCAGGCGACATCAGCCAGAACAGAGCCCAGCCCAGACCGAATGTCACCAGGCCGAAGACGAATATGAACATCCACCCGACGATGAGCGGGATAGCGATGATGATGACATCTATAATGAAGGCGATGACTCGGCGGGCGAGGACGCCGTCGAACAATTCCGGGTTGGCCGCCGGGTCATAGACATGCGGCTTGACGTCGAGCGACGCGCCGATGCGGCCGGGGCCTGTTGCTGGGCCAGAATCTGACATGATGGCTTGCAGTATAATGCCGCGGCCAGCATTCAACAACGACGGTTCGGTGCCGGCGGCTCGACAACGAAGGGTGGTCAATGAAGGTCAGCATAGCCGATATTGAAGCGGCGCGCCGCGCGATCGACGGCCATGTGCTGCGCACCCCGATTTTGGCGGCGCCGCCGCTCTCCGCGCTTACCGGCGCTGAGGTCTATGTAAAATACGAGAATTTGCAGGTCACCAATTCGTTCAAGGAGCGTGGCGCCTGCGTCAAGCTCGCAACGCTGTCGGCAGAGGAGCGCCGCCGCGGCGTCATCGCCATGTCGGCCGGCAATCACGCCCAGGCGGTGGCTTACCATGCGCGGCGGCTTGCCATAGCGGCGACCATCGTCATGCCGGTGACGACGCCATTCGTGAAAGTACGCGCGACCGAGGCGCACGGCGCCACCGTGGTGCTGTGCGGCGAGACGATTGGTGAGGCGCAGGCGCGCGCAGAAGCGATCGCCGCCGAACGCAACTTGGTCTGGGTGCATCCCTACGACGATCCGCAAATCATCGCCGGCCAAGGCACCATCGCGCTCGAAATGCTGGAGGAAGTGCCTGAGCTAGACATCCTGGTGATACCGATCGGCGGCGGCGGATTGATCGCCGGCAATGCCATCGCGGCGCATGCGGTGAAACCGTCGATCGAGATCGTCGGGGTTGAATGCGCGCTCTACCCGTCGATGTGGAACGCCATTCATCGGGCCAGCCGGCCGTGCGGCGGCGCGACGCTCGCCGAAGGCATCGCGGTGAGCACTGCCGGTGCGCTGACGCTGCCGGTGGTGCGCGAACGCGTTCGCGACATTATTCTGGTCGACGAACCCTTGATCGAGCGGGCGGTCAACGCCTTTCTCACCTTGCAGAAGACCATGGCGGAAGGCGCCGGCGCCGCGGGACTTGCCGCTATGCTGGCGGAACCTGCGCGCTTTGCCGGACGCAAAGTGGGGCTCGTCCTGTGCGGCGGCAACATCGATCCGCGCATCCTCGCCTCGGTCATGGTGCGGGAACTGGAGCGCGGCGATCGCATCGTATCGTTCCGCCTGACCATCCCCGACCGGCCGGGAATTCTCGGCCAGATCGCGAGCCAGATCGGCCAGCTCGGCGCCAATATTCTCGGCGTCGATCATCACCGTCTGTTTCTCGACGTTCCTGCTAAGGGCGCCAAGCTCGACATCACCATGGAGACGCGCGATCGCGCGCATGCCGAGGAGATTTTCCGCGTGCTGGCGGCCGAAGGCTATGATCCGGTTCCCGTGCAGGGCGGTGCGGCGCTGGAATGAAGCAGCCGAGCGTAAGACGCTGCGCCTGACGATCGAAGAATCCTCCCAATTCACGCCTGCCATGTGGAAGCTATTCATCTTAGTCGTGTGAAAATCAGGCCGCTATTCTAACACTCCTTCAAATTGCCGGTCACCACGTGAACTGCGTGGCTATTCGGTCACATCATGCAGCTCCGTGCTGTGTGACAGACGAAGTCGTACGCACGTCATGCGAGCGTCACGCGGGAAATCTAGCTTCCGCGCGGGAAAAGGCGTGGGGCTTTACAAAAAATGTCGCAATCTGTTCGTTCTCGTCGCGCATTGCTGTGCGGGACGTGTTCGTGGCGTTGGGCGCAAGTCGCCGCCGCGAGCCTTGGCGTCATCGTTGCAGCGCCGGCGGAGGCCGGGCAACTACAGGCGAATGCGTTCCAGGTCTACAACCCGGCCAATGCCAGTACCATACAGCCTGGACCTTTTGCGCTTTACACGGTGCCCGTCAACTCGCTGGCACCGACCCAGATGAATGAGGGCTTCACCGAGGTCGACAAGAAGGCGACCGGCTTCGACATTATCCAGCCCTCTCAGCAGGAAACGACAGCCAGTCTGTTGGGCGACATCGAACCCGTGGTGATTGGACCCGGCGGCAAGCTCTATCTTACCGACGGCCATCACACCTTTACTGCACTAGAGGATTCGGCATACGGCGCAAGCAATCTTCCCGTCTATGTGAACGTGATCGCCAATTTTTCCGGCGACACGACAGCGCAATTCTGGGCGCAGATGCAGGCCGACAACTTCCTTCTGCCGTTGAACGACGGCGTGCCGCAGATCGTCAACACCGCGACCGGATCGCCGATCCCGACGTCCTTGACCGGCTTGACCAGCGATGTCTATCGCGGCCTCGAATACAGCATCCTGAAAAACAAGAACTCGAAGTTGTTCCCGACGACGTCGAATATTTCTGGCGCGGTAGGTTCATCCCATCCCGGTCTCGACAAGATCACCGGTCTGTACGGCGATTTCATCTGGGCTGACGCATATCGTAACGCCAACGGCGGCCTTGGTTTGCCGTACCTCTCGCCTGGAGATATCCAACTCGCAACGAAATGGAATTTGACCGGTGCTAGCGTCACGAGCGAGCCCAATATCGGCACCGTAACCGTCGCGCAATTGCCCGGTTACATACTCCCCGCCGCCGGCAGCATCAATATCAGCGGCGTCATCAGTAACGCCACGCTCTCGACCGGCACGCTCGACGGCAACGGTGGCTTTACCGGCATCACCCAGTTCAATCTCGGGACGCCGAGCAATCCTGTTCTCGTCGGCACGCCGCAAGTTGGTCTTGTGATGCAGCTTGGCAACGACCTTGGCGGCACGGTGACACTGAGTGGCAGCAACACCTACACGGGCGGCACCTACTTCATCGCCGGCGACCTCATTATCGCGAGCGACGCCGCGCTTGGCGCGGCTCCTCCCGAAACGAACACCGCCTTTACCAGCAGCCTGACATTGAATGCGACGACCGGATTGCCGACCAACGCGATCACCGCCGTCCAGGCAGACAACGGCATCGTGTTCAACAGCCTCACCGAGGGCAACGGCACGCTGACGATCGGTACAGCCAGCGGTCAGTTCACGAGCGGCAGTCCGTTCGTGACGAACCGGCCGATCGCGGTCGACAGCGAAGCTGCGACGATCAACGTCAACGGCAATTTCGTGCAACTCAATGGCCAAATCATCTCGGCCGGCACCAACGACGTCGCGCTTGGCAATGCCGACGGCGAATCCGATCTGACGATCGACGACTTGAGCACCGCCAACAACGGCAAGCTGATACTGTCGACGGCGAGCCCATATTTCTACGGCAATATCATTATCGGCAACACCGGCACTCCGACCGTGGAGGCGATGAGCGACGCGGCATTGGGTGCCACTTCGCTCAACGGCCAGACACTGCAGCCGGGCGCCGTTGAACTCGGCCAGATCGAGCTCAACGGCGGAACGTTTCAGGTCGGGGCCGCCGACTTCACATCGAACCGCAGTCTATTCCTCGGTGGCGGTAGCACTTTCGACACCAACGGGTTCACGTCGACCGTGTTCAACGGCACGCTCACCGATGTGCAGCGGACGCTGACATTCATCAATTCCGGCTCGAGCGCCGGTGCGGTCAGCTTTGGCAATACGGGCCCGACTAGCCCGATGGTCGGCCTTGCCGCAGGATCGACCGCAATTATTGCGCTCAATGCCGGCACGGGCACCGCCGGCGGCCCGGGGAACACAGTGAATTTTGTCGGTGGCATCACGCGCAACGGCAACACCGATGCTGGCGCTCCTGCGAACGCGACCGTGTTTATCGATCCACTCACCGGCAGCACGCTCGGATCGAGCGCCGCCAACGGTGTCGAGGTGCTTTCGAGCGGCGCCTCGACGACGCTGACCAATGGCTACGGCATCGCGCCGGTCTGGATCATCACCGACAACGGCGGCGCGGCAGCCAGCAATCCCTATAATTTCGTTACCTATAGCAACACCAACGGCTATACGGCGACGACGAACTACACCCCGACATTCGGGGCTGGTAATGTTGTCCAGGTTGCGTCGAGTCAAACGATTTCCAGTTCATCGGCGTTCGCCCTTAATATCGAAAACAGCAAGACGCTCACGATCAATGGCGGCAACGTCCTGACGGTGGGTGACGGCGTCGATCCGGCCGGCGTCATCCTCGAAGGCACGACGGCGATAAACGGCGGCACACTTGCCTTCGGCGCCAGCGAGGCGGTCATCGACGTCAAGGCCACCAACACGATCAGTTCCGCGGTGATCGGCACCGGCGGCTTGACCCTGTCGGGCTCGGGTACGTTGGTGCTCAGCGGCACTGCCGGCGGCCTCAGCGGACCCATCGTTGTCGATTCCGGTACGCTGCAGCTCAATACGGCCAATTACTTCCCGACCACAGGCGGCGGCACGACGATCTGGTTGTCGAACGTGAAGAGCAAGCCGTCGGCTTCGTTCCTCGCAGTCGACGCCAGCAATGTCATCAGCGCGCTGAACAGCGACGGCAACAACAGCACGGTCACGATCGCAACCGGTGACACGTTGACCATCGGCGACGGCAACAATCTCAGCTCGACCCTTTCGAGCAAGATCACGGCCTCCGGGTCCGGCTCTCTGGTCAAGGCTGGTACCGGCCTTTTGGACATATCCGGCAGCGGCGGCGTGAGTGTTGGCACCGGTACCGTGGCCGTCAACGCCGGCGCGCTCCGCATCGGCAACGGCGTGTTCGGCTCGACTGCGACAACTCCGATCACCGTCGCGGCCGGCGCCGAACTGCAATATTCAGGCAATGGCGGTTCGCAATTCAGTGATCCGATCCAAGGCGCCGGCGATTTCAATCTGCTCGGCGGCACGGTGCAACTCACCAGCGGCAGCAATACCTATGGCGGCGGCACCAACATCCAGATCGGGGCGACGCTCGACGTGACAACGGCGAACTTGCCGACGGGTGGGGTGGTCAGCAATGCCGGCGGCACTTTAGTGTTCGATCAAAGTACGTCTGGAACGTTTTCCGGTGTCATGAGCGATGGGATGCAGGCCGGCGGCCCCACCGATCCCAATGATGTTGCCTGCACGGTGGCTGGAGTCACTTGCGCCACCAGCACCACGCTGTCGGGCACCCTTATCAGAGATGACAGCGCCACCGGTGGCGCTACCAGCAGTAACGTGACGCTTTCAGCGGTGCAGCAGTATTCCGGTATGACCTACATTGAGGCCGGCACGCTGACGCTGGGTGCGACCGATACCATCAAGTCCAGTAGCGGCGTCGTTCTCGGCCGCGTCGGCGGAGCAGACTGTAATGGCGTGTCCTGTTCGGGAACGCTTACGGCGATCCTCGCGCTGGGCGCCAATAATACTATTAGCGGCTTGGCCGACGATCCCAGCAATACCACCCAGGTTCAGCTCAACGGTCACACCCTGACGCTGGCGCCAATCAGCGGCTCATCGTGGTCCTACGCCGGCTCGATCATCGACACCGGAGCCAGTGGCAACCTCATCCAGAACGGCCCTGGCACCAGCATCCTGACGGGCACCAGCACCTATACCGGAACCACGGCGGTCGATGCCGGCACCTTGGAAGTGAACGGCAGCATCGCGACGTCCGGCCTGACCATCAATAACGGCGGCACCCTGGTCGGCGATGGCAACATCGATCCGCCGTCGGGCATGACCGTCAATCCCGGCGGCGTTTTTGCGCCCGGTACCCCTGGCGTGCCGGGAACGTTTATGACGGTAACCGGCAATCTCACTTTTATGCCCGGCACGCCGGCCAGCACTTATCTGGTGCAGCTTAATTCGACGACCTCGACTTACGCCGACGTCACCGGCACCGCGTCGCTTGGCGGCAATGTGCTGGCTGCTTTCACGCCCGGCAGTTATCAGGCGAAGCAATACACCATCCTGGAATCGGCCGGCCTCAACGGCACGAAGTTCGGGACGCTCGCCACCACCAATCTGCCTAACTTCAACGCCGCCTTGAGCTACAACAACGACGACGTCTTCCTGAACCTCACCGCCACACTCGGTGCGAGTGGCGCATCACCCGGCAACGAGCAGAACGTCGCCAATTCACTCAATAATTTCTTCAATTCCGGCGGCACGCTGACGCCGAATTTTGCGACCGTCTTCGGCCTCAGCGGCGGCAATCTGAACACCGCGCTGGCGCAATTATCCGGCGAGGCCAATACCGGCGGCGAGAACGCTTCATTCGAGATGATGTCGGACTTCCTCGGCACGATGGTCGATCCGACCGCGGGCGGCCGTGGTGGCGCGCCCGGCAGTGCCGGCAACGCTTTCGCCGCGGAGCAGAGCGAGGCTCTGCCGCCCGATATCGCATCCGCCTATGCGGCGGTGATCAAGCGGCCGCCGCCACTGGCGCCGTTCGAACAGCGCTGGTCGGCGTGGGGCGAAGCCTTCGGCGGCTATAACAAGACCGACGGCAATGCGGCGGCCGGCACCAACACCGTCACCGCGACCGCCTTCGGTTTCGCCGGCGGCGAGGATTATCATTTCTCACCGGACACCTTTGCAGGCTTCGCCGTAGCCGGCTCCGGGAGCGATTGGAGTTCGGCGCAAAATCTCGGCACCGGCCGCAGCAATTCGCTCCAGGTTGGACTCTACGGCACCAGTTACTTCGGGAGGGCCTATGTCTCCGGGTCGTTCGGTGTGGCCAATAACTGGATGACCACCAACCGCACGGCGCCGCTGGGCGACCAATTAACCGCGAATTTCAATGCGCAGAGTTATGGCGCCCGTCTCGAAGGCGGCTATCGCTACGGCATCGCTCAATTAGGCATCACGCCCTATGCGGCGGTGCAAACCCAGCTGTTTCATACTCCGGCCTATAGCGAAACCGATCTGACGGGCGGTGGCTTCGGACTTTCTTATGCCTCGTCGAACGCGACCGATACCCGCAGCGAACTGGGCGCGCGCTTCGACAGCGTGCAGGTCATCAATCAGATGCCGCTGGTGTGGCGCGCGCGGCTGGCCTGGGCGCATGATTGGGTCAGTAGCCCGACCCTGACGGCGACCTTCGAAATGCTGCCGGGCGCGAATTTCGTCGTCAACGGCGCCGGCATGCCGGCGAATTCCGCCCTCACCACGCTCGGCGCCGAACTCTACATGACGCCGCAATGGTCGATCGAAGCGAAGTTCGACGGCGATTTCGCCAATACCGCCGAGACTTACGCTGGCACCGGTACACTCCGCTACAGGTGGTAGCAGCCCAAGGGGGCGCGCCTTCAATAATGGCCGGGATCCAGGCCCGGAGTATAGCCGCTGACCGAGGTCTCCGATGGCGCGCTGGGCGCTGCAGCCGGGGCGTCACCAGGCCGCGGACGTGGCAGCGGAATGGCGCCCGTTACGACGGCGCCCTGCACCATGGCAAACAGCACCGGCCGGTGACGCGGCAGCGGCACCAGTCCCGCGATGGGCGCGCCCGCCGGCAAAACTTGAGAGTTGCCTTGCAAACCGCCTTGCGCACTGTCTTGCGACGGGACTTGGGTTGCTGCGTCGGTTGAGGCTGGTGCCGGCACTGCAGCGTTTGCCGCTGCCGCAGCGGTGCTAGCAGCCGCGGCCGGAGGTGGCGTTACGGTCTGACCGATGTCCGGCGGTGCCGTGGTCTGTGGATTGGGCCAGGCGATACTGCCCGGCGACGATGGTCCGGACGCGGTCGCCACGGCGGCACCTTTGGCCGCAGCGGTGGGTGCGGTCGATGCAACGGCCAAGGATGCAGCGGGCGCCGACGCAGGGGACGCTGCTGCAGGCGCCATTTTTCCAGTTGCATTGGCTACCGGAGCCGGCGGCATCGCAATGACGGGCGAAGACGCGTTCCGCGCCGCGGCCGGCGCTGTGGCGGCAACTGGGGTTGGAGCGGCCGCTGGGGGGACCGATTGCGCGGGTGCGTCTGCGGGCTTGTTGATGTCGAGCAGGGCCGTTCGCGCTTTCGCTGCGGCGGCCTGGGCGTCGGCCAATCGCGGCGGCGGGGCTGCTGCCTGGGCGGAGGGGGTTACGTCTGAGGGCGTCGCCGGGCTGGCGTCGGATACAGCATCCGTCGCCTGGGTATCGGTCAGCCGCTGGAAGGTCGGCGCCTTCGGCGCGGCCACATAGGTGCGCACCAGCGTCGTGATCGTCCACATCACCACCGGCACGGCGATGATCACCGCCAGCAAAATGATCACCCGCTGTAGAACCGGCGTATAACGCCGGATATCGCTGTCGTCGTAGTACTCACTCATGACATCCGCCCCGGTCGTGATCTGGCGGAGACGGCTTTAGCTGCCACCCTTTTTCAGCTTCTCCGCGACTTTGGCCGCAAAATAGGTCAGGACGCCGTCGGCGCCGGCGCGCTTGAACGCGATCAGGCTTTCCATCATGGCCTTGTCGCCGTCGAGCCAGCCGTTCCTCGCAGCCGCCATCATCATCGCATATTCGCCGGAGACTTGGTAGGCGAAGGTGGGGACGCCGAAGCTGGTCTTAACGCGCTGCAGAATGTCCAGATAAGGCAGCCCCGGCTTGACCATCACCATGTCGGCGCCCTCGGCGATATCGAGTTCGACCTCGCGCAACGCTTCGTCGCTGTTGGCGGAGTCCATCTGATACGTGCGCTTGTCGCCGACCAGCGTGGCGCTAGAGCCGACAGCGTCGCGGAACGGACCGTAGAAGGCCGACGCATATTTGGCCGCATAGGCCATGATGCCGACGTCGCCGAAGCGCGCGGCGTCGAGCGCTGAGCGGATGGCGCCGACGCGGCCGTCCATCATGTCGGACGGCGCGATGATGTCGCAGCCCGCGTCCGCCTGCACCAAGGCCTGACGAACAAGCACTGCGACCGTCTCGTCGTTGAGGATGACCCCGTCGTGGAGCAGGCCGTCATGACCATGGCTGGTATAGGGATCGAGCGCCACGTCGCATAAGACGCCGACATCCGGCACCGCTTTCTTGATGGCGCGAATGGCGCGGCAGACGAGATTGTCGGGATTGAGCGCTTCCGAGCCGGTCTCGTCGCGACGGCCCGGATCGGTATAGGGAAACAAGGCGATGCAAGGAATGGAAAGCTTGGCCGCACGCTCGGCATCGCGCACCGCCTCGTCGACTGAAAGCCGCTCGACGCCGGGCATGGAGTCGACGCTCGCCCTGACCTTGCTGCCGTCGACCAGAAACAGCGGCCAGATCAGGTCATCCGTCGTGAGTACATGTTCACGGACCATGCGCCTCGCCCACTCGGCGCGGCGGTTCCGGCGCGGACGGATCGCAAGATCAAGCTGCTGACTCTCGGCCGGGGCGGGGGCGAGGCGGCGCTCTTCCAGCGGCCGGCCAAATTTGATCGCCATGGCATACTCCGTCACGTTCCGAGGCTCTTTCTACCGCGTCCTCGGCCACGGCGCCACAATAGAGGCGGGGGAGGCCAATAGCTGCTATCCGTAACGTCGATGGCCCGTTGCCGGCCTTCTAAAGTTCGGCGACAGGCCGCGGCCGCCAAGACTGCTGCCATCAAAGGGCCGCCGGTGGATGCCTTTTAAGCGGGTCCCGCAAAAGTGGAGGCCGGTTTTGCGACACGGACATGCTAAACCGCGCCTGCCGGGACCATCATGAGCGACCAAACGCAGCATCCGCCGACCCGGCCGAGCGACCTTCTGGAGCCGGTGCGGGTCGCCAAAACCTCAAAGCGCGGGACCTGGACGGAGCTCCTGGTCCTGTTCCTGCGCATCATGGCCGCGGTGTCGCTGGTCAAGGGGCTCTACCATTGGGGCAAGGTGTGCGGCATCGGCGCCGGTTCTGACGGCGGATTTCAAAACCATACCATCGCCTGGCAGACCTCGACCGTGTTTTTCGCCGTGCTCGATCTCGTCGCCGCGGTCGGGCTCTGGCTCGCGGCCGCCTGGGGTGCGGTGGTCTGGCTCACTTCGGTGGTGTCGATGGCGGCAGTCGAAGTATTTTTTCCGCAGGTTTACGGCGGCAGCATTTTTGTCGTCTTCGTCGAGCTGACGTTGCTCGGCATGTATCTTTATCTCGCGATCGTTTCGGCGCGCGAGCATAGCTAGCCAGGACCGACATTGCCGGCCGGAAGCTTGGAGAGCCGCGGCTTGGCAATAGCTGCAGCGGTTACATTGTTTTGTTTTGCGACCGCCGCTGTATCGGCTCTGGTGGCAACAGCGACCTCCACGTCAGCAGAAACCCTGACCGCGCGCAGCGCTGCACGAATGCGCTGTGGCGTCGCCGGCATTTCATCGATCGAGACGGCAAACGGCGACAGCGCGTCGTTGATCGCGTTGATGATTGCCGCCGGCGCGCCGATGGCGCCGCCTTCGCCCAGCCCCTTGGCGCCGGTCACCGACGAGGCGGCCGGCGTCTCGATGTGATGCAATTCCATCGGCGGGATTTCGCGCGCCGTCGGCGGCAGATAATCGGCCAGCGTTGCGGTCTGGATGTTGCCGAGATCGTCGTAGATGATCTCCTCAAACAGCGCGTTGCCGATGCCCTGGGCGACGCCGCCGTGCACCTGGCCGTCGGCGATCAGCGGGTTGATGATGCGGCCGGCGTCTTCCACCGCCAGGAATTTTTCGGCTCTGACCCGTCCGGTTTCGATGTCGACCTCGACCACGGCAACGTGGCAGGCATTGGAGAACGTGCCGGGCGGATCGTATTGCGCGCTCTCGGATAGCCCGGGCGTCATCCCCTTGAAGCGGTGTGCCTGGTGATAGGCCGCGCGCGCCAGGTCGGCGATCGCCACCGCGCGGTCGGTGCCGGACACTTTGGCCTCGCCGTCGGCGAGCACGATGTCTTCAGCCGCGGCTTCCAGCACATGACTGGCAATGCCGAGAAGTTTTCCCCGCAGCTTTTGCGCAGCCAGCATGGTGGCGCCGCCGGAAATCACCAGCGACCGGCTGGCGAAAGTGCCCCAGCCGTAAGGGGTGCGGTCGGTGTCGCCATGGATGACGCGCACCTCGGCCGGGCTGATGCCGAGCGCTTCGGCGACGATTTGCGCCAGTGTCGTGCGCAAGCCCTGGCCGTGCGGGCTCGCGCCGATGCGGGCTTCGGCGCGGCCGGAAGGGTCCATGGTCAGTTCGACCATTTCCCAACCCGGCGTAATCTCCATGCCGCGGGCGGCGAAGGCCGGACTGCCGTAGCCGGTCCGCTCGGAAAAAGTCGCAAAGCCGATGCCCAAATAACGCCCGCGCGAGCGCGCTTCGCTTTGCCGGGCGCGGAACGCCGCGACATCGATCGCCGCCGCCGCCCGGTCGAGGCATTCGATATAGCTGCCTTCGTCGAACACAAGGCCGGTGGCCGAGGTCGCGGGAAAATTTGCAATCAGATTGCGGCGGCGAATTTCGACCGGAGACAGCGCGAATTCGGCCGCGGCCTTGTCCATCAGCCGCTCCATGGCGAGGGTGATGACCGGACGCGACACGCCGCGATAGGGCGCCATGGTGCAGGTGTGGGTGGCGACGCCGCGGGCGCGGCAGCTATAGGCCGGCACCTCGTAAGGGCCCGGCAGTTCGGCAATCGCCATCAAGGGCTCGACGCCGCAGGTGGTCGGGAAAACACGAATAGGCGCCGATATTGGCGACGACATCGGCCGCGAGCGCGACGAGCTTGCCGTCCTGGTCGAAGCCGCCGTCGAGCGCGATATATTGATCGCGGCTGTGGAAGGCGGCGATCAGATTTTCGCGGCGGTCTTCGCTCCAGGCGATGCTGGCGCGCAAGGCCCGCGCCAAAAAGACGATCACCGACGTATTCGGACGGCAGCGACATTTTCTGGCCGAAGCCGCCGCCGACATCCGGCGCGATGACACGCAGATCGGATTCGGGAAAATTAAGAACGTCGGCGATCGCGGTGCGCAGCAGATGCGGCATCTGGGTGGCGCAGGTCAGCGTCACGCGGCCGGTTGCGGCATCGAAACCGGCGTGCGCGGCGCGCGCCTCCAGCGGGGTTGCATTCTGCCGGCGCGAGCGGATGTTCAAGGTGACTCGACGATGCACCGTGGCGAGCGCCGCGTCGAAGCCCGCGGTGGCAAAATGGCCATCGACAATGACATTGCCGGTCGCGTGCACGCGCGGCGCGTCGGCTTCGATCGCGGCCTTGGCATCGATCACGGCGGGTAGTTCGTCGATCTCGACCTCGACGCCATCGGCGATGTCTTCGGCCTGCGCCGGCGTCGGCGCGTACACGGCGGCGACCGGCTCGCCGACGAAGCGGACGACGCTCTCGGCCAACAGCCGCTGCTCGATCGGCCGGTAGTCGTATTTGTGCAGCATCGGCCGGATCGGCAGCGTGCCGGCCAGGTCAGCCGCCGTGATCATTGCCGTCCCGGCGGGCGCCGCGATGCGCACGATCCGGCCGGAGGCGACCGGGCTGCGGACGAACCTCACATGATATTGCGCCGGCAGATCGGCGGTGAAACGGCCGCGTCCGGTCACCAGCGCCGGATCCTCCAACCGCCGGATGGCGCGTCCGACCCATTTCATTCCGGAGCCGGCGGTTGGTTTGCTCATGCAGCAAACTGTATCAGAAACGCGGCGGCGCGCCTGCGTAAGCTTGGGTAATGATATTGAAAAGGTCTGCCTTCGACACTGGCTTGGGGTGGTCGATCGACACCGCGGCAACGACATCGACGGCTTTACCGATGTCTTCTTCGCGCAGGCCGAGGCCTTTCAAGCCGGTCGGCAGGCCGAGCCGGACATTGAGATCGTAGAGGCCGCGCGCGGCGTTCGTAACGCCCAGCGCCCGCTCGATGCGGGCCATCGCGTCGGGCGCCGCGTCCGCGTTAAAGCCAATGGCGTAGGGGGTGGCGACGGCGTGGGTATGGGCGTGATCGAGCTCGAACCATTGCCGAACGCGTTGCGCAATGGTGTGTTCGAGGCCCGTCTCGGCGCGGAAATTGGCGGCAAGCCAGGCGCCGTACATCACGTCGGTTCGAGCGTTAAGGTCGCGGGGATTTTGCAAGACGCGCGGCAGGGCTGCACCGAGCAGGCGAATGGCTTCCTCTGCTTGCGTCTGCACCACCGGATTGGTGTCGATGCCGTAGAGGCTTTCGACCGCGTGCGCCATCGCGTTCATGCCGCTCGCCGCCGACAGGCGCGGCGGCAGATCGAGCGTCAGCTCTGGATCGTAGATCGCGGTCGCCGGCAGTGCCGCCGGACCCTCGCCGGTGATGCGGTTGGCGGCGACGCCGATGCGCCAGCGCGCCGCCATTTCCGAGCCGGATTGCGTGGTGACCACCGCGATATAGCGCAGCCCCGTGGTTGCCGCGGCAGCCTTGGCGAGCCCGATCGGCGAGCCGCCGCCGACCACGACAAAGCCGTCGGCTCGGTGGCGCTTGAGATCGGCCAGCACGCGCTCGAAGGCCGAGCGCGGCATATTGGGCTCGGAAGCGTCGCAGAAGCCGAGGCAGCGGTCGGCGATGCTCGCCGTGACGCGGCGCGCGAAGTCGAGGCGCGACGCTGAGCACAAGCACCACGAGCCGCGACATTTTATGGAAATCCGCTTCCGCGGCGAGCGCGCCGACGGCGCCGGCGCCGAAGACGATGCGAATCGGATCGGAGCGATAGGTGAAACGCGAGATCGTGGTCGAGGTCATGGTTATGTCGGGTCCCGTGCGGAACTTGCATCATACTGCAATTCGCGATTGCAAGTTCCGGCGAGCGAGACCGTGCGGAACGACTTCGCAACGGTTAACTGTGGAAAAGCATTGATTGCCTTATTGAATCCCAGGTGGCCATGCCCAATCTTGGGTGTACCTGCGGCAGTGGTGTTGTCAGGTCGCGGGTGGTGCCATGTCGGTATTGGATCGCTTCGTTCGAATTCGGCGATTCCGGGCGCAGGCCGCGGACAATTACGACTTGGCGGCGGGCGCGTTCAGCGACAGCGTTCGCGCGCGTTATCTCGCCGTCGCGGATCACTATACGGCGCTCGCCGAAGCGGAACTCCTGTCGGATAAACGGGAGCGGCAGGTCAGGCTCGCCGAAATGCAGGCGAAACGCGCCGCCGAGCGCGCGCAAAAGCTTCAAAAGCTGGCGCCGGTGGCACCGCAGCCGCGCAAGCTGCGCCTGATAAGAGGCGACGGCATTACCACCGACAAGCGCCGCATTACCTTGCGCGCTCGCTCGAACCTCGCCGTGGCCGGCATTTCCGCCAAGCGCGAGCGCTAAAGGGTCGGCTACGTCGCGGCGTTCGGCTTCATGGCGCGCACTTCTTCCGCCTTCGCCGTACACGCCGCCAAGAGAAATCCGAGATCGGTTCCGGTCGAGACGTAGCGCGCGCCCATGCGCACGAATTCGCCGGCAAGGTCCGGCCGCGAGGCCAGTCCGCCGACGCCGACATGCTTGCCGTGTTTGCGGCAGGCGGCGATGGCCGCGGCGTAAGCCTCGCGCAGGCGCGGATGCTCGTATTGGCCGGCCAGGCCCCAATCGGCGAGCAGATCGTTCGACCCGATCATCACCATGTCGACGCCGTCGACGGCGGCGATCTCGTCGGCGTGCGCGATCGCTTGGTCGCTTTCGAACTGCACCATCAGCGTGGTCGCGGCATTGAGCGCGGCGTCGGCTGCGACGGCTGGAAAACTCGCGATAGTGGAGGTGGGGCAGCGGACCCGCGGCAGAGCGCTCGCCGAGCGGCGGGAATTTCGCCGCCCGCACATAGTCGCGCGCCTCGGCGGCCGCGCGCACATGCGGCGCAATGATGCCGAGCGCGCCGCCATCGAGTACGCGCTGCACTTCGGCGACGCCCGGCACCCGCACGAACGGCGTGATGCCGGCGTGGAGCGCGGCCATGCAGATCTGTCCCGTGGTGTCGAACGAGAAGCTCGCATGCTCCATATCGACGTAAAGGCTGTCGAAGCCCGCGGTCGCGGCGATGCGGGCGATCTCGATGCCGCGCACCAGCCGCACCGTCATCGAGGCCACCACCTCGCCGCGGGCAAGCTTCTCCTTGACGCGATTGCGCAGGATGTCATCGATTTTCGTCGGCCATTGTGCAACCCGCTTTCGGCAAATTCTTGCGCTGATCTTCGCGCGATGTCCCAACTGACAGAGCGTCATGGAGAAGTTATACTGGCCGGAATGGAGGAAACGCCGTGAACTACACGACCGATTTCAAGTCGATCCGCGACGAGGTGTCGGCAGCAGGAGTGGCAGACGCGGCTCGATCTCGCCGCCTGCTATCGGCTGGTCGACGCCTATGGGATGACCGATCTGATCTACAACCACATCACGGCCCGCATTCCCGGCACCGAGCATCTGCTCATCAATCTCTACGGGCTGCTGTACAAGGAGATCACCGCCTCGAGCCTGGTCAAGATCGACGTCGAGGGCAACATCGTTGCCAAGCCCGACACCGATTACGGCATCAACGTCTCCGGCTATGTCATCCACGGCGCCATCCACAAGGCGCGGCCCGGACGTCGCCTGCGTGCTGCATACCCACACCCGCGCCGGCATGGCGGTGTCGGCGATGAAATGCGGACTGCTGCCGCTGTCGCAGACCTCGATCCGCTTCGTCGGCCATATCGGCTATCACGACTATGAGGGCCCGGCGATCGACCTCGACGAGCGCGAGCGCATCGTCGCCGATCTCGGCCCGCACGACGCGCTGGTCATGCGCAATCACGGCCTGCTCACCTGCGGCGCCACCATCCAGCAGGCTTTCAACACCATGTATCAGCTCGAACTGTCGTGCCGCTCGCAGGTCGACGCCATGGCGGCGCGCACCGAACTGACCATGCCGGGCGAGAACGTGCTGGCGCATACCGCGCATCTCTATCAGCCCGGCGCGCGGCGGCCTTACGGCGTGCTGGAATGGCCGGCGATGCTGCGGCTCTTGGCGGCCGAGCAGAAGAATCATCAGGCTATCCGCCGTATTGGCATTAGCACGCAAAACACCCAGCCGATGGATCGTTCCAGAAATTATGCCTCGACCGCTGTTGTCGCCATGACGCTGATGGCGACGCTATTGCCGCAAGCCGCGCATGCCGCACAGCCGCCATGGCGAGGATGCCGGCCGGCATCGAAGCTCGAATATCGGAGCGCCAAGCAGCAATATCTGTTGCACACCAGGGTCGGCGAGTATGTGCGGGCCGGCCGGTTCTGGCACCGCTCCTATTGGTACTGTCGGAACTAGGGATAGAGAAAGCAAAGTCGAAGAGAATGCAACGCAGTACGGATCGGATTCTTACCACTCATACCGGCAGCCTGCCGCGCACCGCGAAAGTGGTCGAGCTGTTGCTCGCCGAACAGGCGAAACCCGGCGCGCGCCAGGGCGAGCTTGCCGCCGCCGTCCGCGCGGCGATCGCGCACGTCGTGGAGAAGCAGATCGCATGCGGCGTCGATATCATCAATGACGGCGAGCAGGGCCGCACCGATTATACCGTGCATGTGCTCGACCGGCTCGCAGGCTTTGCCGGCGAGAGCACGCCACCGCTCGGCACCGGGGATGCGGAGTTTCCGGAACTGGCCGAGCTGCTTACGCATTTCGCCTCGCCGTTCCAGCACCGACCGGCCTGCACTGGCGAGGTCGCCTGGAAAGACTGGGACGCCGCGCAAGCCGACATCGCTTTGTCCAAGATCGCGATGCAGCAGGCGATGGCCGCGGCCGGCGCCGCCGAATTCTTCATGACTTCGCCGTCGCCCGGCCAGATCGCGCGCTATCTCAAGAACAAGCACTACAATAGCGAAGAGGCCTATGTGCATGCGCTCGCCGACGTCATGAAGCGCGAATATCGGGCGATCGTCGATTCAGGCTTCATCCTGCAGCTCGACTGTCCCGATCTGGCGATGCTGCGTCACACCGTCTATCTCGACAAAAGCCTCGCCGATTTCCGCAGCATCATCGCCGTCAATGTCGCGGCGCTCAATCATGCGGTCGCCGACATTCCGGCCGAGCGCATGCGCATGCATGTGTGCTGGGGCTCAACGGTGGCGCCGCATCACACCGACGTGCCGCTCCGTGACATCATCGACATTGTGCTCACCGCCAAGCCGCTGGCCGTGTCGTTTCCCGCCGCCAACGCCCGCCATGAGCATGAATGGAAAATTTGGCGCGAGGTGAAGCTGCCGCCAGGCAAAATCATCGTGCCCGGCGTTATCGATTCGACGGTCAACACGGTGGAACATCCGGAAGTCGTCGCCGACCGCATCCTGAACTTTGCCAATACGGTTGGGCGCGAAAACGTCATCGCCGGAGTGGATTGCGGTTTCGGCACCTTTGCCGGCCGCGTTCAGGTCGACAGCCAGATCGTCTGGCTCAAATTGCAGTCGCTCGCCGAAGGCGCGCGCCGCGCCTCGGCGCAGCTTTGGGCCAAGGCGGCTTAACCCGCCTCACCACGTATAGCGCAGCGTTCCGGTGCCAGCGTAGGTCTGGGCGGAGGAGGCGAGCTCGCTGTCGAATTTGGCTTCGACCGACCAGTTCGGGCTGAAGAACAATTGCCCGCCGGCGGAGAGGAGTGCCGAATTTGCGGGAACCGCCGCGCCGTTGACCGTGAATGACGCGCCGGGCAGCGTCTGGAAGACGGCGCCGAGCGCGGTGTTGCTCACCCAGTCGTGCGCCCAAGCCACGCGCGCGCGCAGGATCAGCGGCATGTTGCCGATCGTCATCAGATCGTCGGCGCGCGCGCCCAATTCGCTGCGGGTGTCGTTCGCGGTCTGCGCGTTGTAGGTGAGCCCGAAACCGCCGCCGGTGAGATCGGTCTCCGAATAGCCCGGCGTGTGGAACCACTGGGTCTGCACCGCGGCATAGGGTGTGATCCCCGACGTCGGGGTGACCGCAAAGCGATAGCCGCTCTCGCCGCGCAGCCCGTAGCTCTGGCCCTCGAACGTAGCGCGCAACTGGTCGCCGAAGGCCGCGGTCCGGTTGGTGGTGAACCAGGAATTGCCGAACGCCGCCATCGCCGTGAAATACAGCGGCCCGTAATGCTTGATGCCGTAACCGGCGACCTGCAGCGCGTCGCTGCGGCCGCCCCCGAGATTTTGCGCGAGCGACCAGTTGGTGCCGCCGCCGGCGAACGCGAAGCCGAGCTTAAGGTCCGGCGCAGCGTGATAATCCATGCCGCCGGCAAAGCCGAAGTCGGAGGCCGCGAGATTGTTGGAGCCGATCGCGGCATTGCCGTTGTAGCTCGCCCCCCCGCCATAGGCCGAGCCCCAGGCGGTCCATCGCTGCTCGAGGCTTTGCGGCGCGGATTGCTGCGCGGTGTTTCTCTTCAGCACTCTGTTATAGGCAAGCGCCAGTTCAGGCGGAAAGCCACCGTCAGGCTCGGCAAAGCCGCTGGCGCCGCTGCCCGGGCCGGTTCCGCCACCGCCACCGGTTCCCAGCGCCATGTCGGAGAGCAGATTGAAAAAGCTGTTGAACAGTTGGAACGTGCTGGTGCTGGCGCCGGTCGCGTCCTCGCCGTCGAGCAGCGAATAGGCGTTGAGCAGCGCGGCACCGCTCAGACCGCCGAGTTGCTGAAAGCCGGTGGGGATGGTGTCACCGGCAAGAATGCCGTTGTTGATGCCGTTGATGACGGCCTGCTGGTTCTGGCTAGCGCCGGCCGGTGTCGCCAGGTCGGCAATCGCATTGCCGTAGGACAGATCGACATTGTTGGGGACGTAGCTGATCGTCGGCGTCGTGCTCAATCCCACAGCACCCGCGTAGATGACGTTGGGATTGAAGGTTCCGGTCAGCGTTCCGCCATAGGTCAGGATCGAGAACGTTGTCGCCGCATAATGCGCCCCCAAGGGGCCGGACGGCGCCAACTCCACGGTGCCGCCGCCGAGAGTGAGATTGCCTGACACCGTGGCGGACCCATGCGCGCTGGGCGACAACTGGATTTCGTAATCGGCGCCGGGAGCAAATGTTAGGCTGCCGGTGATGGTCAGCGTGCCGCCAGCGGTACCCGGTGTGCCGGGCTCCAAGGTGCCGCCGGCATAGACCATGATGCCGTTCCCCACCGGCGGATCGATCGTGCCGTTGCCGGCCAGCGTGCCGCCGGCATTGACGTTCACCGTCATCGCGCTGTTGCTCGCGCCGTTGAGGACTACGGTGCCAGAGTCGATGTTTACCGTTTCGAAATTCTCGAAGCTGCTGTTGTAGGTGAACGTCCCGTTGCCGAGCCCGAAGTTGAGCGTGTCGCCGCCAGTCGGGCCGTTGCCGACGATATTGCCGGTGATGGCACCGCCCAGAATGTCGATGGTGATCGCGCTGGGGTTGAAGCTCGCGTCGATCGCCGTGCCGACGGTGGCGATGATGGTGCCGGAATTGACAATGTCGCTGCCGGTGACGAAAGTCACGTTGACGAGGACGATGCCGCCGGCCCCCGAGATCGTACCTGAATTGGTGATGCCGCCGCCGGCGCTTGTGCTGCCAAATTGGCTGACATTGCTGACAAAAATGCCATTGCCAAGAGGCGCGATGATCGTCCCGCTATTGTTGATCGCTCCCAGAAAGGTCGTCACGCCGCCAACAGAAATGGCCGCGCTGCCGTGCGCTGCCGTGAGCGTGCCGCTATTGGTTATGCCGCCAAAAAATGTCGTGATGGCGTGGAGGTAGACGTCCAAACCGTCGGCCGAAATAGTGCCGGAATTGCTGATGCCGCCACCGGCGCTGCTCGAGCCGAATTGCGCGACGCCGGTCAGGGCGACGCCATTCGAGCCGGAAGAGAAAATCGTCCCGCTGTTGATGATGCCGCCAAGGAAGCTCGTATCGTTGACGAGGTTGATACCGTTGCCGCCCGACGAGATGGTGCCTGAGTTACTAATGCCGCCGCCGACGCTGCCGCTGCCAAACTGGGCAACGCTGGCAACATAAATGCCCCTGCTGCTCGACGCCGAGATCGTGCCTGAGTTGCTGATACCGCCGCTAAAGGTCGATATCGCATAAACAACAATGCCGGTGGGGCCCGAGATCAGTCCGTTGTTCTGGATACCGCCTTGAAAGGTTGAAATCCCACTGACCCGTAGCGCTGTCGAACCGGTTCCGATGAGCGCGCCGCCGTTGCTGATGCCGCCGACGAACAGAGGGCCGTTAAGGACTTCGATAGCGCGAAACCCGGTAAGCGTCCCGGTATTGGCGATGCCGCCGTAGAAACTTGTCACATTCGACAGAGAGATGGCGTCGCCGGCGGCAGAGATCGTCCCGGAATTGCTGATGCCGCCGCCGGCGCTGCTGCTGCCGAACCGAGCGACGCTGGAAACGCTAATGCCCGAACCGACCGATGCCGAGATCGTACCGCTATTGACGATGCCGTTCGTCACCACCGCATTGGTTTGGATCAAGATACCGGTGCCGCCCACCGAAATCGTGCTGGCGTTGGAAATTTGCCCGGTGATGGTGCTGTTGTTCTCGACGTTAATGCCGGTCGGACCGGGTGAGATGGTGCCGGTATTGCCGAGATTTCCCGTAAACGACGTATTGTTGACGACGATGCAGGCAGTCGCGCCGCCATTGGTGTAGCCGCCGGCGAAGGGTCCGGTGTAGCAGGCAAACGCCGCCGGCGCGCCGGTGCCGACCAAGAGCGCGGCGAGCGACGAGGAAGCCAAGAGCGCACCGAGCCTGCGGTGACCGAAACGCCGAGGCATAGTCCGACTTCCCATTCCCACGCTGCGCCGCCGCCGTTAAATTCAACCGTTCATGGCAAAAGGGCAATACGGCCTGCCGACGACGCAGTGACTTTCCTTGCAATTTCAAACAATAGCCGTGGGCTGTTGCCGAATGGCAACTCAAAACACGTAACCGGACTGTTGAACTGCCCGCGCTGTATCAGCGCAGCCGCGCGGCCGGCGCGACGGCGCTGGTGCGGCCCGGCAGCTTGGCGATGATGGCATCGGCAAGCGCGATCACTTTCGCCGGGGCGAGATTTTTCATGCAGGCGTGATCGTTCGGGCAGTCGGCGCAGCCGCCGCAAATAGCACGGCGAGCAGGCAAGCTCGACGCGCAGCACGGCCTCGCTGCGCTGGTAGGGTCCGGCCCAGACCGAATCGGTGGGACCGAACAGGCCGATCACCGGCCGCCCCTCGGCGACCGCGAGGTGCATCGGTCCCGAATCGTTGGCGATGCAGAGCGTGGCGCGGCGGATGAGCGCCGCAAGCTCCGGCAGCGTCGTTTCGCCGGCGAGGTCGACGGCGCCGGGCGCAAGCTTTGCCACCTCTTCGCACAGCGCGCGCTCGCTATCGGTGCCGATCAGAACAACGGCTGAGCCTTTGCTCAGAAAATGCCGCGCCACCTCGGCAAAGCCGTCCTTGCGCCACGCTTTGGTGTCCCAATTGGTGCCGGGCGCCATGACCACGAGCGGCTTGGTTTTGCCGATGTCGTAGTAGTCGAGCAGCGCGTCGATTCGGGTGGCGGCTTGCGGCGCAACCGGAAAGGAAAAATCCGGCGCGGCGGCGTCAAGCCCGAGCATCGGCGCCGATGCCGAGATAACGTTCGACCGGATGCAGATCGAGCGTCGGCAGCGGCAGATGGATGCGTGTAGGCGAGCCAACTGCCTTCGCGCGCGCCCTGCCAGGCGTGCTTCTTGGCCTCGGCGGGAATTTTCCGCGCCAATGTCGTCCAGACATTCTTGCGCGGCTTGTCGAAACCGATGCGCACCGGCGCGCCGCAGGCAAAGGCGAACACGGCGCTGCGCAACTGGCCCTGCAGGTCGATCACCAGATCGTAGCCGGCGGAGCGCAGCGTCGCCATCAGCCGTGCGGCATTGACATAGGGCGCCGCCCGCCACGGCGCCGACCAATCGCCGCGGGAAAACACGATCACATTGCTGATCGCCGGATTGTCCTGCACCGCTTCGGCAAATTCTTCCGCGATCAGCCAGTCGATCCGCGCCTTGGATAACGGCCGCCGCAAGGCGTTGAGCACCGGCAGCGTCTGCACCATGTCGCCGAGCGCCGACAATTTGATCAGCAGAATGTTCTTGAAATCGCGGCGCCGCGGAGATCTGCCGTTTGCACGCGGTTGACCCGCTCCCCATGCACGCTTGAATAACCGGCACTTATCTAGCACCATGGCCCGCGGAATGTAAGCAACAGCGTCGAACGGGCGGCTGGCCGCGAGCCAGGGGAGGGGACCTTGAAAATATTTGCGGCCATCATCGCGTGTGCGGGCTTGGTCATCGCCGGGGCGCCGGCGCGCGCCGCCGAACCTGTGCCGGTGACGATCGTGGTGTTCACGCCGCCGTCGCTCGGCGCGATATTCCCCTCCGTCATCAAGCAGCAGAAGTTCGATATCGCCAACGGCGTCGACATCACTTTCGTCGAGCGGCCGCCGGACGCTTACGCCACGCGAGTTCAACGCCGGCGATTTCCAGGTCGGCGGCAGCGCCTCGGTGCTGATCGTCGGGCTCGGCGCCACGCGCGGCATCAAGACGAGCTACCTGTTCAACCTGTTCGACTATTGGGGCACGGTGGTGACCAGCCGCCCCGACATCAAGACGCTCGCCGATCTCAAAGGCAAACAGCTCGCCGCGGCCAAAGGCACGACGAATTACTCGATGTTCGCGTGGCTCGCCAAGCAGCAGGGAGTCGACCCGGCTTCGTTTCAAGGTGGTCAACACGGCCACCGCCGGGCCTGGTCGGCTATGCGGTGGCCGATCGTGCCGACGCGGTGCAAATCTGGGAGCCGGCCTATACGCTGGTGAAGGCCGTCGATGCCCGCAAATCCATACGATCGATCTCAACATCGCCAAGGTCTGGCGTGCAGTTCGCCGGGGGAGCGCGCATATCCCCTATCTCGGCGTCGCGGCGCATCAGGATTGGATCGACGCCCATCGCGACCTCATTCCGCGGTCTCTATCGCGCCTATAAGCAGGCGGCCGACTGGGTGGCGGCGAACCCGGCGGCGGCGGCGCCGCTGGTCGCGACGCTTAAGGACGATGCCCAGCGGCAGGCGATCATCGCACTGATGCGCGATAATTCCCGGCTGGCGCTGGACATAAAGCCAGCCGGCAAGATTGCCAAAGCGATCCAGGCGACCTACCGCGCCGGAATGGACGTCGGGCTGTTCAAGGACATGCCGCCCGACTCCACGATCTATAACGGCGAGATGGAGTGATGGCGGTCGCGGACGGCGGCGGAAGGAGCGCACGCGCGTCCGTTCGGACTTTCGCCTTCACCCGGTTCCGTTACGAGAGCGTGGTCGCGCTCGCCGGCCTTGCCATCGTCTGGCAGATCGCCTCGCTGTTTGTGCCGCATTTCCTGTTTCCGTCGATACCGGAGATTGCGGCGCGGTTGGTCGAGATTTTCAGCTCCTGGCAATCGCTGGCCGACACGCTGGCGACCAGCGCGCGTATCCTCACGGGGCTCGGCGGCGCGTTCGTGCTTGGCACCATGCTGGCCATGCCAATGGCCCGTTCGGTGTCGTTCGAACGCTACGTCTACCCGCTCCTCAACTTCAATCAGGGCATTCCGGCGCTGTCATGGGTGGTGATCGCCATCATCTGGTTTCGCGGCATCGAGTTTCGCATCTTCTTCATCATGGTGATGACGACGCTGCCGGCCTTCACCTTCCAGGTGCTCGATGCCTATCGCAGCATGTCCAAGGACCTGTTCGAGATGACGGTAGCGTTTCGCCCCAGCCGGCTCGACCTGTTCCGCACGCTGATCTGGCCGACGGTGCTGCCCGGCATTCTCACGGCGTGGAAAGTGAATCTCGGCAATGCCGCCCGCGTCGTCGTGGTTGCCGAACTGGTCGGCGCCACCGGCGGCGTCGGTTACGAGCTTCTGCAGCAGCAGCAGTTGTTCGACATGGCCGGCGCCATCGCCTGGACGCTGGTGCTGGTCATGTTCGTTCTGCTGATGCAAGGCGTTCTCACCTTCGTCGAGCGGCGAGCGTTGCGCTACCGCGCCTTCTCCGAGCACGCGTTTTGAGCATGGCGCCGGCCATCGTTTTCGAGCATGTGAGCAAATCGTTTCCGCGACCCGGCGGCGGTCCGCCGTTCGAAGCGGTGCATGACTTGAGCTTTGACGTCGGGCGCGGCGAGCTCGTTGCCATCCTCGGCAAGACCGGATGCGGTAAATCGACCACGTTCAATTTGATCGCCGGCCTGATCCGGCCGTCGTCCGGACGCGTCGCGGTGGACGGCCGCGATCCTTGTGCCGACTTCGCCTCGTTCCGCGGCAAGATCGGCATCGTGTTCCAGAACGACCGGCTGATGCCGTGGCGCACGGCCATCGACAACGTGGCGCTGGGTCTTGAGCTCAACAAGGTTCCGGCCGCGAAGCGGCTCGAGGTTGCCGCGGCCTGGTTGCAACGGCTCGGCTTGAGCGGCCACGAATACGATTATCCGCATGCGCTCTCGGGCGGCATGCGCCAGCGCGTGTCGATCGCCAGAGCTTTCGCCGGCAAACCGGACATTCTGCTGTGCGACGAGCCGTTTTCCGCGCTCGACGAGCACACCGGCAACGCCTTGCGCGCAGAGTTCCGCAGTTTGCTGCAAGAGACCGGCGCCACCTCGATCTTCATCACCCATTCAATCGACGAGGCGCTGTGGTTCGGCGCGCGGCTGATGGTGTTCGAGCGTCCGGCGCGGATCGCCTATGAGACGGCACTCGCCGCCGCCATGAGCCAAGCGGACCTCGCCGCCGTGCGCGATCGCATCCGTCAAGTTCTTTCCGGCGAGCAAGCGCTGTCGGGCGAAGCGAGCGCATGATTCTCAGTCGGATCATTGGCTAGGGTGCGGCACCCTGCTTTGAGAAATTTGTGATAAGCCGGACGTAAGAAGCCTTTCGGCGGAGGCGACGGTATTGAACAGCAGCATGGTGACGGTCATTGGCCCGACCCCGCCCGGCACCGGCGTAATGTAGGACGCCTTGTCGAGAAGCCCGGCGAAGTCGGTGTCGCCGACAAAGCGTCCGTCCGGCAGCCGATTGATGCCCACATCGATCACGACCGCTCCGGTCTTCACCATTTGCGGCACGATGAGGTTCGGATGGCCCGCGGCCACCACCAGGATGTCCGCAAGAATGGTGAATTGGGCAAGGTCGCGCGTTTTGGCATGGCAGATGCAAACGGTGGCATCGCGCTGCATCAGCATCAGCGCCATGGGCTTGCCGACGATATTGCTCGCGCCGACGACCACCACATTCGCGCCTTCGAGCTCTATGCCCTCATGCTCAAGTAATTTGAGGACGCCATAGGGCGTGCAAGGCGGGAAGACCGTGTCGCCCAGCACCAGGCCGCCGACGTTATACAAATGAAATCCGTCGACGTCTTTTTCCGCTGAAATCGTGCGCAGCACCTTCGCCATCGCGAACTGGGGCGGCAGCGGCAGTTGAACCAGAATGCCGTGCACCGCCGGGTCGGCGTTCAACGCGGCGATGCGGTCGACGACCGCAGCGGGGTCCGCGTCAGCCGAAAAGTCGTAGCGGAAGGAGCGAATTCCCGCCTCTTCGCAGGCTCTGATTTTATTGCGGACGTAGACTCGTGAGGCCGGATCCGACCCCACCATGATCACCGCAAGGCCCGGCTGGAGGCCCTGCGCCGTAAGGCGAGCCGCGCGCAATTTGATCTCGGCTCTTATTCCCGCCGAGACGGCGACGCCGTCGATGATTTTTGCAGGCATATGCTTTTGCATTCCGCGCGCGGCTACACGCCTCGCGGCGATCGATTTGGGCGTTTGCGTCTTGCCCGAGGCTATTCGGTAAAGCGAAGGTTCCAAACTTGCAAGACGCGCGTGATTCGTCCCCTGCGCAACGATTCGTCGCGAATTTAGCTGGGGACTTGGGGCAACGCCGTGCTACTGTAACCGATGGAAGTAAAGCGGCGTTTCCAGCTCGTTCTCATAAAGCCATCGCACTATGACGATGACGGCTACGTCATCCGCTGGTGGCGAGCCCTGATCCCGTCGAACACGCTGGCCGCGATTTACGGCATCGCGCAAGATTGCGCGGAACGCGAGGTGCTCGGTCCGGATGTCGCCATCGACATCGTGGTGATCGATGAAACCAACACGCGGGTCGATGTGCCGGCGCTGCTTTCGCGCCTGCGATCGCATGATAACTTCGGTCTTGTCTGCCTGATCGGCGTGCAGTCGAACCAATACCCCCGCGCGCTCGATATCGCGCGGCCGTTCCGTGCGGCCGGTGTCCAGGTCGTCATGGGCGGGTTCCACATCTCGGGCTGCCTGTCGATGCTGGATGGCCGCGCGGTCGAGCTCGATGCATGCCGGGACATGGGCGTTTCCATGTTCGCCGGCGAAGCCGAAAACCGGCTCGATGACATTTTACGCGACGCCGTCGCCGGCCGGCTCGCGCCCCTATACGACTTTATGAAAGACCTGCCGGCGATGGACGGCACGCCGGTGCCCTTTCTGCCGAAGCGCTATGTCGAGCGCACTTTGGGGTTAAGCGCCAGTTTCGACGCCGGCCGCGGGTGTCCCTATCAGTGCTCGTTCTGCACCATCATCAATGTTCAAGGCCGGAAATCACGCTATCGTTCGGCGGACGACGTGGAACGCCTGGTGCGCTTGAATTGGGCGCAAGGTATCCACAGATTTTTCATCACCGACGACAATTTCGCCCGCAACGCCGAATGGGAGGCGATTTTCGATCGCCTCATCGAACTGCGCGAAATTCACGGCATTCCGCTCGGCCTGATGATCCAGGTCGATACGCTGTGCCACAAGATCGATAACTTCATCGTCAAGGCCAAACGCGCCGGCGTCACGCGGGTGTTCATCGGATTGGAGAACGTCAATCCGGAGAATCTCGCGGCGGCCAAGAAGCGTCAGAACAAGATCACCGAATACCGCAAAATGCTGCTCGCCTGGAAAGCGCAGGGCATCATTACGCTGGCCGGCTATATTTTGGGCTTTCCCGCCGACACGGCGGAGACCATCCGGCGCGATATCGCCATCATCCAGAAAGAGTTGCCGCTCGACATCATCGAGTTCTTTTTGCTCACGCCGCTGCCCGGTTCGGAGGATCACCAGGGGTTATGGAACGGCGGCGTCGCGATGGAAAGCGATCTCAACAATTACGATGCCGAGCATGTCTGCACCGCCCATCCCAGGATGAACGCCAACGAATGGCAGGCGATCTACCGCGAGGCGTGGGCGCTCTATTACACGCCGGCGCACATGGCGACGCTGTTGCGCCGTGCCGCTGCGAGCGGCGTACCGATGGGCAGTCTGGTTAAATTGCTGGTCGCGTTTGCGATGATGGTTCCACTCGAAAACCTGCATCCGCTGCAGAGCGGGTTATTCCGGCTGATACACCCTTCCGAACGCCGACCGGGACTACCTCGTGAAAGCGGATTTGTTTTCTGGCCGCGCTTTGTCTGGCGGGCCGTTTACAAGCACGCAATATTGGGTGCCATGATCGTCCGGTTGGTCGCGGTGAAAATGTCGATCGCGCGCGATCCCAAGGCGGCGGACTACATGGATTCGGCGCTCACACCGGTCGGCGACGACGGCGATGCAATGCTCGACCTGCTGACGAAAACCACGGGTGCGGCCGCAGCGGTCGCGCACACCAAAAAAGTCGCGGCGCTGACGGCGGTCAACTGACGCCCGGGGGGTGCATTGTTGAGGCGGTTGGGGCGCGCACTCACACAAACAAGTCTGTCGATGGCCGCTCTCAGGGATAACGCCGCCTCGTCATCAGGCGGGAACCACCCGTTTCCCAGCGACGCCTAGGGCGCGCTCGGCATCGGCGACAAGGCGGGTGACAATCTCGCCCGCCGGGAGCACCTCATCGATCAGGTCTGCTCCTTCGCCGGTGAAAACGACCGCGGTATCGAAATCGGCCCGCGCGGCCGCCGCCCGGTATCGATCCATTTCGCCCTCGATCATCCCTGCCAGGTCGCGCTCGCGCCCGTGCCAGCGCCCGGTGAAGTGATTGCGCAGTGCGCGGCCCATGATGCCGTCGGGCCAACTGTAACCGCGCACGGCATCGAATGTAGAGGTCCGTACCGTATCCTCGCCGGACGCAACGACGATCCGTGCCTTCGCGCCGTCGTGGCCGAGCGACTCGACGCTGGCATAGAAGCGCGTGCCGACAAGGACTCCTTCGGCTCCCAGCGCAAGAGCAGCGGCAAGTCCGCGTCCGTCGGCGATGCCGCCGGCCGCTACCACGATCGCCTCGGGCGCGCGCCGCGCCACCAGATCGACGATGGTCGGCACAAATGGCAATGTAGCCCGGGAGCCACCGTGACCACCGGCCTCGGTGCCCTGCGCAACGATGATCTCGGCACCGGCATCGAGCGCTTGGAGCGCGTGTTCGCAGCTCTGCACCTGGCAGATGAGGGCGATCTCCTGCGCCTGCAGACGCTTGGCGAAAGGCCGCGGGTCTCCAAACGAAAGCATCAGCGCGGCCGGCCGGTGGGCAAGCACGACATCGAGCAGGTCCGGTTGTTTGGCGAGCGACCAAGTAATAAAGCCACAGCCTACCCGGCGGTTGCCCGCAGCGGCAAATTCCCGTTCGAGCCAGTCCTTGTCTCCATAGCCGCCACCGATCAATCCGAGACCGCCGGCATCGGTCACCGCGCCGGCAAGACGGCCACCGGAAATGCCGCCCATCGGCGCCAGGAGAACCGGATGCTTGATGCCAAGTTTTTCCGTAAGGCGGGTCCGCAGCGTCACAGTCGTGCACCTCCCAACCGGCAGCTAATGCCGCAGCGACTCATTCATCCCACGTCGGCTATCCGGGGATCAATGGACGAAATCGGTGTGTCGCGTTCACTGGAGGTTGACTGACGGCTTCGGTCCAAACGACAGCATCAAACACTCCCACGATACGCCGCTTTTCATGCCGTCACCAACGCGACGCATGGCTCCGAGAGTTCCAGCTCTCGCGCGTGCCTGTCTATCGGGATGGGCGGTCCGCGGAGCGCAAATCCGCGTCCGTCTTTGGTAGCGAACTCTGCTCGAAATGGGCCAACAAATCCCGCAACAGTGGCGCCCTTCGCTTCAGTTCGTCGCGATGAGCTGCCGAAAGCGTTGCGAGTAGGTCTTCCGCCTTGGGCGTGAGTTCAAGAAACACCTGACGATGATCGTCCGGGCCGCTGTGGCGTCGGATGAGCCTTTTCGCGGCCAGCCGGTCAAGCAAGCCAACCGCGCTGTGGTGTCGGATACAAAGCCGCTCCGCGAGTTGGCCGGTGGTGAGCGGCGCACGGCGCTCAACTCCCTTGATCGCCAGCAACGCTTGGTGCTGGCGCGGCGTCAGCCCTACTCGGCGCGCCGCTGTCTCGCTGAAGGCAAGAAAGCGGTTCAGCGTCGCGCGAAACTCCGCAAGCATCTCGTAATCGCGCCGCGTCGGGACGTGACCTGTCATGCAGATCATTCTCGTTGCCTACCTTATTATATCGTACTACGATATAATAATCGCGGCAAGCAGTTGCTTTCGGGTGCCCGCCCAAAGCGAGATCGTGGAGCGTCAAGACCTCGAACAAACGGAACAAAGGAAGTATGGCGATCGAGACCATAACCGCTGCACCAAGCAGGCTAGCGGCAAAGTGGCAGCTTGGCGTCGTCCAGTTCTCGCTCCTTGCTATCGGCGTCGGCGTTGTCGGCGGCATCGGAGCGGTGGTGTTCCGCGGACTTATCGCCGTGGTACACAACTTTGCCTTCGCGGGTACCTTTTCGGTCATTTACAACGCCAACGTTTTCACGCCGCCGAGTAGGTGGGGCGCCGCGATCGTTCTGGTGCCGGTGATCGGCAGCGTCATCGTGACGTTTCTCGTAACCAAGTTCGCGCCAGAGGCCAAAGGTCACGGCGTGCCCGAAGTGATGGACGCGCTCTACTACAACGAGGGCAAAATCCGGCCGGTGGTTGCCGCGGTTAAATCGCTCGCTTCGGCGATCTGCATCGGGACCGGCGGCTCGGTTGGACGCGAGGGGCCGATCGTCCAGATCGGCGCAACCTTCGGCTCGACCATCGGCCAATTCATTCGCATGGCGCCGTGGCAGCGGATGACGCTGGTGGCAGCCGGCGCAGGCGCCGGCATCGCCGCCACCTTCAATACGCCGATCGGTGGCGTCATGTTTGCCATCGAATTGATGATGCCGGAGGTGAGCGTTCGTACCTTTTTGCCGGTGGCGCTGGCGACCGGGACAGCAACATTCATCGGCAATCTCGTTCTCGGTCCAAACCCGGCATTCGCGATGCCCGCTCAAGCGCTGATCGGCAACCATCCGGCTTCATTGCCGGCGCTGCTGCTGTTCGCGTTGCTCGGCACGATTATCGGCGTCGCTGCAACGATCTTTGTGTGGGCGTTGCCCTTCGCCGAGGATCAGTTCGACCGGATCAAGAACCCCTACCTGCGTCACGCCTTCGGCATGGTTCTGGTCGGCCTGTTGTTCTATGCGTTCTTCCGCCTATGGGGGCATTATTTCGTCGAGGGCGTCGGCTACGCCACCGTCCAGGCGCTCCTGATCGGGCAGATGACGCCGATGCTCTACATTCTTCCATTGCTTTTTCTCGGCAAACTCGTGGCGATCTCGCTGACCATCGGCTCGGGCGGCTCCGGCGGTATCTTCTCGCCTTCGCTCTACATGGGCGCGATGCTCGGCGGTGGGTTCGGCGCGCTGGTCAACGCTATCCATCCGGTGGCCGGCGCCACGCCCGAAACCTTCGCCATCGTCGGCATGGCGGCGATGGTTGGCGGCGGCACCGGCGCGGCGATGACCGCAGTGACGATGATTTTCGAAATGACGCGCGATTACGGCATGGTCATGCCGATGATCCTCGCGGTTGCGCTCAGCCTCGGCGTGCGCCGGGTGCTTTCTCGCCAGAGCGTCTACACGATTAAGCTGGTGGCACGCGGCCATTTCATTCCGGAGGCGATGCACGCCAATATGTTCCTGGTGCGTCATGCGAACCATGTGATGGAAAGGGATGTCCTGGTGTTGCCGGCCAACACTGATTTTGACGCCTTTCTGCGCCAGCCCGGGCACGATGGCGCACTGAAACACGTTGTGGTCACCGAAAATAACCGGATCGTCGGCGTGATGCGCGTCAACACCGGCTTTCGCCGCGGGCTGGAAGCCGCCCATACGGGTGTCACTCTTGGCGAGGTGGCGCAGAAAAACTTCACCGTTGCGCACGAGGACGACATCGCCTTCGACGTCATCGGTCGCATGTGGCGTGAGGGCGCCGCGATGGCCGTCGTCGTGCGGAAAGCGACGGCGCCGCTCGCCGAGAACGTCCGCGGCATCATTTCCAAGGAACACGTCGCCAATTCGGTCGCCGAGAGCGTCAAGCCCTACGCGTGACCCGCTTCCGTGGACTTCCTCGGTTGGGATGGGAGCAATAACACGCGCAACGCACTTTAATTCGGTTATTTAAGCTAATATATCGTATTACGATATATAGCTGGCGTCGCCAGCCAACCTACCAACCGATCCGAGGCGGGTATTATGTTCGGCGTCATTCTCGGGGGCGTGTTCGCCGGTCTGGCGCTCGGCATGCTCGGTGCCGGAGGCACGATCATCGGCCTGCCGTTCTTCCTGTATCTCGGCGGGCCGCAGGGTCACGCCGCGTTCGGCACCAACGCCCTTGGCGTCACTATCATCACTCTGCTGCTGCTGTTCTGGCGCATCCGCCGCCGGGAGGTCGATCTGCCGCTCGGTATTGTGTTCGCGATCCCGGGTCTCGCCGGCATCGCGATCGGCGCCCGCCTCGGACTTCTCTACCCGGCGACGAAGTTGATCTTCCTTCTGAGTTTTCTGATCCTCATTGTTGCCGCCTGGATCGGCTATCTCAGCACCCGGCCAGCGACGTCCGTGCCGGGCAGCGCCATCGGGATCGAGATGCGCCAGGTCGTTCGCATCATTCCGACGGCGTTCGTCGTCGGCCTGATTTCCGGGTTTTTCGCGGTCGGGGGCGGGTTCCTCGTGGTGCCGGGGCTCGCTATCGCGGCGGCGATCGATCTGCGGTCTTCGGCACGCTCGTCGCTGGTGCCGATCGCTGCCTTCGCCGGTCTGGACGCGATAGAATATGTTCTGGCCGGAGATGTAAAATTCGCTCTGAGCGGCGTCATGATCGTGGCCGGATTGGCGGGTGGCGCAGCCGGCATCGTGCTTGCCGACCGGCTGCGGCTGCAGACCGTCCAGCGGATTTTCGCCGTTTTTCTCGGGATTGTCGCGGCCTACATGATCGGCCAGCAGTTCTAAAATATCCGGCGATCGTGCGGAGGCCTGTGACGCATCATCTATACCCGTACGCCATCCAGGCGTTGAACTCGAAGCTGCGCCGCCCTGTCCGGGCCAGATCAGCTGACGACGCGGTCACAAAGCTGCGCATCTGGTGTTGAACCACGCCGCTGCCGAATGGAAACGGCGCGCAGCGCGAGCGGCCTTTTTGTTCGGCGATGTCGGATAGCGATTTCGCCTCCTGACACTTAGCCGACGTAGCCGATGTCCTCATAAGCCGGCTTTAAGGGGCTTAATGAACGTTCCTCGATGTTTGACGCCGAGTTTTTCCGTAAGGCGGGTCCGTAGCGTGACGGTCGTGCACCTCCCAACAGGCCTGCCAACCGGCGGCTAGTGCCCAATTTGGCCGAATTCGCCTGCCATTATAGCTTTTAGCGACCTGCTTACCTGAAATTAACTTTAAAAAAACTGCCAAGGAATAGCGTGCCGGCCACGGGGACGGGATGATGCTTAAACCGTTTAGGCTGAAGCGTGGATGGTGGCCGACCACGTTCGTCGGGCTTGCCGCTTTTGCAGCGATTTTCGTCGTACTGAAGCTTGTCGGGACCGGCTGGATCACCGCCGTCATTCTCGACGCTCCAGCGACTGTTCTAGTCGCCATCATTGCAACCCTCGTTGCTGTGCTTGCGATGGGTCTGGGCGATGTCCTGCGCATTCGGCAGTTGCGCCGGCAAAACAGCCAGTTACGCACTGCCATCGACAGCATGGCGCAAGGGCTGTGTATGTTCGACGCCTCGGAGCGACTGGTGGTATGCAACAAACAATATTTTGAGATGTATGACCTCACTTCGGACGACGTACAGCCCGGCTTTACGTTGTCCGAGGTGCTGACAAAACGGGTCGCCAGGGGGACGTTCTCCCGCGATCCCATTCAATACCGAAAAGAGTTTCTGACTGCGGTTGCGCAGGGGCGCACCATTACGCACGAGGTCAAAACCAAAAACGCAGGGATTTTGCTGGTCACGAATCACCCGATGAAAGGCGGCGGCTGGATCGGCACCCATGAAGACATCACCGAGCGGCGGCAGGACGTGGAGCGGCTCCTCGTAATGCAGCAGCAGCAGGAGCGTCACGTCGCAATCGAAAACGCGATTTGCGCATTCCGCGAGCGCGCCGAAAGTCTGCTGCAAACCGTCGCCGACCGCGCCTCTGAAATGGGCTCGACAGCGGCGAGCTTATTCAATGCTTTCGGTCACACGTCGCAACGTGCCGAAATTGCAATGCAGAAGTCGAACGAATCCTCGGCCAATGTTGAGAATGCGGCATCTGCCGCCGAAGAATTGTCGCAGTCAATCGCGGAGATAGGGCAACGTCTCGGCCAAACTGCCGAAGTTGTGCGGATCGCGGTCGGTGAATCCCAGGCGACCAATCAGGGCATCAACACGTTGGCGCAGGCCGCGCAGAAAATTGGCGATGTCGTCAAGTTAATTCGCGAAATCGCCGAGCAAACCAACCTATTGGCGCTTAACGCGACCATCGAGGCGGCGCGTGCCGGTGAAGCGGGCCGCGGCTTCGCGGTGGTCGCCTCGGAGGTGAAGTCTCTTGCGGTGCAGACGGCAAAGGCGACCGAGGAAATATCGAACCAGATTCTCGAGGTTCAAAACTCGACCGGCAATGCCGTACAGGCGATCGGAAAGATCGCGCACCGCATGCATGAGATCGAGAACTACACTTCCGCCGTCGCCATGTCGGTGCAGGAACAGAACGCCGCGACCGGGGAAATCTCCCACAACGTGACGAGTGCTGCCGATGGTGCAAAGCTGATCGTCTCGGTGTTGAATGAAGTCGTTGGCGCCACGAGCGACACCCAACAATCGGCGCAGAGGGTTCTTGCCGCATCGGCATCCGTGGAAAAGATCACCGTTGAGATGCGGAGCGAGGTTGACAACTTTCTTTCCAAAGTAGCGGTCTAGCGCCTGATATTGACGGGTGAGAATGATTTCCGCATTCGGCGCTTAGCCGAAATTCCGCGACGTCCGATTTATGGTCCGCTTTCGGGGGTTATGCCGCCAAAAGAAACAGCGATAGCGCGCGCGGCCTGTCGCCGATGTCTGCATTGTCGCGGAAAGCGCGGAATCGGCTAAATGCCAGCAACAACTCATGCGGCCCGGCAAATCATCAATTCAACGCCTATCGACAGCGGAGTAGACCTCATGATTTAGCCTGAGCCCGGCAGCACGACGGTCGATCTCGCCCGATTGGCACCTGGCAAAGGCCCATCTAGGCGGCGACACATCGCAGGAAGTCTTCAAATTTTAATTTGAGTTCGGTCACTGTCGCGTCCACAGCTTGCGAAGCGCGAAGCACAATCTCCGCAGAATGCCCTGCGTCTTGGGTTGCATTAGATACCTCGGCAAGAACCGCCGAAACCACCGACGTTCCGTCTGCCGCAGCGGAAACGTTGTGAAAGATTTCACTCGTCGCACTGCTCTGCTGTGCGATGACCGACGCCACTTCGGCTGTAGACTGGTCAATCTCGTGCATGCGCGCCGTGATTCTCTGGATTGTTGCTACAGCGATTGCCGTCGACCTTTGGGTCGCCTGGATATGCTTGGCAATATCCTCGGTGGCGCGAGCCGTCTGGACGGCCAACGACTTCACCTCCGACGCCACAACGGAAAACCCTCTACCAGCTTCGCCCGCCCGGGCGGCTTCGATCGTTGCATTCAACGCAAGCAGGTTTGTTTGCGCTGCGATATTTTTGATAAGCTCAATGACCTCACCGATGCGTTCGGCTCCAATCGCAAGTCCAGCGATCTCGCCGTCAGTTGCCTGAGCTTCTCGAGTGGCGACCGCCGCGATTTCCGACGTTTGGGTGATTTGGGTGCTCATGCCTTCAATCGAAGATGAGAGCTGCCGCGCGGCAGAGGTAACAGCGCCCATGTTTGCTGATGCCTCGTCGAACGACTTCACGCTGGCTGAGACGCTCTCGAATGTCGTGCGGGCGCTGCCAAGAAGTTCGCTGGCTGTCGAGCGCATGGACGCGAGGCTCTCATTTACACTGCGAAAAAGTGCGGCGGCAGAACTCCTGAACGCCGCGATGGCTAAATCGATGGCGGCCCGGCGCGCCTGCTCTCCTTCGAGCGCAGCGCGCTTGCGCTCAAAGTCCTCTCGCTCTGTGATGTCGTCATGCGTGGAAACCCAGCCTCCGTCCGGCCGAGGTCGGTTTGAACCAGAGATTATACGGCCATTCGGCAGATGAAAAAGGTGTTTCAAATCGCTACCGGCGCTTGCCGCGGCTTCAGCCCGCTGCGCGTACTCTGATGGATCCTCCTTTAGTGTTCCTACGGCGTGGCGTTGCTGCATGACTTGGACGAGCGTCATTCCTGCCTTCAGCCGCCCATCCAGCGAATAGATGTCCTCATAGCGTCTGTTCCAAAGGATCAGGCGTTTATTTCCATCGAACATGACTAGGCCCTGGGGCATGATGTCGAGAGCGTGGCTCACGATCGACAATTGTCCCCTGTTGGCTCTATCTGCGAACGCGGCAACAAGACAGACAACAAGGATTCCGGCTGCCGTAGAGGCTACCGTTATCGCCAAAAAGTTAGGAGCGACGGGAAAACCTGAAAATTCGCGAGTAGGATCGGGTACGATTTGTGCCGCCCCCATGGCCGTAAAATGCAACAGCACAACGCCTAGTGTGAGTAGAAGAACTGCGCTTGCTAGATTTCTTTGCTTTCCTGAATTTCCCAAGGCCCAAATCGCCCCACCACAGAAAACGACTGCAAAGGCGACTGCGCTATGAACGAGCAACTTGGACCAATGGATATGCCCGGGCATTTCCAGGGCGCTCATGCCAATAAAGTGCATGAGAGCAACGCCAATTCCAATCACAGCTCCCCCGGCTGCAGCGCGGCGCGGATTAAGGGCGATCATAAATCCAAACGCAGACACCATGATCGCTATTATAAGGGACGTGAGCGTAAGCAAGAGGTCGTAGGCAATAGGTACGGCCGGCCTATAGGCCAACATAGCTACAAAATGCGTTGTCCAAACGCCCGAGCCGGTAGCAAGGCCGGCCCCGATGGCCCAGGGAAGCTGGGCGCTGCCAATCCGCGACTGCGCACGTTGGAAGAGCGTCAAGCCAGTGAAACTCGCCAGCACGCAGACCAGTGCGGCCAAGAACACCAGACGAAGGTCGTGCTGGGTTGTAAGGCAGGTGAGGACTTGGAACATATGTTCGGTGTGTTGTGGACTAAGAGCGGCAAAAGACTACCTGTGTTAGTATTTCCTTAGTGTTAATGAAGCTCAATCAGGCGTGGAATTCTAGCCAGCGTCCAAGGTGCGGAGTGCACTTAATAACTCGGCAAGACCCAATGACTCGGGAAGACCCAAAAATGATTGACCATAGGGCCACGTTAGACGTGGAGGGAGCGCCCTCACGGCATTTAGAGCGCGCTGCCGATCCTGAAGATCAGCATGAATACAACGCCTTCATAGCCGCAGGCCTGGTGATGCTGGCTGCCCTGATCGTGGGCGTCCATCTTCTGCTCGGCTTCAGGAGCTAAACGGCGACGAACCTGGCGCGTTACTAAGCGAAACGGCCTGGCAATCCGGCGTTGCCCGCTACAAACAATTGGTTCTCGTGGCGCCTGCCAATCCGGACGCGATCATGACGCCGCTCAGAGCGAATTTTACGTCTCCCGCGAGGACATATTCTGGATCGGCTATCTCAGCACCCAGCCAGCGACGTCCGTGCCGGGCAACTTACGTCCAAAGCGGAAAACCTACTCGCGACACTTTCAGCAGCTCATCGCGACGAACTGAAGCGAACGGCGCCGCTGTTGCGGGATTTGTTGACCCATTTCGAGCAGAAGTAGCTAGCAAAGGCGGACAGTAATTTGCGTTCTACGCATGGTCCATCCTGAGACATGCTCATGCGACAGCCATAGCCATTGGAGCTGGTCGCCCACGGGCTGCGCGCGCTATCGCTGTTTCTTCTTCGATTTCTTCTTCGCAAAAATCGCGTTCCAGTTTTCCTTGTAGGCCGGGGTGACCGGTTTCTGGCCTTCGCCTCTACTGTAGGAGGAGGGGGCGGCCGCTTTGTCGACGTCCTTGCCCTTGGAGACGTCTTCCGCTGGAGTGCTCTTGAGCTTCGGAGCAACTTCGGTTTTTGGGGCGGTTGCGGCTTTAGTGTTGTTGTTTTCGCTGGCCATCGTCTTTCCTAGTGCTTTCGCGGACTCAATCTCGCCCAGCATATCCCATCTGCGGAAACTGCGCCCCGCGCACGGGCGGGCCGCATGAACAGGCGGCGGCCGGGTTGCGGTTGGGTGTCGCTCCCGGGCAGCGAGTGGATATGCTCGGGTCCTGCTTTGTGTCGGTTTCCGGGTCCAAGCAGACATGCCGAGTAAAAGTGTGGGGAAGACGGAAGAGACGGTCTGCGTGCCCCCCCTCGGGGTGGCCGGCCCACACCCTTTCCGGCGGCGCCGGCGTGTCGCCGGATAGCATAAATCGGCCGGTGGATGCCCGCTTCCAGGGACAATCCGGCCCCCAGCGCGGGAAAGCGCCCAAGGAACCGAAAGGGGTTAGCAATCCCCAATCGGCAATAATATTCCCTGTCACTTATCGCGCCTGCGTATATAATGGCTGCTCGGCGACCCCAGGCAGGGGTCTGTGACGATGATTCTCTGGGAGAAGATTGATGGCTAGCGGTACCGTGAAATGGTTCAATTCGCAAAAGGGCTACGGATTTATTCAGCCGCAGTCTGGCGGCAAAGATGTTTTCGTCCACATCTCGGCGGTCGAGAGAGCCGGCCTTAGCGGGCTCAATGAAGGACAAGTCGTCGAATACGAGGAGGTTGCCAACAAGGGCAAGACGTCAGCGGAAAACCTCAAGGTTCAGCGCTGATATTGGACCGGCGCCTGCGCGCCGGCCAAGCTCCGTGGTCTCGATGCGTCTGTCGGTATCGAGGCCCTGCCAAGCACCATCCCTATAGGAACGGACGGCTAGACCGACGTGGGCCCCACAATGGAGCTCACGCGGCTCTTCCGTCTGCGGGTTCCGGTTGCGTTAAAGATGCCCGCACGTCGCGGCGCCACGCGTTGCCTGTGCCTGCTGCGGACGCTTCAGTCTAGCGGCTCATGGCTCGTTAACCCCTGATCTCCATTCTGCCATCGGAATGATTTGGGAGTGACGCGTGAGTGCCGACATACTGAAGCTCAGCGACTATCGTACGGACGAGAGCGCTGACAGCGAGATTGATCTGGCTACCGCAGTCGATGTCGCGATCCGGGACTTACGCGAAATTCTGACTTGCTGGGGTTCCGAGATGGCCCGGCAGCGTGCGCAGGAGTGCGAGTCGACGCTGCGGCGCGCCTATTCCGGATTTATCCCTCAATAGGACGCGAGACAGGGAAGACTATCCGCGCGCGTCTTGGATCGCCCGCCACACCCGCTGCGGCGTTGCCGGCATTTCGACATGACGGACGCCGAGTTCCGCACAGCGCATCGACGATGGCGTTGATGGTGACGGCGAGCGCCGGAACGGTGCCGCCTTCGCCGGCCGGGCGGATGCCGAGCGGATGGGTGGAGGAGGGCACCTCGCTGATCTCGGTGACGTAGTTCACCAAGTCGGAGGCGCGCGGCATGGCGTAATCCATGAACGAGCCGGCCAGCAACTGGCCGCTCTCCGGATCGTAATGCGCGTGTTCGAGCAGCGCCTGGCCGACCCCCTGCGCGATGCCGCCATGCACCTGGCCGTGGATGATCAGCGGATTCACCGCGAGCCCGACGTCGTCGACCGCGACATAATTGATCAGCGCGACCTTGCCCGTATCGGCGTCGACCTCGACCTCGCAGACATGCGCGCCATAAGGGTAGCTGGCGTCGAGCACGGTCTCGTCGCATTCGGCGTGCAGCGGGCCTTGCAGGTCGTCCGGCAAATCCTTGCGCTCGGCGGCGGCGCGCGCAACCTCGAACAGACCGACGGCGTGGTTGGTGCCCTTCACCGCAAAGCGGCCGTCCTTGAATTCGATATCCGCGGCGGCGGTTTCCAGGACATGCTCGGCGATGCGCAGACCCTTTCTCGATGATGCGGTCGGAGGATTTCTTGATGACGATCGAGCCGAGCCGCATGCCGCGGCCGGAATGGGCGCCGCCGCCGAAAGTGACCCGATCGGTGTCGCCGGCGACAAAGCGCACGCAGTTCGATCGGCACGCCGAGCCACTCGGTGACAAGCTGCGCGAAGCTCGTCTCGTGGCCCTGGCCCTGCGAAACGATGCCGATGACCAGCTCGACGAACCCGTCGGGCGACACCGTGATCTCGGCTTTCTCGCGCGGCACGCCGGTCGAAATGTCGACATAGTTGCCGACGCCGATGCCGCGATATTTGCCGCGTTTGCTTCGCCTCCTTGCGGCGCTTTTTGAAATCCGCCCAGTCGCCGAGCCTGAGCGCCCTGTCCATGGCGCCGATATAGTCGCCATTGTCGTAGACGACGCCGAACGGATTTTTGTACGGCATCTCCTTCTCGGTCACGAGATTTTTGCGGCGCAGCGCGACGCGGTCGTAGCCGCATTCGCGCGCGGCGAGATCGATCAGCCGCTCCATCACGAAAATCACCTCCGGCCGGCCGGCGCGAGCGGTAGGGCCGGGTCGGCGAGGTGTTCGACAGCGTGGCGCGGGCGCGAAAATGCGCCGCCGGCACCCGATAGATGCTCGACATCATCTGCACGCCCTTCTGCACCATGGCGAAATTGGTGGTGTGGGCGCCGAGATTGCCGAGGTTCGAGCCGCGCATCGCAAGGAACTTGCCCTTGTCGTCGAGCGCAAGCTCGGCCTCGACGACCAGATCGCGCGCCTGGTAGTCGCTGAGGAACAACTCGCTGCGCTCGATGATCCATTTCACCGGCCGGCCGAGCTTTTTCGCCGCCCAGGCGACCAGCGCGAATTCCGGCATAGATCATGCCGCGGGTGCCGAAATTGCCGCCGACGTCCTGCATCAGCACGCGCACTTTTTCCGGCGTCACGCCGAGCATCGTGGCGAGATCGGTCTTCAGCCGCACCGCGCCGCCGTTGCCGGCATAGACCGTGTAGCGGCCGGTCGCGACGTCGAAGGCGGCAAGCGCGGCGCGCGGCTCCATCGGCACGCCGGTGACGCGCTGCACCCAGGTCTCGAACCGGGTCACATGGGCGGCGCGGGCGAAGGCCGCTTCGGTCGCGGCTGCGTCGCCGAGCTCGGCATCGAAGCAGACATTGGAGCGGACGCCTTCGTGGACGATGCGGCGCATCCTGCCGCGCCGCCGCCGCTGTCTCGACCACCGCGGGCAACACCTCGTAATCGATCTCGATCGCCTCGGCGCCGTTCTTGGCCGCATAGACGGTCTCGCCCACCACCATCGCCACCGCTTCGCCGACGAAGCGTGCCTTATCGGTCGGCAACGGCCAATGCGGCGGCTCGAACGGCGGTTCGCCACTTTTGTTGCGCAGCGTCGTCTCTGCCGGATGCGGCGACCAAGGCTTGTGCGGCACCGGCTTTAAGCCGTCGGCGAGGACGTCGGCGCCAGTCAGCACCGCGAGGACGCCGGGCACGGCCTTGGCCTTGGCGGTATCGATCGAACGGATCCGCGCATGTGCATGCGGCGAGCGCAGCATCACCGCGTAGACCTGGTCCGGCAGGTTTTCGTCAGCCGTATAGCGGCCGCCGCCGCGGACCAGCCGCAAATCCTCGCGGCGGCGCACCGGCGGGCCGATGCCGGAGCTCTTGGCGGTGGAATTATGGGCGGATTCGTCCATGGGTCTCTCTTACCGCGCCGAATGTAATTGAGCCGCCCAGGCGGCGCCAGCGCCGCGCGTGCTGACAATATTTTGCCGCGGATGTAGAGATGGAGCCGGGAGCAAGGTGCGTCAAATGACCGGGCAACTCGGCAAGCGCATGCTGCGCAAGGAAGACCCGGCCTTGCTGTCGGGGCGCGGCCGTTACGCCGACGATCTGCCGATCGCGGTCGGTACCTTGCACGCCCACGTCATCCGCTCGCCGCACGCGCATGCCGACATCGTGCGGATCGACGTGTCGCGGGCGCTGGAGCATGACGGCGTCTGGGCGGTGATCACCGGCGAGGAGGCGCGAAAACTCTCCGATCCGTTTCTCGCGCCGGTGAAGACGCCGGTGCGGCAATGGTCGCTGGCGCTCGAGCGCGTGCGCTATGTCGGCGAGCCGGTGGCGCTGGTGGTGGCCGAAAGCCGCTACATCGCCGAGGACGCCGCCGAACTGGTCGAGATCGAATACGCCGCGCTTGCCGCCGTGGTCGATCCGATCGCAGCGTGCCAAGCCGGCGCACCGCTCGTTCATCCGGAGGCGCAGACCAACGAGGTCTCGGTGCGCGAATTTACCTACGGCGATCCAGACGGAGCCTTCGCCCGCGCCGACCGCCGCATCGCCATGACGGTGCCGTTTCACCGGCTCTCGTTCACGCCGATCGAATGCTATGTCGTCGTCGCCTCGCACAATGCCGCCGAAGGCAGCTACGACGTGCTGGCCAATTTCCAGGGCCCGTTCTCGATGCATCCGGTGATGGCGCGGGCGCTGCGCGTGCCGGGGCCGAAAATGCGGCTGCGCATTCCGCCCGATTCCGGCGGCAGCTTCGGCATCAAGCTGTCGGTGTTTCCCTATGTCGTGCTGATGGCGATTGCCGCGAAAGTCACCGGCCGCCCGGTGAAATGGGTCGAGGACCGTATCGAGCATCTGGTCGCCGCGAGCTGCGGCCCGAACCGGGTCACCGAGATCGAGGCGGCGGTGACGAACGACGGCCGCATTCTTGCGCTCAAGCTCGACCAGCTTGAGGACTACGGCGCGTTCTTGCGCGCACCGATGCCCGGCCCGCTCTACCGCATGCATGGCGCGGTGACCGGCGCCTACGACATCGAGCATGTGGCGGTGAAAAACCGCGTGGTGCTGACCAACAAAATGCCGGCGAGCCTGATTCGCGGCTTCGGCGGCCCGCAGCTTTATCTCGCCTTGGAGAGGCTCGTTCATCGCATCGCGGTCGAGCTTGCGCTCGATCCGCTCGAGGTGATGAAGCGCAATCTGATCGCGCCGCAGCAATTTCCCTACCACGCGGCGGCCGGCGCGCTGTACGATTCCGGCGACTATTTGCGCGCGGTCGAAATAGCGACCGGGCAGGGCCGGCTCGACGCGCTCAAGCGCCGGCGCGACGAAGCGCGCGCCGCCGGCAAAAAATACGGCATCGGCTTTGCCGCGGTGGTCGAGCCGGCAATGTCGAACATGGGCTACCTGTCGACGCTGATGACGGCGGCCGCGCGCGAGAAATCCGGACCAAAATCCGGCGCCGTGTCGATGGCCACCGTCAATATCGATCCGCTCGGCGCCGTCACCGTCACCGCCGATGTCACCGTGCAGGGCCAGAGCCACGAGACCGTGCTCGCCCAGATCGTCGCCGAGCAGCTCGGATTGAAGACCGACGACATCGAGGTGGTGCTGGAAATGGACACCGCCAAGGATCAATGGTCGATCGCGGCGGGCACCTATTCCAGCCGCTTCGCCTCCGGCACCGCGGTCGCCGCCCACATGGCCGCCGTGCAGATGCGCGACAAATTGCAGGCGATCGGCGCCAAGCAGCTTAACGTCCTGCCCGACGACGTCGAGCTTTCCGGCGGCAAGATCAGAAGCCGCTCCAATCCCGACAATGCGCTGCCGTTCGGCCGTGTCGCCGGCACCTCGCATTGGTCGCCGGTGCTGCTGCCGGAAAGCATGGCGCCGGCGCTCTCCGAAACCGGCGTATGGACGCCGGCCGAGCTCGAGCCCCCGTCGCGCGACGACCGCATCAACACCTCGCTCACTTACGGCTTCATCTTCGACATGTGCGGCGTCGAGATCGATCCGGTGACTTACGCCGTTCGGGTCGAACGCTATGTGTCGATGCATGACGCCGGTCGCATCATGAATCCCACCATCGCTGAGGGACAAATCCGCGGCGCCTTCGCGCAGGGCGTGGCCGCGGCGCTTTACGAGGAGTTTTCCTACAACGAGGAGGGCGCGTTTCTGTCCGGCACGTTCGCCGATTATCTGGTGCCGACGGTCGCCGAAATCCCCGAAGTCGAAATCCTGCACATGGAATTGCCGTCGCCGTTCACCCCGCTCGGCGCCAAGGGGCTCGCCGAAGGCAATTGCATGAGCACGCCGGCCTGCATCGCCAACGCCATCGCCGATGCGCTGTCGGTGCGCGACGTGGTGCTGCCGGCCACCCCGCGCCGCATCCATGCGCTGATGCAGGGTGGCCGAAAATGAACCTGCACCGTCATTGCGAGGAGCGTAAGCGACGAAGCAATCCAGGGGCGGCTTGCATCAAGCGCTGGATTGCTTCGCTGGCGCTCGCAATGACGAAGCAACTGAGTCCGTATCGATGAAGCCGCGCCCCTTCGATTACGTCCGCCCGGAGACCGTCGAAGAGGCGGTGGCGCTCCTTGCCGACTACGGCGACGACGCGCGCGTGCTCGCTGGTGGCCAGTCGCTCGTTCCGATGCTGAACCTGCGGCTGATCGAACCGGCGGTGCTGATCGACATTTCGCGCATCGCCGAATTCGATCGTATTGATGACCGCGGGGATTTTATCGAGATCGGCGCCGCGGTGACGCAGAACAGGCTGATGGCGTGGCAAGGCCTGCGACAGAAGCTGGCACTCCTTGCCGCGGCGCTGCCGTTCGTCGGCCATTTCCAGACCCGCAACAAAGGCACGGTGTGCGGCTCGGTCGCGCATGCCGATCCCAGTGCGGAATTGCCGCTGTCGCTTGCAGTGCTCGGCGGCGCGGTGGTGCTGCGCGGGCAGCGCGGCGAGCGCGTCGTTGCCGCCGAGGCGTTCTTCCAGGACATGCTGACCACCGCACGCGCGCCGGACGAACTGGTCGCCGCTGTGCGTTTCCCGGCGATTGAAGGCAAGGGCGCGGCGTTCAACGAGGTGGCGCGGCGCCACGGCGACTTCGCCATGGTCGCGGTTGCGGCGCTGGCCGACTCCCGCGGCGCGGTGACGCTCGGCGTCGGCGGCATGGCCGGCCGGCCGATGGTGCGCGCGCTCGATGGCGATGCCGCCGCGGCCGTCTCGGAATGGGCCGAAGAACTCGAAGGCTACGAGGATCTGCACGCCAGCGCGGCCCTGCGCCGCGATCTGTTCCGTAATCTGGCGCCGCTCGTCATCGCCGAGGCCAAGCGATGCGCCGCGTAAACAAAAACGAAAAGACCCGCGTCGCGCTGACGCTCAACGGCCGCAAACTCGCCGCCGAGGCCGAGCCGCGCACGCTTCTCTCCGACTTTTTGCGCCACCATCTCGGCGCCACCGGCACCCATGTCGGCTGCGAGCACGGCGTCTGCGGCGCCTGCACGGTGCTGATCGACGGCGTCGCCACGCGCTCCTGCTTGACGCTGGCGGTGCAAGCCGAAGGCCGCGACGTCAAAACCGTGGAATCGCTCGCCGCGCCGGACGGCACGCTCAATCCGCTGCAGACAGCCTTCCGCGCCCATCACGCGCTGCAATGCGGCTTCTGCACGCCGGGCATTTTGATGTCGTTCACCGACTATCTCGCCCGTAATCCGCACCCGACGTCCGAGGAAATCCGCGACGTGCTGACCGGGCATCTCTGCCGCTGCACCGGCTATGCCGGCATCGTCAAAGCGGTCGAGGAGGTGGCGCAATCAACTTCCCCCGCGAAACACTCAGAGTGATCCCTCCCTCCCTTGTGGGGGGAACATGTCGGCCACTAGCCCTTCTTCGGCGACCAGCGATAGGCCTTCGCGCAGGCGCCGCCCATCAGCATCGCCCGGTCGCTGTCGCTTAAGCGCTCTGTTTTCAGGAACGGCTCGACCGCCTGTTCGTAATTGACGACGGCATAGGCGCGGGTCCAGTCGGTGCCCCACAGGCAGCGGTCGAGACCCCAGGCTTCGAACACGCGGTGAAGCGGATCCCAGATGTCGGGGAACGGATAGGGTTTTTGCGACAGCGTGCAGGCGCCGCTGACCTTGATCACCGCGTTCTTGCGCTTGGCAAGCTCCAGCACCTTCGGCAGATCGGCCCATGGCTCCGGCGGCGCCGGCGGCGTGCGCGGCTGAAGAATCCCCAAATGGTCGATGATGAAGCGGGTGTCGGGATGGCGGTCGATCAGTTGCGTGCCGGCATCGAGATTGCCCCAGCACAGGATATTGACCGGAAAGTCGTGCTTGACGGCCGAGCGGGCGATGCGGTCCAGCCCCGGATGTTTCGGGTCGCGGTCGCGTCCCGGCTCCTTGGTCAGCATGATGCGGATGCCGACCGTTCCTGGCGTCTTTTTCCACTCGCCAATGACGTCGTCCACGGCCGGATCGTCGGGATCGACCGGCTTGACGATGGCGAAGCGGCCGGGATGGGCGCGCTGCACCTCCACCGCATAGCTCCCGTCGTAACGGTACAGGCCAAAGGCCGAGATGAAGATGGCGCCGTCGACGCCGACCTTGTCCATTGCCGCGACCATCTCATCGCCGGTCGCATGCGCCGGCCAATTGGGCTCGCTGTGCCAGGGCCGCTTGGGCGTATTCGCCTCATAGGCGTGGACCTGGGAATCGATGATCGTCATCGGGAGGCTCCTTCATTTCCAAACGGCCGGCATGGCAGCAGGTCGCGCCGCGCCTGTCCAGCACAGTAGAACTTCCGCCGCCGCGAAAGCGGGGGAGGGGGGCAGGATGAAGATGACGCTCGGCACGGGCCTTGCTAGTAAATGCTGTGTATATCTGGCTCGCCGGGCCGCGGAGCGGACACCATGAAAGACATCATCGACAAGCTCGACGAGCGCCGCGCTAATGCGCGCGCCGGCGGCGGCGAGAAGCGTATCGAGGCGCAGCACAAACGCGGCAAGCTCACCGCCCGCGAGCGCATCGCGCTCCTGATGGACCGCGGCTCGTTCGAGGAGCTCGACATGTTCGTCGAGCACCGCTCCACCGATTTTGGCATGGAGAAGAGCCATATCGCCGGCGACGGCGTGGTCACCGGCTTCGGCACCGTGAACGGGCGCACCGTGTTCGCCTTCGCTAAGGATTTCACCGTGTTCGGCGGCTCGCTGTCCGAAACGCACGCGCAGAAGATCATCAAAATTCAGGACATGGCGATGCGCGCCCGCGCGCCGATCGTCGGGCTATTCGACGCCGGCGGCGCCCGCATCCAGGACGGCGTCGCCGCGCTTGGCGGCTACGGCGAGGTGTTCAAGAGGAATGTCATCGCCTCGGGCGTCATCCCGCAGATTTCGGTGATCATGGGCCCTTGCGCCGGTGGCGACGTCTATTCGCCGGCGATGACCGATTTCATCTTCATGGTGCGCGACACGAGCTACATGTTCGTCACCGGCCCGGACGTGGTCAAGACGGTGACCAACGAGATCGTTACCGCCGAAGAGCTCGGCGGCGCCTCGGTGCACGCCACCAAATCCTCGATCGCCGACGGCGCCTATGACAACGACGTCGAGACGCTGTTGCAGATGCGCCGGCTGATCGATTTCCTGCCCGCCAATGCGACCGCGGGCGTGCCGGAATGGCCGTCGTTCGACGACGTCGAGCGCGTCGAGCCGTCGCTCGACTCGCTGGTGCCCGACAATCCCAACAAGCCGTACGACATCAAGGAATTGATCCTCAAAGTGGTTGACGAGGGCGATTTCTTCGAGCTCTCCGAAGCTTTCGCCCGCAACATCGTCACCGGCTTCGGCCGCATCGGCGGCCGCACCACAGGCATCGTCGCCAATCAGCCGATGGTGCTTGCCGGCGTGCTCGATAGCGACGCCAGCCGCAAGGCGGCGCGCTTCGTGCGCTTCTGCGACGCCTTCAACATTCCCATCGTCACCTTCGTCGACGTGCCGGGATTTCTGCCCGGCACCGCGCAGGAATATGGCGGGCTGATCAAGCACGGCGCCAAATTGCTGTTCGCCTATTCGCAATGCACGGTGCCGCTCGTCACCGTCATCACCCGCAAGGCCTTCGGGGGCGCCTATGACGTGATGGCGTCAAAACACATCGGCGGCGACGTCAATTACGCCTGGCCGACGGCGCAGATCGCGGTGATGGGCGCCAAGGGCGCGGTCGAGATCATCTTCCGCGCCGACAGCGGCGACGCGCAAAAAATCGCCGCCCGCACCAAGGAATACGAAGAGCGCTTCCTCTCGCCCTTCATCGCCGCCGAGCGCGGCTATATCGACGACGTCATCCTGCCGCACGCCACGCGGCCGCGCATTGCGCGGGCCTTGGCGATGTTGCGCACCAAGACGATCGAGTTGCCGCCGCGGAAGCATGATAATTTGCCGGTGTGAGAAGATGACGTACCAATTAGCGTGCTCTGCCGTTGGTCACTCTCGTTTAGAGATATTGGGATGGATCGCGGGTCGAATGATATGAATCTCAGATCCAGTATTTACCCCCCTTATGGTCGTTTCGTCGTACTCGACCGACTTTCCAGAATACAAGAAGAGCACCCCATATTTCGCATTCGCGACGACCAAATAGTCTAGAAGTTGCGACACTCCGCGATCTATCAGCGAGGGACTGTCGCCGCGCTTTAGTTCAATGAGAAATCTGTTCATTGTCCGACATAACCATCATGTCCACGTAATAAGATTTTTCTCCCCGCAAAATTCTTCCTGTACTCGTCTGTGCATTGGGAATAACCGATTTTAAGAATCCGGCCAATGCGCCCATCAACTGAGCTTCACTTTCTATCGACGGGGAGGCGGAGCTTTCTTTGTAGTATTTTGGAAAGCTTGCCAGCGCAGAACTCACTTGATAAATTAAAGGCTTAGTGGAAACTGGCATGTTGGCGGGCGATCCTCCATGAGCCGCGATGTCTTTCTGTACCGCAAGCTCGCTCAACCGTTCTCCAATTTCATCGACTAGAAGCTTTGTAAACGCAGACACGGAAACTATTGCCAAGAATGCCTCGGCCTCATCAAAGCTAAGGATATAATCGTGTGTCGATTTGTTACGCCACTCGGTCCGGTAGGTGGTGAATTGCTTGAGTATGCGGTCTCGAAATATATTGTGCTTCTCCAAGTACCGTTCGATTTCGTAAGGCGGTGTTTTTGATGGGTCTTTGTTTGCGAGGACTCGATATGCTTCTTTTACACTTCCTTCAAAGGCCTGATTTGTACGATAAATTGTGTCCGTGAATAGTGAATCATCGCCCTCCGTTTGGGCGCGCGCGAAATGTTTGTATGCGGTCTCTATGTGGTGGAGTACCGACTTGAGGCCACGCAAATGTTCGCCGTCGGGCAGGGCGTTGATTTGATTTCTGATTAGGTCGAGTAAATCCATTTGAAGGCAACGGTGATATTTTACAGGTAAAGGGTTTCACGTAGTTTGATCGCTGCGTTGCCGGGGCTGCCTTGTGGTGAGTTCAGGAACCCTGGCAGGGTTACCTCCCGGTACAGCTTAGTGTCTCGCTTGTTTAAGAGATCGAAATTCGCTCGAAGAGCTATTCCAATCAGATAGGTCTCTAAAAAATTTATTGCGACGTCAGCTCTCCCTCTGTATAGCCGCGTGCCATTGTTTGTGAATTGAGCGATCAAATATAATTGCGGTTTCGCTCGCGAGTATCTATTGAGTGCGCGGCCGTAATGGTTGAGCTGGTGCGCCTTGAAGCATTCGTTCTCGAATCCCTGCCTATTCGTCTTTCCGATGTACCAGGGCTCAATCCGACTTCCCCCGCTTTTGCTCAAACCAAATACGTAGCAGCCTCTACCGTTTGTTAGACCCGGCCATTCTAGATCAACGCCTTCCCAGAACTCCGAAAGCACCGTGGATATGTTCCCCCACTTATCGATAGGTACTTCAAACGGTCCGAACGTGCCGAATATCATGAGCATTATCCTCCAGTCCCACTGATAATCATATTGCTCTCGCATAAGCTGTACAACCGATACTAGTAAAATCTCAGGAGAATGCGCAATTTTGAGCTTGGAGTGGCGACTTAGAATCGGGGCGCTCGGGAGCTGAAATGCGTATTCTGCCAACGACAATGGCTATTGGGTCCTTACTGACTTTGTACGGTGGCGCAACGCGAAGCGATACGGACGAGTGCCAAGACGCTCTAGACCACTACAATTCCGTCGTGGGCGATTTAGCTGATGCACTTCAAAGCTATAGTAGTTGTGTTTCTGATAGCAAAGGCCACGACGACTGCTCTGGGGAATTCTGGACATTGCAGTCCGTCAGGACGATTTTGAGTCTGCAGTGTCGGATTTTCAAAACAATTGCTCCTGAGTTCGTAGGCCCTAGTATGGGAGGGTGAAGCGATACCCATCAACAAGCCGCGCCGCTGCACGGTGGGTTTCGCTTCGCTCTACCCACCCTACATTTTCGTCATGGCCGGGCTTGTCCCGGCATCCACGTCTTTGCTTTTAGCCCGTTAAGACGGGGATGCCCGCAACAAGTGCGGGCATGACGGGCTGAAGCATTCACATCGTCACCACCGGGCTTGACCCGGTGGTCCATGTTGAGCCGCCGCATGGATTGCCGGATCAAGTCCGGCAATGACGTATCGAGTGAGTCCCCTGCTCCGGAAAATAGCGATAGGGATCGGCCGGGCCGCCGGCCCCGCGACGCTCAACTGTCCCTACGTGCGATAGCATTTCGCAGTCTTGGTTGACTTGTTGCTGATAGGCAGACTGGCCGTGAATGGCTTGTGCAAGCTCAACAGCCGTTCTGCCCGGTCCGTGTTCCACAAGGTACTGAAGTACGTCTTGTTTAGTGAGCATGAGCGCCTCCCTTGCGGAGGAACATAGGCAGTTTCGATCTCATCAGGCTAGTTCAGGTGGCCGATTTATTTTCTGTTTGTCTTTAACCCCCTCACTCCGCCTTAACGTGCGCCTCCTTCACCACCTTGCCCCACTTCGTGGTCTCCGACGCGATGAAATTGCCCCAATCGGCTGGCGTGCCGGGGAAGGGTATGCCGCCGAGTTGCGCGAGTTTGGCTTTGAAGCCGGCGTCGGCCAGGCCGGCGTTGATCTCGTGGTTGAGCCGCGCGACGATGTCGCTTGGCGTGCCCTTGGGCGCACACACGCCCTGCCAGCCGGCCGCTTCATAGCCCGGCACGAATTGGCCGACCGTCGGCACGCCCGGCAATACGTCGATCGGCGCCGCCGTGGTCACCGCCAGCGCGCGGATCTGGCCGGCCTTGATGAACGACAGCGAGGAGACGACGACGTCGAACATCACTTGCACGCGGCCGGCGATCAGATCGGTCAGCGCCGGCGTAGCGCCGTGATAATGCACCGGCACCATATTGATCCCGGTCAGCATCTTGAAATATTCGGCGTAAAGATGTTGAGCGCTGCCGGGTCCCACCGTGGCGAAGTTGATCTTGCCTGGATTGGCCTTGGCATAGGCGATGAATTCGGCAACGGTCTTTGCCGGGAGGTCGATTGTTGACCTCCATCACGAACGGCGTGCGCACGACGCCGGCGACCGGCACGGTATCGCGCTGGAAATCGAAATCGAGCTCGCCGGCATCGAGCGTCGTGTTGATGGCGACCGCGGTGGATGCGTAGAGCAGCGTGTAGCCGTCGGGCGCCGCGTGAATAAGATAATCCGAAGCGATATTGCCGCCGGCGCCGGCGCGGTTCTCGACGATGAAGTTGGCGTTGAGCCGCTGCGCCAGCCATTGGCCGAGGAGCCGCGCATTGATGTCGGAGGCCGAGCCTGGCCCGAATCCGACTTCGAGATGCACCGGACGCGACGGATAGGCGTCGGCGCGGGCGATGCGCGCCGTGGCGGGAAGGGCCGCAGCACTGGCGGCAAGATGGAGAAAGCGACGGCGAGGGAGGGTCATGGGGTTTCCGTTGTTTGTTGTTGGCTCACACTAACTTGTTTTCGAGAGAGTGTGGAGCGATGTCGAATAACGTCATTGCGAGGAGCGAAGCGACGAAGCAATCCATATGTACGCCCCCTGCTCGCACTATAGCGATATAGATCGCTTGCATCCATATGTCCGCCTGTTTGTTGCAGTCCCGATTGACTGCTGGCCAAGATGGTTTCCGCGGCGAGGTTCCACACAGAATGGCGGCATCTTGGCGCCACTGGATTGCACGGAGTGTCTCCCGTCTCGGATTGATCGATCCCCATCTACTCGCTCGCTTGCAAGTCCGTCTCGGCAACAGGCGATGCCTGTTGCTAGTGGTCCGGCAACGCGCGCCGGGCGTCATAGGTCTCGCCGGTCGTCATCAGCTTCCAGGCGACACGGGCGATCTTGTTGGCGAGCGCCACGGCCACCAGCTTCGGCGGTTTGCGCTTGAGAAGCTCGACAAGCCAAGGTGAGGCGCTGCGGCAGTCTCGGTTGCGGCGCGCCTGCCAGATCGCCGTGGCCCCGACTACGAGCAGGCTGCGCAAGGTCTCGTCACCCCCCGCGTGATGACGCCGAGCCTGGTCTTGCCGCCCGTCGATGATCCTTCGGCGTCAGACCGAGCCAGGCGGCATATCGCCGGCCGGACCGGAAGGCCCGCGGATCGGCATCTCATCACCAACAACGAAGCGATCACCGGCCCATGCAGGAATCGCGCTAACCGCCGCTCGTCTCGTTGGCGCCGTGCCAGGCCAGCAGTTTGGCATTGATCCATCGTCGAGCATAGCTGCGTATTCCTCGGCGTGCTCGGCAAACAGCTCTCGCGCCAACGCCGGAAGCGTCTCGTCTACTTGCAGACGCAACAGCAGCGGCTCGATCTTGGCGCGCCCTTTCGCGGCCACGACACCGAACTCCGCCGCGTAGCCACGGATCGCATTGGCCAGCTGCACCCGATTGCGTACCAGGCATCGCGCGCCCCGCCAGCATCAGCGCCGCTTGGTTCTCCGCTCTTTACCGCGACGAAGCCCATCCTCGTCGGCTCATCGCTTCACAGATCGCATCGGCATCCGCGGCTCATTCTTGCCACGCTTGACATACGGTTTGACGTATGTGCGCAAAAGCCGCACGCTGTGTCCGAGCCGCGTCAGTTCTCGCGCCCAGTAGTGCGCGCCGCCGCTAGCCTCCAGCCCACCAGCGTCCGCGATCGAGGCAAAGAAACTTAGAACCTCCTTTCGTTTAGCTTGCGCGCAAAACCACCCGCTCCAATCCATCCACCCCATGCAGTTGAAAAATAGCCTTCACGTATCCAGGCCAATGCGCTAAGCTTCTCCACGCCTCCCTTTCTAATCTCCAACACCTCATCTCACATCATCCGTCCCTCCACCGAGCGGCGCCGCAGCATGGATTGCTTCGCTCCGCTCGCAATGACGGGTGAAATCGACTGCCATGTCTTCTCACAGCGTCATCGCGCCGCCGCCGTCGACATACCAGGCCGTGCCGACGACATAGCTCGAGCGCTCCGAGGCCATGAAGGCGACGACCGCGGAGACTTCCTCCGGCCGGCCCATGCGGCCGACCGGCAGTCGCGAGACGCGCTGCTGGCGCACCTCTGCTTCGGTTTGGCCGGTCGTTTGCGCCCATTCGCGCATGGTGTCGTCCTGCCGCTCGGTGTTGATGATGTAGGGCACCACGGCATTGACCAGAATATTATCCTTGGCGAGCTCGGCGGCGAGCGCCTTGGTTAAATTGAGCATGGCGGAATTATTCAGTGCCGCCGGCACGACGGGGTAATGCGGCTGGCGGCCGGCGAGCCCCGAAATGTTGATGATGCGGCCCCATTTGCGCTTTCGCATGTGCGGAACGGCGTGCCGGATGGCGCGCGCGGCGGGATTGAATTTCTGCTCGAGCAGCGCGGAGAGCGCGCCGTCGTCCATCTTGAAAAAATCCTGCGGGATGACGGTTGCCGCCGAATTCACCAGAATGTCGATGCGGCCGAATTTTTCCATTGTCCGCGCCACCATCGCCGCGATCGCTTGGTCATCGGTAAGATCGGTCGGGACACCGAGGACGCGCTCGGGCGTACCGAGCTCGCGGACGGCGGCGGCATTGGCGGCGGCGTCCTTGCTGACGAGGACGACACAGGCGCCCTCCGCAAGCAATTCCTTGGCGCAGGCCTTGCCGATGCCGCGGCTGCCGCCGGTAATAATCGCCACCCTGTCGTTTAGTCCGAGATCCAAATCACCCTCCTTGCGAAACCGCACCCGTGCCGCGCCGATGTGGCTCTGTCATAGCCGGGCCGGGTGCGCTCATCCACGGCCTGGCTGCATGGCCGACCAGCGCGACGTGGGTGCCGGAAGACGTGGGTGCTAGAAGGCGCGGGTGCTAGAAGACCTGGGTGCTAGAAGACGTGGGTGCTGGAATCTGGATGCCGCAATAGGAGGCGTGACGCGGCGCGTTTGTCGCCGACAATTTGGCGATTGGCTGCTCGCCATTGCCGGCCGCTGTCCTCGCCTTGTCACGGAACAGGACCCGCGGCGACGGCGTTCTGTCTCATTGGGCCGCGGAAAGATACCCGGCGCCCGAGAAGGAGCCGCCATGGCACATTCCGCGAAAGCCACTCATCCCGCCACCAAAAAGCGAGGCGCGGACCCCCAAGTGCCGCAAAAGCCCGCACACGAAATTCCCAAGGACGCTGCCGAGCGAAAGCTTGAGCAAGGCCTGGAAGAGAGCATGGCGGGCTCCGATCCGGTGAGCATCACGCAGCCAGCGCCGGGCAAGACCTCGCACCGCGGCGGCAAATAGCTCCATTCTGTAAACAAGCCACGTTCCCCGAACGCGGTGCAGCGCGTTAGCGGTGCAGCGCCGATCCGGGGTCGCTGCAAACGTCAATTCCTCCTTGTCATCGTCCGCGCAGGCGGACGATCCAGTAATCGCATGGCAGGAGGCGATTCTGCTTAAGCCCTGACCGGTATTCCTGCGATTACTGGATTCCCCGCCTGCGCGGGGAATGACAAGGTTTTTTCTGTCACAGAGATATTGACAAACGTCCCTGATATAGATACATTCGAAAGAATCAAATCTCGTCCCACGAAGGACGCCGTCCGGGTGATGCCGGACGGCAGGGGGCGAGTGCGGTGCCCGCGGGTCGGTCTCATCAGCCGGCTCCAGCCGGCTCTCGGGCGGTCCGGGCATCATGCCCACCGGCACTATGACCGGTGCGCGAGGTGCGTCGCTGGAAGTGGAGATTTGGCCGGCGGTCATATCCGCCGCGTTGGCCAAGCCGCCACGAAGCCTGGCCCGGATCGCACCAAGGGACAACAACACCCCTTGGGCAGAACCGCAGTGGAACGCCGGCAGGCGAGCGCGCCCGAAGCGGAGGGGCGGCGCAAGCCGCCCTATCCGCGGCGCGCCCTGTGCGCCGCTTGCGTACAGGTTACGAAATCTCGCGTCTACCGGCGCTCCGCTTCCTTCATTTCTTTCTTCGTCATTGCGAGCGGAGCGAAGCAATCCAGTCTCTACAATTCCGCTCTGGATTGCTTCGTCGCTTCGCTCCTCGCAATGACGGGGGAAAATGAAAGCTTCGATCCGTCATCCTGAGGCGGCCGCGCAGCGGCCCTCGAAGGAGACGGCCGAGGACTCACGGGCCGTCGCCCTTCGAGGCTCGCTTCGCGAGCACCTCAGGGTGACGGAGGATGTAAAGAGTTCGCTGTTTGACATTGTGGATGAGACGACTCCCGCCAAAGCGAGCGGGGGAGGCGACAACCAAGCTGCGGCGGGGCGGGCGGCGATGTAAGATGCCGCATCGGGAGGAAACAATGAAAAATGCAGTCATCGTCATTGCGCTTGTTCTGCTTGGCTTTTTCGTTCCCGCTTGGGCTGACAACTACCCGTCGCGGCCGATCACGCTGATCGTGCCATTCCCGCCCGGCGGATCGACCGATGTTGCCGCGCGCATCATCGCCGACCGGATGGGGGCGGTGCTGCATCAACCGGTGATCGTCGAGAATGTCGGCGGGGCCGGCGGCTCCATCGGGGTCGCGCGCCTCGCGCGCGCCGCGCCGGATGGTTACACCATCGACATCGGCCAATGGGACACCCATGTCGGCACCATCATCTATCACATCACGTACAATCTGCAGACCGACTTTTCGCCGATCGGGCTCGTCTCGATTAATCCGATGCTGCTGGTGGCCAGAAAGACCCTGCCGGCGGACGATCTGAAAACGCTCGTCGCCTGGATGAAGGCGCATCCGGGCGACGCGAAATTCGTCAACCAGAACGCCTCGGCGCAAGTCGGCGGCCTGCTGTTACAAAAACTCAGCGGCACGCAGGTGCTGTTCGTGCCTTATCGCGGCGCCGGCCCGGCGATGACCGATCTCATTTCCGGGCAGGTCGATCTGCTGTTGGTGCAGGGCGCCGTCGCGCTGCCGCAAGTGCGCGCCGGGGCCATCAAGGCGCTCGCCGAACTCGCGCCGCAACGCTCGGCGTCGATGCCGGATATCGCGTCAGCCGATCAATCCGGTTTGCCGGGCCTCTACATCTCCGGCTGGTTCGGCCTCTACGCGCCGAAGAACACGCCGCCGAGCATCATTGCCACCCTCAACGACGCGATGGTGCAGGCGCTTGAAGATGCCAAAGTGCGCGCGCGCTTTGCCGAGCTAGGGCTCGACATTGCGCCGCGCCAAGACCAAACGCCGGCTGGCCTGTCCGCCTTTCAGAAAACGGAAATGGACAAATGGTGGCCCGTCATCAAGGCGGCCGGCATCAGGGGGGAGTGAAAATGCCCAAAGCCTATTTCATGGTGCGCGCCGCGGTGGAGGAGGGCTTACGCGAAAAATTCGACCGCTGGTATTCCACCGACCATCTGCCTTGGGCGCTGAAGGATTTTCAAGCGGAGAAGGCGTGGCGGTTCTGGAGCACGGTCGACCGAGGCGTGCATTACGCGGTCTATCAGTTCGCCGACGAGGCACGATTGCAAGCGGCCATGCGCGAGGAGGTGCTAAAACCTTTGATCGCCGATTTCGACAAGAGCTGGCCCTCAGGCGTCACTCGCTCGCGCGATCTCCTGACGCTCGTCGAGGAGCGGGAATAAGCGCGTGACTGGCGAGGCCGCGCGCGCTAGTGAACCAGTCCGCAAATCATCGTGTCCGCCGGACTATACGCCATGCCTCGCCGTCTCGAAGACCTCGCCATATTCGCGGCGCCGGGCGTGTTCGTACTGTTATGGGCGTCGGGCTTCATCGGCGCCAAGCTCGGTTTGGGCTATGCCGAGCCGCTGACCTTCCTGGCGCTGCGCATGTCGGCCGTGGTGGCGCTGATCGCCGTGGTCATCGCGGCGACCCGGCCGAAATGGCCGAATGCCAACGGCATCATGCATTCGGCGCTGACCGGGCTGATGGTGCACGGCCTTTATCTCGGCGGCGTCTTCATTGCCATCGAGAATGGACTGTCGGCGGGCGTGGTCGCGCTGATCGTCAGCCTGCAGCCGGTTCTGACCTCGACTGTCGCCAATCGCCTGTTCGGCGAGCGCGTGCGGCGCGGCAATGGCTCGGTCTCGCGCTGGGCCTCGCCGGCGTCTATCTGGTGCTGCAGGCCAAGACGCACAGCGGCGAGGCGACGCCGTTGGCCTGGCTCGCTGCTACCGTGGCGCTTCTCGGCATCACCATGGGCACGCTCTATCAAAAGCGTTTTGGCGGCGGCATCGATTGGCGGCCGGCGTTGTGCATCCAGTATGCGGCGGCAGGCGCGGTGTTCTCGCTCGGCGCCCTGCTGTTCGAAAACCGCACCGTGGAGTGGACGCCGCAATTTGTCTTCGCGGTCGGCTGGCTGGTTCTGGTGCTGTCGCTCGGCGCGGTTTGGCTGTTGTATTTCCTGATCCGCCGTTCGGCGGCGACGCGGGTTGTAAGCCTGTTCTATCTGACGCCGCCGGTGACGGCCGTGCTCGCCTGGGCGCTGTTCGACGAACGGCTCCGCCGTTGGCGCTTGTCGGCATGGCGGTGTGCGTCGCCGGCGTGTTCCTGGTGAATTGGAAGCCGCGCGGCGCGATCTGAGCGGCTCAGCGCCAGCCACGGCCGACGAGCCGCTCGCGCGCGGCCGGTGCTGTCACAAACGCGATGCGGCTGCCGTGGCCGAAGAGAGCACTTTGCATCCAGTAGATTGAACGGCAAGCGGATTCACTGTCACAAAAGTCGCGCTGGCTCGCAAGGCTAAGAAGCAGCAAACGCCGATGTCATCTGAAAGTCATGAACGGAATCGCGCTCACTTAACGCCATTTTATAAATTGCGCGCTATCGCATTAGTCACGATCGTCCGTCGCCGGCCAACAAAATCAAAATCTCATGATCACGCCGCTTCGCAAGCTCAATGTCGACTGTGCGCCGCTCTTGTCGGACAAAGCCATCATTGCGCGGCTTTGGCATGGCTCGGTCAAGCCCGGCAAAAAACTGCCGCAATACGAAGACGTGGTGCTCGGCAGCCTCGGCCGCCTGGGCGATCATCTGATGATATGTCAGGGCGGCTCGCTTGCGGACTTCAAAATATTGCGCGCCGGCCGCAAGATCCGCGAACTGCTCGGCCCCGATCCACGCGACCGTACGCTATCGGAGCTGCCGCGCGATTGCGCGGTTCCGCTGGGCGAGGTGCTTGGTCAGGCGGCTGCGGCGGCTGTGCCGACGCCCTATCGCATGCACCGGGTCGTCGACGGCATGGTCGAAACTTATGAGATGCTCGCCTTCCCGATGGCGTGTCGCTGGGGCGCGCCGCTGTTCGGCGTTTATATCGGCGAGGCGGCCAATCGCTATAACCTCGTCGACACGATCTTTCGCGCCACGGAAGAAGGCATCGTGGCGCTGGCCACGATTCGCAACGCTGCCGGCACGGCAGTCGATTTTCAGATCGTCGCGGCCAATGGCGGCGCCGCCGCGCTGCTCGGGGTCGAAGAACAGCGGTTGCAATGGTGCCGGCTGTCGGAACTGCCCATCGCCGGCGTGTTGCGCGACCGGCTCGTCGGCGGCGTCGCTTCGGGCCAGTTCGACCAGTTCGAATTCACTTTCATGCGGAATGACAATGAGTGCCATTTGCAGGTCAGCCTGGCTGCGGTCGGCGATCTCCTGTCGATGACGCTCACCGATGTCGGCGATCTCAAGCAACGCGAAGCCTCGTTCCGCCTGTTGTTCGACGGCAATCCAGTGCCGATGTGGCTGTACGATCCGGCCGACCTGCGTATCCTGAGCGTTAACGATGCGGCGGTCAGCCATTACGGTTACGGCCGGGCGCGGATGCAGGCCATGACGTTGCCCGATCTGTGGCCGCGCGATGAGCGGGACACGCACCGCGAGGTGGCCCGCTCGGTCGGCGACGCCTACCAGTCCGATCGCACCTGGCGGCACATCAAAGCCGACGGCAGCGAGATCGAGGTGCTGACTTATGGCCGCCGGCTGACCTTCACCCACAAGCAAACCGTGCTGGTCGCCGTCGTCGATGTCACCGACCGCAAACAGGCGGAGGCGCGCATCGCCTATATGGCGCATCACGACGCGCTCACCGACCTGCCGAACCGCGTGCTGTTTCACGATCGGCTGACCGAACTTCTCGACCAAGTGCAGCGCCACGGCGAGAGCCTCGCCGTGCATTGCCTCGACCTCGATCACTTCAAGGGCGTCAACGATACGCTCGGCCACCCGATCGGCGACGAATTGCTAAAGACCGTGGCGCGGCGGCTCGCCACCTGCCTGCGCGATACCGACATGGTGGCGCGGCTCGGCGGGGATGAGTTCGCTGTGGTGCAGTTTCCGCTGGGCTCGCCGCACGAGGCGAGCGTGCTCGCCTCGACGCTGATCGACGTCGTCAGCAAGCCGTATGAGGTTCACGGCCATGAATTCGTGGTCGGCGCCTCGATTGGCATCGCGCTGGCGCCGGCGGACGGCGACGCACCGGATGTGCTGTTGCGCAACGCCGACATGGCGCTTTATCGCGCCAAGGCCGAAGGCCGGGGCACCGCGCATTTCTTCGAGCCGGAAATGGACCGGCGCATTCAGGCGCGCCGCATCCTCGAACTCGACCTGCGCAAGGCGTTCGCCAACGGCGAGTTCGAATTGTTCTATCAGCCGCTGATCAATCTCGATAGCGATGCGGTGTCCGGTTTCGAGGCGTTGCTGCGCTGGCGGCATCCGGAACGCGGCATGATCGCGCCGGCGGAATTCATTCCGCTCGCCGAGGAGATCGGCCTCATCGTCCCGCTGGGGGAATGGGTGTTGCGCAAGGCCTGCACCGAGGCGATGCGTTGGCCGGCGGAGCTGAAGGTCGCGGTCAATCTATCGCCGGCGCAGTTCCGCAGCCGCGGCGTGGTGAAAGCCGTGCTCACCGCGCTTGCTTATTCGCGGTTGGCGGCCAATCGGCTGGAGCTTGAGATCACCGAGTTGGTATTGCTCGGGGAGACGGAAGCAAACCTTGCGACGCTGCACCAGCTGCGCGAAATTGGTGTGCGCATCTCGATGGACGATTTCGGCACCGGCTATTCGAGCCTGAGCTATCTGCGCTGTTTCCCGTTCGACAAAATCAAGATCGATCGTTCTTTCGTCACCGAGCTGTCGGAACGTCCCGATTGCGTGGCGATCATCCGCGCTGTGGCCGGGCTCGGCTTGAGTTTCGGTATCGCGACCACCGCTGAGGGCGTCGAAACCGAAGAGCAGCTTGAACGCATCCGCGCCGAGGGCTGTACCGAGGTGCAGGGCTATTTGTTCAGTCCACCGCGGCCGGCTACGGAACTTTCCGCTTTCATCGCCGGGAGCGGCCGCGCCAAGCGCGCCGCCGTGGCTTAGGCCGCAGGCTTTTAGGCGGCGGCCAGAAGCCGCGCCGAGCGCAGCTGCAGCATGGCCGCCTTGGCCGCCGCCGGTGCGACCTGCGTCGGGGCAACCACGCCGGCGGACGCCGGACGGACCACCGCATTGCGCAAATAAGGCGGCCGCTCGAACCACAGATATTCGAACACATGCCCGCTCGATTTGTGGGCGAGCCGGATGGTCGGACCCTCGATCGCCACGTCGAAGCTCGGCTCGCTGCTGTTGAGCTTCAGATTGGGTGACCGCAGGCCGAAGGCCGCGTGCAGCACCTGGTCGACGTCGTCGGAGGTGAACGGCTTATGCAGGAAGGCGCAGGCGCCGCCATCGTAAGCAGCGTCTTCGGTGGCCAGACTTCGTTCGGCGGAAATCATCACGATCTTGACCGCGGGCTGGAGCAGGTGAAGCCGCTTCATCGTCGCGATGCCGCTCAGGCCCGGCATGTTGCAATCGAGGAATACGGCGTCGTACTGCGTGATCCGCGCCAAAGCGAGCGCATTTTCGCCGTCGGCGGCTTCGTCGATGTCGCAATTGAACACGCTGCCATGGACGATTTTCTGCACGATCTGGCGGACGGCGGAGGAATCGTCGACGACCAGGATCTTGGTGGGGGCGGTGATGCGGTTGTAGGTATTCATGATGGCGATCGCATCGGCGGTGCCGAAGGGCTTGAACAGAAATTCGTAAGCGCGCAGCCGGATCGCGACTTCGACGGCCTCAGCCGCCGGCGGCGTCGACATCAGCGTGACGAAAGTCTGGATTCCTTGCTTGCGCGCCGACCACACCGCCTCGGTGCCCGACAGCTCCGGCATGTGAACGTCGACGAAAGCGATGTCGATATTGCCGCCGTTGAGCAGGGTCAGGCAGTCGCGGCCGTTGTCCGTCACATTCAACCGCACCGGCAGCTTGGACAGATGGGCGGCCTCGGTCAGAATTCTGCTGCGTGACGCTCGCATCGTCGGCGATCAGCATGCCTATCGTACGCACCATGGCGTTGCTACTCCAAATTCTCGCATTTCCAGGCGGCGCGGTGCCCGCCCTCACTGTGCGGCACAGATTAGACTACAGCGTGGATTAAATTCGGCGGCGGGCGATTTAGTTCGGCGGCGAATGAGTTCCTGTTTGCCGCCCGGTCAATGCGCCGCGATGAAATCAATTCAAATTAGCCGCAAGCCACTCTTTCGGTGTGTCGAACCGTCGGAATGCTTGATATGATGGACCGACACGGAGGGACCATTACGTAATGCCACGCCTACCCATCGAGTACCGCGACGCGTCGGCGGACGTGCGTGCAGTTTACGACGATATCAAGCGCACGCGGCAGGTCGACGACGTCAACAACTTCTGGAAGCACCTCGCGCACGACCCAAAGACGCTTAAGCGCACCTGGGCGAGCATCAAGGAGATCATGACAGCGGGCGCGCTCGACGCGTTGACCAAGGAAATGATCTATGTCGCGGTCAGCGTCTCCAACGGTTGTGAATATTGCATCGCCAGTCATACTGCGGCGGCGCGCAAGGCGGGCATGAGCGAGGCGATGTTCGGTGAGTTGATGGCAGTCGTCGGCATGGCCAACGAGACCAACCGCTTGGTCAACGGCTATCGAGTGCCCGTCGACGCCGCGTATGACTGACGCTGCTAGCCTTTGGCGTTGTTGGTCGTCTGTGGCGCGGTAGGTGTCGCGGCGCCGCCGTGGCCGCCGGCCGCAGGCGCACTCGATTGGGCGGTGGCCGCCGGAGGTGTCGGTCGGAAGCCGTGTTCGTTCAGACCGTATAAAACCACGCAGAGAATGGCGACCGCGACAACGGCGAACAATGTGACGCCGCCCACTCCCATATGTCCGGTTGTCATCTGCAGAAACGGGTCGGGCTGCTCTTTCTCCTGAGTGGGTATGCTGGCGCGCAGTTTTGCGTCGCGATCGGCTGGCTCAGTCATGTTCGGCTCCGTACGGCTGTCCGAGAAGTAAGTTCTGTCCAGGACAACGGCGAGCCGGACAGTCAGGTTCCGTAAGCGAACCAGGGGCACGTTAAGGTCCCGCCCGGCATCGAACCGGGCAAGCTTTCTTGGCAAAATCCACCGCGCCTGCCGCGTGACGAGCGAACTACAGCCTCGTGCAAACGAAGCGGCCCGGTAGGCCCGGACCGCTTCGACTCGTTCAATCAGCGCTAGTGAGTGGGGCTAGGCACTGCCGGCGTCACCGGCGCCGCAGCGGGCGCTGTTGGCGTGCCAGGCGCCGGAATCGCGCCTGGGGTCGGCGCCGCCGGCGGGCTCATGTGCGTAATGGCCGGCGGATTGACGTTATTCGATGCCGTATTGGTGCCTAACTGTCCCGGCCGATGCCCGAAACCGAAGGCGACGGCCAAAACAATCACCAGAAATACAGCCGCAGCAACCCATCCCCACGCCGCGCTCGGAGCGCGCACATTGGGGTCCAGATTGGCATCCGCCCGAAAAGGGTCGTCCGGATTGCGGTAATCGTAATTCGAGTTACGGAAGTCAGACATGATGGGTCTCCATCCATCGTTGCGTCGGACTGTTAACCGGCGTGGCGGGTAAGCGTTCGCCGGCCGCTGGAATACCCGATGGTCGCGAAAGGCATATCTGCGGAACCAAACGGGTTCCGTCACGCGTCGGGCGTGCTGCAGTGCCGTTCATTTCGGCCGATTCCATTCGGCGATGCAGCAGATGCCGTGACTTTTGCGATGAAATCATTATGGTTCCGTCCGCCGCGCTCGTAGCTCAGCTGGATAGAGCATCAGACTTCGAATTTGAGGGTCGGGAGTTCGAATCTCTCCGAGCGCGCCATTGGTGCTTCGGCTCGATTGGCGGAACGCGGACCTTAGCTTGTCCGTTGCCTTTTGCCTTTTTCAGAAACGGAGGAACCCGATGGCCGGCGAGAACCGCACCCCAGACACGAAAATCGGCGAAGTGAAACATGCGCAGGAGCAGGCCGAGCGGACGAGTGGACACCAGCCGCCGCATGGTCCGGGTGCTCCGCATGAAAAACAAACTGTCAGAGCGGAGCCCGATAAAGACCCGCTAAAAAAGAAGACCGGCGAGTTTTGACCGCCCCTCTTCTAGCGGAGCGCACGTCCTGAAAATTGAACCAGAATAACGCGGACGCGAGTCCCCGCTCGGCCTATTCGACGATACGAACTAATTTCCCAGCGGAAGCGAGCGGCAAGAATCACGCCGGCGATGCGACGTTCGTGCTTGGCTGCGTCGCGCGCAACGTTGCGATGACTGCATCCCGCCTCCACGGCGTTTATGAAGGATTGCGGGAGCGCGGCTCGGACGGAGCCGGGGCGTCTGGTGGCAGCGCTTGAGAAAAAGCGTGGCGGTGTTGCCGTCCGCGGGCGGAGGTCATATGAGTATGCCGCGTATAGGCATAAGAGAGGATTGTAGGTGGCTAAAGCACGGAAATCGAAAAGCAGCGCTCTACACACTTGGCGCGTGAGCCGAAGGGATAATCAGTCGGTGACTGTCATGGCGGATGGCTTGAACGTCGTCGACGGAGAGCTCGTATTTACGACAAACGGGGTGCCGGTCCGGATTATAGCCGCTGATACTTACACCGACGTAGAGCTCGTGGAATAGACGGGCGTTGGCGCGCCAGCTTCAGCGCCTACTCAAAATCCCGCGAACGCAAACCTGCGATCGGACGCATGCAGACGCCGTCGTGACGCACACGGGGCCAGGATCCGATCCTGCTTGGGTTTCTGCGCAGAGCGCCGGGTGGCTCGGTGCGCGCTTTAGGTCGCTGTTTCGCGCACCTGCGCGGGCTCCCCCCACGCTCTGCTGTTGCTGTCCTGCAAACCCGCCGGTTGCGCAAATGTTCGTGGGTGCCGAACGGCCTCGATTGCTAATCGGCCGGTGACGGCATAGACGGCTTGAAGCGGGGAAACCGGAGCCAACGGCACGGTCGGGCGATGGACGATCTAACCGGCGCAAAAGTAGCGGATATTTCCAGCGCATCGGTTGCCGGGCGCGTCAGGAAGACGACGGGCCGTACCGAGGACATCCCGCGCGGCATCCTCATGATGGTGATCGCGACGGTGCTGTTCGCCAGCGCTTCGGCGGCGAGTAAATGGCTGGTCGCATCGTATCCCGTCGGCGAAGTGCTGTTCCTGCGCTCGCTGTCGTCGCTCGTGGCCTGCGGTGCGGTCATGTTGCCGGTCACCGGCCTTTCGGTCTTCGCAACCCGCCGGCCGCGCGATCACATTTTGCGCGGCCTGTCGCAATCGATCTCGCAGGCGGCGCTGCTGCTTGCCTTCAGCCTGATGCCGCTCGCCGGCGCGGTCGCGATCAACTTCTCCTCGCCGCTGTTTGCCGCATTGGTGTCCATCGTGTGGCTTAAGGAGCGCGCCGGCTGGGTGCGCGCCGCCGCGCTGGTCGTCGGCTTTCTGGGCGTCCTGATCGTCACCGATCCCGGCGCCAATTCCCTCACGCTCGGCGCGCTATTCGCGCTGATCAACGCCGTCATGTATGGCGGCGTCACGGTCGCCGTGCGCGGCATGGCTAGGACCGAGTCCGCCAATACGCTGGTCATGTGGCAACTGACGGTGCTGGCATTCTTTCATAGTTTCCTGCTCCTCTTCGGCTGGAGCTGGCCGTCGACGGCTGATGCGGCGCTTCTGTTCGGCACCGGTTTCATCAATGCGCTCGGCCAATGGTTTTGGACTCGCGCGCTGCATCTTGCGCCCGCCACGGCGGTGACGCCGTTTTATTATCTGATGTTGGTCTGGGCGCTCCTGATCGGATTTGTCGTCTGGGGCGACGTGCCGACGATCGGCCTCTTGGTTGGCTCGGCCATCGTGGTCGCAACCGGCCTCTTTCTGTTTCTGCGCGAAGCCAGAATGCAACGGCGTTTGGCCTGAGCGTCTGGCCTGCGACGGTTCGGCTCTGCTGACAAGCCGGGAATGCGGATATAGTGCCGCCTCATCGCGCCGCCTTGTGCAGAGACGGCACCTATAAACGGCGCCGAGACGCGTAAATGTGTCTGCGCCATGAAGGGGGTAATTGACGTGCCACATCACTTTAAAGGCCGTTTGCAACGCCGGCGGTTTCTTCAATTGGGCGCCGCGACAGTGCTGCCGCTCCTCTCGCGCCGCGCCTTCGCCGCCGATTACCCGACGCGGCCGGTGCATGTCATCGTCGGGCAGGCCGCCGGCAGCTCGTCGGACATTACCGCGCGGCTGTTAACGCAGCCGGTGTCCGAGGCGCTCAAGCAGCCATTCATCGTCGAGGTCCGGCCCGGAGCGACCGGCGATGTGGCGACGGAGGTGGTCGTGCACGCGGAGCCGGACGGCTACACGCTGCTTCTGGTGAACTCGCAAAACACCATCAATCAGGCGCTGATCCCAAATTTGCCGTTCGACTTCGTTCACGACATCGAGCCTATCATCGGCATCGACAAGGTGCCCCTGGTGATGGAGGTGAACCCGTCGTTTCCAGCAAAGACGGTTCCGGAGTTCATCGCTTACGCCAAGGCGCATCCCGGCAAGATCAACATGGCCTCGGCAGGTGTCGGCGGGCCGCAGCACGTTGCCGGCGAGCTGTTCAAATACATGGCCGGTGTCGATCTCGTGCACGTGCCGTATCACGGCTCGACTCCGGCCCTGGTCGATCTGATGGGCGGTCAGGTCCAAGTCATGTTCGACGTCACGCCGTCGTCGCTGCCGCATATCAAGGCGGGCAAGCTGCGGCCACTCGGCGTCACCACGCCGCAGCCGCTGGCCGTGTTGCCCGGCGTCCCTCCGATCGCTCAGTTCCTGCCGGGCTATGAAGCTTTCGGGTGGATCGGCTTCGGGGCGCCGAAGGGCACGCCGGCTGACATCATCGCGACCCTAAACAAGGCGTTCAACAAAGCTTTGGCGGATGCGAACGTAAAGGCCCGTCTGCTCGATCTCGGCGGCATCGAGATGGAGCCCAATACTGCGGCGGAGTTCGGCAAGTTCATTGTCGAGGATACGGCGAAATGGACTAAGGTGGTGCAATTCGCAAAACTCAGGCCGCAATAATTGCGGGCATAACGAAGAACGCCGGCACAAAAGGGGGGAAGGAACATGCAAGTCTCACGCAGAAACCTGATCCAACTCGCGAGCGGCGCAGCCGCCGCCGGCTTGCACCCAAGCCTCGTGCTTGCGGCCGATTATCCGACGCGACCGGTGACGGTGATCGTGCCGTTCGCCGCCGGCGGGGCAACGGACGCGTTGGCGCGCGTGCTTGCCGATCCGATTGGCAGGGCATTGGGGCAAACGGTTGTCGTCGAGGATCTCACCGGCGCGGCCGGCGCCATCGGCGTCGGCAAGGTCGCGCACTCGCCGCCGGACGGCTACACGCTGTGCATCGGCACGCTGACGACCAATGTGCTGATCGGCGGACTCTATAAACTGGACTTCGATGTGCTCAACGATCTGGTGCCGATCGCCGAGCTTGCTTACGAACCGCTGTTGATCTGCGTCAAGAACAGTCTGCCGGTGCATAATTTGAAAGAGCTCATTGCCTGGCTGAAAGCCAATCCCGGCAAAGCCAGCGTCGGGATCCCGGGAATTGGCTCGACTGGCAATCTCGCCGGCATTTCATTCCAGAAGGCCACCGGTACCACGTTCCAATTCGTTCCGTATCGCGGCGACAATCCGGCGGTGCAGGACATGATGGCCGGTCAAATCGACATGATGATCGAGCCGTCCTCCAATTTCACCGCACAGGTGAAGGCCGGCACCATACGCGCCATCGCCATTCCAGCTAAAACCCGCTTGGCGAGCTTGCCGGACGTGCCGACGACGGATGAAGCGGGTTTGCCGGGATTCTATGCGTCGATCTGGCTCGGCATGTGGGCGCCCAAAGGTACGCCTAAGGACGTTCTCACTACGATTCACGCAGCAACCCTCACCGCGCTGAAGAATGACACTGTGAAGGAGAAACTCAGCGCGCTGGGCCAGCAGATCGCCCCGACGAATCTTCAGCAAACCGCCGCATTTGCCGCGTTTCAAAAGTCGGAAGCTGACAAATGGTGGCCGATCATCAAGGCGGCCGGTATCAAGATTCAATAGCTTGGTCTGGCCGCCTGTTCAGGCGTCGTATTCCGCAGGCTTGGTCTCGGTGACGAAAAGCCAGATCAACGCCGTGGCACCGCCCGCCACGGCGGCGATGGCGAGAAAGCCGCCGAACGGCCCAACGCCCTGAAACAGGAAACCCGTCATCAAAGTGCTGAGCGAGGCGGCGATGCCGATGGCGGCGCCGACCACGCCTTGCGCCAGATTAAAGCGCCCGGTGCCCGCGGTCAGGTCGGCGATGACGATGACGGTCAAGACGCCGATGACCGCCCCGGTGATGCCGGACAATATCTGGGCTACGACCAGGAACGCATAGGCATTGGTGAAAGCCAGGAGAGCTGCGCGGATCGGTTCGGCGGCAAAGCCGATCAGCAACAGCGGTTTGCGGCCGCGTTTTTCAGAATGATAACCGACCCACGGCGCGAACAGCGCCACCACGATCTGCGGCACGATAATCAGGCCTGACATCCAGAGAGACGACTCGGTCGGGATGGTGGTCGCCAAATTCTCGCCGATCAGCGGCAGCATCGAAGCATCGGCAAGCTGGAACAGCACCAGCGCCGCGGCGAATAGCATCAGCCGGCGGTTGGTCAAAAGATCGGCGATGCGGCCCACCTCATGCGCTTTGGCGCCGGCCGCCGCGTTGCGGGCGCGGGCATAATCGATCTCGCCTGGCCGAATGAAGCCGAGCGCAATCAGCGCCGGGACACACAGACCCGCGGCGGCGATGAAGATGGCGCCCATGGCGAAATAGGCACCGACGAGCCCCATCAGCGCCGCCGTCACCGCGTGGCCGCCGGCCGCATAGCGATAATTGCGGCCGGTGCGCACCGCCATCGCCCGGCGACCGACGAGGCCGAGGCTGATGGCGCCGATCGCCGGCGTGATAATCCCCCCGGTTACGCCCTGCAGCAGCGAGGAGAACAGCACCATGAGATAGGACGGCGCCAGCGCCAGGATCAGCGCGGCGGCGCCGATCATGACAATGCCGATCGCGATCAAGCCGCGCTTCCACGGCACCGCGTCGGCAAGCGCCCCACCGGGGATTTGGCTCACCACTCCCGCCAGCCCGCCGAGCGTCAAGGCATAGCCGACATCGCGCTCGGACCAGCCGAGATGCGCTAGATAGAAAGCGACGAAGGTGCCGAACCCGGTTTGCACGTCGGCCAGGAAGAAATTCATCCAGTCGAGCCCGTAGCGGCTCTGCGGCGACACCGGTGCATGCAGCGACTTACGGGCGGCGCGGTAGCGGGCCACGGCGTGGTGGAGACGTGTCTTACGGGCTTTTGTGGCCATTGCACCGGTGCAGCGGGAAAACGGCAGTACTGCCCCTTAACGGTCGTGTCGGAATGCAAGTTCCGTTGGGCGGGTTTGCCGGCGTTAAACCGCTAGAAGATGACAACGCTACGGATCGATTTGCCGTCATGCATCAGGTCGAAGGCCTTGTTGATGTCGGCCAGCGGCATGGTGTGGGTAATCATCGGATCGATCTCGATTTTGCCGTCGATGTACCAGTCGACGATCTTCGGCACGTCGGTGCGGCCGCGGGCGCCGCCGAAGGCCGAGCCGCGCCAGACCCGGCCGGTAACGAGCTGAAACGGCCGCGTCGCAATCTCTTGGCCGGAGCCGGCCACGCCGATGATGATGCTCTGGCCCCAGCCGCGATGACAGCTTTCGAGCGCAATCCGCATCAGTCCGACATGGCCAACGCATTCGAACGTGTAGTCGGCGCCGCCGATCTGGTCGGCGCCGCGCTTCGTCATGGCGACGAGATGCGCGACAAGATCGCCCTCGACCTCCTTCGGATTGACGAAATGCGTCATGCCGAAACGCTCGCCCCAGGCTTTTTTCTCCGGGTTCACATCGACGCCGATGATCATGTCGGCGCCGACGAGACGCAGGCCCTGAATGACGTTGAGCCCGATACCGCCGAGGCCGAACACGATAGCCTTGGCGCCCGGCTCGACCTTGGCGGTGTTGATCACCGCGCCGACGCCGGTGGTGACGCCGCAGCCGATGTAGCAGACCTTGTCGAACGGCGCGTCCTCGCGGATCTTGGCGACGGCGATCTCCGGCAGCACGGTGAAATTGGCGAAAGTCGAGCAGCCCATATAGTGGTGGATTTTCTCGCCGCCGATCGAGAAGCGCGAGGTGGCGTCCGGCATCACGCCTTGACCCTGCGTCGCGCGGATCGCGGTGCACAGATTGGTCTTGCGCGACAGGCACGACGGGCAGGCGCGGCATTCCGGCGTATACAGCGGAATGACATGATCGCCCTTTTTGACCGATGTGACGCCGGCACCGACGTCGACGACGATGCCGGCGCCTTCGTGGCCGAGGATGACAGGAAACAGGCCTTCCGGATCGGCCCCCGACCGGGTGAATTCGTCGGTATGGCAGATGCCGGTCGCTTTGATTTCCACCAGCACCTCGCCTGCGCGGGGGCCGTCGAGCTGAACGGTCGTCACTTCCAGCGGTTTGCCCGGCGCATAAGCCACGGCGGCGCGAACATCCATGCTATCCTCACTCGAATTTAGCGCACGATGGCATTGCGAGATTGCGATGGCAAACGCGGAACTGGTTGCGCCGGCACTGGAATTCGCCTGCGACGCGCGGGTGAGCGTCGGTGTACCGCTCGATCTTGGCGACGTCGGCAAAGGTGGCCGGCGGATCGTTCCGATCACGGGCGGCGACTTCGCCGGGCCGCTGTTGCGCGGCGAGGTGGTACCGGGCGGTGCGGACTGGCAGGTGCTGCGCAGCGACGGCGTCGCCGAACTGGAAGCGCGTTACACGCTGCGCACCGACGACGGCGCCTTGATCTACGTCCGCAATCACGCGCTGCGCCACGGGCCGCCCGCGGTCATCGCGGCGCTGGCGGCCGGCGAGGCGGTCGCGCCGGACGCGTATTATTTTCGCGGGGCGACCTTTTTCGAGACCGGTGCGGCGCGCTATGCGTGGATGACGCACCATATTATGGTCTGCACCGGTCATCGTCAGCCGGCGCATGTGGTGCTGAAATTTTACAAGGTGACCTGAAAAAGCGACCGAAAGACAACTGAAAAAGCGACCATGTATCAGCCGGACCTCTTTCGCGTCGACGATGTCGCGCAGATGCATGCGCTAATACGAGCGCGGCCGTTTGCGGCGCTGGTGTCCGCCGGTAGCCTCGGTCTTTATGCCAGTCATCTGCCGACGGTGCTCAAAGACGAGGGCGCGTGCGGCATCGTCGAATGCCATCTCGCGCGCGCAAATCCGCATTGCAAGGAATTGGGTCAAGTCGGCGAAGCGATGATGATCTTCCAGGGGGCCGAAACCTACATCACGCCGAACTGGTATCCGACCAAGGCGCAAACCGGCAAGGTCGTGCCAACCTGGAATTATGCCGTCGTGCATGCCTACGGCCGCCCGGACGTCGTCAACGATCCGGAATGGCTGCGCCGCCATGTCACCGAACTGACCGCGCAGCAGGAAAAAACCGAAGCGAGGCCTTGGGCGGTATCCGATGCGCCCGAGCCGTTCATCACCGCCATGCTGCGCGGTATCGTCGGCTTCCGCTTCGTCATCGCTCGCCTGGAAGGCAAGTGGAAAATGAGTCAGAACCGCGAAGCGCAGGATCGCGAGGGGGTCATGAAGGGACTAAAAGCGCGCCGCACCGGCGACGATATGGAAATCGCCGACTATGTCGCGCGGCAGAACAAACCGTCCGATTGAAGCCGCTTAAGGCCGGTCGGATGCCGGGCGCATATCACTTGCCGTCCGCAGCGATGACGATCTGGGTTTGGATGACGAGCGCGCAGAGCCGGCCGTCGTTGCGGGTGATGCGAGTCTGCCAGACCATGGTGGAGCGGCCGCGATGCAGCGGCGTGCATTCTGCGTAAGCCGTGTCGCCGAGCGGAATGGCGACAAAAAAATTGGTCTTGCTCTCGATGGTCGCGGTGCGGCCCCCTGGCGGCAGGTTCGCCATCGTCGCGGTGCCGCCGAGATTGTCGGCGAGCGCCATCACCGCGCCGCCGTGCAGCGTGCCGTTGCGGTTGTTGAGCTGTTCGCTCACCGGCATTTCCGCGGTGACCTTGTCCCTGGAGACGTGGGTGATCTTCATGCCCATATGCGCGGCAAACGGCGGCTGATCGTATGCGTCGGGATTCATGGGGCCCCCCAAAAGCAAGAGCGCGACCGCAAACGCCTGCGGCCGCGCTCCCATAAGAAAAGCAGAGATTTGGACGGTTTGCTACCGCGGTTGCGGGACGATTCGAATATAGGGTTTTGGTGTCTTCCAGCCGGCCGGGTAAAGTTTCTTGGCCTCGTCATCGGTGATGGAGCCGCCGAGAATGACGTCTTCGCCCGGCTTCCAGTCCGCCGGTGTCGATACGCGATGCTTTGCCGTCAGCTGCAGCAAGTCGATGACACGCAGCACCTCGTCGAAATTGCGTCCTGTGCTCATCGGATAGACCAGGACCAGCTTGATCTTCTTGTCAGGCCCAATCACGAACACGTTGCGCACCGTTTGATTATCGTTCGGCGTGCGGCCCTCGGATGTGCCGCCGGTCGCTGCCGGCAGCATGCCGTACAACTTCGATACTTTAAGATCGGTGTCGCCGATCATCGGATAGTTCGGCGCGAAGCCGACAACATCCTTGATGTCGCCCGCCCATTTCTTATGGTTGTCGACGGGATCGACCGATAGGCCGATGATCTTGACGCCGCGCTTGTCGAACTCCGGCTTAAGGCGGGCCATGGTGCCGAGCTCGGTGGTGCAAACGGGGGTGAAGTCCTTCGGATGCGAAAACAGCACCGCCCAGTTGTTGCCAAGCCACTCATGAAAGCGGATTTTGCCTTCTGTGGTCTCAGCCTCGAAATCCGGGGCGGTATCGCCAATTGCAAGAGCCATTGAAATCCTCCGTGTCAACTGATGGTTGTTTGGCAGATGGGATGCGACGGCAGCAGAAAATTCTCCTCTTGTTATGTACGGCGCGCGGGCCACCAATGCCAGCCGGGACGGGTAATATTTCATTGAACCGACAGCATTATTCGGTTGCCACCTCAGTTTAATGGCAAACAAACCGCCTGCCGGGACGCGAAAATCGGAAACTTATTTGCAAGCCCGATTTGGACGCCATTTTTGAGCGGCGCGGCGTGGAAAAAGTGGCGGCTGCCGAAACATTGTGTGGGTCTGCCGCGAGTTTGCCGCAGTGCGGCCCATCCCCGGTCACTGTGGGATTGAATTTTGGACCGGCGGCAGGGCGTTTGCCGCGGATCGGAGTGTGGCTGGGAACAAGCCTGGAGCGGCCGAGTTTGCCTCCACGGGCGACTAACCGGACTAACCAGAGATGTCAGTGATGCCCCGCGGCGAGATGCAATATCCGGATTTCGAGACGTTGGTTGCCGTCATCGCCCGGTCGCAAATTGTCGTGCAAAAAATGCAAATCATGGTGCTGAAAATGATTGGGCCAAAAGTGTCGCCGCGTTCCTCTTTACCCGCGGTTTTCGACGACACCGACATCGCCGTTTTGGAATGGATTGCCGCCGAAGGCCGCCGCGCTGCCCGTTCCGTCGTTTTGATCTAGATTATTCGATGTGAGCATGGCTTTCGGGAAAAGAAAAACGGTATCCTCTTTTTGGATCATGCTCTGAGCGGCGCGGCGCCGATTATTTACCCCGATAGCCATCGACGAGCGTATTTATGAAGGCGATGACGTCGGCTTCATCTTGTTCACTCATGGCCGGTCTATCGCCGACTTTACGATTGAAGGGCGGATCGGCGACGTCGATGTTGGCAAGGTAGCGCGGCGGCAGATCGTTGAATTTTTCCACCGCGCCGTTCACCCCGCGCGGATAAAGTTTTCCGGGGTCGGTGTCGCGGAAATCGTAGAAGTCCAGGACTTGCTTGAGATTGGAGAACACCCCGTTGTGGAAGAAGGCGTGACGCGTCGCGGCGTTGCGCAAGGTGGGCGTCATGAATAGCCCGCAATATTGGGGATCGGATGCCATGTCGCTCCGGTAGGGCCCGCAGAGGCCGAGATCGAAGAAAGCCGGATTGTCATCGATGGCAAGGGCGGCATTGCGCGGCGCGCCGAGCGCTTCGAACTGATGATCGGTGAACAGCGGAGGCAGGCCGTCGCGGCTGGGCTGGTCGACATGGCAGCCGCCGCAATTGGCTTTGGCCGGGTCGTTGAATAGCAAATAACCGCGCAGCTCCGTGGCGGAGAAGCGGGCTTTGCCTTCCAGCCAGTCGTCGAACTTACTGGTGTAGGGATGAAAGCTGGGCTCTTCGATTTGATAGCGGGCCACGGCAAACAGCGCCTCGCTGACCGCAAGGCGGGTATCGGTCCACACCGACGCCCCGAACAGCGCGGCAAAACGCGGCGCATAAGGCGCGCGCTGCAATGTGCCGGCGACGGCGGCGATGCTGCCGCCGTCCATCTCGCGTGGATCGAGCAATGGCGACAGGGCCTGATCCTGCAGCGTGTCGGCGCGGCCATCCCAAAACAAGCCGCCTTGCGGCACCATGTTCGTTGCGGATTGGCTCGCCTGGGTCGCGGTTTTCTCCACCCGCACCGCGCTTTCGCTCAAGCTCACAAGCTGCGCGACGTTGACGTTCTCCTTTTCCTCATTGTCGGGTCCGATGGCGAAACTCGGCTGCCGCTCAAGGTAAGTCAGAGACGGCACTGCGCGGGTGCCGGGGCGCGATAGATGCGGGCCGCCTTGCATGACGGAAAAATTGCCGGGCGGCCCATAGGCATGCTGCGGACTGTGGCACGATGCGCAAGACAGTTTCCCTGAAGAGGACAAGCTCGGATCGACAAAAACCAGCCGGCCGAGCTCAGCCATCGCCGACAACGGCCCGACCGCCGGGCGCGTGAGCGCAATGGGATAGGGATTTAGGCCGCCATCCTCTTCAAGAGTATCTGCCGCCTGCAGCGCCGCCGCCGCATGCGACCGCGCAGTGAACGCGGCGGCTGCGACAACAAACAGGACCGCAGCGAAGACGCCACAGAAGCTGGTGGCGAGCGGGAACTGCCGTCGGCGCGCCGCTTGCCGCATGCCGGTCAGTGCGGGTCTCCCGATGCGGGCGGCGCCGACAGCGGCGTGCCTGTTTTCGGATCGAGATAAAGCGCGGCAGTCTTGCCACCGTTCTTGAAATCGAACAGGCCGTCGATCGAGCCGGCGCCGGCATCGAACGAGCCGCCGCCGAGTCTTGCGCCGTTGAGCCAATTGTCTTCGATGAAGCGCACCACGGAGGCGAGTGAAAGCTGCGTATGGCCGACATAGTTGGTCTTGGCCCAGGGCGAAATCACCAGGAAGGGAATGCGCGTGCCTGGACCGCAGCGGCCGTTGACCGGCTTGCCGTTCTGACCGGGCAGGGCGGAGCCGGCGCCGCATTTGCCGGGGCCGTCAAGCTGATCGGCTTCGTCAAAGGAAGGGCTGGTCACTTTGGTATAGACATGATCGTACCAGCCGTCGGAATCGTCCCAGGTGATGACGACCGCCGTGTTTTTCCAGTCCGGTTGTTGCTCGAGGAAGTTGATCAGCCGAACCGTGCCCTCCTGCTCGTCGAGCGGATCGGAATAGGCGGCGTGACCGTCCTCATAGGCTGGCATTTTGATATACGACACCGACGGGAAATTGCCCGCCTTCACCGCGTCGTAGAAATCCGACAGATCGTAGTCATGATTGGCTGGATCGCGGGTCGCGCCGCCGGCTTGAAAAGTATAACCGACAGCCGCGAGCGAGCTCGGCCGTTGGTGCTTCGGGTTGGCGGTCGAGGCGTAATACTGAAACCAGGCGTGATGCGGAATGTAATCAACGACGTCGGCACCGACGACGGTCGAGTGCGTCGTGCGCTTGCAGCCGGTCGAGCCGTTGGCATTGGTGACGTCGAGGCGGAAGCCGCCCATGAATGAGCCCCAGGTGATGCCGCCGGCGTTGAGCAGATCGCCGATGGTCTTGCCCGACATCATCGCCTGGTCTTTCGGGTTCGAGCAGATATCGTAGCCGGGATCGACGTCATTGATCATGGTCAGTCCGCCCTGGCCGTCATTGACGTAATAGGAGACCGCGGCGACCGTGGAGGGCTTTTTCGTCGTCGTGACGATGGTCATGCCGTTGGTCTGTGCCGAAGAGATGTTGAGCATTCCCGGCGTCGACGGGCCATAAGTGTCGCCGAAGGCATTGTCGCTCATGGCGAATGCTTGCGCGTAATTCCACATCGCGCCGACCGTGTTGCCGTCGTAATAGCCCATCACTTGGCCTTTGGTGCCGAAAGCGCCGGCGCCGCCGCTGCTGGCCTTGCCGGTATATTTCGGAAACAGATCGGTCTTGCCGCCATCATAGGCCTGCTGTTCCGCCGTGTAGGCGTGATTTTGATCCGCAGTAAAAGCCTGGCTGCGATCGAGCCGGAACGGTTCGGCGGCATCACTGCCATTAGCCTGGTTGGTGAAGTTGGGGTTGTTTCCGAGCAGGCCCGCATTGGCGAGATTGTTGACATTCGGTGTTCCGCTCGCGGCGTTGAACGCCGGCTCGCCCGGCGGATTGGTCGCCTTGGGGTAGGTCGCGAAGTAATGGTCAAAGGAAACGTTCTCGTTAAAGATGATGACGAGATGCTTGATCGGGGTAGCGGTCGGCGCTGTGTCTTGCGGGCCGGCAGCGGATGCGCTGGCCGGTGCGACCGCGTCCGCGGCGAAAGCTCCGCCGCCGACGGCAAGGCCCGAAAACAGACTTGTAAGCAGACCCGGAAGCGCGACCGCGATCGCGGAAGCCGCGACTGTTGAAAGCAGCTTATTGCTCATAGACCAACCCCTCGAAATTGTGCCGGTGTGCGGAGCGAAGCTAGTCTGCGATCTATGACCGACACGTGACAATGGCTTGGGGACTTTGGCTTAAACTGCCGGCGCGCGTTGACAAAAAAGGCGGCCCCCGAGGGGGCCGCCTCATCAGCTTTTTCGAAGAACGGCCTGTTCAAGACCATCCTTGCGTCGGGCGTTACTCGCCCTCCACGCCGATCGCGTAAGCGGTCTCGCCATGCACCGCGTCGTCGCCCACCTTCAGGGTGGCTTCGTCCATACGCAGGCTGACGAAGATCGAAATCACCTTGAGGATGATGAAGGTCGCGATCACGTTGTACACGATAATAAACGCGGCGCCCTCGGCCTGCAGCAAGAGTTGGTTCGGATTACCGTAGAGCAGGCCGGTGATGCTCACGCCGGGTGCGTCCTTGTCGGTGCCGATATATTCCAGCATCGCGGGATTCGCCAAGATGCCGGTCAACAGGCCGCCCATGAGGCCCGCTACGCCGTGGGTCGAGAACACGCCCAGCGTGTCGTCGATTTTCTGCATGAAGCCGAGCTTCTGGAACTTGTTCATGCTGAGCCACGGAATGATGCCGGCGCAAACGCCGACGATGATCGCGCCCCAGCCGTCGACGTAACCGGCGCACGGAGTGATGCCGACGAGACCGGCGATCATGCCGTTGACGGCGCCAAGCACTGACGGCTTGCCGTAGGCCATCTTGTCCATGAGCGTCCAGACCAGGAGGCCGACCGCCGTAGCGGTGTTGGTATTGAGCACCGCCGCGCCAGCGTTGGCATTGGCGAAGTACGGATCGCCGCCGTTGAAGCCGTTCCAGCCGATCCACAGGATACCGGCGCCGACCAGGGTGACGAGGAGGCTGTTGGGCGGGAAATGATCGCGGTCAGCTTGTAGACGGGGGCCAAGAACCCAGGCGGCAGTGACGCCGGAGGCGCCGGCCGCGAGATGGATCACGTAGCCGCCCGAGAAGTCCGCGACGCCCAAAGTGGCCAGCCAGCCGCCACCCCATAGGCTGAATGCGCCCACGGTGTAGACCAGCGTCATCCAGATCGGGCAGAAAATCATCCAGGCCGTAAAGTTCATACGGCCCAAGACCGATCCCGCCAGAATGATCACGGTGATGGCCGCGAACACGAACTGGAAGTACACCAGCGTCGCCATCGGAAAGGCGAGGCCCGGCATACCTGCCGCTGCGGCCGGGACCGTTGCCTGCCCCAGCGTGAACGCTGCCGAAGTCGCCAACCCCGGCGTACCCAGGAACGGAAACCACTGCGGTCCGAACGCCATGTTGTAGTCGAAGAGAATCCAGACCACGAGAACCGATGCAAACGCGTACATCGACATAAAGGCGGAGTTGATCGCCCATTTCTTCTTGACGATGCCGCCGTAAAGTACGGTCAGCCCAGGAATGCTTTGCAAGCCGACGAATGTCGCCGCTGCCATCTGCCAAGCATTATCGCCTTCATTGAGCCAAGTCGGTGATGGAACGAGTGCCATATCCTGTCCTTTCCCCCAGATTTCCCGCCTTGAACGCAATGATGAGGAGGCGAGCGAGGGAAGGTTCGCAAAAACTATGCCAGCCTATCGCTCATTGACGGGATACATTTTCCGTGAAGGATTTGGTGGCGGTTACACGTAGCTGACTAGGAAATCATCAGAATGAATACAAAGTAGGCAGGAAATGAGCGCTCTTGATCGAACTCGGTCATTGGCCGTCGGCCTTGGTCTGTTGGCGCTGGGCGGGGCTGTTGGTGCCACCGCCCAGGAGGCGCAACACGGTGAAAAAACAATCATTTGCACCAATCCCGCCAGTGGGGCGAATTGGCAAATCAAGGTCGACTATGATCGCCGCACGGTCGATAGTCATCCGGCCGATATTGGTGACGCCCGGATTTCATGGCACACGGCCGATGGCGAAAATTACGCGCTTGATCGCAGGTCAGGAAATCTTACGGTGACCGTTGCTTCAAGCACGGGCGGCTATTTCCTTCATGATCAGTGCAAACTTAACAATTAGATCTGGATTGCCATCGCAGCGACCTCCGGGCTCTGCGTGTCCGGAGTCGCGGTGATGGGGGAGCGGGTTTCTGGCGTTAAGGCGAGTGCCGGATTTGCCTCGGAGGCTGGCCCGCGCGAACGCAACGAGGATTTTGGCGGGGTCGTTTTCGGCCCCGAGTTGCCGCAGCCGCGGCGTGACGTTGTTGCCGCGATCGCCGACGGGATCGGCGGCGCCAAAGGCGGCCGGATCGCGGCCGAGACGGCGGTGCGCGGTTTTCTTGACGGGTTTTGCGACCTTCCCGAAACCATGGAGGTGCGCCGCGCGTCCGCGACCGTGCTGAATTCGCTCAATCGCTGGATTTATTCGGAAGGGCACCGCAATGCCGGGGCCGCCGGCATGGGATGCACCTTTACGGCGCTGGTCTTGCGCGGGCGCATCGCGCATGTGCTGCATGTCGGCGACAGCCGCGCTTATCGGCTGCGCGGCGAGCGGCTCGCTTTGCTGACCACCGATCACGTGCGCGAAGAACGTGTCGCCGGACGCTCCAATATTCTCTCGCGAGCGCTCGGTGTGGAAACCGAAGTGCGGCTCGATTATGCGGCGCAGCCGGTGGCGCTGCACGATCGCTTTCTCATGTGTAGCGACGGCGTCCACGGTTATCTGTCGCCGGAAGCGATCGCCGATATTTTGCGTGAGCGATCGGGATCGGAGGATTCCGCCAATGCGCTGGTAAAGGCGGCGCTCGATGCCGGCAGCACCGATAATTGCACCGCACTCGTGCTCGACGTTGTCGATTTGCCGACGGCACATGCCGCCGATATCGGCGCCGAAGTGAAGGACCTGCCGCTGATCCCGGTGCCGATCGACGGCGAGACGGTCGACGGTTTTGTGCTCAAGGTGCTGATTTCGGACGGCCGCTACACGCGGCTATTCGGTGCGGCGGACGAAGTCGAAGGCGGCGAGGTGGCGCTGAAATTTCCTAAGCCGCAGGTTGCCGCGGTTGCCACCTATCGGGCCGCCTTTATCCGCGAGGCCTGGGTCGGCGCACGCGTGCACAGCCCTTGGGTCGGACGCACCATCGAGTTGCCGCCCGGACGGCAGACCTGCCTCTACACGGTGATGCCGCTCTATCAAGGCGAGTTGCTGGAGACGCGGCTTGCCCGCCGTCCGGCGCTCGGCTTGGAGGAAGGACGCAACATCGCCATCAAGCTTGCGCGCGGCGTGGCGGCATTGCATCGCGCCGGCATCATCCACCGCGACATCAAGCCGGATAACGTCATCCTGGAAAGCGAAGGCTCGCTTAAGCTTATCGACCTTGGCGTCGTGCGCGTGCCTGGGATGGAGGATTTTCCACCCGACGATATTCCCGGCACGCCGGCCTATATGGCGCCGGAAATGTTTGCCGGCGAGCCGGGCAACGAGGCGACCGATATTTACGCGCTTGGCGTCACCATGTTTCGGGCTTTCACCGGCGAATACCCGTACGGCAATCTCGACGCAACGAGCAAGGCGCGGCGCGAGCGGCCGAAGGCGCTCGCCGAGTTACGTCCGGATCTTCCGGCTTGGCTGCAGGCGGCGCTTGGCGCGTGCCATCGCCGTCGATCCGGCCAACCGGCTGCGCGACATGATGGAGTTTGCGGTCGAGATGGAGGAGGGGCCGGCCCGCGCGCCGCACAGCACCGCCGGCACCCGCACGCTCTATCAGCGCCACCCCACCCATGTCTGGCAGGCGATTTCCGCCTTGCTGGCGCTCGCGCTCGCCGCCTCGCTGTACCTGCGCCACTAAGGGCGCGGGTCGCGGCTGTCCGCCGGGGAACAGCCGGCGATTGACATTTTCCCGCCGCCGCCGCAAAGCGGAATGGCCGGTTCGCGGGCTCGTGAGCTTTAATGTTCAAGCGCATCCTGATTGCCAATCGCGGCGAGATCGCCTGCCGGACCATCAAGACCGCACGCCGCATGGGGATAAAGACCGTTGCGGTCTATTCCGAAGCCGACCGCGACGCGCTGCATGTCGAAATGGCGGATGCCGCGGTCGCCATCGGGCCGCCGCCGGCGGCGCAAAGCTATCTGGTGATCGACAAGATCGTCGAGGCCTGCAAATCGAGCGGGGCCGAAGCGGTGCATCCGGGCTACGGCTTTCTTTCCGAGCGCGCGGCTTTCGCCAGCGCGCTGGCTGCCGCGGGCATCGTCTTCATCGGACCCAATCCCCAGGCGATCGCCGCGATGGGCGACAAGATCGAGTTCGAAGAAGGCCGCCGCGCGCGCCAAGGTTTCCACCGTCCCTGGCCATCTCGGCGTCATCGAGGACGAGAACCAGGCGGTCGTCATCGCCGAACAGATCGGCTACCCGATCATGATCAAAGCGTCCGCCGGCGGCGGCGGCAAGGGCATGCGCATCGCCTTCAGCAAGGCCGAAGTTGCGGAAAACTTCGCTCGCGCCCGCTCCGAGGCCAAATCGAGCTTCGGCGACGATCGGGTGTTCATCGAAAAATTCATCACCGATCCGCGCCATATCGAGATTCAGGTTCTCGGCGACAAACACGGTCACATCATTCATCTCGGCGAGCGCGAATGCTCGATCCAGCGCCGCAACCAAAAGGTCATCGAGGAATCGCCGAGCCCGCTGCTCGACGACAAGACGCGCGCGGCGATGGGCGAGCAGGCGGTCGCGCTCGCCAAGGCCGTCGGTTACGACAGCGCCGGCACCGTGGAATTTGTCGCCGGCCAGGACAAGAGCTTCTACTTCCTGGAAATGAATACGCGGCTTCAGGTCGAGCATCCGGTGACTGAGCTGGTCACCGGCATCGATCTGGTCGAGCAGATGATCCGCGTTGCAGCCGGCGAGCCGCTCACGCTCAAGCAGAGCGAGGTGAAGCAATCCGGCTGGGCGGTGGAAAGCCGCATTTACGCAGAGGATCCGTACCGCGATTTCGCGCCTTCGATCGGGCGGCTGGTGCGCTACCGGCCGCCGGCGGAAGGGGCGCATGACGGCATCACCGTGCGCAACGACACCGGTGTCACTGAAGGCGGCGAGATTTCGCTGTATTACGATCCGATGATCGCCAAGCTCGTCACCCACGCCAAGACGCGACTGGCGGCGATCGAAGCCCAGGCCGATGCGCTGGATGCCTTCACCATTGAAGGCATCCGCCACAATATTCCTTTCCTCGCCGCCATCATGCAGCATCCGCGCTGGCGTTCGGGGAAGCTTTCGACCGCTTTCATCGCCGAGGAGTTTCGCGGCGGCTTCGAGCGGATCAAGCCTGTCGGCGCGACGGCGCACGCCATCGCCGCGGTTGCCGCCGCGATCGATCACCTGCTCGGCGAGCGCAAGCGCAAGATTTCCGGCCAGTTGAACACGACGCTGATGCGCGAACGCCGCCGCGCCATCTGGCTAGGGCCGGAGGAATACCAGGCCGACGTCGATCACGACGGCAAAACCGTCACCGTGACCTTCGAGGATGGCGCCCGGCATCTTCTAGCGTCGGCTTGGATTCCCGGCATGCCGGTCTGGTCGGGCACCATCGACGGCGCGCCGGCCGCCATGCATGTGCGCATGATCCCGAACGGCTTCGAGCTCGCCTATCACGGCATCGAGGTGAAGGCCTTCGTCTATACCGAGCGTGAGGCTCGTTATGCGCGGCTGATGCCGGTGAAGACGCTGTCCGACAGCGGTAAAGCGGTGCGCTGCCCGATGCCCGGCCTGGTCGTTTCGCTCGCGGTTGGCGAGGGCCAGGAGGTCAAAACCGGCGAGACGCTGGCCGTGGTCGAGGCCATGAAGATGGAAAACGTCCTGCGCGCCGAGCGCGACGGCACGATCAAGCGCATCCGCGTCAAACCCGGCGACAGCGTGGCCGTCGACGCGGTGCTGATGGAGTTTGCTTAAGTCCCGTTTTCCCGCCGCAGCGGGGGAGGAAGCGGAGGCCGAATCGTGCATCATGTCGCGGATGCAACCTGCTAGCTTTCTCTTCTCGCCCGGCGGGCGGCTGCGGCCGCAGGCCTTCGTCTATGGCGCGATCGCGGTCTATCTCGCCGGCGCGGTCTCGCATCTATTGACGACGCCCGACATTATCACGCGCGCCGGTCTATGGCCGTTCGTCACCGCCCAAGCGCTCTTGGTCTGGATATGGTTCGTCCTGCACGCCAAGCGGCTGCACGACGCGGGGCGCGGCAGCGGGCTCGCGGTCGGCGTCGGCGTCCTCTATGTGCTGTCCGTCGTTTTGTTGATGTTTATCGCCGATAGCTTCTTTAACACTACCGGCGGCTTGAGGGACAATGCCGGAGCCGCGGGCGCGCTGGAGCTTATTCTTCTGCTTTACGTCATCGTGACGCTGATCGGCTCGCCGCATTACGATCTGGCCTGGGCGATGGTGGTGGCGCTGATGCTGATCGGGCTTGTGCCGCTCGTCGTGGCGTTGATTTTCACGGTGTGGACGGCGCGGCGGCCGAGCCAAGAATTCACGGTCCAGCAGTTGCGGAGCCGGGAGTAGTCGGTGCTGCACTTCGCCCTGGAGATCGTGGCTGCGGCGGCGCGCGAGTGGAAAATGCCCCAGCCCTACATAGCTTCGCTGCAAGACTGGCTGCCCCGCCGTCCGCTTGGCTCCGGTCATCGCAAGCTTGGAGGTTTCGGTTGACCGTCCACCGCTATGTGCTGATCCGCGGCCGCGTCCAAGGCGTCGGCTACCGCGCCTGGATCGAAGTGACGGCGCTGGAGCGCGGCCTGCAGGGCTGGGTGCGCAATCGCCGCGACGGTTCGGTCGAAGCGCTGTTCAGCGGCGCCGGAAAGCGCGGTGCTGGCGATGCTCGATGCCTGCCGTTCACGGGCCGCCCGGAGCCCGCGTCGATGCGCATCGATCAGCGCGAGGCGGCGGCCGGCGAAGTGGCGCTGCGCCGGCGCGACGAGTTGTTCTCGGTGCTCGGCACCGTTTGAGCGTCCAGCAGTCGAGCCGAACAGCGGCCCGAACGCCGCCCGCAGCGCCATGTCGACTTCCGCCATCGAGGCGGTCATGCCGAGATCGGCGAGCCAGGTGACGCCGTAGCGGCTGCTCGGTGACGCCGCAGGGCACGATGCCGGAAAAATGCGACAGGTCCGGCTCGACGTTGAGCGCGAATGCCGTGCAGCGTCACCCAATGGCGCACGCGGATGCCGATCGCGGCGATCTTGTCCTCGAAGCCGTCGCCCTTGTCCGGCCGGCGCACCCAGACGCCGATGCGGTCCTCGCGCCGCTCGCCGCGCACGTTGAAGTCGGCCAGCGTGCGGATGATCCATTCCTCGAGCGTCGCGACGAAGCGGCGCACGTCCGGGCGCGCGGCGCTTGAGGTCGAGCATGACGTAGCCGACCCGCTGGCCGGGCCCGTGATAGGTGAACTGGCCGCCGCGGCCCGCGTGTATGGACCGGAAAGCGTGCCTCGATCAGTTCCGCCGGCCGCGCCGAGGTGCCGGCGGTGTAAAGCGGCGGGTGCTCGAGCAGCCAGACCAGTTCCGGCGCCGTCGCCGCGCGCGATCGCCTCGGCGCGCGCGTCCATGGCGGCGAGCGCCGGCCGTCATAGGCCGACCGGCCGATCGCTGACGCGCCACTCGACCGGCGGCGCTGCCGGCCGCCGGCGTAAGCCCGACCGTCAGTTCGTCGCGCGTGTTAACCACCTCGTAACCATGCCGTGGTGACCGACACTGTCGCACCTCGCAAGGCAAACGACCGCAACGGGGGCTTTCGTGGCCGACACTCGACAAGGTTGCGGTCGATATTGCGGTGGTGCTCGGCACGACCTCCATGCCGATCCATCAGGTGCTCCGGCTCGGCCGCGGCGCCATCATCGAACTCGACGCCTCCGAGGAGGACGAGGTAACATCCTCGCCAACAACCTTCCGGTGGCCAAGGGCACCGTGGTGGTCAGCGGCAACCGCATCGCCGTCGAGGTCAAGCAGCTCCTGCCCCGGACGCCGGCGGGGGCCTGAAGCGGGGCGGCATTTCCCTATCAAAGCGGGGGAGCGGTCGGCCTTGTCGCGCAACACCCTATTTGTTACATCGGCGCCGTCACGCATCGGCCTGATGCGTGTCCACCCCACATGCGGCCGTGGCGGAATTGGTAGACGCACTAGCTTGAGGTGCTAGCGGGGCAACCCGTGGAGGTTCGAGTCCTCTCGGCCGCACCAACCATCATAGTCTGGCAATGCTAACGCTCGGATTGAGGTCGAGCCTGCGCAGCCTGCGCCCGAGCTAGCGCGGCAACGGCGCGGGTTCATCATGTCGGCGCGATGGCGCTACGCGCCGCTGCGGGCGTGCCCGCGGCCATGCTCGGCATGCCGATGCCGTTCCGCCCGTTCCAGTTCGGCGGCGTGAGCGAGGTGAACCCTTGGTTCCTTCGTCCGTCGTTTCCGCCCCCCGCGCTCCGCATACTTTTTGTGGCGGTCTCGCCGCATGGCCGGTTTTGGAGTGGCGATAGCTGCGATTGAGGCCTGGACTTCGGGCCAGTGCACTTCTGAACTGCCGTCGGTCGAAACGGTATCGGGCTCGAAGGCCGCGGGGTTGGGCACGGGCAACACCGCGATATCGAGCGTAGGCTGGTCGACGGCTTGCGGCCAGGCCGGCAGGGCCTCGTCATCATGGGTGGTAAGCTCACCTGGGATCGCCGACGCCACCATGGCGGTTGCCGGTCGGCGCGCCATGGCCATTTCGTAAGCCGCAGACGGCACCACCTGCACGACATGGAAGCCATTCGCCTTGAGCTGATCGAGCAGCCCCGGCAGTGCCGCCGCGGTTTTCGGGTGAATGTCGTGCAAAAGCAGAATTCCCTTGCCGCGCGCTTCGAGACGGCTCATGGCGAGCGAAATGATTTTTGCCGGCGTGATGTCGCGGTGCCAGTCGTCGGCCACCACGTCGGCGGAGAACACGATCAGGCCCCGTCGGGCCAATTCGCTTTCCACCAGGTCCGAGCGGGCGAAGCCAGGGATGCGAAAGAACGGCGCCAGATATCTCAAATCGCCGCCGAACGCGGCGCTGACGTCGGCAATGCCGCCATCAATTTCTTCGCGCATTCGGTCCAGCGGCAACCGGCCGAAACCGGTCGGATGATGGTCGCTGTGGGTACCGATCGTGTGGCCTTCCTCATAGACGTGGCGCACGGTTGCAGGAAAGCTGCGGGCCATCTCGCCGACCATGAAGAACGTTGCTTTCACGCATTGCGCCGCGAGCGCGTCCAGCACCTTATCGGTTGACGGCGGCAACGGTCCGTCGTCGAAGGTGATGACGACCTCCTTGTCGTTGAGAGGCAGCGAATCCGGATATTGCATGCGGCCGAGCTGCTGATACTGGCTGAAATCGATCGGCAGCACGCGGCTGGTGCCGAGCGCATCGGGATTTCCAGGACAAGCTTGGCTTTTGTCCGCTGCAGGGGTCTGCACAGGGTTCTGGACCTGAGCGGCGTTTGGGGTTTGCGCCACAGGTTGCGCCTCAAGGGGCCGCGCCGTGGGGGCCACCTGGATGGCGATTTGATCCTCGGCGCGAGCGGAAACTGCGGCGAGCGGCAGGCTTGCCACCGTCGCCAGAGCCGCGGCCAAAAGGCCCACCCGGAAAGCCGCCATCCCTCGTCCTCACTCTGCAGGCTTCGCCCCTGCCGGCCATTGCCGCACCCTTAGAAAGGACTACAGGTTTTCGTAGTTAATGTCATGTTAATGCTGGGATTCGTGACGCCGCTTCTGTTGATAAAGGGCGGTACACGTCGTCGCGCCGGGTTCCAGCGCTTTTCCTTGGCGTTAATCCAGGCGGCTTACGCTAGCTCTTTGAGTGTGTGAGGGGCGTAAGCAATGAAGGCCGCTGTGGAAGCCCGCAATTATTGGGCGCGGCGGCGAACGGATCGCTCCCCTCTGTCCGCCGACACCGCGCGCGTCGGCACGGTCCTGTCCTTCGTCCTGGCGCTGGCTGTGCTGGCCTGCGCGGCGGCGGGGCTGCTCGAAACCGAGCGCAACAACGCCCGACGCATGGCCGAGCAGCATGCCGCGCTGCAGGCTTCGCTTGGCGAACTTCATGGCGTATTGGGCGATACCTATCGTTTTGACGCAGGCCAGATCGCTTTAATCGAGCGGCGCTCCGGACTGCACGATCTGAGATTTGATGGCGTGCTTGCCGACGAGCGCGGCCGCGAAGTTCAGTCGGTACATGACGCACAAGGCCGCATCCTCGGCTGGTTCAGCTGGGCGCCGGATCATGCCTTTGCGGTGGCAATGAATTGGCTGTGGGGCCTGCTCGCCGGCACCGGGATTATCTTGGCCGCCGGCGCCTATACGACAATGTGGACCACGCGACGCCTTGCAGTTTCGTTCGCCCGCGGCCGCGAAACCATCCGCAGGCTGACGACCAGGGACGAGTTGACCGGGTTGCCGAACCGCCGCGTCGTGCTGCAAAAACTCGACGAGGTCGTTGCCGCGCGCGGCTCGCGTTTGGTCGTCTTCGCCCTGATCGATATCGATAGCTATCGTGAAATCAACGACGTCCTGGGACGCGCCGGCGGCGACACCATGCTGTGCGCCATCGTCGAGCGGTTGAAATCGGCACTGCCGCCGGGCGCCGTGCTGGGCCGCTTTCAGGACGACGAGTTTGCCGCCATCGTCGCAGGCGAGGACCCGCAGATCGCGATGCAGCTTGCCGACAAACTCGCGGCGGCGCTTGCCGCGCCGTTCGTCATGGATCAGCAATGGCAGATCAGCAGCGGAGTAGGGCTGGCGCACTCGCCGCAGGACGGCACCACCGGCGACGAGCTGCAGCGGCATGCGGCGCTGGCGCTGCGGGCGGCCAAGCGCAGCGGACGCGGCTCGGTACGCCACTTCGTGCCGCAAATCCACGAACAGCATGCCGAACGCCGCTTCCTCCTGCGCGAACTGGAAGCCGCCATCGCTCAGAACGCCTTCAACGTTCACTATCAGCCGGTGGTCGCCGCCGAGGGCGGTGCGATGGTCGGGGTCGAAGCGCTGCTGCGCTGGACGCATCCGACGCGCGGCTCCATCGCTCCGTCGCTGTTCATTCCCCTCGCCGAAGAGAGCGGACTGATGATCAAGCTCGGCGAGATCGTGCTGCGGCGGGCGCTAGCCGATGGCGCACGCTGGCCGAGCCTGTTTGTCTCGGTCAACCTGTCGCCGGTGCAGATACGCAGCCGCAGCCTTGTCGACGTGATGAGGAGAGTCCTCGCCGAGACCGGCATCGCCGCTTCCCGCGTTGTGCTCGAAGTCACTGAAGGTGTTCTCATCGACAACCCGGAGGAAACTCAGGCCAGGCTCGAAGCCTTGCGCAGGCTTGGCGTTTCGACCGCGCTCGACGATTTCGGCACCGGTTATTCGAGCCTGAACTACCTGCAAAAATTCCCCTTCGATCGGCTGAAAATCGATCGCAGCTTCGTCGCCTCGTTGGGCACCGCCGGCAACGCCGGCGCCATCATTCAATCGATCGTCACGCTCGGTCATGCGCTGGGCATGAAAGTGCTGGCGGAAGGCGTCGAAACCAACGAGCAGCGGGTCCTGCTGCGGCTTGCCGGCTGCGACGAGATGCAGGGCTTCCTGTTCGCCAAAGCCGTTCCGGTCGCATCGATCGACAAGATACTGGCCCGCGCGGACACACGCACCGGCACCAATTCCGCGTCGGCACCCTGACCTCTATATCCTGACATGGCGCCGCCGAGCCGCTATCTATAAGCGAGCGACCTTGACGGTTGGACGTGACGGTGCCGGGATCGGACCAATAGATGCTTGCGAACAGCCTACCTGGGCTTGATTTCGGTCTCGGCAGCGAGGTCGAAATGCTGCGCGACAGCGTGCGCGGTTTCGCCCAGAGACAAGATCGCACCTTTAGCCGAGGAGATCGACCGCTCGAACAGCTTTCCGCGTGAGCTATGGCCGCAGCTCGGGGCGCTCGGCTTGCTCGGCGTCACCGTTGAAGAGGAGTGGGGCGGCGCCGGTCTCGGCTATCTGCATCATTGCGTGGCGATGGAGGAGATTTCGCGGGCCTCCGCCGCAGTCGGCCTGTCCTATGGTGCGCATTCCAATCTATGCGTCAATCAGTTGCGGCGTAACGGCAGCGACGAGCAGAAGCGGCGTTATCTGCCCAAGCTCATCTCCGGCGAGCATGTCGGGGCGCTCGCGATGTCGGAGCCCGGCGCCGGTTCCGACGTCGTTTCGATGCGCACCCGCGCCGATCGCAAAGGCGACGTTTACGTTCTCAACGGCTCGAAAATGTGGATCACCAACGGGCCCGTCGCCGACATTCTCGTGGTCTATGCCAAGACCGATCGCACGGCGGGCGCGCGCGGCATCACTGCTTTTATCGTCGAGAAGACCTTTAAGGGCTTTGCCGCTGGCAAGAAGCTCGACAAGCTCGGCATGCGCGGCTCCGATACCAGTGAGATCGTCTTTGCCGACTGCGAGGTGCCGCGCGACAACGTGCTTGGCGTCGTCGGCAACGGCGTGAACGTGCTGATGGCCGGTCTCGACTACGAGCGCGCGGTGCTGGCGGCCGGACCGCTCGGCGTCATGCAGGCGTGCCTCGACCTCGTCATTCCGTATCTGCATCAGCGCACGCAGTTCGGTCAGCCGATCGGCAAATTCCAGCTGATGCAGGCGAAGCTTGCCGACATGTATGTGACGCTCAATGCGGCGAAGTCCTATGTCTATGCCGTCGCCAACGCCTGCGATCGCGGCGAGACGACGCGCGAAGACGCCGCCGGCGCCATCCTCTATGCCGCCGAGCGTGCCACCTGGATGGCTCTGGAGACGATCCAGTGTTTGGGCGGGAACGGCTATATCAACGATTTTCCGGCCGGGCGCCTGTTGCGCGACGCCAAACTTTATGAAATCGGTGCCGGCACAAGCGAAATCCGCCGCATGCTGATCGGGCGGGAAATCTTCGAGAAGACGCGGTAAGTGGTGCCATTGCCGTCGGCGTGCTGCATGGAATGATTTGAACGGTGACGGCCAAACCTATCCCAATTTTCGACGGCCACAACGACGTCCTGTTGCGATTGCATTTGCATGGCGGCGCGGACGCGGTCACGTCGTTTCTGCGCGGTGCGGACAAGGGCCATCTGGATATTCCCAAGGCGCGTCAGGGTGGATTTGCCGGCGGCTTATTCGCGATCTTCGTTCCGTCGCCGAAACGCAGAGATCGCGCCGCTAGTCCAGCGACCGGCCAAGACAGCAAGGAAGACAGCAAGGCGGACACCGGCAGCGTCATCGGCGACGATCCCGAGCCGCCCGCCCTCGACATCACGGAAGCGCAGCGGGTTACTTTTGCCATGGCCGCGCTGCTGTTGCGGATCGAGCGGGAATCCGCCGGCAGCGTGCGTGTCTGCCGAACCGCCGCCGATATCGAACGCTGCCTCGCCGACGGCGTGCTGGCTGCGGTGCCGCACATCGAAGGCGCAGAGGCAATCGACGCGAATTTCGAGGTGTTGGACGTGCTCTACGCGGCGGGGCTCCGCTCGCTCGGGCCGGTATGGAGCCGGTCGAATATTTTCGGCCACGGCGTACCGTTCCGCTGCCCGTCGTCGCCAGACACCGGCCCTGGTTTGACCGAACTCGGCAAGGCGCTCGTCGGGGCCTGTAACCGGCTGCGGATACTGATCGATCTGTCGCATCTGAACGAGCGCGGCTTTTGGGACGTCGCCGCGCTCAGCAATGCGCCGCTGGTCGCCTCGCACTCCAACGCCCACGCAATCAGCCCGCATTCGCGCAATCTGACCGACCGGCAATTGACCGCCATCGGCAAATCCGGCGGCCTTGCCGGCGTCAATTTCGCTGCGGCCTTCCTGCGTCCGGACGGCCGTCACGACAAGGACACGCCGGTTGAGCTGATCGTGCAGCATATCGAACATATGCTCAAACATGCCGGCGAGGACGGGGTGGGAATAGGCTCCGATTTCGACGGCGCGTTGATCCCCGCCGCATTGGGCAATGCCGGCGGGCTGCAAATTCTGGTCCAGGCGATGCGCAAGCGGGGCTTTGGCGAGCCGCTGATCGAGAAAATCTGCTTCCGCAATTGGCTGCGGGTGCTGCGGCGAACATGGGGAGAGGGGGCGTAAGGCTTGTTGCTCACCGCAATCGCCGGTGGAACTCCAATATCGCATCGAGCGGAGCCTGGAAGCCCACGGCGGCATTGGCGACTATTTTTTCGGCACCAGGCGATCGATGTGATTGCGCAAATATTGGTAGCAATAGCACGCCTCTTTCTTCAGGCCGTCGCGATTGACAAGCTTGATCTGACCGCGATGGGTCTTGATCAGCCCGGCGCTTTCGAATTGCGCCGCCACCGCGGAAACCGTGCCGCGCCGGACGCCGAGCATTTTGCCGAGGAATTCGCGGGTGAACGGAATTGTATCGCTATCGGTGCGGTCGCTGGTCTGCAACAGCCATCGGCTCAACCGAGAGCCCACATCATGCAAGGCATTGCACGCGGCGGTCTGCTGGATTTGACCGGCGATAATCTCGTTATAGCGCACGATCAATGCGTGGAGGTGCTCGCTGCCCACGACGATGTTGCGGAAGCGGGAGGCTGGGATGCAGAACGCGACGCCGGATACCTGCACCAGAGCCGTGACGCTGGCGACACGCGAGCCCAATCCCGCGTTCAAACCGATCGCGCCTTCCGATCCGACCATGCCGACTTCAACCGTCTCATCCTCCGGCATTTCGACGACGAGTGAAATCATGCCGGATTGCGGAAAGAAAACCGCATCGACGCGCTGCCCCCGCTCCTCCAGCAAAGCTCCCTGAGTGATCGGGACTTCCCGGAAATGCGCCTGCAAACGGCTGAGCTCGTTTGCTGACAGGGAGGCGAGTAGCCTATTGCGATTTTGCTGCACGGTGCGCCAGTTCCTCGGTCGTTTCTATTGGGTCCCCGGACAGGGCCGTCGGCAGGCGAACTGGCTCTCAGATAGAGCAAGGGACAACAATGTGTCGGCGACCGGCGACAATTCAGCGCGATGGGGCCGCGGCGCGGGTTGGTGCCGAAAAGGTGAGATGCGCCAGCGCGCTCTCGACCAGTCCGTTTTTGTCGCGCCCGCCGTCCCGCGCGGCGGCGAGGATATTCTTTGCCAATATTTCACGCGTGGCGGCCGCCAACTCGACGGCCGCAAGCGGGCTGCCGGAATCCACGATGCGCTGCCAGGCGGTGTCGAAAGCGGCGCTCAGCACGCCGGTGATTTCCGGATCGAAGGTGGAATCGGAAAAGTACGCCGTAATGGACATAATCAACCCCTCGCAAGCTCCCCCTCAACAAAGTGCTAATTTGGGCTCGAAAAACGGCTCTGTCTGTCATCAAGTTGACAGATGCGGAAATGGCGAGGTTGCCGCGCTACCGGCTGCCGCCTAAATCAGGTCAGCCGCCGGTCGAATTCCAGTACCGCATTGAGCAAGACCTGCGCGCCGGCGGCGCATTCTTCGAAACTCGTCGAATTCCGCTTCGTTGTGCGAAATGCCACCGGCGCAAGGCACAAAAATCATCGTCGTCGGCGCAACGCGGGCGATGTAGGCGGCGTCGTGACCGGCGCCGGAGATCATGTCGCGTGACCGAAAGCCGGCCTTTGCGGCGCCGGCGCGGACACAGTCGATCAGCGCGGGGGCGAACTTCACCGCCGGCGAATTCCAGATGCGGCTTTCACTGTAAGTGAGCCGGAGCGGGGTGAGGACGTCGGCAAGGCTGGAACGGAATTTGACCTCCATGGCGTCAAGTACGCTGTCGTGCGGATGGCGGAAGTCGACGGTGAAGAACACTTCACCGGGAATGACATTGCGACTATTCGGTTTGTTTTCGATCAGCCCGACGGAGCCGACGGCGTCGGGTGAATGTTGGCGGGCGATGGCATCGATGCGCTCGATCATGCCGGCGGCGCCGACGAGCGCGTTTTTGCGCAAATGCATCGGCGTCGCGCCGGTATGGGCTTCCTGACCGGCGACCGTGACCTCGTACCAGCGTATGCCCTGCACGCCCTGCACGATGCCGATCATGCGGTCTTCGCTCTCGAGGATCGGGCCCTGTTCGATGTGCAGTTCGAACATGGCGGAGAATTTGCGCGTGCCGGATTTCTCCTCGCCCATGTAGCCGATGCGCGCCAGTTCCTCGCCGAAGGTCTTGCCGTCGCGGTCGGTGCGCGTGTAGGCGTAGTCCGCCGTGAACACGCCGGCGAACACGCCCGACGCCAGCATGGCGGGCGCAAACCGCGAGCCTTCTTCGTTGGTCCAGTTGACGATCTCGATCGGTGCGTTGGTTTCGTAGCCGGTCTCGTGCAGCGTGCGCATCGCTTCAAGCGCGCCGAGGACCCCCAGAACGCCGTCGAACTTGCCGCCGGTCGGCTGAGTGTCGAGATGCGAACCCATGGCGATGGGCGGCAGGGCAGGGTCCTTGCCGGGCCGCCGCGCGAACATATTGCCGACTTGGTCGACGGCGACAGTGCAGCCGAGCGCCTCGCATTGCGCTTTGAACCAATCGCGCACCTGGCGGTCGAGATCGGTCAGCGTCAGTCGGCAGATGCCTCCTTTTGGTGTGGCGCCGATCTTCGCGGTCTCCATCAACTGGTCCCAGAGCCGCTTGGCGTCGATTTGGAGGTTCTGCACTGCGAGGGGCTCCTTGGCGCCGGCCGAGAGTGGCGATTTCTGATAATCTCCGGATTTAGGGTTTGAACCAAGCGCGTTGCGACGGCGACCTCTGAAGCAAGCCTAAACGAAGTGCCCCATGACCGTTCCAGGTCTTTCGTGTCCAGGTCTTTTACGCACCATTTGCGGTTTCGCCCTTGTTACGCTCGCGGCACTGGCGGGAGGCGCGGCGCACGCTCTGTCGCGCGCGCCGACCGCACAGGAGGTGCAGGCGATCCGTGACTGCGCCACCAAGAACCGCGACGATCTCGATGCCGGCGAGCAGCAATGCCTGTTCAAGCTGGTCGCCGATCCCTGCATCGGTCAGCCGGGTGGGCGGGGTGAGGGGCCGACCGCGCAATGCTACCAAATCGAAGCCGTAATCTGGGACAATTTGCTCAACGACCATTACAAGACACTGCTCGGCGAACTCGACGATGAGCAGGCTGGCAAAGCCCGCGCGATGCAGCGCGCTTGGCTCACCTATCGCGATACGACCTGTGCGTTCTACCAAGACAAAATTCAGGGCTCGATGGCCTATCCGATGCAGGCTGCGTGCATCGCCCGTGAAACCGCCCGGCGGGCAATGCTGCTGGATTTCTTCAGCCGATTGTGAGGATAGGTCGCTGGTTCATTGGCCTATTCGGGTCGAGACGAAGTAGGCCAATGGCGGTACGGGTGCCGCGGCGGCCGACTAACTCATTGGATTCATGACGAATCAGCTATAATGCGCCGAGCCTAAATGCCGAGCCCCCGCCGGAACGAGCGCCATGCTGCGCGTGCGATTGAAAGCGGACGGACGTTTGGTCGAGGTGCTGCCGGACGGCAGCGAGCGCGCCATTGCCAGCGATCCGCGCGCCATCGCCACGGCCGCCCATAATGCGGCTCGCGCTGCGGATCGGTTCAACGACGCGGCTTATGCCCGCAATATTCGCAATCGCACCGGCCTGACCCAGGCGGCCTTCGCCGCCCGGATCGGCGTTCCGGTTGAGACGCTCCGCAATTGGGAGCAGGGCAAGCGCTCGCCGCGCGGCCCGGCACGCGCGCTGCTCAAAGTGATCGAGCAGGCCCCGGAGGCCGCCTTTGCCGTGCTCGGCAAGGCGCGCTGAGCGGAACGCCTTGGCGCGGGCAGCATTGGACCTGAATTAGGACGGCTAATGCTGCGGGCCGAACCCGTAGTCGTGAGGAACCACAGGCGACGTGACAGCGATCGGACCAATCCCCGGCGTCGAGGCCAACGGCGCCAAAATTCCGCTGGTCGGGCTCGGGACTTGGGAGTTGCGCGGCCGCACCTGCGCGCGGGTCGTCGAGCAGGCGCTGCGTCTCGGCTATCGCCACGTGGACACGGCGGAAATGTACGACAACGAACGCGACGTGGGCGACGGCATCCGCGCCTCCGGCGTCAAGCGCGGCGATATTTTCGTGACCACGAAAATCTGGCCGTCGCATTTTGCGCCGCGCGCGCTGGAGCGAGCAGCGCGCGACTGCCTGATGCGGCTGCGCTTGAGCGAAGTCGATCTCTTGCTGCTGCACTGGCCTAATCCCCAGATTCCATTGTCGGAAACGCTGCCGGCGCTGTGCAAGATCAAGACCGATGGGTTGGCCCGCCACATCGGGGTTTCCAATTTCACCGTGGCGTTGATCGAAGAGGCGATGCGGGTCGCGACCGAGCCGCTGGTGTGCGACCAGATCGAATGTCACCCGTTCCTCGACCAATCCAAGGTGATCGCGGCATGCCATGCGCATGGCATGGCGGCTGTGGCCTATAGCCCGATCGCCCGCGGCAGCGCCAAGAACGACGCGGTGCTTGGGCGCATCGGCGCTGCCTACAAGAAGTCCGCGGCGCAAATCTGCCTGCGCTATCTGGTGCAGCAGGACATCGTCGTCATTCCGCGCACCAGTAAACTCGAGCGGCTGTCGGAGAATGCGGCACTCTTCGACTTCGCCTTGAGCGAGGAGGACATGGCCGAGATCGCCGCGCTCGCCAATCCCGAAGGCCGGATCGTCGACTGGTCTTATTCCGGCACCACGAAGTGGGATTGAAGCGCTGTCATTGCAGAAGCCGCGTTGGCGGCTGTCCGAAACCCGCGCGCCTATGCCGCCCGGCTCTCCGCCGCGACCGTGCGTTTCATGAATTCCGCGAAGACGCGCGCGATCTCCGGTTCGTAGGGAGCCCAGTCGGGGAAGGGGATGAGCGGCACGTCTTGGTCTGCAATCGGCAGCCGATGCAGTTCGCTGCCGGCGATCAGCTCGTGGGCAACGAGCCCGCTCTTGCTGGAATGGGTATTGTCGTTGCCGGGAATGATGATGGTCGGCACCTTGATCGAGCGCAGTTGCTCGGCCGTGACGCCCATGACCGGATAATGGGCGCCGGCGAGGAAGATATCGTTCCACCGCTTCATCACCTCGAGGAATTGCTTGACCGGCAGCCGCGCCATGTAATCGGCGCCCGCCGTATTGGCGGCAAAGCGCTCCTTCCAGGCGTCCATGGCGCAAACCGCCGCCATGCCGCCTTGCTCGGCGGTGCGGATGAACTGGCCATAATATTGCTCGGGCAGCCGTCCGGCGGCGAAAGGGCCGCCGGTGACGCGCAACAGCAGGAGGCCGCGCACCGCTTGTGGATTGCGCAGATAGAACAGCATCGAGGTGCGGGCGCCGGCCGAGGAGCCGCTGAAAAACGCCGGCAGCGCGTTTTGCTCGGACAGAAGCGCGTGCATGTCGCGCGTCCAGAGCACTTCCTCGCCTTCGTCGCCCGCGATCAGCACATCCGAGGCGCCGGTGTTGCGGCGGTCGTGCAGCATCACGCGATAGCCGTAGGCTGCAATCTTTTCCGCCAGCGGAATGAATTCGTCGTGGCCGCGCCGGCCACCGGTCGTCATCACAACCCAAGGGTGGGTGTCCTTGGCGCGATCGCCGACCACGCGCCAATTGATGTTCACGCCATTGATTTTGCTTACCGGCATCCTGCGTCCCTCCGCTGTGAGCATGTGTCCTGCAAAAGCCTGCCCTCGGACCTGATCCGAGGGTGGAATCCGGTTTTGCGACAGAGACCTGCTAAAACAAATCGACCCGACAGTTCATCACACCGGGGCCAAAACGCAAAGCGGCGCGCGCGAACCGGCAGCCGACCAGCGGGTCAAAACTACGGCGTATTCTCCGGCTCGCGCTGGAAAAGCAGATACCCGATCGTGAAGAGCGTGATTTTGTCGAGCGATTGAGCCTATTGCCACCGGCGTTTCCCCGACGGTCGAAACCGGATAATCTTCGCCTTGGGGCAGGAACCCGAGGACGAAAAAGATCATGGCCACAAGCGTCAAACAGATGATGGAGATCGCCAATGCGGCGGTGCCGAAAATTACTTCGGCCCAGGCAAAGGAGATGATCGCTCAAGGCAATACGCTCGTGGTCGACGTGCGCGACGGCTCCGAGGTGGCCGCAAGCGGCAAGATTGCCGGTGCGGTTCATGTCTCGCGTGGCCTGCTTGAATTCAAGGCCGATCCGCAAGCCCCGACGTATGACAAGAATTTCTCGCAGGAAAAAAACATCATAGTTTACTGCGGATCAGGTGGCCGCGCCGCGTTGGCCGGCAAGCTGCTCAAGGATTTTGGCTACGAGAAAGTCTTCAATATGGGCGGTTTCAAGGATTGGGCCGATAGCGGCGGCGCGGTCGATAAAGCATGAGCGATGCGCTCACCGCATCGCGGCGGCGATATTGCCGCCGTCGACGGTGGTGACGCTGGCGGTGGTTTTTAATTCCAGCGCCAGGTGCAAAAAGGCCTGCGCCACATCCTCGGCAGTCACTTCGCGGGCCAGAAGATTGCCACTCATGTAATCTTTCTCGGAAACGCCGCGCGCCTTGGAACGCGAGGCGATCATATCGGGCGTGAGCAAGCCGGAGCGGATGCGGTCGGCATTGACCGCATTGGCGCGAATGCCGTCGGCACCGTAGTCGAGCGCATATTGACGCATCAGCGCCAGCGCCGCCGCTTTGGGAATGCCGTAAGGGCCGAAATTCAAACCCGGATTGACCGCCTGTTTCGACACGTTGAACAACAGGCAGCCGCCGGTGCGCTGCGCCAGCATGACCTGCACAGCCGCCTGCGCCACGCGCTGATGGCCGTAAAAATTCAACTCGAAGCTTTTGCGCAAAATGTCTTCGGCGACCTCGCCGATGCGGCCCTGCCAGGCGGCACCGGCGTTCGACACCACGATATCCACGCCGCCGTAATTTTTGACGACCTTGTCGAAGGCGGTCCGGACCGATTCCGCATCGGTTACATCGCAGGCGACCGGCAGCGCGGTCGGGCCGATTTTTTCGGCCTGCCCGCTGGTGGCGGCAAAGTCGACGTCGAGCAAGGCGATCTCGGCGCCGGCCGCGGCAAATGTTTGGGCCGTTGCCGCGCCGATGGCGCCGCCAGCGCCGGTCACCGCGCAAATCTGGCCGGCCAGCGGCAGGTCGCGGCGCCGGCCGAGCTTCGCTTGCTCCAGCGACCAGTATTCGCAGTCGAACATATCGGCGTCCGGGATCGACTCGAAGCGGCCGACGGCTTCAGCATCGCTCACGCCTTCGATCCAGGCCTCGGCGATGTCGGCCGCGATGATCGCGTCGCCTTTACTGCGGCCGAGACCGAACAGGCCGAGGCCGGCGACCAGCACCACGCGGGGCAGGGGATCGAGCGGCCGTTTGATGCCGCCGGCGCGTTCATTGTTGCGTTCGAAATAATGCCGATAGCCGGTGACGAATTCGTCGGCTCGCCGATGCGCCGCGATTGCGAATTCATCGAGTTTGTCGGTTTCCGGCATTGGCAAAACCAGGGGCCAGTTCTTGGTGCGGATGGTGTGGTCGGGCGTGATCACACCTAGCCGGCCGAGGCGGTCCAAATCCTTTGCATTGACGAAATCTTGCACTGCCTCACCGTTGCGAAACTCGAGAACGAGGCGCTGCCAAGCGCCTTCAACCGCATTATCGTGCTCACTGCATGCACCGCGGATGATGGGTGCCACGTGCGCGACGGCTGCGGTGCTGGACGGTAACGGGCGAACCGCCACCGACTTGCGCCGGCGCGCGATGAAATCCTCGGCTAGCGACACCATCGCGATCATCCGCTCGTAAGCGTCGCGGGCGCTGTCGCCGAAAGTGACGATGCCGTGCTTGCCCAGAATCAATCCGTGGCTCGGCTTGCTGCGTTCGAAAATCTCGATTGCCGCCTTGGCGAGCCCGAAGCCGGGCATGACATAGGGCACAAAGCCGAGCCTATCGCCGAACACATTCGCGCATTTTTGCTCGCCGTCGGGCTGGTCGATCACGCTGAGGACTGCCGTGGCGTGGGTATGATCGACGAATTTGTGCGGCAGGAATGCGTGCAGCATCATCTCGACGGAAGGGTTCGACGCCAACGGATCGATAAGGTTGGCGCGTTCGATCCCGACGAGGTCTTCGTCGGGAATCGATTGCAGCGCCAAAAGCTTGCGCATCGGGGACAGGCGCACGGCTACAAATCCATCGGCGCCGATATTCGCCAGATCGGAGCCTGAGGATTTGACGCGCAGCACTTCGGCGTCGTCGCCGAAGCGGTCACGCAGCGTCGTCTTCAGCGAGGTATTACCGCCGCCGTGCAGGACGAGCTTCGGATCTCGTCCCAACAGCCGGCTGCTGTAGATGCGCAGAGCAAAATCGCGGTCCATCGCGGCTTGCCTGCTCGCAAGCTCGCCGGCCAGCGCCTCGGCGTCGCGCTCGACCCAGGCGCTTTGCATCACAGCATGATCCGGAACAGTGGGCGCCGGTTTTCCGACAGGATCATGCTACACCCAGCGAGCGTTTGCGAGTGATCAGCCGCCGGCAAAGCGACGCGACCACCAGCCGGTTCGGCGCGGCAGGACGCTTTCGGCGGCCTCGCCGGACTGAGTAACGACCGGTTCTTCGGCGGGCCCGCTCGGTTGCTGGACCTGCGGCGGCGGCAAGTTTTCTTCGCTGCCGCCCATGGGCGCGCGCTCGCGAATGGTCGAACGGCGCCGTGCCGGCTCCGGCGGCGGGACCGGCTGCTGAACCGGTTCCGGCGCGCTCGGCGGTGCGGCTTGATGCGGCGTGGCATCGAGGTCGGCGACCGCCTCCTTCAACGCGGGCTCGGTTGGCGTCAACGTCGTGAGCTCTTCGGCGGCCGGGGCAATTCCTCACGCGCCTCGTATGGACCCTGCTCGTGTCCGCTCTCGTGACTGCCTTCCGGGCCGCCATTGCGATGGCGGTTGCGCCGGCCGCCGCGGCGGCCGCGCCGGCGGCGCCGGTCGCCATCACCGCGGTTCTCGTCGGCATGCTCCGGCGATGCGAGTTCGCCACGCTCGCCGGTTTCTTCCTCATCCGGCTGCGCGGCCCCGGCTTCCGCGGAAGCCGGCTCGCCGGGCTCGCCGGTCGCGATCTGATCCGCCGCGCCAACCTCATGCGGCTGTTCGTGGCTCTCGCCATAGGCGCCTTCGCCGCCGTTGCGGCCACCGCGGCGCCGGCGGCGTCGCCGCCGCCGCCCGGGGCCTTCGCCGTGCTCAGATTCCGCGGCTGCCGCAGGTTCGGACTCGGCGGTCGTCTCCGCGACCTCATCGCCTTCCGCTGCGGCGACGTCTTCGAGATCGTCTTCTTCTTCGAGCGGCGCCGGAGTGGCTTCGAGGCGCTCGGCGAGCGCTTTCGCCGCCTCCACCGTATGCACCTGCTCGCCGCGGTCGACAACGAAGGCCTGCGGTGCGCGCACCGAATCATCGGCCGAGATGGCGATGGAGATGGCGAAGCGCTCCTCCAGGCTTCGCAAATGCGCGCGCTTCTGGTTGAGAACGTAAAGCGCGACGTCCGGCCGCGTGCGGGCGATGAGATTGTGAGTGGCGCCGTGGATCAACTGCTCTTCGAGCGCGCGCAGCACCTGCAGCGCCAGCGACGACACCGAGCGGACATGGCCGCTGCCGCCGCAATACGCACATTTCTCGGTCGAACTCTCCAGCACGCTGGTGCGGATGCGCTGACGCGACATTTCCAGGAGGCCAAAATGCGAGATGCGGCCGACCTGAATACGGGCGCGATCGTGCTTGAGGCATTCCTTCAACCGCCGCTCGACCGAGCGGTTATTGCGCTTCTCCTCCATGTCGATGTAGTCGATGACGATCAGCCCGGCGAGGTCGCGCAGCCGGAGCTGGCGAGCAATTTCCTCCGACGCCTCCATATTCGTCTTTAGCGCCGTGTCCTCGATATGGTGCTCGCGCGTGGCGCGGCCGGAATTGACGTCGATGGCGACAAGGGCTTCCGCCTGGTTGAGCACGATGTAGCCGCCGGAGCGCAACTGCACCACCGGCGAGAACATCGCGTCCAGCTGGCTTTCCACGCCGTAGCGTGACAGCAAGGGTTGCGTGTCGCCGTAAGGGTGAACATTCTTGGCATGGCTCGGCATGAGCATGCGCATGAAATCCTTGGCCTCGTGATAGGCCTCGGTTCCGGCAACGATCACCTCGTCGATATCCTTGCTGTAAAGATCGCGGATCGAGCGCTTGACCAGCGAGCCTTCCTCGTAGACGAGCTTCGGTGCCGTCGACTTCAGCGTCAGGTCGCGCACCGTCTCCCACATGCGCAGCAAGTATTCGAAGTCGCGCTTGATCTCGATCTTGGTGCGGCTGGCGCCGGCGGTACGCAAAATAACTCCCATGCCTTCCGGCACTTCGAGGTCGGCTGCCGCCTCTTTGAGCCGCGCGCGATCTTCGGCGCTGGTGATCTTGCGGCTGATGCCGCCGCCGCGTGCGGTATTGGGCATCAACACCGAATAGCGCCCGGCGAGCGACAGGTAAGTGGTCAGGGCCGCGCCCTTCGTGCCGCGTTCCTCTTTGACGACTTGCACCAGCATGACCTGGCGGCGCTTGATCACCTCCTGAATCTTGTATTGGCGGCGATAGCGGGGCGCGCGATCCGGAACCTCTTCCATGGCGTCCGCGCCGCCGACCGACTCGACGACTTCCTCGTCCTCGCCATTTTCGTGTTCGTGGAGCTCGACCACATTGGTTTCGCCGTTCCCGGCCGCCGTCGCGCCTTCCGTTTCGGCGATATCGGCGTGTTCGCCGGCTGCGGGGCCGGCATCGGCCTCGTCCGTCGTGCCGGCATCGTTTGATGCGGCCGCAGACGCGGATTCGGTTTCGCCAAATTGTCCGGCTTCGACCTCGTCGGCCGAGGCCTCCGCGTCGTGCTGGTGCTCTTCCGCAGGTTCAGCCGGCTCGCTATTGCTCGCCGCCGCGTCTTCCACGGGAAGGCCGGCATCAGGCTCAATCTCGCTCGAAACGAGGGCGGTTTCGTCCGAAGCGGCCGACTCTGCTGTAAGCGACTCCGCCGCCGGCTCGCCGGGCGCGCCTTCGGCAATTTCGCCCCGGACCCCCTCGTCGCGACGGCGGGCCGATCGGCCACCGTGGCTGCGATGCCGCCGCGAGCGCCGGTCCATCTCATCGTCAGCGGCGCGCTGGGCGCGTTCTTCCTCGTCGATCAAGGCTTGCCGGTCGGCTACCGGGATTTGGTAATAGTCGGGATGGATTTCGCTGAACGCGAGGAAACCGTGACGGTTGCCGCCGTAATCGACGAAGGCGGCCTGGAGTGACGGCTCCACCCGCGTCACTTTCGCCAGATAGATGTTGCCTCTTAATTGCTTGCGCTGTGCCAACTCAAAGTCGAATTCCTCGACACGATTGCCGCGCAAAACGACCACCCGGGTCTCCTCGGGATGGGTCGCGTCGATGAGCATTTTGTTGGCCATTTTCAAATCTCTTGAGGGCCAGCGCCGCCCGCTGTCCGCCGCATCGGCGTGTGCGCAGGGTGCCAGTCCAATTGTCAGTGGATGAAACGGATCGGAAATCGCGAGCGGGCCAAGCCATACAGTTCCGCCGCTCCGCGGGTACCGAATCGGCACGATCGCGACTGCGGCGGCTCTGGGCTTTTCGACTTAAGACTTGCGCCTCTAACATGAATTCCAAACCGCGATGAGGCGGCGGCGCCAGGCGCAGCCGCAATTTCGCTCGTTCGCTTCCGGGGCGTGACTGAACCGACGGCATTATTACCGTAGGGTCACATCCGCGTGGGTTCCGGCCCGGCCAAATCCTCAAGGGCACTCGGGGGCGCTCTCGTCGGCGGCGACCATAGTTTGAAAAAGCACTTCAAGCCATGCCGCTAAGCCATGCCGCCGCAGCGGTCCGAAAGCTGTGTCCGCGCCGCTCCCCCTCATGTTCACATTGGGGAGCCAATCGTCGCAGACGCGGCCGGGATGCCCTAACGCGACACAACCGGAACCTTTCACCGTCAGCACCTCCTTCTTAAGGCTCCGGACAGGGAATTGGCAAGTCGGCTGTGGGCTTTCGCGCCGGATGCGTGGATTTTGCGTGTGCCACGGCCGGTCGGCAGATCGTTAAGATGTGGTTAACCGCGCGTCCTTAATGGAGTAAGAGGGGCTCGATGGGGTGGAGAGCGATGCCTGTCCAAGCCGCGCGCTGGGCGCTCCTCGGTGTGCTGTTTGCGGCGGCTGGGGCGGCCTGGTGGTCGTCGGCGGCGCTGGCGGCCGACTCATTGCCGGTCGCGACCGACGTCAGGCTCGGCGGTGACGCGACGCAAACCCGCTTTATCATGGACCTTGATCGCAAGATCGACCTGCACGCCTTCACGCTTGCCGATCCGTACCGTCTGGTCCTGGACATCCCCCAGGTCACATTTCAGCTGCCGCCCCACGCCGGGGAGAGCGGCCGCGGCCTGATCAAGGCCTTTCGCTTCGGGCTGGTCATGCCTGGCGGGTCGCGCGTGGTGTTCGACCTCGCCAGACCCGCCCGCATCGACAAGGCGTTCGTCATGGACGCGGCCTTAGGCGCGCCGGCCCGGCTGGTACTCGATCTGGTTGCGACCGATCGGCAGAGTTTTTTGCGGACTATGGCGACCGAGGAGAAGCTCGCGCGAAGCGAAGCCCAGCCGGTCACGCCGCCGCCGGCACTCTCCAACGATCCCCGGCCGCTCGTGGTGCTCGATCCGGGCCATGGCGGCATCGATACCGGAACCAGGGCGCCGAACGGCGAATGCGAGAAGGACATCGTGCTTGCATTCGCCAAGCATTTGCGCGATCGCCTGGAAAAGACTGGCAAATATCGCCTGCTGATGACGCGCAGCGACGACACTTTCGTAGCCCTTCCCGACCGGGTGCAGATCGCCCGCCAGGCGGGAGCGGCGCTGTTTATCTCGATTCATGCGGATTTCCTGCCGCACAAGGAGGGCGACGCGGAGGGCGCGACCGTCTACACGTTGTCCAATAAGCCGTCCGACCCCCAGGCGGCACGGGTCGCGGCGGAGGAAAACCGGGCCGACGTGATTGCCGGCGTCAATCTCAAGGACGAACCCGACGACGTCGCCGGAATCCTGCTCGACCTGGCGCAACGCGAAACCAAGACGTTTTCGGTGCAATTCGCCCACAATCTCGTCACCGACCTCAAATCGGCGACGCACTTGAACAAGGATCCGGTGCGCTCGGCCGGCTTCCGTGTGCTGCGGGCGCCGGATGTGCCGTCGGTGCTGATTGAACTGGGCTACGTGTCCAATAAAGAGGACTTGCAGGCGCTTAATTCCGACGCTTGGCGCGATCGGACGGCGAATTCGATTGTCGATGCGGTAAACGAGTATTTTGCCACTCATCTCGCCGGCGCGTCATCGCGGGCGAATTGACCCAGCTAGTGGTCCGATCTAACATTCGCACCCCCGTCCGGAAGGCCATTATGCGAATGTTAGAATCAACGGACCACTAGCAATTATCAGTCCTAGTGGAGCTTTTGGATTTGACATTCGCTTCACGGGTTTGCGGCTGGGTGGGTAGCGAATGTCAAATCCGCTCCACGAGCGGCCCAGCACGGCCTCAGTTTGAACAAAAACCAGAGCGACGAGACGCGCTGAAATCGCTAAAGTGCCGTGCTAATGCCGGACAACTCGCTCAAGCAGACCGGCTTGGGTGGGGCTTTGCGAGCAACTTATGAAACTGGTGTCGCGGTGAAATTGCTGCTGCGCTTTTTGGGATTTCTCTTCGCGGCGGGAACCATCTTGTTCATCGCTGGGATCGCCGGCACGGCGGGCCTGTTGTGGCATTATTCCAAGGATCTGCCGGACTACACTCAACTGCAGGATTATGAACCCCCGGTGATGACGCGGGTGCATGCCGCCGACGGGTCGCTGCTCGCCGAATATGCCAAGGAGCGCCGCCTTTATTTGCCGATCCAGGCAATCCCGAAACTCGTCACCAATGCTTTCGTGGCCGCGGAAGACAAGAATTTTTACCACCATCCCGGCATCGACGTTTACGGCATCATGCGCGCGGGCCTGCTGTATGTCGAAAATTACGGCAGCGGCCGCCGGCCGCAGGGCGCTTCGACCATCACCCAGCAGGTCGCGAAGAACTTTCTCTTGAACAACCAGGTGTCATTCGAGCGCAAGATCAAGGAAGCGCTGCTGGCGCTTCGCATCGAGCGCACCTATTCGAAGCAGAAGATCCTCGAGCTGTATCTCAACGAAATCTATCTCGGCTTCGGCGCCTATGGCATAGCCGCGGCGTCGCTTCTGTACTTCGATAAATCGGTGCACGAATTGACGATCGCCCAGGCCGCCTATCTCGCCGGCCTGCCGAAGGGACCGAACAACTACAATCCGTTCCGCCGCAAGGACGAGGCGATCACGCGGCGCAACTACGTCATCGACCGGATGGTCGAAGACGGCTTCATCTCGGCCGCGGACGGCGCCAGCGCGGAAAAAGAGCCGCTTAACGTCACCATCCGCACCGCCAACCCGCACGTCTATGCCGCTGAATATTTCACCGAAGAGGTGCGGCGCTATCTCTACGATAATTACGGAGAGAAGAAGCTTTACGAGGGCGGTCTGTCGGTGCGCACCACCCTCGATCCAAAACTGCAGATGCTGGCGCGCAACACAATGGTCAACGGTCTCGTCAATTTCGACGAGAAGCAAGGCTATCGCGGTCCGGTCACCCATATCGACGTTAGCGGCGATTGGGGGATCAAACTCGCCGACGTCAAATCGCTGGACGACATCGATCCGTGGCGGATGGCAGTCGTGCTCCAGGTTGACGACCAGTCGGCCCGCATCGGCCTGCAGCCCGGCCGCGATCCGTCGGGTACGGTACTCAAGGATCGCGAAGTCGGCATCGTACCGCTCGATGGAGTCAAATGGGCCAAGCCGGCAAGCGGACCGGCAAAGCCCATCCAGCACGTCAATCAGGTGCTGTCCGTCGGCGATGTCATCTATGTCGATCCGATGGACCAGGCAGGTCAGTATAGGCTGCGCCAAATTCCGGAAATTTCCGGCGCCATGGTGGTCATGGACCCGCATACCGGCCGGGTGTTGGCGATGGTCGGCGGCTTCTCCTTCGACCAGAGCCAATTTAACCGCGCCACCCAGGCACTGCGGCAGCCGGGGTCTTCGTTCAAACCGATCGTTTATGCCGCGGCGCTGGATAACGGCTATACGCCGTCCACCATCATCATGGATGCGCCGATCGAAATCGACATGGGCGCCGGCGGCGGCATTTGGACGCCGCAAAACTACGGCGGAAAGTTTTTCGGCCCTTCGACGCTGCGCTTCGGCCTCGAGGAATCCCGCAATGTCATGACGGTGCAACTCGCCCAGGATATCGGCATGCCGCTGATCTCCGAATACGCCAAGCGGTTCGGCGTCTATGACGAACTGCCGCCGTACCTGTCCTATGCGCTCGGCGCCGGCGAGACGACGGTGATGCGCATGGTCACCGCCTATTCGATGTTCGACAACGGCGGCCGCCGGGTGATTCCGACCTTGATCGACCGCATCCAGGATCGCTACGGCCACACCATCTATAAGCACGACCAGCGCGAGTGCATCGGCTGCAACGCCAAGGAATGGCACGATCAGCCGGAACCGACGCTGGTCGACAAGCGCGAACAGGTCATCGATCCGATGACCGCCTATCAGATCACCTCGCTGATGGAAGGTGTGGTGCAGCGTGGCACCGGTTCCGCACTGCGTGCGCTCGGCAAGCCGATTGCCGGAAAAACCGGCACCACCAACGACGAGAAGGATGTCTGGTTCATCGGCTTTTCGCCGGATGTCGTGTGCGGCGTCTATATGGGCTTCGACAAGCCGCGCCACATCGCCAATCGCGCGACCGGCGGTGTTCTCGCCGCGCCGGTGGTACGGGACTTCCTCAAGGTCGCGCTCGCCGACAAGCCGCCGATCCCGTTCTCCGTGCCGCCCGGAATAAAGCTCATCCGCGTCGACGCCAAGACCGGCATGCGCGCTGGGCCGGGCGATCCGCGGGTGATTCTTGAAGCCTTCAAGCCCGGGACCACGCCACCCGACAGCGACACCGTGGTCGGCGCCGACACGACCAACGGCGTCTCCAACGTACAACGGGCCATGCCCGATGCCGGCAATGTCGTCCGCAGCGGCACCGGCGGATTGTACTAACGGATCGGCGCCGGCTACGGACGGCCGCCGGAATGTGATTGTCTTCTTCGATTTGACGCCTTATCTGTCGACCGTCCAGTCCTCTATCGGTTTGAGATATGCGCGCGGAAATCGCCACCATCGTCGACGAGATCAAGCAGTCGCTATCGCTGCTGAGGAGGCATCTTTGACGTCGACAAGGCCCGCGCCCGGCTGGGTGAGCTGAACCGTCAGGCCGAAGACCCCACTCTGTGGAACGACCCGCAAGCCGCCAGCCGGGTGATGCGCGAGCGCACTACGCTTGACGACAACCTCGGCGCGCTTTCCCGCATGGAGCGGGAACTCGACGATCAACTAACGATGATCGAGCTTGGCGAGGCGGAGAAAGATCAGAAAGTCGTCACCGAAGCCGAAGACGCCTTGCGCAATCTCAAGGCCGAAGTGGCGCGGCGCGAGCTTGAAGCGCTGCTGTCGGGCGAAGCCGACGATAACGACACTTATCTCGAAGTCCACGCCGGCGCCGGCGGTACCGAAAGCCAAGATTGGGCCTCGATGCTGCTGCGCATGTATACGCGCTGGGCGGAAGCGCACGGCCTCAAGGTCGACTATCTCGAAGAAACTCAGGGCGAAGAGGCCGGCATCAAGTCAGCCACCGTCGAGATCAAAGGCCGCAACGCTTATGGCTGGCTCAAGACCGAGAACGGCGTACATCGCCTGGTGCGCATTTCGCCGTTCGACTCCAATGCCCGCCGCCACACCTCGTTCGCCAGCGTGAATGTCTATCCCGTCGTCGACGATGCGATCAAAGTGGACATCAACGAGGCCGACGTGCGCGTCGATACGCTGCGCTCCGGCGGCGCCGGCGGCCAGCACGTCAACAAGACGGAAATCGGCGGTGCGGCTCACCCACATCCCGACCAATATCGTGGCATTCTGTCAGAACGATCGCTCGCAGCATCGCAATCGCGCGCAAGCCTGGCAGATGCTGCGTGCCAAGCTCTACGAAGCTGAACTGAAAAAGCGCGAGGAAAGGGCCGCCGCCGATCAAGCGGCCAAGACCGACATTGGCTGGGGTCACCAGATCCGATCCTACGTGTTGCAGCCCTATCAGATGGTGAAGGACCTGCGCACCGGCGTATCCACCTCCAACACCCAAGGGGTGCTCGACGGTGACATCGATCAGTTCACCGAAGCCGCCTTGGCGCAAAAGGCCTTCGGCACCGGGCCGACCCACGTCGAGGACGTGGAGTAGGGGCTCGCCGCATACATCAACGGGCGACGCCGTGTCGCTGCGGAAACGGCTAATCCAAGCTTTCGCTGTGGCCACGCTTCTCTTGGCCTGATTTCCGTTCGGAACTAATACTGACCGCGTGGCTGCCGCCGAATAATTGCTCGCCGGCCGCGAGGAACTTTTCCGGATTGACCGGCTCGCCGTTGATGCGTGTCTCGTAATGCAGATGCGGCCCGGTCGATCGCCCCGTCGTGCCGATCAGGCCGATAGCCTGGCCGATACGAACTTCATCGCCGACATGAACGTCGATCTGTGACAGGTGGCCGTAGCGGGTCGACAACCCGTTACCGTGGTTGATTTCGACGAGATTGCCGTAGCCGCCGTCCCAGCCGGCGATGGTCACTCGCCCGGCCGCCGTTGCATGTACGGCTTCGCCGACCTCGCCGCGCATATCCATGCCGGTATGCATCGCCGGCTCGTGCAGGAACGGATCCTCGCGGACGCCGAACGGCGAGGTCTCGTCGATTTCGCCGGCGAGCGGCTTGCGAACCGGCACAGTGCGCAGCGTGTCGGCAAGCTGCTCGGCTTCGGAACGCGCCAGATTGGCGCGAAACAGCGCTCGCTGAAAGTTTTCACCGGCTGGCGGCGGCCGTACCGGGATGAAGGGACCGCCGGTTGCCGCCGCTTCCGGCTTTACGCCGAGCTGGCTGAGTACGCCGCGGATGCGGCGGATTTGTTGTCGTAACGGTCTTCCAGTGCGCCGAGCGCGTTCGATTGCCGCGCTTCGACGCGATCGATCGAGCCCTGCACGCGGTCAAGCGTTTCGCCGATGCTCGATTGACGGCCGCTGCGCAACGCCGGGACGAAATCATGGCTTTGCTTGCCCGTCGGGTTGATCGAGCCGGTGATCGACGGATCGCCAAAAGTGCTCAATGTATCGGCGCGGTGCTCCAGCGCCGCCTGCCGCCGCATCAGATCATCGAGCTTTTGCTCGAATTGTTCCTGATCGAGCAGTTGGCGGCTGGTGGTACGATCGATTTGAGCACGCAGTTCGGCGATGCGGTCCTCGTAACCGAACTGCTGTTGCGCCTGCCGGGCAATCAGCGTGCGCAGCACATCGTCGCGGAACCCGAGATAAGTGGCGGCCGTGACCGACCATCCGGCCATGATCACGACGGTGCCGACCGCGATCCAAAAAACAACCGGCCCGAATCTGACCTGACGTCCGGCGTGGGCGATGGTGTAGGTGCTTTTGGCCGGCTCGCCGGCAGTGCGCCGGCGAATTCTCGCCACGATGTTCACCCTCGCGCGGAGCGTGGCCCCTAACAGGCTGCCCCGGGTGTTGCGCTCGCGCAGCCTCAACGGACCGAGACGCTTTCCAAGGCGACATTGACGCTCCCACCCAAGCCGGGAGCGGATTTGAGCCAGTTATAGTTAATTTTCAGAAAAGCCGACGCTGGAAATAGGTCATTTCGGCAGCTTGAGTAAACCGGCGGGAACGGACGGCTCGCCATTCACAGCGCTTTGACTGCCGCCAGAACTTCGCTGGCGTGGCCTTCCACCTTGACCTTCGGCCAGACCCGGATCACGCGCTGATCCGGTCCTATCAGGACAGTCGTTCGCACCACGCCGAGAAACTTCCTACCGTACATCGATTTCTCCTGCCAAACCCCATAAGTCTCGAGCATTTTGTGTTTTTCATCCGAACCGAGCGCGATCTCGAGGCCGTGCTTTTCCTGGAACGCATTCAGCGCGCTGACGGGGTCGGCGGAGACCCCGATTATGTCGGCTCCGGCGCGCGTGAACTGGGGCTGGAGCCGGGTGAAATCGATTGCCTCCCTGGTGCAGCCGGGGGTGTCGGCCCGCGGATAAAAATACAGCACCAGACTGCGGCCGGCGAAGTCGGCCAACGCCACGGTATCGCCGCCGGCGATGGCGAGGGTAAACGGTGGTGCCCGGTCGCCTTGCTGAAAGCCTGCGAGGGGCTTCTCCTTGGCTTCATCTTCGGCCTTGCGCATTCGGGCTATCTCCTTGCTTTTGGGCGCATTTTGCGGTTGCTTTCGCGCGTTTTTCGACGCCATATGCCTTCCTTTCGACGCTTTCCCGGCGTCCATTTGTAACCGACAATCGGCCCGCGAGCAGGGGTGTCAGACGTCGCTCACGGGTGGTTATCTTGTTCGCTGCATCATCGTTTGTTGACGGCGCCTCGAGCGGTGCCGCCGGCACTTGCGCACTTCGGGATCGGGAACCAGGGGACGCCCGAGCGGGCATGACGAATCAGGACAGGCACAGTGCGGCGCACCCGCGTTGGGGAGTCTGGCGCATCATCCGCGGCGCCGCGGCAATCTCGCTGCAGCGCATCGCGGGGGACGCTCGGGCGATAGCCGCTATCTCACCGCCTACCGGCGGCTTCTCGGCCGGCACCAACGGCTGATCAGGCGGTCGGCATTGCCTCGGCGTTGCTGGTCGGCGTTGTCGTTCTTGGCTGTGCCGGCCTTTGGTGGCGGCTCTCCAGCGGACCGATCCAGATCGACGTCTTCACGCCGTGGCTGGTGTCCGCCATCGAAGACAATTTCGGCAGCCACGAGCGCGTCGAGGTCGGCGGCACTCAGATTGAGCGCACCGCGCACGGCGCGGCGGTGCGGGTTCGCGACATCGTCGTGCGCGACCCCGACGGCACCGTGGTTGCGAGCGCACCGAAGGCCGAAATCCATGTTTCCGGATTAAGCCTGTTGAGCGGCCATATGCGCGCCGAGAGCCTCAATCTGGTCGGCGCGACCATGTCGATCCGCATCGAGCCGGATGGCAATGTGACGGTCTTCGCGGCCGACGCCGACAAACATCCGATTGCGTCCGCGAGCGGGCCGGCCGCAGGCGCGGCGCTTATCGGCGGTGACGCGGCGAAGCAGGAAAAATTCCGAGCCAACCCATCCGCGGCGCCGCAGGGTCGATTGGCGGTCCGCGGCCGCCGACCGATAACATCGCCGCGCTTGTTGACCTGGCTCGACGGCATCGGCCAGTCCGGACTCGACGGCCATGATCTGCGCGAACTCGGTCTCAAAGACGGAACCCTCACGGTCGATGACGAGCGCACCGGGAAGCATTGGACGTTTGAGAATATCAGCCTCAGCCTGCAGCGGCCGCGCGGCGGCGGCATGGTCGTGACCGTGGGTTCGGCCAGTGCCGAGCATCCTTGGGGGCTGACGGCTTCGATCAAGCCGCTCCAAGACGGCTACCGCAGTATCGCGCTGGAAGCCCGGCAGGTCTCCGCCGACGATCTTTTGTTGGCGTCGCGCCTTGGCGACGGCAGTTTACAGCTCGACATGCCGCTCTCCGCCAGTCTGCGCGGCGAGATCGGTCCCGACGGCGTGCCGCAATCGCTGACCGGTCGGTGGTCGCCGATTCCGGTCACCTCAGTGACGGCGATGGCGACGACGGCCGTATCGATCTCGATCACGCCGAGTTTAAGATCAATTGGGATGCCGAGAGCCGCGTGCTGACGGTACCGTTCCAGATCCTGTCCGGCGGTAATCGGATCACACTGCTCGGTCAGGTCGAAGCGCCGGCGCAATCGCCGGGGCCGTGGCTGTTCCACATCGGCGGGGGCACGATCGTGCTCAATTCGCCCGACGAGCAAGGCGCACCGCTGGTCCTCAACAACATCGCACTGAAGGGCCAGTTCGATCCGGCCAAAAAGCGCTTTGTGGTCGGACAGAGGCGAGATCGGCAACGGCGACGTGGGCGTCGCCATGTCCGGCAATTTCGACTATTCCAGCGGCAATCCCCGGCTGGCGGCGGGACTTGCCGCGACGCGGATGTCCGCCGAAGCGCTCAAGCGGCTGTGGCCGGTTTTCGTCGTCCCCAAGGTCCGCGACTGGTTCGAGAGCCATCTTGTCAGCGGCAATGTCGATCATGTGGTGATCGGCGTGAATTCGCCGCTCGATGATCTGCGGGCCAGCGGGCCGCCGGTGCCCGAGGGCGGACTGACGCTCGACGCCCAAGCGACGAATTGCGTGATCCAGCCGGTGGCCGGCCTGCCGGCGCTGCACGATGCCGACCTCGCGGTCCATATCGTCGGACGCGACGCCCAGGTTTCGCTCGGCCGGGCGGCCGCCGATCTGCCGTCGGGCCGCAAGCTTTACTTGTCGTCGGGCCTGTTCGAGGTGCCCGATACGGCGCCCCACGAGCCGCCGGCGAACGTGCATTTCAAGCTCGACGGACCAGTGTCGGCCGCGGTGGAGTTGTTGTCGATGGACCGGCTGCGCGACGCTGCCGTCGTGCCGTTCGATCCGGCGACCACGCATGGCACGTTGAGCGCGCTGGTGTCGCTGGCCATGCCGCTCAAGCCCGATCTGCCGCCCGGATCGACCAGCTATGCGATCGCCGTCGATGCCACGAATTTTTCCGCCGAACACATGATCATGGGCCAGAAAGTCGAGGCGGCCGATGCTGAAAGTCAGCGCCAACAACCAGGGCTTCGTCTTAAAGGGCGACGTCAAGATCGGCGGCTCCCCTGCCAATCTCGAATATCGCCAAATGCGTGGCGACAGCACCGCCGATGTCCATGTCCATGGCATGCTCGACGAGGCGATGCGTAACAACCTTGGCCTCGATCCGGCCAACTCGATCAGCGGCGCCATTCCGATCGATATCACCGGCCGCGTCAACACTTCGTCCGACCACGACGGCCGCTTCGCGGTCACTGCCGACCTGACCCCGGCGCACATCGACGGTTTCCTGCCGGGCTGGGTCAAGCAGGCCGGCAAGCCGGCGCGCGCGACCTTTACGTTGACGACCAAGGCGCAGACCGACGCGCATCGACGATCTGTTGATCGAAGGCGCCGGCGGCGGCGTGAAAGGCACCATCGATCTCGACGGCTCGGGCACGGTGCAATCCGCCGATTTTCCCTCCTACGGGTTCTCCGACGGCGACCACACCAGCCTCAAAGTGACCGTTCGCCCGACGGCGCGCTGCACGTCGTGATGCGCGGCGATGCTTATGACGGGCGCGGTTTCATCAAGGCGATGACCGGCGGACCGCCGGCGCGCCCACGGAAAACCGCAAGCCGCCGGACATCGATCTCGACATGAAGCTCGGCGCCGTGCTCGGCTTCAACGGCGAAGCTTTGCGCGGCTTCGATTTGAAATTGTCGCGGCGCGGCGGCGAGGTGAAGCCTAACTCTGGCCGCCAAGATTGGCGGCGACGGCTCGCTGAGCGGCGACATGCGCGGGCCGCAAGGCGGCCGGCGGGTGATCGATCTTGAGACCAGCGATGCCGGCGCGCTGTTCCGCTTTGCCGACATTTATTCACGCATGGATGGCGGGCAGATGACGACGGTGATGGATCCGCCCTCGGCCAGCAATCCTATCCAAGCCGGCCGGCTTAACGTGCGCAATTTCGCGGTTCACGACGAGATCCAGCTCGAGCACGCCGTGTCCAACGGCAGCCGCGCTGCCGCGCAACAACATGTTTTTCTCTGGCATGAAGGTCGATTTCACCCGCACGCCCGGACGGATCGCGCTGCATGACGGGGTTGTGCGCGGTCCGGTGCTCGGCGGCACCATCGACGGTCTCATCGATTATGCTTCGAAGGGCATGGATTTGCGCGGCACCCTGATCCCGCTTTATGGCGCCAATAATCTGCTTGGCCAGCTCCCGGTGGTTGGCCTGTTCCTCGGCGGTGAGAAAGAGGGGCTGGTCGGCGTCACGTACGAAGTGGTCGGTAAGCCGGGCAATCCGGTGCTGCACGTCAATCCGCTGTCGGCGCTGGCGCCGGGACTGTTGCGCAAGGTGTTCGAATTTCCGGTCAGTCCGACCGGGCCAGTGCCGCCGCCATCAGCGCCCACCGACGACTCGACCGGCGCCGTCGACGCGACCATCGGCACTAATCACTAGCTGCGATCGTCACACCGGCTTGAGCAGAACATGCCGCTTGCGGCCGAGCGAAAGCTTGATGACGCCGTCTTTCACGTCCTCTCCATGAAGCAAACGAATTGGATCGGGTTCGGTTTTGTCGTTAACCTTGAAGCCGCCGCCAACAATAAGGCGCCGTGCTTCGCCGTTTGAAGAAGCAAATCCAGCAAGTACGGCTGCGTCGATCGCGCGAATCTTATCTAGGGTGCCGGCGGGAACGGTAACCGTTGGCAACGTCTGCGCTAACCCGCCATCTTCGAATGTGGTGCGCGCAGTTGCCGCCGCTTGCTCCGCGGCCTGGCGGCCGTGGACGAGCGCGGTCGCTTCGGTGGCGAGAACTTTTTTCGCCTCGTTGATCTCCGCGTCTTTGAGCGCGGCGAGACGGCCGATCTCCTCAAGCGGCAAAGTCGTGAACAGCTTGAGGAAGCGACCGACGTCGGCGTCTTCGCTGTTGCGCCAATATTGCCAATAGTCGTAGGGGCTGACCTGGTCGGCGTTGAGCCAGACTGCGCCGGCGGCGGTCTTGCCCATCTTGGCGCCTGACGACGTGGTGATAAGCGGCGAGGTCAGCGCGAAAAACTGCGCGTTATGCAAACGGCGGCCGAGATCGATGCCGTTGATGATATTGCCCCATTGATCCGAGCCGCCCATTTGCAGAACGCAGCCGTAGCGCCGATAGAGCTCGACGAAATCGTACGCCTGCAGGATCATGTAGTTGAATTCGAGAAACGACAGCTCCTGCTGCCGGTCGAGCCGCAGTTTTACCGAGTCGAAGGCGAGCATGCGGTTGATGGAAAAGTGACGGCCAACATCACGTAGGAAGTCGATATAGTTTAGCTTGTTTAGCCAGTCGGCATTGTTGGCCATGATCGCATTGCCACCGGTATTTTCGAACTTGAGAAATTTATCGAATACCGCGCGTATGCCCTTAAGGTTGTCGTTGATCGCCTCGTCCGTAAGCAGGCGACGGCTTTCATCCTTGCCCGAGGGATCGCCGACGCGCGTGGTGCCCCCACCCATCAGCGCAACCGGCCGGTGCCCGGTCTGCTGCAGCCAGTACAACAGCATGATCGGCAACAGCGAACCGACATGCAGCGACGACGCGGTGCAGTCGAAACCGATATAGGCGGTAATCGTTGATGAACGCGCCAGAGTATCCAGTGCGTCGGGCTCCGAGACCTGGTGAATAAAGCCGCGTGCGGCGAGAATGTTAAGAAAATCGGACTTATAGGTGTTCATCGCGGTCCGGCTAATCGCTTCGAATGATGGGGTCGCGCGGCGGCTCGTCGCGGCGGCGCGGTTGGTGTAACAGGTCCCAAAGCTTAATCAAACCGGCGATTGCGAGACGTGTCGATGGTGCAAACCGCGGCGGACCGGCAGGAGAGGCAAGCATCCGCCGCCTCGGTCCTGGCTATCGGGCTGATGAGCGGCACCTCGCAGGATGGCGTCGACGTTGCTTTGATCGATACCGACGGGGAAACGGTCGCGCAGTTCGGCCCGACCGCGTCGCGGCCTTATACCGAGGCGGAGCGCACGCTGTTGCGGCGCGCCACGGCCGCGGCCGTCAACCTCACCGAGCGCAGCGCCCGGCCGGCGATTGTCGCGGAAGCCGAGCAATTCATAAACGATGCGCATGGCGAGGCGGTGGAGGCTTTTCTCGCCGCTAACGCGCTTGAAAGAGACAGCATCGCCGCGGTCGGATTTCACGGCCAAACGCTGTTGCATCGGCCCGAGCGTGGCTTGACGATGCAGATCGGCGACGGCGCCGCGCTGGCAAGACGGCTCGGCATTCCGGTGGTCTACGATTTTCGCGCCGCCGACGTCGCCGCGGGCGGGCAGGGGGCGCCGCTGGCGCCGATCTATCACCGCGCTCTGGCGCGGCGCTTGGTGTTGCCGCCGCCGGTGGCCGTGCTCAATGTCGGTGGCGTCGCCAACGTAACCTATATCGACGGCGAGGCGCTGATTGCCTGCGATACCGGCCCGGGCAATGCCTTGCTCGACGATTTCCTGCGGCTGCGCACGGGCCAGCCGCTTGACATCGACGGCCGCAAGGCTGCCGCCGGCAGGGTCGACGAGGCGATGATTGCGCGACTCCTCCAGCATCCGTTTTTTACGGCGCCGCCGCCGAAATCGCTCGACCGCAACGACTTTCGCGGCCTCCTCGGGGACACTCTCGATAATATCGGCCTCGAAGATGGCGCGGCCACGCTGACCGCGCTGACCGCGGCGGCGGTGGCGCGCATCGTGCCGCATCTACCGCGGCCGCCCGCCGCCTGGATCGTTGCCGGCGGCGGGGCGCGCAATCCGACGCTGATGCGCATGCTCGCCGCGCGGCTCAAGCCCGCGCGCATCGAGAGCGCGCATGAGGCCGGCTGGTCGATCAATTCGCTCGAAGCGCAGGCCTTCGCTTATCTCGCGGTGCGCCGCCTGCGCGGCCTGCCGATCACCTTCGCGGGCACCACTGGCGCCCCGCGGCCGCTCGCCGGTGGCGTTTTGGCAAATCCTTGAAGCAAAGACCGGCTTTCACGCGATCAAAATCACACCTTGCCGCTCGTCTGTTGGTCGTACACTCGGTATGCCTCGTCGGCTTCTGCGAGCGGCCAGCATTCGGTGAACGGTTGGACTACTTTCGCGCCACCGCAAGCGGCGCACGGGCGCATGGCTTAAATCGAATGGGCCAGACAGCGCCGTGCTTTTCGCGCCTGAAGCGCGGTCATTCCGTGGGCCTGCGCCGCGGCTTTGGCCTTTTTAACCCCGACCCTCGCGACGTAGGCGCGCACCATATCGCAGGTGACATGCGAATGTTTTCCGGAATTGGCTGAAACACGAAGGATGCCTGCCGCAGCGGGTGAGGTCGCCGTGAGGAAGAGCAGTGCTAAAATTGCGGCTGGTCTCAAGGCATGTGCTCCTGGCGATTGAACAAGGAGAAAATGCGTATGCCTTTATCGAAGTTCCGGTCCTTGGTATTTTATGAATGCGGGCGCTGCTGGGTGGAGTATCGCCCTCGGGTATGATTACGGCTCGGACGCGAGTGAAAGCGCGCCCGGCAGGCAGGATCGAGACGCTGCATATTTTGTTTCAGGCAGGCCTCGATCCTTCCTCTGTTGGGGATGTCACTGGCGCAGAACCGGAAAGCATCCGGTTCACACGGGTGTCCGCCGCCGGCCGCATGTGCAAGACTGCCGGTCGTTGCAAGCATCGCCTCGAGCGCCAAACCCAATATACATTGAAAGTGCCGTACCCCAGCGATCGGGAATGCCGATCATGATCTTTGTGTGCACCGAAATCCGTCTCGCCTCATTTATTTCCTGCCCGAAATAGCATCCGAGGGGGCTCGCTCTTTCACATAAGCCCCGACGGCGCGCTCGGTTCCGTCGATCGGTTACGCATGCGAAGAAAACGCAAGGGCCACGAATGCATTGGGGCCGGCCTCTCGGGCTATGCCGATGCTACTTCGCCGCCATCTCTTTGAGCGGATCTTTGACCGCCGGAAACGTCTTGAACTCGATCGCCCACGGCTCGCCGTTCACCATTTCCACTTTGCGGATGTAAACATTCTGGACGATATCGCGGGTCTGCGGATCGATCGATATCGGTCCCCGCGGGCTTTCCCATTTCATGCCCTTCATGGCCGCGATGACCGTATCGGCGTCGGTGTTGCCGCCGGTCTTCTTCAGCGCTTCGTAAATCAGATGCATGCCGTCATAGCCGCCCACCGAAATGAAGTTCGCCCGATGGCCGGTCGCTTTCTGATAGGCGGCAACGTATTGCTTGTTGAGCGTCGAGGGGTGCGCCGCCGAATAGAAGCCGGCGGTGACGACACCATTGAGCGTATCGCCGGCGTGCGGCAGGTCGTCGTCGTCGACGATATCGCCGGGACCGACGAGCTTGATGCCCGATTTGTCCATTCCGCGTTCGGCGAACTGCTTGGCGAACGTACCGGCCTCTCCGGCAGGGACGAAGACGAACAGCGTATCGGGCTGTAGATCATGCGCCCGCTGCAAGAATGGAGAAAAATCTGGATTGGCGAGCGGCACTTTCAGGGTGTCGAGCACGTGGCCGCCGCCCTTGACGAAGTTCTGCTCGAAAACCTTGCCGGCCTCGGCGCCGGGCGCCCAATCGGACAGGATCATCACGGCTTTCTTGCTGCCGCTCTTGATCGCGTAGTCGGCCATGATGCCGGACTGTTGGCCAAGCGTGAAGGACGTGCGCACATAATAACGCGAGCGCGCCGTTACCACCGAAGTGCCTGATATCATCACCACGGTTGGAATCTTGCCTTCGGTCGCCAGCGGCGCCATTGCCATGGCGCTCGGCGTGAAGCCGGCGCCGAAGAAATTGACTTTGTCATTGACAATCATTTCCTGCGCCAGCCGCTTGGCGTTGTCGGGCACGCTTTGATCGTCCTTGACGATGAGCTCGATCTTTTTGCCGGCGACAGCATCGCCGTGCTGCGCCATGTAAAGCTTGGCGCCGTCCACCGCCTCTCTGCCGGCGGCGGCTACCGTACCGGTCATCGGCATGACAAGGCCGACCTTGATGGTGTCCTGCGCAGCGGCGCCGCGGGCCCCGACCGCTGTGAGCGCAATCGCCAAGCCGGCGACAACAAAATGCTGATGGCGCATCACTTTCCCCCCGATCGTTCATTTGGTCTTAGTTGACCCTATTGAACGACCGTGGCCGGGAGATTGCAAGCGAGCGCGACCGATCAGGCGGCCGTGGTTGTGCGGCCGCCTTTGGTGCCGAGCCGCTTGTCGAGATATTGGCTGATCGACTGCATCAGCGGCTCCACCTTGCCGTCGAAGAAGTGGTTGGCCCCGGGCACGACTTTCTGTTCGATGACGATGCCTTTTTGCGTCTTCAGCTTCTCGACCAGCGTCGTCACGTCGCGGTGCGGCACCACGGCGTCCTTGTCGCCGTGAATGATCATGCCGGAGGACGGACACGGCGCCAGGAACGAGAAGTCGTAAAGATTTGCCGGTGGCGCGATCGAGATAAAGCCCTCTATTTCCGGACGCCGCATCAGCAGTTGCATGCCGATCCAGGCGCCGAAGGAAAACCCGGCGATCCAGCAGGCGCGCGCTTCGGGATTGATAGTTTGCGCCCAATCGAGCGCCGAGGCCGCATCCGACAATTCGCCGATGCCGTGATCGAAGCCGCCTTGGCTGCGTCCCACGCCGCGGAAGTTGAAGCGTAGCGCGGAGAAGCCGCGATGCACGAACGAGTAGTAGAGTTGATAGACAATCTGATGGTTCATCGTGCCGCCGAATTGCGGATGCGGGTGCAGCACAATGCCGATCGGCGCGTTTTTCTGGCGAGCCGGATGGTAACGGCCTTCAATGCGGCCAGCGGGCCCCGTAAAGATAACCTCGGGCATAGTTGAAAGACCTCGATCCTTGCTTAGCGGCCTCAAGCGACAGACCTAAGCGTTACGCGGTAAACTCAAATGGGCTGCGCTTGACGTTGCCGGGCTCCGCGCGTAAGTGGCTAGAAGCACTGGATATTTTGGAACCGGCACTCGCGTTTCGCCCGGCAAGAGCCTCGGGTCGCGACTTCTAGCACAGGCCGGGGGCCAAAAAAGCAAGCACAACGAACATACCAAGGGCCATGGCCGAGCGCAGCTATTTCGATTGGAACGCGACTGCGCCGCTGCGGCCGGAGGCCCGCGCGGCGATGGCCGAGGCGGCCGAGCTACCCGGGAACCCATCGTCTGTGCACGCCGAAGGCCGCGCCGCTCGCCACGCGGTTGAAGCGGCGCGCGAACAGGTGGCGGCACTGGTCGGCGCGCAGCCAGGCGACGTGTTCTTCACCTCGAGCGGCACCGAAGCCAATATGCTGGCATTGACGCCGGCAATCGAGGTGGGCGCCGGCAGCGGGCCGCGGACACGGCTTCTTGTTTCGGCTATCGAGCATGTTTCGGTACGCGCTGGTGGCCGGTTTCCGCATGAGGCGATCGAAGAGCTGCCGGTCGCCGCGGACGGGCGCCTTCAGCTTGCGGCCCTTAAAACGGCGGTCGCGCGTTGCCCGCGTGCTCTGGTGTCGGTGATGCTGGCGAACAACGAGACCGGCGTCATTCAGCCGGTGGCTGAAGCGGCGACCATTGTCCACGCTGCCGACGGCCTGCTCCATGTCGATGCGGTGCAGGCGGCCGGGCGCATCCCATGCGATATCGCCGCGCTCGGAGCGGACTTGATGACGCTGTCCGCGCACAAGATCGGCGGTCCTAAGGGCGTTGGTGCGTTGATCCGGCGCGGCGAGGATATTCGTTTGGCCGAGCCGCTGATCCGCGGCGGCGGACAGGAGCGCGGCGCGCGGGCGGGAACCGAAAATGTGGCGGGAATTGCCGCTTTTGGGGCCGCCGCAGCGGCCGCTCGCGACTTGCGAGAAATCGATGCGGAGCGCATGCTAGGGTTGCGCGCTCGCCTGGAGGCCGGGCTGCGTGAAATCCTGCCGACAGCCGTTATTTTCGGCGCAGAGGCTGAGCGCCTGCCGAACACGACTTTGTTCGCTGGTCCAGGGATGAAGGCTGAAACCGCAGTCATCGCCTTCGATCTTGAGGGCATTGCGGTCTCCTCGGGCGCGGCCTGCTCGTCCGGGAAAGTGCAGCCGTCGCACGTCCTTGCGGCGATGGGTGTACCACCGGAGCTGCGCGGAGCGGTGCGTCTGAGCCTGGGCTGGAGCACCACCGAGGCCGATATAGAAAGGTTCCAGAACGCTTGGAGAAAGCTTGCAACTACATTATCTAAAGGCCAGCGAGGTATCGCAGCCTGACCGTTGCATGAAACTACGAATTCGGTGACTTAAACGCTTGAAACTGCGTGATAAATTCGAGGTAGAGGTGACCCAGAGCAGGCCCACCTGACCATAACCGACTAATCCAACCCGCGGACCTTGAATCCGTGAGCGGAGGGACGAATGCCGGCAGTACAAGAGACCGTCGAGCAGGTCCGGCGCATCGACGTCGATCAATATAAGTATGGATTCGAGACCGTGATCGAATCGGATAAGGCCCCCAAGGGCCTGTCCGAGGACACCATTCGTTTCATCTCGGCGAAGAAGAACGAGCCGGAATGGATGCTGGCTTGGCGGCTCGACGCCTATAAGCGCTGGCTGACCATGCGCGAGCCGAAATGGGCCAAGGTCGACTACGGCCCGATCGACTATCAGGACCTCTATTATTATTCAGCGCCAAAGCAGAAAGACGGTCCGAAATCGCTCGACGATATCGATCCGGAAATTCTGCGCACCTACGAGAAACTCGGTATTCCGCTGCGCGAGCGCGAAGCGCTCCTGGGAATTCAGCGGCCGGTCAACGACGATGGCGCCGACGGGCAGATCGGCAACGGCGAGCGGCGCGTCGCCGTCGACGCGGTGTTCGATTCGGTTTCGGTTGCCACCACGTTCAAGGCCGAGCTCGCCAAAGCCGGCGTGCTGTTCATGCCGATCTCGGAAGCGATTCACGAACATCCTGAGATGGTGAAGAAATATCTCGGCTCGGTCGTGCCGGTCTCGGACAATTTCTTCGCGACGCTCAATTCGGCGGTGTTCTCGGACGGATCGTTCGTCTACGTCCCGCCGGGCGTGCGCTGCCCGATGGAGCTGTCGACCTATTTCCGCATCAACGAAAAAAATACTGGCCAGTTCGAGCGCACATTGATCATTGCCGACAAGGGCTCCTACGTGAGCTACCTGGAAGGCTGCACCGCGCCGATGCGCGACGAAAACCAGCTTCACGCCGCTGTGGTGGAACTCGTTGCGCTCGACGACGCCGAGATCAAATATTCGACCATCCAGAATTGGTATCCGGGCGACGCGGCCGGCAAAGGCGGCATCTACAATTTCGTCACCAAGCGCGGCGACTGCCGCGGCAAGAACGCGAAAATTTCCTGGACGCAGGTGGAAACGGGTTCCGCCATCACCTGGAAATACCCGAGCTGCATCCTGCGCGGCGACAACTCGCGCGGCGAATTCTACTCGATCGCTATTTCCAACGGCTATCAGCAGGTCGATTCCGGCACCAAGATGCTGCATCTCGGCAAAAACACGACGAGCCGAATCATTTCAAAGGGCATCGCGGCGGGCCGCTCGAACAACACCTATCGGGGTCTCGTCACCGCTCACCGCCGCGCCCTGGGCGCGCGCAATTTCACCAATTGCGATTCGCTTTTGATCGGCGATCAGTGCGGCGCTCATACGGTGCCCTATATCGAGGCCAAGAATTCCTCGACCGTGTTCGAGCACGAGGCGACGACTTCGAAAATTTCCGATGACATGCTGTTCTATTGCCGGCAGCGCGGTCTGTCGGCGGAGGAGGCGACCGCGCTTGTCGTCAACGGCTTCGTCAAGGACGTGTTGCAGCAACTGCCGATGGAATTCGCGGTCGAGGCGCAGAAGCTGATTTCGGTTTCGCTCGAAGGCAGCGTGGGCTAGGGCCGGGTGCGTGTCATGGTCGCTTATTGGTTCAAGCCGAAACGCTACGGTTACGGCGCCACGCCAGTGACATGGCAAGGCTGGGCGGTGACGCTTGGCACCGTGCTGGTCATGGTCGTGGGTTCGCTGGTTCTGCGGCTTACGGAGAGTTCCTGGGGGTTGGCGACGATGCTCGCATTCGACGCCGCCGCTTTAGGTGTGCTGTTTGTGGTCTGCCGCCGCAGGACCGACGGCGAGTGGCGCTGGCGCTGGCGCGACCGCTAAATCGATTTCGGAGCATTTGGCGATTTTGGAGCTTTGGAATGGCGTTGCTTGAAATAAAAAGTCTGCACGTCGAGATCGACGGCAAGGAGATATTGAAAGGCCTCGATCTCACGGTGAACGCCGGCGAGGTGCATGCCATCATGGGCCCGAACGGCTCCGGCAAATCGACGCTTGCTTACGTGCTCGCCGGCCGGGACGGTTACTCGCCGACTGCCGGCGAAGTGTTGTTCAATGGCAAGCCCCTGTTCGACATGGCGCCCGACGAGCGCGCCGCCGCGGGGTTGTTCCTTGCCTTCCAGTATCCGCTGGAGATTCCTGGCGTCGCCACCATGACCTTCCTGCGCACCGCTCTCAATGCGCAGCGAAAGCACCGCGGGGAACCGGAACTCTCCACGCCGGAATTCATCAAGCGGGTGCGCGATCTTTCCGGTAAGCTCGGTATCGATCAGGACATGTTGCGCCGCGCGGTCAATGTCGGCTTCTCCGGCGGCGAGAAGAAACGCAACGAGATTTTGCAGATGGCGTTGCTCGAGCCGCGTCTCGCCGTGCTCGACGAGACTGATTCGGGGCTCGATATCGATGCGCTCAAGATAGTCGCCGACGGCGTCAACCGGCTGCGCTCGCCGCAGCACTCGTTTGTGGTCATCACCCATTACCAGCGGCTGTTGTCCTACATCGTGCCCGATATCGTGCACGTGCTGTCAGCCGGCCGCATCGTCAAAACCGGCGGCAAGGAGCTGGCGCTCGAGCTCGAAGCGCGCGGCTACGCCGAATACCAGGAAGAGGCCATGGCGTGAACGCCGAAGTCGCCACCATCAGAACCGCGGCGGAGACCGCATTGGCGCACGCCTTTGCCGAGGCGCGCGGCCGGCTGCCCGGTGACGATGCCGTGGCGGCGCGGCGCGACGCTGCTTTCGACGTTTTCGCCAAAGACGGACTGCCGCACCGCCGGGTCGAGGAGTGGAAATACACCGACCTGCGTGCGCTCATGCGCGACGCCAAGCCGCTTGCGGCGCCGCCCGATGCAGCCGCCAAGGCGCGCGCCAAAGCGGCTGGAACGCTGATCGGCGACGTCGAGACCCGGCGGCTGGTTTTTGTCGACGGCGCCTTCGTTACCGAATTGTCCGACGTGGCCGGCCTCGAAGCGGGGCTTACTGTCGGTTCGCTGTCCCAGGCGCTTGCCGCTGGCGATACGACGCTCACTGCTCATCTCGGCAAGCTCGCGCCGGCGAACGACGTTGCGGTTGCTCTTAATACTGCGTTCATGGGTGACGGTGCCGTAATCCGCATCGCGGCCGGCTCGACCATCGAGCGGCCGTTACATCTGCTGTTCGTCGCCTCCGACAAGCCCGCCGCTGCCTTCGTGCGTTCGCTGATCGTGATCGAACGCGGCGCGCGCGCAATGGTTATCGAGAGTTACGAAGGGCCGCCGGCCACGGATTATCAGGTCAATGCGACGGTCGAATTGTTCGTCGGCGACGAAGCGCATGTCGACCACGTCAAGCTGATCGGCGAGGGCGCCGAAGCGCTGCATCTCTCGACCCTGGCGGCCGTAGTCGGCGCGCGGGCGCGGTTTAATTCCTTCAGCTTCGTCTCAGGCGGCGCGATTGTGCGCAACCAACTGTTTCTCAAATTTGACGGTGAAGGCACCGTGGCGGCCATTCGCGGTGCGAGCCTGCTCAAGGGCCGCCAGCACGCCGACACCACGCTGGTCGCCGACCATGTTGCCGCCGCCTGCCAGAGCCGGGAAGTCTTCAAGACGGTGCTGGACGATGAGGCGCACGGGGTGTTTCAGGGCCGTATCATCGTGCGGCCGCATGCACAAAAGACTGACGGCAAGATGATGACGCGGGCGCTGTTGTTGTCCGAGCGCGCCGAAGCCGACAACAAGCCCGAGCTTGAGATTTTTGCCGACGACGTGCAATGCGGCCACGGCGCCACTGCCGGCGCGCTCGACGATGAGCTGAAATTCTATTTGATGGCCCGCGGCATACCAGCCGCCGAAGCCGAGGCTCTGTTGATCCAGGCCTTTCTCGGCGAAGCGATCGAAGGCATCGAACACGCCGGTTTGCGCGAGGCGCTGCTCGATCAAGTTGCTACGTGGCTGAAGGCGCGAGAAAAATGAACGATGTTGCCACCAACGGCGCCTACGACGTGAACCGCATCCGGGCGGATTTTCCGATCCTGGGCATGCAGGTCTACGGCAAGCCGCTTGTCTATCTCGACAATGCGGCCTCGGCGCAAAAGCCGAAGGCGGTGCTTGAGCGCATCAACAAGGCTTACACGTCGGAATACGCCAACGTACACCGCGGCCTGCATTATCTCGCCAACGAAGCGACTGAGGCTTACGAAGGGGCGCGCGAAAAGGTGGCGGGCTTTCTCAATGCCGCGCGCAAGGAAGAAATCGTCTTCACCCGTAACGCCACCGAAGCCATCAATCTGGTCGCTTATACGTTCGGCCGCGAGCGCATCAAGCCCGGCGACGAGATCGTGCTGTCGATCATGGAGCACCACTCCAATATCGTACCGTGGCATTTTCTCCGCGAGCGCCAGGGTGCGGTGATCAAATGGGCACCGGTCGACGATGAAGGCCACTTTCTCCTCGATGAGTTCGAGAAGCTTCTGACGCCGCGCACCAAGATGGTCGCCATCACCCATATGTCGAATGTGCTCGGCACCATGGTGCCGGTGAAAGAAGTGGCGCGGATCGCCCATGCGCATGGCATTCCGGTGCTGTTCGACGGCGCTCAGGGCGCGGTCCATCTCGACGTCGATGTGCGCGACATCGATTGCGACTTTTATGTCTTCACCGGCCATAAGCTGTACGGGCCGACCGGAATTGGCGTGCTGTACGGCAAATACCAACATTTCGCCGCGATGCCGCCATTCAATGGCGGCGGCGAGATGATCCGTGAAGTATTCGAGGATCGCATCACCTACGGCGAGCCGCCGCACAAATTCGAGGCCGGCACGCCATCGATCGTGCAGGCGATCGGGCTCGGCGCGGCGATCGACTACGTGGCTTCGGTCGGCCAAGCCGGTATCCGCAGCCATGAAGCCGGGCTGATGCACTATGCCCATGATCGCCTGCGGGAGATCAATTCGCTGCGCATTCTCGGCACGACAAAAAACAAAGGGCCGATCGTGTCGTTCGAGATGAAGGGCGCGCACCCGCACGACGTCGCGACCATCATCGATCGTTCCGGCGTGGCGGTGCGGGCCGGCACCCATTGCGTGATGCCGCTGTTGTCGCGCTTCGGCGTCACCGCAACCTGCCGCGCCTCCTTTGCCATGTACAACACGCGCGAGGAGGTCGATTGCCTGGCGCAGGCGCTGCTCAAGGCGCAAAGCATGCTTGGATGATGGCGCATGACCGATGACGTGAAATCCGACTTGGCCGAAACCGCGGCCCCCACGGAGAAGCCGACCACCATTCCGGCCGACGAAATGTCGCGGCTGACCGATGAAATCGTCGCCGCGCTGAAGACCGTATACGACCCGGAAATTCCAGCTGATATTTACGAGTTGGGGCTGATCTACAAGGTCGACGTCGACGACGATCGCATGGTCAATATCGACATGACGCTCACCACGCCGAATTGCCCGTCGGCGGCGGAACTGCCGAACCAAGTCGAGAATGCGGTCGCCGGCGTTGCCGGCGTGCGCGAGGCCAAAGTCACCATCGTCTGGGAGCCGCCGTGGGATCCAAGTCGGATGTCGGATGAGGCCCGCACCGTGCTGAATATGTGGTGAGTGCGAATCTGGGCGTAAGTTGCGCGCCGTGCACGCGCATATTACATGCGAACATGAGGATGTGACGATGGCAACAGTCCGACCGAGACCTCAGGTGATGCGGCTCACCGACGCGGCGGCGGAGCGCATCAAAGCGGTGATGACGAAAGCCGAGCGCCCGATCGCGGCGGTGCGCGTCGGCGTCAAGAACGGTGGCTGCGCCGGCATGGCCTACACCATGGAATATGCCGAGACCGTCAATCCGCACGACGAGGTGATCGAGGATAAGGGCGTGCGCCTCCTGATCGATCCGAAGGCGGTGCTGTTTCTGCTCGGCACCGAGATGGACTACAAGATCGATAAGCTTTCCGCGCAGTTCGTCTTCAACAATCCGAATCAGATATCGGCTTGCGGCTGCGGCGAATCAGTGCAGATCGAGCCGGCTAAGGACGAGGCCGGCGCCGAGGCGCGGTCGTAATTCACATTTCAGGGGCCGAAGCGGTTACGCCACGCGCGTTGTCGAAGCGATCGGGTCGGTATCGGCTTCCGGATCGGCCTCGCAGACGACGCGGTTGCGCCCGTTCCGCTTGGCGCCGTAGAGGCATTTATCGGCGCGTTCGATGAGAAGCTGCGTGCTGTCGCTCGGCCGCAACATGGCGGCGCCAATCGAGATGGTCACGTGGCCCAGGCGTTCGCCGTTCGATCGCCGCATCAATTCCTTGGTCATGACGGCGCGCCGGATATGTTCGGCTACCGTGATGGCCGATTGCAACGACGTGTTGGGCAGCGCAATGATGAATTCCTCACCGCCATAGCGCGCCGCGGTATCCTGTCCCTTGACGTTCTGCTTGATGGCAAGCGCGACCAGCCGCAATACCTGGTCGCCGGTGAGGTGTCCGTATTGATCGTTGAAGCGCTTGAAGTGATCGATGTCCGCCATCAGGAGCGAAAACGGCTCGTTCCGCTCTTTTGTCTCGGCGAGGCCTTTGGCCAGCGCGTTGTCGAAGAACTTCCGGTTGGCGAGCGTCGTCAGCGGATCGGTCAGGCTTTCGAGCCGGACGGTTTCGAGACTTTGCTGCAACTGCTCGATTTCCTGACGCGAGGACGCCAGGCCGGCTTCAAGCTGCCTATTGTTGAGTTCCATCTCCTTGGCGCCTTGGACCAGGCGCTCGATCACTCCGCGCAGTGCCTCGCCGTCATTGACGCGTGCGAGTTCTTGGCTCGCTAGGTTTAAGCGTTTGGAATAGCCGCTGGCCGAACCGGCCGCGGCGTCGATCGTGGTGATGATTTGATCGATCTCGTCGAGCACGCGGGTGTTGACCGTATCCATCCGGTCGCCGAGATGATTGGCTGCGATATAATCGTCGTAAATCTGGTCGAGATCGGTTTCGCTGAGCGCGCCTTTCTTCGACAGTGTCTCGTTTATCGTTTGATTGAGGGGTTGATTGTAGCCGGTTGCGTAATTGTACCAAATTTCAAAATTACGCGGCGTTGCCGGTTGGCCCAAGGCCCGGATTTGTCCGAGCGCGATCTCGGCAAGTGCAAGCGTTCTCTCGTGCTCGTCGTGGGGCACGGCAGCCTCTCCACCAGCTCTGGAATTCCTCAAGCTTGCGCCGGGAGGCGCAGCACGTACCGAGAATTGACAGACAACACTAGCCCACAGCAATGAAGGAGCGGTAAACGCGTATCGAAGACGATATGCACCTATAAGGCGAACTTACTCAGGCTTTCACGGTGACTGGGCGTAGCAGAAACGCCGGAAGGTGAGAGTCTTCGGCCTCTTCGTGACGCGGCCGCGGCGGCGGGGGGCGCCTCGACCGCGCTTCATCGCTACGCGCGGCGGGACGATGCGGATGCCGGCGTTCCTCGGGATGGCGATGATGCAGCGCCGCCGGCTGCTGCTGCGCCTCGCTGACGGCAGGTTGCTTGTCCATGAAAGGAATCGGCTGGCCGGTCAGCTTCTCGATTGCGGCCACCGCCTTGGCGTCGTTGGCGCCGGCAACCAACGTAATCGCTGTGCCGCTTCGTCCGGCGCGGCCGGTGCGGCCGATGCGGTGCACGTAATCGTCGGGGTGAATCGGCACGTCGAAATTGTAGATATGGCTGACGTCGGGGATATCGAGGCCGCGGGCGGCGACGTCGGAAGCGACCAGCAGTGTCACCTCGTTCTTGCGGAATTGCTCAAGAGCAGCCATGCGCGCCGGCTGGTCCATATCACCATGGAGCGCCTGCACCGAAAAGCCATGCCGCAGCAGCGAGCGGTGCAGGGTTGCGACGTCGCGCTTGCGGTTGCAGAAAATGATGGCATTCTTCAAGCCCTCGGCGGAGCGGAGCAACTGGCGCAGCGTGTCGCGTTTGTCGTGCGGCTCGCGGCCCGATTTGACCAGAAGCTGGGTTGTGGTCGCGACGGTGCTCGCCGGGCGCGAAACTTCGACACGGATCGGATTGTGCAGGAATTGCTCGGTGATGCGCCGGATTTCCGTCGGCATGGTCGCCGTGAAGAACAGCGTCTGCCGCGTGAACGGCACCAGTTTGCAGATGCGCTCGATGTCGGGAATGAAGCCCATGTCGAGCATCCGGTCGGCCTCGTCGATGACCAGGAGTTCGACGCCGTTCATAAGCAGGCGCCCGCGCTCGAAGTGATCGAGCAGCCGGCCCGGGGTTGCAATCAGTACATCGACGCCGCGGGTCAATTTAACGTCTTGATCGTCGAAGGAAACGCCGCCGATCAACAGCGCCACATTGAGCTTATGATTCACGCCGTATTTGACAAAGCTTTCCTCGACCTGCGCCGCGAGTTCGCGGGTTGGCTCGAGAATGAGCGTGCGCGGCATGCGGGCGCGGGCGCGGCCCTTTTCCAAGAGCGTTAGCATCGGCAGCACGAAGGCCGCTGTCTTGCCGGTGCCGGTCTGAGCAATGCCCAGTACGTCGCGCCCGGTCAGCACGTGCGGGATCGCCTGATCTTGGATGGGGGTGGGAGCTTTGTAACCAGCCGCCGAAACGGCGGCGAGAACCTTTTCGGACAAGCCGAGATGAGAAAACGGCATAGACCCTCTATTTAGGACGGCCCTCCGTTGAGGCGCCGCTGGCAGAACCGTTTCGGAGGAAAGCGGCAAACACGCGTGAACGCGGTCGAATCTGCCTGATAACCCGCGCAAAACATAAGATCGATTGGCTGAAAGTCAACCTGAACGGCCTGCTGCAATGCAGTAAGTTTAGGGATTACCTTCACTTTTTCTCGATGCCGGTTAATCTGGCTGTCATCTGAGAAAAACGCTGGAAGGGAACTCGATCGATGTCCCCCACCGCAACCGAGAGCCTTCCGGTCGTGCTGGTTCCGGGCCTGACCTGCACTGCGCGGCTTTACGCCGAGCAAATCCCTGCGCTGTGGCAGTTCGGTCCGGTCACCGTCGCCGATCATCGCCGCGACGACAGTATGGCGGCGATTGCGCGGCGGATTTTGGCGGCGGCGCCGCCGCGTTTCGCGCTGGTCGGTCTGTCGATGGGCGGCTACATCGCCTTCGAGATCATGCGGCAGGAGCCGAACCGTGTCGCCAAGCTCGCGTTGCTCGACACTGGATCGCGCGCCGATACGTCGGAACAGACCGAACGCCGCCGGGTGTTGATGGCGCTCGCGAAAGAGGGTGGCTATGCCGACATTCCCGAACAGGCATTCTCGGTTTATGTGCATCGCAACCGGCGTGGTGACGAGGCGCTCAAGCGCATTGTTCGCGAAATGGCGGAGGCCACTGGGATCGAGGCTTATGTCCGTCAGCAGCAGGCGATTTTGAGCCGACCGGACTCGCGTCCGAGCCTTGGCGCAATTTCCTGTCCGACCCTTGTTCTGGTCGGTGAGGGCGACGCGGCGACGCCGCCGGAACTCGCGCGCGAGATCGCCGGCGGCATTTCCGGATCGCGCCTCGTTGTGATCCCCGACAGCGGCCATCTCTCCACGCTCGAAAAGCCGGCCGCTGTGACCGCGGCGCTGGTCGAATGGCTCCGGCCATGACAAGCGACCATACGGCCTGGGTACACGAGGCCGGATTATGCTAGCTAGACACCTACCGCGCAAAAGCAAAGCCGCGCCATGCGGTGCAGCAGAAACATCAATGGGAGGACTTTATGCGTACCCGCCAATTCACCCGTCGTTCGATCTTATCCGTTGCCGCCGGCCTTATGGCCTCTCCCGCGGTGATCGTGCCGGCCCGCGCGCAAGCCGGTTATCCCAGCCGGCCGATTCATGTGGTCGTCGGCTTTGCCGCCGGCGGCGGCAACGATATTTTCGCGCGGCTGGTCGGTGAGAAAGTCTCCGAGATTCTGGGTCAGCCGGTCGTCGTCGAGAATAAGCCGGGCGCGGGCGGGCGTATCGCTCCGGAATATGTCACCCAGCAGCCGGCCGACGGCTATACGCTGTTTGTCGGCCCGAGCGGTGCCATGGCAGTCGCGGCGGCGATCTACTCCGATCTCAAATATTCTGCCACCAAGAGCTTCGTCCCGATCGCCATGATCGCGAATTTCCCCCTGATCATGGTGATCGCGGCCGACAATCCTTCGAAGAACGTGAAGGACTTTGTCGGCTGGATGAAGGCGCATCCAGACAAGGCGAATTACGCCAGTTCCTCGCCCGCTTTCACCATCACCATCGAGTTGTTGAAGCTTAAGACCGGCATGCCCGGCACCATGATCCCCTACAAGAGCAGCAACGAGATGATCCTGTCCGTGATGCAGGGCCAGACGGCGATGACCATTGCCGACGGACCGCCGACGGTGCCGCAAGTCAAAGCCGGCAAGGTGAGAGCGCTCGCGGTGACCGGCGCGGAGCGGTCCCCGCTTCTGCCCGACGTGCCGAGCATGGCGGAAGCCGGCTACCCGAGCGTTGACGTTCATCTGTGGAGCGGCGTATTCGCACCCACGGGCACGCCGGCGCCGGTTGTGGCTAAGCTGCAGAAGGCGTTCAACGACGCCATCCACGATCCCGGCGTTTCGGCCAAGCTCAGCGCGATGGCGGTCAATCCCGGCGGAGCAACGCCCGAACAATTCGAGAAGATCATCCAGTCCGACATCACCAAATTCGGCGACGTGGCCAAAGCGGCGAATTTGAAGTTCGAGGATTAGGCTGACGTTTGCTTTTGAACGGCATCGACCGGTTCACACGTCGAGCGCCGCTTCGTCGGCGAATTCGGCGCGTTCCTGGATAAACTCGAAGCGCGCTTCGGCCTTGGTGCCCATCAAACGCTCGACGGATTTTTCCGTGTCCTTGCGGTCTTCGGCGACCAGCACCACGCGCAACAGCGTGCGCTTCCTCGGATCCATGGTAGTTTCCTTAAGCTGCGCCGCCATCATCTCGCCCAGGCCCTTGAACCGGCTGACTTCGACCTTGGCGTTGGCGTGGAATTCCTTCTTCAATATCTCGTCGCGATGTCCGTCGTTGCGGGCATAAAAAATCTTGCCGCCGTGGGCGAGGCGGTAAAGCGGCGGCACCGCGAGATAAAGGTGCCCGTGGTCGATGAGCTGCGGCATCTGCCGGTAGAAGAAGGTGATGAGCAGCGAGGCGATGTGGGCGCCGTCAACGTCGGCGTCGGTCATGACAATGACGCGGCCATAGCGTAAATCTTCGTCGCGGTAATGCACGCCAGTGCCGCAGCCGAGCGCCTGGACGAGATCGGCCAATTGCTGGTTTTGCGCGAGCTTGTCCTTGCCGGCCGACGCCACGTTGAGGATTTTACCGCGCAACGGCAAGATCGCTTGCGACGCCCGATCGCGGGCTTGCTTGGCCGAACCGCCGGCCGAGTCGCCTTCGACCAGGAACAACTCGGAACCCTCGGTCGCCGAGTTGGTGCAGTCGGCGAGTTTGCCGGGCAACCGCAGCTTACGTACCGCACTCTTGCGTGCGACGTCTTTTTCCTGCCGCCGCCGGATGCGCTCTTCGGCGCGCTCGGTGACGAAATCGAGGAGCTTGTTGGCGGCCAGCGGATTGCCGGCGAGCCAATGGTCGAATGGGTCCTTGATCGCCTGCTCGACGATTCGTTGCGCTTCGGCGGTGGCGAGCCGGTCCTTGGTCTGGCCCTGGAACTCGGGTTCCCGGATGAAAACCGACAGCATCGCGCCGGCGCCGACCATAATGTCCTCGGCGGTGATGGCGGCAGAGCGCCTGCCCTGGCCGACCCGCTCGGCGTGATCTTTGAGACCGCGGGTGAGCGCAGTGCGCAGGCCGGATTCGTGGGTGCCGCCGTCCGGCGTGGGGATGGTGTTGCAATAGGAGTTGAGAAAGCCGTCGGCGTCGGCGGTCCAGGCGACCGCCCATTGCACCGCGCCGTGCTTACCGGTCTTGCCGGCGCTGCCGGTGAAAATATCGGGATGAATGAGCGTGGCGCTCGCCAGCGCTTCCGATAAATAATCCTTCAAGCCTTCGGCGAAATGAAACGTCGCCTGTTCCGGCACGTCGTCGACGCCGCGCAAGAGTTCCTTGGCGCACGACCAGCGGATTTCGACGCCGCCGAACAGATACGCCTTGGAGCGCGCCATCTTGAAGACACGCTCGGCCTTGAAATGCGCCTTGGCGCCGAAGATTTCCGGATCGGGACGAAAGCGCACTTTGGTGCCGCGCCGGTTCGGTGCTTTGCCGGCATCTTGCAATTTGCCCTTCGGCTTGCCGCGCTCGAACGCCATTTTGTAAAGCTTCTGGCCGCGCGCGACCTCGACTTCCAACCGCTCGGACAGCGCGTTCGCCACCGACACGCCAACGCCATGCAAGCCGCCGGAGGTCTCATAGACTTCCGAGTCGAACTTGCCGCCGGCGTGCAGCGTGCACATGATCACTTCGAGCGCCGATTTGTTCTTGAACTTGGGATGCGGATCGACCGGGATGCCGCGGCCGTTGTCGGTAACGGCGATGAACCCATCGGCATCCATCTCCACGTCGATCCAGTCGGCATGGCCGGCCAGCGCCTCGTCCATGGCGTTGTCGATGACTTCGGCGAACAGGTGATGGAGCGCTTTCTCGTCAGTGCCGCCGATATACATGCCAGGGCGGCGGCGCACCGGCTCGAGCCCCTCCAGAACCTCGATATGCTTTGCGGTATAGCCGGCCTCGCCCGAACTGCGCGCCGAAGCGGGATTGCGGCCACGGCCGGCCTCGCGCCGCGCCTTTGGCGCGTCGGCAAACAGATCCGGCGTCTTGGAGGATTTCGTTGCTTTTCCCACGGTGTTTCCCATGTGGCGCACCGCGCTCGATCACGCAACGGCGGCGGACGAATCAACGGCTATTGAGTACGCGACTATGCCATGTCGACGGGACGCCATCAGTACATTGACGGAGTTCCGGGCGGGGCTTATATCGCAGGTCATGAATAGCTCGTTAGCGACTGTTGCGCCTGCAAAAAACCGCCGTCGCCGCAGCGTCACGGCACGGACGTGCGCGCCCGCGTAAGCCCCTTCCGTGCCGCCGATATCGCGGCTTGCTTATCCTGATATCCTGCCCGCGAAGTCGGCCTGAGATCCTCTCAAGCCAGAGTTTGCATCATGTCTGACAAAGCGAAAATCGCCGTACTCGGCGCTTCCGGCTACACCGGCGCGGAATTGGTGCGCCTGCTCCTTCGCCATCCTGCCGCCGACATAACGCTCCTCACCGCGGAGCGCCGCGCCGGCAAGACCATGGCGGAGGTGTTCCCGCAGTTTTCGCCTTATGCGCTGCCGATCTTGTCTTCGCTTGAACAGGCCGACTGGGGAACGCTTGGGCTCGATCTGGCCTTCTGTGCGCTGCCGCACGGCACGACGCAGCAGGTTATCAAGGATTTGATGGTGCGCGCGCCGGCGACCAAGGTGGTCGATCTGTCCGCCGATTTCCGTTTGTCCGACCCCGAGGCCTATGCCCGCTGGTACGGCCACGCGCATTTTGCGCCGGACCTGCAGAAGGAGGCCGTCTACGGCCTGACCGAAGTATACCGCGATAAGGTCAAGGCGGCGCGGCTCGTCGCCAATCCGGGCTGCTACACGACCTGCGCCGAACTGGCGCTGATCCCGCTGCTCAAAGCCAAAGTGGTCGACCCGGAAGAGATCGTCATCGACGCCAAGTCGGGCATGACGGGCGCGGGCAGGGCAGCCAAGGAAGACATGCTGTTTTCGGAAGTGTCCGAGGGTTTCCATGCCTACGGCGTCGGTCATCACCGCCATATGGCGGAGCTCGATCAGGAGTTCTCGCTTGCCGCCGGCCGCAACGTCATCGTCAGCTTCACGCCGCATCTGGTGCCCATGAACCGGGGAATTCTGTCGACGATTTATGTCCGCGGCCTCAAGGCGTCGCCTCAGGATATTCATGCGATACTTTTAAAGACTTACGCGAACGAGCCGTTTGTCCACGTGCTGCCGTTCGGTACGGTCCCACAGACCCGGCACGTGCGGGGCTCCAACATGAGCTTCATCGGGCTCGCCGCCGACCGCATTCCGGGCCGTGCAATCATCTGCTCGGCGCTCGACAACCTGACCAAGGGCGCCTCCGGGCAGGCGGTGCAGAATATGAACCTGATGCTGGACTTGCCCGAGACGACGGGGCTCGAGCAGGTCGCGCTGTTTCCGTGAGCGCGGGTGTGGCGCTTCGAAGGCGCGGTGAGCTTAGTCCCGCACCTTGACGTAGCTTCCCGGCGCGGCCTCGATGGCTTTGAGGCCGCCGTCGCCCGGAATGCGCGCCGGCACTTCGGTCGGGCTTTGCCGCGTCAGCCAGACCAGCCAATCCGGCCACCACGAACCGGGATTTTCCTTGGCCTTGGCGAGCCAGCCGTCGAGGTCGGCATTGCGCGGCTTCGGCCCGGTCCAGAACTGATATTTCTGCTTGGCCGGGGGATTGATCACGCCCGCGATATGGCCGGAGCCGGCGACCACGAATTTGACGTCGCCGCCGAACAACTTCGACCCCGCCATGACCGATTTCGCGGGCGCGATATGGTCTTCGCGGGTGGCGAGATTGTAGATCGGCACCTTGATCGCCTTGAGATCGATCGGCGTGTTGCCGACGATCATTTTGCCCTTGGCAAGCTTATTGTCGAGATAGCAGTTGCGCAGATAGAAGGAATGGTTGGCCGCCGGCATCCGCGTCGCGTCGGAATTCCAATATAACAAATCGAACGGGAAGGGCGCCTTGCCTTTCAGGTAATTGTTGATGACGTAGGGCCATAACAGATCGTTGGAACGCAACAGATTGAACACGGTCGCCATCGATTTGCTTTCGAGGTAGCCGCGCTCGGCCATCCGTTTCTCCACCGCCGCGACCTGCTCCTCGTCGACGAATACCTTGAGATCGCCCGCATAGGTGAAGTCGACCTGCGACGCGAACAGCGTCGCCGAGGCGATACGCTCGTCGTGCCGGGCCGCCATTGCCGCCAAAGTGATCGCCAAAAGCGTGCCGCCGACGCAGTAGCCGATGGCATGCACCTTGTCTTCGCCGGTCGCCAGCTTGATGGCATCGAGCGCGGCCAGCGGCCCCTGTTCCATATAATCGTCGAAGCTTTTGCGGGCGAGTTGGGCGTCGGGATTGACCCAGGAAATGCAGAACACCGTCACGCCCTGATCGACGCACCATTTGATGAAGGATTTCTCCGGCGTCAGATCAAGCACGTAATACTTGTTGATCCAGGGCGGCACGATCAGGAGCGGCCGCTTCAGGACTGTCTCGGTCGACGGCGCGTATTGAATGAGCTGCATCAGCTCATTCTGGAATATCACCTTGCCCGGCGTGACCGCCAAATTGCGCCCGACCTCGAACATCGAGGAATCCGATTGCCGGATCTTGAGGCTGCCGCCGCCAGCCGCAATATCGTCCGCCAACATGTGCATGCCGCGCACCAGGTTCTCGGCATTCGAGGTCAGCGTTTCGCGCAACAGCTCCGGGTTGGTCAGGACGAAATTCGTCGGCGACATCGCATTGGTGATCTGCCGCATATAGAACTCGGCCTTCTGCTTGGTGTGCGGATTAAGAGCGGCATCCGTCACCAGCTTGTCGGCCCAGCCGGCCGTAAGCAGATAGGCCTGCTTGAGAAAATCGAAGAACTGGTTTTGCGTCCATTCCGGATCACGAAAACGCCGGTCGGCCGGAGCCGGCCGGATCACGGGCGGACTTTCTTGGCCGGCGAGGCGTTTGGCCGCCGACGCCCATAGATCGAGATAGGCCTTGCCGAGCCGGTTCTGCAATTCGACGGAGCGCTGCGGATCGGCCATCCAGTACTCGGCGACCTGCCCCAGCGTCTTGACCACCTCGGTGACTTCGTCGGCGAATTCCCTGTCGTCACGGCCTTGTTCGCGCGGCTTGAGGTAAGCGGCAAGGGCTCGGCCGCCTTCTTCGATGAGCCGCGCCAAGTTACGCGAGAACTCCTCGACGTCGACGGCCCCGATCTTCATCGGAGAGTGGGACGCCGGTTCATTCACCGGCTCTTGCGATGGAGCCCGCACGAGCATTTCCTCACAGGCGGAATCAGCCCTTTTGTCAGACATGGCTTGTGCACTCGCCGTGCACAAGTGATGCCGACCGAGACGGCCTGGGAGTGCGAACTTATAGTCGGCACGGCCTCCTACAATGTGTGGTCCTCGTTTCGACATATTAGGATTTTAGTTTCATTGTTTGTGCGTTGTCTCAGGTGACCCGCTCAAATCATTGGACTGTATGGTGTTTTAGGAGTTGCTGAGGTTGGTGGGCAGAATTTTCGGGCCGGAAAGGTCCGAAATGGGGCACTTTGCCAGGTGAAGCTCGTTCGGATCGGAGGAAGCGGTGCCGCGCCGCGGGGTCAGAGTTGTTGCCATTTTGGCGTTGATCGCCCCGGCCGCGCTTGCGATGTCCGGCTGCTCGCCCGTGAGCTATCCGTCGCTTTTTCCCTCGGTTGAAGAGGCGCCCCCTCAACGTGCCGATACGCCGATGGACGCCAACCAGATTCAGCAGGCTACCGAGGATTTGATCACCGATCGCAATCGCTTGAGCGCCGAGACCCAAGGGGGCGATCAGCCGGCCGCTGCGGGGTCGGCAAGCAAGCCGGCCGGCGCGACACAAAATGCCGGGACCACTTCGGCAATTACGCCAACCGCCGATACCGCAGCCAAGTAATCATACTGAAACCAAGTGAAAAGACTGCGATCCTAGGTTAGTGTGCCGCAAGACCATCCGCTGGGACGACCATGGAAGATTTTTATCGTATCCGCCGGCTGCCGCCTTATGTCTTCGAGACGGTCAACCGTGCCAAAGCGGGCGCTCGCAACGGCGGCGCCGACATCATCGATCTCGGCATGGGCAACCCCGATTTGCCGACGCCGGCGCACGTCGTGGAGAAGCTAAAGGAAACCGTCGGCAGACCGCGGACCGATCGTTACTCTGCCTCCAAAGGCATTGCCGGCTTGCGCCGCGCGCAGGCCGCTTATTACGCCCGCCGGTTCGGTGTGAAGCTTAATCCCGAGACGCAGGTCGTCACCACGCTCGGGTCCAAAGAGGGCTTTGCCAATGTCGCTCAGGCCATCACCGCGCCGGGCGATATCATCATTGTTCCCAATCCGACCTATCCGATTCATGTGTTCGGCTTCCTGATGGCCGGCGGCGCCATCCGTTCGGTGCCGGTGGAGGCGGACGATGCGTTTTTCGGCGCGCTCGAGCGCGCGGTGCTGTTCTCGATTCCGAAGCCGATCGCGGTGGTGGTGTGTTACCCGTCAAATCCGACGGCGTGCATCGCCAGCCTTGATTTCTATCGGGAACTCGTCGCCTTTGCGAAAAAGCACTCGCTTTTGCTGCTGTCCGACCTGGCGTATGCCGAGGTCTACTTCGACGACGAGCCGCCGCCTTCCTTGCTGCAAGTGCCGGGCGCGATGGATGTCGCGGTCGAATTCACCTCGATGTCCAAAACCTTTTCCATGCCGGGCTGGCGCATCGGCTTTGCGGTCGGCAATGAGCGCATCATCGCCGCGCTCGCTCGGGTCAAATCTTATCTCGATTACGGCGCATTTACTCCCATCCAGGTGGCGGCGACGGCTGCCCTCAACGGGCCGGACGACTGCATCAAGGAAATGCGCGCCATCTACAGGCGGCGCCGCGATGCCCTGGTTGATTCGTTTGGCCGTGCCGGCTGGCCGGTGCCGGCGCCCTCGGCTTCGATGTTTGCCTGGGCGCCGATCCCGGAACCACTTCGTCCGCTCGGTAGCGTGGAATTCTCCACTATTCTGGTCGAAAAGGCGGGCGTGGCGGTGGCGCCAGGTGCGGGCTTCGGCGAGCACGGCGAAGGTCATGTCCGCATCGCGCTTGTGGAGAACGAACAGCGCATCCGGCAAGCCGCACGCAATATTCGGCGCTTTCTTGAAACAGCCCCGGAAATGCTGCACAACGTCGTTCCCTTGGCGACGCGGCGTTAGTCGGGCGTCGCTTTACCCTCTTCAGGCTGGCGACGTTTATGGCTGAGCCGCTCAAAGTCGGGCTTGCCGGGCTGGGCACCGTCGGCAGCGCTGTGATTCGTATCCTCGATGAGGGGCGCGACAAACTTATTGCGCGCTGCGGCCGGCCCATCGAGGTGGTAGCGCTCACCGCCAGATCGCGGGCCAAGAAGCGCGATTTCGACGTCAAGAAGTCTCGCTGGATTGCCGATCCCGTAACGTTGGCCTGCGACCGGTCGATCGACGTTCTGGTCGAGGTCATGGGCGGGGAGGGCGATCCGGCCAAGCGCGCCATCGAAACGGCACTGGCGGCCGGAAAACCGGTAGTGACGGCAAACAAGGCGCTATTGGCTCGTCACGGCCATAAGCTTGCCGTACTGGCGGAACGCCATGGCGTGGCGCTCAATTTCGAAGCCGCCGTCGCCGGCGGCATCCCGATCGTGAAGACGCTGCGCGAAGGCCTCAACGGCGCGTCGTTCTCCCGCATCTACGGCATCCTCAACGGCACCTGCAATTACATCCTCACCCGGATGGAGCAGGATCGGCTCGCTTTCAACGAATGCCTGCGCGAAGCGCAACGGCTCGGCTATGCGGAAGCCGACCCGGCGTTCGATATCGAAGGTCACGATACCGCGCAAAAACTTGCCATCCTGGCCAGCCTCGCTTTCGGCACCAAGATCGATCCCAATGCGGTTTATGTCGAAGGCATTTCTTCCATTGCGCTTGCCGATCTGGATGCTGCGGCCGAACTCGGCTACCGCGTCAAGCTTCTCGGCGTCGCGGTGAAAACCGACGCCGGCATCGAGCAGCGCGTCCATCCGACCATGGTGCCGAAGGACTCCGCCATCGCTCAGGTCATGGGCGTCACCAATGCCGTCACCCTGGACGCCGAGGGGCTGGCGCCAATCACGCTGGTCGGACCCGGCGCCGGGGGCGCCGCGACGGCCTCCGCGATCGTCGCCGATCTGGCCGATATCGCGCGCGGCGTCGTAACCCCGCCGTTCGGGCTTCCGGCGGCGCGCATGACCGCGATCCGCAAGGCGCCGATGCAGCACCACGAAGGCGGTTACTACATAAGGCTCTTGGCGCGCGACCGGCCGGGCACGGCCGCGACCATCGCGCGGCGGTTGGCGCAGCAGAAAATTTCGCTGGAATCGATCGTCCAGCGTCACCCACCGGGTTCCCGCGGTGCGGCGCAGCCTGGCCGTTCCGGCGAGGCGGTGCCGGTGATTCTGATCACTTACGCGACCAGTGAGGACGCCGTGCATAAGGCACTTGCCGCGGTGCGGCACGATCGGGTCTTATCCGGGCGCCCGCAAGTCATCCGCATCGAACGAGCATGACCTGAGGATTGTTTAATGTCGACGATACCAGCATCTTTCCATCGAGCGCTCGAACGCGCGCTATCGCTTGAAATCGCCCGCGTTACAGAACGGGCCGCCGTCGCCGCGGCGCGACTTCGCGGACGCGGTGCCGTCAAGCAATCCGATCAGGTCGCCGTGGACGCCATGCGGCAGCGAACTCAACTCGCTCCCTATCGACGGCACGGTGGTCATCGGCGAGGGCGAGATGGACGAGGCGCCGATGCTCTATATCGGCGAAAAGGTCGGCACCAAAACCGGGCCTAAAGTCGATATCGCCGTCGATCCGCTGGAAGGCACGACGCTGTGCGCCAAGAACATGCCGGGCGCCATTGCTACGCTGGCGGTGGCCGAGGCGGGAACGCTCCTGCATGCGCCGGATATCTATATGGACAAGATCGCGGTCGGTCCCGGCTATCCCAAGGAAGTTGTCGATCTTGACGCACCGGCCGATGAAAACATCCTCAACTTGGCCAAAGCTAAGGGCGTCAAGCCCGCCGCGATCACCGCGATGATTCTCGACCGCCCGAGGCACGCCGATCTGATCGCCGCCGTGCGCAAGGCCGGCGCCGCGGTAAGCCTGATCACCGACGGCGACGTAGCCGGAGTGATCCACACCGCCGACGCCGAAAAAACCGGGATCGATATCTATCTCGGCATCGGCGGAGCGCCGGAGGGCGTGCTGGCGGCGGCTGCGTTGCGCTGCATTGGCGGCCAGATGCAGACCCGGCTTATTGTCGATACCGACGGGAAGCGCGAGCGGATCGCCAAGATGGGCATCAAAGAGGCGCGCAAGAAGTACGAGATCGAGGATATGGTGCAGCGGCGATTGCCTGTTCGCGGCAACCGGCGTCACCGACGGCCCCATGCTGCGCGGCGTGCAATTCGGCAAGCACTTCATCGAGACCGAGACAGTGGTGATGCGTTCGGCAAGCGGCACCGTGCGCTGGATCCGCGCCGAGCATCGCAAGCACGATAAATTCGAGTAGCGTTTGAGCGACATCGCCCGTGAAGACGGGTGATCAGGAATATTCGCGTGATCGACGCCCGATACATATATAGCGCTGAATGCTCCGCCTTCGCGGCGCACGACAATGTACAATTGCACTTATGGCAGAGAATCGTTTCTTCCTCGGCGTCGAGAATTCGGCGACCGGGCGCGCTTGGCGCGACCGGCTCGACGAGCGCGGCGCCGCGCGGGCGCTGGCAATTGCACAGCGCCACGGCTGCCGGAGCTTTTAGCCCGCATTCTCGCCGGGCGTAATATCGAGGTCCACGCGGTAGAGGCTTTCCTCGATCCGACCATCAAGCATTCGATGCCCGATCCGCTGGTGCTCACCGCCATGCGGGAGGCCGCGGAGCGCATCGCCGACGCCGTGACGCGCGACGGAATGCGTGGCGATTTTCGGCGATTATGACGTCGACGGCGCCACCTCTGCGGCGCTGTTGGCGCGCTATCTGCGCCAATGCGGCATTGAGCCGATCATCCACATTCCAGACCGTTTGTTCGAAGGCTACGGTCCGAACATCGAAGCCGTCCGCACGCTCGCGGAGCGGGGCGCGACGCTGCTCGTCTGTGTCGACTGCGGCACGACCAGCATTGAGCCGCTGGCGCAAGCCAAGAGGCTCGGCGTCGATACCGTCGTCATCGACCATCACCAAGCCGACGAGGAGCTGCCGCCGGCGGTGGCGATCGTCAATCCAAATCGCCGCGACGATCTATGCGGGCTCGGCCATCTGGCCGCCGTGGGCCTGACCTTCATGACGGTCGTCGCCGTCAACCGCGTGCTGCGCAGCCGCGGTTTTTGGACGCGGAGCGGCCGGAGCCCGATCTGCTCGTCGTTCCTAGACGACGTGGCGCTCGGCACAGTCGCCGACGTGGTGCCGCTTATCGGGCTCAATCGTGCTTTCGTGGCCAAGGGCCTGATCGCGCTGCGCCGGCGCGAGCGGGTAGGCCATGTCAGCCTGATGGATGTGGCGCGGCTCAACGGGCCGCCGGAAGCATGGCATCTCGGGTTTTTGCTCGGACCGCGCATCAATGCCGGCGGCCGTATCGGCCGGGCGGATCTCGGCGTGCGGCTTCTGATTGAAAACGATCCGATCGAAGCGGCCAAGATCGCTGCCGAACTCGACCGGCTTAATCAGGAGCGGCAAATCATCGAGCACTCGATGCTGGCGCAGGCGGAAGCCGAGGCGATGGCCGCGCTTGGTATCGAGGAAAAGGGCGCGGTTGTCGTCACCGCCGCCGAGGGATGGCACCCGGGCGTTATCGGCCTTGTCGCCGCGCGATTGAAAGAGAAATTCGGCCGGCCCGCTTTCGCCATCGCGCTCGAGCCTGGCGGCATGGCACCGGCTCCGGCCGCTCGATTGTCGGCGTCGATATCGGCCGCACCGTGCGCCGCGCGGTGGCCGAAGGCTTGCTGGTCAAGGGCGGCGGCCATGCGATGGCGGCCGGGGTCACGCTGCGCAAAGGGGCGCTTGCCGAATTGCGCGCCTTTTTCGAAGCAACGCTGGCGGCCGATGTCGAGAACGCGCGCCGCGCCGCCGGCCTCCTGATCGACGGCGCGGTGACCGCGGCGGCGGCAGACGCAGATCTGGTGGCTATGATCGAGCGCGCCGGACCGTTCGGATCTGGCAATCCGGAGCCGATGATCGCACTGCCGGCGCACACCGTGGCGTATGCGGAAGAGGTCGGCCAGGCGCATATGCGGGTGCGGCTGAAGGCCGGCGACGGCGCCGCGGTCAACGCCATCGCCTTTCGCGCGGTCGGCCAAAAGCTCGGCGCGGCGCTCAAGCGACAACCGCGGCCGGCGCGTCCATGCCGCCGGCACCGTTGCGCTCGACCGCTGGCAGGGCGAGGAGCGCGTGCAGTTCAAGCTGACCGATATCGCGCCGGCGGAGCCTTTTGCAGGGCGGCTCTGATCACGGCTGTGTTTGCGCACCACACGCCGTGAGCCTGTCGCGAGCCATATCGTTCGGCGTGTCAAACTGGACCGAGCGGGCCGAGCTGTTTCGTTCCGGCCGGATGTACAGCCAGTACCAGTCGTAGCTGCCGCCGAGCGCGAAATGGCGCTGCGCCAGAACCACAGGTCATCCTTATAGTTGTTGCGGCAGAAGCTTAGCACCAGCAGGTCATTGGCCGGCATGAGAAAGTGCTCCTCGCCGTTGCATATCCAGAACGTGGAGCGCTTCTGAGGTCGCCCAACCCGGCGAGAGGAAATAAAGCCGTCGCCCGTCTGCGCTGAATTATTTTTGGCGAAAATCGCAAAGCTGATGCTCGGGATCGCCGTTGCGGCCATTGAGCAGAAGCTGGTACGGCCGCTGCCGTCGACCTCGATCGGCGCAGCTCGTCCGGCCGCGGCTCGGCGGTGCAGACCTGGCTGGCATCATAACCGTGGACGGTGCGGCCGCGGCCTTGCCGGGTGTAAACGACATAGGCAGCCGTTCGGCGCAAGACCGGATCGACGTCCATCTCTGAAGCGGCGAGTCATCGGCGTCGTTCTGTGCCGTTCTCGACGGCATCGCCGCCATCCCTTCGATTTAGATATTGCCGGCGTCGCTTTAGACGAGCGGCACGTCGCTTTGCGCCGGCCGTGGCGACGGCGTGCCGCACAGCAGAGTATGATCGCCACTGCGTGCCAGCGCAAAGCCTTGCCAATTCATCGTTAAGCCCGGACGTGCGGCGCGTCGCGCATGATGCCGCCGGGAGTAAAGGCATCTTGGCACGGCCCGCCGGACGCGGCTATCTGAGTCCGACCCAGCCGTCTGCAAGTGATGCAGGGAAGCAAGATGGCCAAGCTCAATCTTTCCGTCGCCGTCGGCGACTATGACCGCACCCGCGCGCTGATCGACGGCAGCGGTGCAGATCGACGGCGTCGATCCGGTCTACATGAAGCTGGTGCCGGAGGAGATTTTCTTCCGCGCCTTCCGCGCCGCCGAGTTCGACATCTGCGAATTGTCGCTGTCGAGCTACACGGTCAAGACCGCGCAGAAGGTAATTGCCCCTATATCGCGGTGCCGGCTTTCGTGTCGCGCGCGTTCCGCCACACCTCGATCTATGTGCGCACCGACCGCGTCAAGAAGCCGGAAGACCTCAAGGGCCGCAAAGTCGGCGTGCCGGAATATCAGCTCACCGCCAATGTATGGGCGCGCGCTTTCCTGGAAGACGACTACGGCGTCAAGCGCTCCGACATCCACTGGATCCGCGGCGGCATCGAGGAGGCGGGGCGGCCGGAGAAGATCACCGTCAAGCTGCCGCCGGGCGTGCGGCTCGACAACGCGCCGGAGGGCACGACGATTTCCAGCGCTGCTCGAAGCCGGCGAGATCGACGGCTTCATCGCGCCGCGGCCGCCGACGCTGGTCGAGAAGGGCCATCCGCATATCGGCTGGCTGTTTCCCGATCCGATGGCGGTGGCCAAGGACTATTTCAAGCGCACCGGCTTTTTTCCGATCATGCACGTGGTCGGCATCCGCCGCGAGCTGGCCGAGAAGCATCCGTGGCTGCCGGGCGCCGTGCTCAAGGCGTTCGAGCAGGCCAAGGACGCGGGCTTGAGCAAAGCTCTCCGACACCTCGGCCACCAAGGTGACGCTGCCATTCGTCGAGGAGCGGCTTGAAGGAAGCGCGCGACCTGATGGGCCACGATTTCTGGTCCTACGGCGTCGAGCCGAACCGCAAGGTGCTGGATTATTTTCTCGCCCAGCACCACGCCGAAGGCCTGTCGCCGCGCCGCGTTTCGGTCGACGAATTGTTTCATCCGGCGACCTACGAGACGTTTGCCGTCTGATCGTTGGTTGACCGTTCAGCAAATCTTGCGGTGTCGTTATCCCGACCAACGGTCGTCGCTAATGACCGGCCTGTAAACTTTAAGTTAACTTTTATGCTCCACGGTTCGGCCGTGGGGGGAGCAAACGGAGGAATCCGATGCTCCAGATCATGCTTGCCTGCGTCCGTACCGGCAAATTTGTGCCGACCGGAATCAAAACCGACATCGACACTTTCGCAGCCTTGCCGGACGTGGCTGCCCGTATCGATTGCCCGGCCTGCGGCTGCACTCATTACTGGACCAAAGGCGAAATGTGGATTTGCGAGGCCGAAGGCGGGCTGCGCAACGCACTGCCAGCGGAAATCTATCTGCGGCAGTAACGGGGGCCGGCGTGAGCGGAAGCGGGGCCTCCGCTCACGATAACTCGCTTCACTCGATCACCTCGTCGGCGAGCGCGAGCAGGGTCGGCGGCGTGGTGAGGCCGAGCGCCTTGGCGGTTTTGAGGTTGATAATGAATTCGAACTTGGTCGGTTGTTGGACGGGGAGATCGGCAGGCTTGGTGCCTTTGAGAATCAGGCCGACATAGGCGCCGACTTGGCGGAATGAATCCGCGAGGCTGGCGGCGTAGCTCATGAGTCCGCCGGCGAAGACAGGCGCGCTTTCGGCGTAGATCGCGGGGATGGCATGACCCGCCGCTAGTGCGACGATGTGCTCGCGCTGGTCGATGAAAACCGGGTCGTTGATGACGATGAGCGCATCGGCGCCTTTCTGCGAAAAAGTCGTGAAGGTGGCGTCCAGATCGCCCGCGCTTGTTCCCAGAACAAAGAGTTGAAGACCCCGCGAACGCGCCGCTTCCTGCAATTCTTTCACTTGCGAGTCGGCCACCGGATTTCCCGACCGGAAGAGCACCGCGATCAATTTTGCATCCGGAACCAGCTCCGACAGCAATTCAAGGCGTTTCGGGCTCAAAACTGTAGACTGGCGCGTTACGCCGGTCACGTTGCCGCTCGGACGATTCATGCTGGCGACGAGGCCGTCCTTGACCGGGTCGCTGCCGGTCTGAAAGACGATGGGGATAGCGGAAGTTGCTGCTTTTGCCGCGAAGGCGGGAGCGGGGCCACGGGTCGCGGCAATAACGGCGACTTTCCGCTGGATTAACGCCGTAGCCAACGCCGGCAATCGATCGGCCTTACCCCGCGCCCAACCATATTCGATTGTAACGTTGTGGCCCTCCACATAGCCGTTTTCACCAAGGCCCCGGTGGAATGCAGCGAGATATTCCGTCATGCCCTCGGGTGACCCGCTATCGAGAAACCCGATCATCTGCATCTTTTGTTGCTGGGCGCGGGTGGTGAGCGGCGATGCAATAAGGCCGGCCGCGCTTCCTAAAAGCGCAATGAACTGGCGGCGTTTCACACAGTCATCCCTTTTGGAATAACTACGAGTTGGCTTTCAGGTGGGCGACACCGCTCGGTAGCATATTCGTGCGCCAGGCAGAATATCCGCGACCAATTGGCTAGACAGAGCGACTTACATGCTCGCCGGCCGCAGCCTGACGTGGATGTTCTTCTCCTGCGTATAGGCGAGCATTTCCTCAAAGCATTCCTCGCGGCCGATGCCGGACTGCTTGTAGCCGCCGAACGGCGCGCCGAGGAAATGTTTCGACACTTCATTGATCCAGATGAAGCCGGCTTGCACCGCAGCGGCGGTGCGGTGCGCAGTGGAGAGGTCGTTGGTCCAGATCGAGGCGGTCAGCCCGTATTCGACGGCGTTGACTTGGTCGAGCATCTTGCTTCTCGTCGCTCCATTTGAACACCGAGAGCACCGGGCCGAAAATCTCCTCGCGGGCGATACGCATATTCGGCTGCACATCGGCGAATACCGTCGGCTCGATGAAAAAGCCCTTTGCCAGCGCCGGGTCGGACGGCCGGCCGCCGCCGGTGAGGAGCCGCGCGCCTTCCTGCTTGGCGCTGTCGATGAAGCCCAGGATTCGCTCGTACTGCGTCTTGGAGATGATCGAGCCCATGGTGGTCGCCGGGTCGGTGGCGATGCCGGGCTTGTAGTGCGTGATCTTGGCTTTCACCTTGGCCAGCACAGCTTCATAGATCTTCTCGTGGATGAAGGCGCGGCTGGTCGAGCCGCAGGACTGCCCGCACCAAGTGAAGTTCATGCCGCCGATCACGCCGTCGGCGACTTCGTCCGGGTCGGCATCGGGATAGGCGATCAGCGCGTTCTTGCCGCCGAGCTCGAGCATCACTGCCTTGAGCGTGTCGGAGGCGGCCTTCATGACGGCGCGGCCGGTCGGCACCGAACCGATCAGCGCGATCATGGCGACGTCGGGATGCGAGGCGAGCGCCGAGCCGGCTTCGCGTCCGCCAGGCACGAAGTTGAATACGCCCGGCGGCAAAATATCGCCGATCAGTTCGGCAAGCCGCAGCGATGAGAGCGGCGCCTGGTCCGGCGGCTTCATCACCACGGTATTGCCGGCGGCGAGCGGCGCGCCGGCTTTGCCGGCGCAGAACATGAAGGGATGGTTGAACGGAATGATGCGGCCGACGACGCCGCGCGGCTCGCGAACCGAGAAATTCACCACGCCCGGTCCCATCGGGATCGACGCGCCCTTCATCTCGGTGACGAGCCCGGCATAGAACTCGATCTGCGCCGCGGCGATGGTCGCGTCCTTGACCATCTCGGCAAAAGGATTGCCGCAATCGGCGGCGTCGATCAGCGCCAATTCCTCGGCGTGATCGCGCAGCACATTGGCGATGCGTTTGAGCATGCGCGCGCGTTCGAGCGGCGGCGTGTCGCGCCAGGCCGGGAAGGCGGCTTTTGCCGCTTGCACGGCGGCATCGATATCCGCCGCGCCGCAATCGGCTACCGGACCGAGCGATTTGCCGGTGCCGGGATTGATGGCGTCGGCGGCACGGCCGGACTTCGCCTTATGCCACTTGCCGCCATAGAAGGCGTCGCGATGCTGCGGCAGATTGAGCGTTTGCGCCCTAAGCGACTTTGGTTGGACCGCTTCGTTCATAATGCTCTCCCGCTACGCAATTGCTAATTCCCCGCGCGCGTCATTGCCGCCGTCATCACCGCGGTATAGCCGGGCTCGACGCGCACATCGACGACCGCAACGCCGCCGGCATCCACCGCCGCGATCGCTTTCTCCAGAATGCCCGCGAGATCGGCGGACTTGGTGACCGGTCCGAAGCCCACCGCACCTTGGGCGCGGCCCATGGCGGCAAGATCGACTTCGGGGTCGGCCATCCGCTGGCCGATCCACTTGTTCTCGACTGGGCGGTTGCGCGCGCGCGCCATCCGCTCCTGATGCAGTTCGTCGTTGTAGAACGAACGGTTATTGGCAAGGACGAACAGCAGCGGAATTTTGTAATGCACCGCAGTCCACACCGCGGTCACGCCCATCAGGAAATCGCCGTCGCCGCAGATCGCGATCGGCAGCCGCCCGCTGCCTTTGAGCGCCAGTGCCGCGCCGACCGAAATGCCGGGGCCGCCGCCGACGCCGCCGCCGCCGTCGGAGCCGACATAGTCGAGCGGGTGGCGAAACGTGATCCAGCTGTCGTCCCAAGACAGCGGCAGATGCGTATAGGTCACCGGCCGGTCACCGAGGACTTTGCGCAAGGCCCGCGCGATATGCTCGTTGGTGAAGCCCGCCGCGGGCTCTTTGTTTGCGCTTTGCCGCGGTGTCGGCATCGCATGCGGCTTAGCGCTTTTGCCGACTTCCTTGACCAGTTCGGGAACGACCAGGTCGGGATCGGCCGAAAGCAGTATATCGACCGGCGGGGAGGGCCTGATGGTCCATGCTCCAGCCATTGTGGATGCGGTGGTCGAGCGACACCTGAATTACTTTGACCGACGGCGTGGGCCCGAAATAGCGCAGCGCGCCGGCGAGATCGACCCAATCGAGCGACAGCACGACGTCGACATTCTTCAAGCCTTCGACGCTCTCGGCGTTGATGGCGCGAGGCGAGCCGACATAAAGCGGATGGTCGGTCGGGAAGGTCGTGCCGATTTTCAGATCGGTGACGACGCGCGCATTGAGCGCTTCGGCCAGCGCGACACGGGCGTTCCACGCCGCCTCGTCGCGCGAGGCGCGGCCGGCCAGGATCAAAACCTGCTTGGCATCCTTAAGAACGGCAGCCGCTTCGCGGATGAGCTCGGCCGGCGCCGCGGTCGAAACCTTCGGCATGTAGCGCGCGATGTCGATCGGCGGCAATTGCTCGGAGACTTTGCCTTCCTGCAGCTCGGCATCGAAATTGATATAGACCGGGCCCTGAGGCACGGTATTGGCGATCCAGGTGCCGCGCAGGATCGCTTCGCGTGCCGCCCCCGGCGACGCCGGCTGGTCGTCCCATTTGGTGTATTCGCGAACCAGCGCGCCCTGATCGCGCGAGGTATGAATCCAGTCGATCCACGGCCGGCGCTTGGCGGCGTCGACCGGGCCCGTGGCGCCAAGCACAATGACCGGCATGCGGTCGCACCAGGCATTGAACATCGCCATGGTGGCATGCATCAGCCCGACATTCGAATGCACAGCGGTGACCATCGCCTTGCCGGTCACTTTCGCATAGCCATGGGCGATGGCGACGGCCGCCTCTTCGTGCAGGCAAAGCAGCATCTGCGGCTTGGTATTGCCGAGGTAATTGACGATCCAATCGTGCAGGCCGCGATAGCTCGCCCCCGGCGTGAGCGCGATATAGGGGATATCGAGGGCGCGCAGCGCGTCAGCGATCACGTCCGAGCCGAAGCCGGGCGCATTGGCCCCGGCCGGCGTCGGCCGTTCGATCTTGGCGACTGCCGGGTCGGCATCGGTGGTGGCGCGTGCGGTCGCGGATTGAGACGGCGTCATGGCGGGCATTTCCTCAGGGTTCAAGGTTTGGGCTGGTCACCCCCATCCAACCTGATCGGCAAGCGTGGCGCAACCGGGCCCAATGGCTCACGCCGGCATAGCCGTTATCCGGTTCGATGCGGGCTGCATGCAGGCCGTTATGCGGCGGGTCTAGTGGGCGGCTTGAACAACCACCGGCTGCCCCAGTTTTTCGGTCAGCCCGTCCAGGCTTGCGGCAAAACGTCGATATCGAAATGCAGCGGATCGTCGTGGCCGTTGGGAATATCGGCATCGATGGCGGCGTGGAAAGCGGGAACAAGCCATTTGCCTTTGCGCATAGCGGCGATGGTGTAGAGGAGCGCCAGCCGGTCGTACTGGGCCTGCGTGAAAGCGGGGTCCGGGGTTTGCGCGTCATTGCGCCAACCGCGGCCGGGCGCGCTTTTGCGCGGCTGCATCAAGCTCATTGTGCAAAAACAACCCTCGCAGCGCCCCGCCGAACTCGGCGGCCTGCTCGAACTTGGTCTCGCGCCATGGGATGGAATAATCGTGCGCCAGGAGCATATCGCCGGTGCGATTGATAAAGACGTGCGCGCGCTCCCAGCCATCGGAGCAGGCGTAGTCCGCGAGATTTTCGTAATGCGCCTGGGTGTCGATGTCGTCCGGGAAGGCGCGATGGCCGTAATTCGGCCCGCTGGTATCGTGGATGACGAAATAGCGCGCCGTCGGCGAATCCGGATCGTTGTCGTGCGCGCGAGACAACGGCTCCCCCAGATGAGCGGCAAAATCGGTTTCGAGATTCTCCTTGGTGAGATAACTCGACAGGACTTCGCGCGCCGGCACACCGGCGCTTTCGCCGATACGGCTCGCGAGCGCCGGCGGCAAAGCGGTCAGCGGCGGTCCGAGATTGCGTGTTGCATCCATGCCGCGCATCAAACACATCGCCTGTTCGACCGGCGTCCCGGCGTAACTCAAAGTCTCGGCATCGAAGGCGCAAGCACCCATGTCTTTGATAAAAAATGGCGCGCGAAAATGGTGCGGTTTGCAATTGGCGGCGAAGGCGGCCGGCGGGACGCCAAGCCAGATCACGCAGTTAATCCCCGCTGTCAAAAGACTGATCGTGAGGGCAGCGCGCACGTGTCAAATCCCAAATGCGAGACTTGCCACTATCGCCAGCAACGCGGCCCCTGCCAAGCCTTATGCCGGGTCATGCCAGGCGCAGGTTCATTGTCCAGCGCAACAAACTGAACAAATATTCAGATTGAGGCGGCTGACAGCGTCACTCTTTGGACCGCTCGACGTAGCTGCCGTCTACAGTCATCACCACGATCTTGGTGCCGATGGTGATGAAGGGCGGCACCATGGTGCGGATGCCGTTGGAGAGGACCGCCGGTTTGTAGGAGGACGACGCGGTTTGGCCCTTCATTGCCGGCTCGGTCTCGACCACTTCCAGTGTTGCCCGCGGCGGCAGCTCGATGGCGACCGGGTTGCCTTCATGCAGGCTCAACGTCACCTCCATTTCGGGCTGCAAATACGCGGTCTGGTCGCCGATGATATCGGCAGGTACCGCGACCTGATCATAACTCTCCATGTTCATGAAGTGATAGCCGTCGCTGTCCTGATACATATATTGGTGCTTGCGATCCTCGACGAAGGCGCGCTCGACCTGGTCGGTGGTCTTGTAGCGCAGCGCGACCTTCACCCCGTCGGCAATTCGGCGCACGTCCATTTGGGTCACCGGCGTGCCCTTGCCGGGGTGAATATTCTCGGCAGCCATAATGACTGCGAGTTTGCCGTCGATTTCGACAATATTGCCTTTGCGCAATGAACTGGCGATGACTTTCACGGGTTCCTCAATGCTAATAAGCAGGTTTCGAGCGCACCATACCGATCCTGAGCCAGACCGCTAGTTATTTCCTTAAACGCGCGTAAGCAAGGTTATGTCGAGCCCTCCGCCGGATTCCTCGCCTTTTTGGGCGCCGCATGTTCATGCCGATCGCCGGCCGGTGCTGTTGGCGCGGGGGCGCGTCGTGGCGGCGCTGCGCGCATTGTTCGCGGAAGCAGATTTCGTCGAAGTGGATACCGCAGCGCTGCAGGTGTCGCCGGGCAACGAACTTCACCTCCATGCCTTCGGTGCAACGCTTAACCGTCCCGACGGCACCGCCTCGCCACGGTATTTGCGCACGTCGCCGGAGTTCGCCTGCAAAAAGCTTATCGCCGCCGGCGAGCGCCGCATCGTCGAATTCGCCAAAGTGTTCCGCGATCGCGAGCGAGGCGCGTTGCACCATCCCGAATTCACGCTGGTCGAATGGTATCGCGTCGGCGAGGCGTATACGGTGCTGATGGCCGATTGTGCAGCGATCCTCGCCGCGGCGGCGCGCGCCGCGCAGACGCGGCAGCTTTCGTTTCGCGGCCGTTCCGCCGACGCTTTCGCCGAGCCCGAGCGGCTCAGCGTGGCGGAGGCCTTCGCCCGTTTCGCCGGCATCGATTTGCTGGCGACGATGCCCGCGGGGAAGGCGGACAGCGCGCTATTTGCGGAAGCCGCACGATCCGCCGGCATCCGCGTCGCCGGCGACGACACGTGGGGCGATATCTTCAGCCGGGTGCTGGTCGAACGCATCGAAGCCAATCTCGGCATCGGCCGGGCCACCATCCTCGACCGCTATCCGACGGTGCTTTCTGCTTTGGCGCGTCCGACGTCCGATCCGCGCGTCGCCGAACGGTTCGAGCTTTACGTCTGCGGCGTCGAGCTGGCCAACGGGTTCGGCGAACTCAACGACGCCGCCGAGCAGCGCCGCCGTTTCGAGGAGCAGATGGCGGAGCGCCAGCGCATCTATGGCGAGCGCTATCCGATCGATGAGGATTTTATTGCCGCGCTGGCGCACATGCCGCAAGCCTCGCGGCATCGCACTCGGGCTCGATCGGCTGGTGATGTTGGCGACCGGCGCCGCGCGCCTCGATCAAGTGCTATGGACGCCCGTTCAGGAATGATAGCCAAGAGCGGTTGGCAGGAGTGATGCGATGACAGCGATACGCACGGCATCCGAACTCGTTGCCGCAGGTTTGGTGGGCGAGGATCGGCGCGTGGCTCTGGAAAAGGTCGCCGCGCGCTATGCGGTGGCGATCACGCCGGCGATCGCCGAACTGATCGACCCGGCCGATCCAGACGATCCGATCGCTCGGCAATTCGTTCCGGACGCTCGCGAGCTCGAACTCGCGACCGGTGGAATTGAGCGATCCCATCGGCGACGACGCGCACAGCCCGGTCGAAGGCATCGTTCACCGCTATCCGGATCGCGTGCTGCTCAAGCTCGTCAGCGTTTGCGCGGTGTATTGCCGCTTTTGTTTCCGCCGCGAAGTGGTCGGGCCGGGGCGAGCGACCATGTCGCGCAGCGCGCTCGCCGCCGCGCTCGACTACATCCGATCAAAGCCGCAAATCTGGGAGGTGATCCTGACCGGCGGCGATCCGCTGGTTTTGTCCTCCAGGCGGCTGAGGAATATCGTGGCGGAACTCGCGGCGATCGACCACGTCAAGGTGATCCGGGTACACACCCGGCTCCCCATTGCGGCGCCGGATCGGGTTACGCCGGCACTTGCCCGCGCGTTACGCTGCGACAAAGCAAGCTTCGTCGTCCTACATGCCAATCATCCACGCGAATTGACTGTGCCGACGCGCGCAGCCATCGCACGCTTCGTCGATGCCGGTATCCCCGTGCTCAGCCAGTCCGTGCTGCTGCGCGGCGTCAACGACGATGTCGAAACCCTCGGCGCGTTGATGCGAGCGCTGGTCGAGTGCCGGGTCAAGCCGTACTACCTGCATCACGCCGATCTGGCGCCTGGAACGGCGCATCTGCGTACCACGATCACGGAGGGCCAAGCTCTGATGCGCGCGCTGCACGGACGCTATTCGGGTCTGTGCCAGCCGACCTACGTTCTCGATATCCCAGCCGGCTACGGCAAGTCGCCGATCGGCCCGCGCTATCTCAATGCGGACTGCACATCAGTCGAGGATTTCAATGGCCGACGCCATACCTATCCGCCACATTCGACTGACGATCAGGCTGCTTGCGCAAAGAACACCGCCGTTTCGAACTGATAGCCGCAGGAATCACACGACCATGTATGCCGCACGCAGCGGTCGTTGAGATATTCCGACCATTCAGGCGCAAGCAGCCATTCGCTGCACTGCGGACAACTGTTCTTGCCGTTGATCGCCAAGCGGGCTTGCGCCGCCGTATCGGTTCGCGGAAGCATGATCCTTCCTCCCTAAATCATTCCCTCACCGTGCCCCCGAGGGGTAGAGGCACTCTGTGGCCTCGCCGTGACGGACATGGGTCGCTGGCGTGAAGGCCGCGGGGAAAAATTTCGGTCGCGTTGTATCAATTCGATGAATTGTGCAGTGCACCGTGGGAACGTGGGGTTCCATTCGCATCCCCGAGCAGCAGTTCCGCCGTCCCCACCGATCACAGGATAACCGTGCGTCGGCGGCGGCCGCTTGGCGCCTCGATAAGCGTTCATTGGCTCGGCATCACGCAAAATCCCGGCGTGTGCTGAACGCTTACTGAAGCTCCGCGCCTCGGCCGCGCGTTTGCGAGCAGATTCCAAACAAATAAGGCATCCCACAACAAAAAATGGACGGCAGTTCAATGGCCGGTCAGTCACCTTCAATCAAGCGCGCAAGCCCGGAACGAGGGCGCCGACTTCAAGTCGGCGTCCTCTTCTGCTTTTCGGCAGGTGCTAAGTTGAGAAATGCGTGACGATTTCGCTAAGCGGTGGCCGCGGCCGGTCCTCCGGCGGTTTCGGCGGCCGGCCGATGTGAACGAAGCCAGCAATGCGCTCATGCGGCGCCAGCCCGAGCGCGTCGAGCACGTTGCGATCGTAAGCATACCACTCGGTGATCCAGCTTGCGCCAAAGCCCAGCGCATGCGCCGCCAGAACCAGATTCATCGCGGCGGCGCCGGCGGACAGGACCTGCTCCCATTCCGGTATTTTCACATGGACCGCGGTGCGGCTCACCACCGCCACGACCAAAGGCGCGCGCGCCAGGCGCGTACGCTCAGCGTCGACGTGCTCGGCCTTGGCGTCCGGATATTTGGCGGCAAACGCCGCCGCGATGGCGTGGCCGGCGGCCAATCGGGCGTCGCCTTCGAACACGACGAAGCGCCACGGCGCGAGCTTGCCGTGGTCCGGCACGCGCGACGCTACGGTCAAAAGCGTGTCGAGCTCGGCCGGGGAGGGTGGGGGCCCGGCAAGTTCGCCAGGCTTGAACGAGCGGCGGGTCGTCAGAAGTTTGAGCGCGTCGGACATCGTTGCGGTGGATTTGTGTTGCGCTTTGCGCGTGATGAATTGGGTTGGCGCGCCCTACGGGACTCGAACCCGTGTTACCGCCGTGAAAGGGCTATTTTGATGTCTATCGTCGGCTACGCCCGGATACGCTTCCTCAACAAACATCGATAGAACTTGATCTATTCGACTGCGCCTGTCCATCGTCGTCTAACCCCGTATATTGGACACCTATTGGACACCGGGGCGATTCCGGGTTAGAGCATCGCCAGGAAAGGCATCGATATGGCCCGAACGATCCGAGATTCCGCGTTGGAAACTCGCGCCGCCCGATCCCGTCTCAAGCCCCAGCGGAAGCCCTACTATCGCGCGATCGAGGAAGGGCTACATCTCGGCTATCGGAAGCCGAAGGGTCATCCAGGACGGCCCGCTGTAGCCGGAAAATGGGTTGCACGCCACTATCTTGGCGGCCAAGCCTATTCCATCGAGAACATAGCCGCCGCGGACGACTTTTCGGACGCTGACGGTGTCGCGGTCCTCGACTATCGCCAAGCGCAGGAAATGGCCCGGCTTCGGATGGTGCGCCGGGCGCACACCGCGGCCGGCAAAACGGGGCCGCTCCTCGTGTCGGAGGCAATGGACGACTACTTCCGGTGGCTGGAAAGCGAAGGCAGGTCTGAAGCGGCGGTCGCTGACGCGCGAAGCCGAGACGCCGCTTTCATCCGGCCGAAACTTGGTAACAAGGAAGTCGAAGCTCTCACGGCCGATGATTTCCGCCGGTGGCGAAACTCAATAATGAAGTCGGCGCCGCGGCTCAGAACGGCGCCGGGAGAGAAGCAAAACTACCGGCCGCTTGCAGCGGATTCCACCGAAGAAGACCGCGCTGAAGACATGCGGAAGCGGCGCGCCACGGTGAATAGAACGTGGACCACGCTTCGGGCAGCGCTCAACAAAGCATTCGAAAACAACAAGGTTGGATCTGACATTCAGTGGCGCAAGGTCAAGCCCTTCAAGGGCGTCGAAAAGGCCCGCGTGCGATACCTCGAGATGGCAGAAGCCACGCGACTAGGAAACGTGTCCGATCCGGATTTCCGGAAGATATTGCAGGGCGGCTTTTTGACCGGAGCCAGGTGGGGGCAATTGGCGCGTCTCGTGGTCGAAGACTTTAACGGCGACGCCGGCACAGTCCGAATGAGCACACGAAAGGGCGACGGCAGTGTGAAGGTCTATCACGTCTATCTAACAGAGGAAGGAACCAAGTTCTTCACCCGTGTCTGCGCGGGGCGGGAGAAGCGAGAATTTATCTTCCTCAAGTCGAATGGCGCGCCTTGGGGTAAATCGGAGCAGGCACGCCCGATGCGGGAGGGAAGCGAACGGGCCAAGATTACGCCACTGGTCAACTTTCACTGCACGCGCCACACCTACGCCTCGCACGCAATCATGAACGGCACCGCGCCGACCGTCGTTGCTCGCAATTTTGGGCACTCAGATACGCGCATGGTCGAAAAGCACTACGGGCACTTAGCTCCGTCTTACGTGGGAGCCGCAATTCGGGATACCGCGCCGCGGTTCGGCTTTAAGCCGGACCGAAAAGCTTCGCCGATCCGTTGAGATGTCGAGATTCTCTTTAATTTGTGGCGGCGGCAGGCGAGAAGAACTCGCCGAGCCTTTGCTTCACAAATGCCGCGCCATTCCCCGCGCTGGTGGTCGCGTCGGGCGGCGGAACATTTTCCTTCAACTGAATCTTTGCTTTGTGCGCTTCGATCGCCGCCTTGTCTGCGCCGACGGCATTTGAAGGCAGATTTGCTGCCAACTTCACAAGTGATTTCTGCATGTTGTTGAGCGGCTGAACTCGCGCACTAGCAACGACGCCCGGGGTCGGTACGTAAGATAGCGCATCGATGTGTTCTGGACCAAGATTGGTAGGGGCGGGTAACGATAATGCGATCCCTACATCCGGTGCAATCGCATCGCGCGCCTTCAAAGGTTGCCCAAGCTCGGGGAAACGTTTGCGAAGCGACGCAATAATCGACGTATGGTCGAACGGAGCTTCAGTGAGCGGTCTAATGACGTCGCCGGGCTTTACGAAGGGCGACACGATTACCGCCGGCACCCTCACGCCGTATCGATTGAAATGAAAAGGGGCGCTAAGCGGCATGCTCGGCGGCTTGGCTACAGGTGGCACAACGTGATCGTAACAACCGCCGTGTTCGTCAAAGGTAATAATGAGAAGGGTTTTAGTCCACGCGCTGCTCCCGCGAAGGGTGTTATATACGCTGGCGATTAGTTGCTCGCCCAGCGTAACCACGTGTGGTGGATGCATGTCATTTGGCATCGACCAATCTGCGAAATATCGGGGCTCAATAAAGGCGTAGTTCGGCAGCGTGCCTTCTGCCGCATCTTTTGCAAGTTGGTCGATGAAATGAAAATGGTCAGCCAAAAGCCACAGTTCGGATAGGGTCTTGGCTTGGGCGATTTCGTGGAAATAAATCTTCCAGGTCAAATTACCGGCTAGTTCGAAGCGGTTGTAGATGGTTTCCATTGTGTAGGGGAAATGCGTCGGCGAGTTGTTTTCGTATCCGTTCGCGGTCCCGGTGTGAACAAAGAAACGGTTCGGCCAAGTTTGGCAGGGGGCTGCGGCAAACCATCGGTCGCTCACCGCAAATTCGCGCTAATCTACTGATGACCGGCACCTGTTCCGGGCTGAAATAGTGCATGGCATTTTTCGGATCATTGCCGGTTGCCTGTTGTTGGTAATTTTTCGCGAAGCCGCTCATGTTCGGCGGAGCAAGCGGATTAGCGGGAGTAGGCCTCCCGTACAGTTGCGTGTTTATGTCCACGAACTGCTCCCCGGGGTCCGGTGTAGGGATGCTCATCGAAGTAGCGTCCGTACCGGGCGAATTCCAGACGGTAATAGGTTTGCCCTGTAGGTCTGTGTTTGACTCTGCCCCAGTGAGGCCGTCGAAGTTCGCCGAGACGGGGTAGAGCTTTCCCACTACAGAATTGAAGGATCGGTTCTCGAGCATCAACACTATGAAATGCTCGATCTGGTCCAATTGGTTCATGGTACCCCCGGGTGGTGACGGTTACCCGTTCGGAAGGGCGCTAGAACCTTATAGTTCAGTCCGAGCTGAACTGCTAATGGCACTCAGCGGACGTTCAAATGGTGCCCAGGGATGTCCGCCTGTAGTCGAGAAGTGGAAGCTAGTAAATTCCAATTTCCGACAGCATCTAAGCAGCCTCGGCGATGCCGACAACTTGCTGTGCTACCGCGGGCAAATTGCGATCGGCTAGGGCACGTTCAATAAACGCTTCGACCTCGCGGATGCTCCAGCGGCTTGAATTGCCAAGTTTCGCCGGCGCCGGGAAAGCTGCCTCTCGGATCATGTTGTAAATTTTGGCGCGGCACATCCCGCTGCGGGCAACCACTTCGTCGATAGAAATCAGTCGCTCGCCGACAAGCGCGCCGGCTGCCGCCGCTTCTCGAGCCAAACGGGCCGCCCGGTTTCGATTCAGCTTGGGGGCGATTGGGGCTGTAGACAAAGCGGCGTTGCTCACAGGACGGCTCCCTCGCTGACGCCTTGTTCGCTCCAAACAAACCAGGCACCCACGGATTGTCCCACATCTCTTCGAAAAGAAAAGCGGAGAATAGCCGGGCACGGTTTGTTATGGACGGCAAATCCGGATCAAATTTGTCGCACTGTGCAATTGAGCCGGCGGCCCCTTGCATCGTCAAACAACAAGAGGTGTGTCCGCCACGTCACAGGGACCAAAAATATCTAGACGGTGTCGCGCGGCACAGTCTGCGCGCCCGTCCAGAACGCGGACTTCCAGCGCCGCAGGAGTGCCAACTAATAGCTAAGCGCCTGATTTGTTTGATTGGATACCGCCGTCTTTAGGCGGTATCGCAGGCGCACTCCTATAGGGAAAGAACTGGACTTCGCTGTCGCAAACTGAGAACTTAAGATTACGACACGTACTCGACGAGATGCGCCTAACGGCCATCGGGGATTTGTCGCCCCCACAAACCCACTGCTAATCAGCAGTCGCGCAACCAGGACTCCGCTCAGATGATATGCGTCGCGCTTGATAAAGAAAAAGCCCGACGCCGGCCGCAAACCGATCATCGGGCTAAAGAGAATTTCGATGCACTTAGAATACCATGCCGCTTGGCCTTTGGCCAAGGGGTCATGCGACGTTCGTCAGGCTTCGGCACACAAGCACCAAGGTAAGAACCCGCAGGCCCTGAATAGGGTAGCTGTCTACGCCTCTTGCCGCGCGCTCGCCGGCAGGGGGTCGCTATGACTGCGCCCTCCCTCCCGCAGGCTCCCTCGTCACATACGCGGCCCGAGTCAGTTGGCGTTACATGCGCGCCCTCCGATCGGCTGGCCGCTGCGCTCGACTGCGTTCGACGCGGCTGGCGGATCTTCCCGCTTCTTCCAAATACCCGCACGCCTTGGAAGCCGAACGGACAGCGCTTCGCTAGTCGAGAGACGCATCAGGTCGCTGAATGGTGGCATGAAAATCCAGATTTCAACGTCGGCGGATCGACAAACGACAAGATCGTCGTTGAGATAGTCGCCAGCGGAAATGGCGTCGACCTCCGCGGGCGCCCACGGCGCAGGCTCGGTCACGATGGCCGCAGGCGCGAAGGAATAACCGCGTTCTGCAGTCTTGCGGCTGTGGGAGGCCGGCTCCCCGCGACGTCGGTCGCGAGGTTGCTAATTGACGCACGCATCTCACCCATCGACGACTGCGTTATGTTCTCGTTACCGGACAGGGTGGGAGTTGCCGGTGCCGTCGATGGTTTGGGCGCCGGTCTCGACCTAAAAAGCTACGATGATTTCGTGGTGCTGCCCGGAAGCACGATCGACGCGTACGCCTCCGCTTGGAAGAACGATCGCGAGATTGCGGGGGCACCCGATTGGCTTGTGGCCGCGTGCTCGCCAGTGGAACCGCACGAGCGCTCCGAAACCGAATCTCCCGACAACATTGAAACAGTCAACGCGTCGCCGGAGCCGCAAGCGTCCGGAGAGGAAATGACCGACATGGCCAACGTGACACCTGAAACGCCGGACGCGGAGCGATCGTCTTCCGCGACGGCAATCGAATGGGTCAATATAGACGCGCCGGAAGGGGCGGGAGAGGGACGGGCATTGGCTGCGCGCGATGTGGCAGCGAAGCTCTTTCGCTGGCCAAATCTCACAATCGATGCCGCGACCGAACTAATGGAGACGTGGAGCGTTTGTTACTGCTCCCCGTCTTTAACGCCGGCCGAAATGCAGGCTGTGCTCGCTGAAGCCAAGACGACGAATCCCGCCGCCACGGCGCCGGCAAAGACGGATGAACCGAACACGGCGCTTGCACTGAAGTTTCTTGAAATCCTTGATCCGGCAGGACGCCACGACATAGTGTCGATCGATCCCGCATTGCCCACCAAACACCCGAACAAAATAAACGGGCTGACATTGGACGGCCCATTAAGCGCTGGTGCGGCGCGCGAGTGGATCGACGCCAGACAAGGACGGCTAAACCTCTACCTGTCTTCAAATGCCGGACGCCTGGACGCGCACCGGGATTATCGATTGAACAAAGAGGAAATAGGCACCCTCCGGGCCATCGTCGCAGACGTCGACCCCGCCAAGATTAAAGCGGGCGACAATAGAGGCACGAATTTTCGTCGAGAGCGAGAGCGCTTGCGCGAGCTCGTCCGAACCCTCTCCGCGGACCCGACATGCCCGCCAACAATGGTCATCGACAGCGGCGGGGGCTTTCAATTCTGGTGGTTCCTCTCGCCGCACCTTCCCGCGACCGACGAGAACCGCGTTCTTGTCGCGGGGATAGGCCGGACCATCCGAGACAGGATCGGCGGCGATAACGTTCAATCGATCGAGCACATTTTTAGATTGCCCGGAACCGTCAACGTTCCGGACGAAGACAAGCGGCTACAGGGTCGCGTCCCGGCAGTCGCGACCGTCCTTGAGCAAGGCTGCGGACTGCCCTACACCATCGATGCCTTGGCCGTATGGGCACCTCCCACCAAGGCGACGGCATACAACGAAACGGACTTGTCGGGCGTCGATCTTGATATGGTGGCCGTGCAAGAGGCTCACGAGTGGGTCGACCTGCCGCCGAAATTCGTAGCCGCATGCGATCGCGATCCGGTGCTTAAGGCGCTATGGAGCGGAACGCCGGCCCTGGAGCAAAAAGGGACTTCCGCATCCGAATTTGAGTGGGCGCTTTCGGGCAGACTGCATCGCGCGGGGGACTACTCTCTTACGGAATACGCCCAACTAGTCGCGGTATGGCCGTATCAGTCCACCAAACATGCCGACCAATTTGAGAGAAGGGTAATTCGTTCTTGGCTTCGCCATCCGTGGGCCAAGAGCGATACCCCCAGCGGCTTTGATGCGACACTGATCCCGCCACGATACGCCGACCAAGTTGACGCGCCGGCGGCAAAGGCGGCAGAAGTTTCCGCACCGAGCACGGATGTGCCGGACGAAACGAACGCCGCTCTTAATCTATCAACCCCCGACATCCTCCCAACACCGCAGCGCAGGTTTGCTGCCAACGTGCGCGCACCGCGGCCGTGGGTCATTCCAGAGTTTGCCTGTCGCGGAAACGTCGGAAACCTGACGGGCCCTAGCGGTGTGGCCAAAAGCACATACGCCCTTGCGCTCGCCTTGGCGGCAGTCACCGGCCGGGACGATATTTGTGGGTTTCCGGTGCCTACGCGCAACCGTGTTTGGTTCTGGAATCAGGAGGACGATCGGGAAGAAATCGAACGACGGCTCGAGGCCCTGATGACCGCGTTTGACATCTCATGGGCGGATTTGGACGATGCAGAGGGTAATACGCGCCTGTTCATCGATTCCGGCGTTGATAAGGCTCTTTTGTTGGCAAGCCGCAAGGATCGCGCGCTAAGGAGCACCGGGCAGGTTGAAAAGATCGTGGCCGGCGTGAAAGCCCGGGGGATAGACCTCATGATTATGGATCCTCTCGTCGAGTTTCACGAAGGGGAGGAGAACAACAACAGCGAAATGCGCCTTGTTGTCGGGCTGGTCCGTCAGCTCGCAGTCCAAGGCGAGTGCGCAGTGCAGCTCATCTCCCACACAAGAAAGCCCGACAAGGCGAAGTCCGACGGGTTTGCGGGCAACATGGACTCCGTTCGGGGCGCCGGCTCACAGGGTGGCGTCGTTCGGATTGTGTCGACATTGTTTGGCATGTCGCCGAAGGACGCAAAAGAGTGGTCCATTGAGGGATCGCACAACGATTACGTACGGCTCGACATGGCGAAGACCAATTTAGGCAAGATGCGTACCGAACCTATATGGTTCCGACGAGACAGCATAAAAGTCGCTGGCGAAGACATAGGCGTCCTTCGTCCGATCGCGCTGAAGCGAAAAGGCAATGTGACGGCGGAAGTCGATCTCGTCCGGTTGCTGGCGAAGACCCTTGCCGACAATGGGCAGCGCGGCAGGTATGAGGCGGTCAAAGATGTGATCGCCGCAATGAGCGACGAAGATCAAGCCGCCTTTGGACCTGCGTCTAATCGGTCGAAGAAGGTTAAGAGCGCTTTCAACGACGCGGAAGAAACGATGACAGACTACGGCAAACTCGCCCTTCAGAAGCGCAACGGGGCCACTGGCTACTGTGTTCGTTTGAACGACGAGATTGCTACGAGATGAAATCTAATTTGCTGACAGAACAACGGCTTGTGCTCCAATCTCGTCAACGCAAGGACTCGTCGCGACGAGTTTAACCAGCATGTGCCTGAAATCACTGGCAATCGTGAACTCGTCAATTCGTCTCCCTTCGGGAGCGTTCCTTTACGAGTAACGCATCGCCCCCGGGAGCGGATTTCGCAAAGCAGGCGAATAACTCACCGGGCCAGAATGTGACAAATCTTGACGTCGGAGCTCGGCCGGTCCGCGGCTTCGAATGTTCCGATCTGTGGACCGGCATAAAGGAAGCAAATGTCCACTTTTGAACAGTTCAATATCCGCGGCCAAACCTACACCTTCAACAGTAAGCGACCGCATCGAACGCGGGACGGCCGAGAAGTCGATCTGTTGATTTACTCGACGGCCTGTCCGAACTGTGGCTGTGAATTCGAGATTGCAGCGACGCGGACCGCCGTTAAGCGCCGCGAACTGTCCCGCCGTTGCCGGGCCTGCCGTTCGCCAGGCGTCCGGGTGACGTCTACCCTGGCTCCCGTGGTCGAGACTGCGGAGCATTGAACGTGCAGACCGGTAAAGCCTTTAAGCGTCGTGGCCAGCGATACCAGTGCGTCGGACGCTTCGGGCACGAAATTCCTGCCCGTTTTGTGTGGATTTACGAACTACGCAGCGAATGCCCGGATTGCGGACGACGGTTTGCCTGCACCGCTTCGGCCAGCCAGATCGATAATCGGCAGCTACCGCGACGGTGCGAGCGGTGCCGCGACCCCGGCAAGCCCGTCGAGATCCCCACGCCGCGCTTGCGCCGCGTTGCGAAAAAGCCGAAGCGACAAAGACGCCACCTGGCGCGCTCGATCCCGAGGCAGCGATCGACGGCGATGGCGCCTATGGCCCCATTGATCCCTGAGCGCGCGAAGATCGCTTGCGCGCCGGCAATCGCCTCCCCGGAATCCCCCGCAGGCCCGAGCGATATTTACAGGGACATATTGGAGTGCCTTGACTAATGCGTTCACGAATTTTGTCGTATTGTGCAAAAAGCTCCAGAGAAGGGCGCTGATGCGTTCGCCCACCTCTCGGCGCTCATCCCCGCGCGCCGTCCGTTAGAGCGCAGCCCCCGGGCGCGCGCTAAGGGATGTGCGCCATCTCAGGCGGACGGCAAGTAAGCAGGGGTGCCGGCGGACGCGCGGACTTCCAATCTCGGCGACACGGCGAGCGGTTTCCGATCGCAGCGCTTTGTCCAGACACGGGAGCACACGGGCTATGTAGCAAAACTCGGCGCGGTCCAGAGTTCACGACGGCTGCGAAAGCCTCGCCGTTGATTGAAACGCGCACGCGTGTCCGACCACATGATGCTGCGCGGCGAGGATTCCTCTGCGGGTGCAGATGCCTGTCCTTGGCGAAAACTGGGAACAGCCGGATAAGCCGGGAAATACCGCGCGGCCGAAACGCCGGCAGCAAGCCGCCAGGGGCGCCATATCAGATAAGGGCACGAAATTTTCCGCGGACAGTCGCTCGCGGTCTAATTTGTCGTATTGTGAAGGAAGCCGCCGCGCCAAAAGGAGACGCGGCGGCTGTCCGGTGCGAAGGTCATTAAGCGTTCTGGGTCGCCGCGACGCCTGCGGTGCCGAGAAGCGCCAGGAAGGCCGGGAGGATTGCAGCCGGCACACACCCATCAATCAACACCATTCCATGACGTTCGGGGAATAAGTCGACCATTCCGGCCGGCTCGTTTGTGGCGGGGACTTCCTTTCCGGGAAACTTGATGATGTTCGACATGCGTTTAGCCTTTCGGGCCGAGTTGGGGTTTAAGGAATCCCGTCGCGAAATGACCGAACGTGTGCGGCCCCTGACGTCTTTAGTCTTTCGACCTGGACATCCACGTCAGGCGACGGGACTTTGTGGCTTGCTGCGGTTGAGCACGTTCAGCGGATTTCGTCCGCGCGAACACCGTGCGCATGTTTGTTTGTTTGGTCAAGAGACGCAAATTGCGATTAGTAGATTTCAACATAGCCGCGCGCGCTACGCGTGGCGGTGTCGTTTATTTGGGGCGCTCACTTTGCTACAAACATTTTTCGGCGAACGCGGCACGGGCCGCTGGGCGAAAGATTTTGTAGGCTTTGATTGCAACAAGCCGGACGCGTTTTAGAGACAAGTTGTCGCAGGTCCGAAATTCGGTCGATCATGTTGCACGGCGCCGGCCGGCACTCCCGACAACGCGTCTCCGCTTCGGCTTCGCGTGCATCCTCGCTCCCCTCTCCGCAATCATTGCCATGGCTCTCCGCTTGTGTAACAACGGTGTCAACGGACGTTGACTAGATCGTTACAGGCATGGCAGGAGGTCGGCACATGGTCTCGCACCGCGGATTCATTGCCTATTACCGCGTTTCGACGGCGAAACAGGGCAAATCCGGTCTTGGATTGGCCGCGCAGCGGCAGGCGATCGCAAACTATCTCAATGGCGGCGATTGGCGCATTGTTCGGGAGTTCACGGAAGTGGAGAGCGGCCGCCGTTCGGATCGTCCCGAGCTGGACAAGGCGCTGGCAGCCGCTCGCGTTCGCCGCCTGCCGGTGGTGGTCGCAAAGGTTGACCGCCTAACGCGATCGGTAGCGTTCCTGTCGCGCCTGCTCGAGGCCGGCGTCGACGTTCGCTTTGCCGACTTACCCGCGATCGAAGGGCCAACAGGGCGCTTCATGCTGCAGCAGATGGCCGCAGTCGCGGAGCTTGAGGCTGGGCTGATTTCAAAGCGCACGCGGGACGCACTTGCCGCCGCAAAGGCCCGCGGGAAAAAGCTTGGTGGGAATCGTGGCGTCAAGCTGACTGCCAAAGCCCGTGCGGCAGGGCGTGCGACGCTTACCGTGCGCGCCAACGCGCGAGCGGCGGACATCGCTCCTACGGTTGCGGAGATACAGGCGGCAGGCGCCACATCCTTGCGCGCTATCGCCTCGGCACTCAACGAGCGGGGCATCCCAACTGCGCGGGGTAGCGGCACTTGGTCTGCGGCTCAGGTGGCGCGTGTGCTTGATCGACTGTAGCGCCGTCGAGCGAGGGGGCCATGGTGGGGAGTGGGTGCTGCGCGCCGCCAGGTGCACATGCCAACCCCGCACCGGCGCCCCGGACCGGGAGGCCATCGGCGCCGGTTTATGCTCCGACCAAATTTCAGCTTTTCAAAAGTTGAGGGAAAGCGGATTTGATTTATCGCACTGAGCGACTGAACATCGCAGAAGCCGCGCCATGCAGAATGCGCGCGGAAGAGCGGTTCCGGCGAGCGCACCCAATCGCCGGTAACCTGGTACGAGACCGCATCGGTTCCCAAAAGCGCCCCGTCGCTACGGGAGGGTCTTTCACTTCGTTGGTTTCATTGTGTAAGCTCCTCGCGGCATTGTCGGCTTCTGTTTTTGCCTCCACGGTGCGAAACGGAACATGCAATACAGGGGCATAAGATACACCGTCCGAGCTCGAGTTCAGCGAGACCGATGGATAGTGGCCATTCATCCTGGGGGCGTCGAGCAGACCGGGAAAATTGTGAGCGGTCGTGAGCAGGCGGAGCCGCTGGCGCGTTCGATGATCATCAAATGGCTTGATCGGCAGCCGGCCCAAAGAAAACTCGCGCCAACTCGCCAAAGGATATTGGCGCCCTCGAAAATCCAGGCGTGAACAGGGCGCGAGGAAGCGAAAGCGAACTCGAGCGTGCTATACTAAGGCTTGTGCTGTTGTTCCGGCTTCGCATCCCGGGCGCTAATCGCGGAACACCAATGCCCTCCGATGCCACCCCCGCAAGTCCTGACGCCTACTCGGGCGATGTACCGTTAGCGTCGCCCACGATCGCGGAAAGACTGCGATCAGCACTGGCGACGGTCAATGCTCCATTCGGATGGAGTAGCGGGGTCTCGGCGCCAAGTGTCGCCGACGTGCGAGCCATGGCCGACGCCCTATACAATCACGTTCCGATGCCGGATTCGGTGCGCGATCACCTGACTGACGTCGAGGATCTTGCGACCAACACTGCTAACGCGGCACTGTCAAAAAACCCCGTCGACGAAATGAAGGCGCAAGCCGGATCGATCGCCAACGGCCTTCAACAAGGCGCGACGGGATTCAACGAGGGACTTAGCAGCACTGTCCTGCGGCCGCTCGACGCAATTCCATACTTTGTCGACAAAGCCATGGGTGGCGAGGGTGTCCATCCGCTGGAAGGCACATTCAACAAGTATTTCGTCGATCCTGCCGGCCCACCGACGACGCCGGGCCAGCAAAAAATGCGCGCCGGCGGTGACGCGGTTGGTCAGAACGTGCCGCTTATCGCCAGTGGTCTGGGTCTCGCGACCTCGGGCGCTCGCTATGGCGTCTCACTGGCGCAGCAAGCGGCCGGCGGTCTCGTCGACTCGATCGAGGCGCCTGCTGCTGCGAGCGCGGTCAGTGCGCCCGTCGCGGATGCCGCCAGCGCGCCTGCTGCAAATGCAGGGGAGGCCGCAACTTCCGGCGTCGGCGCCATGCTCCGTAAGTATTTGCCGATGACGACCTGGGTTGTCGACAACGATCCTGTCATAAATGGCGTCGTTAAGCCGCTTGGCCGCGCCATAGGTAACGTGCTGCCGAATTCGATCACATCGATGCCCGCAAATATCGCTGAAGCTGTCAGCCCTGCCGGAATCCAAAGCGGGGTGCAAAACGTCGTAAACGCGCTAAACCCGACAAACGTTGTCAACGCATTCAATCCGGCCAATCTTCAAGGCGCGGCAGACAGCACATTGGACTTTGTTGCGCAGAACCCCCGACTGGCCGTTCAGGGAAAGGCGGCTCAAGCGTTCCACTCTGGCGTCAATAAACAGCGTTTGCTCCAGGCTCAACAAGCGCAGCAACCTCCAGCGGGAATCCCTCCGGACACCACCGCAACACCAGTGGCCGTCCCGTCGCCTTGGAGTTCCTCTCAACAGCCCGGGGAATGGCTACTAACACCGTCGGCACGCGGCGCGATATTTCGCTCTGGCGCGAAGGGCGCAGGCCCGCAACAAATTCAGCACGTATCCCGCAGACAGTTAAACGCGGCCTTTCGGCGTTTCGCCACGCCACGCCTGTCCGGCCTGCTGAATGCCAAGTAGCAAAACCCCAAATAGTCGAACGATGGCAAGTTTCGCTAACCGCCATGCGCAATACGCGGGGAGCGGTGTCAGGAGCATGGCGCCCGAAATTGCCATTCCGTCCCAGTTAAGTCGCGTTCCGCCGGCGAGCAGTCCAGCTCCCACTACGAAAGAGAGGGCGGCTGAGTACCAAAGGCTCAGCCCTCTTTCAGCAAACCAAAGCCAATACCCGCATATTCCTGCAAGTATCATCAGCGCTGCCAACGTGAGTTGGAAATAGGCTATCCACGCCAACCACGCGTACTCGCCCCTGGCAACGGACAGCAGCCAAAGCGCGATGGCAATGTTAAGGAAGACGCCGAGCGCGTATTTAGGGTCCATTTATGCCTCCCGGAGTTTCCGTCGGCTAACGCGGATGACCGATCCCCCCGCGGATTCGAGCACATAGTCGCCTATTGAGGCGCTTTGTTCAATATATCGAGGTGCGTATCTCGAGCACTCCCGCTTCGGTTCTTGGATGGACCTGCGGGACGTATTCGCTACTAATCTGCGCCGTCTTCGACACGCGAGAGGGCTTGCACAGGACGATCTTGCCCACGAGGCCGAAGTCAGCCGCAGTTATTTGAGCCAGCTTGAAAAGGGCGCCTTCTACGCAAGCCTAAAGATCGTCGGGAAGTTGGCGGTTGCGCTCCAAGTAGAGCCAGCTGAGCTATTGAGGTTGCCTCCTAAGCTAAAAATTCGAGGCAATCGATGAGATTGCGGGCGAGCTTTATTCGTTCGCGCATCTGAGTATTCTGTTTCTAAAATGAAGCGCTCTTTTATTAGATAAATTCGCGCAGTCAGCATCTTTGTGCTATTATATGTTTATTCCGCTGTTCCTTTTCCGGCCCGCGGTCCGGACGCTGAATGACGACGTCCTGAAATCCCGTGGACACTGAACTCAAAGCTTAGCGTCGGCGTCGGAAAATCGGCCGCCTGCGAACCTACAATTCAATACGGAGACCGTAATGCGACAGCACACCCATCAGTGGTGGTGGGGGAACGGACCGAGGTTCGTTTCCAGCGGCGGGGGCGGCGGCATGTGGGTGGATGCCACATCGTCCGTTTTTTCAAATACAGGCGGCAGCGGTACGACACTAACGGTAAGTCACCCGGGCACATCGCCAACAGCAGTCGCGGTGCTGATCGGCAATGGCGACAACGCCGACGCGGTTGTGGGCGTCAACTACGGATCGTTGTCGCTCAGTCAGATTGTAGATCAGAGTATCGGCAGCGGCGCCATAGCTTCGGCGCAGATTTGGGGTGCGGCCGGGAGCATTCCGACCGGCACACAGACTGTCGCCGTAACTTATGCCACGGCGAACAACATTTATTCCTCCGTCGGTGTCATCACCGTGAAGGGCTCCAGCACATCAACGCTGTTTTTGGCGACGCACTCGAATGTGGGCAATGGTGGTTACGCGAGCCTAAGCGATAGCGTGACTTCGCAATCCGGCGCGATCGTCATTGCGCTGTATCACGAGGATACTGGCTCAAACCAATTTACGACGCCATTCGGTACCACTTGGGCTAATAGTAACGGCGGCGGCTATAGCGGCTTTTCTTATGGAGTTGCGACCGGCACAAGCCAAAGCGCCGCGTGGAGCGCGGGTTCCGGTTCCGACGTCGGCGACGCGATGGCGACGTTTCATCCGTGACGATTTATTTCAACAATAGCCAAGGGATGCTGATTCGCTAGCGGCGACCATATATGGCCAATGCCAGCTATCGCTTGCGCTGGGCGCGGTAACCGTTTGCATAGGATTGAACGGTAAAAATGCTCCTGGCCGGGGGCGCGAAAAGCATGACTAACTTTTCATCAGGTATCTATTTGTCGATGCCTGTGCTCGTCGTCGACGACAGTGCCACAACTCTGCGCATTCTCCAGAATTTGTTGGCTCAACTCGGATTCAAAAACATCGACGCTGCCAGCGATGGCGCCGAGGCGCTTACCAAGTTGCGGGGCAGGCGATACGATCTGGTTATTTCAGACTGGAACATGGACCCGATGTCTGGCTATGACTTTCTTTGTGAAGTGCGAGCTGATCCCAGCTTGAAGCAATTGCGTTTCATCATGATTACGGCCGATCCAAAAGCTGACAACTTAAAGGCAGCAAAAGACGCGGGCGTGAACACTTACCTAATCAAGCCATTCGACGCGCACCAATTGAAAACTAAAATCCAAACTGCATTCACCGAGAAGCCCAATCTGCCTCGGCCATTTCAAGCATGCTGACGCGCTCACCAATGCGCAGATTGCCAAATGAGAAAAGCGCTCACGCCGCAGAACACGGCGGCAAGAAGCATGAAGCCCAACGGGCGCATGTCGTAATCGGACATGAGAAAATCCCGTCAGCTAGACGCGAGATTGTGCTGCACTTGCATGTTCCAAAGCGAATGCTGTGGCCCCAATTAGACGCCCCGACGCCTCGCCGAGCATCTACCGGGGATTGTGGCTCGAATTACCGCGCCTTAGCAAGTTCCAAAACGCTTCCAAGGGGTGGATGATTATTCGTCACGGCAGCAAAACCACAGAAGGGTCGTGTGACTACTTTAGTTGACTCCAGCGAGCGGCTCAGATTTCTCTTTAATAATCGGGCGCGCGTCCGATGTTGCGCCGCCTCTCGGTGAAGGGCCTTCAGCATAATTTACCAAATGAAGCGTGCCGCTTTGATGGCGGCGCTGTGCATCGCATCGCGGTGAAAAGGGAAGTGGTAATGAACCGAAGTAAACTCGCTTTGGCTGGCCTATTTGCGGCGGCGATCTTCGCGGCGGCGCCTGCCCATGCTGATACGTACACCTTCACATTGACGGGTGCATACAATCTGAGTTTTGAGTTGCCCAGCAATCCGACCGTCACCTACTCCGATCCCGGTACATACTTTGCGACATTCCCGACCGGTGGTAGTTTTCCGGTGGGCACCACGCTGTCTTTCGCCACTTCGTCAGACGACGGGGGCTTTGGCTATTACAGTTCCGGTCCGGCTTTTGATCTAACCGGTAGCGATGCCGATCCAGTTCAACTGTTTTCAGGAGACGTAAGTTCACCGACAATATTGCTCGGCAACTACACCCTTTTTGACTTTAACGGGCAAAGCAATCTCAGGATCACCGAGGATGTCTCCGCCACGCCGCTGCCCGCCGCTCTGCCACTTTTCGCGGGCGGTCTGGGGATAGTGGGCTTTCTCTCGCGTCGCAAGAAGCGCAAAGCGGGTCAGGCACTCGCGGCCGCATAAGCCAATCGACGGCGTTCGATGTTCGGAGAGGCCGCCGCATGGCGGCTTTTCTGTTTTGTGTCGGTCTCGTTACGAGGTTCGCGGTTAGAGGGAAGGCCAAGCGTAGCGGGCTTGACGAAACCGGCCTCGGTGCTTTTGTAAGGGTGATGCGACGCACTCTCATGGCGGTGACTATTGCTGTGGCGACTTGGCCGGCTTTTGCTCAGAGCGATTCTTCAGGCTCAGAGCCACCGTCACTGCACGGGCCTAATTTCCCCTCGGCAGCGCACGGGCCGGCATTTCCTGCAACCCCATCTGACCAACAGTCCGGCCCATCCTCCGATGCTCCACCGCCGCCTAAAGCACGTCGGATACCGCAGCAAGCTCTTCCTGCGCAGCGCGCCTATGGTGCTGGATCGCGTGCACAACCGGCCTCGCCGGTGCGGTAAATAGATCGATGCAAAAGCGGTGCACGGCATGACGATGCCGAATGAAGAGCAACTGTAATTATCACACGCTCGCACTGTGAAATTGGACACGTCCAACGACATGGGACTTTCCGTCGCGTATATCTGCGCGCCTATTGACTAGCCGCGCGGATTTTCGGCTAAGGTAATATCAAGTCGGGGAATTGCCGCTTGATGGCGTCGAAATCGCGATCGTGGGATGGGGTCAGAATGAAAACGATACTTGGGGTCATAATCGCGGCCGCCGCTCTCGGCTTTGCTGCGCCAGCATCCGCGGACACGATTGCGAATTTCACCCTCGATGGCGTGACATTCGACGACGGCGGCACGGCGACCGGCAGCTTCACGCTGGACTTGGATACGTCCACCTTATCCAACGTCAATATAACGACGAGCATGAACATCGATTCGCTCACAGGCTTCGGAGCGACCTATAACGACAGCAGCAGCAACAGCTTTACCAACGGTACGACTGCGCAATTCGAATTCGATAACCTTTACTATTATTTTCCGGTGCCCATTCCGACGGGAGAAGACAGTCTCATTATCGATTTGCCGGGGCCATTGACAGCTGGGAACCTGGCAGGCTCTTCAAACTTCGTCGCTTCTGGTTCGGAAAGTGAGTACCTTTTCATATGTGGCGAGCCTTATGATGACTTCTGTGGAGCGCGCTCTATTACCGCCGGCACATTAGACACCGGCGTTTCGGCTACACCGATTCCCGCTGCTTTGCCACTGTTCGCTGGCGGCCTCGGCTTTGTCGGCTATCTGACGAGCCGCAAAAAGCGCAAAGCGGGTCAAGCGATGGCCGTTGCGTAGCAAATCCGACTAAGTGGAGAAGGGGCACGGCCGCCGTAGGGCGGCCTTGTTTTTGGTCACTGGGCGAGCGCCGCACTTTGAGCAAGCATGCGCAGCCTGTCTCTCGATCGAATGCCGAGCCGCGTGTAAATGGCATTCACATGAGATTTGACCGTACCTTCGCTGATACTGAGTTCTTTAGCGATCTTTTTATTTGAAAGACCGGCAATCAAGAGAGCGGCCACTTGACGTTGGCGTTCTGTCAGCGTCGCGGCAAAAGCCATATCGCATTCCGCGCCCCATCCGGCGCCCGCGAGACAACGCCTATGGGTCCCCAATGATCCCTCGAAAAGTCGAACAAGACGCTTGTGGATAACCACGAGACGTTCCGCGAACAAGCACGGTTATGGAGCCGGATTTGTGCCGTGCAACATTCGTCGAGCAACCGCGGTTGCCGTTTCGAACGCAAGAAGAACTAACGGTGCCCCAGCAATGAGTGCCATTCGTTGTGGATAACGGAAAAAATGACCCCGGTTTTGGCCCGGGTAGCTGTCGAGCGAGCGTGCCACTTCATTGACAGCTACATAGCGAGGATGTGGGGCCGCAGCAGGATAGGCCCGAGGTGGCGTAGGACTTTATTCGAGCGGAATGGGCGAGGTGCGACCCGGATGTACGGCCGCGCCTCGCTCTTTTTTGGTTGGAATTCAAGCGCGGCCCCGGCCAGGGATCGTCGGGGGACGGGGGACGGCCGGGGCCACTTGCACGCGACTAGAGGGGGAACTCTTATGAAGCGTGCCAATTCCTGAACGCCGAGACCTTGCACGCATTCCTGCGTCGGACATGTGACGAATATCACTTCTCACGCGCCTGTGACGTCATCGGACGATTTTAACTCAGGAACGACCTATAACGGCACGACAATGCCGAACGAAGAGCAGCGGCCAACTAGTGAAGATCGGTTTGCTCGACAAGATCGGCGCCTGTACGGCGGATGGTCTTCCGTATTATCGCCGCGCGTACCGCGAGTAGGATTACAGCCGCGACGAAAACGATCAGGACATTTGCCGGTTTTCCATTAGCACGGTCGGGACGTGCCCATAGTTAGTCAGGCACCTTTTTGTTTTTTGGGCCGGCTTTGCCACCTGGCGCGAAAACCACGCGCAATTGAGTGCTGCAAGGATTGAGGGCGTGATTGCGTAGCGGCCGTTGAGGACTCTATTGAGTACCGTTCGATTAACGTGGGTCTTTTTGGCGCCCCGCTTCTTGATTAATGCAGTCCTATGACGATACTCGGACAACGCTCAAGCATTTTAGTAAAAGAAAAATTGCGTCGAACTACTCTGGCATTTTATTTAGAGGTTCCCTCATGGAAGAGCGAAGGGAGATCACCCGCACGCACGTTCAGAAGAATGTGCAATTGTAGTAGCGGATCGTGTGCCGCCGATTGATTGCGTTATCCGAAATGTGACCAGCAAGGGCGCGGGCCTCAGTGTCCTAGCGGCGCCGGGCCTCCCAATTGAATTTGAAATGAGCTTCGACCTGTGGCGATCGTTGCGTCGTTGTCGTCTTGTGTGGCGACGCAACAAGGAAGTTGGCGTCGAGTTCGTCCCATAGACCGTATATGCGCCCCCCCCATCTGAGAGAGTCCCGGAGTGTGGCGGTTATTTTCTTTTTGGCTGGTCGACTTCGGATACCCCGAAACTCCCGCGGTCCATGGATCAGGCTTTTCTTGCGCCGCAGTTGTTCGTCGGGCGACTGTGATTTGTCGACGAGGTTGTCAATTTCCCTATCAGCCATCTCTGAGGCCATACCGGCTTTTTCCGCGCGCCGCGTTGTTTTCTTGGCCGCGAGGTCTCGAAGTTTTTGGCGTTCCGTCATAGCCACTCCCGTCGCTTGCCTTAAATCAGCCCTTACGCCGCTGGCACAATAGCAGGCAACGGCTGGCGAAGGGGGACGAGCGGGACGTGAGCCCGGATGTACGGCCACGTTCCGCTTGGCGTTTCGAAATACGCGCGTAGCGCCTAAGTGGCGGCCTCTAGAGGGCCATCACGAGTCAGCAGCGCAGGCGGATCGCCAATATTGGGTAACTTTCCGTCGTCGAGCGTCGCGGCCTGTACCCGATACTCTTGGGCCAAGCGCCATAGCTCGGCTGCGACTTCTTTGCTGGCTGTGACATGCGATTGCATCGCAAGCACCCTCGCGATTTCATCGAACTCTGCAAAAGTCGCCATAGCTGTTCCCGATCTGCCTGCCAGCTTGCAGTGATTCGCTAATAAGCGGTAACGGGCGGCTATGCAGCACGATCATTCTCGCACATCGCGCGGGTCGGTTGACTTGCGCCTCGCTTCGATAACGATTCGACCGATTGGCTTAAACCGCCTCAGCGGCGGCCCCGTCGGCGCCACCAATGCTCGCTACTTGCTTTTCGGGAAAGCCGGCAGCTTGGCGTGGCTGTTGATCGCCGGCAGCGCTGCCGCACCTCAATCCATCCCGGATTACCGGAAGCGACGGACACGGCCCTCACGGAACTGAGCGCGGCACTCCGGCGTCAAATTGCGAATGTTTCGAAGCAGACAGGATTTTGTGCGCGTTTGGTCGGGAATATCGGCGCTGCAAAAACGAAAGGCGTCACCCGCGCAAGCCATATCGGCGCTGGCGCCGGAAGCGCAAAGGGTCGAGCTCAGCACCACACCCAACAGTGCTGTAGTCAGTAGGCGCGTGGGCCGCTTGATCCTCACGTTCTCAAATCTTCCGCCTCGGCACCCAGTGAGTCCAGTGTGGATGATGTCATAATGCGCAATCATAGACTAGGGCCGCAGGAACTAATCGGTACGGTTACGCGGCGCCGGCACGCTACGGTAGCGATCCATCGCCGCCCGGAATTGAGCCATGGGCTTCAACCGCCGCACGACGGAGGCCGTCCTGCGGCCTTAATGCCGCCTTTACGGCTGATAGAGAATAATGCTCTTCCGCGTTCGCCGTGAGGCGCAGCATTGGGCGAAGCGGGGCGTTAGCTCGGATGAAAAGCGGCGCCCCGCTTTGGCTTTTTATTTGCCAGGAATTTAGATGGCCGGGCACCTCGTGCGAAAAAGATGCAATCGCGGCGATTTAAAATCGACCGCCTATATTGTCGCCGTCGACTGTGCTGCCGAAGCGATCGACCTAATCAAACAGAATGTTGCCGACCCCAGCGATGATATCGAGGACCTTGGTCCCGTTACTGACGGGCTGATACAGGCACTAAACTTGCCCGCTGGCAATTTTGTTCGTCTCGATAAAGGACGAGCATCCCTCCCAATGATGCCGAAACCGAAGAATGACGAGTGCGGGTAAGCTGTGGTCCTCGATGGATCACCACGAGCCGCAAGGCGATCGTTTCATCCGATTGGCGACGACCAGATGCGGCAGCAGTTCAGTCCTTGGCGTTGGCGCTTGGCGCCGGCGCCGGCGCCTTCGGAGCCGCAGAGATACCAGCCGAATCAAGCGGCACGAACCGGGCTGGTTTAGCCTCCGGCCGGACGTTGGCCTCCATACGAAGCATGAAAATCTCTGCCAGCATTTGATCCACCATGTGAGTTGGGACGAGCTGCGCAGAATAGCGGAGCCACACTTACCTGAGTGTGACTTGCGACACGCGATATGCATTAAGGAAGCAGGTATCCTTAACAGCGCGGAATAGGGCTTGCGGGCTAGGCTGAACGAGGCATATTCGGCCTCATGGACAAACCCTACACCGCCGACGAATTGACCAATCTGCGGAAGTTCGTAGAGGGGCTAGAATCTGGCGTTTTGACGGTCCACCGAGACGAGGTGGATGTCACAAAACATGAGGTCAGAGCCCTAAAGCGGGAAATCAAATCCTTGGAGGGGATTCTCGCGCGCCTGAAAGCGGATGCCCAATGACCGGCAAGGCGCCCAAACGCCCCTAGCGGCTTCTCCCAAGCGGCTGCGGATATCGAGCGAATGAAATCAGCCAGCCTTTCGGAGCGTGACAACTTCGCTGAATTCGTGATCGCAGCGAGCACATTCATAAATGCGCTGTTCGCTGCCGGCCCTGTCGGGGTAAATCCGCACGAGTAGCGCGCGTGTGCCGCACTTCGGGCATCTTGGACACGCAAGGATCATAGGCGGGATGGTTCTGGTCGTCTCCATCATCGCCTCCATTAGAGGGATCGGGGGAGCGCAAACGTCTCTCAGCGGCCAGCCCGTTCTCTGCCGACTGTAAGTCAATCTCCCCCCTTTGCGTGACGAGTTCATGACCGCTAGTGCAGCATTCGTCATTGCAGCGCACACGGCACACGCTCAAGCATTGGCACCATGCGCAGCGCGATCGCCACGTCGTCGACGTCACCGCCGCGGGCAGCTTCGTTCAACCGCTTCTCGACGACGTGCCATGTGTCGAACCGGCGCCGATTTGCCGGCAGATGACCGAATGGCCGCACGTCGCCGAGCGTCCGCAGAGTCATCACGTCGGGAATCTTGAGCGGCCGGGGCAGGGATGCGAGCAATTGGAGCGGGGCAATGGCGCCCCTATGCCATCGCCTTTGCCCAATCGACGGTGTAGCCCGCGGCGACCAACTCTTTGAGCAATTCGCTTTTCCACGCGCCGCGATCGTCCATGTCGGTGTATCCCACCCCGGCAAAGTCGGAGGGCATCTCAACGTGCCCCTTCACGAGGGCACAAACGCGAGCGCGTCCGAGCTTGCCGGCGAACCAAAACATTTCGCCAATGACATTCTGGCGGGCGCGCAGCTGAAGATGATCCTTATCGGTGCCGCCAAGGTCGTCCGGCGTGAGCACGACCACGGCGAAGCCCGCGGCCCCTCCGTGATCTTCAAATTTCTCGATTATCGTTCGGCCCGCGTTCGGCTGTTCATGGAGGATGACGGCATTTAAGCCGGCCCGTTCGATGAGCCGAGCAACTTCCGTTTTGGCAGGCCCGTCGTGACCGTGGACGATGAAAACAAACGGCTTTAAGTCGGGGCGCTGCTGTTCTAGGTCGCTCGGCTCCTCCATGGCTCGGGGACTTTCATCCTCGCCGACAATGGACAGATGCTCCTCCAGTCCCTTAACGGCCTGCCGAAGGAGGGCCAGTGATCGATCTTTACCCTCGGTGAGCCACTTGCGAACCTCCCAAGGCGAGTTTGGACCGCCTCCCATAATCAACGGTCCGTTGTCGAGATTAGAGGCAGAGGAGTAACGATTAAATTCGATGGTGCCTTCTCCGAATACTCTGCTCAGAAGTCTCTTCGATCGAGGTCTCCAGAGCCTGTGTTTCGGGCGACCATCGTTCATCCACCGCCTCAGGGTCGAAATTCTCAAGGTCTCTAACGCGCATGCCAATCCAGAGTATCGCTTGGCGCATCTGCGTTGGCGTCAAGTGAGCGCTTCTTGGTTCTTCCGGTTTCGGTCGGCGCGCCATTCTCTTTGCAGACATTACTCTTTGCAGATATTGGACACCCATTGGACACCGGTGCGAATGATCGGGCTAAGCCATTGAAATCATTGGCGCGCCCTACGGGACTCGAACCCGTGTTACCGCCGTGAAAGGGCGGTGTCCTAGACCGCTAGACGAAGGGCGCAAATCGAGCGCGAAGGTGCGCTCGATACCGAGGGCCGGCGACATATAGAGAGATTTGCGGTGGCCGGCAAGAAAGCGGGAAAGTCTACCATTTCGCGATATTTGGCATGGAAGTCCAGGGTTCCTTGGGCGGCAGGGCTTCGCCCTTTTGCAGGAGTTCGATCGACTGCTTGTCGGGCGAACGGACGAAGGCCATCTGGCCATCGCGGGGCGGCCGGTTGATTGTCACGCCCGCCTTCATGAGTTTCTCGCAAAGCGCGTAGATGTCGTCCACTTCATAGGCGAGGTGGCCGAAATAGCGCGCTTCACCGTAGTCTTCGCCGCTGTCCCAGTTGTAGGTCAGCTCGACGAGCGGTGCCTGGCGGGTCGCCGGTCCCTTGGCGATCAGGTCGTCGTCCTGCGGCGCGCCCAGGAAGACCAGCGTGAATTTGGCCTTCTCATCGACCCGCCGGCGGACTTCCTTGAGGCCGAGCTTGTTGCAATAGAAATCGAGCGCGTCGTCGAGATTGCGCACGCGCAGCATTGTGTGCAGATACCGCATATGGAACCTCCGCTGGGTCGAAATGTAGGAAACCAGGCTGGTAACGAGGCCGCTAATGTAAGACGACGGCCGGCGGCTATGAAGCGTGACTTTGCCGAATGAATGCGCCCGACCCCGACACTGCCATCGCCCGGCTGCGGGACTTGGTCCAGGGGGCCGGCGCCGTCGTGCCGTTCACCGGGGCCGGGATATCGACCGAATCGGGTATTCCCGATTTTCGTTCGCCGGGCGGTTTGTGGACCAAGTACCGGCCAATTCCCTTCGACGAGTTCCTGGGGAGCCAGGACGCTCGCAACGAATCTTGGCGGCGGCGTTTCGCCATGGAGGAGCAGTTCGGCGGGGCCAAGCCCGGCCGCGGCCACCGTGCCCTCGCCAGCCTCTATCGAATGGGCAAGGTGCCGGGCCTCATTACGCAAAACATCGACAATCTCCATCAGGCCTCGGGGATTGACGAAAAACACGTTGTGGAATTGCACGGCAATACCACCTTTGCCACCTGCCTCGATTGCACCGCGCGCTACGAATTGTCATGGGTGCGCAGGCGGATGGAGGCTGGCAACGGTTGCGCCCCTGATTGCCCGGCCTGCGGCGGCTTCATCAAGACTGCGACGGTGTCGTTCGGCCAAGCCATGCCCGACGCGGCAATGCGGCGGGCCCAAGACCTCGCCCAATCTTGCGATCTTTTCCTGGCCATCGGCTCTTCGCTCGTGGTGTGGCCGGCCGCCGGCTTTCCCTTGATGGCGAAGCGAAACGGGGCGCTCCTCGTCATCCTCAATCGCGAACCGACCGAGTTTGACGAGATCGCCGACCTCGTGGTGCACCAGGACATTGGCACGGCGCTCGAACCCCTCATCGTGCACTGAATAAAATCCGCTTTGTGCACAGGCATGACGCTTTTGCGCCGGTGTTGCATTTTTACCCTTTCGCGTCGGACTGCCGGTGTTATCTTCGATTCAACAGATTCGCGATGCGCCCCGTCGGGCGTCAGCAGAAAAGCGGCAGCCGCGCGTCATGGCGTCGGACGGGATCGAATCAAAGTCGACTCTAATCGGGTCTCGGGCCCGACGTGGCGCTTTCCGAAGAAGCGGCGCGTATCATTGAGATCGCCGGCGTCATCAAGTGGTTTGATGTCGCCAAGGGCTATGGCTTCATCGTTCCGGACAGCGGGATGGGCGACGTGCTCCTGCACGTGACCTGCCTGCGCCGCGACGGCTTTCAAACCGCTTATGAGGGCGCCCGGATCGTTTGCGAGGTTTTGCCCGGGCCCAAGGGCCTTCAAGCATTCCGCATTCTGTCCATGGACGAGTTGACGGCGATCCACCCGGCCCAGATGCCGCCGCCGCGTACTCATGTTACTGTCACGCCCACCAGCGGTCTCGAACGGGCACAGGTCAAATGGTTCAATCGTTTGCGCGGCTTCGGTTTTGTGACTCGGGGCGACGGAACAGCGGACATCTTCGTCCATATGGAGACGTTGCGCCGCTTCGGCATGACCGAGCTGCGGCCCGGCCAATTCGTCCTGGTTCGCTTTGGGCCGGGCCCCAAGGGGCTGATGGCTGCGGAGGTTCGGCCCGAGACCGGTTCGCTCGGTCCCGCCTCGCATTAGCGCATGCCCTCAAGCGCTCACGGCGATACCTGCGGACGCTCGGTTTAGCAGCAATCGCGTTTGTCGCCGGTTGCGCGCTTGCGATCGCACAAAACCCTGTCCGCGCCGCCGGCCAGGACACGATCGAGATCGTGACCAGTTCCGGCGTGCATGCATTTTCCGTCGAACTCGCGACCAACGATGCGGAACGGGCGCGCGGCTTGATGTTCCGCAAATCGCTGCCGGAAGGTCATGGCATGCTGTTCGATTTCAAGACCGACCAGCCGGTGCAGTTCTGGATGCACAACACCTATATCTCGCTCGATATGATCTTTATTCGCGGCGACGGGCGCATTCTGCGGGTCGCCGAAAACGCCAAGCCGATGTCGGACGATCTTATCCCCTCCGGCGGTCCGGTACGGGCGGTTCTGGAGGTTATCGCTGGCACGGCCCGCAAGCTCCACATCGCGCCGGGCGACCGCGTCACGGGCTCGATTTTCGGTAATCACTGACCGGCGGCTCGCGACTGTCTGGCTTGCTGGGGAAGGGCGAAACAGCTATCCAATGCCGCACCGGGCGGGGTATAGCGCAGCCTGGTAGCGCGGCAGTTTTGGGTACTGCAGGTCGCAGGTTCAAATCCTGCTGCCCCGACCACCGCCTTCGCTGTCGCTACGGCGCGGCAGTCTAAGGACGGTGTGTCTAGTCCGGAGAACAGAATTCGCATGACCGCCCGCATCTACAAGCCAGCCCGCACCGCGATGCAGTCCGGCACGGCCAAGACCAAGGAATGGGTGTTGGATTACGAGCCGGAGCAGCCGCGCGCCATCGAACCTTTAATGGGCTGGACCAGTTCGGGCGATATGAAGCAGCAGGTGCAGCTTCATTTCGACACCAAGGAAGAGGCGGTCGCTTACTGCGAGCGAAACGGCATCGCTTATGAGCTGTTCGAGAGGTTGCCCCACAAGCGGCCGCGTATCTCCTATTCCGACAATTTTGCTTATGGCCGGCGCGGCGCCTGGACGCACTGATCCTACGGTGTCAAAATATCAGGCGAGCCGCTTCTCCAAGGCGGTGGGTGGCTCGCTGGCGGCGCGCGACTGCGTGCTCGTGCGCTGACGCAACAGTGCGGCGAAGCGTTCTTCCGGCATCGGCTGTCCGAGCAGGAAGCCTTGGCCGTAATCGCAGCCCATGCTGACCAGAGCGAGCGCGTCGGAGGCTTTTTCAATTCCGATCGCCACCGCCACGCTGCCGAAGTTATGCGCCAGGTCGATCACGGTCTTGCACAACGGCGCGTTGACCTTGTCACTGCCGCAATCCGTGACGAAAGCGCGGTCGAGCTTGAGTTCGGCAAACGGCAACTCCTTGAGACGGACCAGCGAGGAATAGCCGCGGCCGAATTCGTCGATCGCGAGTTGGACGTTGAGGGGCCGCAGACGGCTGCTGATGTCGTTGGCAAGCGCAAGATCGGTGACGATCTGCTCTTCGCTAACGTCGATGATGAGGCCCGGCCACTTCTCGAATTGGCGGCTGTAGTCTTGCACGATCGCGGCGACGTCGATCTTGACCAAGGCCTCGACCGGGATGTTGACCGCCATCCGCAGATTGACCCCGAGCTTGGTGAAGCCAAGCGTCGCGCTCAGTGCCTTCGCCAATACAAGTTCCGACAAGGCGATGAGGCTTGCCTCTTTGGCGCCCGGCATGAATGCGCTCGGCAACAGAATGCCGTAGCTGGGGTGGCGCGCGCGTGCGAAAGCTTCGGCGCCGACCAACTGCTTTTTACGCAAGTCGATCTTGGGCTGATACCAGAATTCGATCCAATTCTGGGCCAGCGCGTCGGCGAGATCGATGCGGCCGGCCACCGCCGGCGGGTGGCCGAGTTTGAGGTCGGCGAGCAGTTTCAGGATGGCATTGGTCTCGAACGGCTTGCGCAGGAACGGGAGCATCTGCAGGTGTTGCTTTTCGCCGATGCTCTTGACGTGCGCCAAGACTGCCGAGCCACGGCCCGACATCAGTTGCACCTGGCCGCCGTAACGCGCGGCGCCGAACGCCACCACGCAGGCGATCGCTTCAGCGGAGTCCAGTGGGATATCGAGGAAAATCAGGTCCGGCGCCCGGTTCGTTAGCGCCTGACGCAAGCCCTGGCCGTCGGCGAACTCCACCGTATCGATGCCGACGCCATGCAACAGGAGCGAAAGAAAATGCCGGATGCTGGCGTCGCCATCGATGACGAAGCAGACCGGAGTGCGGGCCACGCCCGGTTCGGCCGCCCCTGCGGCAGCGGGTAGAGACTGCGCCGGATTTGCGCTCATCGCGCCCAGTTGAGCCATTGAGTTCGGAGCGGCTGCCGCGACCGCGGTGAATTCTTAACGGAATGCGGCATCATTGACGTAAATTGTTAATCGCGAGTTTCGAAGAGAGTGGGGCGAGTTCCTCCGCTAGGCTCCGCAAACTCTTGAGAATTTGGCCTAGAGGGTCGTCGCGGGCATGGGCCGATCGAACGACGTCCGGTGCTCGGGCCAACCTGGCTCATGCCGTCACAAGGCCGTGACCAGGCCGCGACGAGCGGTGGCGGCAAATGTGATTGGCGCGTGTCGAGGGACGTCACTTACATCATGAGAGGGCACCCCGCCCGTTGCTGGATTTGCTGGAGGGAAACGATGGCAAAGATGAAATCGACCGGCGTTTTGGTCGCCGGAGCCCTGCTCCTTGCACCGCTTTTGATACTGGCCTCCGGCCACTCCCAGGCTGCGGAGCCGGCGGTCGCCATACCACCCCCAGCCGTCGATGAGGCTACGCCGTCTGGCGGCGGCTTGCAGAGCGTGGTCGTGGCTGGCGGTTGCTTCTGGGGCATGCAAGCCGTCTACGAGCATACCAAGGGCGTTACCCTGGCGGTCTCGGGATATTCCGGCGGCTCCAAAGAGACCGCGCATTACCAAATGGTCGGAACGGAACGCACGGGGCACGCCGAATCCGTTTCAGTCACTTATGATCCGCGGCAGATATCGCTTGGCAAAATCCTGCAGATTTATTTCTCGGTCGCGCACAATCCGACCGAACTCAACTACCAGGGACCCGACAGCGGGACTTCGTATCGTTCGACAATCTTCTATGCCAATGACGAGCAAAAACGCGTCGCCGCAGCCTATATCGAGCAACTCGATAAGGCTCACGCTTTCAACGCACAGATCGTGACCACGCTCGAGCCGATGAAGGGCTTCTACCCGGCCGAGGATTATCACCAGGATTTCGCCGTGCTTCATCCGACCTATCCCTACATCGTGTTCAACGATCTGCCGAAGGTTGAAAATCTCAAGCGTATGTTCCCGGATTATTATCGGGACCGTCCGGTTACCGTGCTGGCGTCGAACAAGCCGACGCAGTAGCCGCGTCAAGACGCCGCGCCCAACTGGCAGCCCTTGTCCGCTGCAGTGCATCAAAACTGATGCGCCGGGTGTGCGTAACGCTCTCGGCGCTAGCCATGCGGTAAGCTCTGCGTATATCCTCGCGGGAGGAGGTGGGGTCACTCGCTTCCGAAGAACAATGAACCGGGGGAGGGTACGGCATGGCTACGGCAACGACTTATGGGACATTGCCCGAAGCTGAGCACAGCGCGCAGCTTCGCAAGGCAGTGATCGCGTCGACCGTTGGTACCGCGATCGAGTGGTACGATTTCTTTTTGTACGGCACCGCGGCGGGGCTGATCTTCGGCAAGGCCTTTTTCCCCAACCATGATGCGCTGACAGGAACACTGCTGGCCTTCGGCACCTATTTCATCGGCTTCGTCGGCCGGCCGATCGGTGCGGCGATCTTCGGTCATTACGGCGATCGCATCGGCCGCAAGGCGACGCTGATCGCGACGCTGATGTGCATGGGGCTGGCGACCTTCGCCATCGCCTTCGTGCCGACCTACGGTTCGATCGGCATCTGGGGCGCGGTGATCCTGACCATCCTGCGGGCGGTGCAAGGCATCGGCGTCGGTGGCGAATGGGGCGGTTCAGTGCTCATGTCGATGGAATGGTCGCGCACGCATGGCCAGCGGGGCTTGGTGGCGTCGTGGCCGCAGTTCGGCGTCCCGTGCGGGCTTCTGCTCTCGACGGGTGCGATCGCGCTGTTCAGCTACTGGACCGGCGATCAGTTTGTGGTCTGGGGCTGGCGCATTCCATTTGCGCTGTCGATCGTCCTGGTCGGTATCGGCCTGTGGATCCGGCTCGGCATCCTCGAGACGCCTGTGTTCCAGAAGCTCCTGGACGAACGAAAGATCGAGCACGCTCCGATCATCGAAGTGATCAAGAAGCAGCCGAAGGAGATCATCCTCTCCGCGTTCCTGCGGATGTCGGAGCAGGCGCCGTTCTACATCTTCACTGCCTTCGTCTTTGCCTACACCGTCGGTACATTGAAAATGGATCGCGGATTCATTCTTTCCGCGGTCATCGTCGCAGCTATCGTTTCGTTTTTCACGATTCCGATCTCGGGGCACATCTCCGACAGGATCGGGCGTAAAAACATGTACATGATCGGCGCCGTGGCGATGGGCATTTTCGGGTTCATCTATTTCGCTATGGTGGACACTGCGACGCCGGTACTGGTTTTCATCGCCATCGTGCTGTCGCTCATACCGCATGACATGCAGTACGGGCCGCAGTCGGCGTTGATTGCCGAAGCGTTCACGCCGCGCCTACGCTACAGCGGCTCTTCACTCGGCTATCAGCTGGCCTCGCTGATTGCCGGCGGACCATCGCCGATCATCGCCACGGCGCTGTTCGCCGCGTATCACTCGGGCTATGCGATCGCGATCTATATCGCCGTTTGCGCGATTATCACGCTGATAGCGACCGCGATGATGCCGGACTACACTGGCAAGGACATCTCGGCGGAATACGACGCCCGCTGAGCCGGGCGCCGAGACTTCGTTATCGCCGGGGCGCTAAAAGCGCCCCGGCGTTTTCATTTCGGAAGGCCTGCTAGAGTACCGCGCCACTTTGCGGGTCGATCAGGTGCATGTGATTTATATTCGCCGACAGCCGCATGGATTGGCTCGGCGCGGCGCCGCTGGCGGGATCGACGCGGCCGCAGATTTGCTGACCGTCGATGGTGAAATACACCATAGTTTCCATGCCCATCGGCTCGACGACATCGAGCGTCGCTGAGAACTCGGCGTTCTGATCGCGGTCGCTTCGTCGCGGCTCGGTGATGTGCTCGGGCCGCAATCCGAAGATTAGATCCTTGCCGAGGAGCGGCTGCAAACGCCCGGACAACGGTGCCGGTACCGGCAGGCTGATCGTGTCCGAGACGCGGGTGCGCAAACCCACTCCATTCTGCTCCAGGCGGCAGCGCAAGAAATTCATCGCCGGCGAGCCGATGAAGCCGGCAACGAAGTGCGTCTTCGGGTGGTGATATAGATCGTGCGGAGTGGCGATCTGCTCGATTATCCCGCCGTTCATGACCACGACTCGGTCCGCCAGCGTCATGGCCTCGATCTGGTCGTGCGTGACGTAGACCGTGGTGGTCTTCACCATCTGATGGACGCGCTTGATCTCGGTGCGCATCTGCACGCGCAGCTTGGCGTCGAGATTCGACAGAGGCTCGTCGAACAGGAAGACCTTGGGATTGCGCACGATGGCGCGACCCATGGCGACGCGTTGGCGCTGGCCGCCGGACAGCGCTTTGGGTTTGCGGTCGAGGAGTTCGGTAATGTCGAGAATGCGCGCGGCGTCGTCGACCCGCCTTTTGATCTCCTCCTTCGGGAACTTGCGCAGCTTCAGCCCGAACGACATGTTTTCGAACGCGTTCATATGCGGATAAAGCGCGTAATTCTGGAATACCATCGCGATATCGCGATCCTTCGGCGGCAAATCGTTGACGATTTCACCGCCGATATAGATGTCGCCCGCGGTCACTTCCTCGAGGCCGGCGATCATGCGCAGCGTCGTCGATTTGCCGCAGCCCGAGGGTCCGACCAGGACGACGAATTCGTTGTCCGGAATGTCGAGATTGATGCTGCGGACCGCTTCGACATCGTCGAACCGCTTGACCACGTTACGCAACGCGACTTCGGCCATCGTTTCCTCGTTCAGCCCTTGGTGGCGCCTGCCGTGAGCCCGGCGATGTAATAATCCATGAGGAAGGCGTAAATCACGAGCGGCGGTGCGGCGGCGAGCAGCGCCCCGGCCATCAGCATGCCCCACTTGTAGACGTCGGCGCGGATCAGGCTCGTCACCGTGCCGACCGTCAAAACTTGCTGACCCGAAGAATACAGGAACGCCATCGGATAAACGAATTCAGCCCATGACACGGTGAATGCGAAGATGGTCGCGGCAATAATCCCAGGCAGCGCCACCGGAATGAATATCTTGGTGAGCATCTGCATGTGGCCCGCGCCGTCGATCAGCGCGGCTTCATCGAGTTCCTTCGGGATAGACTGGAAATAGCCGATCATAATCCATGTGCAGAATGGCACCGTCAGCGTCGGATAGATGAGCACCATGCCCCAGTAAGAATTGATCAGGCCGACCGCCTTCACGATCTGAAATAACGGAATGAAAAGCAGCGTATCGGGGACGAGATAGGTGAGAAAAATACCGGTGGCGAGGATGCCTGAGCCCCAGAATCGCATCCGGCCGAGCGAGAACGCGGCCAGCACGCTGACAACCATGGTAATTACCACAACGCAGATCGTGACGATCAAGGTGTTCTTGAAGAAGATCAGAAAGTCCGTCTGGGTCAGCAGGATTTTGAATTGATCGAAGGTAATACCGTCGGCGATGATCCACGGGTTGGTCGCCATCCGCGCCACTTCGGCATCACTCTTGAACGCGGTGACGATCATGTAATAGGGCGGGATCAGGAAGAATACCGCGAAGATCATCAGGAATACGTAGGAGGTGATCAGCGCCCAGCGCCGGTTGCGGCTGAGACTGGCGCGCGAACGCGCGCCATGGGCGCTTGCGGTCAGGGCGGCGGTACTCATCCAATTTCTCTTCCGCGCTTGCGAACGCCGCGTAGGATAAAGACAGCGGCAAAGCCGAGGATGGGCACCATGAACAACGAGGTTGCAGCGCCGAGCGGAAGATCGCCGGAGCGGATGCCGAGCATGAAGGCATAGGTCGCGAAAACATGCGTGGTGTTGCGCGGGCCGCCCCCCGTCATGATCTGTACGATGTCGAAATTGGCGAAGGTCACGATCAGCGAAAACAACACCGTAATGGCGATGATGTTGCGCATCATCGGCAGGGTGATGTGGACGAATTTTTGCCAGGCATTGGCGCCGTCGATTGCGGCCGCTTCGTAGAGCTGCTCCGGCACCGATTTCAGCGCGGCCAGATACATGATCAGAAAAAACGGCGCACCGAACCAGACATTGACCAGAATCACCGAAAAGCGCGCCCAATCCGGCGCGCTCAGCCATGGAATTTCCTTAAAGCCGAGTTCCTCGATCACATAGTTGAAGGCAGAGTGTGTCGGGTCGAACAGCCACCACCAGCCGAGCGACGATAAAGCCAGCGGAATGACCCAGGGCACCAGCATCATGCCGCGCCATTTGCGCTGACCTTTGGCCGGCAGGTTGTTGATGAGATGCGCGGTGATGAGTTCGATCAGGGCTTTAAAGAATACCGCGCTCAGCGCGAAGATGGCGGTTTGCTCCACCACCATCTGAAAAACGTCGCGAGATAACAAGAACTTGAAATTGCCAAGACCGATGAAATGGGTCTGCGCTCGGTTCAGCATTGACAGATAGATCGAATAGCAAGCCGGATAGATCACGAGCCCGACGATGATGACCATCAGCGGCAGGCACATCAGGAAGGCGACAGTCGAGCGGCGCCGCAGGTAGCGCTGCAATGCTTGCCACGTCGACGGTGGCGCGGCTGTCCCGCGAAGCGCCGGGGCCGTCCATGTCTGCACCGTGTCAGCCATCCCGTTTCCCTTGCGGGTTACACCCTCGTCGCGACGGCGACGTGCCGGACGTGGGCTATGAAAAAGCTCGTCCTGCGAACGACGCGGCCGCCTCGCGGCTTGCAGGGACGCGGGTTTCTTACCCGCGTCCCCGACGTCAATGTCTAGGCGCGCAAGGTTCCTTCGAGCTCATTCTCCGCCCACTTGATGACGTCGTCGAGCTTCTCGTTGCCCTGGGTGAATTTGGCGACCATCACGGTGTTGATTGCCTGATTGTAAATTTGCGCTCCGACCTCCGAGCGGGCTGGCGCGCCGGCAATCGAGGTCTGCTCATCGCCGCGTGGCGGATAGCTGTAGACCGTGCCGAGCGGCGGCTCGACGGTCTTCCAGGTGTCGAAGTCGTACATGCTTTTGAACGAAGGCAGATCGTAGCCGACCGACGCTTGGACGAGCCTGCCAACCTGCGGTTTCTGCGAGATATAAAGCAGAAGATCTTTCGCCGCCGGCTTGTTCTTCGAGAAGCTCCACAGCCCGTAGAATTGCGGCAATTGGCCGACGAAACGTCCCTTAGCTCCGCGCGGCATGGCATGGGTCCAGCAGTTCGCGGCGACGGTCGGGTTGTCTTTCTTGGCCACCGCCCACGCGCTCGGCGGGTTCATGATGCTCGAGCCTTTACCGGAGATCAGCCAGCGATTATTGCCAGCATCGTCCCAGGCGTAAACCTCCGGCGGGTTTACCGCCATCAGCTTCTTTAAATACTCCATCGCGGCGCGGGTTTCGTCGGAGTTGATTTTGATATTGTCGTTGGCGTCGACCATCACCACGCCATACGAGGCAAACAGCGCGCCGACCCAGTCGACCGCGTCGCTCGATTGGCCCATCGGCAGGCCGACCGGAAAACCGGCTTTGTAAAGCTTCTGGGCCGAGTTGAGATAAGTATCCCAATTCCATGCGTCGATCTTGGCCTTGTCGTATTTCGACTCATCGGCCGGAAACATTTCGCGCACGTCGATTCCGGTGTGCTGCTTGTACAAATCGAAGCGCGAGCAGCAGGGTTTCACCTGACTTCCCACGGTGGTCGGAATGCCGCGCCAGGAGCCTTTGATCTTGGCGAGATATTCGGCCACCGGGCTTATCGGGCCGTATTGCTTGATCAAGGTATCGACGACGTCGTTCAGCGGCTCCAGCACCTCGGCGTGGATGCGAATGTTCCAATCCCGGTGGGACATGATGTCGTGGCCGGTGCCGGCTTGCGCCTCCGCCGCGGCCGTCAGCTTGTCCTTTTCCCCCTGTGAGGTGATGTAGTCGATATTCACTTCGCAATTATTCTTGGCACCCCATTCGTTGCAGATTGCGGTCAGCGTCTTGTTGGCGCCGGGCACCCAATGATCCCAGACGCCGAGCGACAGCGAGCCGGCGGCATAAGCGCCTCTCACGTAGGGCGTGGCGAGGGTGGCAGCGGAGCCGAGCGCCGCGGATTTAAGAATGCTGCGGCGGGAAATTTTGCGCGATTGTGCGGGCAGGCGAGTGACGGTCATCGTATCAATCCTCCCTATCGGCGCCATGATCTTTATTGATTTTAGCTGGCGTAGAGGGAAACATACTCTTATCGCGGGTAGCCGGCTAGTGCGGGTTGTCGATCATCGCGCGAATGGGCAGCGCTCGCAGTGGGCAAGCCCGGACCGCCGCGATGCCAGACAAGCATGAGAATGGCGACCCCGGCTGGATTCGAACCAGCGACCTTCAGCTTAGAAGGCTGTTGCTCTATCCCCTGAGCTACGGGGCCCCGAAGCGCCGGATCATATAGTACAAGCTGCGGCCGAAGGCGCGGTAAATCGCGACGGATTTGTGCGCTTCGGCCACGACCTCGACACGATCTTTGGCGAGGCAAAGGCCGGTCGCAGTGCTTTTCCCGCTGGGAGGAATTCACTATTGTCGGCGGGGATTTAAGGTCGCACGCGGAGAGCGGACTCGAACCGGGTGCGGCGGGCTTCGGAACCAATCGGACGGATACTAGCGATCGAATGAGCACGACCAGCAGCTGGACATCGCGGTCCTACTGGCCGGCAAAGGGTTTTGCCGCGCTGTTCGACTATGCCGCGACCTCGCACCGGCGCGCGGTGGCCGCGCTGGTGTTGATTTCGCTGCTCGCCTTCCTGCCGGGTTTTTTCCAAATTGCGCCGGTCGACCGGGACGAGGCTTACTTCGCACAAGCCACCAAGCAGATGATCGAGACCGGCGATTATGTCGATATCCGCTACCAAGACGATGTGCGGTATCGCAAGCCGGTCGGTATTTATTGGCTCCAGGCCGCCGTGGTGAATACCGCCAGTACGCTTGGTGTACCCGACGCGGTGTCGAAGATCTGGCTCTACCGCATACCATCGCTTCTTGGAGCGATCGGTGCGGTGCTGGCGACGTATTGGTGTGCGCTGGCCTTTGTCAGCCGGCGGGGCGCGGTGCTGTCGGCTTTGATGATGGCTGTTTCGACCATTCTCGGGGTTGAAGCGAGACTGGCCAAGACCGACGCGGTGCTGCTGCTTACGATTGTCGTTGCGATGAGCGTCCTGGCGCGCGTCTATATGGCGCCGTATCGCGCAGCCAGGCCGGGTCTCGGACTACTCGCCGTATTTTGGACGGCGCTTGCAGCCGGCATTCTGGTCAAGGGGCCGCTCATCCTGATGGTGGTCGGGCTCGCCGCCGGGACGCTTTCGATTCTCGACCGCTCGGCGCGCTGGCTGATGGCGTTGCGTCCGCTTGCCGGCGTCGCGTGGCTGTTTCTGCTTGTCCTACCCTGGTTCATCGCCATTTTCCTTCGCGTCGGCAGCCAATTTCTGGTCGCGTCGGTCGGCGAGGACATGCTGGCCAAGGTCGCAGGTGCACAGGAATCCCACGGCGCACCGCCGGGGCTTTATGTGGTCTTGTTCTTTGCCACTTTTTTTCCGGCATCGATGCTGGCGGGATTGGCGGCGCCGGCGGTCTGGGCCGTCCGCCGAGAGCCTGCCGCCAAGTTCCTCCTTGCGTGGCTGGTGCCGTCGTGGATCGTATTCGAGCTGGTTGTCACCAAGCTGCCGCATTATGTGATGCCGCTTTATCCGGCCATCGCCATTTTGATCGCCGGCGCGGTCGAGACCAAGGTGTTGTCGCGCCGGCTCTGGATGGTGCGCGGCACCATGTGGTGGTTTCTGGTCCCGGTCATCCTCAGCATTATCGCGATTGTTGCCGCCGTCGTGATCAACCGGGATCTGGCGCTGTTGGCTTGGCCGTTCTTTGCCGCCGCAATCGTTTGCGGGCTTTTTGCCTGGCAATTGTACGACGACGGTGCCGAGCGCGCTTTCACGCGCGCGGCCGAGGCCTCGGTGCTGATGGCGTTCGGCATGTATGGAGTGGTTCTACCGTCGCTGACACCCGCTTTCCCGAGTGTCGAACTTGCACAGGTGCTCCACACGTCGGGATGCCGCGATCCCATAGCCGCCTCCACCGCCTATCAGGAACCGAGCCTTGTGTTCCTCGCCGGCACCAAGACCCGCTTCACCGACGTCGATGGCGCGGCCGATTTCCTGCGCGGCGGCAGTTGCCGTTTTGCATTCATCGACACGGCGCAAGAGCGTGAATTCGCGTTGCGCGCGGAAGCGATCGGGTTGCGCTACACCCGGCGGCCGCGCATCGACGGCTACAATATCGCCGTCGGTAAGCCGATTAGCATCGCGGTGTTTCAGTCGGCAGGCGCGCCGTGAATGAACCACGAGCGCCGTTCGATCAAATGGCGGGCGAAAGCAGCGCGGTTTCCGCACCGCCGCAGCGTTGGTTCGAGCGGCTTTCGCACAACGCCTTGAAAAATCTGGAAGGGTGGTCTCTCGCCGTTGCGCCGGCGCCGCCGAGGAAAATGCTAAGGCCGTCTTTGCCGGCCATCTCGGGCGTCCTGGCGACGCTTTATGTGATCGTGGCTTCGATGTTCGCGCTGGACGCCGCGGCGAGCGAGTGGGCCAGTCATGAGCCCGGCTGGTTTCGCGGCATGTTTGAGAAGATCACGAATTTCGGCCTGTCCGGCTGGTTTCTCATTCCGTCCGCCGCTGCATTGCTGTTTCTGGCCGCAGTGGTGTCGCCGGCGCTGTCCCGGCGCTCGCAAGGCGTATTGACTGCGCTTGCCGCCCGCTTTGGCTTCTTGTTTCTGGCCGTAGGCGTTCCCGGCCTGTTCGTCGCGATCGTCAAGCGCCTGATCGGTCGGGCACGGCCATTCGTCGGCGGCCACGGTCACGACGACCCGTTCCTTTATATGCCCTTCGTCTGGCGGCCGGCCTATGCCAGCATGCCATCCGGCCATTCGACTACGGCGGTATCGGCCGCCATTGCGATCGGCGCCATCTGGCCGCGCACGCGGCTTGTGATGTGGCTCTACGCGCTTGTAATCATGGCTAGCCGCGTCTTTGTGCTGGCGCATCATCCAAGCGACGTGATCGCGGGCGCGCTCACCGGGGCGGTCGGTGTGTTCTTGGTGCGGCGCTGGTTCGCCGCGCGGCGCCTGGTGTTTTGTGTTCGCGATCTGCGGGCTTACCCGGGGCCGTCCTGGCGGCGGATTTCGGCGGCGCTCCACGAGGTCTTCGCCGGCCAAGCCTAGCCCAAGACCCGATCAGGTTGAATCGCATCATGGTCTGGGAATCTCAGATTGGAGCATGATCTGTACGGAAAACCGGCATCCACTTTCCCGGATCATGCTCTAAACCATAAATTCGGTGGCTTTTCCTCCGATTGAACCCGGCTCGGAGGAGCCTTAGAAGCATGCGCCATGTCTTCAAATGCCATGCATGTAGACGCCAGCCCCCAAATCGCCACGCCCGCGGTATCGGTCGTGGTGCCGGTTCGCAACGAGGCCGGCAACGTTGCGCCACTGGTTGCCGAGATCGTCGCCGCGCTGCAGGGCAGGGTGTTCGAGATTGTCTATGTCGATGACGGCTCGACGGACGCGACCGAACAGGAATTACGCCGGCTTATGGCGCAGCATCCCTGTTTGCGGCAGATCCGCCACCAACTCTCCTGCGGCCAGTCCGCCGCCGTGCGCACCGGCGTTGCGATGGCGCGGGCGGCGATCGTGGCGACGCTCGACGGCGACGGGCAGAACGATCCGGCCTTTATTCCGAAGCTTGTCGCCGTGCTTGAGGCCGGCGCGCCGCGGATCGGGCTTGTGGCCGGTCAGCGCGTCGGCCGCAAAGCAAGCGGATTTCAAGAAACTGCAGTCGCGCATCGCCAACGGCGTGCGCAACGCCGTGCTCAAGGATGGCACGCGCGATACCGGCTGCGGATTGAAGGCGTTCCGCCGCGATGTTTTTCTGGCGCTACCGTATTTCGACGGACTGCACCGTTTCCTGCCGGCGCTCGTTCGCCGCGAAGGCTTCGACATCGGCTATGTCGATGTGATCGACCGGCCGCGCGCTCATGGCGTGTCGAATTACGGTTTCTGGGACCGGCTGTGGATCGGCATTCTCGACCTCGCCGGGGTGTGGTGGCTCGTCCGGCGCAAAAGACGCATCCCGAAAGCCCAAGAGGTGACCCTTGCTGGTTGATCTGTCGCACGCGGTAGGCGCCTATCTGACCGACGTCTTCGTGACGCGGCTCGACTGGTGGGTGATGCTCGGCATTGTGGCGCAATTGCTGTTCACGGTGCGTTTCGTGGTGCAGTGGATCGCTTCGGAGCGCGCCGGCCACAGCGTCATCCCGGTCGCATTCTGGATTTTCTCGATCTTCGGCGGCGCGCTGCTGCTGATCTATGCGCTCTACCGCAAGGACGCCGTCTTCATCGCCGGTCAGGCGTTCTCCTTTTTCGTCTACGCGCGCAATCTCTACTTCGTCATGCGCGACCGCAGGGCGATAAGCGCCGCTTGACGACCTATGCTCTGCCGCCTCGAGCGCGGCAAAGCCGCGCTCGAGATCGGCGATCAGATCTTCGACCGCCTCAAGCCCGATATGGAAACGCACGGTCGGACCGCCGGGCTCCCAGGCTGTCGCGGTGCGAAGGGGGGTGCAGTCGAACGGAATGGCCAGGCTTTCGTAACCGCCCCAGGAGGCGCCGATGCCGAACAATTCGAGGGTGTCGACGAAGGCATGATATGCCTTCTTGCGGCACCGGCTTGAGCACCATGCTGAACAGGCCGGACGCGCCGGTGAAATCGCGTTTCCAGATCGCGTGCCCTGGATGGCTCTGCAGCGCCGGATGCAGCATGCGCAAAACTTCCGGCCGTTGCTCGAGCCAGCGCGCGACCGCGACGCCCGACTGATAATGCCGTTCGAGCCGCACGCCGAGCGTGCGGAGACCGCGCAATGCCAGATAGACGTCGTCGGGTCCTTCGCAAAGGCCGGTGAGGCGGACGGTATTTTTCAACGTCGCGACTGTCGCCGCGTTGGCCGATACCGTGCCGAGCATGACGTCGGAATGGCCGCCGATATATTTGGTGCCGGCCTGGATGACGAGATCGACGCCATGGTCGAGCGGGCGGAAATAACAGCGGCGTCGCCCAGGTATTGTCCATCAGCACGACGGCGCCTTTGTCGTGCGCGGCTTTGGCTATCGCGCGCAACGTCCTGCATTTCGAACGACAGCGAGCCCGGCGATTCCAGATAGATCGCGCGCGTGTTGGGCTGTATCAGCTCGGCGATGCCGGCGCCGATGCCGCGGATCGTAATAGGTGGTGGTGACACCGAGCCGCGTGAGGATCTGCCCGCAAAAATTCCGGGTCGGCCCATAGGCGCTGTCGGTGACCAGGAGATGGTCGCCGGCTTGCACGACCGCCAGCAGCGCCGCCGAGATCGCCGCCAAGCCCGACGGCAGAAGCGACGACGCCGGCGCATTGCGGGCCCTTCCAGCTCCTGCAGCGCAAGTTCGAGCGCCTCCGTGGTCGGCGTGCCGCGGCGGCCATACTGGTAGCGCGCGCGATGGGCGAGGAAATCCTCGGCGTTCGGATAGAGCACGGTCGAGGCGTGATAGACCGGCGGATTGACGAAGCCGTGGTAGGATGTCGGGGTCGCGCCCGGCGGTGACCAGCCTGGTCGCCGGCGCGCCGCGATCCTGCGCCGGCATTTTTCCCTTGTCGTTCATGGTTTTGTGCTCGGCTCGCTCTGTCGCTTGCTCTGTCTCGTTCGGGCCGTTCGGCGCCGTACTGCGCGTCATTACCCCGGCATCGATCGCGTTCGTCAACCCCTTGACCTTGAAGCGGCGATCGTTCTCAGATGCCGCACGTTGGGCTCGACGATCGCCAACGAGCGCGGCGCTTGGGGCGAACTTTGGCGCTGCCGCGCATTTCATGCTGAAAGGCCGATTTATGAAACGTTCGTGAAACGTGCGACCGCGACGCTTGCCTTTGCAATCGCGGCTGCATCGCCTTTGGCTGGGCCGCAAGCGGCCTGGGCGCACGGCGACGCTCAAGGCGGTCAAGGACCGCGGCCAGCTCGATCTGCGGCGCCAACGGCACGCTTGGCCGGCTTCGGCCTGCCCGACCCGCAGGGCAACTGGACCGGCTTCGACGTCGATTTCTGCCGCGCCATCGCCGCGGCGATTTTCAACGATCCGACCAAGGTCAAATTCGTGCCGCTGACCGCCGCCAACCGCTTCACCGCGCTGCAGTCCGGCGAGATCGACGTGCTGTCGCGCAACACGACCTGGACGATGTCGCGCGACACCACGCTCGGCATCGATTTCGCCGCCGTGAATTATTACGACGGCCAGGGCTTCATGGTGCGCAAGTCGCTCAAGGTCAATTCGGCGCTCGAGCTCAACGGCGCCTCGGTCTGCGTGCAGCAGGGCACCACGACCGAGCTCAATCTCGCCGACTATTTCCGCGCCAACAACATGACGCTCAAGACCGTGACCTTCGCCACCGCCGACGAAGCGGTGAAGGCCTACGACACCGGCCGCTGCGACTCCTACACGACCGACTCCTCCGGCCTCTACGGCGAGCGGCTGCGGCTCGCCGATCCGAACGACAACATCGTGCTGCCGGAGATCATCTCCAAGGAGCCGCTCAGCCCGGCCGTGCGCCAGGGCGACGATACCTGGGAAGACATCGTGCGCTGGACGCATTACGCGATGGTCGACGCCGAGGAGCTCGGCGTCACCCAGCACAATGTCGACGACATGCTGAAGTCCGACGACGCCGGACATCCGGCGGCTGCTCGGCGTCGAGGGCCAATTCGGCACCGCCTCGGCCTGACCAACGACTGGGCCTACCGCATCATCAAGCTGGTCGGCAATTACGGCGAGAGCTTCGAGCGCAATGTCGGCCAGGGCTCGCCGCTTAAGATCGCGCGCGGGCTCAATGCGCTGTGGACCAAGGGCGGCCTGCAATACGGGCTGCCGATTCGCTGAACGCCGGTCTGCCTGCGACGTTGCGATCAGCGTAGCGAACGATCAATGCCGATCGCCGATTCCGGCCTGCTTTGCTGCGCTCAAAATGACGACAGATGCTGAGGTCCGCGATCGCAAGCGCGCACAGAGCTGATGCGCGCCGCAGGCGTCGCGGCAAGCGCGGCGGCTCGGCAGCATCGCGCTGCAGGCTGTGCTGGTCGTCGTCGTCGGCGGCTTGCTTACGGCGCGTTCGTAACGCCGCGCAGAATCTGGCCGCGCCCACATCGCCTCCGGCTTCGGCTTCTGGAACAATACCGCCGGCTTCGACATCAGCCAGACGCTGATCGCGTATTCGTCGAGCACCTCGACCTTCGGCCGCGCCTTCTGGGTCGGGCTTCTCAATACGCTTCTGGTCGCCGGGCTTGGCATCGTGCTGGCGACCGCTGCTCGGCTTCACCATCGGCATTGCGCGGCTGTCGCGCAACTGGCTGGTCGCGCAGCTCGCCGGCGGCTATGTCGAGTTGATCCGCAACGTTCCGCTGCTGCTGCAACTCCTGTTCTGGTACAACGCGGTGCTGAAATCGCTGCCGGATTTGCGCGGCAGCATGGCGCTGCCGGGCGGCGGCTTTCTCAACAATCGCGGACTGTTTCTGCCGCGGCCGCAATTCGCGCCGGGCTTCGGCTATGTCGTGGCGGCATTCGTCGTCGGGTCATTGCCGCGCTGGCGCTGCTGCACATCTGGGCGCGCCGCCGCCAGGAGCGCACCGGCGAGCCGGACACGCTGCTCTTGACGGGCTTTCGGTCATTGTCGTCGCTGCCGGCTGCTGGTCTTCGTCGCTGCCGGCTTCCCGCTGTCGTTCAGTGTGCCGCAGATGGGCCGCTTCAATGTGCATGGGCGGCCTCGAAATTCTGCCCGAATTCGCCGCGCTGCTTGCTGGCGCTGTCGGTCTATACCGCGGCGTTCATCGCCGAGGTGGTGCGCGCCGGCATCTCTGGCGGTGCCGCCGGGCCAGACCGAAGCGGCGCAGGCGCTCGGCCTGCGCTCCGGCAGCGACGTTGCGGCTGGTCGTCGTGCCGCAGGCGATGCGCGTGATCGTGCCGCCGCTGACCAGCCAATATCTCAACCTGATCAAGAACTCCTCGCTGGCGGTCGCCATCGGCTATCCCGATCTGGTGCAGGTGTTTGCCGGCAGCGTGCTCAATCATCACCGGCCAGGCGGTCGAAGTCATCGCCATCACCATGGCGGTCTATCTCGCCATCAGCCTCGCCACGTCGCTGCTGATGAATCTTTACGGCTATGCGCTCGGCCGTCGTGGAGCGCTGACGCGATGACGGCACTGGCAGACAAAGACCTATTCTGCGCGCAGCGCCGGCCGAACGCCTGCCGCCGCCGCTCGCATCGCGCCGGCGCGCTCGGCTGGCTGCGGCGAAACCTGTTCTCGTCGCCGGCCAACATCGCGCTGACCGTTGCTCTGCGTCGCTTTCATCGTCTGGGTGGTGCCGCCGCTGTTGCGCTTTTTTTTGATCGATGCGGTGTGGTCGGGAACCGATCGCGAGGCCTGCCTGGCCTCGCCGGCACAATCCCGACCCGGGCGCCTGCTGGGCCTTCGTGCGGGTGTGGTTCTCGTATTTCGTCTACGGCTTCTATCCGATGGCCGAGCGCTGGCGGGTCGATCTGTTCTTCGCCGCGCTGGCGTTCGGCATCGGCTGGCTGCGCTGGCTGTCGGCGCCGCGCCGCGATCTCGGCGCCGTCTATTTCTTCATCGTGCTGCCGGTGCTGTCGTTTGTGCTGCTGAGCGGCGTGCCGCTGATCGGCTTGCTCGACCGTGCCGACCGACGCTGTGGGGCGGCATGCTGGTCACCATCGTGGTGGCGACCGTCGGCATCGTGGCGTCGCTGCCGCTCGGCATCCTGCTGGCGCTCGGGCCGCCGCTCCGACCTGCCGGCGGTCAGCGGCTTCGCCGTCGTTTTCATCGAGTTCGTGCGCGGCGTGCCGCTGATCACCGTGCTGTTCATGGCGAGCGTGATGCTGCCGCTGTTCGTGCCGGAGCGCTTCGACGCCGGACAAGCTGGTGCGCGCCCTGATCGGCGTCGCCCTGTTCGCGTCCGCCTATATGGCGGAGGTGGTGCGCGGCGGGCTCGCCGCGGTGCCGCGCGGCCAATACGAGGCGGCGCAGGCGCTGGGCTTGCCGCTATTGGCGCATGATGGCGCTCGTCATCCTGCCGCAGGCGCTGCGCGTGACGCTGCCGAACATCGTCAATACCTTCATCGGCCTGTTCAAGGACACGACGCTGGTGTTCGTCGTCGGCATTTTCGATTTCCTGCGCACCGATCGAAGCGGCGCGCGGCGATCCGAACTGGGCGACGCCGGTCACCGCGTCACCGGCTATGCGTTCGCCGCGTTATTCTATTTCGTCTGCTGCTACGGCATGTCGCGCTATGCCCGCAGCGTCGAGGCGCGGCTTGGCGCGCGCGCATCGGCGGTAAGGGGATCGGTCGATGGACGACTGCACCCGGCGAGCCGCCGACCGCACGTCGCAGTCCGGACCCGCCGTCGAGATCATCGGACCTGCACAAATGGTACGGCGAGTTTCACGTGCTGCGCGACATCAATCTGACGGTGGCGCGCGGCGAGCGCATCGTCATCTGCGGCCCGTCCGGCGGCGGCAAGTCGACGCTGCTGCGCTGCATCAACCGGCTGGAAGACTGGCAGCGCGGCCGCGTCGTCGTCGACGGCATCGAGCTGACCGATGACCCGAAGCAGATCGTCGCGGTGCGCCGCGACGTCGGCATGGTGTTTCAGCAGTTCAATCTGTTTCCGCATCTGACGGTGCTGGAAAACTGCACGCTGGCGCCGATCTGGGTGCGCCGCATGCCGAAAAAAGACGCCGAAGAGCTGGCGATGAGCTTTCTGGCGCGGGTCAAAATTCCGGAGCAGGCGCAACAAATATCCGGCGCGGCTGTCCGGCGGCCAGCAGCAGCGCGTCGCGATCGCGCGCGCTTTATGCATGAACCCGAACATCATGCTGTTCGACGAGCCGACCTCGGCGCTCGATCCGGAAATGGTCAAGGAAGTGCTCGACACCATGGTCGAGCTGGCCGGCGACGGCATCACCATGCTGGTGGTCTCGCACGAAATGGGCTTTGCCCGGCAGGTCGCCGACCGCGTCATCTTCATGGCCGACGGCCAGATCGTCGAGATCAACGACCCGAAGGCATTTTTTTCGCATCCCGCAGCATGAGCGCACGCGGTTGTTCCTGCAGCAGGTGCTGCATTGACGCCGAGGGCACGCGCGCATCATGCGCTCGGTGATTTTCTGCAAATTCGTTCATGAAGCCGCGTCGGACCTATGAGAGAATTATCGACGATAATTCATTCGGCGTTGCACCTGTCGAAACTTTAACTTGAGTTCCCGGTCTCGGAGCCCATTATTTTGGTCACGCTGAAATCCTCAAGGAGGTTCACATGCTCAAGCCGATTATTGCCGCGACCGCGCTTTTCGCTCTCGCCGGCTCAACACTTGTCTACGCCCAGCAGAATTTCGCCGGACATAACGGCGATGGTTCGCGGCTGCGAATATCGTCATCGTCCGAACCCCACCGACATCGCTGCGTTTACCGATGCGCGCATTGCGGCGCTCAAGGCTGGCCTGGAACTCACCCCCGATCAGGCCAAGAACTGGCCGCCGTTCGAGCAGGCGCTACGCGATATGGCTCAATTGCGCATCCAGGCGCACCTGTCCGGCCAAGCGCAGGCGCCGGCGCAGGCGACGCCTTTCGACCGGCTGGAACGGCGCGCCGACGCCATGGCCAAGCGTAGCGGCGCGCTGAAGAAGGTCGCCGATGCCGGCGCGCCGCTCTATCAGAGCCTCAACGACGATCAGAAACAGCGCTTCATGGTGCTAGCACGAATGCTGCGCCCGCATCGTCACATGCATGCCATGCTGCAGCACCGTTGGCGCGAGGGCGAAGGCTACGGCTGGCGGGACCAGCGCTCTTTGGGGCAACAAGACTTCGGTCAACAAGGCTTCGGCCAACAAGGCTTCCGGGGACAGGACTTCGGACCACGGGGCTCCGGCCAGCAGGACGGTGGCGCCGCCGATCAGGGTTCTCAGCTCTAGCCTTACCCGGTTCATCGGCGTCCGCTGGGCCCCCCTCCCTGCACGGACGCAAAAGTGAAAGCCGCGGGATTTCCCCCCGCGGCTTTCGGATTCTTAGAGCGTATCCCGATTTAACGGAATCTGGATCCGCTCCTAGCTGTTTGTTTGAGCATGTCCTTTTCGCAAAACCGGTGTCCACTTTTGCGGGGCATGCTCTAACCATGATCCGATGAGAATGAATCGGATCATGATTGTTAGGGGGCTTACGTTTTAATGGACCAGCGGACCATCGGCCCTTTTCCAAGCTTCGATGCCGCCGGCGATATGGCAGGCGGTCTTTAGTCCGGCATCCTGTGCCGCCTGCACGGCCATGGCCGAGCGCTCGCCGAAGGCGCACAGGAAGACGAGCCGTTTGCCGGCCGACTGTGCTAGTTCGTGCAGCATGCCGCCGACGCGGATCTCGTCCTGAAGGCTGACATAGGGCGCGTGGAGTGCACCGGGGACGATGCCATGCCGCTCGCGTTCGCTCTTTTCGCGCAGATCGACGATCGCAATTTCCGGCCGACCGCGAATAGCTATCGCCTCGGCTGCGGTCATGGCCCAGCCTTTATGCGCGACTTCTTCCTGGTGCAGGCCGACACGCATATTGGCCGGCACAGCTACATCCATCATTTTCGGGTTGGGCAAGTTGAGGCCGTTCATCAGCGCCGCATATTCGTCCATCGATTTCACTTTGAGGCGCGGATTGAACAGCTTCTCTTCGCCGATAGTGGAGACCGTATCGCCCTTATAGTCGTGGGCCGGATAAACCAGCATCCCATCGGGCAACTTCAACAGCTTGTTGAAGATTGAATCATATTGGGCGCGGGGATCGCCATTCTGAAAATCGGTGCGGCCGGTACCGCGAATAAGCAGCGTATCGCCGGTGAAGACGCGGTCGGCGAGCAGATAGGAATAGGAATCGTCGGTGTGACCGGGCGTGTACAGTACGTCGAGCCGCAGGCCTTCGATCTCGATACGGTCGCCTTCGGCGACGCGCATGGAAACCACGTCGGCTTTGGAATTGTCGCCCATCACGGTGATGCAATGGGTGCGATCGCGCAACGCACCAAGCCCGGTGACGTGGTCGGCGTGCAGATGGGTATCGACGGCCTTGACCAGCCTGAGGTCGAGCTCCCGGATGAGCTGCAGATAGCGATCGACCTTTTCCAGCACCGGATCGATAATCAGCGCTTCGCCGCCTGGCCGGCTGGCGAGGAGATAGGTATAGGTGCCGGACGTGGCATCGAACAGCTGGCGGAAGATCATACATTCCTCCTCGGGCACAGCTTACATTCTCTAAATATACCCTGTCTGGTGGAATGAAAATGGGGCCGATGGCCCGATAAGAACAAGTTTATGCCAAGCGCGTGCAACGAGCGGATTAAATGGGGCCGCGGGCGGCCGGTGCGCGAGCAAGGTCAGCGCAAGAGGCCGCCATTGCTTGCGGAACAGGATTCGGTTTTCGGCTCCGACATTCGCGCGCGGGTACGAGGCGAGAATGGCGAAGGCGCCTGTGCCCACCGCAGCGGCTTTTCGGCAGCGCGGGTGAGCAGGAATGGCGCCGTCAGGTTGGTATCGATGACCACTCGCTGAGCGTCACCTTGCGGATCATGATTCCGGCATTGGTCGATAACGCCGGCGTTCCACCAGGGCGCGCTTCATCCTATTCGTCGTGCTCGATCGGCAAATCCGGCCGAGAGCCCCATTCCGCCCAGGAGCCGTCGTAAAGTCCCTTCGGCTGCTTGCCGAGCGACTCGAGCGCAAATGTCAATACCGCGGCGGTAACGCCCGAGCCGCAACTGGTGATGATCGGCTTGTCGAGATCGACGCCGGCCGAGGTGAACGCCTTGACGATGTGCTCGTGCGAGGCGAGACGGCCGTTCACCAGCACCCGTTCATAGGGCACGTTGAACGATCTCGGCATGTGTCCCGAGCGTAGGCCCGGCCGAGGCTCCGGCGCCTTGCCGGCAAAACGCTCCGCCGAGCGGGCGTCCACGATCTGAACGTTATCGTCGGTCAACGCCATGCGGACGTCGTCCAGCAAGGCGACCGCTCCGACATTCATCTCTGCCGTGAACGTCTTTGGCGGCCGCTTGGTATCGCCGGTCTCCAGCGGCCGGCCGTCGGCTTTCCACTTTTTGAGCCCGCCATCGAGGATGTAAACCGATTTGGCGCCGAACAGTCGAAACGTCCACCATACGCGCGGCGCCGAAAATACTCCGGGCTGCGGCGGATCGTAGCTGTCGTAGACGACGACTTCGTCGCCGTCCCCAATCCCCAACGCGCCGACCGCCTCGCCAAAAAGCGTGTTACCAGGCAGCATATGCGGCAATTCGGTCGAATGGTCGCTGATGGCTTCGACGTCGAAGAACACCGCGCCCGGTATATGTCCGCTGCGGTATTCGGCTTTGGCGTCACGCTTCTGAGTCGGCAGGAAGTACGAGCCGTCGACGGCGACGACATGCGGATCGCGCAAGCGTTCGGCAAGCCAATCGGTCGACACCAGGAAGCGGCTGGTCGGCGAGGGCGCGGGAGTGTTTTCAGGTCGCAGCATTATGGCTCTCGGTTCCTAACGCGGGTCAATTGATGAAGTTCATTCGTACGGAACCTTGACGCCGGACTTATTTTCCAGCCAGGCCGGAACCGGCAGGTTTTTTTCCCGCAGGAACTCCGGGTTGAACAGCTTGGACTGGTAGCGCGTCCCGTAATCGGCAAGAATCGTCACCACCGTATGGCCGGGACCGAGTTCCCGCGCCAGTCGCGCGGCGCCGGCCACATTGATGCCGGACGAGCCGCCAAGACAGAGGCCTTCGTGTTCGAGGAGGTCGAAGATGATAGGGACCGCCTCGGAGTCCGGAATTTGATAGGCGGTGTCGATCGGCGCGCCTTCGAGATTTTTGGTAATGCGGCCCTGGCCGATGCCCTCGGTGATCGATGAGCCATGCGATTTCAGTTCGCCCGTCATATAGTAACTGTAGAGCGCCGCGCCCAAGGGATCGGCAACCGCGATACGGACGTCTTTGTTGCGGGCTTTGAGCGCCATCGCCACGCCGGCGAGCGTGCCGCCGGTGCCGACCGCGCAGGAGAAGCCGTCGACCTTGCCGTCGGTCTGATTCCAGATTTCCGGCCCAGTGGTGTCGATGTGGCCTTGGCGATTGGCGACGTTGTCGAATTGGTTGGCCCAGATCGCGCCGTTCTTTTCGGTCTTGGCCAACTGTGCCGCAAGACGTCCGGAAATTTTGACGTAATTGTTCGGATTGGAATAGGGCGCCGCCGGGACTTCCACCAGTTCCGCGCCGCACAGCCGCAGCGTATCTTTCTTCTCCTGGCTCTGGGTTTCCGGAATGACGATCACGCTTCGAAAGCCCATGGCGTTGCCGACCAGCGTCAAGCCAATTCCGGTATTGCCGGCGGTCCCTTCGACGATAACCCCGCCGGGGCGAAGCTCGCCCTTCGTTACCGCATCCTGAATGATGAACAGCGCGGCGCGGTCCTTAACTGACTGGCCCGGATTCATGAATTCGGCCTTGCCCAAAATAGTGCAGCCGGTCGCTGCCGAGACGCGCTTGAGCTTGATCAGCGGCGTATTGCCGATCGCCTCGATAATGCCGTTGGCAAAGTGCATGGCCTTGAAAATCCAAACTGCGAGGCCGGACCCTAGATGACGGCAGAGGGCGAAACAAGACTAACGAAAATGCCGGAAAATTCAGCAACGTCGTCGAAACCATAAGGATGCATCGCAGCAGCAGAGGCGCCGGCCATTCATCTATTATTTTCTGCCGCCGCGTTAAGCCGATAGGGCAGGGCTGCGGTTGGGCGCAATGAACCTCGACGTCAACACCTTATTTCTGGTTACCATTTACGTCGAGGCGATCCTCGGATTGCTGCTCTTGTTCGCGTGGGTGCAGAACACCTCGATCTATGCGGTGGCTTGGTGGGGCTTTGCCGACCTGTTGCGGGCGGGTTCGATCGCGCTGTTCGGCATGTATGGATCGGTCTCCGATCTGGTCTCTATCGACCTCGCCAACGTGCTGTTGTTCACCGCATTTGCCTTCACTTGGACCGGGGCGCGCGTCTTCGACCACCGCAAGCCGCAGCCGATCCTGTTGTTCGGCGGCGCCGCGCTGTGGCTGATTGTCGCCCGCGTCCCGGGCATTGCCGCGTCCTGGGATATCCGCGTGCTTTTGAGTTCCGGAATTATTACCGCCTATACGTGGGCGGCGGCGTGGGAATTCTGGCGCGGCCGCAGCGAGCCGCTAGTGTCGCGCTGGCCGGCGATCTTCATGTTGTTCGCGCACGGCTCACTCTATCTGCTGCGCACGCCGTTCGGCTCCATGCTGCCGTGGTCGCCAAAAGGCAATGTTATGTTCCGCAGCGTCTGGCTGACAGTGCTCAGCTTCGAGGCGCTGTTGTTCAGCATCTCCATTGCCTTCATCCTTTTGGCCATGGCCAAGGAGCGCACCGAGCATCGCCACAAGACCGCGGCGCTAGTCGACCCTTTAACGGGAATTTCTAATCGCCGCGCGTTCCTGCAGGACAGCGAGTCGCAGTTGCGACGGCAGTCGACCGATCCGCGGCCGCTTGCGGTGATGCTGCTTGATCTCGACAACTTCAAATCAATCAACGACCGCTTCGGCCATGCGGTTGGCGATCGCGTGCTGCAAATGTTTGCGAGCGTTGCCGGCAATTGCATACGCCGCGCCGACCTGTTCGGCCGGCTTGGCGGTGAAGAGTTCGCCGCCCTCCTGGTCGATGTCACGCGCGAGCGTGCGCTCGCTGTCGCCGAGGATATCCGGCGTTGTTTCGCCAAGGAAAGCTGCGAGGTCGATGGCCGTCCCGTGGTCGCGACGGTGAGCATCGGTATCGTCATAAGCTACGACGCAGTGCTCGATGTCTCTGCTCTCTTGGCGCAAGCCGATCATGCGCTTTACCGCGCCAAGGACAACGGCCGCAATCGCGTCGAGATCGCCTCGATCGAGCTCATTCTCGACCGCGCCCGGCGCGGCATGGCCGAGGTGGACGCCGGCGCCGGTGCCAAGGCGGCCGCACGCTCCGCTGCCTGAAGTCTCACGATCGATCGTTGAATGGGCACCCGCCCAATCTCCCCCCCGCATGGGTTTGCGCTGGCGCAACAATCAGCAATTGACGGCGCGGTGCCGGATTGCTTCGGTGCGCCTGCAACAAGGGCGGCCAGGAGACGGCAGGAATGAAGCGCAGTACGGATCGTATTCTTACGACGCATGTTGGCAGTCTGATCCGGCCTCCGGCCCTGCAGGAATTTCTGCGCGCCAAGCAGGCCGGCAGGCCGTATGACAGGTCGGCTTATGACGCCTGCCTGAAACAATCGGTTGCCGAAGTCGTGCGTCAACAGGCCGATGTCGGGATCGACGTGATCAGCGACGGCGAGTTCGGCAAATCGATCAGCTGGTCGCAATATGTGTTGGAGCGATTAAGCGGTTTCGAGCGGCGGCCGGTCAAGCCCGGCGCCAATCCATTTACCCGCGGCGTCGACCGCGAGAAATTTGCCGAATTCTATGCCGAGCTTGACGCCCGGGAAGGTGTCGCCACCGCGGTCGAGGCCGTGTGTGTCGGCCCGATCAACTATTCGGGACAGGCGGAATTGCAGCGCGACATCGACAACTTCAAGGCGGCGCTGAAGGACGTCAAAATCGAGGAGGCCTTCTTGCCTGTGGCTGCGCCGGCCAGCGTCATTCCGGACCGCAAGAACGAATACTACAAGAGCGACGAAGAATTGATTCGCGCCATCGGCACGGCGATGCGCACCGAATACAAAATGATCATCGACGCCGGCTTCGTCCTGCAGCTCGACGATGCGCGTGCCGCGGTCACTTACGACCGCATGGTGCCGCCGGGCAGTTTTGCCGACTACCGCAAATGGCTCGCCCTGCAGGTCGACGTGCTGAACGAAGCGATCGCGGGTCTGCCGGCCGACCGCATCCGCTATCACGTCTGCTGGGGGAGCTGGCCGGGCCCCCATGCGAGCGACGTACCGCTCAAGGACATTGCCGACCTCATCCTCGGCATGAAAGTCGGGGCCTATGTCATTGAAGGCGCAAACCCGCGCCACGAGCACGAATGGCGGGTGTGGGAAACTGCCAAGCTGCCGGCAGGCCGAATCCTCATTCCCGGCGTTATCAGCCACGCAACCAACGTCGTCGAGCATCCGGAACTGGTCGCCGAGCGGATCGTGCGGCTCGCGCGACTGGTCGGCCGGGAAAACGTGCTGGCCGGAACCGACTGCGGCTTCGCCCAGGGGCCATTCCACCGCCGGGTGCATCCCAGCATCATGTGGGCCAAGCTCGACGCGCTGGTCAAAGGCGCCAAGCTCGCCAGTGCCGAATTATGGTCTTGAACGCGAACCGGAAAGCGTCCCATCGGATTTAATACGAAAGTTGAAACATGCCGAAGGTGGGTAGTGCTTGCCTAAAAATGCAGCTGCAGGGAAGACTCCAGCACCACGACCCGATAAGTGGAGCCGATCGTAGTCGAAAGGGCGAGGCTTGCCATGGCGGCGGGGCAGGGCGTCATACGCACGGCTTCATGAACCCGCTTCGATTTGCTAAATAGCCATTAAGCACACGTTTCAGGCTTCAGGGAGATCGATCATGCTCGACGTGACCAGGCGACAGGGGACGGCTCCGTTCGACACCGCACGGCTGGACCGGTTGATGGACGAGGCCGGGATTGATGTGCTGATCGCCTCATCGAAGCATAACATTCAATATCTGCTTGGCGGTCATCGCTCGTTCTTCTTCGAGAGCATGGATGCGATGGGATTAAGCCGCTACCTGCCGATTTTCGTTTATGCGAAAGGCGAGCCGCAGAAGGCCGCCTTCTTCGGCCATCGCATGGATCGCTTTCAGAACGAGGTCACGCCGTTCTGGGTCGCGGAGGTCAATGCCAAGAGCTCGGGCTCGATCGACGCGTCGGAAAAGGCGGCCGAATATGCGCGTAAGCTCGTTGCCAAGCCGACGCGGGTCGGCATCGAGACCGCGTTTCTTCCGGTCGATGCCGACGCCGTACTGCGCAAGGCGTTTCCGCATAGCGAATTTGTCGACGCGCTGTTCGTGCTCGAGCGCCTGCGCGCGGTCAAATCGCCGCACGAGCTCGAAATGCTGCGCATCGCTTCCGACAAGGTGATCGATTCCATGACCGCGGTATTTGCCAATTACGGCGCCGGCGCGACCAAAGCCGAATTGGCCGAAGCGCTCCGGCGTGAAGAGACGTCGCGCGGTCTGACGTTTGATTACTGCCTGATCGCGGCCGGCTCGAGCCTCAACCGCGCGCCCTCCGATCAGCGCTGGGAGAACGCCGATACGCTGTCGCTGGATTCCGGCGGCAACTACCACGGCTACATCGGCGACGTTGCACGCATGGGAGTGATCGGCGAGCCGGATGCCGAGCTGGTCGACCTGTTGGCCGAAGTCGAAGCGATCGAGCAAGCCTCGATGAAGCCTATCAGGCACGGCGTGCCCGGCAAGGAAATCTATGCGGCGGCCAATGCCGTGCTGCACAAATCCAAAATCCACAACAACACCGAGTTTTTGGCGCACGGCATGGGGCTCGTCAGCCATGAAGCGCCGCGGCTGACCAATTCCGGACCGGTGCCGTACGACGCTTACGATGCCGATCGGCCGCTCGAAACCGGCATGGTGGTCTCGGTCGAAACTACGCTGCAGCATCCGCGGCGCGGCTTCATCAAGCTCGAAGACACGGTGGTGGTCACGCCGGCCGGATTTGAGGTGTATGGCGATCGTATCCGCGGCTGGAATAGAGCTGGCGCACGAATTTGAGCACCGCGGCCGGGTGCTTTCGCAATTATCCGTGAGCACGATTTGCAAAGGGCCTACCCCGGGGCTTAGTCCGAGGTAGACGCAAAGCCATGAGGCATAAACCGCGAGTCAATTACCGAGCAGTGGGCGCTTCAGCCGGTTCGTGAACGCGCGAAATAAACCGGCTCAAATGCTGCATCACGGTCGAGAGCGAACTTCGCGACTTCAGCACCGTCAAGCCGGCCTGCAAGAAAGCGGCAGTTTGCTCACCAAGCAACGGCGCAACGACAGATTGAAACTTGTCGTTGATGTCGGCTTCGCGAAATGGGCGCGTGGGATCGCCGGGAATATCGCGCACCCGGCTTTCGTATCGGCCGGATTTCGTGATCACGACGACGCGCGCCGGCCAGGAGCTGGGGTATGCGGCGAGCAAAGCGTCATCGGCAACGACTTTGATGCATTGCATGAAGGATTGTACCGCCAATAACGCCGTCTCTGCTGGCTGACCGAGATTGAGCGTCTTTTCCGGATACAGCGCTGTCATCGCCAGTTGATAGGGCAGGCTCGTGAGGAATGAAGCTCGATTGCCCGACTTAATCCCGTGGTCGATCATCTTTAAATGCGGCCGCAGGACGTAGGCGGTGACGTCGGTAATGTCGGCGACAATCACGCCGTCACCGACGAGCTCGCGCAAGGCTTGCGTTGCCGCCATGGTTTGGCGCGCCGAGCACCATGGCTTTAAAGAGACCTGCGCGAGCGCGACTTCGCCGTTCGTTGCTTGGCTGATCATGCTGACATCGGGCTCGATGCCGAAAACGTCGGAGAATAGCGGCGATTGCAGGACCTCGGCGTCCGCGGTGAATCCCGCCTGCGCCGCAGCCGCCGCCGCCAGTCCGCTGCGTGCGGCATTGCCAACCAGAAACCACCGCGCCGTGGTCGCGGCATGATGCCGCCCGACAGTCGGCGACGCCATGGCGATTGCTATGGCAAGCGCCTGTGCGGTTTGGCTCCGATCGAGCCGCATCAAGCGCGCCGCCACCGCTGCGGTCGCAATGCCGGCGGCAAAATAGGTCGGCCAGATGCCGCGATAAAGGATGCTCGGTCCGTTCACGGCCAGGCCAAAGCGGATCATCGCTTCGTAACCGGCGAGGATCGCCGCCGCAACGTCGCCGCAATCCACATCGGGCATTTCGGAAGCCAATGTCAGCGCAGCCGGGATTGCGATCGAACCCGGCGTTGTCATGGAAGCCAAATGGATGTCGTCGATCTCGCTCAAGCGGGTCAGCGCGCAATGAAGGGCGACCCTGTCGAACATATCGCCGCGCGGGCGCAGCTGATGCGCAAAAGCAATGAGCAATTTGCCTTCGGGGGTTTCCGTGGCGGCCATCCAGGCGCCAATCGTATCCGCTACGTGCAGCCGCAATTTCTCCAGGGTTCCCCGCGCAACTCGGTGTGCTTCCAGGTCAACAATGAAGCCGGCAAGCTCGTCGATAGCATTCATGACGAAGCACCGTGCCGCCACAGTAGCTCAGGTCCGTCCGGCGTTACTGCGACGATGGCCGATGCAACAACGCCCGCTCCCGTATCGTCGAGCAGCCCGGCACGCAGCGAATAGACCGCTCCGGCCTCGAGCTTTGTGTTGCTATCCGGCGTCAGCGCCGGCGGTTCATCCAGTGCCAGACCGATGGAATTGCCGAACATGGTCGCCGCCAGCGGGTGAAGAGCCAGGGTTCCGCGGTTTTGCTCGATGATCCGGTGTAGCTCGTGGCAGGAGAGGCCCGGCCTTGCGCGCGTCACCATCGCGTCCAAAATGCCGTCGACTTTCGATTGGAGAGCGTCTTTGGTCGTGGCGACGCGAACAAAGCCTTCAGCCCAATAACCGTCATGCCGTACGGCGAGATAGACTTGAAGCGGGTCGCGCCGCTCCGGATTCGGCAGCTCGAATGGCCGAAGCGTGCGGCCGCCATCAAGGCTGAAGAGACTGCGTACGTCTTGCGCTCCGCGTTGCAGCGCGGCGTGCTCGGCCGTCAGAATACAATCAGTAACGCTCTTTCTGGCCGACATGGCATCGCGCAATGCCGCCGCCGCCGCGGCGAGCGCGCTGCAGGCCTCTCGCATGGCATGCAGCTCGCGCGGCCGCTTGCGGCGCATGTCGGCCTGCAAAGTCCGATCCGCTATTTCGACCCTGATATCGGGGCCCAGCGCCTGGTCGAACGCACCGCGCATTCCAAGTGGCATCGCGTCGCCGCCAATCAAAAGGACCGTGGCACCGCTTTGCAACGCGCGGGCCCAGGCGGCGGCGGTTTTGGCGGCCTCGCGCAGCGGCGCCAAGCTTTCCACGAAAGTCAAAGGCCGCGCCGCCGGCACCATATTGACCCCGCCGCCAATGAGAAGTTGCGTCTCGCCGCGGCGCGGGATGAGCGCCATCCCCGCCTCAAGCTTCGGCGTGAAATTCGTGAGATAAGCCAGCGCTGCATAGTCGCTGCTGTTGCCGTAGACGATGGCGCCGCTCGCGTTCGGGTAGCCTTGCCAAAGCGCGGTGAGCCGATCCTCGAACTCCACGCGCGGCATCTGCCGCTGGTCCCAATCGGCGGGGCCGACCAAAAGAGTAGGATGCATGGTTTGCATATCCAGCTCTCTCGATCGGTCAGAACGGCAGTTCTGCCAACGCGGCTTGCCGGCGCGTTAGAACATCCACACCCTGGGGCGTCATGGCTATCGGCTCGCCGCAAAGCAGATAGCCGGTTTCCGGCAAATATTGGTTTGGGTGAATCATGAACAACATATCCGGCTCAAGCGAGATGGCGTTGTCGAGCGCGACATCGCCGGGCCCGATCGACCCGAAGCCAAGCCCGTGACCGCGGCGGCGGATATGGGGCGGATGACAGAATTCGCCGTAGCCGTCCGCCTCCAGCACAGAATTGATGGCGCGACAAATGTCGGCCATTGCGGCGCCGGGCCGCGCGGCGGCAAAACCGGCATTCATGGCCGTGACCACGAGATCGTATTTCTCCCGCAACATCGCCGGTGCCTTGCCGAGCACGACGGTGCGGCAGATTTGGGCGAGTTGGCCGCGATAGCTCGGCGTCAATTCACAGACAATGATGTCGCCCTTCTGCATGAGCCGCCCATTCGACGGTGCGACGGCCTTGTTGTGCGGCCCGGCGCACAGCAAAACGAAATTGTCCTCCGCCCCAAGCGATTTCGAGTGCCAGCGCAGTTCGCTCGCCAACGCGTCTTCGCTCATGCCCGGCCGCGCCAATTCCAGCAGACGCACAAAGCCGAGCTCGGCGATGCGGGTCGCCTCCCTCGCATTGGCAAGCTCGCTGTCGATCTTGCGCAGTGCCGGCTCGAATATAATGGCATCGGCAGGTTGGGCGTGCGGCAGGAGTTCGGTCACGCGCCTGCCGATCGAATAAGGCGCAGCGGCAAGTCCGGCAATGCCAATCGCGGCACGGCCGGCGGCCGAGCCCAGCGCCGTTCCCAGCCCAACGACAACGTCGTCAGCCGGCACGATGTTGACGTTCGGACAGGCCTCCCGCGCGCGTTCGGCATCCCATGCCGGGGTAACCACCAGACTCGCCGCGCCGGAACGGTCGAGCAGCGCGGCCACCGGTCCGAGCGCCTTGAATCCGGTGAGCACCTTCACCGGATCGGGCTTCTCGATGAAATGTGCGCCATCGTGGAGCGCCACCAGGCAGTCGAACGCCGTGATCAGCAGACCGTTGCGAATTTCGCCGAGGCGTTGCTCGAAGGTCATGGTCGCTCAGAACTCTTCGGAGCTGCCGGCGTCACCGAGATCGGTGTCGGCGAACAGTTCGCCAAGTGGCGCGGCGCTGTCGATTAAGCCTTGCTCCCGGCAGTAACGCTGCACCGTCTGCAAGTTCTTAACGTTGGCCGGCGTGAGCCCGTAGGACCATGGGTCTTTGCCCAGAGTCGCCTCCTGCTCCTCGACCGCGCTGCGCACGAAAGCGAGCGGTACCATGCGCGGATTGGCGAGACGACGATAGGCAAGTTGCTTCGATTTCTCAAAAGCCTTGACCAGATTGGTGGCCACCCACGGGTATTTGTCGGCGATCTCCTGCTTGACGGTCGTGACATGCATGATGGGGAAAATGCCGGTGTCCTTGAAATAGGCGAGCTCGACGTCCTTGTGATCGGGGAACAAGCGGGCGATGCGCGGGTCGCCTTCGACGAAGGGCCGTGGCAGCGTCGGCGTGATCATGGCCGGAATATCGCCGTTAGCCAGCATGTCGCTCAAGGGCTTGTCGGACGTCTTCATCTCGATGCGCAAGCCCTGCGGCGGGCTGAACGCGACGTCTTCGCTGCGCTCGACCAGCCAGGTGATCGAGCGGTGATCGAGGCCGTAATGCTCTTCCAGGATGCCCCTGATCCAGATGCTGGCGGCCGGCTGGAAATTGGTGCCGCCGACCACCTTGCCGTTGAGATCCTTCGGCGTCCTGATCCCCGCCGCGGTGTTGATGAAAACAAAGCCGTGGCGGAAACGCCGGTGGAGGAACACTGGAATGGCGGTGAGCGGCTCGCCCTGGTCGCGGATCATGAAATAAGCGCCGACGTTCTCCTCGCAGACATCGAATTCGTGCTTGCGGCCCATGCGCCAGTGGCGCTCGCGCGGCCCCATCTCCGAAAGAAAAATCAGATCGAGGCCCTCGGCCTCAACGACGCCTTCCTTGAGCGGACGCACGATATCGTAGTCGCCGCACGCCACCGTCAACTTCAATTTGCCCATTTCGATTTCCCGTTCGTGTCGATCAATCGCGCCAGCGCGCATAATACAATTCGGCGCGACGCACGATCTCGTTGAGCGCAATTGCGATTGCGGCAAGCACCGACACCAGTCCCATCAGCTTTGCCGCATCGAGATTTTGCGTGAAGATGCTGGTGAAATAGCCGATGCCCGCGGTGGAGACATAGAGCTCGGCCAACAGTACGCCGAGCAGCACGCCGCTCATCGCGAGGCGCATGCCGGTAAAGAGGCTCGGAACCGCGTGCGGGAAGATGACGTGACGGAGCAACTGCCAACGGCTGGCGCCCATGGAGCGCGCGCTGACAAGCAGCACCGGTTCGACCCTCTGCACACCGGCCGCCACCGCGATCACGATCGGAAACATGCCATGGCTGACGCCAAAAGCAATCTTGGAAGCCGCGCCAATGCCGAACAATAAGATGAAGATCGGCAGGATGGTGATTTGCGGTATGCCGTAGAGCAAGAGAACGATCGGCATAAAACTCTGGCGGGCAAAACGATTGAGCCCGACGGCGAGACCGACGGCGGCGCCGATGATCACTGCCAGCACGAAGGCGACCGCGATCTCATATAGTGTCAACCACAGCGCCGGCGGCACGCCAGGCGTGGCGAACAATTTGCCGAGCGACATCAAGACGGTCGATGGCGGGCTGGCGAAATCGCGATCGAGGAAATAACGCGCCGCGATTTCCCAGACCAAAAGGAGGAGCACCACTACGCCGAGCCGGGCGACGCCCGGACGGCGTGAGAGCCAGCGCTGCACGGCGGGCAAAGCCGGCGCCATGGCCGGCCGCGCGCTATCGCTTCGGATCACCGCCATCGTGAGCGTCCTTCGAGCTTAGACACGGCAGTGTTGAGGATGGCGACGATCGCGATGACAAAGACGATGTAGGCGAACATGCGGGCCGTATCCATGTCTTCGGCGAGGTTGACGATGCGGTGCCCCAGGCCGGCGAACGAGGCGATGGTCTCGCTTGCGATCACCGACAACAGCGCGACCGTGAAGCCCATGCGAAGTCCCGCCAGCATGACCGGCAACGCGCCAGGCAGCAGCACGTGGCGGAACATCTGCACGTCTGCTCGCTCCCATCGATCGCGCCGCCGTCACCAGCCTCCGGTCGGCGTGGCCGAAGCCCAGGATCGTGCTCAGCACGATCGGAAAGAAGCTTGTGGTGGCGCCGAGTGCGATCTTGGATGTCGGGCCGAGGCCGAATGACATGACGTAAAGTGGCAGGAATAGGATGATCGGCACGGCATAGACCGCCGCCAGGAGCGGCTCGAAGACCCGGATCATATAGCGCGAGCGGCTGATCAGGTAACCGAGTGAGACGCCAAGCGACATCGCGATGGAGAAGGCAACGGCGAGTTCGCCGAGTGTCACCTTAAGATCGGGGATGAAAGCGCCTGAGATGACGATGTCCACCAGTTGATGCCAGGCATCGAGCGGCTTCGGCAGCAGGATACGACTGACGCCCCAAACGCTGGTTGCCAAAAACCAAAGCAATAGCAGCGCCGCCAGGAATCCGATTTGCACCAGCCGGCTCAACAGGCGGCTTTTGATGTCGGATGACGTGCTAGGATACATCCGCGCCGTCCGATTTAGCCGCGGCGTCCTGGTCATAGCGCCGGCGCGGCTGTGCGCTTTCCGACATTGCTTTGCGGATTTCATCGTGGAGAAGGTCGTAAAGCTGATTGCGCAGTGCATGAAATTTCGGCGCGGTCATGAATGACGGCTTGCGCGGGTGCGGTTCGTCGATCGTGATGATCTGCTTGATGGTTCCCGGCCGCGCCGAGAACACGGCGACGCGGTCGGACAGGAACACGGCCTCGCCAAGGCTGTGGGTGACGAAGACGATCGTCTTTGCCGAATGCGACAGCAGCACCGAGAGATCTTCGCCGAGCACCATCCGCGTCTGTTCGTCGAGCGCGCCGAACGGCTCGTCCATCAAGAGAATATCGGTTTCCAGGCTGAGCGCGCGCGCCAGCGCGGCGCGCTGGCGCATGCCGCCGGACAGTTGCGCGGGATAGTGATCGGCAAAATCCAGGAGCCCGACCGCCTCCAATGCACGACGGGCCCGCTCACCGCGTTCCGCTTTGGCGACGCCCTGGAACGTCATGCCAAGCACGACATTCTCGAAAACAGTATTCCAGGGAAACAACGCGCTCTCCTGGAACACGAAAGCGAGATCGCGCGGCATAGGGCCGCGGACAGCTTTGCCCGAAACGTCGACACCGCCCGCCGTCGGCGCGATCAATCCGCCCATGATGCCGAGCAATGTCGACTTGCCACAGCCCGAAGGTCCGATCAGGCAGTGCAATTCGCCGCGCGCGATGTCGAGCGATGTATCGAGCAGCGCCTGCACGTGGCGCGCCGCGCCGGCTTCGCCGAATTGATGCGAGACGCCGCGGACGCTGATGGCGGATGGTGCAGATGTCATTCGGTCTCGACGATGTCTCGCAGCCAGATCCAAGTAGAAGAGGCAGCCGGCTGCGGCAGCCTAATTCGGCAGAAACTGCTCAGTATAGAGTGTCTTGAGATCGGGCGGCTTCTTGAGCATTCCGAGTTGGATCCAGGACCGCGCCAGCACGTCGAGCGCCTTCTGCTGGAATTTTCCGTCGGCGGAGAACATCGGCATGAGATCGTCGTAAGTGCGGCTGGAAACGTCTTCGTCCTGGCCTATGACGGCGCCAGCGATCTTGACCGTTTCAGCCTTATGGGCGCGCATATAGGCGATGGTCTCGAACCAGCCTTTGAGAAAGTTGCGCAGATCGTCCGGTTTCGCGGCGATGTCCTTGTCGGTCGCGTAGATCGACGTGGATGATGAAATCCTTCATCTGCGTAAAACGAACGAGGATGCGGCCTTCGCCTTTCTTCTCGAGATTAAAGGCGTTGCTGACGTCCATGATAATGCCGTCGATGTCGCCGCGTTTAAGCGCGGCGATCTGGCCCACCATCGCACCCATCGGCTCGATGTCGATGCCGTTCGGACCCCAGCCCTGGCTGCGTGAGGTTTCGCTCACCAGAAAATAGGTCAACGAACCGGCGGTGGTGACGCTGACTTTCTTGCCTTTGAGATCGGCGACTGTCTTGGCGCCCGTCGGGCCGCACCACGATGACAAGCAACAGCGGCGGCCCGGCCATGGCGGCGATCGCCTTGACCGGCGCGCCCTTGGCGATGAAGGCCATTGCCGGCCCGGAGCCGAGCCCGACGTCGATGCTGCCGGCCGCCATCGCCTGCTGCATCTTTGCATCGCCGGCGAACGCGGTCTCCTGCATGTCGATCCCGTATTTCTTGAAGATCCCCGTCTGCATGCCGATGTCGAGCGGGATAAATGAAAATGCCTCCGGCACCGCCTTGCCGACGCGCAGCATATCCGCGGCCCTGGCGTTGTCAGCGATTGTGGCGAGGCCGGCGGCGACGATGGCAATCGTCACGATACGCCGCAGCGGCCCGAACGTCGCGAGTTCTGCATGGCTGTCACTTCTCCTCCGGTTGCGCTTTTATTTTATGTGCAGCGATGGGCCTATCTAAACCGCCGGCGCTGCCGTTGCGACCGGTTTTTTGCCGCATTTCGCCGCGTAAGACATCGGTCGCGGCGTAGTCCAATTCGAAATCGTCCGACATCACGACGCCATAGAATTTACGGGCAGAGTCTCGCGAGATGAACTCCTCGCGCACATCGTCGATCACCTTTGCCGGATCGCGGTCGCAAGGGTCGCCCCAGCCGCCGCCGCCGCCGGTGCGCACAATCGCGGCGGCACCAAGCGGCACCGGCAGCCGGGCGCCGGCCAGTTGGCGGAAATCGCTCTCGTCCGGCAATCGCAACAGGTAGCCGCCGGTCTCGCCGGCCGTGCCGCCGCGCAGCCCCCATGGCGGACATTGCGTGCGCCGGGTCTGCTCGAAATTCCACAGTCCCTCGACCAGATTGCGCACCCGCATGTCGATGCCCAAACCGCCGCGATATTTTCCCGCGCCGCATGAATCGGGACGCAGCGCACGGCTCTCCACCAGCACCGGACATTTCAGCTCGATGCCTTCGATCGAGCCGTTACGAACGTCGCCCTGACAGACCGACACGGTGCCGGATTCGCCGTCCTCGTACGGCCGACCGCCCCAGCCGCCGCCCTCCAGGCTCTGCACCACAAAGCGCCGCCCGGTTTTCGGATGCAGACCGAAAAACACCACCGCGCCACCGAGCAGACCGTGATGACCGGCCGGAACGCGGTCGGGCATCGCGGGAGCCAGCGCTGCCACGATGCAATCGACCACCGTCGGCACGATCGCACTCCAGCCCGCCATCGGCGCCGGGAACCGCGCCATCATGATGTTGCCTTCGGGAATGATCACCTCGAGCGCGCGGAACGATCCCTCGTTGACGGGATCGACCGGGCCGGTCAGCGCCTTATAGGCGACGCGGGCGCCCGCGAGCGTGCGCGAATTGATGCCGGCTTTGCGTTCGGCGGAACAACCGGACAAGTCGATGGTCATCGACGAGCCCTTGACCATGACCTTGGCGTGGATCGGCACCGGCTCGCCTTGGCGCACGCCATCGTCGTCGATCGACGCCGACAGCCTCGTAAATGCCGTCCGGGAAGCTGCGCCACGACATTTCGGCACTTCTGCTCGGTCTCGTCAAAAATCCGCACGATCGCCGCGAGGATGGTATCGCGGCCGTATTTGTCGAACAGTTCGTCCATCCGGCGCGCGGCGAGGCGGCAGGCCGCCATTTGCGATTTCATGTCGCCAAGCGAAGATTTCGGGAAAGCGGATGTTGTCCTTGATGACTCGATACAGTGTCTCGTCGAGCACGCCCTTGCGATAGATCTTGAGCTGGTCGAATTGCATTCCCTCCAACCACGGGTCGGCGACCTGGGGGCCGGCGCCAAATCCGGTCGAGGTGCCGCCGACGTCGATCCAATGGGCGCGCACCATGGCAAACATCAAGAGCTCGCCGCGATAGAAATACGGCATGTAAATGACGATGTTGTTGAGATGCTGGCCGGCGACCGCCTGGTGATTGGTGATGATGGCGTCGCCGGGCTCGAATCCTCAGCGCCGTAGCGCTTCATGCCGTCGGTGATGATGACGCCGAGATCGGCGACGAAATGCGATACGCCGCCGACATTCTGCGAGATCAACTGACCTTTGGGATCGACGAGAGCGGTACAAAAGTCGCGCACTTCATAGATCATCATGTTGTAGGAAGTGCGCTGCAGGTCGGCAGCCATTTCGTTGGCGATAGCCGGCAGTGCATTGCGGATCACTTCCAGCGTCACCGGATCGAGAGTGACGCGCCGCGCGGCGCGCGAGGGCCGTGCCGGCTTTGCCTTCGATTTTCTCATGCGTGATTTCCCGCTCATCGTCCGCGACCCACCGCGATGATCAGTTCGCCGGATGGCGCGACGTGGCAAGCGTCGCCTGGATAAAGCACGGTCGTGGTGCCGTGTTCCTCGATCAGCGCCGGCCCGCGAAGGCGGGCGCCCGCCACGAGCGCGTCGCGTGCATAGACCGGGCAGGCAACGGGCTTTTTGGCGTTGCCGAGATAGACCGGCCGGTGGCGCACCGGGGCGCGTTTGGTGCCGCGTTTGCGCGGAAACGTCAGCTTCGGCCGCTTGCCAATCACCGCCAGCCGGATATTGACCATCTCCACCGGCTCGTCGGGCGAGTGATGGGCGTAACGCTGCTCATAAAGTCGATCGAACGCGGCGCGAACGCCGCGTCGATCGGCCTTCTTCAATTGCGCCAGCGTAACCGGCACCGGCAAGGTGAATTCTTGCCCGGTATAGCGCAAGTCGAGATGGATTTGTCGCACCGCGCCTCGGGCGTGACGCAGTCCGGTCTGTGCCTCTCCCACCATTTCGTCGTGCACTTTCAGTAGTTTGTCGAAATCGACGGCGGCGAGATCGGCGTAATAGGTGCGAATGAAGTCGTGGCGCTCATCGGCGAGCAGCATGCCCAGCGCGGAAAAATGCGACGGGAACAGCGGAACGATGACCGTTGGGATATGCAGTTCGCGCGCGACGTCGAGGACGTGGAGCGGGCCGGCGCCGCCGGATGCGACCAGCACGAAATCGCGTGGGTCGTAGCCCTTCTCCACCGAGACTTCGCGCACCGCAAGCGACATTTTGTTGACTGCGATTTCAAGGATTGCGCGCGCCCCTTGCGTCACGCTCACGCCGAGCGGCTTGGCGATCTTGTTCTCGATCCCTCGCGCCGCACCGTCGGCGTCGAGCACAATGGTGCCGCCGAGGAAATTATGCGGGTCGAGCCGGCCGAGCACCACATTGGCGTCCGTGATCGTCGGCTCGGTGCCGCCGCCGCGATAGCAGATCGGTCCGGGATCGGCACCGGCGCTTTGCGGGCCGACCTTCAGCGCGCCGATCTCGTCGCGCCAGGCGATCGAGCCGCCGCCGGCGCCGATCTCCACGACGTCGATCATCGGCACCATTACGGGATGGCCGCTGGCATAACCGCCGACGTAATACCCGGCGCCATTGTCGGCTCGCCGTCGCGGATCAGGCTTGCTTTCGCGGTGGTGCCACCCATGTCAAAGGAGATGACATTGCGGTAGCCGAGCTTCTCGCCGACTCGCGCGGAAGCGATAATCCCGCCAACCGGGCCGGATTCCATCATCGCCACCGGGCGCTCCTGTGCTACTTCCGGTGTCATCACGCCGCCATTGGAGCGCATGATGGAGAGATTGCCCGTAAACCCGATGGTCTCGAGTTTGCTTTTCAAGGCGCGCACATAACCGCCGACCCTGCGCCCGACATAGGCGTTGACCACGGTCGTCGAGGTGCGTTCGTACTCGCGGTATTCGCGCAGAATCTCGTGCGACAGCGAGAGGTAGGCGTTCGGAAGCGCATGCGCGGATGATCGCGCCGGCCGCGCGCTCGTGTTCGGGATTTAGGTACGAGTGCAGAAAGCACACGGCCACGGCATCGACGCCTTCCGAGGCGAGCGCGCGCGCCGCTGCTGCCACGCCGTCCCGGTCGAGTTTCTCGTGGACCGCGCCCGACGCCAGCACGCGCTCGGTGACCTCCCGGGTGAGGTTCCGCGGCACCAGCGGACGATGGCGATGAAAGAAAAGATTGTACGCCTCCGGACGGTTACCGCGACCAATAATGTAAACGTCACGGGTTCCGCTGGTGACGATCAGCCCAGTCTTGGCCCCGGTGCGTTCAATGAGCGTGTTGATGGCGATCGTCGAACCGTGGATGAGTTCATCGACGGCGCCGGCGGTCAGGCCGCTCTTTTGCAGGCAATCGATGATGCCCTGCACGAGATCGGCCGGCGTGGTGAGGCTCTTGGCGTCGACGAAGCGCCCGGCGCGATCGTCAAATCCAACCAAATCGGTAAAGGTGCCGCCGATATCGATGGCAACGGCAATCACGCGGCAGCCTCCCGGTTGCGGGGATGACGTGGTCTCGGGCCCCTTTTTCTTCGGACCCGCCGACTGGATCGCCCGAGGTTTATTCTTTATCTAGGCACTGTTAAAGCCCTGCAGTGCCACCCTATCTACTTTGCGTTCCGACTTGCCCCGATAGTCCTGGCCCAAGCCGCGGAGATCGGAAAGAGGCGCGACGAATTTCCGCCGCGGCGAGAAAAAGGATAACGCATTTGTTGCGATCACCGACTTCACCGGCGCACCGGTGATAGCGTTGACGAAGTAAAGAGTTCACGATAATGCCCGCCTCTGGCGACCCGCAACGGGCTTTCACAAAAAAGATGGAAGCTCAAAAGCAGCCAACGGCGTCCGAAACGGTTCTCAGCCCCGAGTTCAGACCCTGAGCGGTCCGCTGACAACACCGCGCGTGGCCCGGCCTCGGAAGTGCTGCAGCGGTTGCTTGATAACCTGCCGCCCGACCGTTTTACGCTGGGGTGGCTTTCAGGACAGCTGCATCGGCGGTCGTTCGGCGTCATCGTTATGGTCTTGGCGCTGATCTCGATAGTGCCGGGCATTTCTTACATAGCTGGTTTGCTGCTCTTGGCTCCGGCGATTGCCATGGTCGCTGGTCGTAGTGCGCCGTCCTTTCCGTACCAAATTGCCACCCGGCCGCTACCGGCCCGCCACTTGGCCGGCGTGGTCAGGCGTGCAGTCCCAGCCTTGCGAAATCTCGAAAGGATTATTCGTCCGCGCTGGCAAATATCCTCGGGAGCTGCGAAACGGCTGGTTGGTGTCGCCGTCATATTGCTAACCGCGGTGCTGTTGCTCACGCCGTTGCCCCTGGCCCAAGTCGTGCCGGCGCTCATTATCGTCGTGCTGTCGGTTGCCTATATTGAGGACGACGGCCTTCTACTCTCCCTCGGGCTTCTTGCCACGCTCGTCCTGGTGGCGATTTCGGCGGGAGCCGTTTGGGGAATGATCGCCGGGGCCAAGCGGCTGGGCTTGTAGCGATCTCATTCGGCTAGAGACTTCGATGGCTGTATCGGTCAAGGCCACGATTCGTCTTGCGTGCCGTTCGTGATTGGTTGTCCTTAGCGGACCGGCAAAAGCGCTAGCCGTCGTTCGACGGCGATCGATCGCTATGAGCGCGGAATCCTGCTATCGTTCTGAAAAATATAGAGATTAGACTGAAATGGTCGCCCGCGAACAAAAGTTGAATGGCTGTTGGCTCCCCGGGCCGGATTCGAACCAGCGACCAACCGGTTAACAGCCGGTTGCTCTACCACTGAGCTACCGGGGAAAAGCCTGCTCACGTGTAGGAAGCGCCATATAACAAAGGCGGCGGGGGTTTGAAAGCGTTTGCGCGTATCGAACTGCTGAGGCTTGCCAATCGGGACAAGCGCGACAGGCCGGCGCTGCGCGTGGGAAGGCTGGAGGCCACGCCCGGAATTGAACCGGGGTAAACGGTTTTGCAGACCGCTGCGTAACCACTCCGCCACGTGGCCATCGGGGGCATGGGTAACTGCCCCCTGTGGATTAGGCAATGCCTGGACGAAATTATGCCGAATCCAGGTCCGCGGTGGCGGTTTGATGGAACTGTGGACGGGAACTTTGGCGTGCCGGCCGAGTTACATTCCCGCGCAAAAACATTGGCGCGATAAAATGGGTACCCCGGAGGACAGGAATGGCCATTCTTAAAACTGTGACAATTGCCGCCGCTCTGATTGCGGGCGCGACTTCGCTGGCGCTTGCGCAAAACGGCCCCGCAACGGGCGGCGAGCCGCCGGTTGCCGGTGGCGGGGGCGGTAGCTCGATGAGCCCTAACTCCATGAGCAACGGCTCGATGAGCAAAGGCACCACCACGGGTCACAAGACGATGAAGAAGAAAAAAACGACGAAATCTAAAACGGAGTAAGGCGCGTCAACTGCCGACGGGCGCGCCCGGTTGAGCGTGCCCCATTCTGGTGGCTTATCCCGGTCATGGCACATCATGGCCGGGATTTTTATGAGCCGGCTTTTGATAGCGGGATTTCGTCGGCTGGATTTTGCCCGGGGAGGGTGCTTGGCCGGTATTCCGGCCGGTGTCTCAATAGCCGAGGTTTTGGCTTCACGGCGCCGTGCGCCCGGTGCCCGCTTGCGTTTTCGCCGAAGCTGCCGCAAAAACATAGAGTTCAGTGATACGCGGGGATTTAACCATGTTCGACACTGCCATGGCGCGGCGCATGATGGTGGACGGGCAGGTTCGTACCGCCGATGTCACCAATCTCGAGCTGATTGCTGCTATGTTGGCCATCCCCCGCGAAATGTTCGCGCCGCCGGGCTTGGCCGATCAAGCCTACCTCGACAGCGACATTGCGCTCGGCGGTGGCCGGGTGCTGCTCAAGCCCATGATCCTCGCCAAACTCATTCAGGGCGCAAAGGCGGGTCCGAAAGACCACGTACTCGATGTCGGCTGTGGCACCGGCTACTCCTCGGCAGTGCTGTCGCGGATCACCGGTTCGGTGGTGGCGCTTGAGGCGGATGTCGGCCTGGCGAAGTTGGCGCAAGAGGCGTTCAAAGCGGCCGGCGTGGCCAAGGTAACGCTTGCCACCGGTCCTCTAGCGGCAGGATGGCCTAGCGCTGCGCCTTATGATCTCATCTTGCTCAACGGTGCGACGGAAATCCTGCCGGAGGCCTTGGGTAGCCAGTTAAAGCCTAACGGGCGCCTGGCATGCATTTTCGGGAGTGGTCCTGCAAGCAAGGCCACGATTTACCGCGTGGTAGAGGGACACCTTGTCGGCCGACCGATCTTTGACGCCGCCGCGCCCGTTCTGCCGGGTTTTGCGGCACCCCCGGCCTTCGTATTTTAGGCGCTGAAACCTCTCTCAATTCCCGATCTGTGCTCATTCGCCGACCTGTGGCGCAGAAACGCCTATGTGCAGATTTTTGCGTTTCATCCCCAGGTGCGGGGTTTCACCTTGCTCGCCAGCAGCTTAAGGTTAGCTCTTCGGCATCTTCGGCCAGCCTTGGCCGAAGCGGCAAAAGCGTTGCCGTTCGAGGGGTTCCGCCGCAGGAGCTGGCGGAGGGAGTGGGAGCTGTGTCTACGTCATGAGTCGACGCGGGCTGCGCGCGCATATTCGGATCGCGAGCCTCGTGTTGGGCGGGCTCGCTGCCGTCGCGTACAGTCCCGTCGCAGGGGCTGACACGCTCGAGTGGGCGCTCGTCCAGGCGTACCAGAACAATCCGTCGCTGAACGCGCAGCGCGCCTCTTTGCGCGCTACCGACGAGAACGTGCCGCAGGCGCTGTCGGGCTACCGGCCCAAAGTGAGCATTACCGCGAACGGCGGCTACAATTACAGCAGCACGCTTTCCGAGAGCGTCAATCAGGCCGTTTTTCCCAATTCTGTCTCCTACTCGAATCTCGGCAGGGATTTTGGCAGCCGGGGGGCAGGGCTGACTGCGACGCAGACGCTGTACAACGGATTTCAGACGGCCAACAAAACGCGCCAGGCTGAGAGCCAGGTGATGGGCGCACGCGAGACTTTGCGGGTCACCGAGCAGCAAGTGCTGCTCGATGCCGCCACCGCCTACATGAATTTACTGCGTGATGAAGCCATTCTCGATCTCAATCGCAGCAACGTCGAAGTGCTCACCGAACAGCTCAAGCAGACGCGCGATCGCTTCAATGTCGGCGAGGTGACGCGCACCGACGTCGCGCAAGCGGAATCGCGGCTGGCGGCGGGCCGTTCGGCGTTGCTCGGCGCGCAGTCGAACTACGTGACGTCACAGGCCAATTATCGCCGCGTCATCGGTGTCGATCCAGGCCGGCTCGCTCCCGGCACGCCGGTCGACCGGTTCTCGCCGCCGACGCTTCCCGGGGCGATCACCGCAGGCGAGACGCAAAGTCCATCGGTGCTCGCGGCCTCCTACGGCGTCGATATCGCCGAGCTGGCGGTGAAAATCAGCGAGGGGGCGCTTTATCCAAATCTGTCGCTCACCGCGAGCGCCGCGAAGAACTACGATCCGCTGTACAACGTGCGCAAACAGACGACCGCCTCGCTGCTCGGCTCCCTGACCATTCCGCTCTATCAGGGGGGCGCCGAATATTCGGCAATCCGTCAATCCAAAGAGACCGTCGGTCAGCAACGGCTTAATCTCGACGTCAACCGCGATCAGGCGCGCGCGACGGTGGTGCAGAGCTGGGGCCAACTTGACGCCGCCAAAGCTCAGATCGAAGCGACGACGGCGCAAGTCAACGCGGCCGAGATCGCGCTCAACGGCGTGCGCGAGGAAGCGCGCGTCGGCCAGCGTACGACGCTTGACGTCCTCAACGCGCAACAGGAACTGGTCAATGCCCGCGTTGCGCTGGTGACCGCGCAGCATGATCGCGTTGTCGCCTCGTACTCGCTTCTGGCTGCGGTCGGCGGGCTGTCGATGCAGCACATCGGCCTTAATGTGCTGATCTACGATCCGCAGGTCCACTATCAGCAGGTGCGCGACGCCTGGGTCGGCGTACGGACGCCAGACGGCAGATAGACGGATCGCGACGAATCTGCTCCGAGTATCCAGGCGGGCGTGTCCACAGTGCGCCCGTTGAGCTCGCGACTTTCGCGGTGACAAATCTGCCCTGTCGACGGCATAGTTGCAGCGGGTGATTCGGCGGCGCTGCACGTTCGATGGCTACGGGGTGGAGGAACGGGGCAGGCGCGGGGTTAGGCCAGGCAAAGATCGGGTCGGCCAAGCCAGGCGAGGAATTGTGTATGACGCAACCGGCGAAATCGCAGGAACCCTCGATGGAGGAAATTCTTGCTTCCATCCGTCGCATTATCGCCGACGACGATGCCACTAAGACCCCGGTTCGGGACGCCGATCCGCCGAGAATGGAAGCTCAGCCGGTGCCGCCGCAATCGGCGGCGCCGCCAGTCAATTCGGCGCCCGCTGTCTCGCCGCTTGCGCGTGCGCAGTCGTTCGAAGCCAGGCCGGCAATGCTGCCGGAACCGCCCGATCCTGAATCGGTGGCGGATCAGTCCTCCGATATTCTTGACCTCACCGAGTTCGATGGCCGCGCCGATGACGCAGCCACCGCCCGCAGCCCCTCCGGCCAATGTCATGCCCAATCCGCAATTTCGCACGATCGATGGCAGTTCCGACGTCAGTTTTGATGGGGACGGCGAGGCGCCAGCAGCCCCGATGGCGGCGCGAGGTGGGGGAGACCGCGGCTCCCTGATTTCCCAAGAGGCAAGTACCGCGGTCGACTCCGCGTTCAATGCGCTGGCCCAAACGGTGCTGTCGCAGAATGCCCGTACCCTGGAAGACCTGGTGCGCGAAATGCTCCGGCCGATGCTGAAAACCTGGCTCGACGACAATCTGCCGGGGATGGTCGAGCGGCTGGTGCGGGCCGAGATCGAGCGCGTTTCGCGCGGGCACGCCGGCTGAGCGTCACCCCTTTGGGCGGCGCTTCTCGCTCGCGGTCTGCGATGCCGCTTGGCACCTTTTAACCACGCCCTTTATCCTAATTGGCAGATTTGATTGCTCTATCCATTCAAAGCGGCCGCCAACTTGCGCGCTTGATCGGCCAATATCGCCGGATCTTCTTTGATAGTGGCGGCCGGCTTCAACGGCACGCCGTGTTTCCTCGGGATGACATGAAAGTGCAAGTGAAACACGGTTTGTCCGGCGGCCGGCTCGTTGAATTGAAATATGTTGACGCCGTCGGCGGCGAATGCCGAAACGGCCGTTTTGGCGATGCGTTGCGTCACCGTGATGAGGTTGACGAGTTCGTCCGGCGCGACGTCGAGAATGTTGCGCGCCTCGATTTTCGGAATCACGAAAGTGTGGCCCGCTGCCTGCGGCATGATGTCGAGAAAGGCGAAGGTCCGTTGGTCCTCGAAGACCTTGTAGGCCGGCACTTCGCCGCGCAGGATTTTGGCGAAAATGTTGTTCGTATCGTAACTCGGCATCGCGCGTTCTCCTCACGCCGTGAGCTGTCCTAGTCGACCTCTTGCTCGGCGGCCAAATCCTTGCGGTAAGGTGCAAAGCCGGCCAGCTCGGTGCCGGCCGCCGCGACGTAAGCCCGTTCCCGGACAAGATAATCGGCGATGGCCCGGCGTAGCGCCGGATCGGCAATATAGTGCGCCGAATAGGTTGTCGTCGGCATATAGCCGCGGGAAATCTTGTGCTCGCCCTGGGCACCGGCCTCGACGCGGGCGAGGCGGTGCGCGATGGCGTAATCGATTGCCTGATAATAGCACAGCTCGAAATGGAGGAACGGGTGGTGCTCGATGGCGCCCCAATGGCGGCCGAAGAGTGAATGCGAGCCCACAAAATTGATGGCGCCGGCGATCCAGCGTCCGGCGCGCTTGGCCATGATCAGCACAATGCGCTCGCGCATGGCCTCGCCGATCAGGGAATAGAACGAGCGGGTCAGGTAGGGGCGGCCCCATTTGCGTGAGCCGGTCTCCATGTAGAACTCGAAGAAGGCGTCCCAGACGTCTTCGGTGAGATCGTTGCCGGTAAGCCAGTGCGCCGTGATGCCATTGGCCAGCGCGTCCTGCCGCTCGCGTCGGATGGTTTTGCGCTTGCGGGAGCTCAAGGCGGCGAGAAATTCATCGAAATTCGCATAATCCCGGTTCTCCCAGTGGAATTGCTGGTCGGTGCGCTGCAGATAACCGTACTCGCCGAGCAGGCGATATTGCGTCTCCGGCGCGAAGGTCACGTGCACGCCCGAGGCGCCGCATCGCTCGCATAGCTCGGTGAGCCCAGCGGCAAGCGCCCGGGCCACCGCATCGGAATTTGGCCCCGGCCGCAGCAAAAGCCGCGGGCCTGTGGCGGGCGTGAACGGCACGGCAATTTGCAGCTTCGGATAATAGTTGCCGCCGGCGCGCTCGTAGGCCTCGGCCCAGCCGCGGTCGAACACGTATTCGCCGCGCGAATGGCTCTTGTGATAGCAGGGCGCGGCGGCGACCAACTCGCCATCCGCAGTTCGCGCCAGCACATGCTGGGGCTGCCAGCCGGTGCGGCCGCCAACCGATTTTGACGCTTCCAGAACCGATAGAAAAGCATGCGAAACGAAAGGATTATACTGGGTTGCCTCATATGCAGCTTGAATATCCGCCTGAGGATTTGCGCAGGCGTCCCACTCGGTGGCGCCGACCTCATCGATAGCGCCGATCAGGCTGATGCGCAGCTCTTGCCGCTTGTCGTTCGGCGCCGGCTTCATGGCCGAAAACCCTCGAAAATCATTTGGTCCGCCCAGCGCTTGGCAACGCGCTGCTCCGTTGCGGTTCGCACCGCCCAGGTCAACAGCGGCAAGCCAAAAACGTGCCGCGCAACGAGCGGCGCCAGCGCCGGCAGGTCGGCGACCGCGTAAGCCACGAATTGTGCCTGCGCCGGCAGTTCGGTGACGAGATAGCCCATCCCATATCGCATCCAGAATGGCATCTGGTCCCAATATGGATGCGACCGGTACTTGGCGGCAATGATCCCGCAAACAAGCTGCGGCGCTTTACGCCGCAGCGCCGCGATTTGCCAGGGATCGAACGACATCGGCGCCGCTGGACCGCGATAAGCCGCAAGGATGTCGGCGACGCGCGCGGGCAGTCGGTCGTCGCCGTCAAACCGGCTTTTGAGCTCGATCAGGAGCGTGGCGCGGCGATCCACGAGGTCGCAGAGTTCGCCCAGCGTCAGCATGCGCTCGGCGCTGCCGCGGAATGGCGCGTCCTTGAGCGCCGCGGCGCTGAGGCGGTCGAACCGCCCCTCGCCCTCGGTGAGCCGACCTAGCACGTCGTCGTGGTGGACCATGGCCTCGCCATCGGCGCTCACTTGAACGTCGATTTCGATGCCATAGCCGGCGTCGATGGCGGCGCGTATGGCGGCGGCGGTATTCTCGATCACGCCTTGCGTGCCGTCGTGCAGGCCGCGGTGGGCGATCGGTCTTGCAGTGAGCCAGTCGAGCCCGGTCGCCACCGTCGGCGTGCCCCGTTCAAGTAACTTCGAACAGACCCTCGACCTCGACCGCGGCGTCCGCCGGAAGCGCCGCCACGCCGACCGTCGAACGCGCGTGCTTTCCTTTATCACCGAATACCGCGACCATGATGTCGGAAGCGCCGTTCATCACCTTCGGACCGTCACTGAAGCTCGGCGCCGAATTGATAAATCCGCCAAGCCGCACGACGCGAACGACCTTGTCGAGATCGCCGACGGCGGCTTTGACCTGAGCCAAAAGATTGATGGCGCAAGCGCGGGCCGCCTTCTGGCCGTCCTCGATGGCGACATCGTCACCCAGGCGGCCTTTGGCGACGAGCTTGCCGTCAGTGCCGAGGCAGATTTGGCCGGAAACGGTGAGAAGATTGCCGGTCCTCACGTAAGGCACGTAGTTGGCCATTGGCGCACGAGGCTCTTGCAGCGTGATGCCGATCTCCTGCAGCTTCTTCTCTACCAGTCCGGCCATGAGCTTCTCCCGCGTCGTGAACTTGCGATGCATCTTCTTCGCCGATCGGTCTGAGGGGTGCAAGCATCCCGGCATTCCGGTAGGGTTGCGACCGGCGCGCGGGCTGGCCTATCTTCGCCGCAATTGCGGCGACTAAGAAGCACGATTGAACGGGGGAATGGCAGGCGGGGGCCCATCTCCGAATCGAGTTGAGCGGGATAGGCCTATGGTCGTGGACGATACACTGACATCGCGCGGCGTCAGCCTCGTGATCGCACTATTCATGGGCCTTTTGCTTGCCGCGTTTTTCCCGATGTCGCCCCCTCCGGCAGCGGCGCAAAGCGCGGCGCCGGTTCTGACGCCGGATTTGCAGAAAGCGGCGCCCGTCGTTCTCGTGCCACATCGGGCTATTTACGACTTGTCGCTCGGTCAGACGCGAGCGGATTCCCAGATTGCCGGCGTCAGCGGCCGCATCGTTTACGATTTCGGCGGTAATGCCTGCCAAGGCTATTCGCTGGATTTCCGCCAGGTTTCCGAACTCGATACCGGCGAAGGCAAGGTCTCGGTCAGCGACTTGCGCTCGACGACCCGGGAAACCGCCGACGCCAAAGATTTCAAATTCCAGTCGCAGAATTACGTCGATGACAAACTGCTCGAGACCGTGGACGGCCATGCCGAGCATGACGCCAAAGAGACCGCTGTCGACCTCGACAAGCCCGAGCCGAAAAATCTCAAACTCGACCCGGGCGTGGTGTTTCCGACGGAACACATGGTCCGTGCGATCCAAGCTGCCCGGGCCGGCAAGACCCTTCTGCATTTCCCGGTCTATGACGGCTCGGGTTCCGGCGACAAGGTCTTCAATACGCTGACCGTGATCGGGAAAAAGCTGGCACCCGACGAGCGCAATCACGACGACGCCGCGGCCCATGAGCCGAAGCTTGCCGCGATGCCGCGTTGGCCGGTGACCATCAGCTATTTCGACCAGAGCAAGGCGGATGATTCCGGTGAAGAAACACCGGCTTATTCGATAGGCTTTGAGCTTTACGAGAACGGCATTTCGCGTGCCTTGACGCTCGATTACAACGACTTTGTCGTCGACGGAAAGCTGACGTCACTCGAAATCAAAGACCAGAAACCGTGCCCGTGAGGGCTCAGGCGTCCTCCTTGCCATCGAACGCCAAGCCTCTGACGACCGCGGTTTCGCCGAAGCGGGCGCGCACATTGTCCACGGCGTGTTCGGCCAAAGCCGCCCGGCCGTCGAGGAGATCCCCGGGATCGGCTTCCTCGCCGTCGGTGAGCATGCTCATGCCGACGCCGAGCAGGCGGAAGCGGGTGCCGTCGATCTCATGTTCGAGCATGTGGCGGGCGGCGGAGAAAATGCGCTGCGCCAACTGCGTCGGCGCGTCGACCGTCACCGCGCGGGTACGAATTTTAAAGTCGGCCGATTTCAGCTTAAGGTTCACGGTTGAGCCGGCAAGGTTCTTGCTCTTGAGCCGCGTCGAAACGTCTTCCGCCAGATTCCAGAGAATTCTCTCCAGTGAACGAAAATCAGAGATGTCCTGTGCGAACGTCGTTTCCGAGGACACGCTCTTGGTTTCGCGCTCGGCGCTCACCAGCCGCTCATCGATGCCGCGCGACAGGCGCGACAAACGGCGGCCTTCCTCGCCATAGCGGCGCGTCAATTCGATCTCGCTGACGCGCTGCAGATCGGCGATGCGATGAAACCCGTCGCGGGCGAAGCGTGCGGCTCCGACTTTACCGACGCCGAAAATGAAGCTTACCGGCTTGGTCGCAAGAAATGCCGGGGCATTGCTCCGGCTTAACACGGCGAAGCCGCGCGGCTTATCGATATCCGACGCGACTTTTGCCAGAAATTTATTGCAAGACAGGCCGATAGAGAGGGTTATCTCAAGCTGTTTCTCAACATTGGCCGCAAACCGCGCCAGAACTTTGGCGGGCGTCATGCCGTGCAGTCTTGCAGTGCCGGAAAGATCGACAAACGCTTCGTCGATCGAGAGCGGTTCAACCAGCGGGGTGAGCTCAAGCATCATCTGGCGCACTTCGCGGCCGACTTTGACGTACTTCTCCATATTGGGTCGAACCACCTTGGCATGCGGACACAGCCGCAAAGCCTCAAACATCGGCATCGCGGATTTGACGCCGAAGGTGCGGGCCACATAACAGGCCGTAGCGACGACGCCCCGTTTTCCGCCGCCGACGATCACCGGTTCCGCGGCAAGGCTGGGATCGTCGCGTTTTTCGACCGTGGCATAGAACGCGTCGCAGTCGATATGGGCGATCGCAAGCGCGTCGAGTTCGTCATGCCGGACGAGCCGCGGCGAGCCGCAGGCGGCGCATCGCAAGGCTTGGGGCAGCGCGTCGGCAAGACAATCGCGGCAGAAGCCCGTGTTCACGGCACATCGCGCTCCCAGGGGACGCCGAGAGCATTGCGCGCCCGCGCAATATCCGCCGGATCGAGGCCGGCAGCCTCGGCGAAAGCAATCAATAGCGGCTCGTTGTCGAGAATATGCTCCAGTACGCCGGCCAGAAAGCCCGGCTCGCGGGCGGCGTCGCGAATGGCTTCCGGCCCAATTCCGGTCATCGACGAGAAGGCGCCCAACCGCTCGGGCTCCTCGGCAAGAAAGGAAAGCGCCTGAACTGCCATTATTTCAGCACTTTCACGCGTGTTCCGGGAAGGCCTCTTCATGCGGTTCCATTTGCCTTTCCGTAAGATATCGGGACTAGCTTCGCCCATGCCGCCCCGGTGCATTGGGGGCAGGCGATTCTCGCGCCTTTTGGCAGCATCGTGCCGGGGACCGGCAAAAGGAATGGGGGGGATGGCGAAAACCGTCCTGATTGTGGAAGACAACGAGCTGAACATGAAGCTCTTCCACGATCTGTTGGAGGCGCATGGCTATTCCACGGTCGGTACTCGTAACGGCATCGAGGCGCTCGACCTCGCACGCAAGCACCGCCCCGATCTGATCCTGATGGATATTCAACTGCCGGAAGTGTCCGGCCTGGAAGTCACCAAGTGGCTCAAAGACGATCAGGAGCTGAAGAAAATTCCGGTGGTTGCCGTCACCGCTTTCGCCATGAAGGGCGACGAGGAGCGCATTCGCGAGGGCGGCTGCGAGGCCTACCTGTCTAAACCGATCTCGGTGGGCAAGTTCATCGAGACGATCCGCCATTTTCTCGGCAATCCGTAAAGGTTCGCGATGACTGCCCGTATCCTGGTCGTTGACGACGTGCCCGCCAACGTCAAGTTGCTCGAAGCGCGGCTGTCGGCCGAATATTTCGACGTCGCCACGGCGATGAGCGGGCGCGAGGGGCTGGCCATCTGCGAGCGCGCCGAGTGCGATGTCGTGCTGCTCGACGTGATGATGCCGGACATGGACGGCTTCGAGGTCTGCCGGCGGCTGAAAAGCAATCCGAAGACCCACCATATCCCGGTGGTTATGGTGACCGCGCTCGATCAACCCTCCGACAAGGTGCGTGGCCTCGACGCCGGAGCCGATGATTTTTTGACCAAGCCGATAGCCGAATTGGCCCTGATCGCGCGCGTGCGCTCGCTGGCGCGGCTCAAAATGGTGACCGACGAGCTACGCATGCGGGTTTTGACCTCGCACGAGATCGGCATCCAATCGCCGGAACGCGAAGCGGTGGCCGATACCGGCCGTGGCGGCCGGGTGCTGATCGTCGACGATCGCCCTTCTTCTTATGAGCGCATCGCGACGATGCTCGGCGCCGAACATACGGTCGAGGTGGAAGCCGAGCCTAACCAGGCGCTGTTTCATGCCGCGGAGGGCAATTTCGACCTCCTCATCGCTTCGCTTGGCCTGGAGAATTACGATGCGCTGCGGCTGTGCAGCCAGGTCCGTTCGCTCGATCGCACCCGCAATCTGCCGATCCTCGCCATCACCGAGCCCGACAACAATGCGCGCATGTTGCGCGGGCTCGAGATCGGCGTGAACGACTTTCTGATCCGGCCGATCGACAAGAACGAGCTGTTGGCGCGGGCACGCAGCCAGGTGCGCAAGCGCCGCTATACCGAGCGGTTGCGCGACAACGTGCAAATGTCGATCGAAATGGCGATCACCGACGCGCTGACCGGCTTGTTCAATCGGCGCTACATGGAAAGCCATCTCGCCACGTTGATCGAGCAGGCGGCGTCGCGCGGCAAGCCGCTGGCCGCGCTGATCATCGACATCGATTATTTCAAGGCCATCAACGACAGCCACGGCCACGATGCCGGCGACGACGTGCTGCGCGATTTCGCGCTGCGCATCAAACGCTCGATCCGCGGTATCGATCTGGCGTGCCGCTACGGCGGCGAGGAGTTCGTCGTGATCATGCCGGAGACCGACATGGCAGTCGCGGCCATGGTCGCCGAGCGGCTTCGCCGGCGCATTGCCGCAGAGCCGTTCGCGATCGCGCAAGGGTCGGGGCACATTCCCGTGACAATTTCCATCGGGATCGCCGGCTTGCGCGGCAAGGACGACACTGCCCCGCAGCTCTTAAAGCGTGCCGATCAAGCGCTCTACCAAGCCAAGCGCGATGGCCGCAACCGGGTCGTGCCGGACGCCGCTTAGACGTAATTCGATCGGGATCATCGTCCAGGATTCTCGCCCCAGCATTATCTTTCGGGAGGCCGGCATACTCCTCGGGTTAAGTCCGAAGCCAGCTGGGTTCGGCTGGCACGGGAGCGGTGCGATGACCGTTTCCGGCCGGCGACCTATTTGCCGCGGTTCTTTGACAGCAAAAAGGGCGCCGGTGGGGCGCCCTTTTGTTTGCAGGCATCAGTGAGACCTGCTTGACCCTTCGATTACTTGATCTCGATTACTTGATCTTGGACTCGGTGAACTCGACGTGCTTCTTCGCCACCGGGTCGTATTTCTTCATCTTTAGCTTATCGGTCATCGTGCGCGAGTTCTTGCGCGTGACGTAATAGAAGCCGGTGTCGGCGCTCGAAACGAGCTTAACCTTGATGGTGGCGCTCTTGGCCATGATCGAACCTCAATGATTGTTGGGCGAGAACCTAGTCGGCGGGCCGCGAAAGTCAACCGTCACAGGATCTCCCGCACAAAGCGCTTGTGGCGCATTCGGTAGAGCGGCACCGGGTGATCGAGACCCATGCCGGCGGCGATGCGGTCGGCCAGTTCCTCGAGGACGACCGCGGTAATGCCGGGCATATCCAGTTGCCGCGCTTCGGTGATCGGCAGCCAGACCAGTTCCACAAGTTCCTTGTCCGGTCCGACGAAGCCGTCGTCGCGGCGCGCAATCGCCGAAACCTCGGCTGCGAAAAAACGACTGTCGAACCGCAACGGCCGCCTCGGCGGCGTGATCGCTCGCGCCACGAAATGGACCGCGCTGAGATCCGGCACGATGGCCGCCTTGGCGAAAGCGTCCCAAGGGCCGGGCGGCGCCGCCATGGCGCGGTTCGCCGGCACGCCCAGCATCAGGCCGGTCTCTTCATAGGTCTCGCGCACGGCGGCAAGCGCAAAGGCCAGCGCCCTCGCTTCGCTCGGCCGCTTCACGCGCAACATCAACTTGGCGACGTGGCGCTCATGCAGTGACGCCGATACCGCCATCAGCCTATCCGTCGGCTCTATACGACCGCCGGGAAACACAAATTTGCCGGGAAGAAACCTGTGGCGCTGATGGCGCCGGCCCAGCAGCACTTTTGGCACTGCGTAAGAGCGATCGATCAGGATCAGCGTCGCCGAATCTCGCGGCTTTACATTCGGAAAGGACTGATCGCGCATGGTGCGCGTGAGCCGCTCGGCGCGGTCGGTCGCCGTGCCCGCTTCCGTTATATTTCCCTCGTCCAGAGGCTCGGCTTTCATTTATGGGGTTTTCCTGGCTGCCGCCGGTGATTGCGCGATTTCCGCTTGTTGTTAAATTTCGGCCGGCCATGCGGCGGATGTGAAGCCCGCTGGGCCGTGGTACGGCCAAGCTCCGTATCTTTGCCGACGAGCTTGAAGCGTAGGGCGCCTGCGACCGGCGCCGCCTCGACGAGTTCCACCGTCACCGGATCGCCGAGGCGATGGGTGACGAAACGGCCAACAAAGGCGCGGCCGGCTTCGTCGAAGCGGAAATATTCGTCGCCGATGGTGCGCGCCGGGATGAAACCGTCGGCGCCGGTCTCATCGAGTTCGACGAACAAGCCGGCGCGGGTGACGCCGGAGATATGACCGTCAAAACTCGCGCCGATGCGATCAGCCAAAAAATGCGCGATCAGCCGGTCGGCGGTCTCGCGCTCGGCTTTCATGGCGCGGCGCTCAGTGGCGGAAATATTGGCGGCGATTTCATTGAGCGAGCGGACGTCGGTGCCGTCGGCTTGACCGTCGGCGCCGAGCTTTGCCGCGCGGATCAAGGCGCGGTGCACCACCAGATCGGCATAGCGGCGGATTGGCGAGGTGAAATGCGCGTAGCGGCGCAGATTGAGTCCGAAATGGCCGAAATTCTCCGCCGAATACTCGGCCTGCGCTTGCGTTCGCAACACCACCTCATTGACCAGCCGCTCGACGTCGCGGCCTTTGACGCGCGCCAGGATGGCATTAAAGCCGTCGGGCCGCAGCGTGCCACCCTTCGGCAGATTGATTTCGAGCGTGACCAGAAACTCGCGCAGCGCGCTGAGCTTTTCGGGCGAGGGCTCGTCATGCACGCGATAGATCAGCGCGGTATTCGCCCGTTCGCAGGTTTCGGCGGCGGCGACATTAGCGAGGATCATGAATTCCTCGATCAGCCGGTGCGCCTCAAGCCGCTGCGGCATGATCACGCGATCGACGGTGCCGTCGGATTTGAGCACAATCTTGCGTTCCGGAATGTCCAGGTCGAGCGGTCCGCGCGCGTCGCGAGCGTGCAGCACGGTTCGGTATGCCGCATAAAGCGGCGCGAGGACCGCGCTTGCGATCGGTTCGGTGATCTCGTCGGGGCGCCCGGTGACCGCGAGCTGCGCCTGCTCGTAATGCAGCCGTGCCGCGGAGCGTATCAGCACGCGGTGGAAGCTGTGCGAGCGCTTGCGCCCGTCGGCGCCGATGATCATGCGCACGGCAAGCGCGGGCCGGTCTTCTTGCGGGCGGAGCGAGCACAGATCGTTGGAGATGCGCTCGGGCAGCATCGGCACGACGCGATCGGGAAAATAGACCGAGTTGCCGCGCTTGACCGCTTCGCGATCGAGCGCCGAGCCCGGTCGCACGTAATGGGCGACGTCGGCAATCGCGACCGTCACGATATGCCCGCCGGCATTTTTCGCGTCCGGATCGGGGACCGCGTGCACGGCGTCATCGTGATCCTTGGCGTCGGGTGGATCGATGGTGACGAAGGCAACACCCCGCCAATCCTCGCGACCCGCCACAGAAGCCGCACGCGCCGCGTCCGCCTCTTCGAGCACGGCCGGCGTAAACGTGTGCGGGATGTCGTGGGCATGAATGGCGATGATGCTGACGGCCCGCTCGCTCTTGAGCGAGCCGAGCCGCTCGACCACGGTCCCGGCGGTCAGTCCGAACCGGCCTTGGCGCGCTACCTCGACGGCGACGAGGTCGCCGTCGGTTGCTCCGGCGGTCGCATTGGGCGCAATGGTGAGCTCGCGGCCGAGCTGCTTTTTGTCGATCGGAACGAGCCGCCCGCCGCCCGCAGGCAGGCCGCGAAAAATGCCGAGCGTGCGACGCTTGGCGCGATCGATCAACTTGATCACGCGTCCGCTTGTTTCCTCGCCGGTCTCTTCGATACGGATCAGCGCGCGGTCGCCGACGCCCGCGACTTCGCCTGGTTTGGCGCGCCGCGGCGTGGCGATGCGGATCACCGGTGGCGCTCCGTGGGCGTCCTCGTCCCATTCGGTCGGACGGGCCATTAACTCGCCGTCCTTGTCGCGGCCGGTGATGTCGGCAAGAACGACGGGCGGCAATGTACCGGCAGGGTGCAGATGCTTGCGCCGGCTGTCGATAAGGCCTTCTTCAGCAAGCTCGCGCAGCATGCGGTTGAGCGCGGCGCGGTCGGCATTCTTGGCGCCGAAGGCGCGGGCGATCTCGCGCGTGCCGATCTTGCCGCTGCTTTCGCGGATAAAGGCGACGAGTTCATCGCGGGAGGGCAGGCGGTTCATTATGGCCACTCAGGGGCCGGGGCCCAGGCGAAGACCGCGAAAGCGGCCTTGTGGCCCCTAACATAGTGATTATTCGGCAGCAGGCGTCGTCTTGCGGGTTTTTCCGGCGGGTTTGTTGGAGCGGGCCGCGGGCTTCTTGCCGGTGGCCTTGACGTGGTGGGCGGTGCCGGGCGAGGGACGCTTGGCCTTGCGCGGCCGGGCATGCGGTGCGGGAGCATTGCGCTCGGCGCGAGCATCGAGCAGCGTCACCGCTTCCTCCAACGTGATCGTTTCCGGCGTCTTGTCGGCCGGCAGCGTGGCATTGACGCCGTTATGGCTCACATAGGGGCCATAGCGGCCTTTCTTGGCGAGGATGGCGCCCCCCTTGGTCGGATGATCGCCCACCGCGCGGCCCGGATCGGCGCCGAAGCGGCCCTTGCGCGGACCCTTGGCTTTTTTCTCCGCGATCAGCGTCACGGCACGGTTGAGCCCGACGCTAAAGACTTCCTCCGGCGAGTCGAGATTGGCGTAGATCTTGCCGTGCCGGACGAATGGTCCGAAACGGCCGATACCGGCCACGATCGGCTCGCCGTCTTCGGGGCTCTTACCGACTTCGCGCGGCAAAGACAGGAGTGCCAGCGCGCGCTCGAGATCGACTGCATCGGGCGCGAGGTCCTTGGGCAAACCGGCGCGCTTGGGTTTTTCGCCGCCTTTTTCGGTTTCGCCAAGTTGCAGATAAGGTCCGAACCGGCCTGAACGCACGGTGACATCAAGGCCGCTCACGGGGTCGACGCCGAGCTTCTTGGTGCCAATGTCGGGCGAGCCGTCGGCTTGCGACGACAGCGCGCGGGTGTAGCGACATTCCGGATAATTCGTGCAGCCGATGAAGGCGCCGAATTTGGAGAGCTTGAGCGACAGCCGGCCAGTGCCGCAGGTCGGACAGACGCGAGCGTCGCTGCCGTCGGCGCGCGGCGGAAACAAGTGCGGCGACAGCAAGGCATCGAGCGCGTCGATGACTTGCGAGATTTTCAGATCCTTGGTCTCGTCGACGGCGCCGATAAAATCGCGCCAAAAATCGCGCAGAACGTCGCGCCAAGCCGCCTCGTCATTGGAAATGAGGTCGAGCTGTTCCTCTAGCCCTGCGGTGAAGTCGTATTCGACATATTTGGCGAAGAAGCTTTCGAGAAAGGCGACGACGATGCGGCCGCGGTCCTCGGGGAAAAGCCGGCGCTTGTCGAGCCGCACATATTTACGGTCCTTGAGCACTTGCAGGATCGAGGCATAGGTCGACGGCCGGCCGATGCCGAGCTCTTCCATGCGCTTGACCAGCGAGGCTTCCGAGTAGCGCGGCGGCGGCTCGGTAAAGTGCTGGTTGGCCGCGATCGAGCGCTTCTCCAGCCGCTCGCCCGCGCTCATCGCCGGCAGCCGGCGAGAATCCTCGTCGTCCGGGTCTTCGTCGCGGCTCTCTTGGTAGAGCGTGAGGAAGCCGTCGAATTTCACCACCGTGCCGGTGGCGCGCAGCTCAAGCAGCCGGCCTGCCACTTTGGCTTCGATATCGGCCGTAGTGCGCTCGAGTTCGGCCAATTCCATCTGGCTTGCGACCGTGCGCAGCCAAATAAGCTCGTACAGCTTGGCCTGATCGGCATCGAGATAGCGTGTGGTATCGCGCGGACGCCGCGAAAGCTCGGTCGGCCGAATGGCCTCGTGGGCCTCTTGCGCGTTCTTCGCCTTGGTTTCGTAACGTCGCGGCGACGGCGGGAGATATTCTTTGCCGTAGTCCTGCTCGATCACCTGCCGCACCGCCGGAATCGCTTCCTCGGCAATCTGCACGCCGTCGGTACGCATATACGTGATGAGGCCGATCGTCTCGCCGCCGATATCGGCGCCTTCATACAGGCGCTGCGCCACGCGCATGGTATGCGCCGGGGCAAAGCCAAGCTTGCGGCTTGCCTCCTGCTGGAGCGTCGAGGTGGTAAAGGGCGCGTAGGGGTGGCGCTTGACCGGCTTGGCTTCGACCGAGGCGACGCTGAAAGGCGTGGTTTCGAGCGCCTGCTTGAAGGCTTCCGCTTCGGCGCCGGAGCCGATGTCGAATTTTTGCAGTTTCTTGCCGTCGGCCCCGACCAGCCGCGCTTCGAACGTCTCCTGGCGCGGGGTCGCCAGAGTGGCAACGAGCGACCAATATTCTTGGGTAACGAATCGCTCGATTTCAAGCTCGCGGTCGCAGACAAGCCGCAGCGCCACCGACTGAACGCGGCCGGCCGAGCGTGCGCCCGGCAGTTTGCGCCACAAGACCGGCGACAGCGTGAAGCCGACGAGGTAGTCGAGCGCCCGGCGGGCGAGATAGGCATCGACCAGCGCCTGGTCGATCGCGCGGGGATGCGCCATCGCCTCGGTCACCGCCTGCTTGGTAATGGCGTTGAAAACCACCCGCTCGACCGTTTGCGACGTGAGCGCCTTCTTCTCCTTGAGGATCTGCAGCACGTGCCAGGAAATCGCCTCGCCCTCGCGGTCGGGGTCGGTGGCGAGAATGAGCTTGTCGGCGTCCTTAACGGCTCTGGCGATGTCGTTGAGCCGCTTCTGCGCCTTGGCGTCGATCTCCCAATGCATGCGGAAATCGTGGTCGGGCTCAACCGAACCGGTTTTGGCCGGCAGATCCCGAACATGGCCGAACGAGGCCAGGACCTCGTAGCCCTTGCCCAGATATTTATTGATCGTCTTCGCCTTGGCGGGCGATTCCACCAGTACAAGATTCATTGATAACCCAATGATTTAATAGCCTTTTCGTCGATTCTACCTACGCCATGCGGCGGGGCGGCCGCCGGGAACATGGGTAATGCAGCCCCACCTGTCAAATCGTTACCGCCCAAAACCGGCCTGCCGATATCGGGCAAATGCGTAGCAATCGAGGCAAATGCCCACCTCAACCGCCACTCGCGTTAGTTGTGTTGATATAAAATAAACGTTAAAGTATACGTATGATGGAATTGGGAGACGGCTCCAGCTCCGGTTGTGCCGTTGTCAAACCCGTAGCGTCACAGAACCAATGTCGAATCAAAAGGATGGCAACGGGGGCAATGGCGGGGAAACTCCAGACAGTGCGGCGCAATATATTGCGGCGCTCTCTCGCGAGCTCGCGCTCATGGCGCGGCGCAATGGCCTCGATACGCTAAGCTACATTTTGGAAATGGCCCAGATCGAAGCCGACCAAATCGCTAAAGAGTAAGTTTTACGGCTCTACAGGAGCGACACGAGAGCGCCGCCATGGCGCTCGAGCCGGCCGGCGATTTCCAATTCGAGCAGCACCGTTCGCACCACCCGCGATGACGTCCGCGACAGCCGGATCAGGTCGTCGATGGAAACCGGCGTCGGGCTCAACAACGCGACGATCCGGCTACGCTCGTCAGGCGCCGGTTCGGTGAACGGTTCGGCGCCTTCGACCTCTTCGCGCTCCGGCTCTCGCGCCGGCATCTCATGGCCGATAATCGGTTGCAGCACGGTGGTGATATCGGCGGCTTCGGTGACCGGCGTCGCTCCTTGCTTGATCAGGCCGTTGGTCCCCTCGGCGCGAGGATCGAGCGGCGATCCGGGAACCGCGAACACCTCGCGACCTTGTTCGAGTGCCAGCCGCGCCGTGATCAGCGAACCGGATCGTTTCGCGGCCTCGACAATAACGACACCGAGCGATAGTCCGGAAATCAACCGGTTGCGCCGCGGGAAATCCCGCGCCCGCGGCTCCCAGCCGAGCGGCATTTCGGAAAGCGCAAGGCCCGCCGGCAAAATTGCCTCGAGCAGTTCAACGTGCTCAGGCGGATAGACGCGATCCTGGCCGCCGGCCAAGACCGCGATCGTTCCGGTATCGAGACTGGCGCGGTGGGCGGCGGCGTCGATGCCGCGCGCCAGTCCCGAGACAATGGCGAAACCGGCCTGGGCAAGGCCATGTGCGAGGCGCTGCGTGATCTTGGCGCCGGCGGCCGAGGCATTGCGCGAGCCGACGATCGCCACCGGCGGCACGGTCAATACCGCGGCATGGCCGCGCAAAGAGATCAACGGCGGTGCATCGTCGATCATTTGCAGCCGGCGCGGATACTCGGCCTCGCCGACGCCGACGAAGCGGACCCCGAGCCGTTGCGCGGCGCCTATTTCGCGTAGCGCATCGTCGCGCGAATAAATCTGCGGCGCGGCGCTGCCGCCGCGGCGCGCCAACCCGGGCAGCGCTTCGAGCGCCGCATGAGCGCCGCCGAAGTGATTGATGAGCGCCCGAAACGTCCAATTTCCTTTTTCCCACGCCGCCAAACCCTCTCCATGCCGCACCGTATTCACCTAGACGACGATGCGGAAATTACCTTCCGCCGTATCCGTTGGGCACGCTACGGACGGCCAGCCTATTCGCCCACATTGTGGCGGTGCTGACGCCTACCACTGCCGCCGCTTCAAGGACGCGCCGCGTTTCCGCTTCCGCGCTTACGTGCATGGATTTCACGCATCACGTGCGGCACGCTATTCGCCAGCACTCACGCAGCCGCTGCGCTGCTATCTCGCGGCCATCGCAATCTTCTGTAATTGGTTCATAGGCAAGTCGGCCCTGGCCCACTCCCGCGATCTTAACCTTTCCTACAATTGCGCTTTCCTGCTGCTCCACACGCTCCGCGAAGCGATGGCCGCCGAGTTGAAGCGCCGCGTGATCGGCAGCGCAGGCAACGTTGCCGAACTACATGCTCTTATTTCGGCCGTACGCGAAGCGCACCAATCTGCCATAATACCACGGCGGGCCGACATTCTGGCTGCGGATAAGCCGCAGCCAATCGAGCCGCTGTTCATCCGTCAGCCGGATGGGTTCCGTTGCGTCGCTCACGCCGCCCCCAAATTGACCACCGCAGCCTAGCCTACAATCAGACCGCGAAGTCGGGGAGGCCTAAAAGGTATATGTTGCAAATCCGCCGCCGAACCCGCAGAGTCGCGTCGCATTGCCGCTTCGGAGGCCGTTTTCGTCGCCATTCGGGGGTTCGCGTTTGCACGGAAACCTGACCAAAAGCCGCTTTCACGTCGCCCTGATCAAGCCGTCGCATTACGACCGCGACGGTTACGTTATTCAATGGCTGCGGTCACTGATCCCCTCGAACAGCCTGGCGAGCGTCCACGGCTTGATCCTAGAATGCGCGCAAAACCGCGCGCTCGGTGCCGATGTCGATATCACGGTCGAGGGTTGCGACGAGTGCAACAGCATCGTCGACGTCGAGGGCGTGGCAAAACGCATCCGCGCGGCGGGCGCCGGCATGGTCGGGCTGGTCGGCGTGCAGTCGAACCAGTATCCGCGCGCGCTCGATCTCGCCCGGCAGTTCCGCGCCAAGGGCCTGACCGTGGTCATGGGCGGTTTCCACGTCTCGGGCTGCATTTCAATGCTGCCGACGATGCCGGCCGATCTGCAGGAGGCGCTCGATCTCGGCGTCCATCTGTTCGCCGGCGAGGCCGAAGGCCGCATGAGCGAGGTGCTGCGCGAGATTGCTCTCGGCAACGCCAAGCCGATCTACAATTTCCTGTCCGACATGCCGGAAATGGCGGCGGCGGTTTACCCGATTCTGCCGCGCCATGTGGTGACGCGTGTCGCCGGGCATTATTCGAGCTTCGATGCCGGGCGCGGCTGCCCGTTCCAATGCAGCTTTTGCACCATCATCAACGTTCAGGGACGCAAATCGCGCTATCGCACGCCCGACGATGTCGAGGCCATCGTGCGCGCCAATGCGGCGCAGGACATCACCCGGTTCTTCATCACCGACGACAATTTCGCCCGCAACCGCAATTGGGAGCCGATCCTCGACCGGCTGATCGAATTGCGCGAACGGCAAGGCTTCAACATCAAGCTTTTGTTGCAGGTCGATACGCTTTGCCACCGTATTCCGCATTTCATCGAGAAGGCGGCGCGCGCCGGCTGCACCGCGATCTTTTTGGGCCTGGAAAACATCAATCCCGAATCCCTGATGGGCGCCAAAAAGCGCCAGAACAAGATCTGGGAATATCGCGAAATGCTGCTCGCCTGGCGCAAGCAGAAGGTCATGACTTATGCCGGCTACATCCTCGGCTTCCCGACCGATACGCCGGAAACGATCGCGCGCGACATCGAGATTATCAAGAAAGAACTGCCGATCGATATCCTCGAATTCTTCTACCTGACGCCGCTGCCCGGCTCCGAGGACCATAAGAACCTTTTCATGCGCGGGGTGCCGATGGATCCCGACATGAACAAATACGATCTCGAGCACGCCTGCACCGCGCATCCTTTAATGTCGAAGGAGACCTGGACGCAGGTCTATGCCGACGCGTGGAAACGCTATTACTCCGACGATCATGTCGAGACGATCATGCGCCGCTGCATCGCCTCGGGCATCAACCGCACCAAGCTCCTCGATTCGCTGACCATTTTTTCCGGCGCGGCGCGGATCGAGGGCGTGCATCCGCTGCAATTCGGATTTTTCCGGCGCAAGCTGCGCCGGCAGCGCCGTAGCGGCATGCGAATCGTCAGTCCGGTCGCGTTCTATCCGTGGCGCGCGTTTGATTTCCTGAAAACCATCGCGCACTGGCTGCGGCTGGTGTGGCGCTACCGGCGCATTATGGCGCGGGTCGTCGCCGACCCGGCGGCGGGCGCCTATACCGACGCGGCTTTGCAACTCCATACCGGGACCGGCCAGACCGATCATTTCGTCGAAGTTTTCGCCGACAAAATTCCGCACACCCATGGCGCGCCGACGCGGGCGCCCACTACGGTGGCCGCCGAATAATCTCGAAGAGCGCTATTCAGGCCGCCGATTTCTGTCCGATCTTGCTTTCGGTACCGCGGATCAGCCGCATGATATTGGCGCGATGCATAAGCCATAGCAGCACTGCAAGCAGCGCGAACAGGTCGGCAAGCCGGGCCTCGCCGTGCCATGCGAGCACGAGCGGCGAGGCGGCGCTCGCGATCAAGGCGGCAAGCGAGGAATAACGCGTCAGTGCGGCAACGCCGAGCCAGATTACGGCAAAGGTCAACAGCGCAATCCAGGCGTTAAAGCCGAGCAAGAGGCCGATGAAGGTAGCGACGCCCTTGCCACCCTTAAAGCCGAGCCAGATCGGAAACAGATGACCGAGAAATGCGCCGGCCGCCGCGCACGTCGCGGCTTGCGGCTCCCAAAGATAAAGCGCGATGAGCACCGCGGCGGTGCCCTTGAGCATGTCGCAAATAAGCGTGGCCGCGGCGAGTCCCTTGCGGCCGGTGCGCAGCACATTGGTCGCCCCGATATTGCCCGAGCCGACGGTACGCACGTCCGGGGCGCCGGCAAGCCGGGTGATAATGACGCCAAAGGGAATCGAGCCGCACAGATAGCCGATACCGAGGGCCTCGGCGTTGTCGATGGTCCAATCGATCGGAGGCAGCATGGCGATTTAATACCGCCTGCCGGCCATTTGCGAAAGACGGTGCGCTACGATCAGCCGAGCCGCGCCTTGGCCGCGCCGTTCTCGCGCGGCACAAAACCTGCAGCAATCGCATCGGCTTCGCTGCGGTAGATGACAAGCTGCTTCAGTTTGTCGCCGGTCGTCCGCGCCAGCATGGACAAGCCTGGCGTGAAGGCTTTGCGGGCGAGATCGGCGACCACGAACGGTGCCGCAGCCTCATCTTCGATGTCGCTCTCGCAATAAAGGCAGCGCAGCCTGACCTGGTGCTGCGCTTCGTCGGCGATGACGTAGAACTTGTTGGCGGCGTATTGCTTCTCGGCCGGATCGCAGGTGATGCAATTGGTATTGCCGCATTGCAGGCCGGTGCCGATCGGCTGGGCATAGACCGGATGCTCGGGGGCGGCGAAGCCGCCCGAGAATTTGTGCAGCGATTTGTTCTTATGCAGATGCAGCATCAGCGAGATCAGCGCCATGCGGACCGGCACGCCGTAGGCGGCTTGCTGGAAGTAAATGGCGCGTCGGTCGGTATCGAACGAGGCGTCGAGCTCGTTCACTCGCGGCAGGGGATGCATGACGCTGGCCTCGGAATATTTGGCGTCACCGAGAAATTTTGCGTCGATTTTGGGATAGGGCCGGTCTTTCTCGGCCCAGCGCTCTTTTTGGAAGCGCGTGACATAGACCGCGTCGGTCTTCTTCTGCACCAAGAAGCCGTAGTCGATTTCGGGGTCGGGGATGAGCGACAGTTGATGCGGCTGATCCGCCGTGACGTAGAGTGCATCGATCGCCCCGCCCGGCAACTGGCCAGGATCCTTCGATACCATGCGGCTGTGAAACTCCTCGCGCAGGCGGCGGTCGACATGTGCCGGCAATTCCATGCCGGGAGCTGGCAGCGGATCGATGGTGGCGCCGAAGCGCGCCAGCGCATAGACGAAGGAATGGATGGTGCGGCTGCCTTTGAGATCGCCGGAGATCGCGACCTTCATGTTTTTGAGGGACTTTTTCTTGGATTTCAGTGTGAAAAGGTCGCACAGCGTCTGCGTCGGGTGCTCGTGGGCACCGTCGCCGCCGTTGATGATGGGGATTTGCGAATATTCAGCGGCAAGCCGAGCCGCGCCATCGCGCGGATGGCGGATGACGACGATGTCGGCATAGTTCGAAATCACCCGGATGGTGTCGGCAAGGCTCTCGCCCTTGGCGGCGGAACTCACTGCCGGATCGGCGCTGGTGATATTGGCGCCGCCCAAACGCAGCATCGCACTCTCGAATGACAGCCGCGTCCGCGTCGATGGTTCGTAGAACAGGGTTGCCAGGATGTGTTTCGACGCGACTGCGGTCGAGCGTCCGACGCGATAAGGGACGTTTTCGTCGGCTAGCTCGTTCAAAAACCCTTGCGCGACCTCGAAGATCGTTTCGATCTCCTTATTGGTGAGGTCATTGATCGAAACGATATGGCGCGTCGGCGGCGGGGGTTTGATCATTAAAGCGCTGCTATAGGCCCAATAGGCGCGCCCCGGCAAGCCCGCTCTGGCCGCGGCCGAAAATCATGCACCGGAAATCGCAGCGGCCGCCCATAGATGGATCGAGACCAGTTGGGACCAGAACACTTGGGACCAAAACCTTTGGGACCAAAACCTTGGGACAAAGGGACTTCGGAGGAAGACACCTGCGACCAAGACGCTTGCGACCAGGACGCTTGCGACCATGACGCTTGGGACCAATTACCGCAGGAGGCGTGGTACGATGGAGGGATCATCCCGGAGCGAACGTCATGGCTGACCGCCCGCGCTTCGACACTCATGATGTCTTCAACCAGTCGCCACCCTATGAAGGCGTCGATTTGTTTCTAAGCGACCTCGCGCTGCAGGACGCGATCACGGCCAACGGCGCAGTCGAGGAAGCGGCGGCGCTGGCGGCGTTCGGCAAACACTGGGGGACGGCGGATATGTTTGCGCTCGCCCGCAGCGCCAACGAGAATGTGCCGAAGCTTCATGCCTTCGATGCCATAGGAAGTCGCCGCGACCAGGTCGAGTTCCATCCCGCGTATCACCGGTTCATGCGCGAAAGCATCGCCGCGGGATTGCACGCCTCGACATGGAACGCGCAAGGCCGCCGGGCGCCCGCGCCGGCAGAAGTGACCCGCGCGGCGCGCTTCTATATGGCGGCGCAGGTTGAGACCGGCCATTTGTGCCCGATCACCATGACGCGCGCGGCGATCGCTGCGCTCTCTGCCGCGCCGCCGCTCGCCGCAAAAGTGCTGCCCAAGGCACTCTGCCACAATTACGACCCGTTGTTCCGGCCGTGGCGAGACAAATCGGGCATGACACTCGGCATGGGCATGACCGAGAAGCAGGGCGGCACCGACGTGCGCGCCAACACGACGGTCGCGAGGCCCGTTGGCGATGGTTATGTCCTTACCGGTCACAAATGGTTTCTGTCGGCGCCGATGTGCGACGCCTTTCTGGTGCTCGCCCAGGCGGCCGGCGGTCTGACTTGCTTCCTGCTGCCGCGCTTTCGCGATGACGGTTCGGTCAACGGCTTGCGCCTGCAGCGGCTCAAGGACAAGCTCGGCAACCGTTCCAATGCATCGAGCGAAGTCGAATTCGCCGACGCATTTGCCTGGCGCGTCGGCGAGGAGGGCGCCGGCATCCGCACCATCCTGCAAATGGTGCAACTGACGCGGCTCGACTGCGCTGTCGCCTCCGCCGGATTGATGCGCATGGCGCTGGCCTTGGCCGTGCATCACTGCCGTCATCGCCGCGCGTTCGGTAAGCCGCTGTACGACCAGCCGATGATGCGCGCCGTTTTGGCCGACATGGCAATCGAGGTTGAAGCCGCCGTCGCCTTGGTCTTTCGTTTGGCGCGCGCGCTCGATCGCGCCGAGGCCGATCCGACCGAAGCGGCCTACGCGCGGATCATGACGCCGGTGGCCAAATATTGGATTTGCAAGTTGGCACCGAGCTTCGTGTTTGAAGCGATGGAATGCCTCGGCGGCAATGGTTACGTGGAGGAGAACCCGCTGCCGCGGCTTTATCGTGAGGCGCCGGTCAATGCGATCTGGGAAGGATCGGGCAATGTCATGGGTCTCGACGTCCTGCGCGCGCTCAAGCATGAGGACGATGCCGGCCGCGTTATCTCGCTATTGGGGACGGCGGCGCCGGGGCTCGACGCGGCAGGCTTGCGCGCGGCGGACGAGGGGAACGCGCGAATGATCGCGAGCAAGCTTGCGCTGGCCGCGAGTTTTGCCGCGCTGAAGGAAAGCGTCCCCGCTGCCGTGGCCGATGTATTCCTCAGAACGCGGATTGAAACCCAGCACAGCGTGCTTTACGGCGCCGCCGCGATCGAGGGCGCGACAGCCGAAACGCTCTTGCAGCGCGCGCTGCCGCAACCCTGAAGTGGCTGCGCGAGTCCCGACAGATTGCGCGACTCAGATTGCGCGACAATGTGATGCCGGACACAGATCGGAGGAAGCGACCGCGCCATGGTGGCAAGGAGCGGGGCCAGGCGGAGAGCGATGATGCTCGATATTTTCGCAGGCTACGCGGTCGGAACGGTCATCGTGGCCGCCGTTTCATTAGTGACGTCGATGTCCAAGGCCCCGGTTATTACGGCGCGGCCATCGTCAATCATGACCCGCCGGCAGCCGCGATAACCGGTCAAGCGCACCTTGCAGGATATAGGTTGCGGCGTGCGCATCGATGACGGCCTTGCGCCGCGCCCGGCTGACGTCGGCGGCGATCAGTTCTCGCTCGACCGCCGCAGTCGAGAGCCGTTCATCCCATAACGCGATAAGTAATTCCGTCAGTTGCGCCAGATTGCGGGCGAAGGCCCGCGTCGATTGGGCACGCGGGCCTTCCGAGCCGTCCATGTTGATCGGCAGACCGAGCACGAAGCCGACGGCGCGGCGTTGCCCCGCAAGCTCGAAAATGCGCCGCGCATCGCTGGTGAAGCGTAGACGCGCGATGGTCTCGACCGGCAGTGCGATCCGCCGCGCCGGGTCGCTGACGGCTACTCCGATAGTCTTGGTGCCGAGATCGAGGCCGACCAGCGCACCGTATTGCGGTAGGAGCGCTGCAGCCTCTGGAATTGTCATGACAGGCATAAGTCCGGTTAGCACGCATGCGCGGCAAACGCGACATCGCCAGTTTGCCCTGCCAGTCTGCGTTCACGACCAAACTGGCTTTCGCGCGGTCGGACGCCGCTTTATGGTGAGTACGCCGTACTGCTGGCGAAGGGCGAGATCATGGGTTTGTTCAAAACAATAGGGGAAGGGGGCAGGCCATGAAAATCTTACCGGCCGCGGTCGCCATTGCGCTGTCGTTTGCGATATTGTGTCAGGCAATGCCGTCAACCGCTCATGCCGCCGAAATCAAAGTCGTCAGCGGCGGTGCGTTCAAGCAAGTTCTCAATGCGCTGGCGGCGCAATACCGCAAGGATACGGGCAACACGCTCGCAATTACCTATCGCACTGTCGGTCAGCACCTTGATTTGATCCGCAGCGGCCAGGAGCCGTTCGATGTTGCCATACTCACGCCGGCGGCGATCGAAGCTTTGACCAAAGCCGGCAAAGTGGCGGCGGGCTCGCGCACCGACTTGGCGAAGACCGGCATTGGCGTCGTGGTCAAGGCCGGAGCGCCGCTGCCGGACATTTCGACCGTCGACGCTTTCAAACGGACGCTGTTAGCCGCCAAGTCGGTCGCCTATATCGATCCAAAGGCCGGCGGATCGAGCGGAATCTATATTGGCGCCCTGTTGCAGCGGCTTGGCATTGCCGCGCAGGTCAATGCCAAGGCGGTGCTGGTCCATGGTGGCGCGGTCGCCGACCACGTCGCTGACGGCGAAGCCGAACTTGGTATCCACCAAATCAGCGAAATCCTGCCGGTTGCCGGAGCGGCCTTGGTCGGCCCGCTGCCACCCGACATCCAGAATTTTACCGTCTACGCCGCCGGAATTGGCGCGCAAGCCGGGGACGTCATCGCGGCTACGGCGCTTGTCAAATTCCTCTCGGGACCGGAAGCCATGGCGATTATGAAAGCCAAAGGCATGGAGCCTGTCGTCCACCCCTAGCGCAAAACGGCAGCGCCCGGCCGAAGCCGGGCGCCAGGTGCCGATCCCAATACCCGGTCTGGCGGCTGCCAGACGTTCGGGGCGTCAGGATTAGTTGTGCGACTGTTCCCACGCGATCCGCGGAATATCGGTGCGCGTGATCCCGATGTCGGCCAACTCACGATCGCTGAGGTGCGAAAGCTCGTCCACAGCAACCCCGTAACGCTTCCAGGCGTGGAGGAAGCGGGCAATTGACGAAATCATGGCTTCATTCCCTTTCGTCCGGCCCCGAATTTCGAAATAGGCCGGAATCACAGAGCGAATATAAGCATCCATGGTGCAATGCAAAATTATTATGTTGCAGTGCAGCTAGTTAAAAACTGCATGGCTCTAGGAGGAATTTGTTAAGCCAATTCAGTCGGGAGGGGAGAATTTCGTCAGAAAGCAAGCCTGGGAGGTACATTTGTCATGTGACTGACGCATCGGTGAATATCCAGACCCCCATCACAGAAGGCGCCCCGCAATTCGCCCAGCTTCGGCCGCGGATCGATCCAGGCTCCGCCGCAGTCCCGTTGTGGAATGGCGCTCGTATCGTTTGCGTGATCTTGGGGTGTTGCCGATGGGGACTATGTTGGACCACCGCCGCTGTGCGGAAGAGTGCGTGGCCATGGCTCAACTGTCTGACGACGACAAGGACAAGGCGCTGTGGCTGACGCTGGCCCAATCATGGGTGCGGCTCGCCGAGCATGCCGCGCGCGCCCGCGCGGAACTCCAGGCCGAGGATGTCGCGATCGAAACGGAACCGAACCGAGTGGCGTGAAGGCGAGGCGGCGGCCGCATCACCGCGCCCGGGCGCATACCGCCGAGGCCGTCCGATTACTGGCCGTGGCTCGCCAGGACCTGCTGGCAAGCGGAACTGATCTTGCTGCGATTGGTCTGCAGGCAGCCCAATATACCAAGCACGTCCTGCGGATTGACCTGGAGCTGGGTCTGGCAAAACTTGACCACGTCGGGATGGCAGGCGGCTCGTTCCTGAGGATTGCCTTCGCCCATTCCCTTCACCGGCGGCGGCTGCGCCGGCAGTGTTTGGGCGTAGGCGACGCTACCGGCGGCAAGCGCCAAAACGATCGCCAAAGTCGATACACGAAACATGTCCCCCCTTTCCGGGCATCCGGCCCGCTGCACAACGGGATTCTTATCTCACATTTTCTGCGCCGGCGGCACACTTAAATTTTTTGCGCACAGGTTGGCGGCGGAGGGGAAGGCTTATACACGCTTGCATGGAACGGCCCGGCAGCGATACATCTGCGCCGCAGGGCGGTTAGCTCAGTTGGTAGAGCGTCTGCTTTACACGCAGAATGTCGGCGGTTCGAGTCCGTCACCGCCCACCAGCTTTCGCTCGCGCTGCGAAAGGGCGCGGCGCCGCAGTGTCAGCGAAGGCAGGCGACGCAAGCGACTGCGCTGCGCGCTACGGCTTGGCAACGCAATTGCACGCCTCGACACTGGCAGTCGCGAAGGAGCATCAGCAAAAAGACGCCCGCCGCCCTGCAACTTTCGTTGCAACGGCAGGCGGGCGATCAGCAACGCCGACTTGCGCTTTCGCGAGTTTGCGAATGAGGAGCGATCAGATCGATTCTTTCAGCTCTTTCGAGGCGCGGAAAGCGACCTTCTTGCTCGCCTTGATCTGAATCGGCTCGCCGGTCGCGGGGTTACGGCCCATGCGCGCAGCGCGCTTTCTGACCTGCAGGATACCCAGCCCACCGATGCGGATGCGCTCGCCCTTTTTCAGGTGCTTGACGATATCGCCCACCAGACCGCCGAGGATGGCTTCAGCTTGCTTCTTCGAAAGCTCATTATCCTCCGCAAGGTTCGCGGCGAGATGTTTTAATGTCACGGTAGTTGCGGTTGTTTTGCTTGCCATTAGTCCCTCCTCAATGAAGCGGTGGCGTGAATAAAGCGCCGCTCAGGGCGAGCAGTTAAACGATTCGGCTCCGGCTGACCACGCTTGTTTTGCCGATTCCACCGATGTTTTCGGCATGCCGGCGTTATCTGGGGGCGTTCTGTGGCGAGGGTAAGGCGGCCGGAAATGGCCATTTTTGGCTCAAATCCTTGACTTGGCGGCGGCTCCGCCTTAAGTGCCGTCGGCGTCCGCGGGGGCGTAGCTCAGTTGGTTAGAGCGTCGGCCTGTCACGCCGAAGGTCGCCGGTTCGAGCCCGGTCGCTCCCGCCAGAACTTCAGCAAGCCATTCCAAACATTGCATTTTTCGAAACTGCCTATTTCAGGGGCCAAACCCCTGGCGGGCAAACGATGACGTCGAATCCAGTCGGAATTCCGCCGGGCGTTCGGCCTTCGACGGGTCGGCACGCGGCCGGGACGGCCTGGCAGCCGAGAACGGTGCAAGCGATCTGCTGGCCGCGAGACAGGCGGTGACGGCTAACAGGTCGCCGGAACCCTGACGGGCGATACGGCCGCCGCCTTCCGCCTCCGGAAGCAGTCTCACCCCCGATAGATCGGCGCCGGTTGGGTGAAGAAGCTCCACAGGATGTGATAGACGAGCGCATAATTCTTCTGCTGAAAGCTTGCGTGGGAGATGCCCGGCATAACGGCGAAGTGTTTGTCCGGGTTCGGCAGCTTGGCGAAGAATTTGATCAGGTCGTCGAAGCTGGCGATACCGTCCCATTGTCCGCGCATGACCAGCGTCGGAACCGTAATCTTCTCGGGATCGATCACCGGCAGATGCGCGCACATGTCGACATAGGTGCCGGTCGGCACTGAATTGTCGAGCGCGACGACCGCGTCGGCAAACGCGTCGATGACGTTCTCCTCCGCCGTGCCGGGATGGTCGCGATCGAAGATCGAATGGATGAAGGCTTTGTCGATCGGCCGGCGGTTCTTGGCGCGAAACTCAGGCAGCCTTTTCTTGCGGTCGGCAAGCGTCGGCGAGCCTTCGCCGGTCCACACCATGGCGTCGAGCGCGAGCCGCCCGACAAACTCGGGATGCCGCTGCGCGAACAAAGCGGCGCGCAAGGCGCCCGAGGAAATGCCATAGACCAAGAGTGGCCGCTTGCCGCGCAGCTTGCGAATGTAGGTTGCGGCGGCGAAGCAATCATCGGCGCCTTGTGCGATCGGCGCATTGTTGTCGCGGTCCTTGGTCGAGCGGCCGTAGCCTTCCATGTCGACGGACCAGCAGTCGAAGCCGCGGCGCGCGAACCAATCCATCGCCGAGGAGTTCTGGGCGGCCTTGGACCTGAAGGTCGAAAGTCGGTTGCGCCGCCATCGACGAGCCGTGCACGAATAAAACAGTGCCGCTTGCGTTGTTCGGATCGCCGGCGCATTTTTCGAACATGAACAGCTTCACGTTGCCGTCCTTGCTCGTCCAATGGTCTTCGGCCTTGATTGCGGCCACCGGGCGGTTGGTTATTTCATCCATGCTTCACCTGATGTCTGTGTCTGTCTTCGCCTAATCGATCAGCGTAATCTTGTTGTCCTTGATGATCTTGGCCCATTTGGCGACCTGCGCCGCCATGAATGACGTGAAATCGGCCTGAGACATCACCATGGGAGTGGCGCCTTGCTTTTCCCAGGAGTCCTTGATGGCCGGCCGGCTTAAGATACCACTGATCGTCTTGTTGAGGAGGTCGAGGATCGGCTGCGGCGTGCCTTTCGGCGCCATGAAGCCGACCCACTGGGTGTATTCAAACCCCGGAACGGTCTCGGCAATCGTCGGCACGTCCGGCAGGATCGGGGAGCGGGTCAGCCCGGTGGTGCCGAGCGCGCGGACTTTGTCGGCCTTGATGTAAGCCGCCATGGTCGGAATGGAATCGAACAGCATCTGGATCTGACCGCTCAAAATATCCACGCGCATGCCGGTCGAGCCTTTGTAAGGCACGTGCACGATATCGATGCCAGTGAGATTTTTGAGCAGCTCCGCGGCCATATGATAATTCGAGCCCGGTCCGGACGAGCCGAAATTGAGCGTTCCGGGCTTGGCCCGGGCCAGCGCCAAAAGCTCCGCCAGATTCTTCGCCGGCACCGACGGAGTGACCACGAGTACCAAGCCGTTTTCCTCCATCGGCGCGATCGGCGCCAGATCGCGCAACAGTTGATACGGCTTGTCCTTGTACAGCGTCTCATTGACGGTCTGCGTGCCGCTCGCCATCAGCAGCGTGTAGCCGTCCGGCGCTGATTTCGCGACGTAATCGGTGCCGATGGTGGTGCCGGCGCCGGGACGGTTTTCGATCACGAAGGCTTGGTGCAGCGATTTTTGCAGTTCGCCGCCAAGCTCGCGCACGAACACGTCGGTCGGTCCGCCGGCGCCGAACGGCACGATGATCTTGACCGGCCGAGACGGATAGCTATCGGCACGCGCAGGGCCGATCATGGCAGCGCTGGCCGCGGCCAATAGCAGCGCATCGCGGCGGGTCAATTTCGGAGCCATTGTCAACCTCACTGTAATTTGACGCCGGTAACGTGGATAATCTCGCCCCAGCGTTGCACTTGTTCGGCGATGAAGGCGGCAAAGTCTTGGGGCGACATCGGCTGTGGAACTCCGCCCAGGCCGACGATTCGCGCCCGCACCTGCGGGTCAGCCAAGCCTTGATTTACGCTGGCGTTGATCTTGACGACGATATCCGGCGGCGTGCCGGCGGGGGCGACGATCGCCTGCCAGGCGTCAGGCGGCATGCCGGGGTAGCCGGCTTCGGTCATGGTCGGCACGTCGGGAAGCTCCGCCAGCCGGTGTGGGCTGGTTACCGCCAGCGCGCGTAATTTCCCGTTTTTGAGATAGGGCAGGATTCCGGTCGCGCCCTCGAATGTCATGTTCATTTGCCCCGATAGAACGTCTGTCGTGGCCTGGGTAGCACCCCGATAGGGTACGAAAACGATATCGGCGCCGGTGAGGTGCTTGAACATTTCGCCGCTCAGGTGCGGCGGCGTGCCGATCGCCGCGCCGTAGTTCAATTTGCCGGGATGGGCTTTGGCAAAGGCAACTAGTTCCTTGACGCTGTGGACGGGGAGTGAAGCGTTGATGGCGAGGACCTGCGGGGTCGAAGACAGCAGCGCCACTGCGGTAAAATCCTTGCGCGGGTCGATGCCGGAGTTCTTGTAAAGCTGGGGGCTGATGGCAAGCGAGCCCGATGTGGCGGCTAAGAGCGTGTAGCCGTCGGCCGGCGCCGTGGCGACAAGCCGCGCGCCCAGCGTGCCGCCGGCGCCGGGGTGGTTTTCGACTACAACGGTACCGAAGTGCGACGACAGCCAGTCGCCGATGATTCGCGCCGCGACGTCCGGCGGTCCGCCCGGGGCGAACGGCACGACGAGCTTGATCGGCCGGTCTGGAAACTGCGCGGCCTTCACCTGCGGCGTAAGGAGAAGCACCAATGACAGGGCGATAACGGCAGACGCCCAATAACTGACCCGGCGCACCATCGGCAGCATCACCCATTCACCAGAAATCTGTCGCGGGATGGTAGCATCGGCGCTGCGCGCAGTGCCAACGCGACAGTCACGCACAGGCCTGCCTTGCACCTTTTTGTGCACTGCGCTAAGGGTCGAAAGTTCCGTTGGCAGCGCGAATCCGCTTGATTTTGAGGCAAATCGGCGCACCGGCGCGGCAGACGGAACGGCGCCTTAGAAGGGCATGTTCCCACCTGGGAAGCTGGTCCGCGACAGGTCGTCAGGCGACAGTCGGTCGCGTGACTGCCGATCAAAGGAAATCCGATGAGTTAATCTCTGACTCAATTGCTGCTGGCTTATCTGCCGCTCATCGTCTTTGTCGGCGTCGCGGGCGTGATCGGGCTTGTGCTGTTGGTTGTGGCTTTCATCGTCGCCTACAAGGAGCCAAATCCGGAAAAGCTGTCGGCCTATGAGTGTGGCTTCAACGCCTTCGACGATGCGCGCATGAAGTTCGACGTGCGCTTTTACCTGGTGGCGATTCTATTCATCATTTTCGACCTTGAGGTCAGTTTCCTGTTCCCTTGGGCGGTCGCTTTCGGCCGCATTGGCCTGTTCGGCTTCTTGTCGATGATGCTCTTCCTTGCGGTGCTCACCGTCGGGTTTATCTATGAGTGGAAGAAGGGAGCGCTCGAATGGGATTGAGCGAACCCGCGGTCGCCACGCCGCGACGGGACATCGTCGATCCGCGCACCGGCAAGCCTGCCGGCGCGGCGAGTCCATTCGTCAACGATCTCAACAGCGAGCTTGCGGACAAGGGCTTTCTGGTTGCCGCGGCCGACGATCTGATCGCCTGGGCGCGGACCGGCTCGCTGATGTGGATGACGTTCGGCTTGGCCTGCTGCGCGGTCGAGATGATGCAAATGTCGATGCCGCGCTATGACGCCGAGCGGTTCGGTTTTGCGCCGCGCGCTTCGCCGCGCCAATCCGACGTGATGATCGTCGCCGGCACGCTGACCAATAAAATGGCGCCGGCGCTGCGCAAGGTCTACGACCAGATGCCGGAGCCGCGTTATGTGATCTCGATGGGTTCCTGCGCCAACGGCGGCGGCTATTACCACTACTCCTATTCGGTGGTGCGCGGCTGCGACCGCATCGTTCCGGTCGACATCTATGTGCCAGGCTGTCCGCCGACCGCCGAAGCCCTTCTGTACGGCGTGCTGTTGTTGCAGAAAAAGATTCGCCGCACCTCCACGATCGAACGCTAGATAAATTCGAAGCAGCCCATGTTCGAAGCAGCCAATGGATGAGTCGCTCGATACGCTCGGCAGGACGATCGCGGGTGCGCTTGCCACATCCGTGACCGGCTATGCGGTTGCGCATCACGAACTCAACGTCTCGATCCAGGCCGCCGACGTCGTGGCGGTGATGCGCTTCCTGCGCGACGACCCGCGCTGCCTGTTTATCAATCTGATCGACGTGACCGCGGTCGATTGGCCAAGCCGCGAGCGGCGCTTCGACATCGTCTATCACCTGCTGTCGCCGAAGCATAACGCGCGCGTCCGGATCAAGGCGGAGACCGACGAAGCGACGCCGGTGCCGTCGATCATCGATGTGTTCCCCGGCGCCGATTGGTTCGAGCGCGAGACTTATGATCTTTACGGGGTGGTTTTCACCGGCCATCCCGACATGCGGCGTATCCTCACCGACTACGGTTTCGACGGCCATCCGCTGCGTAAGGATTTCCCACTGACCGGCTTCGTCGAGGTTCGCTACGATGACGAGCTCAAGCGCGTCGTTTACGAGCCGGTGCGGCTGACGCAGGAGTTCCGCAATTTCGATTTTTTGTCGCCATGGGAAGGCACCCACTACGTGCTGCCGGGCGACGAAAAGGCGAAAGGGTCGTGACATGAAAACGACCCTGAAACCCGGGCTGACCCATCGCTTCGCCTACAAAGTGCCGGAGAACAAGACCGTTCCCTACACCTATCCCGAGGCGCCCGAGATTGCCGCGATGCCGAAAGTGTTCGCCACCGGCAACATGATCATCTTGATGGAATGGACCTGCACGCAGCTCCTCGGTCGGCACCTCGACCCGGGGGAGGGCAGTCTCGGCGTTCATGTCGATGTCAGCCATCTCGCGGCGACCCCGCCCGGCATGACGGTCACTGTCGACGTCGAATGTATCGAAGTCGCCGGGCCGCGCGTCGCCTTCACGGTGCGGGCGCATGACGGCATCGATCTGATCGGCGAGGGCCGGCATGAGCGTTTCGTCGTTGCCTGGGACAAGTTCAATGCGCGTCTCGCGGCGAAGGCGGCGAAAGTGAAGGAATTAGCGTGATGCTAGAAGCCGACGCCACGGCACGCGACGTCCAGCGCACTTTCACCATCAATTTCGGACCGCAGCATCCGGCGGCGCATGGCGTGCTGCGCCTGGTGCTCGAGCTCGACGGCGAGGTGGTCGAACGCGTCGACCCGCATATCGGCTTGCTCCATCGCGGCACCGAAAAGCTGATCGAGCAAAAGACCTATCTCCAGGCGATACCCTATTTCGACCGGCTCGATTACGTCGCGCCGATCAATCAGGAGCACGCCTTCTGCCTGGCGGCGGAAAAGCTTTTGGAGCTCGAAATACCCAAACGCGCGCAACTCATTCGCGTGCTCTACAGCGAGATCGGCCGGTTGTTATCGCATCTTCTCAACGTCACCACGCAGGCCATGGACGTCGGGGCGCTCACACCGCCGCTGTGGGGCTTCGAGGAGCGCGAGAAGCTGATGGGCTTTTACGAGCGCGCTTCCGGGTCGCGCATGCACGCGGCTTATTTCCGTGTCGGCGGCGTGCATCAGGATCTGCCGCCCAAGCTGATCGACGACATAGCCGCGTTCTGCGACCCGTTTCTGAAAATATGCGACGATCTCGAGGAATTGCTCACCGAGAACCGCATCTTCAAGCAGCGCAATGTCGACATCGGCGTGGTCTCGCTCGACGATGCCTGGGCGCGCGGATTTTCCGGCGTGATGGTGCGCGGTTCGGGCGCCGCCTGGGACTTGCGCAAGGCACAGCCTTACGAATGCTATGCCGAAATGGATTTTGATATTCCGATCGGCAAGAACGGCGACAATTACGATCGCTACTGCATTCGAATGGAAGAAATGCGGCAATCGGTCGGCATCATGAAGCAGTGCATCGCCAAGCTGCACAGCCCGGAAGGCCAAACCCGCGTCACCGTTGACGATCACAAAATCGTGCCGCCGCGGCGCGGCGAGATGAAGCGCTCGATGGAATCCCTGATCCATCATTTCAAGCTCTACACCGAGGGCTTCAAGGTGCCGGCTGGCGAAGTCTATGCCGCGGTCGAGGCGCCGAAAGGCGAGTTCGGCGTCTATCTGGTCTCCGACGGCAGCAACAAGCCGTACAAGTGCAAAATTCGCGCGCCCGGCTTCGCCCATTTGGCGGCCATGGATTTTCTCTGCCGCGGCCACATGCTGGCGGATATTTCGGCAATCCTGGGCTCGATCGATATCGTCTTTGGCGAGGTCGACCGATGAGCGTGCGCCGTCTCGCCGAAAAGCAGCCGCCGTCGTTCGCCTTCAGCGCCGACAATCTTGCCTGGGCGCGCGCGCGGATCGCCAAATATCCGGAAGGCCGCCAGCAGTCCGCGGTGATTCCCATTCTGTGGCGGGCGCAGGAGCAATGCGGCGGCTGGTTGCCGCAAAAAGCCATCGAGGCAACCGCCGATCTGCTCGGCATGGCGAAAATCCGTGTGCTCGAAGTGGCGACCTTCTACACCATGTTCAACCTGTCGCCGGTCGGGCGTTTTCACGTCCAGCTTTGCGGCACCACGCCGTGCATGCTGCGTGGGGCGGAAGACCTCAAGAAAGTGTGCCACCGCATGATCGGCCATGCCGATAGCGTGACGGCCGACGGCACGTTTTCCTGGACGGAAGTCGAGTGCCTGGGTGCTTGTGTCAACGCGCCGATGGTGCAGATCAACGCCGATTATTACGAAGATCTGAGCCCGGACATTCTGACCCGCATCATCAACGATTTCTCCAACGGCCGGAGGCCGAAGCCTGGGCCGCAGATCGACCGCATCAATTCAGCGCCGATCGGCGGCCCCGATACGCTGACCGATCCGTCGATTTTTGCAGCCGGCAACGCCGCGGGACAATCCACGCCGTCGCTTCTGGACGACGAGGGCAAGAAACCCGGCGCGGCGGCGAACGTTCATGAGGCGCCGATGCCGAAACCGCCCGCTGCCGACGCCACCGATCCGAGGCGCAACTGATGCTCGCCGACAAGGACCGCATTTTCAAAAATCTCTACGGCCAGCGCGACTGGGGGCTCGAGGGCGCGCGCGCCCGCGGCGCCTGGGACGGCACCAAGGCCATTCTGGAAAAAGGCCGCGACGGGATTGTCAACGAATGCAAGGCGTCGGGCCAGCGCGGCCGCGGCGGCGCCGGCTTTCCCACCGGACTAAAATGGTCGTTCATGCCGAAGCAGGTCGAGCGGCCGCATTATCTCGTCATTAACGCCGACGAATCCGAGCCCGGCACCTGCAAAGATCGTGAAGTCATGCGGCACGATCCGCATCTTCTCATCGAAGGCTGCCTGATCGCCGGCTGCGCCATGGCGGCGAACCATTGTTACATCTACATCCGCGGCGAATTTATCCGCGAGCGCGAGCGGCTGCAGGCGGCGGTCGATCAGGCCTACGAAGCCCGCTTGATCGGCAAGAACAACATCCACGGCTGGGATTTCGACATCGTCGTTCATCACGGCGCCGGCGCCTATATCTGCGGCGAAGAGACGGCGCTGCTGGAGAGCCTCGAAGGCAAGAAAGGCCAGCCGCGGCTAAAGCCGCCGTTTCCGGCGAATATGGGCCTCTACGGCTGCCCGACCACGGTCAACAACGTCGAAACCATCGCCCAGGTGCCGGACATCATGCGGCGCGGCGCGGCCTGGTTCGCCGGCATCGGCCGCCAGAACAACACCGGCACCAAGCTTTATTGCATTTCCGGGCATGTCGAGCGGCCGTGCAACGTCGAAGAAAACATGGGCATTCCGCTGCGCGAGCTGATCGATCGCCATGCCGGCGGCGTGCGCGGTGGCTGGGATAATCTACTGGCGGTCATTCCCGGCGGCTCGTCGATGCCGCTCGTTCCCGCCGGACCCGATCAAGCGGACACGCTGCTGATGGATTTCGACGGCTGCGTGGCGAAGAAATCGGCGCTCGGTACCGCCGCCGTCATTGTCATGGATAAATCCGACGACATCGTCAAAGCGATGGCGCGCATCTCCTATTTTTACCGCACGAAAGCTGCGGCCAGTGCACGCCGTGCCGCGAAGGTATGGGCTGGATGTGGCGCGTGCTCAACCGCATGGCGGAAGGTCACGCGCAAAAGCGCGAGATCGACATGTTGTGGGACGTGTCGAAGCAGATCGAGGGTCACACCATCTGCGCCTTCGGCGACGGCGCGGCGTGGCCGGTGCAGGGCTTGATTCGCCACTTCCGTCCCGAGATCGAAAAGCGCATCGATCAATACACCGCCGATCCGCATCCCGAGCCGGTCGCGGTCGCGGCGGAGTGATGAGAGGCAGATGACCAAGCTCATCGTCGACGGCAAAGAGATCGACGTTCCGCCGGAATTCACGCTGCTGCAGGCCTGCGAGGCCGGCGGGCGCGGAAATTCCGCGCTTTTGCTTCCACGAACGGCTCTCGATCGCCGGCAATTGCCGGATGTGCCTGGTCGAACTGGTCGGCTCGCCGAAGCCGGTGGCGAGCTGCGCCTGGGGCGTGCGCGACTGCCGGCCGGGACCGAAAGGCGAGCCGCCGCAGGTCAATACCCGCTCGCCGATGGTGCGCAAGGCGCGCGAAGGCGTGATGGAATTCCTGCTTGATCAATCATCCGCTCGATTGCCCGATCTGCGACCAGGGCGGCGAATGCGATCTGCAAGACCAGTCCATGGCCTACGGCGTCGACGCCAGCCGCTTCCGCGAAAACAAGCGCGCGGTCGAAGACAAATATCTCGGCGCGCTGGTCAAGACTTCGATGAACCGCTGCATCCAGTGCACCCGCTGCGTGCGCTTCTCGGCCGAGGTTGCCGGCGTTCCCGAGCTCGGCGCCATCGGCCGCGGCGAGGACATGGAGATCACCAGCTATCTCGAACAAGCGCATGAAGTCCGAGCTGCAGGGCAATGTCGTCGATCTCTGTCCGGTCGGCGCGCTCACCTCGAAGCCGTATGCCTTTGCGGCGCGGCCGTGGGAGCTGAACAAGACCGAGTCGATCGACGTCATGGATGCGCTCGGCTCCGCGATCCGCATCGATACGCGCGGCAGCGAAGTCATGCGCATCCTGCCGCGCACCAACGACGACATCAACGAGGAATGGATTTCCGACAAGACCCGCCACGTGGTCGATGGCTTGCGCACGCAGCGGCTCGATCAGCCTTATGTGCGCGAGAATGGCCGCTTGCGGCCGGCGACCTGGACCGGAGGCGTTCGCCGCCATCGCGGCCAAAGCTCGGCAAGGCCAACCCGAAGCGCATCGGCGCCATCGTCGGCGATCTCGCCGCGGTCGAGGAAATTTTCGCGCTCAAGGATCTGATGACGCGGCTTGGCGTCGCCAATCTCGATTGCCGGCAAGACGGCTCCGCGCTGGATCCGGCGCTCGGGCCGGTCCGGCTATCTGTTCAATGCCACGATTGCCGGGATCGATGCCGCCGACGCGCTGCTGATCGTCGGCTCCAATCCGCGCAAGGAGGCGGCGGTCCTCAATGCACGCATCCGCAAGCGCTGGCGGGCGGCGAGTTGCCGATCGGTGTTATCGGGCCGAAGGCCGATCTGACTTACACTTACGATTATCTCGGCGCCGGTGCCGACACGCTTGCCGAGCCTCGCGCGGCATTCTTTTGCCGATGCGCTGCGCAAGGCCGAGCGTCCCTTGATGCTGCTCGGCGCCGGCGCGTTGACGCGCGGCGACGGCGCGGCGATTGCGTCGCTCGCGGCCAAAGCCGCGCTCGAGCTCGGCGTGGTCAAGGACGGCTGGAACGGCTTCTGCGTGCTGCACTCGGCCGCATCGCGGGTCGGCGCGCTCGATCTCGGTTTCGTGCCGGGCCAGGGCGGCCTCACCGCGCGGCAAATGGCGGCGTCCGGCACGCTCGACATTGTATTCCTGCTCGGCGCCGACGAGATCGACATCGCGCCTGGCGCCTTCGTCGTCTATATCGGCACGCATGGCGACCGCGGCGCGGCGCGCGCCGACGTCGTGCTTGCCGGGCGCGGCCTATCCGGAAAAATCGGCGACCTACGTCAATACCGAGGGCCGTGTGCAGATGGCGACGCGGGCTTCATTCCCGCCCGGCGATGCCCGCGAGGACTGGGCGATCCTGCGCGCGCTGTCCGACGTGCTCGAAACACAAGTTGCCCTATCGACTCGCTCGCGGCGCTGCGCCAGGCTCTATACAAAACGCACCCGCATCTGCTGCGCGTTGGCCAGATCGCGCCCGCCGACACCGCCGCGATGCAAAAGCTCGCGAGCGCTTGGCGGCACTGCCGACAAGGCGCCGTTCGCCGCGTCGACGGCCGATTTCTACTTCACCAATCCGATCGCGCGTGCTCGGCGGTGATGGCGGAATGTTCGGCCATTGCGCAAGGGCGCACGGCCATGACGGCCGCGGAATAGGGGACGGCGATGGCGGCATTCTGGTCCGACCTATCTTTGGCCGCTGATCATCATGGTGGCGGAGAGCGTGCTGCTGCTCGTGGTGCTGCTGATCGCCGTCGCTTACGTGCTGTTGGCCGACCGCAAAATTTGGGCCGCTGTGCAGATTCGGCGCGGCCCGAACGTGGTCGGGCCGTGGGGTCTGTTTCAGTCCTTCGCCGATCTGCTCAAATTCGTGCTCAAGGAGCCGGTGATCCCGGCTGGCGCCAATAAAGGCGTGTTCCTCCTCGCTCCGCTCGTCACTTGCGTATTGGCGTTGGCGGCTTGGGCGGTGATTCCGGTCGACGCCGGCTGGGTCATCGCCAACATCAATGTCGGCATCCTTTATATTTTCGCCATCTCCTCGCTCGGCGTGTACGGCGTGATCATGGCCGGCTGGGCGTCGAACTCGAAATATCCGTTCCTCGCGGCGCTGCGCTCGGCGGCGCAGATGGTGTCCTACGAAGTCTCGATCGGCTTTGTCATTATTACCGTGCTGTTGTGTGTCGGTTCGCTCAATCTGTCGGCGATCGTCGAAGCGCAGCAGAACCACGGTCTCGCGACAACGCTCGGGTGTTCCCTGGCTGTCGATCCTGAACTGGTATTGGCTGCCGCTATTGCCGATGCTGGTGATCTTCTTCATTTCGGCGCTGGCCGAGACCAATCGGCCGCCGTTCGATCTGGTCGAGGCGGAATTGGAACTCGTCGCCGGCTTCATGGTGGAGTATGGCTCGACGCCCTACATGATGTTCATGCTCGGCGAGTACGTGGCGGTTTGCACCATGTGCGCCATGGCGACGATCCTGTTCCTCGGCGGCTGGCTGCCGCCGTTGCTGGTGCCGCCGTTCACCTGGGTTCCGGGCATCGTCTGGTTCGTGCTCAAGGCGTTTTTCGTTTTCTTCATGTTCGCCATGGTGAAGGCGTTCGTGCCGCGCTATCGCTACGATCAGTTGATGCGGCTCGGCTGGAAGGTGTTTCTGCCGATTTCGCTGGCCATGGTGGCAATCGTCGCCGGGGTGCTGCAAGTCACCGGCTGGGCGCCGCAATGAAGGGAGGACGGCATGGACTATTCGCTGCCGGCCTGGCTCGGCGGTCTTGCCGGGACGATCGTTGCCGTCGCCGTCTACGTGCCGGGAATTCGGATCGTCGAGCGGCGTCTCCGAGCGCAAAGCGGCCCGCTGACACTCGAGCAGCGTGCCGCATTCGAGGGTCGGCTTTCGGTGATGCGGCGTCTGATTTTGGCTGTCGCTATCGCCATGCTCGCCACTGTGGGCTATTGGATCGGCCGGGCTGTCGGCGGCAACGCGGCGGGATGAGAGGCTGATATGAAACTCGACCAAGCCGCCCGCTCGCTGTTCCTCAAAGAATTCGTGCAGGCCTTCTTGCTGTCGATGCGCTATTTCTTCAAGCCGAAAGCGACGCTGAATTATCCGTTCGAGAAGGGCCCGCTGTCGCCGCGCTTTCGCGGCGAGCATGCGCTGCGCCGCTATCCGAACGGCGAAGAGCGCTGCATCGCCTGCAAACTGTGCGAGGCGATTTGTCCGGCGCAGGCCATCACCATCGAGGCCGGGCCGCGGCGCAACGACGGCACGCGGCGCACCACGCGCTACGACATCGACATGGTCAAATGCATCTACTGCGGGCTGTGCCAGGAAGCCTGTCCGGTCGATGCCATCGTCGAAGGACCGAATTTCGAATTCGCCACCGAAACGCGCGAAGAGCTCTACTACGACAAGGAACGGCTGCTCGCGAACGGCGATCGCTGGGAGCGCGAGACTCGCACAAGAGCATCGCGCTCGATGCGCCATATCGGTGAGACGCGCCGACCATGATCATTCACGCTATCTTCTTTTATCTTTTCGCCGCGATCACGGTCGCGTCCGCGGTCATGGTGATCTCGGCGCGCAATCCGGTGCATTCGGTGCTGTTTCTGATCCTCGCCTTCGTCAATGCCGCCGGCCTGTTCGTGCTGATGGGCGCGGAATTCCTGGCGATGATCCTGATCGTCGTCTATGTCGGCGCCGTCGCCGTGCTGTTCCTGTTCGTGGTGATGATGCTCGACGTCGATTTTGCCGAATTGCGCCAGGGCTTTCTCAGCTACCTGCCGGTCGGCGCGCTGGTCGGCGCCGTGCTGTTGGCGGAGCTTCTGCTCGTGGTGGGCGCGCTGGGCGATCGGGCCGGACGTGGCGAAGGCGATCGCCGCGCCGATCCCGCCAGCGGGGTCACCAATACGCGAAGCGCTCGGCCTCGTGCTCTACACCCGCTACGTCTATTTCTTCCAGGCGGCCGGCCTCATCCTGCTCGTCGCCATGATCGGCGCGATCGTGCTGACGCTGCAGCATAAGACGAACGTGCGGCGGCAGAGCATCGACAGCCAGGTCGCGCGTAATCGGGCGACCGCGATCGACGTCGTCAAGGTCAAGTCGGGGCAGGGACTATCGTGAGGCGGGCGCTATCATGACGATCGGTCTCGGGCACTATCTCGCGGTGGCGGCGATGCTGTTCACGCTCGGCATTTTCGGCATCTTCTTCAACCGCAAGAACGTCATCGTCATCCTGATGTCGATCGAGCTCATCCTGCTGTCCGTCAACATCAATCTCGTGGCGTTTTCGAGCTTCCTTGGCGACATCGTCGGCCAGGTCTATGCGCTGATCGTGCTGACCGTCGCGGCGGCGGAAGCCGCGATCGGGCTCTCCATCCTGGTCGCCTATTACCGCAACCGCGGCTCGATCGCGGTTGAAGACATCAATGTGATGAAGGGTTAGCGCATGGCCCCGAAGAGTGGATATCGGTTTTCGGAAAAGATCATGCGTCAAATGACGACGGCGGGCGGCAGCTCTCAAGGCGGCTGGGGCAGATTCTAGCATGTACGAAGCCATCGTAGCCCTGCCGCTGCTCGGCGCGATCGTCGCCGGCCTCATCACGCTGATCGGCGCCCACAATCGTTTCCCGGGCGAGGATCCGCCGCCGCCGCACGACGACCATGCCGCGGCGCCGGTGCACGAAGATCATCCGCACGGCGCGCCCGATCCGCACGCAGCGCATGCCGCCTTTTCCAACACCCATGCCGAGGAGCATGCGCCGCACGAGCCTTCAGCGGCCGGATCGCTGCCCGCGATGCTGGTGACCTCGACCTTCCTGGTTATCGCCTGCGTCCTGTCCTGGCTCGCATTCTACGACGTCGGCATCGAGGGTCACGAGGCGCGTATAATGCTGTTCTCGTTCATCAGCTTCGGCGACTTGCACTCGGAATGGGCGCTGCGCATCGATTCGCTGACCGCGGTGATGCTGGTCGTGGTCACCACCGTCTCATCGCTGGTGCACATCTATTCGATCGGCTACATGGACGAGGACCCGTATAAGCCGCGCTTCTTCTGCTATCTGTCGTTCTTCACCTTCGCCATGCTGATGCTGGTGACGGCCGACAATCTCGTGCAAATGTTTTTCGGCTGGGAAGGCGTCGGCTTGGCGAGCTATCTCTTGATCGGCTTCTGGTATTACAAGCCGGAAGCCAACGCCGCGGCGATCAAAGCCTTCATCGTCAACCGCGTCGGCGATTTCGGCTTCTCGCTCGGAATATTCGCGGTCTTCTATCTCACCGGCGCCATCGACTTCGATACTATTTTCGCGCAGGCCCCGGCGCTGGCCGGCAAGAGCTTTCATTTTCTCAGTTGGGACGTCAACGCGCTGACGGTGGTGTGTCTGCTGTTGTTCATGGGCGCTATGGGCAAGTCGGCGCAGTTTTTGCTCCATACCTGGCTGCCCGACGCGATGGAAGGCCCGACCCCGGTCTCGGCGCTGATTCACGCCGCGACGATGGTCACCGCCGGCGTGTTCATGGTGGCGCGGCTGTCGCCCCTCTTCTCGCTGTCGCCGGACGCTTCCGCCTTCGTCATCTTTATCGGCGGGACTACGACGATGTTCGCCGCGACCATCGCCCTGGTGCAGAACGACATCAAGCGCATCATCGCCTACTCGACCTGCTCGCAGCTTGGCTACATGTTCGTCGCCATGGGGGTAGGAGCCTATTCGGTCGGCATGTTTCATCTGTTCACCCATGCGTTTTTCAAGGCGCTGCTGTTTTTAGGCTCGGGCTCGGTGATCCTGGCGATGCATCACGAGCAGGACATCCGCCACATGGGCGGGCTGTGGCGGAAGATTCCGTTCACTTACGCCGTCATGCTGATCGGCACCCTGGCGCTGACCGGCTTTCCGCTGACCGCCGGCTATTTCTCCAAGGACGCCATCATCGAGGCGGCGTCGGTCAGCACCAACCCGATGGCAGCCTATGGCTATCTGATGACGCTAGGCGCCGCGGCGCTGACCGCATTCTATTCCTGGCGGCTGATCTTCAAGACCTTCCACGGCACCCCGCACGACCAGCACCATTATGACGCGGCGCACGAAAACTCGAAGGTCATGCTTATTCCATTGGCGGTTCTGGCGTTCGGATCGATTGCCGCCGGGTGGCCGTTCCTTTCAATTTTCACCGGACACGGCGCCGAAGGCTTCTTCCGCGATGCGCTGAAGCTGGGCGGTGCGCAGACGCTGTTCGAAAACGCCGAGAAGCTGCCGTTATGGTTTTCGCTCTTGCCGACGCTGATGATGATCGTAGGCTTCCTGGTCGCCTATCAGTTCTATATCCGCCGTCCCGATTTGCCGGTGGCGCTGGCGCGCGATCAGCGCGTGCTTTACGAGTTCCTGCTCAATAAATGGTATTTTGACGAGATCTACGACTTTATTTTTGTGCGTCCGGCGATGTGGCTCGGACGCCTGTTCTGGAGGGGCGGCGACGGCTTCCTCATCGACGGCTTCGGTCCCGACGGCGTGTCGGCGCGTGTGCTCGACGTCACCCGCAACGTGGTGCGGCTGCAAACCGGTTATCTCTACCACTACGCTTTCGCCATGCTGATCGGCGTCGCCGGGTTCATCACCTGGTTCATGTTCGCGGGGCCGCACTGATGATGAGCTGGCCGATTCTTTCCGTCGTCACGTTCCTGCCGCTGGCGGGCGCGCTGTTCATCGCCTTCCTCAAGGACGATGCCGGCGGCGTCCGCAACGCCCGCTGGGTGGCGTTGTGGACCACCCTCATCACCTTCGCCATCTCGCTCATTCTAATCTGGCGCTTCGATCCATCGAGCGCGGATTTCCAGTTCGTCGAAAGGCGCCCCTGGCTCGGCGGCACCATCACTTACGCGATGGGCGTCGACGGCATTTCGCTGCCGTTCGTGGTGCTGACCACGGCGTTGATGCCGATTTCGATCCTGGCGAGTTGGACCTCGATCCAGCGCCGTGTGCGCGAATACATGATCGCTTTTTTGGTGCTCGAGACGCTGATGGTCGGCACCTTCTGCGCGCTCGACTTGGTGCTGTTCTATCTGTTCTTCGAAGGCGGCCTTATTCCGATGTTCCTGATCATCGGCGTGTGGGGCGGCCCGCGCCGCGTCTATGCGAGCTTCAAATTCTTCCTTTATACGCTGCTCGGTTCGGTGCTGATGCTGCTCGCCATCATGGCGATGTACTGGCAGGCCGGCACGACCGACATCCCGACGCTGCTGCATCATCCGTTCCCGCTCACTTTGCAGACCTGGGCCTGGTTCGCCTTCCTCGCCTCCTTTGCGGTGAAAATGCCGATGTGGCCGGTGCACACTTGGCTGCCGGATGCCCACGTCGAAGCGCCCACCGCCGGCTCGGTGATCCTGGCGGCGATCCTCCTCAAAATGGGCGGCTACGGATTTTTGCGTTTCTCGCTGCCGATGTTTCCCGAAGCCTCGCACCATCTAGCGCCGCTGATTTACGCACTGTCTGTCATCGCCATCATCTACACGTCCCTGGTGGCGCTGATGCAGGAAGACATAAAGAAGCTGATCGCCTATTCGTCGGTGGCGCATATGGGCTTTGTCACCATGGGAATCTTCGCGGCGACGGCACAAGGTGTGGCCGGCGGCATTTTCCAGATGATCTCGCACGGCATCGTCTCCGCCGCGCTGTTCCTGTGCGTCGGCGTGGTCTACGACCGGATGCATACCCGCGAAATTGCCGCCTATGGCGGGCTCGTCAACCGCATGCCGCTCTACGCATTCGTCTTCCTGGTGTTTTCTCTGGCCAATGTCGGACTGCCGGGTACGTCCGGATTCGTCGGCGAGTTTTTGACCCTGATCGGCACCTTTCGCGTCAACACTTGGGTGGCGACGCTGGCGACGCTTGGCACCATCCTGTCGGCGGCCTATGCGCTATGGCTCTACCGCAAGGTGGTTTTCGGCAAACTGCAGAAGCCCAACCTCGCCGCCATCCGCGACCTCGGTTGGCGCGAGATCGCCATTTTGACGCCGCTTGTGGCGCTGACCATTTTTTTGGGCATTTACCCGAAGCCGGTGCTCGACATGTCGTCGGCGTCAGTCGCCCAATTGATCGATAATTACCATCATGCGCTGAGCGCCGTGCAGACGGCCGCGCTGACCAAGTAAGGCCGCAGGACTCCATGGACAGCACGCATCTTGCCAGGCTCCTTCCGCTCTTGCCGGAGATTATCGTCGGCGGCGGCGCCATGGCCTTGTTGATGACGGCTGTGTTCAGCAGCGGCCGCCTCGGCCGGGCTATCGATTACGCCGCCATTGCCATCCTGGCCATTGCCGGCGTCGCGCTGTTACTGCTTCCGGCCGGCAAGCTGACGGGCTTCAACGGCAGCTTCGTGGTCGATGACTTCGCCCGCTTCCTGAAGATATTGGCGCTGTTCGGATCGGCAGCGGCCATCCTGCTGTCGCTCGATTACGCCGAACGCGAGCATCAGTACCGGTTCGAAACCTCCGTGCTCATTCTGTTTTCGACGCTCGGCATGATGATGCTGATTTCGGCGGCCGACCTGATCGCGCTCTATCTCGGGCTCGAATTGATGAGCCTGCCGCTCTATGTCATCGCCGCGAGCCATCGCGATAATCTGCGCTCGACCGAGGCCGGCTTGAAATATTTCGTCCTCGGCGCGCTGTCGTCCGGTATGCTCCTTTACGGCGCGTCGCTCATCTATGGCTTCACCGGCACGGTGAACTTTGTCGGCATCGCACATGCCGCGGGGCAGGGCGGCCCGGGCAATATCGGCTTGATCTTCGGCGTTGTTTTTCTGTTCGCCGGCTTCTGCTTCAAGGTGTCCGCCGTGCCCTTCCATATGTGGACGCCGGACGTTTATGAAGGCGCGCCGACGCCGGTCACGGCATTCTTTGCCGCCGCGCCGAAAGTTGCCGGCATCGCCATGTTCGTGCGCGCCGCCGTCATGGCTTTTCCGGGAATTACCGGCGAGTGGCAGCAGATCGTCGTGTTCGTCTCCATCGCCTCGATGGCGCTCGGCGCGTTCGCCGCGATCGGGCAGCGCAATATCAAGCGGCTGATGGCCTATTCGTCGATCGGCCATATGGGCTTTGCGCTGATCGGGCTCGCCGCCGGCACGTCCGAGGGCGTGCAAGGGGTCCTGGTCTATATTGCGATCTACATCACCATGACGCTCGGCGTTTTCGCCGTGATCCTGTCGATGCGGCGCTCGACCGGAATGGTCGAATTGATCGACCAGTTCGCAGGCCTCGCGCGCACACATCCGGCGACGGCATTCTTCATGGCCATGCTATTGTTTTCCATGGCCGGTATCCCGCCGCTGGCCGGGTTCTTTGCAAAATTTTATGTGTTTCTCGCCGCGATCAAGGCAGGCCTTTATATACTCGCGGTCATTGGCGTGCTGGCGAGCGTGGTCGGCGCTTATTATTATCTGATGATCATCAAGGTCATGTATTTCGACGAACCGGCGGAAAGCTTTTACAACATGCCGTATGAACTTCGCGTCGTGCTGGCGGTGTGTGGCCTGTTCAATATCCTGTTCTTTGTCTATCCGGGGCCGCTGATCGGCGTCGCCAGCGCGGCCGCGCAATCTTTGTTCTAGAGCGCCACCGTTTCAGATGGAATCGATTGACGCTCTGACATTTTGGTGAAGCATGATCGTTTCGGAATGCCGGTTTCCACTTTTCCGGATCATGCTCTAATGCAGCTTGACCCGATAGCGGTCGCGGCCGGCGTGCGGCTGGAAACTTTCGCCAGCGTGGGCTCGACCAACAAGGAAGCGCGCTTGCGTGCGCAACGCGGCGATGCCGCGCCGCTGTGGATCACGGCAGTAACGCAAACCGAGGGCCGCGGCCGGATGGATCGCTCCTGGGCTTCGCCGCCCGGCAATCTCTACGCCAGCCTGTTATTGCGCAATCCAGCCGCGCCCGAGCGGGCGCCGGAACTCGGCTTCGTCGCCGCTTTGGCGGTGCGCGATGCGGTAATCGCCGAAGCCGCGGCGCTTGCACCGCAGCTTGCCTTCAAATGGCCGAACGACCTCCTTCTCGCCGGTGACAAATGCGCGGGCATTTTGATCGAAGGTGAGGTGGACGTCGCCAATCGCGTGAATGCCGTCGTCGGTATTGGCGTCAACTGTGCAAACCATCCGGAAAACACGGCCTATCCGGCGACGCATCTTGCAGCCCACGGCGCCGAAGTCGCTGCGGAGCGCCTATTCCGGCAGCTTTCCGCCGCCATGTGCCGCCGCCTTGCGATGTGGGATCGCGGGCAGGCTTTCTCGGCTATTCTCGGCGACTGGTTGTCCGCCGTGAGCGGGCTCGGCGAGGAGATCATCGTGCGCAACGGCTCGGGCGAAAAGCGCGGCCGCTTTGTCGGGCTCGATCCGGCGGGGCGGCTTGTTCTGCAAACACAGGCCGGCGCAGCCGAAAAAATATCGGCGGGAGATGTGTTTCCGCTCGATGTTCGCGAGCAGCAGCGCGCTCTCAGCCGGACGCAATGATGGCCCACAACGAGCTTGTATTCGCGCCGCTGGGCGGCATCGGCGAGATCGGGATGAACCTCTCGATCTACGGCTTCGGCGATGCACGGCGCCGGCAATGGATCATTGTCGATTGCGGCGTGTCGTTTGCCTCCGAGGAGCAATTGCCCGGCATCGATCTCATCCTGCCGGACATCACCTATCTGATCGAGGAGCGCAAAAATATCCTCGGCCTCCTGCTCACCCATGGGCACGAAGATCATATGGGCGCACTGATCGATCTGTGGCCGCGGCTCAAGGTGCCGCTTTTCGCCACGCCGTTCACGGCAGCCTTGTTCGAGGCCAGGCGGGCGTCCGAGCCCGGCGCGCCGCAAATTCCGGTCAAGGTCGTACCGATGGGCGGCCACCTCGAACTCGGCCCGTTCGCTATCGATTTCATCAACGTCGCCCATTCGATCCCGGAATCGAATGCGCTGGCCATCCGCACGCCGGCCGGCACGGTGCTCCATACCGGCGACTGGAAGATCGATCCGACGCCGACCATCGGCGCGCCGACCGACGCGGCCAAGCTCAAAGCGCTAGGCGACCAAGGCGTGCTGGCGCTGATCGGCGATTCCACCAATGCGGTGCGGGAAGGGCGCTCGCCGTCGGAAGCCGATGTTGCCAAGACGCTCGCCGAACTGATCCGCACCGCCCCGCGCCGCGTCGCGGTGACCACGTTTGCCTCGCATGTCGGCCGCTTGCGCGCCGTGGCCGATGCCGCGCGAGCGGCGGAACGCGAAGTCGTCATTGTCGGCCGCGCCATGGAGCGCGTCGTGCAGGTGGCGCGCGAGACCGGCTATCTCGACGGCGTGCAGGATTTCCGCAGCGCCGATGCCTACGGCTATCTGCCGCCCGACAAGGTGCTGGCGCTGTGCACCGGCAGCCAGGGCGAGCCGCGCGCCGCGCTGGCGCGCATCGCGCAGGACGAACACCCGGACGTCACCTTGTCGCGCGGCGATCGCGTGATTTTCTCGGCACGGCCGATCCCGGGCAACGAAAAGGCCGTTGCACGGGTGATCAACGGCTTGGTGGAGCAGGGCATCGAGGTCGTCACCGACCGTACCCACCTGGTGCATGTCTCGGGCCATCCGCGGCGCGACGAGTTGCGCGACATGATCGGCTGGGTGCGGCCGCAAATCCTCATCCCCGCGCATGGCGAAGCGCTGCATCTGGCCGAGCATGCCGCGCTCGCCCGCAGTGTTGGCGTGCCCAAGGTTTTGATATGCCGGAACGGCGACCTGGTCAGGCTCGCTCCGGACGGTCCGGAAATCGCCGACGAGGTGCCGTCGGGCCGGCTTTACAAGGACGGCTCGCTGTTGATCAGCGCCGAAGTCACGCACGGTCGCCGCGCGTCGCCGCTTGAGCTTTGCTGGCGTGGTCTCGGTCGCTCTGGCGCTCAACGACAAAGGCCAGCTCTTGGCCGACCCCGAAGTGGAGCTCATCGGCTTGCCCGAAGCGGATGCCGGCGGGGTCGCCATGCTTGCGATCGCGCACAAAGCGGTTGAGGAAACGTTCGAGAACCTGCCCAAGGCGCGTCGCCGCGATCCCGACGCCGTGGCCGAAGCGGTGCGCCGCGGCGTGCGCGGCCGCCTCGCCGATCACGTCCGTCTGGTCGGTGTCGGGTCGGCGCTGGCAAGGTGCAGCTCCGCATCCGTACGGGACATACGGGAAGCAATGCCAGACGGGTCGCTGACCCGCAGCCGGGCGGCCGTGACTGGTCGGCGATGCGCCGTAATCCGTTAGATTCCTGAGTCGTTCCGCTGGCGCGGAATGATGACCGCATCGGGGCCTGGGAATAGCAGCCGCGTCTGTCCGTCGGCGAACCCCACCAGGTATGGTGGCTCGCCCCTTGTTCCGCGCACCTCGACGATTTCGCCGTCCTTATCGGGATGGCCGACGGTGCTTCCGTGAATGCGGATCTGGTCACCAATCGTCGCTTCCATGACCGCCTCCTCGGCGGTGAGGGTGTCGTACATCACCAAGACTCGCACGCCGGTGGCACGATAGCCACCGGGCCAAGTCCGGCAAATCATGAAATCTGCCGAGTCTCTTCGGGCCGAGGGGACGCGCAACGCGGCGTCCGGGCGTGGGGGCGCGGCCGAGCCGCAAGGATCGTGGGTCGCACGCGGCGAATATCGCCAATGACGAAGATGGTGGACATTTGGGCACACCCGGAGGTGCCCAAACGTCCACCATTGTTGCCGGGCGGTTAGCCCATGGACTTCTCGCCGTCCAGCGTCTCGCGGATGATGTCGGCGTGCCCTGCGTGCTGCGCGGTTTCCGTGGCGATGTGCAGCAGGGTGCGGCGCGCGGACCAGCGCTCCCCCGGCGGGTTCCACGGCGCCGGCGGCAGCGGGTGGTCGGCGTTCAGGTCTGCCAGCGTGGCGACGAGCTCGTCCGTGTGCCTGGCCGCGTCTTCGTATTCGGCGAGCACGCCCGCGAGCGTCTCCTCGGGAAGCAGCCGGAACCCGTCGGACCAGACCTTGTAGTCGTCTTCTGTCATGGCGGTGAAGTCCGGCGCGATGGACGGGCCGTGCACGATGAAGCCAGCCCAGTTCCGCTCGACGGCCGTGACGTGCTTGATCAGGCCGCCGAGCGTCAGCTCGCTCACGGTCGGGCGCTGGCGCGCCTGCTCGTCGTTGAGGTCACGGGTGGTGAACCGCAGGAAGTGCCTGGCCTTGCCCAGCGTCGCCAGCAAGTCCGCCCGCTCGCCTGTCAGGGTCGTGGTGCCGCTCGAGGTACCTGAGGACATGAGCTGCCGCCTTTCGCGAATCGACTTCGATGAAGAACTGCCTGATAGATCCAATGCTAAGGGCGATTGCGGTCAGTTCCTGTCCGCAATGCGAGGCACAATCAGAAACATGGCGAACACAAGCTCCCGCACCCTGCGCTTGCTCTCCCTGCTGCAGAACCACCGGTTCTGGCCGGGGGGCGGAGCTCGCCGAGCGGCTCGGCGTCTCCCCGCGCACGCTGCGCAGGGACGTGGACCGGCTTCGCGAGCTCGGCTACCCGGTCACGGCCCATCCTGGCGTGGACGGCGGCTACCAACTCGCCTCGGGGACCGCACTGCCGCCGCTCGTGGTCGACGACGAGGAGGCAGTCGCCCTGGCGGTGGGCCTCCGGCTCGCCACCCAGGGGGCCGACGTACCGGGCGCCACGGGGCAGGAGACCGCCGAACACGGCACGATCGCGGAGGCCGCCGCCCGCGCGCTGGCGAAGGTCACCCAGGTCATGCCCGCCCGGCTGCGTCACCGGGCCGAGGCGGTGGCCGCCATGACCGAGTCCGCTACCTGGGACGCCGCGCGGGCGGCCCAGGCGGCCGCGATCAACCCGGACGCGCTGGCCAGCGCCGCCCTCGCCTGCCGGGACGCGGAGCGTATCCGGTTTGCCTATGGCGCGGCCAACGGCGAGCGGACAGAACGGCACGTCGAGCCGCTTCGCCTGGTGGCGCTTGACCGCCGGTGGTACCTGGTCGCGTACGACCTGACCAGGAACGACTGGCGCAGTTTCCGGCTCGACCGGGTCATCGGCGTGCCGCAGCCGACGGGTGCCAGGTTCCGCCCGCGCACGTTGCCCGCCGCCGACGCGGCCGAGTTCGTCCGCAGGAACATCACCGCCGCCGGGCCGGGACGTGGCAGGTCGAGGCCGTCATCGAGGCGCCGGCCGCGGTCGTCAGCAAGCGCATCGGCCGCTGGGCCACGATCCAGGAGGACGGCCCAGGCCGCTGCCTGGTGACGATGACGCCGGGGGACAACCCCGACTGGCCGGTGATCGCGCTCGGGGTGGTGGGCGCGGACTTCCAGGTGCTTTCCCCACCGGAACTGATCGCGCGGATCGGAGACTGGGGCACCCGGTTCACGCGGGCCACCCGGCCTGCCGGCCCGCAAAAAAAAAAAAAAAAAAAAAAAAAAAAAAAAAAAAAAAAAAAAAAAAAAAAAAAAAAAAAAAAAAAAAAAAAAAAAAAAAAAAAAAAAAAAAAAAAAAAAAAAAAAAAAAAAAAAAAAAAAAAAAAAAAAAAAAAAAAAAAAAAAAAAAAAAAAAAAAAAAAAAAAAAAAAAAAAAAAAAAAAAAAAAAAAAAAAAAAAAAAAAAAAAACGGAGACCTAGGGCGGACGTTAGCACCGCTACTTCCCGCTTTTCACTCGCGCACTTATCCTGTCCTAAACTGCCGCATTTAGCGTGAGGTCATGGATCGCGAGCCCGCCGGTGTCGACGACGCCGGATGGCGCGCGCCCGGGCGAGCGCCTGCATCGCAGCGCCGCCTGGTGGTCGCCGGGCTGGCGGCCGGGATGGTCCTGCTACTGGTTATCGCGGTGCTCGCGACCCGCCTCGCCAGCGTGCCCGCCGCGCAGAGCGCCGCGGTGACGGACCGCGCCGACCGCGACCGCCCGACCGCACGCCTGACCGTGCCGACTATTCTACCAGCGGGCCGCGCCGTCCGTGGTCCTCATCCGGGCAGGCCATGATCTCGGTACCGGCGTCATCGCGGCCGACACGGCACGATCCTGACGGCCGACCATGTGGTCGCCGCCGGGGAGCATCACCGTGACCTTCGCCGACGGCACGGTGGCGAACGCGAGCGTCCTCTCGTCCGACAAGAAGACGGACATCGCCGAGCTCGGCCCCAGGCTTCCCCAAGGTCGTCGTCCCCGCGACCCTCGGCGGAAGCGCTGACGTCGGGGCGTCGGTCGTCGCGATCGGCAACCCGCTCGGGCTGACCGACAGCGTCTCTGCGGGCGTCGTCTCCGGCCTCAACCGGACCGCGAACACCGACACGGGCAAGCGCAGCGGGCTCATCCAGTTCGACGCGGCGGTCAACCCCGGCAGCTCGGGCGGGCCGCTGCTCGACAGCCGCGGCATGGTCATCGGCATCGTCGTGGCGCTCGCCGATCCGGATGGCCAGGACGCGTTCGCCGGCATCGGCTTCGCGGTGCCCATCGGCTCCGCGCTAGGCAACACCGGCAGCGGGCAAGGGAAGGGACCGCAGATATGACAAGCGCAACGCGGAAAGCCAAGCAAGAAGGAGCGCGATGACCCAGGCACCGGCGGACAGCCAAGACCCGTCACCCGGCGAGCGCGCCAACCCGCTGCGGCCGGTGCTCTTCGAAGTCAAGCGCACGATCGTCGGCCAGGACGTGCTGCTCGAGCGGATGGCGGTCGCCCTGCTCTGCGGCGGGCACCTGCTCGTCGAGGGCGTGCCAGGACTGGCCAAGACGCTCTCCGTCAAGTCGCTCGCGGCCGCGGTCGGCGGGCAGTTCCAGCGCATCCAGTTCACGCCAGACCTGGTGCCCGCTGACCTGACCGGAACGCGGGTCTACCACCAGCACTCCGGCGAGTTCCAGACCCAGCTCGGCCCGGTCTTCACGAACCTGCTGCTCGCCGACGAGATCAACCGCGCGCCCGCTAAGGTGCAAAGTGCCCTGCTCGCGGAGGTGATAGCAATACATC